>UBKJ01000060.1 GCA_900465915.1 Hyphomicrobiales bacterium
ATTCCATGCCTAATCACACATTGGAGCCGCAAGACGAACGGAACGCAGGGCGGCTTTCGGCGTCGATAAATTCTAATAAATTAAAGTATAGCAGACTGAGAGCCACAAAACGAAGAATTACGTTTACGCTATAACCATCCAAAATTGAAGCGAAAGCGAATGGCCACAATGGGGTGAGGAACGAAACCGTCAGCATTGTGCTCTTGCGAATAAGAAGCGGTCATTCCATAAGCGCCATCATCTGTCGTCCCTGGTCCTTTACCATTCATCCTTCGCATTGGCTCGTGCAAGGCCTCGTTGCAAAGACCATTCGTCAGCTATGCACTCGAAGGTTTCATCCCTCAGATAGAAGAGGAAATGACGACCGTCCCATTCCCCGGCGATCGTCTTCATCCAGTCCAACGGTGCTGACCTGAGTGGATCATCCCCAATGATCTCGTAGAACTCTCCCCATTTTGGCGCGATGCCCACGTATCGACATTGGCCCCGATACCAGCCTTCGTCGTTTGTGGGTCCAAGCCGCCATTGACGCGCACCAGTAAAGGTCAATTGCCCCACCTCCTCCTCGCCAGCCTCGAACTGAAATGGATTGAGGAAGAAACTGAGGCGAACAATGGTTCCTTCAGCCTCTACGACTGGATCCGGGGCGTTGGGCTCTGCATTCCAGCCATGGTTTAGGTGGATAAAGGTGGGCTCGCTCATCTTCCGTACAGGTCCTGTATCAAGTGTTCGCAACATGCCTGCGACGCACGACAGCTTTCAAGAAGCGAATGTGAGCCGGAATGACCGTAAAGAAATCGATCACTGCCATTGCCGATCTTCAAGACATATAGGGCTGTAGCATAGAATCGTCGAAATAGCAGACTATAGATCAGCTAATGGCAGGCCGAAGCCGACGAAACGGAGAACTACGTCTACTCTATAGGCCTCTAAAATTGAGGCACGAGAGAATGACCCACGTAGGGTGGGGGTGGGAAGCCACCATTACCGCCGTCAGCTAGTGACGGCAGCCATGCGTCCTGAGCGGACCTACTCCTATGAGGCGTCGCAAGCATCGGCTTAGAGTCGTCGTGCTGGGAGGAGGTTTAAGGGATTACGCATAGCTATCGCAGTTACGCTTCGGGCTTGCGGGTATACTGAATCAACGAAATGTCACCAGCGATGTGTTTGACCGTCGCATACACGATGGTTCCGTCCGAGTCCTCAAGCTCGAAGGGGACGTTGATCTTAAAGGTGGCGGGCTGTCCCTTTCCGCCATCGATGGCGATGTTGGTGGCGTAAAGATAGGTCCTTTTGTAAGTATCCAAAATGGGATTCAAGCGGCCCTTAAGGCCAGGGATATACCCGGTACTCCGCATCGTGACCGACCCGATATTGTCCGTGCGAGGAAGCTCGATCCTCATCGTACCGCTCGGGTCCACCTTTTCATAAATGGCGGCGGGGAATTTCGGGTGAGATGCTAGTAGCGTGCTTTGCCTCCGAACCTTGAGATCGAATACAGCTGTGCCGTCGTCACCTGTAATAACGCTGTTGAATGTTCCGTTCTCAACTTGCATGACAATCTCACACCCTTTGATCGGCATACCTTCATCGTCTTTGACAACAACGGCAAACTTGCAGTCGGACTGCGTTTCGGTCTCGGTGTGTGCCAGCGTGCTGAAATCGCGGCGAACCAATTCCGTTGGTACAGATCCACCCGAAGTGACAAGCTTCTTGGTGATAAGCGACACAAGGTCTTGGGGAGAGCGATCTCTTAGTGAAACGTAGCCTACCGTGGACAAGACGCCGGGTATGTCGGTATCGTCGAACCGCGCAGGAAGGATGTATTCCTGCGCCTCTTGGAATGCGCGAGCCTGAGCTGATTGAACCGCGCCGGGTTT
>UBKJ01000058.1 GCA_900465915.1 Hyphomicrobiales bacterium
CTGACGGCTGCGATCACGAAGTTTTTCGGCGAGTTCAAGGCGTATGACCAGATCGACGCGGCTCCCGAGGAGCGCGCGCGCGGCATCACCATCTCGACGGCGCATGTCGAGTACGAGACCGAGAAGCGTCACTACGCCCACGTCGACTGCCCCGGCCACGCCGACTATGTGAAGAACATGATCACCGGCGCGGCGCAGATGGACGGCGCGATCCTGGTGGTCTCGGCCGCCGACGGCCCGATGCCGCAGACCCGCGAGCACATCCTGCTCGCCCGTCAGGTCGGCGTGCCGGCGATCGTGGTGTTCCTCAACAAGTGCGACCAGGTCGACGACGCCGAGCTCCTCGAGCTGGTCGAGCTGGAAGTGCGCGAGCTTCTGTCGAAGTACGAGTTCCCCGGCGACGAGATCCCGATCGTCAAGGGCTCGGCCCTGGCCGCTCTGGAGGATTCCTCCAAGGAGCTGGGCGAAGACGCGATCCGCAACCTGATGTCGGCCGTCGACGACTACATCCCGACGCCTGAGCGTCCGATCGACCAGCCGTTCCTGATGCCGATCGAGGACGTGTTCTCGATCTCGGGCCGCGGCACCGTGGTGACCGGCCGCGTCGAGCGCGGCATCGTCAAGGTCGGCGAGGAAGTCGAGATCGTCGGCATCAAGGCGACGCAGAAGACGACCGTGACCGGCGTCGAGATGTTCCGCAAGCTTCTGGACCAGGGCCAGGCCGGCGACAACATCGGCGCGCTGATCCGCGGCATCGGCCGTGAGGACGTCGAGCGCGGCCAGGTTCTGTGCAAGCCGGGTTCGGTGAAGCCGCACACGAAGTTCAAGGCCGAGGCCTACATCCTGACCAAGGACGAGGGCGGCCGTCATACGCCGTTCTTCACCAACTACCGTCCGCAGTTCTACTTCCGCACGACGGACGTGACGGGCGTGGTCACGCTGCCGGAAGGCGTTGAGATGGTGATGCCGGGCGACAACGTGGCGATGGACGTGACGCTGATCGTGCCGATCGCGATGGAAGAGAAGCTGCGCTTCGCCATCCGTGAAGGCGGCCGCACCGTCGGCGC
>UBKJ01000057.1 GCA_900465915.1 Hyphomicrobiales bacterium
CGGAGGCTGTTGTAACCCCATCGCAGATGGGGGTCCCGTTTGGACGCCGATCACCCCATTTGCGGGGTCCTTATTCCATGCCTAATCACAGCCACAGCTTTTCGATTACTGGTTCAGTCGCGCAGCATAGACCGCCAAATTGGCCCACCAGAGCGCGTTCGGAATATTTCCGGTGCCGGGATAGCCAAAACCGCAAAATGCGCTCTGGCGGGCGAATTTGGGGATGTGGTCACTTCCACCATTCATTGCCCGGTCATGATCAGATCAACGCTGTTGCCACCTCGTATCGTCACACGTTCCATCAGCGACCCACCCTGTGGCATATCCCCGGCCATCCAAGAGACAGGCGTAACTATGTAATATTCACCGTCTGCCAAATTCTTGAACTCAAATCGCCCCTCGCCATTAGCGCGGGTAACTTTTGTCATTGAGATGTATTGAGGATTATTATTAACGGGCTGAACATATCTGCCGATCTTTCCGCCGCCATAAATCGCATTCATGCGTTCATCTGCATAGGTTGATTTGGGAATCAAGCGGACATCTGAACCCGCAGCATAGACCACCATGCCATCATTGCGGCGTAAAAAGGCTTGGCCTTTAATCGTTCCACTGCCCGTTTTATTAATGAAAGCGGCTTCGGATGGATTGAATGTGGATTTGATCTCAGGTGATGACACGCAAGCTGATAGCGCCAAAGCTGCCGCCAAAGCCGCAAAATATCTTATTTTCATAATTGCCCCGTTTAAAGCCCCTGTCTTCGGCCAAGCTGGCAGAGGTCGGACAGATCGTCAATCCATGTTGCGCGGCAAGTGTCACCAGCAACAGCGATTAGGTGACACAATCGTGACACCAGCACCACTTAGGGCCTGCGCAATTCTTACTAAGTGATTGAAATTTATGGCGCACCCGACAGGATTCGAACCTGTGACCTCTGCCTTCGGAGGGCAGCACTCTATCCAGCTGAGCTACGGGTGCAGCAGGGAGGCCTGGAGCCTCAGTGGTTGCGTTTCTAGCTGATGCCCGGCGGCGCTTCAATGGCTTATTTTGCGAAATTCAAGGGATTTCAATCGCGTTCGCCGCAGCGCATAAAAAATTACGCGCCGCCATCTCCTCGCTTGACACGAATCGGGTGGAGCGCGATTAAAAACAACGCATAGGCCATGTCATGCGCGGGTATGATGTAATGGTAGCCTGTCAGCTTCCCAAGCTGAACGCGCGGGTTCGATTCCCGCTACCCGCTCCATCTGTAAAATCAACGCGTTATAAGCGTTTTTCCTCTCTGCAGAAAACCGATGTTTTACACATGGTTTTACAGATCACGTTCTCTGTCTCCCCTCATCTATCTGTTTTATGACCGCGTCGACCGCTGCCCTTCGGCTCACATATCGCCGAATAATATTGGTAACAGCCTCTTCATCCCAACCCATGATCTCCGCTATCACGCGCACCGATAGGCCGGAAATGTAGAATTTGGTTGCTGCCGTTCCTCGAAGGTCATGGAAATGGAGACCGCGGCCATCCAGCCCTGACGCTCGTCTTGCATCGGAAAACGATGATCCAAGCCCATTTACGGTCCATGGCCTTTGTCGAGTGTTCGTTAAAATTGCCGTTGACCGCTGTGGAATAGAAACGAGTAGGGCACGCAAATCACTATAAAGCGGTATAACGGCCTCTTTGGTGTGGCGGCTTTTAGATGTGGGAAGAATGATGGCGTTCTCGTGAATGTGCGACCATGACAGCCTGACGAGATCCCCCACTCTCAATCCGGTACAGGCAGCAAGGTCAATCGTCCACCCAACCTCTGGAGAGCAAGATGATTTTACCTGCGCGATATCGTCATCAGTCCAAATAATAGCCGCCCTATCGTTCTTATATAGTTGTTTTATCCCCTCACACGGGTTTTGGCTTATCTTCGCCATTGGATCGACAGCATAAGAAAGTATCCTTGACAACACCTGAATTCCATAATCGGCAGTTCGTGGCTTATCTGCGAACTGACCCCGCCACTTCCTTATGAGCGGCCTAATCTTTTGCGGTCTGTCAAATTGCTTGATGCTTAAATCACCAAATTGAACCGATATTCTGTCTAACCATCCGGCCCAATTTCTTTTTGTGCTGTCAGCGAGCTTTTTGTAATCCTCACTCGCCTTATACGCTGTCACCACAGCTCGAAATCGTGTTGCATCTGGCGTTATTCGACTATCATTGGCCTCTTGCAATGACGTAAGAAATTCTTCTGTGCCTGGCTGGCCTCGAAGGGCAGGGCCGCCGCGCCAAGCATAATAATAGGTGCGCCCCTTCGCCTTGACTTTATGGATACCTTTCAGGTCAATCGTAACCATGTTTTGCTTCGAACGCTCTTAATTCTCGGTCTAGTTCGTTATCCTCATCTGTCACGCTTTCGCTGACTTCCGGGTAAACGATGATTGATCCATCAGCCTGCAACCTAAGCATGACATGGAGGTCCTTGGCTACCGACGCTGCGCGGGCCAATTCCGCTTTTGTGAAGCGAATGGTTTTTTGTCCCATCTCATGCCCTTTCTGTTGCCGATTTGTTCTTGATATAAGAGTAGCCTTCTAACTGGAGGCGGCTATGGCGACATACAGCACGACGGCAACGTTCGGCGAGTGCCTGCAATACGGATACGAAATCCGAGCGCATTGCTATGCCTGCCATCACAGTGCCAAGCTCGATCTCAAGGCATTAGCGGAGAGATTCGGCCTGTCGCATGGCGCTTTGCACAAAGACCTCGCGCCAAAACTGCGTTGCACCCAATGCCAGAGCAAAAATGTCGGCATCCGCCTTTCGCATGTCAGCGCCAGTCGGAAGGGCCTCGCGAAAAACCTGTGGAGTGGAACGTGACATCTCACTCCCTTTCCCTCAGTGCGGCGCGACCGGCTGAGCGGAGCGCATCAACGACGCCCTGTTCTCGCTTCGCATTCTCACGTTTCATGGCCTCTGCAACCTTTTCGATGGTCGGCTCCGACATGACGCGGCGTAGAATTTCCTTATCGGTTTCGACGGTCAGTTTCATGCGTCACCTTTCAGTGCTGCGCGGTCGGCCTTGCGATCCAAATGGTCTAGTCGCCGGCGCATTTCATCCGTGAATTTGCAGACTGTTTCGATCCGCGCAGGTTCGTTTAAAATCTCATCCAGTTCGATCAACTGAGCAGACCAGTCCGCTGCATTCTTGGCGATGTAGGCGCACTGTTGGGCCAATTGTCAATCGGCGTCGTAA
>UBKJ01000056.1 GCA_900465915.1 Hyphomicrobiales bacterium
GCGATGAGTTTGCCGGAATGCAGCGCGATGATCTCGTCGCAGAAGCGGGCGGCCATGTTGACGTCGTGGAGGACAACGACCACGCCGAGGCCCTTGTCCCTGGACAGGCGATGGACCAGCGACAGCACCTCGACCTGATGGGCGACGTCCAGCGCGGAGATGGGCTCGTCCAGCAGCAGGCATTCGGCGTCCTGCGCCACCAGCATGGCGAGCCAGACGCGCTGGCGCTCACCGCCGGAGAGCGTGTCGACGAGGCGGTCGGCGTAGCGTTCGACATCGGTCAGCGCCATGGCCTCATTGACCTTGTCGCGATCGACCTGTCCGAAGCGGCCGAGCGCGCCGTGCCAGGGATAGCGCCCGAGCGCCGCCAGCTCCCTGACCAGCATGCCGGTGGCGGGCGGCGGCGTCTGCGGCAGATAGGCGACCTTGCGGGCGAAGGGCCGGTCGCCCCAGTCGGAAAGCGGTCTGCCCTCGAAGCGGATGGAGCCCGAGGAGACGGGCTGCTGGCGGGCGAGAAGCTTCACCAGCGTCGATTTGCCGGAACCGTTATGGCCGATCAGGCCGACGACCTTGCGGGCTGGAAGCGTCAGCGTCAGCGGATACAGCAGAACGCGTTCGGGGATGGCGAAGGTGACGTCGTCGAGATCGAACAGCGATGCGCTGGCGGCGGGCATGGGGTCCGGCTGCGACACAGTTTTATTCACCAGCTTCAGGATCGGACTCATGATGACGCCTCCGCTTGAACCGCTTTCTGGCCCTCGATGACTTGCCCGTTCTCCATGCAGACGATGCGGTCGGCGATGTGGAAGTAGCGGTCGTCATGGGAGATGACGATCAGCGTCTTGCCCTGCGCCTTCAGTTCAGGAAGCAACTCCTCATAGAAGGTGCGCCTGAACTCCGGGTCCTGATCGGCCGCCCATTCGTCGGTGACGATGATGGGGCGGTGTTCCAGATAGGCCTGCACCAGCGCCAGCCGCTTGCGCTGGCCGGTGGAAAGGTCGGTGGTGGTGAAGCGCTCGCCGTCGAGCCGAACCTTGTGGGCGACGCCGAGACGCTCGAGATGCGGCTGGGCTTCGCTCGGCAGCGCGCCATAGGCCAGATCGTCAAAGAGGTAGTAATCGGAGAAGATGGTGGTGAAGAGCTGGCGGTAGTCGTCGCGGGCTTCGGGCGTCACCGGCTTTCCGTCGAGCAGGACCGATCCCTGCTGTGGCGCGTAGAGGCCGAGCAGGAGCTTGATCAGCGTCGTCTTGCCGGAGCCGTTCTCGCCGACGATGAACAGAAGCTCTCCGGCATGGATGGTGAGATCGACGGGACCGAGGACGAAGGGGGCGACGCCGTCCTTCGCCGGAAAGGCGTAGCGCACGTTGCGCAGTTCGATCGAACGGATGGCCGTCGAGGCCGGGGCTAGGCCTGTCTCCGTAGCCACGGTGATCGGGATATTCGGCTCGTGCCGGTCGAGTTCTGCGGAAAGGGCTGCGATGCGGGCGAAGGAAATCCGCGCCTGATCGAAGACGGGCAGCGCGCTGGCGATCTGCTCCACGGGGCCTTTCACATAAAGGAGCACGATCACCGCGCCGCTGACGACCTCGGCGTCGATCCCGAAGCGCGCCCGTCCGGCGAGCAGCAGGCCGACCACGCCGAAGAACACCGCCGAGCCCATCGCATCCGACAGCCAGAACAGCCGCATGGCGCGGCTCTTGAGGGTGGCGATGCGGTCCGCCGCGCCGGACAAGAGCAGCCCATGCACACGGCCGCGCCGGGGCCGGCTGATCTTCAACTCCTTCGCCCCATCGGTGATGGCGCGGTATTGCTTGTGCAATTCGTCCTGTGCGAGGCGCACTTCCTGATAGCTGCGGATCCAGCCGCGCTGGGAGATCATTCTGACGGCCGCCCCGACCACCAGGGAGATGACGGCCAGCAGGAACACGACCGGCGACAGCGCGAACAGATAGACGAAGCTGCCGATCACAATGGCGAGCGCGATGGCGTAAGCGGAGAAATTGAAGGTGAAGGCGGAGACGGTGTCGACGTCGCCGGTCAGCACCGAGATCAGCCGGTAGGAGCGGTGCGCCTCCAGCGCCGCGATGGGCGCGCGCAGGATGCGGGCGGCGATGTCCTTGCGTAAGGCGGCGATGATCTTCTGGCCCACCACGCTGTTGCCGACGCCGGCGATGGCCGTGCCGCCGACGCTCAACACGCACAGCCCGGCGAAGCGCGCCAGCA
>UBKJ01000054.1 GCA_900465915.1 Hyphomicrobiales bacterium
GTTACGACGCCGATTGACAAGTACCAACGTTCGGTGAGCTTCTTTTGGCGATGCAACTCGTCTTTATTAAGTAGCTTTCGGATCTCGGGGTGCGCCTTCGAAAAGTCTTTTGGCACACCGATTTTGCCTAGACGTTTACGGAATCGCGCGGCCATCTCTCCGGTCACTTCATATGGCCCGTCTTGAAGTTCCTGAATATTACCGATTCGTTCCCTTACGACGCGGGCGGCTTTACTGGATATGTCCACATGCGTGCTGCCACCGATTTCGCGAGCAGGTAAAGGCAATCGACGTGCAGGTTTACCGGCATGCAGCTTGGCCCAGTAGCCGCGTGGCGGCAGAGGAACTGCCGCTTTGCGGCAGATCTTGGCGAAACCGACATCCGAAATACCAATTTCTGCAGCAAGCTGTTTTATTGGCTGCTCCCATACGAGACTGTACAGCCGCTCGCGCGATATTCGGTATGTTTGCAGCATCGGATTGCCCCTTGTCACCGATTGACCGCATCAAAGCCGTGCCGCATCGCTCCGTTTGTCGCTTGCGGCAATCCGCCCGATTTAACGAAGTTCATTTGCACGGCGCATCTTCAAGGCAGCTCCGCCCCTGGGCAACTGGCTTTCATCGGCAACTCGTTCAAGTCCGTATTTCTCGAAAAGATCGTTCAGGGCTTCGGCAAGCAGCACCTGGTGGGTAGCGTCACGTTCCGCCGCTAAACGCCGTAACATCTTGAGAACCTTAGGCTCGAAATAGCCGCCAATCTGCTTACGTCCTTGCCGGGCTGTTTTATGGTCATCGTTCAATGGCGACTCCTCAGCTTTGAGGACCATTTCAGATAAATAGCGAAGGTCAAGCAACAACTATTTAAATAGTTGAAGTGACGACACTTCAACACTATATTTTGTTTGCAAAGAATACCTTGACTATATCGAAGACACGATACATGTTTGCACAAACAAATTGACTGGAGCCGCAAACATGGGTGCACTACCGCACAGGCTGAATAGCAAGCGTGAGAATCTTGAGGGTCACTCAGCCCGCGCCGAGCGGTTGCTCTCGCAGGAAATCAGTTGGTCCCCGGATGGGTCAATCGAATTGGTTCTTGCACGTGAGTTTTTGGTTCCCGATGACGCTGGCGTCTATCTCATCCATGACTTGCGCGGCGTTCTTTACGTCGGACAATCTCGTCATCTGCGCCAACGTTTCGTGCAGCACGATCGCCTCCGCCGCAACCGGCTCCTTCGCTTGGCGATGAGCAGACCTGTCGGCCTTATGAAATTCAGTTGGCGCTTGGTCGCGGACGAGGAAGAACGCTCGGTCTTCGAGCACGAACTGATCGCCATCCTTCAGCCGATTTGCAACCGGCAACTGCTCAATGCCCCTCTTGTTTAAATAAGGAGATACATCATGGCCCTTCTAATACCCGCCATCAAAGGTCGGATCGGGAATACCGAATACTATGAGACAACGATGCGTGTTCGCGATCTCGTGCAGGCCGTGCGTCGGCCGAGCGAGCTCGATGACTGGGCGAACTTCAGCATTGAAGAACGCATGCAACGTGAACTCGATGACAAGCGCGTCCGGGAGCAGATCGTCCCGTATCTCTCCCGCAACGAAGACCGTTTCTTCGGATCGATCATCGTTCTTGTTTACAATGGCGAAGTGCTCTTCGAGACTATTGCCGATCTGAAGATTAGCGTACCCGGCGCTTACAAGGCCAATGCGCACCGCATCGGCTTTATTACCATTGATGGCGGCAGCTTGATCGTTCTCGACGGTCAACATCGTCTCGCCGCCCTCAAAAGTGTCTACGAACCCAAGCAGGACGGCGTTGTTTATGGCCCCTTTGTCAAAGACATTCCAGACGATGAAGTTTGCGTGATTTTCCTCCAGCACGAAAACCCGGTGAAGACGCGGCGGATCTTCAATACCGTGAACCGCTACGCGAAGCAGACGAGCCGGGGCGATAACATCATCACGAGTGAAGATGACGGTTATGCAATCGTCACCCGCCGTTTGCTTCGGGACGATGAGCCATTGGGCAATCGGATCGTTAGCAACAAACCATTTGAAGTTGTGAACTGGAAGAGCAATACGCTGACCACTCGAAGCAAACAGCTAACGACGATCAGCGCGGTGTATGAATCGGCGCAACTGATCCTTGGCAGCGGCTTCTATGAAGCCCAGACCCGTCCTGACGACAATAAGCTTGACGAAGGTGCTGAACGAGTGGGCGCGGTTTGGAAAGCAATGCTTGAGGGATTGCAGCCGTATCAGGATGCACTTGCAAATCCGGAAACCATCCCGGCGATGCGCGACGAAAATGGCGCCAGCGCGCTTCTGTTCAAACCGGCCGCTCAAATTGCATTGCTGCGCGGACTGTTGAATGCCACGCACGGTGATCGCATGACGCTCGCCGAGGCAGTCAGTCGCGCCAATGCGATCGATTGGCGGATGCAGGCGCCACTCTGGAATGGCGTACTGATAAAGGCGAGCGGCGCAATCGATGCCGGCTCTGAGGCGCGCAACCGCGCGGGCGGTTTGATCAGTTGGCTGATTGCCGCAAATGTCATGACCAAGGAAGAGCGCGAAGCGGTTCGACGGACCTACAACCAAGCCTTCGGCGTCGACGTTAGCGATCCGGCGCAGGCCGAGCTACTGCGCGAATTGCCCGAACCAGTTGCCGCGGCCAAGCTTGCCGCATGACACTCGAGGTGAGATGCGGATGAGCCCCGCATCCTCACGCCTCCACAACAACGGGAGATCAGCGATGCCCAGGAATGACAAGCTTTATCTTATGCTTCACGAGGAACGCGACCAGGGTCAGTTGGCGAGCGGGTCCGATCCAATCACAGCAGTGGAGGCGCACTATGCCGAGATGGACGCGTGGTGCTCACCATCGCCGGATGTTGACATCCACGAGGAGTTCGCGCTTTCACTTTATGAGATTCCGCCTGCGCTTGAAGAGTCGGCGCAGGCTCGCTTCGAGGAGCTCGAGGTCGATGACTTCCCCAAGGAAGCCGTGGCCTTCCTTGCAGAGAATCCGGGAATAAAAGCGATTGAGCTAAACGTCCTCTATACCTCTACTGAAGGCGCCAAGGCGTCAATCATGCCGCGTTTACCGGACCTCTTCCACCGCATGGATGATCGCTGATGCGGCTTCATCTACCTCCGCATCGTCCGTAAAACGTCCAAGGCTGAGGCGAATTGATTCCGAAGCCTCCGTTGCCGATAAACCCATGGCTGTCAGAACATGCGAGGGTTCTGTGAGACCAGACGTGCAGGCGGATCCTGTCGCTGCCGCTAATCGGGGACGTGCGGCAGCCAGTAGCAGTTCCGCGTCGATTCCAGGGATGCGGATGTTGAGATTGCCGGGGTGCCGGCCGGCCATCGAGCCATTAACGCGTAGATTGGGAAGGGTTGCGCTCAATTGATCGAGCAGCTTATCGCGCAATTCGGCAACCCTACTCGCCTCTTGTGGCCGCCCCTCGCTTAACAAGGCGCAGGCAGCTCCAAAGCCGACGCAAAGCGGCGTCGGCAGCGTGCCGGGACGAAGGCCATTTTCCTGTCCACCGCCAAACATAATGGGCCTGATGCGATCGCGGCGGTCGCGGCGAATATAGAGGGCGCCGATCCCTTTTGGACCGTAGCTTTTGTGAGCGGAGAGACTGAGCAGATCGACGTTCAAAGCGTCGACATCAATATGCATCCCAGCAAGGGCTTGGGCGGCATCGGAATGGAACAGGACGCCAGCAGCACGGCAGAGTTCTCCAACAGCAGCAATGGGTTGTGTCACACCCGTTTCATTGTTGACCGCCATGACGGAGACGATTGCAGTCGATGGCGAAATCCGGGCGACAAGGGCGTCGAGATCGATGATGCCAGCCGCGTCGACAGGAATGACATGTATTCGGAAACCGTCCTCTGCAAGCGCCCGCGAAGCCGCAAGCACGCATTTGTGCTCGATCGCGGATACAATAATCTCGCGCCGCTCAGGCGCAGCGGCGCGTGCCGCGCCGAGCAATGCAAGATTGTTGGCTTCGGTAGCGCCTGAGGTGAATACAATTTCATCCGCGTCCGCGCCAATCGCTCGCGCGATCAATGCCCGCGCATCTGATACAGCCGCATCAGCATCCCACCCATAAGCGTGATCGGCGGCATGCGGATTTCCAAGCATTTGCGGACCGTCGAGATGAGGCCGCATTGCCGCAAATACGCGAGGGTCAAGCGGCGTAGACGCCTGATAGTCCATATAAACGCCATGCGCTGCCTTACTCATCCCATATCATCCCGCCATTTATACCCACTGGGTATTGCCACCAGTGGGCAAATCACGCTACTGGTACCACACACCAGTGAGGGATTTCAATGTCGCGTAGTCTTCTCGATGATAGCCGTTTCCGATTACAGTTTGCCGGGCACGAGACCTTTCCTCTCCGCTATGGGTGGCTGAAGAAATCTTATGACGCCGTGATCGCTGCCGAACGAGGCGAGCTTGATCTTCGTTCAATCTTTACTGATGAGTCTGCAATAGCTTATTTTGGTGTGGGCAAGAATATGGTCACGTCGATGCGACATTGGTCGCTCGCATCGGGGGTGCTGCAGATAGCTAATGACGACGAACTTGGGTCATCTGGAAACTATACTCCGACAACGCTTGGGCGGCTGCTTTTTGAAGACGCGGGAGATCCCTATCTCGAGCGTCCCGCTTCCCTTTGGTTGTTGCATTGGCATCTCGCGGCGACTCCGGGACGAGCATCCACTTGGTATTGGGCCTTCAACGAACTTAACGAGCCGACCTTTACCCGCGATCTGTTGCGATTGCGGCTGTCACGCCGCTGTGACGAATTGCGCAAAGACGGGCGGCTGAAAAATTCGCGCATCTCTGAATCAACCTTGAAAAGCGACGTCCTGTGCTTCATTCGAACCTATTCAACCAAGGGAGATGCCGGCCGTGCGACACAAGAGGACAATCTCGAGTGCCCCCTCACTGAGCTTGGCCTCGTACAGCCTGTTGACGTAGGGGCTGCCTTCCAATTTCGCCGAGGGCCGAAATCAACATTACCTGATGAGGTTTTCTTATTCGGATTGCTGCGGTTTTGGCAAAAACTCTATTCCACCCGCCGCGAATTCACCGTCGAGGCAATCACGCATGAGCCCGGCTCCCCGGGTCGCGTATTTCTGCTCGATGAAGAAACCGTCGCAGAGCGTTTGGCGCGACTCGCTGATTTGACGCGCGGTGCCGTCCGCTGGGACGAATCTACTGGTATGCGGCAAGTCTATGCCCCTGATCTTATGAAGCTTGACCCTTTAAGCTATATCACGCCCCTGTATCGCGATGGCAAAGCAAACTCCGCCAACAAATTGGTAGTGCGGGCCGCATGACCGAGAAGCTTGAAACAGTCGTCAAAGTTCGTCGCCGCTTTCAGCGATCGGTGAGAGTGGACACGGATATCAGTGCTGCCGCACTGGAGGGTTTTGTTTGCCCGCAAAGTGCTGCGGACGCTTTGCTCAGCATGGCGCGGCAAGTATGCGAAGCGGAACAAGGTGCCTTCACCTGGACGGGGCCTTATGGCTGCGGAAAGTCGAGCTTGGTAGTTGCGCTTGGGGCATTATTGGCCGAACCGCAGCTTAAATTGCTTGCCCGATCTTCTCTTGGGGCCACGGTTGCCGCCGGACTGGAGCGCTCGCTCGATCCCGATGGCAAAGGGTGGATGATGCTGCCTGTTGTCGGCGGGCGAACTGATCCGACGAAGGCTGTCAGCGCCGCGCTCGACAACGCCCTTAATATCAAGCGCGGGCGCGGCCGTCCGAGCAAAGCCGATTCAGATGTGATCGAGCGGCTGGTTGAATATGCCGGCCGGCCAGATCACGCAGGTCTGCTTGTTGTTATCGACGAAATGGGCAAATTCCTGGAAGAAGCAGCGTTCGGGATTGGCGCCGACGTCTATTTTTTCCAGTTGCTCGCAGAGGCTGCGAACCGGAGCGGTGGGCGACTGATCGTCATCGGTGTTCTTCATCAGGCCTTCGACGACTATGCGCACCGACTGGGGCGTGAAGCGCGTGATGAATGGCTAAAGATTCAAGGTCGGTTCGCGGATATCCCGATCAATGTCGCAGGGGAAGAGCAAATTGCTCTGATCGCGCGCGCGATCGAGACCGACGCTGCACCACCATCAAACCAACACCACTCTGACGGAATAGCGGACGCAATTAAAGCACAGCGCCCAGGAACCGGAAGCGACTTAGGCGCACGGCTAAACGAGTGCTGGCCTCTACACCCCGTTGTGGCGAGCCTCCTTGGTCCCTTGTCGCGCCGTCGTTTCGGCCAGAACCAACGCAGTGTGTTCGGTTTTCTGAACTCCGCCGAACCTTTCGGTTTTCAAGAATATCTTAGAACGGAGCCGCTCGATCGAGCGGTCGCTTACGACACTGTTCATCTCTGGGACTATCTGCGAACCAATCTCGAACCCTCTATCCTTGCCTCATCCGATGGACATCGTTGGTCGCTCGCAGTTGATGCGGTGGAACGCAGCGAAGCCCGTGGCGCCGACGTTGATCATCTCGCGTTGGTCAAAACCATTGCATTGATTGATCTATTCAAGGAGCGCTCGGGTCTGCTGCCAAGCACTGATGTGCTTCGTCATGCGCTGCCAGGTATTGACGATGCTCGAATTGAGTTCTGCCTTGAGGAGCTCAAGGCTTGGTCGATTATTCTCTATCGACGGCATCTCGGCGCCTATGCCATCTATGCCGGCAGCGATTTCGACATCGACGCTGCGGTTGATGAAGTACGAGTCCGTCTGCCCATGGTGGATCTCGCGCGCTTGCGCTCGCTGGCATTGCTACAGCCGATATTGGCAAAACGCCACTATCATAAAACAGGTGCCCTGCGATGGTTTGAGATTGATATCGCTGCCCTGAGCGAGGGCGCCGAACGAATTCGACAATTCCGACCGCAACACGGTGCGACGGGCCTATTTCTGCTGCTGATCGGCACTGAAGCGGAAAGTGATGCGAAAGCGAAAAAATTATGGCGCGCTGCAGCAGAGGCTGGCCAAGATTGGCCAGTGGCCGTGGGCTGGACCCGCGACAGTTTCATGATTCGCGAACTGGCATCCGAACTGTTAGCGCTTGAAGCTGTTCGGTCGGAGCGTTCTGAGCTGCAGGGAGATGCGGTGGCGCGACGTGAAGTGAGCGCGCGTATAGCACGACTGTCGGCGGAAGTTGAAGATCGCCTCAATCATGCATTTGACGGAGCACAATGGGCGTGGCGTGCCCGCGAAACGGCTGAGTTATCTACGTCAGATGGCGCCACATTAAACGCCATAGCGTCTGTGCTTGCCGATGAACGCTATTGGCGCGGACCGCGAATTAAAAATGAGTTGCTCAATCGCATCAAACCATCAAGCAACGCTATTGCCGCACAGAAGGAGCTGCTGAAGGCAATGGTGGAGCGCTGGCAAGAGCCGCGCCTCGGCATCGAAGGTTATCCTGCGTCTGGCGGCCTCTACGATTCATTGCTGGGGGCCACTGGGCTGCATGCGGCACGTCCAAATGATGAGGGGCGCTATAACTTTGTCGATCCCTCGAATGAAAGCGAACACCGTTTGGCGCCATTATGGGAGATTGCCGAGAGTCATTTCCGTTCCGCCGGCGCGGCAGGTGCAGATCTCGCGAGCCTCTATGAGGAGTGGCGTAAGCCGCCTTTCGGCCTGCGGGATGGGCTGCTCCCAGTGTTTGCGATCGCGTACCTCATGTCCCGCTCGGGACGGTTAGCCGTCTATCTCGATAGCGCCTTCCAACCAAAGGTATCCGCGCTTCTAATTGACCGACTCACCCAAGACCCCGCAAGTGTCAGACTGCGTTGGACCGAGGCCAGCGACTTCCATGTTTATGTGCTCGGTGGTATCGCAGATATGGTCGCCGGGTTTGGTGTGTTACCGGCAGATCAAACCCACCCCGAAACAATCGATGTTGCACGCGGTTTGGTGGGGCTTGTACTGGGGCTCCCAGGCTGGGCGCTTCGCACTGGCCGACTGTCAGCAACAGCATCAAAGGTTCGCAATCTCGTCAAGTTGGCAAGCGATCCTAATAAATTTCTGCTGGATGATATCCCTTCCGTTTTTGCAAACGGCGCACCGCAGACACGCGATGTGGCCGAAGCGGTCGTCATAACACTTCGGGATGGCTTGCGGGAACTGGTTGAGGCCTATCCGGCGATGCTGCAAGAGCTACAGCAAGCGATGCTGCGAGAGCTTAGGATTGAAACGCTGACACCCACAGCACTTGCTACGTTGCACGAGCGTGCCGAGGCAATCAAAGGGTTGACCGGCAACTACCGCCTGGACGCCTTTGCAACTCGACTGTCAACCTATAGCGGCGATGACGAGGAAATAGAGGGCCTAGCCAGCCTGGCGGCGAATAAACCACCTCGGGATTGGGTAGACCGCGACGTGGATCACGCCCGCGTTGAGATAGCTGCACTGGCGCAAGAATTCGTGCGCGCGGAAGCTTTTGCCCATGTAAAGGGCCGGGAAGATGGGCGCGTGAAGATGGCAATTTTCATCAGCGATCCGAACCGCCCTTCACCCGTCAAACCAGATTTTGACATTGGCGCAGCTCAGCAGCGGCAAGCTCGCATGCTTGCTGACGAGCTTGAGCAGTTTCTGGGCGACGCCAAGGTCGATCGCAACGTGGCTTTGGCGGCGTTGGCCGAACTTGGAGCGCGGCTGACCGAAGCGGACCCCGAGCCTGTTCTGCCGTTTGATACGCCGCCTCAACCCTTGCCCTTGCGCCCCCGGAAGGAAGTGGTTCGATGAACGAAAACACCAAAACACGCCACGTTCTTGGTCTTTCAGGCGGTCGAGACAGCGCCGCGCTTGCGGTGTATATGCGTCAGCAGCATCCTGAGATCGATATCGAATATTTCTTCACCGACACCGGCAAGGAACTGCCTGAGGTTTATGAATTCTTGGTGCGGTTGGAAGGGTTCCTCGGCAAGACAATTGAACGGCTGAATCCTGATCGAACCTTCGACTTTTGGCTCACCCAATACAAGAGCTTTCTACCGTCCCCTAAAACACGCTGGTGTACGCGTCAGCTAAAGATCAGGCCTTTCGAACTTTGGCTGCGACCGGATTTGGACGCCGGGACGCGAGTGATCAGCTATGTCGCTATTCGAGGCGACGAGGACTATCGCGAGGGCTATGCTTCTACGCATCCCAACTTGTCCGTACGGCTTCCCTTCAGGGAAGATGCCATCGACAAGGAAGGTGTGATTGAAATACTCGAGGCGTCCGGAGTCGGACTCCCCGATTATTATCGATGGCGCTCCCGCAGTGGCTGCACCTTCTGCTTTTTCCAGCAAAAGATCGAATGGGTTCGATTAATGCACGAACATCCCGAGGCTTTTGAGGAAGCAAAAGCTTACGAGAAGAATGCGGTCGAGCACGGCTCGCCATTTACTTGGAGCCAAGGCGAAAGCCTTGAAGAGCTGAGTCGGCCAGAACGTGTAACGCAGATTCGTGAAGATCATGCTCGGCGTGTTGCGCGTCTCCGCGAGCGGCAACCGGTCAACCCACTACGGGCGGAGCCCGAGCCATTGGATCTCGATGTTCTATATGGATCGGCCAAAGTCTGCCTATCTTGCCATAAATAGAGGAGCCGTTGTCAGCGCCCTGGACAGATTTGATCAAATCGGTTGCCGCACGCAGATCGCGCGATGCGCCATTCTTTAAGCCTGTCTGCCTTATGGCGATGGTCGACTTGATCAACGAAGGGCGAATTGACCCAAGCGACATCGACATCGATCAATTAGAAAAACGCGTCAGCATGATGGTGGATGGGATACATACCGGCCGTCCTGATATGCGTTGGCGGCCGATTTGGCATCTCTCAAATGATGGTGCTTGGATGCACAGCAAAGCTGGGCGCCGGATCGGTCCCGACAATTTCGAGGCTACGCGGAAGCCCGACAGTTGGCGCGAATGGCGCGAGAGCTTTGACAAGGTCGCTGTTCCCTCAACTATGCTGGTCCATTGGCGATCGGCCCCTGATCTAGCGATTTTACGGCGGGCCGCCTTGGCTATGCTAGAGAACGGAAATGCGGCCTGTCGAAGCTTGGCAGCAGAGTGGGGTGTCGGTCCGGTCGCTGAAACCATTGAAACGGTCAAGGGCATGCCCCGCTATGGCCAAGGGTTCTTGACCGATGCTGGGGCGCGTCGAGCGATTGAATTGCACGCCATGAAGCTGGTGACCGAGCACTTTAAAGCTCAAGGATGGATCGTCACGGATCGCTCCGCCAGCGAAAGTTACGATCTTCTGGCTGAAGCAGATGGTCGAACACTCTTCATCGAAGTCAAAGGGACTACTGGTCGAGGCGATGTAATCGAGCTAACACGAAAAGAAGTCGAGTTCGCCCAAGCGAACCGTGAACGGATGGCTTTGGCCGTTGTTGCGCGTATTGCGCTTTCGGCTATCGGCGAAGAGGCCTCCGCGTCCGGGGGAGAACTCGTTATCCGGTGGCCTTGGACGCCGGAAGCTGCAGCGCTTCGGCCGATCAACTTTACTTGCCGATTGGAGTAGACGGTATGGGTGGACGTACGCCCGGAGAGGATATCTCTCCCCAAGCATTCGAGCGCGACAAATGTTGCTATGAGCAAAATTTCGAGCAATATCGCGCTATGAACCAAATCATGTGGCAAGTACCGCTTCTTGCGATCACCATCACCGGTGGACTCTGGTACGCGGCTCTGGCCATCACCAGCGCTTCCGATTTCCGGGGTCCGCTATTCCTGCTGAGCGCTGTGCTGGATTTTGCGCTCATCGCTGTTCTCTGGCGTGTACGCTTCGTGATGGGGGCATATTTGAAAGAGATCGAGCGCTTCAATCCGCCGGCCTTTGTGCGAGCCTCTGGCAATGGCTTTTTGAACTGGCCCTATACCGTCGTGACAGCATTCAGTATTGCGCTCGGATGTGGCGGTATCGGGTCCTTGATCGGCTTATTCAACCTTGATTGGTTGCGGTTCTGATGGGCAATTCGGCCGGCCAGTCCGATGCTACGGCGGCTTCGCGCAGCTCGCTGGCGATTTACGATGACTCCGCCAAACAGATCGCCGCTCTCTATGAAATGACAACATTCGAGCAGGTCCATGCTGGAACACTCGACCTTTTCCCCCCTGTTGGGGCGTCCGTTCTCGATATCGGCGCTGGATCGGGGCGTGACGCGGCCGCGTTGGCGAAAAGAGGTTATTGCGTCACCGCAGTAGAACCGTCGCGTGGGCTCCGCGAGGAGGCCCGCGATCGTCACGGAAACGTCACGATAGAATGGATCGACGATGCCCTCCCCGATCTCCGCTCTCTAGGCACGCGCCAATTCTCCTTCGTCTTGATGAGCGCGGTGTGGATGCATATCGCACCACACGACCGGTCGACAGCTATGCGTCGGCTTGCTCAACTGGTCGAACCGCACGGTCATCTGTCCATCTCACTTCGCCAAGGTCCGGCCGATACTTCACGCGCCATCGCCGCCGTCGCGGCATCAGATGTCGAGGCCGTTGCAGCAAGCTCTGGACTGCGTTTAGTGCGACGGATTGAGACGGCAGATACGTTGGGACGCGCCGAGCTCACTTGGTCCACGCTTATTTTAGAGAAACCTGGGCGCTAGAGTTCAACTTCTTGGACATCCGCTACATCTTCCTCTACGTCAGGATCAGTCGCAGCCGCGGCGGGAACATTTGACACAGCTTCACGCATTGCCTTGCGGTCGAGCTGCTCGGCACCGAGGCTGCGCAACAGACTGTTGTAGGGCTCGAAGGTTTGGTTGAATATTGCGGTCCGCTCCTGCCGATCGAGCTCGTCCTTCAGCTTCGCGTTTTCGCGGCAATAGCTGGTCTCGTAGTGGTCGTGCAATGCGGAGAAGACCTCATCGCGGCATTCCCCTCTTTCAGTTGCAACCACTTGCGTCAACGCCTCGTGGGTCGGCTTCCAAATTTCGAGCAACAAGTAACGATATTTCGGCCACTGATCCGGCTGCATTTCTGCGCGATAAACAACACTGCGGAAGGTTTGATTGCTAGGTCGAACAGCCCACAACTCCTTGTCATCCGCAACCTCTCCAGTGAAGACGCGAATGACCTTCTTGAGCTGTGCGATCGAACGCGGCACGAAGAATTGGTTCAGCTGTGACACATATTCATCGAAGGCTTGCTCGCGGTCAATCGGCGGTACAACCCCGAAATCTCCCTTTTCTCGTTTACGTTCAGCTTTCTCGATGAGACCAAGGAAACCGCATACGAGCGCAGTCTGGAAGGCAACGGTGCTAAATATCTCATCATAGAGCCGATTGCACCATTCCACCATCTTAGGATGGACCTCGCCATCCTCAGCTCGTATGGGCTTCTTGTCACTCAAATCTCCTAACAGCCGCTGAGCGCGTTCGCGGTAGAGGCGCGCCACCGTATCTGCAATCCGTCCTGCTGTCGCATCGAGACGACGCGAACTGGCCTCAATCTCAGGAACGTCGGTTTTAAAATAACCATTGCGGAGTTTTTGGCGGAGGTTCACTCGATGTGTCTCAAAGACCCGGCCGATACCTTGGCCTTCCAAAAGGATGGGCTTGAGCTGCCTATCATGTTCACGTTCGAGCTGCTCGCCAATTTCGATGACCGCACGATTATGGCGATCGAATGGAGCAAAACGCTCCAGCGCGCCGATGATATAGGCACCATATCGAACATCGAATTGTCGCCCGAGCTTGTCCGCCGCCGCGGCACTGAACAGGTCGCGCCTGATCGAGTCGGCGGTCGCTGCGCCAAGCAAATTTCTGCCATCGAGACGCACAAGCAGATCATCGAGCCTGGTACGATTATAAAAGGTCCCTGCGCGAGGCTTGACCCCCTTAACGGTACCACCGTTGTCAAGCATCATGTGCTCGATCATATAGTAGACATGCGGAACGCCCGTAATTGCAACAGGTGTTTGGATCTTTTGCCGGCTGCCATCCTGATCGAGTTCGACGTTGACGATCCTAAGCGCCTGCGGTGATCGTTCATCCTTCTCCTTGATGTGCGAAAGCGTCCGCCGCATCAGAAAGCTGATCAGATCGTTGTCATCGAGAAGTTTGTTGCGTGCGTCGGAGACCTGACGTGCAGTCTTGTTCAGTGTCAAGAAGATCGATCGAGCAGCCTTCTTCATGTCGAAGTCGCCGCCATAGGTTTCATCGAGCTCCGGTATGGTGCATAGAATGACCGGCAGATTGATTTCGTTCAGATTAAATCGTTCGATATAAGTCTTGGTCCAAGCGGAATAGTATTCTTTGAACGGCGCTCGCCGCTCATCCGACCACTGATCCTTGAGATTGCGATAAATTGCGAGCAGGGCCATCGCCCGGTGCTGCCCGTCGACGATGACAAGGCGCGTGCGATGAGTGTTTAACCGTAGCCGAACCAAATCATGCATGAGAGGGCGGTCACCCTCCATCGGTTGCTCGAACTGGAATACCTCACGGCCCGGCGCCCCTGAGCGCGTCACCAACAGAGGCCAATCCCGGCTTGGATCAGGCGGAAGCGTTTCGTTTGCGACTTGCGGATAGAATTTCTCTGGCTGTGTTCGTCCTTCTTGGATCGGCATAACGACGATAACGATCGGCGGGAAAAGCTTGATCATGTCTTTGGACTGCTCATCGAGCAGGTACGGCACCAATTCGGAAGAAACACGCGCATCATCGATATCGCGTTGCATGATCTCGTCGAAATCCAGGCTTTGGAAGTCGAAAATTTCTCTCACCGGTGCAAGCGCGCTTAGTAGCTTATCGTTTGATGGCGACGCAAAATTGAGCCCAACGTGTGTAAGTAAATACTTGACCTCCAAAGAGCGTGAGCCGCCATTGACTGAGCCAACGCGGAACGCGCCAACGGTGCCTTCTAAGGTCAAATCAAGTGCAGTTTCCTGTCGCGGGCGCAGCGCCATTCTCAATTCCTTCCAAGCAGAGGGTAATGGATGCGGTTTAGAATATTTTCGATATCGACATAAGAGCCAGGCGCACCTGTGATTACCTTAGCGACAACGAAAAGCCGTGTTGGCGGGATGTTGCGAGACCTTACTTCACGAGCGAAACTTTGATCTCGTTGATCTTCTTCTGACGCATCGAGATCAGGAAGCTCGCCATACTTTTCAATCAGAGACTTATGCCGCCTGAGGCGAACACGAAGCTTTTCGGACATTCCGATGTAAATTGGGCTCGCGAAATGGGGGGCTGAATCTTCTAGCACGTCGCGAATCGTAGATAGCCGCATCGGCTCGTCCACGATGCGATCAAGCAAGGACTCTGACAAAGTCGGCTTGTGCTCGATTGTGCCGTCATACCGAGGTTTCAAAGCGCCCCGAAGATGAGCGAAATAAGGTTTCTCGCGAAAATAGCTGAAGATATTGTTGTCGAGGAAGATGCGGACAGCTTCTTTAGCTGCGTCGCGCGAACCAGATTCTTTATAAGCAACGACATCAGCCATGATCTGCTCGAGATCAAACGACGTTATCTCAGGCGTGTAGTACCACGCATAAACACCAGGCTGAGCTGGGATATCTCCTATTTCGTGCCAGCTATATGTTGTCACAACTGATCCACACCAACGTTTGTCCATCGCGCCGAGAATCTTTGTCAGCGAATCGCGACACACTTCGGCCGTTCATGCAGGGTATAGAAGTGGGTGGCGGAATGCACAATTGGAATTGAGATTGTCCGGCTGTACCGGAACGGAAGCATCGGAGGAATATGGCTCAACGGCATGATTACGGCATCATGCGTCAGCCTTCCTCTCCCTCCTGAACCCCTTATCGGTCGCCATGAATCTGGCCACCATCGGCGCGATCAGCTTGGCCGGATCGGGCGGCGTCGCCTCGCCGGAGGCTTTGGCGAGGATGGCGGCATAAGCCTGCAAGTCCCTGAAGACCGGCGCAGGCAGCTCGACCGTGAGCTTGACCGGCCGGTCGTCGGGAATGGCGGAAAGCTTCAGCTTCGTCATGTCGGCTCCTTTGCAGCGCCCCACGGCTGCATGAGTAGATCCCGCTGAACGATGATCCGGATCGGGAAACCCGGCCGGATCGTGAGCGTCGGCTGGATGTTGAGCTGGCGACGCACGATCTGCTGGCCGACGTCCTCCACGCTGTCCTGCGCGCTTTCGCGGATGGCCTTGGCAATCTCGTTTTCGTCGTTGCCGCTGCCGATGGACGTGCCGACGCCAAGTAGCGTCGAGAGGGCGGCCGCCTTGAACAATTGGCCCCAATGGTAATCGACGCCATCCTCAAGCCCGGAGAAGCCCTGCGGATCGGTTCCTTGCAGCCGTTCGAGCACGATGGAGGTTCCGTCCGGCATGATGAGCCGGTTCCAGACCAACAGCACGCGCGACTGACCAAACGCGACCTGGCTGTCATACTGGCCGATCAGGCGGGAGCCTTGCGGGATCAGGAGATGCGCGCCGGTCGGGCTGTCATAGATGTGTTCCGTCACCTGCGCCGTGACCTGTCCGGGCAGATCGGACTTGATGCCGGTGATGAGCGCGCCGGGAATGACCGTGCCGGCCTGCACGATATAGGGTGACGCCTTCTCCTGAACACGGTCGGGGCTGACGGTGCGCTTGTCGCTCGCGGCGTTTACGAAGGCCAGCTTGCGATCCTGCATGTTCTGCGCCGATCCGGCGTCGAGCGGCGGCGTCTCGGCCGGGAACGGCAAGCCGGTCGCCGGATCGATGCCAGACCCTGATGCTATCGCTGCCGTCTGGCCGCCAGCCGTCCGCTCGCCGCGACTGTCCGTGAACAGCTTGGCCAGCCGGGCGGCTTCCATCTCGGCAAGCCGGCGTTCCTCTTCCGGATCGGCGCGTGGCGTCTGAATATTCGGCGTGACCACCGGCCTCCCTTCCTTCTGCGCACGCAGGATCGGCCGGCCAAGGTCGCCGGGCAGCGCAGGACCGAGCTTCGGAATGTTGGTGTAATCCCTCGGCAGACCGGCCAGTCTGTGATTAGGCATGGAATAAGGACCCCGCAAATGGGGTGATCGGCGTCCAAACGGGACCCCCATCTGCGATGGGGTTACAACAGCCTCCG
>UBKJ01000052.1 GCA_900465915.1 Hyphomicrobiales bacterium
GCGTGACCTGGGGAGCGGCCTGCTTGTCGCAGGCCCCCGCCAGCCCGTCCGCCCTCGGCATATGTCCCAAAAAACGCATCCCCCTAAAAAAAGTTCCATTGCATGCTTACAATTTTGGAACTTTCTCGGATGGGACGCATTTCGTAATGTTTGATCCAAAATGGGGCGCCCGGCTCCGTTCGGCGATGAAATCGCGGTTCGCCGCCGGCGCGGCCGCGGTTGCTTGATCGAGATCAACGCGCCGCCCTTTCAAAGACGCTATCCCAAGGCCGACCGATGCGGGCGGGGTGAATCGCTTCGCCCGCTTTATGGGTTGCTGGGCAAGACGGATGTTTCGTATCCTCGCGGCGATTGCGGGGACGATCGTCCGATGCAGCGGCCGTGCGCGATACCCGATTGCAGGCAGGCGCGATGAGGATGAGGGATTTCAGGCGATGGCGTTTGACCGCAGGCGATGGATTTGGCTCGGGGTCGCGGTCGTTGCGGCGGCGGCCGGCTATTATGGCTGGAAGACGCTGAACGGCAACGGATTGCCGGAGGGCATAGCCTCGGGCAACGGCCGTATCGAGGCGGTCGAGATCGACATCTCCACCAAGAGCCCCGGCCGCATCCGCGAGATTCTCGCCGACGAGGGCGATTTCGTGAAAGCGGGCGACGTGCTGGCCCGCATGGATACGGACCAGCTCGAAAGCCAGCGCAACCAGGCCGGCGCGCAGTTGCGGCGGGCCGAGATCGCCATCGACACCGCGCAGAGCCTCGTCAAGCAGCGCGAGGCCGAGCATGCGGCGGGCGAGGCGACCATCGCCCAGCGCGCCGCCCAGCTCGACGCCGCCGAGCGCCGGTTGGCCCGTTCGGAGCAGCTGACCGCGTCGAACACGGTGTCGCAGCAGGTGCTCGACGACGACCGCTCCACCATGCAGGGCGCGAAGGCCGCCGTCGCGGCCGCCAGGGCGCAGCTCGCCGCTACCGAGGCGGCCGTCGGCGCGGCCAGGGCGCAGGTGGTCGACGCCGAGGCGGCGGTGGAGGCGGCCAAAGCCGCCATCGCCAGCATCGACGCCGATATCGACGACGCCACCTTGAAGGCGCCCAAGCCGGGCCGCGTGCAATATCGCGTGGCGCAGCCGGGCGAGGTGCTGTCGGCGGGCGGCCGCGTGCTCAACCTGGTCGATGTCGGCGACGTCTACATGACCTTCTTCCTGCCCACCGCGCAGGCGGGGCGGGTGGCGATCGGCGCGGATGCGCGCATCGTTCTCGACGCCGCGCCGCAATATGTCATTCCGGCGAAGATCAGCTTCGTCGCCGACGTGGCGCAGTTCACGCCCAAGACGGTGGAGACCGAGGAGGAGCGCCAGAAGCTGATGTTCCGCGTCAAGGCCAAGATCGCGCCGGAACTGTTGCAGAAATATATCCAGCAGGTGAAGACCGGCCTGCCCGGCATGGCCTATGTGAAGCTCGATTCCAAGGCCGAATGGCCGAAGGCTCTGGCGGAAACCGTGCAATGACGACGGCAGGGGGCGGCTTCGTCGTCCGCGCCGAGGGCGTGGGCCTGTCCTACGGTTCCGCGCGGGCGCTTGAGGCGGTGTCGCTCGATATTCCCGCCGGCCGCATGGTCGGGCTGATCGGGCCGGACGGGGTCGGCAAGTCGAGCCTGCTTTCACTGGTGGCCGGCGCGCGCGTCATGCGGCAGGGGCGCATCGAGGTGCTGGGCGGCGACATCGCCGACAGGCGCCACCGCCAGTCCGCCTGCCCGCGCATCGCCTATATGCCGCAGGGGCTGGGCCGCAACCTTTATCCGACCCTTTCGGTGTTCGAGAACATCGAGTTCTTCGGGCGGCTTTTCGGCCATGACAGGCATGAGCGCGAGCGGCGCATCGCCGATCTTCTGGCGCGCACCGGCATGTCGGCCTTCGCGGAGCGTCCGGCGGGAAAACTGTCGGGCGGCATGAAGCAGAAGACCAGCCTTTGCTGCGCGCTGATCCACGATCCCGATCTGCTGATCCTCGACGAGCCGACCACCGGCGTCGACCCGCTGTCGCGCCGCCAGTTCTGGGAGCTGATCGACGACATCCGCAAGGACCGCCCCGGCATGAGCGTCATCGTCGCCACCGCCTATATGGAGGAGGCGGAGCGCTTCGACTGGCTGGTGGCGATGAATGACGGGCGGATTCTGGCGACCGGAACGCCAAAGGATTTGCTTCAGCGCACCGGCGCGCCCAATCTCGACGCCGCCTTCATCGCGCTTCTGCCGGAGGAATTGCGCAAGGGGCATCGGGAGATCGCCATTCCGCCGCGCGATTACGCCGGGGCCGAGGCGGCCATCGAGGCCGAACACGTCACGGTGCGCTTCGGCGATTTCACCGCCGTCGACGATGTGAGCTTCCGCATCGCGCGCGGCGAGATCTTCGGCTTCCTCGGCTCCAACGGCTGCGGCAAGACCACGACGATGAAGGTGCTGACCGGCCTTCTGCCGGCGAGCGAGGGGACGGCGCGGCTGTTCGGGCGCGAGGTCGATCCGAAGGACATCGAGATCCGCCGCCGCGTCGGCTACATGTCGCAGGCCTTCTCGCTCTATTCGGAGCTGACGGTGCGCCAGAACCTGGAGCTGCACGCGCGGCTGTTCGGCATGGAGGCGGCGCTGACCGAAAGGCGGATCGGGGAGCTCGCGGCGCGCTTCGACCTTTCCGGCGTCATGGACGACCTGCCCGACGCCATGCCGCTCGGCATCCGCCAGCGCCTGTCGCTGGCGGTGGCGCTCATCCATTCGCCGGATATCCTCATCCTCGACGAGCCGACCTCGGGCGTCGATCCGGTGGCGCGCGACGCCTTCTGGCAGATTCTCGCCGACCTGTCGCGCAAGGACGACGTGACGATCTTCGTCTCCACCCATTTCATGAACGAGGCGGCGCTTTGCGACCGCATCTCGCTCATGCATGCCGGCCGGGTGCTGATCAGCGACACGCCGAAGGCGATCACCGAAAGCCGCAAGGCCGCCACGCTGGAGGAAGCCTTCGTCGCCTATCTCCAGGACGCCATCGGCGAGAACGGGCAGGCGAAGACGCAGGCCGCCGCCGTCGAGCCGGCGGCGGCTGAAAAGGCTAAACCCGCGTCTGGCTGGCTGCCCGACCGCCGCCGCACGCTCGCCTATGCGCGGCGCGAGGCGCTGGAATTGCGGCGCGATCCGATCCGCGCCACGCTCGCCATCCTCGGCAGCGTCATCCTGATGTTCGTCATCGGCTACGGCATCAATCTCGACGTGCAGAACCTCACCTTCGCAGTGCTCGACCGCGACGACACCGGGATTAGCCGCGACTATGTCCAGCAGATCGCCGGCTCGCGCTATTTCACCGAAAAGCCGCCGCTGACCAGCTATGACGATCTCGACCGGCGCATGCGCGACGGCGAGATCAGCCTCGCCATCGAGATCCCGCCGAATTTCGCCGCCGACGTCGCGCGCGGCCGCGCGGTCGCCGTCGGCGCGTGGATCGACGGGGCCATGCCGACGCGCGCCGAGACGGTGCGCGGCTATGTGCAGGGCATGCACGCCGCATGGCTGGCGCAGAAGGCGCGCGCGCTTTACGGCGACGCGGCCACGGCGGGGCGCTTCAACCTTGAAATCCGCTATCGCTACAATCCCGACGTGCAGAGCCTCGTCGCCATGGTGCCGGCGGTCATTCCGCTCCTGCTCCTGATGATCCCGGCCATGCTGGCGGTGCTGAGCGTGGTGCGCGAGAAGGAGCTCGGCTCCATCGTCAATTTCTACGTCACGCCGGTGACCAGGCTCGAATTCCTGCTCGGCAAGCAATTGCCCTATGTCGCGCTGGCCTTCCTCAATTTCCTGATGCTGACGGCTTTCGCGGTCTTCGTCTTCCGCGTGCCCTTCACCGGCAGCTTCGCGACCTACGCCACCGCCGCGCTCCTCTACGTGATCGTCACCACCGGCATGGGGCTGGTGCTCTCCACCTTCATGAACAGCCAGATCGCGGCGATCTTCGGCACCTCGCTTCTGACGCTCATCCCGGCGGTGCAATATTCGGGGATCATCGATCCGGTCTCGTCGCTGCAGGGGGCGGGGGCGCTGATCGGCAAGATCTATCCGACCACCTATTTCGTCACCATCTCGCGCGGCACCTTCTCCAAGGCGCTCGATTTCGGCGACCTCGCGGGCTCGTTCCTGCCGCTGCTGATCGCCGTTCCGGCGCTTCTGGCGCTGGGCGTGGTTCTCCTCAAGAAGCAGGCGGGCTGAGATGAAGATCGCCAATATCCTCCAGCTCGGCGTCAAGGAACTGCGCGGCCTCGCGCGCGATCCCATGCTGGTGATCCTGATCGTCTACGCCTTCACGCTCGCCATCTACACGGCGGCGAGGGCCATGCCGGAAACGCTCAACAACGCCGCCATCGCCATCGTGGACGAGGATCGTTCGCCCGTCTCCGGCCGCATCGCGACGGCTTTCTATCCGCCCTATTTCGTGCCGCCGAAGCTGATCTCGTCCTACGAGATGGACAGCCGCATGGACGAGGGTCTGGACACCTTCGCGCTCGACATCCCGCCGGATTTCCAGCGCGACCTCCTGGCCGGGCGTTCACCGACGATCCAGCTCAACATCGACGCCACGCGCATGAGCCAGGCCTTCACCGGCGGCGGCTATGTGCAGTCCATCGTGACCAGCGAGGTCAACGAGTTCCTCGACCGCTATCGCGCCAGCGCCGAGGCGCCGGTCGACCTCGACCTGCGCACCCGCTTCAACCAGGAGCTGAACAAGGGCTGGTTCGGCGCGATCACCAATGTGATCTCCTCCGTCACCATGCTCTCCATCGTGCTGACCGGCGCGGCGCTGATCCGCGAGCGCGAGCACGGCACCATCGAGCATCTTCTGGTCATGCCGGTGACGCCGGTCGAGATCATGGTCAGCAAGGTCTGGTCGATGGGGCTGGTGGTGCTGGTCGCCTCGGCCTTCGCGCTGTTCTTCGTGGTGCAGGGCCTCTTGGCCGTGCCCATCAACGGCTCGGTGTTGCTGTTCCTGGCGGGCGCGGCCCTGCAGCTTTTCGCCACCACCAGCCTCGGCATCTTCCTCGCCACCGTCGCCGGCTCCATGCCGCAATTCGGCCTGCTGCTGATGCTGGTGCTGCTGCCCTTGCAGGTGCTGTCGGGCGCGACGACGCCGCGCGAGAGCATGCCGGACATCATCCAGACGATCATGCTCGCCGCGCCCAACACGCATTTCGTCATTCTTGCGCAGGCGGTGCTGTTCCGCGGCGCGGGGCTGGGCGTGGTCTGGCCGCAATTCCTGGCGCTGATCGTCATCGGCTCGGCGCTGTTCTTCCTCGCGCTGCGCCGCTTCCGCGACTTCCTGCGATAGGCCGCGGTCGGACGCTTTCGGCGCTTTTGACGCCGAGGGCTGGAACCAAACGACGGGTGAGCCTGTTTATTTCAAGCTTTTATGCTACGCTGACCGCGCCCGGCCAATTGGGCGGGCAGCGCTTTTGAGGAGGCCTCATCATGATGATTTCGTCCAGAGCCCGTTCGGCCGCCGTCGCGGTCCTCGCCATGGCTGGCGCCAGCGTCGCCAGCGCCGCGCATGCCGACAGCGGCACGATCCGTTTCGCCGTCTACAAGGCCGCCTTCTTCGTCGGCGGGTCGGGCGGCGAGGGCACGCTGACCTTCCATGGCCGCCGCTATCCGATCCGGGTCGGCGGCATTTCCGGCGGCTTCGCCTTCGGGGCCTCCAAGACCTATTTCCGCGGC
>UBKJ01000049.1 GCA_900465915.1 Hyphomicrobiales bacterium
AAGACCGAGGAGCCGGGCGGTCGCAAGGCGGGCGTGAAGGTGGCTTCGGTGACGGAGCTGGTCGAGAAGCTCAAGAACGAAGCCGGCGTGCTGTAAGACTATTCGGAAGGGACAAGACACCATGGCAATTCTACTGATCGCCGAACACGACAATGCGAGCCTTTCGGAGCAGACGGCGAAGGCGCTGACGGCGGCCGCCCAGATCGGCGGCGATGTCGACGTGCTGGTGGCGGGCAAGGGCGCGAAGGCGGCCGCGGACGCCGCGGCCAAGCTCAACGGCGTGCGCAAGGTGCTGCTGGCGGAAGGCGACGCGCTGGAGAACCGGCTGGCGGAGCCGACGGCGGCGCTGATCGTTTCGCTCGCCGGCAACTATGACACGATCATCGCGCCGGCGACGACGTCGGCCAAGAACATCCTGCCGCGGGTGGCCGCGCTTCTGGACGTGATGCAGCTTTCGGAAATCATGGAAGTGGTTTCGGCGGACACGTTCAAGCGTCCGATCTACGCCGGCAACGCTATCCAGACGGTGCAGTCGACGGACGCCAAGAAGGTGATCACGGTGCGCACGGCGTCGTTTCAGGCGACGGGCGAGGGCGGCTCGGCCGCGGTCGAGGCTGTCAACGCCCCCGCCGATCCGGCGCTGTCGAGCTTCGTGGGCAATGCGCTGTCGGAATCGGACCGTCCGGAGCTGACCTCGGCCAAGATCATCATCTCGGGCGGGCGGGCGCTCGGCTCGGCGGAGAAGTTCCAGGAGGTGATCCTGCCGGTGGCGGACAAGCTGGGGGCCGCCGTCGGCGCGAGCCGTGCCGCGGTCGACGCCGGCTATGCGCCGAACGACTGGCAGGTGGGGCAGACGGGCAAGGTGGTCGCGCCGGACCTCTACATCGCCTGCGGCATCTCGGGCGCGATCCAGCATCTCGCGGGCATGAAGGACAGCCGTGTGATCGTGGCGATCAACAAGGACGAGGAAGCGCCGATCTTCCAGGTGGCCGATTACGGCCTCGTCGGCGACCTCTTCACCATCCTGCCCGAGTTGCAGAAGGCGCTGTGAAACCCGCCTTCGCCAGCCCTGGACGGATAAAAAGCTTGACCAATAAAGAATATATCACTTATCATACATGATATAAGTTTACCGAAGTCGAAGCCTTCGGTCTGCTTGTGGAACTGCGGGAAACGCCGCAGCCTGAAGACCTGCAAAGGGTCGTAAACAAGGGAACGGATATCGATGGACTTGGCCCGGCCGGGAGGGCGCGCGGTCCGTATTCAATCGTTATTTGCTCCCTGTCGATCCGGTCGGGGCCTGAGGCCCGCTCATCGCCTAAGGCGAACCATTGGATAGGGGCACATGAACGCAACCGATATTCTCGCGCCGCATGACGCCCAGGGGGCCGATTCCTCGCTCATCCGCCTGGACGGGATACGCAAGAGCTACGGCGCCGTCGAAGTGCTCAAGGGCGTGGATCTCGCCGTCGCCAAGGGCGAAGTAGTGGCGATGATCGGCCCGAGCGGGTCGGGAAAGAGCACGCTTCTGCGCTGCGTGAACCAGCTCGAATTCCACACCGGCGGCTCGGTGACGGTCGACGGCACGGTGATCGCCCCCGGCGGGCACCCGGAGGCGAAGGCTCTGCAGCGGCTCCGCCGCAAGGTCGGCATGGTGTTCCAGTCCTTCAATCTCTTTCCGCATCTCTCCGTGCTCCGCAACGTCAGCATCGCGCAGGAGCGCGTGCTGAAGCGCAGCCGGAAGGAGGCGGACGAACGGTCGATGCAGCTTCTGTCCCGCGTAGGCCTCGCCGACAAAGGCGCGCAGTTTCCGTCGCGCTGCTCGGGCGGCCAGCAGCAGCGCATCGCCATCGCGCGCGCTTTGGCGCTGGACCCCGAGGTGATGCTGTTCGACGAGCCGACCTCCGCGCTTGATCCCGAGCTCGGCGTCGAGGTGCTGACCGTCATGCGCGAACTGGCGCAGAACGGCATGACGATGATCGTCGTCACGCATGAGATGCATTTCGCCGAGGACGTCTCCAACCGGGTCGTGGTGATGGCGGACGGCATGATCATCGAGGAGGGGCCGAGCAAGCAGGTGATGACGGCGCCAAGCGCCGAGCGGACCCAGCGCTTCCTGCGGGCGGTGAGGGACCGCTGATGCGCGACATCGTCCTCACCCTTCTCTGGGCCGTTCCCTATACGCTCGCTTTGACCGCGCTCGCCTTCGTCATCGGCGCCGTTCTCGGCGTCCCGATCTGCGCCTTGCGCATGTCGAAAAACGCCGCGCTGAAACTGTTCGTCGGCTCGGTCATCCTGGTCATCCGGTCGATCCCGCCGCTGGTCTGGCTTTTCCTGATCTATTTCGGCCTCGGCTCCGGCTATATCCAGCTGAACGCCTTCACCGCCGCCGCGATCGGGCTGGGGCTGATCACCGCCGTCAACATGGCGGAGATCTATCGCGGCTCGCTGGCCGCCATCCATTTCGGCCAATGGGAAGCGAGCGCCGCGCTCGGCTTGCCGCGCTGGAACATGCTGAGCGAGATCATCGCGCCGCAGCTCGCGCGCATTTCCCTGCCGGCCGCCGCCACCTACGCCATCGGCCTGCTCAAGGAGACCGCGGTCGCGTCGGCCATCGGCGTGCCGGAGCTGGCCTATCAGGCCTATCACATTTCCCAGCAGACGTTTCGCGGGCTCGACGTCTACGCGATGGTCGCCGTCATCTATATCGCGATGAGCCTGCCGATCGCCTGGCTGTCGCGAACGGTCGACAAGAAGATGCGCGCGAGGGTGGCGAGATGACGGAGACGCTCGATCTTTGGCGGGAATGGCTGCCGACGCTGCTGACGGGCCTCGTCCTCAGCCTGAAGGTCGCCGGGCTGGCGCTGCTGCTGGGCATTCCGCTCGGGCTGCTGCTTGCGCTCGGCGTCCAGGCGCGGCTGCGCGCGGCGCGGATCGCTTCGCTGATCGTCGTCGAGGTCGGCCGCGGCACGCCGGCGCTGGTGCTGCTGCAATTCGCCTATTACGGGCTGCCCTCCGCCGGCCTGACGCTGACCTCATACGCCTCCGCCGTGCTGGCGCTGGCCTGGTGCACCGGCGCCTACACCAGCGAGATCATCCGCGGCGGGCTGGAATCGGTCGCCGCCGGCCAGAAGGAGGCCGCCGACGCCATCGGCCTGAGCCGGCTCGACGCCCTGCGCTTCATCATTCTGCCGCAGGGGCTGATGGTCGCCCTGCCGGCCCTTCTCGGCTTCTCGATCACCATCCTGCAGGCGACGTCGCTCTGCTTCGCCATCGCGCTGCCCGAGCTGATCAGCCGGGCCTATTCCATCGGCTCGACGACGTTCCTTTATCTGCCGGTGCTGATCCTGGCCGGCCTCATCTACGCCGTGATCTGCCTGCCGGCCACGGTTCTGGTCGGCAAGCTCGAGGAACGGCTTTCGTCCCACACCCGGTAGCCTCGCGGACGGTCGGATAGGTTGAAATCCGCCAACCCCTCATGTCATCGAACTTTCGCATGGAGCCGGATGAATGGACGAGGAAATCGAACTGGGCATCCAGGATTGCGAGGCGCTGGCGGTCAGGGCCTGCCTGGGGGCGGGCGCGGACGAGCGAAGCGCGCGGGCGCTCGCCAGCGCCACCGTGTCGGCGGCGCGCTTCGGCCCCGCGTCGCTGGGCTTTCCCCATCTGCTCGATTATCTCGCCAGCTTTCGGGAAGGGCGCATCAATCGCCAGCCCCGGCCGAAAATAGACAGGCCCTATCCGGCGTTCATCACCTTGGACGCCGACAAGGGGATCGCCCAGCTCGGCTTCGATCTCGCCTTCGACGACCTGGTCGAGGCGGCGAGAACGTTGGGCGTCGCCATATTCACGCAGTCCAACAGCTATCCCGCCGGCGAACTGGGCTATTATGTCCGGCGTCTTTCGGACTTCGGGCTGATCGGCCTCGGAGCGACGAACGCCAACGCCATGATGGCGGCCAGCCCCGGCGGCTCGAGAGCCTACAGCACCAATCCGGTGGCGCTCGCATATCCGCTGGGCGAGGGCGCTCCTCCGCTGCTGATCGACCAGTCGTCGAGCGCCACCGCCTATGTCAACATCCGGTCCGCGGCGCAGGAGGGACGATCCATTCCCTCGGGTTGGGCGATCGACGAATCCGGCGTCGACACGCAAGACCCGAACGCGGCGCTCGCCGGCGCCCTGCTGCCGTTCGGCGGGCGGAAGGGAGCCAATATCGCCCTTTTGATCGAGATGCTGTCCGCCGGACTTTCCGGCGGCAACTGGTCGCTCGACGCGCCGTCCTTCGAGGCCGGGAACGACTGCCCATCCGTCGGACTGACGGTGATCGCCATCGCGGCGAACCCAAACGCCGACAGCCATCATAGCCGCGCGGCCGAGCAGGTCGCCCGCCTGCGAGAGCTCGGCGTTTACATTCCAGGCGTGAGCAGCGCAGACAGAAAGAGCGCGCTCATCGACACCTGCAAGATGTCGAAGGCTGTTCATGACGCTTTGCGGAAATTTGCGGCGGAATACTCTTCGAGCGAGCCGCTTCGCGGGATTTAATCCGCCACGCCCCTGAATGACCTTAATTGAAGATTTGCCAAACAGGGCGTCGCGTCTCATCATCGTTTCTACGGCGGCAATTAAAACGGGCGCTGCCGCTGTGGGCTTCAACGCCCGTGCCCGCAATCCGAAAGGAGGACGCCATGTCTTCCAGCGTCCGCACCGTCGATTTCAATCCCGGCGGCAATCGTATTCTCAACCAGATGCTTCACAAGGCCGGATATGTCACGGCGAGGATGAAGCCGCTGTCCGGGCCGCTTTCAAGCCAATCGCGCGTCGTGCTGGATCGGTTCATGTCGGGAGACGTTCGCCAGGGAAACGCTGGTTCCCCATCGGGACCGGAGTCCATTTCCGCCTTCGGGCGGCCATAGTTCCATAGCCGAACTCTCCAGCGACGTGAAAAGCTTTGCGGAATTACAACCAAATGCCGAATGCATCAGCAGTCAAAAACTAAAAGTTGACAACCCGATGGGGAGCGCCTATATGTCGGTTGTCGATATTTGCTTGCTTAGCTTTGGTTATCGCGCGATTGGCGCCGCGCCCTGAACGAACCTTTTCTTTCAAAAATCGCTATCACCATCCGCAGCGCTTCGAGCGTTACGGTTCCTCTATTGCTATGAAAGGGTTCATCATGACCACTGGCACAGTTAAATGGTTCAATTCCACCAAGGGCTTCGGCTTCATTCAGCCTGACAATGGCGGCGCCGATGCGTTCGTCCATATCTCCGCCGTCGAGCGCGCCGGAATGCGCGAGCTCGTGGAAGGCCAGAAGATCGGCTACGACCTCGAGCGCGACAAGAAGTCGGGCAAGATGTCGGCCTGCAATCTGCAGGCGGCCTAAAACGACTTCGGTATCGGCTCTCCGTCGACCACGGATGTACTGGCGCCGTTGAGAGCACGATACCAGCAAGGTCAGGCAGATTGCCTGACCTTTTTTATTGCCGCGCTTGGCTTGCGGCGTCCAATCCGGAAAGACCATGTCGCAGACATATAGCAAATCCCGCCAGCAGGCGGAGGTCGCCTTCGCCAACGCCCAGTCACAATTCGTCGCCCGCAGCAGGGCCGTCGAAGAACTCGACGCCCTCGTTCAGGCCCGCGAGGAAAAGACCCGGCGGCTTCGCGAAGCCCGCCTCGCGAAAGAATTGCAGGATCGCGCGGCGGCCGCCGCCTCTCTAGCAGCCAAACGGGCCAGGACGTAGCAACACGATTTACAGGACAAAGATTTGAAGAACGCCAGAACCAACGACCTTTCCGATCGCCTTGCCGCGGCGACGCAAGCGAAATCGGCCCTCCTGAACGCCTATCGCGCGGCGAAGACCGCCGCCGAGCCCACCAAATCGGCGAGGCAGGCGGAGAGGGCGGCGATCGTCGCCGCGAGGGAAGAGCGGCGTCTTGAGCGCGAACGGATAAAGCGCGACCAAGCCGAACGCCTGGCGGCTGAAGCCGCCGAACGGCAGGCCGCCGCGGACGCCGCAGCGCAGGCCGAGACCGAAGCGCGCGCGGCGGCGGAAAAAAATCGCATCGCGCGGGTGCTTGAAGACGAGGCCGCCCGCAAGGCCGAGCGCGATCGGCGCTACGCCAATCGCAAGGCGAGGCGGGCCTAGCGTCTCGGGTTTCGGTCGAAGCTGCGGGACCACCCGGCCCCGTGGCGTAAAACCAGGCCAGGCGCTTTCGGCAGTTTTCCGCCCGGTTGCGACTTGCAACCAACGGCACGGCGCCGCCAAAATCCGTTACCGAAAGGATGCCTCGATGGAAGAGAACCCCGGCGAACTCCAGGCGATCAACACGGCCTGGCAGATCGCAATCCAGGAAATCCTGCGGATGGTCATCCGCGACATGTATCACGCGGACGGAGAGGTCGCCTTTTTGGCCAACATCAAGCGCATCGAAGAGGCCGCGGTCGACAGCATTTACACCGATTTGCGGTTGCGCGGGACGAATGAATGGACGGAAGCGCTTGTCAAGGACACGGCGAGCAACTTCGTCACCACGCTGCTGACATCGTTCACATACGATCAGGTTTGATCGAGATTAAAGATACCGTTCTTTTGTTCGGGAACGGTAATGCGGTTTCAATTACGCTGATAAAACTGAAGCTGCGGCGGATCGGGGGACAGCCATCCGTCGGCGAGCCGCTATCTTACGGTTCGATATAAAGCGCCAGTCGCCGCGCCGCGCCGATAAGATGCGCTTCGGCCGCTCTTCGGGCGGCCAGCGAATTGCCCGCTGTGTGATTAGGCATGGAAT
>UBKJ01000047.1 GCA_900465915.1 Hyphomicrobiales bacterium
GTCGCCGATCTTGCCGTCGATCTTGCCGTCGTAATAGCCGAGCGCCTTGAGATGGCCCTGCAATTCCTGCCGCTCGTTCATGGTGATGGGCGTGAAGGGCCGGTTCCAGTCCTGCTTCAGCCCCTGATAGCCGCCGATGCGGTCGGCCAGAAGCCCCACGGCCAGCGCATATTTGTCGGCGTTGTTGTAGCGCTTGAGCACGTAATAATTCTTGGTCATCAGGAAGGCCGGGCCGTGCCGGTCGTCGGGCACCTTCAGCGTCACCTTCTCGTTGCGGTCGGGGAAGGGGCGGCCGTTGGCGCGCACCACGCCCAGGCTCTCCCATTCGGCCGCCGTCCGCGCGCCGGCGGGGAACTTGCGCCCGGCCGGCAGCCGCACCTCGTAGCCCCAGCTGCGCCCCGGCTGCCAGCCGTTGCGGTGCAGGAGATTGGCCGAGGTGGCGAGCGCGTCGGGCACCGAGTTCCAGATGTCGCGGCGGCCGCTGCCCTCCATGTCGACGGCGTAGATCAGGTAGCTCGTCGGGATGAACTGGGTGTGGCCGAGCGCGCCGGCCCAGGAGCCCGACAGATGGCTGCGGTCGATGTCGCCGGTCTGGAGGATTTTCATCGCGGCGATCAGCTGCGTGCGGCCGTATTTGGCCCGCTTGGGATCGGCGTAGGCCAGCGTCGCCAGCGAGCGGATGGCGTCGCGCATGACGTCGTCGCGCTTGAGGATCTCGCCGTAATTGCTCTCCATCGACCAGATGGCCAGCAGGATGCCGCGGTCGACGGCGAAGCGCTGCTCGATGCGCTGCAGCCACGGGCCCCATTTGCGCCGCATGGCCTGGCCGGTGGCGACCGAGTTCTCGTTGACGCGGTTGTCGATGTAGTTCCAGATCGGCTCGGTGAATTCCGGCTGGTAGCTCGCCTTCTGCAGCACCACCGGATCGGGCGCGTTGACGCCGGCGAAGGCGCGGTCGAAGGTCGAGGGCGTCACGCCGCTCCTGATGGCGACGGGCCGGAAACTGGCCACCCAGTGCCGGAACTGCGCGTCGGCGCGCGCGGCGGTCGCGCCCACGCCGGAGGCGAGGACGGCGAGCGCCAGCGCGGCGGCGATCTTGGCGCGCGGCCGGGCCGGGAGGAATGGAAATCGCAGCATGCCTGGGGTTTCCCTTCTGCAATCGTCTGTCGGACGCTCAGTCTAGAAGAGGCCGGTTAGCAATCGGTTAAGTATATCAGAAGTTAACTATTCAAGAAGCCGGTTTCAACGGGGCCGGGAAATCGGTTTGGAAAATGGGGGCTCAATACCGGCCGAAAAACCGGCGCAGCAGGAGGACGGAGGTGAAGACGGCGACCTGCATGAGGACCATCTTCCAGGCCGGGACGGGGCGGGCGAGCCGCTCCACCAGCCTGTCGACGATCCGGCGCGCCGCGCCCGGAGCCGGCCTCGGTTCCCGATTGTTCATTCCGTTTCCCCCGCATTGTCCCGCGCCCGGACCCTACAGGATCGGCCGGGATCGGCAAGACGCTTCCGGCCGCGCCGGCCTCGATCTACTTCCAGGGACCAGAATAGTCGGCTATTTCCGCCGCCTGCGACAAATCAGCTTCAAAAAAGTTTAAACAAGGGTCATCGAATGTGATGGGATGCGCGTTTAAGTTTTGTCCTTCATTAATGAAAATGCCCTATTTCAAAACCAGTGATGGCGCGGCTTCAAAAGAGGCCTGACCCGTAGAATATCGAGGAGAGGCATGAGTTCGATCCGTAAAATCCGCAAGGCGGTTTTCCCTGTCGCCGGTCTCGGCACCCGTTTTCTTCCCGCCACCAAGTCGGTGCCCAAGGAAATGCTGACGGTGGTGGACAAGCCCGTCATCCAATATGTGGTCGACGAGGCGCGGGAGGCCGGCATCGAGCACCTGATCTTCGTCACCGGCCGCAACAAGGCGGTGATCGAGGATTATTTCGACGCGCAGGTCGAGCTTTACGCCACGCTGGCCGAACGCGGCAAGCACGAGGAGCTGGACCATCTCCAGGACTTGCAGCCGCAGCCGGGCGCGACCAGCTTCACCCGCCAGCAGGTGCCGCTGGGCCTGGGCCACGCCGTCTGGTGCGCGCGCGAGCTGGTGGGCGACGAGCCCTTCGCGCTGCTTCTGCCCGACATGGTGATGCAGTCGAAGAAGGGCTGCCTGGCCGAGATGGTCGAGCTTTACGAGAAGGCCGGCGGCAACGTGATCGCCGTGCAGGAATGCGACCCCGAGGAAGCGCATAAATACGGCATCGTCGGCAGGGGCGAGGATGTCGGCAACGGCTTCGCCATCACCCAGATGGTCGAGAAGCCGGCCAAGGGCACGGCCCCGTCCAACCTCTACATCAACGGCCGCTATATTCTTCAGCCGGAAATCTTCGATCTTCTGAGCAAGCAGGAGAAGGGCGCGGGCAACGAGATCCAGCTCACCGACGCCATGCTGAAGCTCGCCGACGCGCAGGATTTCTACGGCTTCAACTATCAGGGCCGCACCTTCGACTGCGGCTCCAAGGCCGGCTTCATCGAGGCCAACGTCGCCTTCGCGCTGTGGCGCAAGGATATCCGCTCGACGGTGGAGGGCTCGATCGAGCACCTGCTCAAGACCATCCAGCCGGCCTGATCCTTCAGGTTGGTTCACCAAAAACCCGCCGGCTCCGGCGGGTTTTTCGTTTCAGCGCTGCAATTTCAGGCCGAAGAAGATGCTGTCGGCGGTGTAGCGCCGGCTCGATATCTGGCTGGTCAGGAACTCGTGCCGCAGCCGCGCGTCGAGGCCGACGAAGCGGTTGATCCAGTAGGTGGCGCCGATCTGCGCGCCGATCGTGTAGTCGTTGCCGGTGCCGTCCTTGTTCTGCCGCAGGCTGAGGTCGAGCCGCGCGTTGAGGCTGAGGTCGGAGCGGACGCGGCGGGTGACGTCGAGGCTGGCCATGTGCAGGAGCGACCCGGCGATCCCCGGCGTGGTGGAGGTGTCGACCGTGGTCTGGGCGAAGAGCGTCACGTCGGTGCCGCGCAAGGGCGACCAGTTCAGCGCCGCGTTGATCGACGGCCCGCGCACCGTGCTCAGGCGCGAATCGTCGCTGTTGGCCTGCATGTAGCCGGCGGCGAATTCGCCGTTCAGCTTCTCGCCCATGTCCACCGTCAGGCCGCCGCGCAGGGCGATCTGCGATCCGCTGCGCTCGTAGCCGCCGCTGTCGACGCGCTGGTCGAAGATGCGCTTGCCCAGCTCCACCTCGGCGAAGGGTTTTAGCGCCTGCGAGGCCGCGAAGCCGCCGCGCAGCGTCAGGCTGGCGTAGGTGTTGTCGCGGTCCTTCTGGCTGACGGTCCCGCCGGTGGAGGATTCGGCGTCGCCGTAGCTTTCATGCGAGACCTTGCCCGTGATGCGGCCGAAGATCAGGCCGATGTCGCGCTCGGCGCCGAGGCTGCCGTTGACGGTGGTGACCAGCGGGCGCTGCAACGCGCCCACCACGCCGTCGGGGCTGGAGGCGCTTTCGCGCTGCAGGTTGTAGCCGGCGCCGGCGTTGACGGTGGTGCGGTCGCCGAGGTCGAGCCGCAGCGCGCCCTGCACGTCGATCTGCGGCTCGGAGACGTGCTGGCCGGAGATCGACTTGCTGAGCGTGCCCATGGCGTCGAGGCTGGCCTGGTGCCGGTCCCAGTCCGAGCGGGCGCTGAGCCGCAGCGTGGTTTCCGACAGCACGGCGCTTGAGCCGCCGGCGCTGCTGTCGCCGTTGGTGGTGGCGCGCAGGCCCTGCTCCAGCGACGGGCGCAGGATGAAGGAGCCGGCCCGCACGCCGATGGGCGCGAAGGGATCGGCGTCGGCGGGCGCCGCGCCGCGGCCCTGCTCCGGCCCCTGGCGCGGGTTCTCGCGCATGGCGCGGCGGGCGTCCTTGTCGTCCGGGCCGATGCGCAAGGGGGCCTGCGTCAGGTCGGGGCGGGGCGTGGG
>UBKJ01000059.1 GCA_900465915.1 Hyphomicrobiales bacterium
CGTCAGGATGCCGGCAAGATCGCCTCGAACGTCGATCTCAATCCTGCCGTCCACCGGCGCCAATACAATATCGTTCACCAATGAGCGGATCGTATCCGCAGCCTCCATCCGCTTTTCCTCGGAATCGTGCTGGAGCGTCTCATAGAGGTGCTGGACACGCTTGCGATATTGCAGCGCCATATTGGGATGGAGAAGGGGAGGTGGCTCGTCGGCCGTTACAAGGAAGGACGTGAGTTCCGTCTTGCGGGCACGCAGCTTGTCGCCACGCTCTTTGACGTCTTCAACCGACAGAGCATCCTTCAAATAGAGGTCCATGAGCTTTTGGACTTCGCGGTCGATACGCTCGATCTCGGCCTGCGCGGCATCGATGTTGACGCGAGCTTCCATGCGAAGCCGGTTTATGGTCTGCGTATAGGCGTCACAGAACTCAGCGAAAATCTCCGGGGCGAGCATGCGGTTGCGCAGGGCGTCGAGCACGCGCGTTTCCAGTTCGTCGCGGCGGATATTGACGCGGTTGTCGCAGGTGCCCTTGTTGCGCGCCGCCGAGCAGCCGATCAGGGTGGCCGAGATCGCCGAATATCCGCCACCGCAGCAGGCGCATTTGGTCAGGCCGGAAAATAGATATTTGGGGCGACGGCGATAATTGATCTGGCCGACGTCCTTTTTGCCGTCGGCGCCACGGGTAATCGCGTTCTCGTTCTGCCGGGCTTTGACGGCGCTCCAAAGTTCGTCGTCGAGGATGCGCAGTTCGGGCGCCTTCTGGATCACCCATTCCGATTCCGGGTTGGGGCGGGCCTGGCGCTTGCCCGTGTCGGGTTCTTTGACGAAGCGCTGACGGTTCCAGACGATCTTGCCGACATACATCTCGTTATTGAGTATGCCGTTCCCGCGCTTCGGATTGCCGTTGATCGTGCTAAAGCCCCAATCGCCGCCGGATGGCGCGGGGATGCCCTCCCTGTTCAAGGCGGAGGCAATGGTCTTGGCCGATTTCCCGGCAGCATAGTCACGGAAGATTCGGCGGACGACTTCGGCTTCTCGTTCATTGACGGTGCGGTCGCCGCGGATCGGCTCGCCATCGCGGTCGAACTTCTTGACGACATCATAGCCGTAGGCGTTACCGCCGCCGGATTTGCCCGCCTCGATGCGGCCACGCAGGCCGCGTCGCGTCTTGTCGGCCAGGTCCTTCAGAAACAGCGCGTTCATTGTCCCCTTCAAGCCGACATGCAGATGTGAAACCTCACCCTCGGACAGCGTGATGATCTTTATGTCGGAATAGGACATGCGCTTGAAGAAACCGGCAATATCTTCCTGATCGCGGGACAGCCGGTCCATGGCCTCGGCGAGGACGAGGTCGAAGCGACCGCGCGAGGCGTCGGCGATCAGCGCCTGAATGCCGGGGCGCAGCAGCGATGCGCCGGAGACGGCGTGGTCACAATATTCCTCTACGATCGACCAGCCCTGTTTCTCGGCGTGCAGGCGGCACAGGCGAAGCTGATCTGCGATCGAGGCATCGCGCTGATTGTCGGACGAATAACGGGCATAGATCGCGATCTTCATCGGGCATGGCTCCTTACCGGGAGCGGCGTCGCCCCCGCTCGGTTGTTTGAGCAGCAAAATTCTCCCTCGCCAGTTGCTCGCCCAACAGCCGGGCAAGCCGTACAAGGCGCGGGTCCAGGTCGCCGCGCGGCGTAAAGGTCAGTTCCGGCGCGTCGACGAGCAGTGCTTCGAGCAACTGCTTGCGCTCGCCTGCTGTTACCGTCGATTTGCGTCCTTCCTGTGTCATGGCCGAAAGGATCGCCGCTGAAATCACCGTAAGCAACTGAAATCATGACAAAATATCCGGCGGCATTTGGGCGGCGCAGGCGTGCGATAGGGAGCCGCGGTGTGGGTTCGGTGGCTCTGGCGGAGTAAAATGACCTGTGCAATTCGCGCATGTGTGTGCTCCGACTGACGGTCTTATCCTTCGTTTTCCTGACACGTGAGGATAACGTATTGTCTTTTACGCTACAAGAGGTTATATTCCTGCCAAGGAGATCGACATGGCCAGCATTGCCGAACGCAAGGAATACCCACTCTCGATGCGACTGCCCGAAGCGGACGTTGCAATGATCGACCGCGCCGCCAGTCTGCGCGGGCGCTCGCGCACTGACTTCGTGCGCGAGGCCGCCGTTCGTGCGGCTGAAGACGTCCTGATGGAAAATCGTCTGATCCGTATGAGTCCGGAAGGATTTGCGGCGTTCATGGATGTTCTCTCTGCTCCGGCCGCTTCGGTATCCGAAATGGTGGAGTTGGTCAGACGGCCAGCGCCTTGGGAAACAGGCTACGAGCAGAAGCAGTAGAACGTGGCTTTATCGGCTCCGGAACCGCTGGCCGCCACGCATGACGTCTCCGGATTCTCGTGCGGCAAGCCTACGCTCGATCATTGGCTGAAGACACGCGCTCTTTCCAACCAGCAGAAAGGTTTTACGGCCGTTCTCGTCGTTCACGAGGCGGGGCGCGTCGTCGGCTATTATGGTCTGGCGCCCACCGCCGTAGTGCCGACGGTCATGCCGCGTTCGATCCGCACCGGGCAACCGCCCGATCCGGTGCCCTGTCTTCTTCTCGGTCAGCTTGCCACGGACACGGAATGGGCAGGGCAGGGGATTGGCACCGGTCTGGTTAAACATGCGCTTCAGCGTTGTGTTCAGGCTGCCGCTTTGGTCGGAGGGCGAGCGCTGATGGTCAACGCGGTCGATGAGGAAGCCGCGCGCTTTTGGCTGCGCCGGGGCTTTATGCCCTCTAAGGACGATCCGCTCGTCCTCTTTCGTTCCATCGCAGACATCGCCGCATCGCTCGCAGAACTCCCAAACAACATCTAGTCTCATCGGCGAAGTTCGCTCTTGATCCTCTTCGATTAGATAGAACATGGCGGCGAACCCTTCCGAAGGTCGATAACGAATCAACGGCCTACATCCACTTCGTATCCTACGGCCGCGGATAGCCCGGCTTCTTGTAGATGGTGTCGGCCTTGCCTGCGATCTCCGGATCGTAGACCTTTGTGTGTCAATCGGCGTCGT
>UBKJ01000018.1 GCA_900465915.1 Hyphomicrobiales bacterium
GACCAGCCCCCGCCGCCGCCGAAGCCGCCGCCCCAGCGGCCGCCGCCGGAGCGGGAATTGGTGTCGACGACCATGCCGAGCCATTCGTAGCGGCCCGGCCCGAGCTTGCGCCCGAACACCGGCGCCAGCGCCGCGAAGCCGAAGCCGCCGAAGAAGATCAGCGCCCAGAAGGCGATGAAGATCACGCCGACCCAGTCGACGTCGCTCTGCGGCTTAGGCGCGTCGCGCTTGGCGCGCGCCTGCAATTCGGCGTCGTCGCCGGACAGCACCGACAGGATGCCGTCCACGCCCTTGGTCACGCCGCCGGCGTAGTCGCCGTTGCGGAAGGCGGGGATGACGGCGCTGTTGATGATGACGCTCGACAGCGCGTCGGTCAGCGTTCCCTCGAGCCCGTAGCCGACCTCGATGCGCACCTTGCGGTCGTTGGGGGCCACCACGAAAAGCACGCCGTTATTGACCTGCTTCTGCCCCAGCGCCCAGGCGCGGAACAGCCGGTTGGAGAAGGATTCGATGTCCTCGCCGTTGAGGCTCGGCACGGTGACCACCGCCACCTGGTCGGTGGATTTCTGCTCGTAATCGGCGAGCTTCTGCGTCAGGCTCTGGCGCGTCGCTTCGTCGAGGATGCCGGCGTCGTCGACCACGCGGCCGGTCAGCGCCGGCGTCGGCTTCGGCGCGCCTTGCGCCGTCGCGGCGCCGAGGAAGAGCGCCAGGAACAGGCAGGCGAGCGCAGCCAGCCGCCACGGCGGGCGGCGCAGGGACCGAAGCTCCATGACCGCGTCCGCCATGCCCGTCAGTTGAACTTGACCTGCGGCGCGGACTGGCTGGCCGCGTCGGCGCTGAAGGTCTGCATCGGCTCGGCGCCGCGATACCAGATCCAGGTCCAGATCATGGTCGGCATGGTCTTGAGCGCGGTGTTATAGACGCGCACCGCCTCGATATAATCGCGCCGCGCCACGGCGATGCGGTTCTCCGTGCCTTCGAGCTGCGATTGCAGCGCGAGGAAGTTCTGGTTGGCCTTGAGGTCGGGATATTTCTCCACCACCACCATCAGCCGCGACAGGGCGCTGGTGAGATTGGCCTGATTGTCCTGGAACTGCTTGAACAATTCGGGATTTTTCAGCGTGTCGGGCGTGATCTGCACCTGCGTCGCCTTGGCGCGCGCGTCGATCACCGCCTGCAGCGTGTCTTTCTCGTGGGCGGCGTAGCCCTTCACCGTCTCGACCAGGTTGGGCACCAGGTCGGCGCGGCGCTGGTACTGGTTCTGCACCTCGCTCCACGCGGCCTTGGCGTTTTCCTCATTGGTCGGAATAGTGTTGAAGCCGCAGGCCGACAGAAGCGGCGCGAGCATCACGAGCCCGAGCGCCACGGCCAGGCGGCGGAAGGAAAAGGAAGGGGCGACCGTCGCAACCGACATGGGGTTCTCCTGAAAAGGCGCTGCCGCGCGCGGAAATCCGTTCAGGCCCGAATATGCGCGCTCGCGCAAATGCAGGCCGTCAAATCAATAAGATAGAGAAAATTTCGCCGCCGTCCAGCCCGTTCGCCGGAAGCTGCGCAAAGCGGAGAGGCCGGGCAGCCCCAAACCGGCAAGGCCGGAGAACGGAAGCCGCAGCCCCAGCCCAAGCATCGCCGCGCCGGTGGATCGCTCCCGCCAGCCAGGAAGCGCGGCCGGCGTATGAGCCATTGGCCGATGCCCCCCGCCGCCCGAATAAGAACGGCAACGATTCCGTCTGGACCCGGCACGGACAAACAAAAAGCGGCGGATTTCTCCGCCGCTTTTCGCAAAAGAATTCAGGCCGGGGCGATTATTCGCCGGCGGCCTCGGCCGGAGCGGCGGCTGCTTCAGCAGCGGCGGCGGCGGCTTCTTCCTCGGCCTGCTTGGCCATGGCGATGCGCTCCTGCGCCTTCTTGCCCGGCTCGCCCTTGGTCGGGTTGCTGCGGGCCGGACGCTTGGCGAGGCCGGCCTGGTCGAGGAAGCGCAGCACGCGGTCGGTCGGCTGGGCGCCCTGGGCGATCCAATGCTGCACGCGGTCGGCGTCCAGCTTCACGCGCTCGGCGTCCTTGGCCAGCATCGGGTTCCAGGCGCCGACGGTCTCGATGAAGCGGCCGTCGCGCGGGCTGCGCACGTCGGCGACGACGATGTGGTAGTAGGGACGCTTCTTGGAGCCAGCGCGGGCGAGACGGATCTTGAGAGACATTGTTTTCTTCCTTCAGACAAATGCTTCGCCCGGCTTCGGGCGATTGGGGTTGAGCTGACGCGCAGCTATTGTTTGCCGCCGTGGGTCGCGGCGGTATGCTCATGGTGCCGGATGACTTCCTTCACGATGAAGTTCAGGAATTTCTCGGCGAAATCGGGATCGAGATGGGCGTCCTCGGCCAGCGCGCGCAGGCGCTCGACCTGACGCTTCTCGCGCGCCGGATCGGCGGCGGCGAGGCCGCGCTCGGCCTTGAGCACGCCCACCGCCTTGGTGCAGCGGAAGCGCTCGGCCAGCATGTGGATCAGCGCCGCGTCGATATTGTCGATCGAGGCGCGCAACGCCAGAAGTTCGGCGGGAACGGGCTTGTGTTCTTCGCTCATGGTGCTCACTTCTTCTTCGGCAATCCGGGCAGACCGCCCATTCCGCCCCCAAGGCCCGGCAGTTTCGGGCCGCCCATGCCGGGCAGGCCCGGCAGGCCGCCGCCGCCCTTGGTCAGGCCCGCGGCTTCCGCCTGCTTGGCCAGCGCCTCGAGCTGCTTCGGGTCCATCTTCGACATATCGGGCATGCCCATGCCGCCGCCAAGGCCGCCGAGGCCCATCTTGCTGGCCAGCCCGCCCATCATCTGCTTCATCATGCCGCCCTTGCCCTTGCCCATGACCTTCATCACGTCGGCCATCTGGCGGTGCATCTTGAGAAGCTTGTTGATGTCGGCGGCGGTCGTGCCGGAACCCTTGGCGATGCGCTGCTTGCGGCTGTGCTTGAGCACGTCCGGATTGGCGCGCTCGGCCTTGGTCATCGAGCCGATGATGGCGAGCTGACGGTCGAACAGCTTGTCGTCGAGACCGGCGGCCGCCGCCTTGTCCTTCATGCCGGCCATGCCGGGCATCATGCCCATGATGCCGCCCATGCCGCCGAGCTTCTTCATCTGGCGCAGCTGGTCGGCGAGGTCGTTGAGGTCGAACTTGCCCGACTGCATCTTCTTGGCCATCGCCGCGGCCTTTTCCGCGTCGATGTTCTCGGCGGCCTTCTCGACCAGCGAGACGATGTCGCCCATGCCGAGGATGCGGTCGGCGATGCGGCGCGGGAAGAACTCCTCCAGCGCGTCCATCTTTTCGCCGGTGGCGATCAGCTTGATCGGTTTGCCGGTGACGGCGCGCATCGAAAGCGCCGCGCCGCCGCGGCCGTCGCCGTCCATGCGGGTCAAGACGATGCCGGTGATCCCGACGCGCTCGTCGAAATTGCGCGCCAGATTGACGGCGTCCTGGCCGGTCAGGCTGTCGGCGACGAGCAGGATTTCATGCGGATCGGCGGCCTTGCGGATATCCGCCATCTCCACCATCAGCGGCTCGTCGATATGGGTGCGGCCGGCGGTGTCCAGGATGACCACGTCATGCCCGCCGAGCTTCGCCGCCTGAACCGCGCGCTTGGCGATCTCCACCGGCGACTGGCCGGCGACGATCGGCAGCGTGTCGACGCCGGTCTGGACGCCGAGCTGGCGCAGCTGCTCCTGCGCGGCCGGGCGGCGCGTGTCGAGCGAGGCCATCAGCACCTTCTTGCGCTGGCGCTCGGTGAGCCGCTTGGCGATCTTGCCGGTGGTGGTGGTCTTACCGGAGCCCTGCAGGCCGACCATCATGACGACGACCGGGGCGGGCGCGTTGAGGTCGATGGCGACCCCTTCCGTGCCCAGCATCTCGATCAATTCGTCATGGACGATCTTGACCACCATCTGGCCGGGCTTGATGCTCTTCAGGATTTCAGCGCCGACGGCCTTTTCGCGCACGCGGTCGGTGAAGGAGCGAACCACTTCCAGCGACACGTCGGCCTCGATCAGCGCGCGGCGCACTTCGCGCAGCGCCGCCGTCACGTCGCTTTCGGAGAGAGCGCCGCGTCCGGTCAGGCCGTTGAGGATGGAGCCGAGACGCTCCTGAAGCGATTCAAACATCGAATTTCCCTGTTTATCCGGCGGCGGCCGAAAGCAACCATAGGATCGCGCCACCCGAGGGCGCATCGCGCTGTCGGATGTGGACCTCCGGGATCGCTTTACACCATGATGGGTCCCGGTCGGCGGCTCGCGTACTGTCGTTCGCGGATAGATCGGAGCAGGCTTTAGGCCCCGGCGCCCCCGATGTCAAGCAAAATGCCCTGTTTTGTCCGCATTCGCGCATTATCCGCCCCCTCACAAGGATGACAAGGGGCGCGGGGAATGGCAAATTCTCGCGCAGATCGAATCAGTTTCACCAAGGAGACACGAATGGCGTTGACGGCGAAGGGCCGCGTCTGGACGGCGGCGACAGTTCTAGCGGCGGGCTTGCTCGCCGGCATCGGCGCGGCGGAAGCCGCCCAATGCGGCAACAATTCCGCCGGCTACGGCGCGTGGCTGCAGCAGACCATGAAGGAAGCGCCGGGCCGCGGCGTCGGCCCCACCGCGATCCGCGCCCTGGCCGGCACCCGCTACGCGCAGGCCACCATCAACGCCGACCGCAACCAGAAGAGCTTCAAGCTCTCCTTCGAGCAGTTCATGCAGAAGCGCGGCGCCTCCACCATCATCAGCCGCGGCAAGGCCATGAAGGCGCAGAACGCCGGCCTCTTCGCCGGCATCGAAAAGCGTTACGGCGTGCCGGCCGGCCCGCTGATCGCCATCTGGGGCATGGAGACCGGCTTCGGCTCCTATATGGGCAAGCAGCACACGCTGTCGGCGGTCGCCACGCTCGCCTATGATTGCCGCCGCTCGGAGTTCTTCACCAACCAGCTCTATGCGGCGCTGAAGCTGATCGACCATGGCGACCTCAGCCCGCAGGCCATCGGCGCCATGCATGGCGAGATCGGCCAGACCCAGTTCATGCCCGCCAACGTGCTGAAGTTCGGCGTCGACGGCGACGGCAGCGGCCATATCGACATGGCCCGCTCGCGCGCCGACGCGCTCTACTCCACCGCCAACTTCCTCGTCGGCCATGGCTGGCGCCGCGGCGCGGGCTACCAGCCGGGCGAGCCCAACTTCGCCGCCATCCAGGGCTGGAACGACGCGCAGGTCTATCAGCGCGCCATCGCCGTCATGGGCAAGGCGATCGACGGCAACTAAGACTCGCCGCCACGGCCTGGACAAAAAGAAACCCGGCTTTCGCCGGGTTTCTTATGCATTTTCCGAAGGGGTCGCCACAATTTGCGGGCTGTCCAGATCGGGCCTTTTGAAGTCGCCGGTCTGCGGGTCCATCACCCACAACTCGCCCGTCGAGATGTCGAACCAGGCGCCGTGCAGCGACAGCCGGCCCTTCTTCTCCAATTCGTCCACATAGGGAAACGTGCGCAGATTGGCGATGGAGTAGCGGATGGAGATCCGCTCCAGCGCGGTCTGGCGCTCGGTCGGGGTCATCAGCGTGTTGCCGGCCACGGCTTCCGCCGCCGGCGCGATCAGGCTCATCCACTTGCCGATGAAATCGCCCGGCGACAGCGGCGCGCTGTCGGTGTCGAGCGCGGCCTTGATGCCGCCGCAGCGGCCATGACCCATCACCACGATATGCTTGACCTTGAGGCTCTGCACCGCGAATTCGAGCGCGGCGGAAGCCGCGTGATATTCGCCGTCGGGCGTATAGGGCGGGATCAGGTTGGCGACGTTGCGCAGGACGAAGATCTCGCCCGGCGCGGTGTTGAAGATGATTTCGGGCGCGGAGCGCGAATCGCAGCAGGCGATCACCAGCGTTTCGGGCGATTGCCCCTTCTCCGCCAGATCCCGATAGCGCGCGGTCTCGTGCGAGAAATGCTCGCTCATGAAACTGCGATAGCCGGCGAGGAGAGTTTCGGGAAGATCAACCATAAGCTTTTCAATATCCTCATCAAATCGCAAGAGCAATCGCAAATTTCCGCGCCCGCCTCAGGCGCGCAGGCCGCGCGCCGGATGCACCAGCCGGCGCATCTGCACCATGGCCATCGGCGTGGCGAGGCTGGAGGCGTCGGCCGCCAGCATCAGCTCGTCGGCGCCGCGCTTGGCCGAGCGCGCCATGATCTCGAACACCGCCGCCGTGGTGCTTTGCAGCATCTTCTCCTCCGAAAGCCCGGACAGGCGGCGGGCGAGGAAGACCGCCGAGGTGAGGTCGCCGAGCCCGTTGGTCGGCCCGTCGACGCGGCGGTGCTCGGCCATCAGCGCCAGCGTCGGCGTGAGCAGGATATTGCCGATGCCGCCGGTCATCATCGCGATGGCCGAGGTCACCAGCATGGTGGCGGGGCCGGCGTCGAGGGCCGCCTCCATCAGCGCCTTGTTGTCCTCCAGCGGCACGCCGGTCAGCCAGGCCAGCTCGAAGCGGTTGGGCGTGGCGATGTCGGCGAGCGGCATCAGCCGGTCGCGAATGCCCACGGCCGTCGCCTCCGGCACATAGAGGCCCTTCTCGTCGCCGATCACCGGGTCGCAGAGATAGATCGCCTTGGGGTTCTTCGCCTTCACCGCCTTGATGAGTTCGGCCGCGGCCGCGGCCTGTTCGGGATGGCCGAGATAGCCGGTCAGCACCGCGCCGACCTCGCCCAGCCAGGGCGCGCGCTGCAAATCCTGCATCAGGCGCAAAAACTCGTCCGCCGGCGGCACGATGCGTCCGGCCGGTCCGTGGCCCGGATGCCAGGGCAGCACCACGGTCGGCACGGCCCAGACCGGAAAGCCGAGCGACTCCAGCGCGAAGACGGCGGCGCGGTTCCCCACCGAGCCGCGCACGACATGGCTGGAGATGACGATGACGGTTGTCGCGTCCGAAGGCGCTGGATGGCTCATGAAGGTCCTGCGTAGCATGCGATGTCGAACCACCATCACGCCGCCAAAGCCATTCTGCAAGCGGAAAAAGAAGAACCCCGACGGTTTGGCGAAGCGTCCGAGAACGAGAGCCCGCCTCCGCCGCTTGGCGCCCGCCTGCGATTCTGCGATGAAGGGTCGATCGACCGCGCTTGCATCAGGGATAGACGACAATGACCCGCGACACGTTGTTTCTGCTCAAGCCGGATTTTGAGGACCCTGCTTTTCCGGGCCAGCGCTTCTATTGCTGGCATTGCGCTCTGATCGAGGGCGTTCTGGCCTCGTTCCCGCAGCTTGGGAGCGATCTGGAGGTGATGCGCATCGCATGGCCGCGTCCCCGCGAGGCGGTCGTCGCCATGGCGGGAGAGGAGAACCAATCCCTCCCCCTGCTCGTCCTGAAAGACGGAGACCACTCGCCTTTGCAGATAGGCGTCCACCAAGAACGCGCTCTGATCGCCGATCCGCACAGGATTCTCGCAGCCCTTTCCGAAAGGCACGGTTTTCCGCTGCCGCATCCCTGATGCGGCTCAAAAAAAGAACACCGCAGCAGCCCAAAGCGCCTCATCCTGAGGAGCCGCCGCAGGCGGCGTCTCGAAGGACGAGGCGCCCCTGCGCTCCACACGGGGCGTGGCCGCCCTTCCTCATGAGCCTTTCAAGACGGCCCTCCGGGCCGCCTCAGGGTGAGGGATTGCATCAGCCGCGCGCCCGCAACAAAGCGCGGACGCGCAAGCAAGGAAGCGCCTGGGTCAGCGCATCGTCGGAATGACGAACTCCGCGCCGTCCTTGACGCCGGACGGCCAGCGGGACGTCACGGTCTTGGTCTTGGTGTAGAAGCGGAAGGCGTCGGGGCCGTGCTGGTTGAGGTCGCCGAAGCCGGAAGCCTTCCAGCCGCCGAAGGTGTAATAGGCGATCGGCACCGGGATCGGCACGTTGACGCCGACCATGCCGACCTGCACGCGGCTGGCGAAGTCGCGCGCGGCGTCGCCGTCGCGGGTGAAGATGGCGACGCCGTTGCCGTATTCGTGGTCGTTCGGCAGGGCCAGCGCTTCCTCGTAGTTCTTGGCGCGCACAACCGAAAGCACGGGGCCAAAAATTTCTTCCTTGTAGATGCGCATGTCGGGCGTCACATGGTCGAACAGGCAGCCGCCCATGTAGAAGCCGTTTTCATAGCCCTGCATCTTGAAGCCGCGCCCGTCGACGACGAGCTTCGCGCCTTCCTCGACGCCGAGGTCGACATAGCCGCGCACGCGGTCGAGCGCCGCCTTGGTGACGAGCGGACCGTAATCGGCGCTGCTGTCGGTGGACGGGCCGATCTTGAGCGCTTCGACGCGCGGAATGAGCTTTTCCATCAGGCGGTTGGCGGTGTCCTCGCCAACAGGCACCGCGACCGAGATCGCCATGCAGCGCTCGCCGGCCGAGCCGTAGCCCGCGCCGATCAGCGCGTCGACGGTCTGGTCCATGTCGGCGTCCGGCATGATGAGGAGATGGTTCTTCGCGCCGCCGAAGCACTGCACGCGCTTGCCGTTGGAGCAGCCGCGCCCGTAGATATATTGCGCGATGGGCGTGGAGCCCACGAAGCCGATGGCCTGCACGTCGGGATCGTCGAGCAGCGCGTCGACCGAGTCCTTGTCGCCGTTGACGACGTTGAAGATGCCGGCCGGAAGGCCCGCCTCGATGAACAGTTCGGCGAGGCGCATCGGCACGCCGGGATCGCGCTCGGACGGCTTCAGGATGAAGGCGTTGCCGCAGGCGATGGCCGGGCCGGCCTTCCACAGCGGGATCATGGCCGGGAAGTTGAACGGCGTGATGCCGGCCACCACGCCCAGCGGCTGGCGCATGGAATAGGTGTCGATGCCGGTCCCGGCATTGTCGGTGAACTCGCCCTTCAGCATATGCGGCGCGCCGAGGCAGACTTCCACCACCTCGAGGCCGCGCTGGATGTCGCCCTTGGCGTCGGCGATGGTCTTGCCGTGCTCGCGGGCGAGCAACTCGGCGAGGCTGTCATATTCGGCCTCGACCAGTTCGAGGAAGCGGCGCAGCACGCGCACGCGGCGCTGCGGGTTGGTGGCGGCCCATTTGGGCTGCGCGGCCTTGGCGTTTTCCACCGCCTCGCGCACTTCCTCCTTGGTGGCCAGCGCCACCTTGGCCTGCACCGTGCCGTCGAGCGGCTGGAACACGTCGGCCGTGCGGCCGCTCTTGCCCGCCACATGCTTGCCGCCGATGAAATGACCGATATTGCGCATCCAGAAACCTCCCGGTTTGGGTTTGAACTTTTACCTATCCTGACTCTGCAAATTCCCGATTGCAAGGCACGGAAAAGCGTATCCGTTGTGCGAATTTGTGCTAACGTCTCCTAATGAACTGGGACGATATCCGCATATTCCTCGCCGTCGCCCGCTCCGGCCAGATTCTCGGCGCAGCCAAACGGCTGGGGCTGAACCACACCACCGTGGCGCGGCGGCTGACGGCGCTCGAAACCGCGCTCTCCACCACCCTGATCGAGCGCCGCACCAACGGCTCGACGCTGACACAGGCGGGCGAGGAGTTTCTGCTCGCCGCCGAGCGCATGGAGGCGGAGATGCTGTCCGCCCGCGCACAGGTGGGCGACGCCGACGTGGCCGTCTCCGGCACGGTGCGCATCGGCGCGCCGGACGGATTCGGCGTCAATTTCCTCGCGCCCCGCCTCGCCCGGCTCACGCAGAAATATCCCGACCTCACCTTGCAATTGGTGCCGGCTCCGCGCTCCTTCTCCCTGTCGCGCCGCGAGGCCGACATCGCCATCACCGTCGACCGCCCGGATCAGGGACGGCTGGTGGCGCGGCGGCTGGTCGACTACACGCTCGGCCTTTACGCGCATCGAAACTATCTCGACGCGCATGGGACGCCCGAAAGCGTCGAGGATCTCGGCCGTCACCGGCTGGTCGGCTATGTCGAGGATCTGGTGGTCAACCGCTCGCTCGCCTATGCGCAGGAAATCAGCCGCGATTGGAAGCCCGCCTTCGAGGTGTCGAGCTCGCTTGGCCAGGTGGAGGCGGTGCGCGCCGGCGGCGGCATCGGCATATTGCACGCTTTCATCGCCCGCGCCGATCCCGGCCTCGTCGCCGTGCTGCCCGAACGCGTCATCCGCCGCGCCTATTGGCTGTCGTATCACGAATCCGCCCGCATGCTGCGGCGCGTCACCGCCGTTTCGGCGCTGATTTCGGAACTGGTGGAGAGCGAAAGGGCGCTGTTCAGTTGAGCCTTATATAGGCGATCATCGCGCCGACGATGACGGCGGCGGGAACCAGCAGCGCGTCGAGGCCCATATAGGCATGGCCGAGCCCGCCGCCGGCCGCGCCCAGCATCAGCGCGCCCCACACCGCGAGATGTTGCAGCCAGCGCCATTTCGGCGTCTCGCGCCGCAGCGAGCAGGCGAAATCGGCGGCGGCGTTGAACAGCGTTCCCGTCACATAGGTCACGCCCAGCCGCGCCGCGCCGATCGGCTGCACGGCGGCGTTCTGCGCCCCCATGGCGGCGGCGAGCAGCAGCACGGGCTGCACCACCAGCGCGCCCTCGCGCCGCAGGAAACTGACCAGAAGCAGGATCGCCACCACGCCCGCCATCACCATCAGGCTGCCGCGCTTGCCATAGGCGCGCACGGTCAGCGTGCCGAAGAAGGCCCCGCCGAAGAATAGCGAGATCAGCGCCGCCGGAAACCACAGCGTCACCTGCCCCAGCACGCCCGGCTGGCCGGCCAGCCCGATGCCGAGCTGCGTGGTGTTGCCGCTCATGAAAGAGGCGAAGAAGCCGCCCAGTTGCAGGAAGGCGATGGCGTCGACGAAACCCGCCGAGGCGGTGAGCGCGAGGCCGAGGGACAGGCGGGAATTGGGCGTCATGGCGGGGCGTCTGTAAAAAACCGGCGAGCAGGCTCGCCGGGCGCGGATGAAATCGGCGGGCCGTCAGGCCCGCCCCTCAGACGCGTTTGACGATGCGCAATATGACCAGCAGGATCGCCGCGCCGATGAAGGCGTTGATGATGGCGGCGATGATGCCCCCACCCACCGAAAAGCCGAGACGCGGCAGCAGCCAGCCGGCGAAGAAAGCGCCGATCACGCCCACGATGATATTGCCGATGACGCCGAAGCCGCCGCCCTGCACCACCGTGCCGGCGAGCCAGCCGGCGATGAGGCCGACCAGCAGGAATACGATCAGACTTTCACCACCCATGCGCTTTCTCCTTATGTCGCGAAGCAGCAGATGGGTTGAGTTGACAATATGTTGGCCGGCGACACAAGGGGGCGGCGGCGGGGCAAGCGCAAAATCACGGCGCCAAATGCCGGAAGGCCGCGACCACCTGCTCGTAGACCCCGCGCTTAAACGGCACGATCAGCTCCGGCAGTTCCTGCATCGGCTTCCAATCCCAGGCGTCGAATTCGGCCGTGTGGCCGCCGGGCGGCGGGTTGATGGCGATCTCGCCTTCGTCGCCCTCGAAGCGGTAGGCGAACCATTTCTGCGTCTGGCCGCGATATTTGCCCTTGAGCGCCACGCCGACCAGATGCGGCGGCAGGTCGTAATTGATCCAGTCCGGCGCTTCCTCGAGCAGCGACACCGACTTCATGCCGGTTTCCTCGTAAAGCTCGCGCAGCGCCGCTTCGGCCGGGTCCTCGCCCTTGTCTATGCCGCCCTGCGGCATCTGCCAGAGCTGCGTCGCGCCGTCCATCTCGTCGCCGGGAATGACGATGCGCCGCCCGGCCCAGACGCGGCCCACGCGGTTCAGAACCATCAGCCCGACGCAGCGGCGATAGGGCAGGCTTTCGGGATCGACAGTCTTGGACATGATGTTCTCCGTGGGTTTCAACGCCGTTCCGGGTCGCGCACCAGCGCCGACACCGGCACGATTTCTATGCCGCGCTTCTGGACCTGCGCCGCCCATTCGGCCACCGCGTCCACCGTCACGCCGAAGGCCGAGCCGGTCCCGATGGCGCTGCCGTTGGCGCGCGCGGTGCGCTCCAGCTCGTCGAGCCGGTCGAGGATGGTTCCGCGGTCCTGCGCCGCGTCGATCAATATGTCGGCGGCGGCGAAAGGCGTGCCGTCCTCGCGCGCCAGCCGGTCGGCCTGGCTGCGCGCCGAGGCGCCGTCGTCGAGATAATAGAGCCCGCGCGCGGTGATCTCGCGCAGGATTGGATTCAGCGCGTCGCCCTCGGCGGTGAAGCGCGCGCCCATGTAATTCATCACGCCGGCGTAATTGGTCATGCGCGCCAGCGAGCGCAGCAGCGCCGAACGGTTGCCGTCGGCGTCCGCCGCCACGGTCAGCGTGTTGCGGCCCGGATCGATGCGCGGATAGTCGAAGGGCTCCATCGGCAGCTGCAGGACCAGCTCATGCCCCTTCTGCCGCGCCGCCTGCATCCAGCGCTGCAGGCTGTTGCCCTGCGGCGAAAAGCCGAGCGTGATCTCGCCCGGCAATTTGTCGATCGCCTGCATGCTGCCGGTCTGCGACAGGCCGAGGCCGCCGATGACCAGCGCGATGCGCGGCCCCCGCGCGCCCGACCAGCCGGCGGCGTAGGCGTCCATCGGGCGCAGGCCGTCGGGCCCGCGCACCGGCAGCGGTCCGACCTCGCCCGGCTCGATAAGCTCTTTCTCAGGCAAGGCGGCGACACGCGCGTCCTGTCCCGGCTTGCGCAGGTTCTGCGTCTCCATCACCTCGCCGCCCGGCGTGGGGGTCGGCATGTCCGGCGCGACGCGGATGATGGCCGGTCCCGGCTTGCCGTCGCCGGCGCGCGCCGCGCTTCCCGGCGGCGGCGTGTTGCCCGTGGCGGTCGGCGGCGCCTTGGCCGGCTCGGCGGCAGGCGCCGCCGCTTGCGGCGCGGCCGCGGCCACGACCGGCTCCGGCTTGCGGAAAGCGGCGTGGTTGAAGCGCCAGACCGCCGCCGACGCCCCGCCGATCACGGCCAGAGCCGCGACGAGGCCCAGCCAACGAAAAGCGCGGGAGCGATAGCCCCCGCGCTTTTGCGGTTTCCTGTCCAGTCCGAGCGGGCTGTTCAGATCCAGCATCGGGCGATCAGTTCAGCACGCCCTTCTTCGGATCGGGCGGGAAGGCCGCGTTGGCCTCCTCGCCGCGCAGCAGTTTCAGGGCCTCGTTGAGCTGCATGTCGTTCTTCGGATCGAGCGGCACATAGGCGGCGGAGCCGGAGCCCTTGTCGTCCTCGGCGGCGCCCTTGATATGGCCCTTCAGCTCGGATTCGCCGCGCACGACGTCCTCGCCCTTCAGTTCCGGCGGCAGCGGCTGGTCGACCTTGATGTCGGGCGTGATGCCCTTGCCCTGGATCGACTTGCCCGACGGCGTGTAATAGAGCGCCGTGGTCAGCCGCAGCGAGCCGTTCTCGCCGAGCGGGATGATGGTCTGCACCGAGCCCTTGCCAAAGGACTGCGTGCCCAGCACCGTGGCGCGGCGATGGTCCTGCAGCGCGCCGGCGACGATTTCCGAGGCGCTGGCCGAGCCGCCGTTGATCAGCACGATCAGCGGCTTGCCGTTGATCAGGTCGCCCTTGTGCGCGTCGAAGCGGGTCACGTCCTGCGGGTCGCGGCCGCGGGTGGAGACGATCTCGCCCTTGTCGAGGAAGTCGTCGGACACCGCCACCGCCTGGTCGAGCAGACCGCCCGGGTTGAGCCGCAGGTCGAGCACGAAGCCCTTGAGCTTGTCGGCCGGCACCTTGTCCTGGATGTCCTTGATCGCCTTCTTGAGGTCGTCGCCGGTCTGCTCGGTGAAGGAGATGACGCGCAGATAGCCGACGTCGTTCTCGATGCGCGAGCGCACGGCCTTGACCTTGATGACGGCGCGCTCGATCTTGAGCGTGATCGGCTTGTCGACGCCCTGGCGCACCAGCGTCAGCTCGATCGAGGAGCCGACCTCGCCGCGCATCTTGTCGACGGCGTCGTTGAGGCTGAGGCCGCGCACTTCCTGGCCGTCGATCTTGGTGATGAGGTCGCCCCCCAGCACGCCCGCCTTGGAGGCCGGCGTGTCGTCGATGGGCGCGATCACCTTCACGAGATCGTTATCCATCGTGACCTCGATGCCGAGGCCGCCGAACTCGCCCTTGGTCTGCACGCGCATGTCCTGCGCGGCTTCCGGGTTGAGATAGGAGGAATGCGGATCGAGCGAGGTGAGCATGCCGTTGATGGCGCTTTCGATCAGCTTCTTGTCGTCGGGCGGCGTGACGTATTGCGCGCGCACGCGCTCGAAAATGTCGCCGAACAGGGCGAGCTGCTTGTAGACGTCGCTGTCCTTGCCCGCCGCGAAAGCGGTGGAGGCCGGCGCGCCCTGGACCATCACCATGGCCGACGCCCCAAGCAGAGCCCCGGCGAACAGCAGCGACAGTTTACGTATCATTATCAGGTCCTTCCAGAAAGCCGCTCGGTCCACCATGGGGCCGGATCGACGGGTCTTCCATCTTTTCGAAACTCAATGTAGAGCAATGGCCCGCCATTGCCCACCTCAAACGGCGCAACGCTCGCGAGAAGTTTTTCCCCCATAGCGCCGACCGGCTCGCCCGCGAGCACGAACTGACCCTGCGCTACGTTGATTCGCCCCATGCCAGCCATGACGATATGATACCCGCCGCCCGCGTCGAGGATCAAGAGCTGCCCGTAGGAGCGGAATGCGCCCGCGTAAAGCACAACGCCATCGGAAGGTGACGTAATCGTGGCGGCGGGCGCGGTTTCGATCGCCTGCCCCATCATGGAGCCGCCGACGCCGTCGTCGTCGCCGAAGCCGCGCTTGAGCCGCCCCGTCACCGGCAGAGCGAGCTTGCCCTGCAGCGAGGCGAAGTCGGCCTGCGCCTGCAGGCGGTTGTCGTCGGGATTGGCCTCGCCCGCCTTCTCGCGCGCCGCGGCCAGCCGCGCCTCCTCGGCCTTGCGGGCGGCCTCCGCCGCCGCGCGCACGTCCGTCATCTGCTGGTCGAGCGAGGCGATCAGATCCTTGAGGCTGCCGGCCTTGGCCGCCAGCTCCTCCGAATGCTTGCGCTCGGCCGCGATGTCCTGCTCGGACTGCGCCTGCAGCTTTTTCTTCTCCTCCAGAAGCAGGTTCTGCCGCTCGCGCTCCTCGGCCTGCGCCTTGCGCGTCTCGACCAGCCGTTTCTGCTCGTCGGCGATGGAGGCCTGGACGCGACGCAGATCCTCGAGGTCGGAAGCAAGTTCCTCCACCTGCCCGCGCATTTCCGGCACCACCGCACCCAAGAGCACGGCCGAGCGCACCGAGGCCAGCGCGTCGTCGGGCCGCACCAATATGGCCGGCGGCGGATTGAGCCCCATGCGCTCCAGCGCCGCCAGCACCTCGGCCAGCGCGCCGCGCCGGGCGCGCAGCGAATTGCGCACGCCGTCCTGCTGTTCGTTGAGGGCGGTGAGCTTATTGCCGCTGTCGGCGATGTCCTGCTCCAGCTTCTTGTCGGTCTTGGCCGACTGGATCAGCGCGGCGGTGATGGTGGCCTGGTCCTTCTTCAGGCCCTCGACCTCGTCCTCGAGCTTCTTGAGCCTGTCGGCCCCGATCGCCATCTCCTCGTCGAGCTTCTGCGCGTCGCTCGCCGCCTGGTCGCGCTGCTGCTGGAGGGCGTCCTGCGCCGGCGCCGCGCCGGCGCAGAATAGCAGGCCGAGGCCGAGCAGCGGCGCAAGCAGGCGATGGGCCATGGATGGAAGATCGAGCGGCATGGTGCTTTCAACAGGGTCCGGGCGCCAGACCATAGCCGCGCTTCGTTAACGAACCATAAACCATAGGAAGGGCGAAGCGGCCCCGCCCACCTTCAGCCGGGCTGCATGCCGGGCTGTTTGCGCCGCGTCATCCGATGGCCCATGCGGGTGAACGGCTTCTCGATCACGAGATAGGAAATCCGCGCCGCGACGAGGCTGCCGATGACGATCGCGGCGGCGGCGAGCGGAAAGGCCTTTTCGGTCAGACCGAGGCGGTTGAAGACCGCCCAGCCCGCACCGACGAGGAACATATGCGTCATGTAAAGAGAGTAGGAGCTGTCGCCGATCATCAGCAGAAGATTGCGGGGCGATAGGTCGCGCAGCCAGGGCTCGATGCGGAGCGCAGTGACCACCAGAAGCACGGAGGCGACCAGATAAGCGAGGAACTCGACGAAAGCAGGCCCTTGCGTGAAGTCGACGCTGAACAGCGTTCCCACGCCCAGAAGCGCCGCGAAGATCAGCACCGGCAGGGTATGGACGGAGAGCCGGCCCCAGACGCCCCGTCTTTGCAGCTCGGCGATCCACATGCCGGCCAGGAAGGGCATCAGGTTGAAATTGCAATAGAAGGACGTGACGCTGCCGTTTCGCTGGACGAAGAAGGCGCCGAGAATGAGCACCCCTAGCACGCCGCTCATCAGCACGGTGCGCCGCAGGCCGTTGCGGCACCACCAGAACAGCGCGAACAGGACATAGAAGAAGGCTTCGTAATTGAGAGACCAGCCCGGCTTGAGCAGCGGACGCCAGTCTTCGGGATTGCCGGGAACCGCCATCGGCAGGAAGGCCAGCGAGCGCAGCAGATATTCCGGCGTGAACACGGTCGTCTTGAATAGGCTCGGCAGATAGATGGCGCAGACGGCCACGAACAGCGTGCAGATCCAGTAAAGCGGAACCACGCGCGTGATGCGCCGCCACATGAAATTGCCGGGCGTAAAACCGTCCGGATGAATATAGGCGATGATGAAGCCGCTGATGACGAAGAATATCTCGACGCCGAAAGCCCCGAAAACGCCGAGAATGCGCGGCGGATCGGCCAGCGGATGCTGCAGGGTGTGGTCGATCACGACCAGAAGCGCCGCCAGGCCGCGCAAGATCTGGATGGAGTTGAACTTTTCGTTCTTTGCGACAGGCCCCGGCAAAATCCACCCCACCAACACGATCCACGCAGGGAACTATCAGGATTCAATGATAAATTAAGAGAAAACGCCTTGTTCAACCTAGCATGTTTCCAGGAAAACTGCATAGCGGTTTTCCGGATTGGAAAATGCGGCGACACGGGATGGTTAAGCAGGCTTTGCGCCGAGGCGCTTAAAAAGATCGCCTATTTGAACAAGTCGACGCCGACGCCCTCACGCGCTGGTCCGGCGCGTCGAGGACGTCGGACGCCATTCGGACTAAACGCATCGCATTGGAACGACTTTGCGCCAACGCGCAAATGGCGTCATCGTTTAGTACGCCTTACCGTCAGAAATTTCCGTCAAGATCGCCGCCTGCTGACTTGGATAGCCAATAGCCGACTCTTCACGCCCGGTGATAGGGATGCCCGGCCAAAATGGTCGCGGCGCGGTACAGCTGTTCGGCGATGAGAATGCGCGCGATCTGGTGCGGCCAGGTCAGCGCGCCGAGCGCCAGGACGAGGTCGGCCCGCGCCCGCAGCGCCGGATCGTGCCCATCCGGGCCGCCGATGGCGACAATTATCTGCCGCCGGCCCTGGTCGCGCATCTGGCCGATGCGTTCGGCGAAGGCTTCCGAGCCCAGCGCCTTGCCGCGCTCGTCGAGCAGGATCAGGCCCGCGCCGGCGTCCAGCGCCTCGTGGATGCGCTGCGCTTCCTCCGCCTTGCGCAGATCCGCCGTCTGGCCCCGGCTTTCGGGGATTTCGCTCACCCCGGAAAATTCCAGCCCCAGCGGCGGACCCGCCTTGGCGAAGCGGTCGAAATAACGCTCGACCAACTCCCGTTCGGGACCGGCCTTCATCCGGCCCACGGCAAAAACGCTCACACGCATGTCGCCCTCGACAGGACGGTCAGTGCAGGACGCCCGAAGCGCGTTCCGCGCCGTCGTCCGCCTCCAGCCATATCTTTTCGAGATTGTAGAAGTCGCGGACTTCCGGGCGGAACAGATGGACGATGACGTCGCCGGTGTCGACCAGCACCCAGTCGCCGCCGTCCAGGCCTTCGACATGGATGTCCTTGCAGCCCGCTTTGCGCAGCGCCTGCAACAGGTGGTCGGCGACCGCCGTCACGTGACGATGCGAACGGCCCGACGCGACGATCATGTAATCGCCGATGGTGGATCTTCCGCGAATGTCGATGGGAATGATGGATTCCGCCTTGGAGTTCTCGAGACTGGCCAAGGCCGCGTCGAAGGTCGAGGACACGAGATCCGTCTCGTTCATCCCGACCGGCGAAGGCGCATGAAGGGCCTTCTTCTGAAGTGCTGTTCTCAGTGTCTTTCCTTTCCGACAAGAACAACGCGCCGCGGCAATATAAGCGCCGCACCTTGAAGATAGGCAGAGTCGCCCCCTGCTTTCAAGGACCCGGCCCCGCCGGCGCGTTCACTTTTTGCCGCCGCCGCGGCGGATGGCGCTGGAAGAGAGCGGCGAGCGCGGCCCGTGCAGGAACACCCAGGCCGGCGGCGGCGTGCGGGCGAGGCGCTGGGCCTCGGCCTCGTCGAGCCGCGCGGCGGAAAATTCCCGCGCCATCGGCGCCGCCAGATAGTCCGCCTCCGTCGAGCCGGGCCGGTCGATCACCGCGATGGGGAATGTGCGCGCGATCTCCTCCCAGCGCTGCCAGAGATGGAAGGAGGCGAGATTGTCCGCGCCCATCACCCAGACGAAATCGACGCCCGGATTGGCGGCGCGGATCAGCGCCAGCGTGTCGGCCGTATAGCGCACGTCGAAGGCCGCCTCGAAGGCCGTCACCTCCACGCGCGAGTCGCCCGTCATGGCCTCGCTGAGGGCGAGCCGCTCGGCCAGCGGCGCAAGCTCGCTGCGGTCCTTGAGCGGATTGCCGGGCGTGACCATCCACCAGAGCCGGTCGAGGCCGAGCCGCTTGAGCGCCGTCTCCGCCACCAGCGCGTGCCCGGCGTGCGGCGGGTTGAACGAGCCGCCGAACAGCCCCACCGCCATGCCCTTCTCCGCCGGCGGCATGCGCAGGAAGCGCGCCGCAACGTCCGGATAAAGCGCCTGCAATCTGGCCGGATCGAGAGCGGGCCGCATCAGCTTCTGGTCTGCCCGCTGCCGCGCACGCGATATTTGAACGAAGTCAGTTGCTCGACGCCGACCGGCCCGCGCGCATGCATCTTGCCGGTGGCGATGCCGATCTCCCCGCCCATGCCGAACTCGCCGCCGTCGGCGAATTGCGTCGAGGCGTTGTGCAGCAGGATCGCCGAATCGATCTCGTTGAAGAAACGCTCGGCCGCCGCCGCATCCTCCGCGACGATCGCCTCGGTATGATGCGAGGAATAGCGGCCGATATGGTCGATGGCCCCGCCGACGCCGTCGACCAGCGCCACCGAGATGATGGCGTCGAGATATTCGGTCGCCCAGTCCTCCTCCGTCGCCGGCTTCGCCGCCGGCCACAGCGCCCGTACTTCATCGCTGCCGCGGATCTCGCAGCCCTTGGCGGCGAGGTCGTCGAGGATCGGCTTGAGATGGGTTTCAGCCGCCGCGCGGTCGACCAGCAGCGTTTCGGTCGCGCCGCAAATGCCGGTGCGCCGCATCTTGGCGTTGACGGCGATGCGCCGCGCCATGTCGAGATCGGCCGAGCGGTCTATATAGAGATGGCAGATGCCTTCGAGATGCGCGAAGACCGGCACGCGCGCCTCCGCCTGCACCCGCGCCACGAGGCTCTTGCCGCCGCGCGGCACGATGACGTCGATGGTCCCGCCGAGGCCCTTCAGCATTTCGCCCACCGCCGCGCGGTCGGTCACCGGCACGATCTGGATGGCGTCGGCGGGCAGGCCCGCCGCTTCCAGCCCGGCGACCAGCGCCTTGTGGATGGCGGCCGAGGAATGGGCCGAATCCGAGCCGCCGCGCAGGATCACCGCATTGCCGGCCTTGAGGCATAGCGCGCCGGCGTCGGCCGTCACGTTGGGCCGGCTCTCATAGATCACGCCGACCACGCCGAGCGGCGTGCGCACGCGCTCGATATGCAGCCCGTTCGGGCGGTCCCATTCGGCGATCACCGCGCCGACCGGGTCGGGCAAGGCGGCGACGGCGCGCAGGCCCTCGGCGATGGCCGCGATCCGCGCCTCGTCCAGCGCCAGCCGGTCGATGAAGGAGGCCGCCATGCCGGCGGCCCGCGCATTGGCGAGGTCGATCCGGTTGGCCTCAAGCACGGCGTCGCCGTTTGCGGCCAGCGCATCGGCTGCGGCCAGAAGCGCCTTGTTCTTGCGCTCGGCCCCGGCGATGGCGAGCGGCGCCGCGGCGGCCTTGGCCCTGCGGCCCACGTCCGCCATAACGGCGGCGATGTCGGCTTTGTCCAGCATGTCTCAGGCCTCCTCGACCGTGGCGGCCGCGCCGCGCACCACCAGATCGTTGCGATGGATCATCGCCGCGCGCGCCTCGTAGCCGAGAATCCCGGCGATCTCGTCGCTCTTGCGACCGGCGATCTTGCGCGCGTCGTCGGAATCATAAGCGATCAGGCCGCGCGCGATCTCGTATCCGTCCTCGCTCATCACGGCCACCGTGTCGCCGCGCTCGAACCGGCCGTCGACCGCCTTGACGCCCGCCGGCAGCAGCGACTTGCCGGATTTGAGCGCCCGCGCCGCGCCCGCGTCGACCATGAGCCGGCCCGCCGGCTCCAGATTGCCGGAAATCCACGTCTTCCATGCATTGACCGGCGCGCGCGACGGCTTGAACAGGGTCGCCCGCTCGCCGCGGTCGATGGCCGAAAGCGGCGCGAGCCGGGTGCCGGAGGTGATGATCATCGCCGTGCCGGCGGCGTTGGCGATCTTGCCGGCGTCGAGCTTGGTCTTCATGCCGCCGCGCGACAGTTCCGACGCCGCCGCCCCCGCCATCGCCTCGATCTCCGGCGTGATCGCTTCGACCAGCGGCAGGAACTGCGCGTCGGGATTCTTGTGCGGCGGAGCGGTGTAGAGCCCGTCTATGTCGGAGAGCAGGATCAGGAGGTCCGCCCCCATCATCGTCGCCACGCGCGCGGCGAGCCGGTCGTTGTCGCCATAGCGGATTTCGGTGGTGGCCACCGTATCGTTCTCGTTGATCACCGGCACGGCGCCTAGCTTCAGCAGCGTGTCGATGGTGGCGCGCGCGTTGAGATAGCGCCGGCGCTCCTCGGTGTCGGACAGCGTCAGCAGAATCTGGCCCGACTTGACCCCATGGCTTCCCAGCACGTCGGCATAGGCCTTGGCGAGCGCGATCTGGCCGGCGGCGGCCGCCGCCTGGCTTTCCTCGAGCTTCAACGCTTTTTTGGGCAAGCCCAGAACGGTGCGCCCGAGCGCGATGGCCCCGGAAGAGACCACCAGCACCTCGACGCCCGCCTTGTGCAGCGCGGCGATATCCTGGCCGAGGCTTTCGAGCCAGGCCTGCTTCAGCCCCGCGGCCCGGTCGACCAGAAGCGCCGAGCCGATCTTGACCACGATGCGGCGATAATCCCTGAGCTGCTTCAACATGGGCGGTCAGTCCCCGGTCGTCTGCGCGCCTTCGGCCGCGCCGGCTTCCTCGGCGCGGCTGAGGTCGATCACCGCCGCAAGGCTGCGCAGCGCGTCGTTCAGCCCCTCGTGGCTCACCGCCGACAGAAGCAGCGGCTGCCTGCCGCAGGCGCGCTTCAGCGCCGCGACCTTCTTCTTGCGCGCATCGGGGTCGAGCGTGTCGACCTGCGACAGCGCCACCACCTCGTGCTTGTCGACGAGGCCGTGGCCATAGGCCTCCAGCTCACCGCGAATGATCTTGTAAGCCTTGCCGACATTCTCCTCCTGCGCGGAGACGAGATGCAAAAGCACCCGCGTGCGCTCGACATGGCCGAGGAAACGGTCGCCGATGCCCACGCCCTCATGCGCGCCCTCGATGAGGCCCGGAATGTCGGCGATGACGAATTCGCGCCCGTCCACCCGCGCTACGCCGAGATTGGGATGCAAAGTGGTGAAGGGATAATCGGCGATCTTGGGCTTGGCCGCCGTGACGCTGGCCAGGAAGGTGGACTTGCCGGCGTTGGGCAGGCCGACCAGGCCGGCGTCGGCGATCAGCTTCAGCCGCAGCCAGATGGTGAGCTCGGTCCCGTCCTGCCCCGGATTGGCGCGGCGCGGCGCACGGTTGGTGGAGGTGGTGAAATGCAGGTTGCCGAAGCCGCCGTTCCCGCCCTTGGCGAGGCGGTAGCGCTGGCCCACCTCGGTCAGGTCGCAGATCAGCGTCTCGTTGTCTTCCTCGAAGATCTGCGTGCCGGCCGGCACCTTCAGCACCACGTCGTCGCCCTTGGCGCCGGTCATGTTGCGGCCCATGCCGTGCATGCCGGTCTTGGCGCGGAAATGCTGCTGGTAGCGATAGTCGATCAGCGTATTGAGCCCATCGACCGCTTCCGCCCAAACGTCGCCGCCGCGCCCGCCGTCACCGCCGTCCGGGCCGCCGAATTCCAGAAACTTCTCGCGGCGGAACGACACCGCCCCCGCGCCGCCGCTGCCGGAGCGGATGTAAATCTTGGCCTGATCGAGAAATTTCATGAACCCTAACCCCTTGGCGCCCGTCGCGCGGGCGGCGCGTCTGCGCATGCGATTGTTGCAATTACAGCAAAACCGGCCGGCTGCAAACCATGACCACGCATGGTCGCCGGCCGGCGCCGTTTCACGACGTCCAGCTTCTCAGGCCCATCCAGGTGCGCCGGTCGAGAACGTAGCGCTCGACGGCGACGTTCCCGGCCGCCAGCGAATCCATCATGCCGCTGCCGACGAACTGGAAGCCGCATTTGTGGATCACCCGCCGCGACGCCTCGTTGCCGACCCGGCACGACACGTGCAGCCGCTCGACCGATCCGGCGCGGAAGGCCAGATCGATCAGCGCATGCGCCGCCTCGGTGGCGTAGCCGCGGCCCCAAAAGGGTTCGCCCAGCCAGTAGCCGATTTCCAGCCCCTCGCCGTGCTTGTGCGGATGCACGCCGCAGCAGCCCATGAACACGCCGGTCTCGGCCTGCGTCACGGCGTAGACGCCGTCGCCCATCTCGCCCTTTCGCGCGCGCGTGACGAAATCCACGGCGTTTTCACGCGTATAGGGATGCGGCATGCGGGCGAGCATGGCGGCGACGCGGGCGTTGTCGGCGAGATGGGCGATGGCGTCCACGTCCTCCTCATGCGGCGGACGCAGGACCAGCCTCTCGGTGACGAGAACGGGACAGTTCAGGCCGGAGCCCGAACCGGGCGAGGCATCGGCGAACCGGCCCTCGGGCCTCAGACATTCCTCGGCGGGCGCTTCCGCCAGACTTTCGACGACCATTTTTTCCTCCGAAATGCGAAAAGGGAAGATGGCGCCCCATCTTCCCTCTCGATCTTTCGGCTGGTCGCCTCATGCACCGGGTCTGATGGGACGCCGGCGCTTGAAACTGTCCGGCTTTATTCCGCGGCTTCCGCGATCGGGTCCACGGACACGAACGTGCGGCCGTTGGCCTTCGTGCGGAAGGACACGGAACCGTTGACGGTCGCGAAAAGGGTGTGGTCCTTGCCCATGCCGACATTGGCGCCCGGATGCCACTGGGTGCCGCGCTGACGCACGAGAATGTTGCCGGCGCGAACGGCTTCGCCGCCGAACTTCTTCACGCCAAGGCGCTTGGACTCAGAATCGCGACCGTTGCGCGAGGAACCGCCAGCTTTTTTGTGTGCCATTGGTGTTCTCCTTTAATCTCTCTTGGACTTACTCGGCGGCCTTGGCTGCGGCCTTCTTCGGCGCGGCCTTGGAGGGCTTCGCCCCGCCGGTGAGGATTTCCGAGATGCGGATGGTCGTCAGTTCCTGACGATGGCCGCGGGTGCGCTTGGAGTTCTGACGGCGGCGCTTCTTGAACGCGATGACCTTGCGGCCGCGGCCCTGCTCGACGACTTCGGCGGTGACGACCGCGCCTTCGACGAGCGGAGCGCCGACGGTCGAGCCAACCATCAGGACTTCCTTGAATTCCACGACGTCACCGGCTTCGCCGGCGACCTTTTCGATCTTGATCAGATCGTTTGCGGCGACGCGGTACTGCTTGCCACCAGTCTTGATGACTGCGAACATTTTTTATCCTTTCGGGTCGTTCGGTCCGGCTCTCGCGCGTCCGGCGGGTTTCGCCATGGCGTGGGCCGTCTTTTTATCAGTCGGTTGGCCTTCGATCGGGCGCGAAACAGGCCGCGAATCCCAATCAAGACAACAGGCGCGGACTGCTCCACGCCTGATGGGTTGAGCTTATAGGGACAGGCCTGCGGAAAAGTCAAGAATTTTCACGCCGCGACGCAAATTAGCTCTTGTCTATTCGCCATCGTGCCGTTATTGAGCCTTCGCACGCTCGGCATTCGCTAAAAATGCTCGCAACCGGCACGGTTCCTTGAACTTTCCCGGCGCTGCAAAACGCGGAGAGGTGGCTGAGTGGTTGAAAGCACCGCACTCGAAATGCGGCATGGGGGCAACTCCATCGGGGGTTCAAATCCCTCCCTCTCCGCCATTTTTTAATCTATAATTTGCGCTTCTTAATCTGCCAGGGCTCATAGAGTCCCATCTGTGTAGCGGAGCCGGAGCGGGACGTTGTGGCTGGCCTGCGATTTCTGAACTGCTAAGCTCCGAGACCGTCGTTGGCGGCAAGGAATTTCGTTGCGGTTGGCCTGCGATTTCTGAACTGCTAAGCTGCGGAACGGTTTCGTAAAAAGCGTCCGGGCGTTGCGGTTGGCCTGCGATTTCTGAACTGCTAAGCTGGCCAGGACCTGCGCCACGAGGACGGCCGGGTTGCGGTTGGCCTGCGATTTCTGAACTGCTAAGCTTATTCCCTCGCCATAGGAACTATCATGGCGGTTGCGGTTGGCCTGCGATTTCTGAACTGCTAAGCTGCTTTTCGATATGCCACGCATAATTCAGCGGTTGCGGTTGGCCTGCGATTTCTGAACTGCTAAGCTCGACCAGCTTGTCTATAAGTTCTTCGACATGTTGCGGTTGGCCTGCGATTTCTGAACTGCTAAGCTGCTTCATGCTTGGAAGGACACCCGCACCTAGTTGCGGTTGGCCTGCGATTTCTGAACTGCTAAGCTTGCATCTGCGATACCTCCCTGACGCGATCGGTTGCGGTTGGCCTGCGATTTCTGAACTGCTAAGCTCCAAGCGAAACCGAAATCATGAACGCTATTGTTGCGGTTGGCCTGCGATTTCTGAACTGCTAAGCTGGCGCTGCATGACGGACGGCGTCACGTCCTGTTGCGGTTGGCCTGCGATTTCTGAACTGCTAAGCTGCATCCACGTATTTTAATGCCAACGATTTGGTTGCGGTTGGCCTGCGATTTCTGAACTGCTAAGCTGTCCCAGAACAGTTCCGGGTCTCCCTTGTGGTTGCGGTTGGCCTGCGATTTCTGAACTGCTAAGCTCCGTCCGAGCCAATACGTTCCCAAACAGCCGTTGCGGTTGGCCTGCGATTTCTGAACTGCTAAGCTGCGGGAACCTCCGAGCAGACCCAAGATTTTGTTGCGGTTGGCCTGCGATTTCTGAACTGCTAAGCTTAAGGCGTCCACCGGGCTTGAGGAATTTCAGTTGCGGTTGGCCTGCGATTTCTGAACTGCTAAGCTGTCCATATCCGCTTTGTTTTTAATGCCGGTGTTGCGGTTGGCCTGCGATTTCTGAACTGCTAAGCTGGCAATCGCGATCTTCCCCGGCTGTGCCCAGTTGCGGTTGGCCTGCGATTTCTGAACTGCTAAGCTAGGAGCGTAAACGGCTTCTCGCCTCGCATCGTTGCGGTTGGCCTGCGATTTCTGAACTGCTAAGCTGGTCTTCACGTCGTAGAGGCCGACGGGGTAGGTTGCGGTTGGCCTGCGATTTCTGAACTGCTAAGCTCGCCGTCCAAGGTTTTAGCCTTGCCCTGCCGTTGCGGTTGGCCTGCGATTTCTGAACTGCTAAGCTACATGCGCGCGGCACCCGCCATCGTGTTCTGTTGCGGTTGGCCTGCGATTTCTGAACTGCTAAGCTTGGCGATGGTGACGCGGAGCGCCTGCTCCAGTTGCGGTTGGCCTGCGATTTCTGAACTGCTAAGCTACGTCCCAGCCGGGCCGCGGCGTGCGGCAGTTGCGGTTGGCCTGCGATTTCTGAACTGCTAAGCTCTGCAGCTGCACCGCCTCGCTGGCCGACATGTTGCGGTTGGCCTGCGATTTCTGAACTGCTAAGCTCTGCAACTGCACCGCCTCGCTGGCCGACATGTTGCGGTTGGCCTGCGATTTCTGAACTGCTAAGCTTCGCGCCGGCAATCGCGCCGTGCTGGTTGCGTTGCGGTTGGCCTGCGATTTCTGAACTGCTAAGCTCGTCGCCTCCGGTGTTGGAACTGTTGCATCGTTGCGGTTGGCCTGCGATTTCTGAACTGCTAAGCTGCCGATCTCCGGCGACAAATCAAATCGCAAGTTGCGGTTGGCCTGCGATTTCTGAACTGCTAAGCTCGACGGTGGCGTTCTTCACGATCATCGTTGGTTGCGGTTGGCCTGCGATTTCTGAACTGCTAAGCTCCACCTACCCATAAAGCACTGTTTTTACAGTGCTTTATGGGTAGAAGCGCATCAAAAATCAGATTACTTTCCCTAGAACAAGGCGATCTGTTCGGGATTTTTCTTGCGTGCACGACGACTCTGGTCGCTGAATCGGACGATATTTTCATACTGTCGGTCCGTGAATTGAAAGATGAAGACATCGCCCCGCTCCGGTAAATTGGCTCCGATTCGCCTTGTATAGGTTTCGAATTGCTCCTGCCCGTTCACCAGTCGGAGATAATTTGAAAGCTGGCTCATCTCAAAGCCCTGATCAAGCAGGAATTGACGAAACTTCGTGGCTTCAGCGCGGTGTTTTTTCGTGTCCACCGGCAGGTCGAATGTAATGAGCATCCACATCAATCGATAAGCGGACATATAAGACGGCGTGGTCCGCTCCCCCCGTTTTTCCGTATGAAGCGTGGTCATGTCTCCTCTCCCTTTCGGGCTAGGCCCGATAGGACGAGCGGGTCGGGCGGCGTAGGCAAATCGAAAGCCCCGCCCTCCTTGCCGAAAAGCGCCGCCAATTGCTGCGCAAGCCGTGTCGCATGCACATGAAGCGGGCTCATGCCGTGCGGAGCCGATAAGTCCAGTGCGGTCAGCGCCGCCAAGGCGGCTTTCGTCTGCGATGTCACCTCCCCGAGCCCATCCCGCACAAGATTGTAAACGGCGCGGTCCACGATCGGCCTGTAAGGCTCCATCAAGTCGTCGGCCAGCGCGAAGGCGTTGGCTCGGTTGGCGTGGTGCAAGCCAATGGCCGGATGCAGCCCGGCGGCGCAAATCGAACGGCTCACGACCGCGCGCAGCACCGTATAGCCGTAATTGAGCAATGCGTTCGTTCCCTCGCCCGCCTGGTCGCGGCGAAAATCCGCTCCCATCAACGCCTGCCAATAACGCCGGGCCGCCTGCGCCTCCACATTGTCCGGATCGCCGGAACGGACCTTGCGAGCGAGCATGTCGAACGCGCCCGCCTCCGCCCCTACCGACGCCAGCACCGCGCCCTGCATCCGTATCTTGGCCACCACTATGTCGCGCCATAGGCGCTTGGCCATGGGTCGCGAGGCGTCCACCTGCGCGTTCAGCCGCGCGCCTTGCAGATGATTGCCTTCCAGCGGCCAGACGCAGGCCACCGGCGCGTGGTTGGCTGCGCAAAGAACCACCGGAACGGCCCGCTCCGACAATCGCGTGAACACCGTATTGGACCAGGTCAACCCATGGGCGTGGGCGATGACGCCGCCGATATCGTCGAGCGCCACCCGGCCTATTTCTTCATGGTCCTTGGAGACCGTGAGAAAGCCACGATAAACGGCCACATGCAAGCCGTCAGAGGAGAGATCAACCACACGCTGCATTGCGGGAGATTAGCACAATCGCATTCTTCCGCTTCGCAAACCCTAATTTTTGGTTAATCGCTTCGCTTTTCCCACCATGGACCAGGATCGAAAACCTGCCCGATCTCGTCGACACGGACCTGGCGCGGCCGATATTTTTTCAAAGGGTTGGGCATGGGCCGAAGCGGCTTATAGGTCTTCTCTTTCTCTCGCTGGTCGAGATTGCCCGCTTCGTTATGCGGATCGAGATAGAGCTGCTTGTTGCGCTGGTCGAATTTCCGCACGATGGCGATCACGCGCTTTCCGCTGTCGGGATCATCATAGGCGATCATGTCGCCCTTTTTCAGGCTCATGATCTTGCGTGCGTTGTGATGCTCGATCCGCATGCGGGGCGTGAAGTCGGGCCGATGGGCGTCGAAAGTCGTCACTACCTCTGCGTCCCATTTGCCGTCCGGCAGCTCCCATACGTCGAAACGATCGTTGCCGCCCGGCAGATAGCCTTTCTTATATTTTCCGCCGCCATGGGTGATCCAGACCGGATTCTGCACTTCGGTGACGCGCACGTGCCGGATGCCTTTGAACTTCGCATCGTGTTTCACGAAGGCCGTCACCGCCTGCTCGAAGGCCTTGCCTTCGAGATCACGCGTCGCCTCGTAGAGCCGATCGCGCAATTCAGAATGGCCGTGGGCGTTGGTCCTGATCTTCATGATGTCGGCGGAACGCTTGATGTCGCTGATAGCGATGCGGCGCACCACCAGATTGTTGCCGTTATGGTCTTTCTCCCCCGTCTCGCCATAGGCGGTGTCGTTATGAAGCTTCCCTGCCGTCTGCCCACGGCCTTTGTCGTAGCCCGAGCGGCTCGCCGTCCCATGGTCCGGCTTGTGGCTGACGACGATGGCGTTGACCGCCTCGCGCACATCTTCGCGAAAACTCGGCCATGGCGGATCAATCCGCTCGACGACCCGCGCCGCGCCGCGTTCTTCGGCCTCGCCCGCCGCCGTCGAAAGTCGGTTGATGAGTGACTGCGACGTGCAAGCGATCACGATGGCGTCGATCGCATGATGACGGTGATCGAGCCGGTTCTTTTCCTTGGCGCCGTCGCCGCCGGCGAGATTATGGCCGTGCAGCAATTCGTTGAGGGCCCACTGGCGGCGGAGCATTTCGGTCATTCGCCCAGGCAGCGCGCGTACGCGGTCGTGGCGTTTGTAGACGCCATCGAGATCCGGCTCCTCATAGTCGTAAAGATGGGCGAGATAGGTCAGCGCCAGACGGGAAATATATTGCATATCCGTCAGCTGCCGGGCGAGAAAACCGCCTTCCGCCTCGTAGCGCGTCATGGCGTCCTCTGCGAAGCGCCATTGCTTGTTCTTCGGTAGCGCGGTGGCGCGCGCCAGAATCTCGCCATAGTGGTCACGCCACTGCAGCACATTCGCCGGCGCATAGTTCTTCTTTTCACGATTGCAGGGGGTGCAGCACAGAAGGCGGTTGGCTTTGCTGTCGTCCAGCGTCTTCGAATAGGGCAGGATATGGTCGATATCCGTCTCGCCATTGAACAACATGTGAGCCGCGATGGCCTTGCCGCAATAGGTGCAGAGGCGCTTCAATGGCTGTTCCCGGTTCAAATCCTCCCAAAGCTCCAGCCGCAAACGGTTATAGCCGGTGTTCGGCTGCTTGAAGATCTCGACCAGCTGCTGCCCCCGCGCCATCGCCGCGCGGGTGTTTTGCCCAATCTCGCGATTGACCTCATTGCGCTGCTTTTCGTTCAGCTTCAATTCGCGTCCGACCTCAATGGCGATCTTATTCGGCTTGCCATATTTGCGGATCAGCGCGTTGACGAGCCTGCGCAACTGGTTTAGCGCGATATGCACTGTCGGGTTGGTGATGCGACCCATATACTCGTCATAAGGATCGTCAGGCTCGCCTGTCCCTGGCGGAATATGGCGCTGAAGAACCTCTTGATATTTCGGCAGTTGATCTACGCCCTTGCGGCCTGGATCGGCTTCGGAATTGGTGCGGCCATAAACGCGCTTCGCGGCTTCGGCTTCGGTGATGACAAAACCCTGCGCATCGATCTCATGCTCCATGGCGTCAGCCAACGCCGACAACGCCGACGGTCCCATGCGCCCGAATCCGTCCGGCACCGGCGTATCCGCCACCGCCCTGGCATGGGCTTCGTCCAGCCCGGCCTCGTTCTTCAGCCAATCCAGCAAGGCGCTGTAATCCGGCTCCGTGCGCAATTTCTCGGTGACGGCGGCCTGCTCCTCCACTGGCATCGCAGCCCAACGGTTACCGAAGCAGTCCGGGCGCGACACGCGGAAATGGATCACATCGCCTTCCAGATCGGTGCGATTGTCCTTCTCCTTGTTGAAGCGCACTTCTTTTCCGAGTTTAAGTATGGACCGCAGTTTCGAGAATGGCAGACGTCCTTGCTTGGTGAGCCCGGTGCGCAGGGCTAGCGTCAGGACGTCGCGCTGCGCCGGCGTCAGCTTGACGTACCGTTGATCCTCGCCGACGATTTCCAACTCGTTGACTTCCTTGAGAAGCCGAAATTTCTGGAACAGCGGATGCGCTTTAGGCAGCCGGCTCTCTCGGTGATTATACGAACATTTTCCCGGCTGGACCGGCTTCAGCGGACGCTGGTGAAAAACTACCTTGCGGATATCGTCGATCACGCTGGAGTTCAGCAAATCGGGGTGGAATCGCTTCTGGCTCGCCATAAGCCGGTCGAACTCACGCTCCAGCGCCGCCCGCGACGGGTAGAAATCGTAGCTGTCGCCATCCGCGGTCATGCGGGCGCGCACGGAAAGCCCCTTGAGACGGCGCATATGCAGCCACTCGCCGAAAGTCCGCGCCTTGTCCTCGTCCATTTTCGCGTCGAGCACATGAATCGCCGTGGCGATCTTGCCTTGTTCGGGATCGTTGCTGTCGGTCTTGCGATTGGATTTGAAGCCACGGCGCTGATTGAGCTGAAAGATCGCCCGCCCGATCTCATACGGAGTCAACGCCTCGTCGAGCGCGCGAGCCCGCAAAGCGTAGACCGAGTTCGACAAATCGCCGTCCTTGCCGTCCTCGTATTCACGCACCAGCGCCTTGCGGGATTTCTCGTCGGCGGGCGCCAATCCATGCTCTGTCAGCAGATCGAGCAAGCGCCGCCGGCGCTTTAGATAGCGGTCACGCCGCCGGCGCGCTCCGCGCGCATCGCGACGCGCCACCGCCAATGACGCCTTCGACTGCGGATCACGACCAGCCATCTCGGATTGCGAGAAAATACGAACGCCACTGGCGATAATGCTCGCTTCATCAAGAATCGCCCAGCCGATCGAGGCCGTTCCAAGATCTATCCCCAAGGTCTTCATATGATTATCCCCCACAAATCATTATTGCAATTCGTGTCAAATTGTAAGAAAATTGTCAACGCGAATTCGGTTTGCATATCTATGCCGTCGGGCCGACCCACCTGCGGTGCAGACCACGCAAAGCGATTCGTTGCATGTTATGTTGGACAAACAAGATGACCTTACCATTGGGTAAGCAATGATCTGTGGTTGCGACCGGCCTGTATTTCTGAACAAAGCAAGGGAGAGCTTCAGCTCTCCCTTTTCGTTTCAAAGAGACATTTTTTAAAACGGGAAGGAGCTGGCCCCAGAACTCAGGCCATAAAAACTTGCGCTTGATTATTCCAGAAACGCTCAACGAAAAAGCGCCCGCCGAAGCGAGCGCCTTATTTGGTGCATATCTCAGCTTGTTAACGGCTGGACTGCGATTTCTGAACATCCGACGACTAGCATATAGCTTATATGAAGGCAAATAAAAAAGAAGCAGGCTTCGTCTCATTCACCATGCGTTTATTAGCGAACGGCGCAAAAGACGTTGTTTGATTGCGAGGAACTTTGCTAGCTTGCCCCGACTCGGGGGGGCCAAGATGCATATAGATGATAATATTTTAGAAAATTCTGATATTTCCGCTGAGGAGGCAACCAAAAGGCCGGCCCTCGTCGCCGATATCGCCGCGAGTTTCACCTACGCGTCCTATCAGAACGCCATACCGGTCGTCCGATCCATTTCGATCGAAAACGGCGGCGACGGCTATATCGAGAATTGCCGGATCGAGCTGACCGCCTCGCCGGCGTTTCTGCGGGCGAAGACGTGGATGGTCGACCGGCTCGCGCCCGGCGACAAGCTTCCCTTGAGCGACAGGAAGATCGAGTTCGACGCCGCTTATCTCGCCGGCCTCAACGAGGCGGAACGCGGCGAGATCGTGCTGCGCCTGTCCTCGCACGGCGAAATGCTGGACGAAAAGCGCCTGTCGGTCCGGCTGCTCGCCCGTGACGAATGGGGTGGCGTCGCCGACATGGCGCAATTGCTTCCGGCTTTCGTCATGCCGAATGATCCAGGCGTGGCTCCCGTTCTCCGCTCTGCAGCAGAGCGGCTGGCCACGCATGGACATCCCAGCGGGATGGACGGCTATCAGTCGCAAAACCCGCAGCGCGCCTATATGCTGGCGGCGGCTATCTATTCGGCGGTGGCCGGAATGGATCTGCATTATGCGGAGCCGCCCGCCAGCTTCGAAAGCCGCGGCCAGAAGATCAGACGCCCCGGCCAGATCGGCGAGCAACGGCTCGCCACATGCCTCGACACCACGCTCCTTTTCGCCGCAGCGCTGGAAGCGGCCGGCTTGAATCCGGTCATCCTGCTGTTCGACGGCCATGCGGCGGTCGGTGTCTGGCTGACCCAACGCACTTTCGCCAACGCGCTTGAAGCCGACCAGATGGAAGTCCGCAAGGCGCTGGCCTCGCGGGAGCTGATCGTCTTCGAAACTACCGGCGTAACCCATCGTCCGCCCATGACGATGGAAGCGGCGCAGCAGGCGCTCAACCGCCGCCTCGCCGAAGAGGAAGCCCGCTCCTTCGTGGCGGCGCTCGACGTCCGGCGCGCGCGTAGCGGAGGCGTCACACCGCTGGCTTCCCATGAGCCGATCCGCCGTAGCAGCGTGGATGAGGAGACGACGGACGTCGTGGACCTCCCTCTCCCGGCCCCACCCAGCCTGGGCGCGGCGCCGGCCGAGATCGTGGAGGTGAAACCCACCACGGCCGCGGGCCGCATCGACCGTTGGCGGAAGAAACTGCTCGACTTGACGCTTCGCAACCGGCTGCTCAATTTTCCCGATTCCAAGAAAACGATCCCGTTTCTCTGCACTGACGTCGCCTATCTGGAGGACCGACTCGCCGACGGCGCGGCTGTTCGTATCATATCGCTGCCCGAGCAGAACCCGCTCGGCGAACGGGACGCCGCGCTTTATCGCGACGTGCACGGCCGGGATATTCAGCGCGGCTTCGCCGCCGACGCGCTGAAAAGGGACGAGCTTCCTTCTACTCTCGTCGCCCGGGAGCTCGACGCCCGGCTGATCGATCTCCATCGCCAGGTCCGCAACGATTTCGCCGAAGGCGGCGCGAATACGCTGTTCCTCGCCGTCGGCTTCCTGCGCTGGAAGAAGAAGCCGGAGGACGAACGTAGCTATCGTGCGCCGCTTCTGCTGGTTCCGGTTAAGCTCGAACGCCGCAGCGCCAGTTCGCGCTTCGCCATCCGCTACCATGAAGACGAACCGCGCTTCAACGCGACGCTGCTCCAGTTCCTGGAGCGCGACTTCGACCTGAAGCTTCCCCAATTCGCCGGCGATCTTCCCCTCGATCAAAGCGGCGTCGACGTTCCGGGCGTCCTGGCCATGATGCGCCAGGCGGTCCGCGACGTGCCCGGCATGGAGGTCGTCGACGAAACCGCGCTATCCACCTTCTCCTTCGCAAAGTTCCTCATGTGGAAGGACCTGACGGAGCGCGTCGACGCCCTGCGCCAGAACAGGGTCGTCCGCCACCTGATCGATTCGCCGGAGCAGACCTTTCGGGCGGACGGCGAGACGGCGCCGTTCCGCGACGAACGCGAACTGGATCGCGTCTATGCGCCGGCGGACATCGTCTGCCTCCTGCCCGCGGATTCGTCGCAGACGGCGGCCGCCCTCGCCGCGGCGGAAGGCCGGGATTTCGTGATCATTGGTCCGCCCGGAACCGGCAAGAGCCAGACCATCGCCAATATGATCGCCAATTGCCTTGCGGTCGGCAAGACGGTGCTGTTCGTCGCGGAGAAGACGGCGGCGCTCGACGTGGTCTATCGCCGCCTGCGCGAGCATGGCCTGGGTCATCATTGCATCGAGCTGCATTCGAACAAGTCGGACCGCCGCCATTTCCTTGGCCAGCTCAAGGCCGCCTGGGAACATAATGAGCGACCGGACATGACCGCATGGGTCGAGGTCAATGAGCGTCTGCGCTTGCGACGCGACACGTTGAACGCCTATGTCGAGGCCCTGCACAAACGCTATCCGAACGGATGGACACCCTATCTGGCGCTGGGAACCGCGCTCAAGGCCGCCGAAGCGCCAGCCCCGACCTTTTCCTGGACGGAACGGGACGCTCATGACGAGCAGACACTGCGCGCGCTCGAAGAACTCAGCGCTGAACTCGGCCTCGCCTACGCCAATGTCGAGCGCCGGCCGGCGCTGGCGCTGGTCGACGCCAGCGAGTGGAGCTCAGGCTGGCAGGACGATCTTCTTTCGGCGGCGCAGGCGCTGCGAGCCACGATCGACCCGCTCGCCCAATCCCTGACGCAATATCTCGCAGCGCTCGGCCTCAAGCCGCAGGAACCGTGCTCCCGGACGGAGATCACGGCCCTGACGGCTTTGGCGACGGCTCTTCAGAACAGTCGGGGGCATGACGTCAGCATCGCTTTCGACAAGGATTTCGCGCGCTGCGCCGAGGCTCTGGACAAGCTTGCGCAGTCGATCGCAGCCTATCGCGAAGCCGAAGGAGGCCTCTCGGCCTCCTATGGCGCGGCTTCCATCCGTGATCTCGACCCAGACGCGCTCGACCGCCAATTGCGGGAGGCCAACGCCTCGTTCTGGCCCCGGTCGGCGCTCGGCCGGCGCAAGGTGCAAAAACTTCTGCAAAGCTACGCTGCGCAAGGCGAAGCCGTGCCGGAGCGGGATATTCCATTGCTGCGGCGCATGAAGGAATGCCTGTCGGCGATAGGTCAGAACCTGCTGGCCGAAAAGTCCTTGCCCGTAGACGGGCTGTCCACCGACATCGCCGCCGTGGCGCAGATTCTTGCCCTGGCGCGCGAATTGCGCGACGCGCTCCGGCTTCCGGGGCGGGGCGCGGAGGACATGCAGGCCATGCTCCGCGCCGTCGCGGCCTGTCTGGACGGAATGCTTGACCATGACATGGTGCGGCAGGCCGGTGACGAATTTCTGGTAGCGGCGCAAGCCTTCCAGGCCGCGCGCCGGCGTTTTGCAAATGTCGCCGGGCAGGAAGAAGTTGCCGAATGCGAGGAACCCGACCTCGCGACGCTGAAGGAGCAGCTCGGCGCGCTTGTCGAAGCGCGGCATCTGCTGCGCGACTGGTCGGCATTGCGCCTTGTCAGGAAGCGGGCCATCGCCTCCAACCTGTCTTCGCTGGTGGAGCTTATAGAAAGCGACGCTATCCACCCTGGCGAGGCGCGCGCGTCGTTTCGGCTCGGCTACGCCCGCTGGTGGCTGCCCAAGGTGCTCGACGGCGATCCGGTTTTGCGCGATTTCCGCCGCTTCCAGCATGAGAACGCCATCCAGGAATTCCGCGAGATCGACGATCTGGTGCGCTCGCACGCCAGCCGGCGCGTCATCGGCGCGGTCGCGCATGGATTGCCCTCCGTGCAGGACGTTTCGCGTAATTCCGAGCTTGGACTGCTGCGCCACCAGATGGAGCTGCAACGGCCGAGCCAATCGATACGCGACATGATCGGCAAGATGCCGCAAAGCTTTTCCAGGCTCGCGCCCTGCATGCTGATGTCGCCGCTTTCCATCGCCCAGTACCTGCCGCCCGACCAGGCGCTGTTCGACGTGGTGATCTTCGACGAAGCCTCGCAGATCACTACCTGGGACGCGGTGGGCGCGATCGCGCGGGCGAGGCAGACCGTCATCGTCGGCGATCCGAAGCAATTGCCGCCGACGAACTTCTTCGGCCGCAACGAAGACGAGGAGGACGTGGTCGAGCACGAGCAGGATCTGGAGAGCATTCTCGATGAGGTCCGGGCCGCTGGTGTCCCCTTGCGTGACCTGAAATGGCATTATCGCAGCCGGAGCGAGTCGCTGATCGCCTTCTCCAACCATCATTACTATAAGAACCAGCTGGTCACCTTCCCTTCGCCCGTTGTCGAGGACCGCGCTGTACGGTTGCACAAAGTTGCGAACGGCGTCTATGACCGTGGCAAGAGCCGGACCAACCGCATCGAGGCGGAAGCTGTCGTGCAGGAGGCGATTTCCCGCATGAAGAGCTGGTTGAAACAACCGGAAGAGGCGCGTCCGACACTGGGCGTGATTACCTTCAACGCCCAGCAACAATCGCTCATTCTCGATCTTCTCGACGCTGAACGTCGGCGCGACCCGGAGCTGGAATGGTTCTTCACCGAAGAGCGCGTCGAACCGACCATCGTCAAGAACCTGGAGAACGTGCAGGGTGACGAACGCGACGTCATACTGTTCTCGATCACCTTCTGGAAGGACGCCGCCGGCAAGCTGGCGATGGATTTCGGCGCGCTCAATCGCGACGGCGGCGAGCGACGTCTCAACGTCGCCGTCACCCGTGCGCGACAGGAGCTCGTCGTCTTCTCCGGCTTCACCGCAGACCAGATCGATCCCCGCCGCACCAAGGCGCTGGCCGTGCACCATCTGAAGACTTTCCTCGACTACGCCGAACGCGGCGCGATCGCTCTGCCTGCGGCCGAAACCGTGACGGACGGCGATTTCGAATCGCCCTTCGAGGAGGCCGTCGCCGAGCAATTGCGGCAACGTGGCTGGATCGTCACGCCGCAGGTGGGCGTTTCCGGCTTCCGGATCGATCTTGGCGTCCTCCATCCCGACCGGGCAGGTGGTTATCTGGCCGGCGTGGAATGCGACGGAGCCGCCTATCACAGTTCGGCTACAGCGCGGGACCGTGACAAGGTCCGCGAACAGGTGTTGAAGGGCCTGGGTTGGAACATCCTAAGGGTCTGGTCGACCGATTGGTGGTTCGACGCCATCGGCTGCGCGGAGCGGCTGCATGCCAGCCTTGAAGTGCTGCTAAAGGATAGCAGGTCTCGTCATGCCGCAGAACAGGAGGAGAGCGCCTCTCCTCACGAGACGGAATCCGAAATGGAGGCAGAGGAGGAAATCGCCGACGACGCCTCTTTTGATCCGCTTCCGCCGCCGGTGGTCGCCGAGGCCGATTTTGCGCCGGCGAAGATGATGGCGGCTTACGGCGTTTGCGAGGAACCGGCGACATACATATCCCAAGGTACGGACGCCGCCACGTGCCTATACCGCATCTCCGATCTCTCGGTCTTTCCGACCGATCCCGATCGGTTTTTTGAATTGGGCTACCGGGACGTACTGCGCGACATGATCAAGGCGGTGATCGAGGTTGAAAGCCCCTTGCGCGCCGATGTCCTTGCACAGCGCATCGCGCGTGCCCATGGCTGGCTGCGAACGGGTCCAAAAATCCGCGAACGCATCGATCTTCATCTGCGCGATACGGACAGGACCATGGAATCGAGCGGAGAATTTATCTGGAGAAAAGGAACCATCGCCGATATCCTACCCTGCCGGCAACCAGCTGACGAGGCCACGCGTCGATCCATCGGAGATATGCCGCTCGCCGAACTCGCCGCCGCGGCGCTCGACAATCCCGGCTTGCTGGATGAACCCGATCCGGCGCGGGACCTTGCCCGGCTGCTGGGTGTGGAGCGTCTAACCGCCGTCTCCCGTGCGCGCCTCGACGAGGCGATCGCCAGAGCCCGCCGGCATATCGCAACCTCTCAACCTTCAGGATAGCAATGTTCCGCTTCATCCATTCGAGCGATCTGCATCTGGGCAAGCGTTTCGGAAATTTCTCGGGCGACCTGCCGAGCCGGCTGCGCGAGGCGCGGCATGCGGTTATCGCACGGCTCGCCGGCCATGCGCGGGAGCAGGGCGCGCCCATCGTCCTTCTCGCCGGCGACACGTTCGACGCCGAGACGCCGGCGGCGGACGTCCGGCGGCAGGCGCTGGCCGAAATGGCGCATCATGCGGACGTTCGATGGGTGATCCTCCCCGGCAACCACGATTCGCTCCAGGCAATGCAGCTTTGGGCGACGCTCAAGGCCGAAGCGCCCGAAAACGTTATTCTCGCCACCGAGCCCCGGCCAATCCTTCTCACGCAGGATGTCATTCTCCTTCCCGCGCCCTGCACGACGCGACGGCCCGGCCGCGACCTGACCGAATGGATGGACGGCGCGGCGACGCCGGACGGCGCGATCCGAATCGGGCTGGCCCATGGCGCGGTCCAGAATTTTTCGGAAGAAGCGAGCGCATCCGACGTCATCACGCCGGACCGGGCGCGGCGCGCGGGGCTGGATTATCTGGCGCTCGGCGACTGGCACGGCGCGGTCGAGGTCGACGCGCGGACCCGCTACAGCGGAACGCCCGAACCGGACCGCTTCAAGCACGACCGGCCGGGAACCGCCCTGTTGGTGAACATCGCCGGCCCATCCGCGCCGCCGGAAGCGACACCATTGCAGACGGCGAGCTTCGACTGGCGCACGCTGGAGCTGCACCTGCTCGACGGCGACGATCCCCTTCCCGCGCTGGCGGCCCTGCTGCCGGAAGCGCGCCGCCGCCGGCAGACGCTCGCCCGCGTCGTCGCGACCGGCCGCAGCCGCCTCCCCGCCCGCTCGGCGCTCGCCGAAGCCATCAACCAGGCGGAGCCGGATTTCGCCTTTCTGGAGCTGGACGAAACCGGCCTTGCAACGGAATACGCCGTCGAGGATCTCGACCTGATCGACTGTGCCGGCGCGCTGCGCGACGCGGCCGATAGGCTTCTGGCCGAGGCCGAGGACGAAAGCCGCTCCGCGCAGGAGCGCGAAATCAGCCGCGCCGCGCTGGCGCGTCTTTATTCCTATGCGCAAACGGTGACGTCATGAAAATCTCGGCGCTGCGCCTGTTCAACGTCAAGCGTTTCGCCGGACGCGGCGTCGCCATCGAAGGCATCGGCGACGGCGTCAACGTGCTGTGCGCGGCCAATGAATACGGCAAATCGACCAGCTTCGAAGCGTTGCACGCGCTGTTTTTCCAGCCGCATACCGGCGTCCCCGCCGAAGTGCAGCGCTTGCGGCCCTATAGCGGCGGCAGCCCCCTGGTGGAGGTCGACATCGCGACCGGGGAAGGCCGCTTCCGCATCACCAAGCAATATTATAGCGGCCGCTCGGCGCGCGTGGTCGATCTGAAGACGGGCCGGCTGCTGGCGCAGGCGGACGAGGCGGAAAATTTCATCGCCCGCCTGATCCAGGGCGGCGTCGCGGGACCGACTGGCCTGTTGTGGGTGCGGCAAGGCCTGACCGGCCTCGAAAAACGCACGCGTTCGGAAGAAGAAAGCGAAAAGCAGGTCCGGGCCAGCCTGCTCGAATCCGTTCAGGGCGAGGTCGAGGCCGTCACCGGCGGACGACGCATGGCAGGCGTCATGGCCGCGGCCGCTAGCGCGCTCGCCGAACTCGTCACCCCCACAGGCAGGCCGAAATCCGGTGGGCGCTACGCCGCGGCGATCGATACGCGCGACGCCCTCGCCTTGCAGGAGCGGCGACTGGCGGACGATGTCGGTCGCCTGCGCAGCGCGCTGGATGAGCGGACGGCGGCCCAGAAGCGTCTGGCCGAAATCGACGGGGCTGAAGACAGGGATGCGCGGAGAAAGGCGATCGAGGCGGCGCAGGCGGCTTTCGACGCCGCGAAGGCGCATAGCGACGCGCTGAAACTGGCCGAGGCTGAATTGCGGTTGGCGCGAGAGCGCCGGGACGCCGCCGGGCGCGAACTCAAAACCTTCACGGACAATCTGGAAAAGGCGAAGGCGCTTCGCTTGAAGCGGCAGGAGGCGGAGAAAAGCCACGCCGAAATCGTCGCCAAGCGCCGCCAAGCCGCGGAGACGATAGAAAAGGCGCGAATGGCCATCGAGGCTGCCGAGACCGGCGAGCAGGAAATGCGGGACCGGCTGGCGCGGCTGGAGACGGTGCTGAAAGCGCGTGAAGCATGGGAACGCCTCGCCGAACGGAAGGAACGGCTCGACAAGGCGGAAGCCTTCCGCCGCGCGGTCGAAGAAGGCGAAGCGAAGCTGGCGCTCATCAAGGCGACGCCGGCCACCATCGAAGAACTGCAGACCCTCGAAATCGAGATCGCGAAACTGCGCGCGCTCGAAGAAGCCGCCCGTCCGACGGTCACGGTGCGCTACGAACTGGGAGCGACAGGCCGCGTCACGATGGACGGCGCTCCGCTGACGGATGGCGAGGCGTGCGGCTATGACGAACAGGCGCAGCTTTCGATACCGGGCCTCGGCGCCATCACCCTGCGCTCGCACCGCCCAGCCCGGAACGACGACCGCCTGAAGCAGGCGGAAGACAAACGCCGCAAGCTGCTCGCCGCAATGGACGCCGAAAGCCTTGCGGCGGCGCGCGCCGAACATCTTCACGCGCAACAGATCGCCGCCGAACTGGGCGAATTGCGGGGCCGGCTGTCGCTTCTCGCGCCTGAAGGTCTGGCGACGCTGCGCGAGCAGATCGCCGCCGACGCCATGATCAATGCGGCGGACGGTTTGGAACTGAAGGAAGACCCCACGCAGGTCCGCGCCTTGCTTACTCAAGCCGAGGAACGCCGCACCGCGGCCAGGCAGTCCCTGCGCGAAGCGGAGCCGCTGCGAGCGAGCGCCGACAACGCTTTCATGACTATGGAGACGGCTCTGGCCGCCATCAACGCCGAAGCGGGGCAGATCGAGGCCTTTCTCGGCCCCGAAGACCACCGTGAGGACCACGCGCGCGCCCTGTCCGACGCCTTCGCCGAACGCGACCGGATATGCGCCGCTGCCGAGGCGGATGCGGAAAAATTGCGCAACGCGGCGATCGACCTGGAATCCGCCGAGGCGACGCTCAGGCGAACACGCTCGGTCGACGAAGCCGCGACGAAGGAAATCAACGCGCTGCGGGAAACGATCTCCGGCCTGAACGCCGAGATTCGCACGCAATCCGACGAGGCGGTGGAAGAGACATGGCGCGAGACCGCCGAGCGGCTACGCGCCACCGAGGCCCGCGTAAAGGCGTTCGAGACGGAAGTGGCCGTCCTGCAAAAGCTTTCCGCGACGCTGGACGAGGCCCGCTCCAGCGCGCGCGAACTCTACCTTAAGCCCGTCATGAGCGAGTTGAAACCGTTGCTGGGCCTGATATTCGACGATGTCTCGATCGCCTTCGACGACAGGACGCTCCTGCCCCAGACGATCCAGCGCAACGGCCAGGAAGAAGATATCGACCGCCTCAGCGGCGGCATGCGGGAGCAATTGTCGGTTCTGACGCGCCTCGCCTTCGCGCGGCTACTCGCCCGCGACGGCCGCCCCGCTCCGGTGATCCTCGACGATGCACTGGTCTATTCGGACGACGACCGCATCGAGAAAATGTTCGACGCGCTGCACCGGCAGGCGGTGAACCAGCAGATCATCGTCTTCTCCTGCCGCCAGCGCGCATTCCAGAAACTCGGCGGAAACGTCCTCCAGATGACCGACTGGCGCCGACAGGATTGACGATCAGTTCCGGTCGAGACGCGGCGCCCAGAGCGAACATCGCATTTGCGCTCCAGCCTATCGCGGTTCCGCAGGCGCGAAGACGATATTCACGCCGAAAGCATTCTTTACGACGAGACTATCGGACGTTTCTTCGTGAGCGACGCCCGCCTCGTTGAGAATGGCCGCCTGCCGGGCGAGGTCGGGAACGGCTACGGAGAAGGAAACGAAGCCATTGGCGGCGCTTTTTTCCACACGCAACGCTCCGCCGTTTTGCAGGCGGAAAGTCGCGCCGCCCTCGCCGGCCGGGACGCCGGTGAAGGCTGAGAGGAACGCTGCATGAGCTTTCGGCTCGGCGACGCCGAGCGTCACGGCGCTGACGTTCGACGCGCCGTTCGGATGCTTCTGGAGTTCGGCGTTCCAGAAATTTTCCGGGAAATGCTGCTGGCAGACGAAGAAGGAGGCGTCGGGGATCGCCTCGTCGAACGCGAAGGCCAGCGTGAAGGCGACGTGGGTTTCGCCGCCGTCGAGACGCCGACCCTTGCGCTCGAAGAAGAACGGCTCGAACGAGCCGATCCCCTTCGCCGCGAAATGGGCGGCGTCGGCCTCGGCGTCCACGCTGTCGAGCACGAACATGGCGAGCTCTTCGCGGCGTTCCAGATAATCCCGCACAAAGCCGCCGAAGCTGAAGCGCCCCGGCGCATGCGGCTGGATTTGCGACGGGTCGTCGCCGACCGTGATCAGCTCCAGAAACGAGGATTGGAACTGCGCCAGCCGGTTCTCCGTACCCCACGGATGGCGGTTGCGCGCGCCGACCTGGAAACCGAGGCGACGGTAGAAATCCGCCGCCGCTTCGAGATCGTGGACGGCGAGCACCAGATGATCGATGCGACGGGAAAAATCTGTCATGTTTTCGCCTTTCAGGAAACGGCCGGCTGGAGGCGCGCCATTACGTCGGAGGCGGCGCGCGTGGAGGCTTCGACCGCGCCGGACAGATAGCCCGCCTCGCTCTGCGCCGTCTCGCTGCCGGCGAGCGTCAGTCGCGCGCGCCATGGTTCGCCGACCCAGTTCGCCGCGCCGCCCGGATGGCCCGCCGAATGGATGTCGGCGTCGGTGGCGGTCAGCGGATCGGCGGCCCAGTCCTTGTAGAGCGTGGTTTTGGGTTTCGCCGCCTCGGGGCCGAAAATGCGGGCGAATTGCTGGATGGCGGCCTTGGTCAGCGCCTCCTCGCCGAGCGAGGCGCGCTGGTCGGCCCCCAGCCCGACGAAGCCGAACAAAGCCGCGCCGCCGGAGGCGAGCGTGGCGTCATGGATTTCGACCAGCGGCCCGACCATGCTTTGCGCCGTGCCCGACAGCCCCGCCTCGCGCCAGAAGGGCCGGTCGTAGACGGCGAAGAATTTGGCGTGCGGCGCCATCCATGTCGGCGTGTCGCGCCACAGACGCAGCGTCTCGGCCTCCTGCGGCGGGTCGAAGCGGACCGTCTCCGCCAGAAGCCGGGGCGGCAGCGCCGCGATCACTTGCTTCGCCTGCACGGTCTCGCCGTCGCGGAGGGTCAGCTCCACGCCGGCCTCGGTCAGCTGCAAGCCCGCGACCGGCGCGTCGAAGCGTATCCGCTCCGCCGGAAGCTCCCGTATGACGGCCCGGACCAGCGCCGCCGAGCCGCCGGCCAAGCGCATGGATTGCGGCTCCTGCCGCAGGCCGGAAAAGCGATGCGCGCCTTCGCGCGACATGCGCTCGAAGATCACGTCGCCCTCGCTGTTCTGCGCGAAGCGGGCGAGGCCCAGCTCGTCCACCAGCGCGGCGATGGCTGGCTGCATCTGTGGCCAGAACCAGGACGGGCCGAGGTCGAAACCGTCTTCATCCGTTTCGCCCGGCGCGTTCAGCGTGAGGATGCGGCCGCCGGGCCGGTTGCGCGCCTCGAACAGCATGAAATCCACGCCGGCGCGGTGCAGCAGACGCGCTGCGTTCAGCCCGGCGAGGCCCGCGCCGATGATGGCGACCTGCGTCATTCGTCAACTCCTGCTTTCATCGGGCATCCGCAAGACGTTCGCGTGCTGAAGCGGCGCCTGCTTGAACCAGATACGCGCGCCCTGCGGCCCGACCTCGGCTTTCAGCGTCCGCCCGGCCGGCAAGCGCCCCCAGCTCTGCGCCTCCAGCGCCTCGCCGTCTAGCGTCAGGCCGCCCGACAGCACTATGAATTCCAGTCCGCTATCATTTTCGATCGCCGGCGTCGATCCCGCCCGCCAATCCTCGATGCAGACCCGCTCGAAACCGTCGTCGAACAGCACGCGCGCCGCCTCGGCGCCCTCGCGCAGCAGCGCGACCTCGCCTTCGCCCGGCTGGCGGACGATCTGCGCGGCGTCGCCCTCGCGGAACTGCCACAGCTGCACGAAGATCGTGCAGCCCTCCGCGGAAGCCGGCTTGTGCGCCGTGCCAGGCGGATTGCGGAAATAGCTTCCGGCGGGATAATCGCCGTGCTCGTCTTGAAACACGCCGTCCAGCACCAGAATCTCCTCGCCGCCGCTATGGACATGGCTCGGAAAGGCGCTGTCCGGCGCGTAACGCACGATGGAGGTGGCGCGCGCCACCTCGCCGCCGACGCGGTAGAGCATGCGCCGGTCCACCCCGGCGGCGGGGCTCTTGACCCAGTCCAGCCTGGCGGCGTGCACGATGACGGGATTGGTCAGGTCGTCATTGATGCGCATCGGATCGGTCCTCCATGGTCAGCACCATTCGGAATTTGACGGCGCCGGAGCGCATTTTTCGATAGGCTTCCTCGGCCCGCTCCAGCGGCATGGTCTCGATCCATGGGCGCGCCTCGGTCAGCACGCTGAAATCGAGCGTCCGTTCGCTCTCATAGGGCGAGCCGGTGATCGAGCCGATCACGCCGCGCTCGCCGCCGATCAGCCGCCCCATGGCCACCGGCAGCGGCTCCTTTCCGACGCCGAGCAGCACCAGCCGGCCCTCCGGCGCGAGACCGGGCGCCAGCGCCGCGATCGGCGCGGCCTGCGTCGGCGTCGAAACGATCGCCTTGGCGCCGCCCATCGCGGTCAGGGCCTTGGCGGCGTCCTCCCGCTCCGTATCGATATAGCGATGCGCGCCGAGCGCCAGCGCGGCGGCGGCGATATCCTGCCCGCGGCCGATGGCGACGACGCGAAACCCCATGCGGCGCGCATATTGCACCGCCATATGACCGAGACCACCGACGCCGAAGACGGCGACGGTCTCGCCCGGCTCGGCGCCGCATTTCCTCAAAGCGTTGAAGGTGGCGACGCCGGCGCAGAGGATGGGCGCGGCCTCCTGCGACGACAATTCGTCGGGGATGGAGACCAGCCCGGTGGCGCGGGCGATCATCATTTCCGCATAGCCGCCGTCGCAGCTTGCGCCCAGAATGGGCTGGTTGGGGCAAAGATGCAGGCGGCCGGCGCGGCATTGCGGACATTCGAGGCAGGGCCCGCCCTTGCGCCCGACGCCGACACGTTGCCCGACGCGCCAGATCGACGCCACGTTGGGCCCGAGCGCCGCGATGCGTCCGACCACCTCATGGCCCGGCACGCGCGGCGGCTTGAGCGCGGGGTCGGCGTTTTCGATATCGGCGGCGTCGGCCCCGCAGATGCCGCAGGCCTCGACGGCGATCAGGACCTCGCCCGGCCCCGGTTGCGGGACCGGGCGCTCGACCAGTTCGAGCCGGCCCGGCGTCGCCACCTGCATGGCGCGATAGGTGGATGTCATGACGACAGGCTCCTTGCGGATTTGCGGCGGCCGACGGCCATCGCCAGCACGGCCGCCATAAGCGGGATGAGGGACAGACGCAGCACCGCGCTCCAACCATAGACGGCCAGCAATTCCCCCGACAGGAAGGAGCCGACGGCCATAGTGCCGAAGACGGCGAAATCGTTGAAGGACTGGACGCGCGCCTTCTCCTCCGGGCGGTGGCATTCCAGCACCAGCGCGGAGGCGCCGAGGAAGCCGAAATTCCAGCCTACGCCGAGCAGGATCAGCGTCACCCAGAAATGCGCGACGTCGACGCCGGCGAGGCCGACGGCGATCGACAGGCCGGTCAGGAAAAGGCCGGCCAGGAGCAGCTTGGGCGCGCCGAAGCGCGCGATCAGGCCGCCGGTGAAGAAGCTCGGCGCATACATGGCGATCACGTGCCACTGGATGGCGAGATTGGACGATTCCTGCTCCAGGCCGCACATGCGCATCGCCAGCGGGGCGGAGGTCATCAGGAAATTCATCAGCAGATAGGCGACCACGCCGCAGATCACCGCCGTGACGAAGCGCGGCTGGCGCGCGATGACGCCGAGTGGTCGCCCGCCGGAGGCCGCGGCTTTCGCCGGCTTCGGCAGGCGCACGCCGACCAGCAGCAGCGCGGCTAGGCCGGCGACCACGGCCTGCGCGATATAGCTGGCCGCGAACATATGCGGCATCCACAGATACATGGTGTAGCTGACGAGCTGCGGCCCGAGCACGCCGGCGAAAAGCCCGCCGGCCATGACCAGCGACAGCGCGCGCGGACGCCGCTCCGGCGGCACGCAGTCGGCGGCGGCGAAGCGCAGCGTCAGCACCACGGCGGCGTAGGCCCCGCCCAGAAACGTCGCCGCGCAGAACAGCCAGAACGAGTCGAGCGTCACCGCAAGCGCCGCCAGCAGCCCGGCCAGCACGCCGCAGCCCGTGCCCGCCATGAAGGCGGCGCGCCGACCATGGCGCTGGGCGATGGCGCCTGCGGGCAGGGTTGAGGCGGCCATGCCGACGACGAAGACCGAGATCGGCAGGGTGGCGAGCGTCGGCGTGGGCGCAAGCATGTCGCCGACGATCGCGCCGGTGGAATAGACGATGGTGGAATTGGCGCCGCCCAGCGCCTGCGCGATCGTCAGCCGGGTCAGATTGCTTTTGGCGAAACCGTAATCGGGCAAGGTTTCATGCGGATCGTTCGCGACGGTTTCTGACATTCGACTTCACGGGAAAGGGCGCTCGACCGAAGGCGGGCTCGAATCCGAACCAGGGGAACGCCGGTTGCTATTTGACGCGACGTTAGCGCATCTGTATCTGTCTGTATTTCAAGCAGAAGACAAGTCATATCGATTATCCGCCAAAGTGGAGCAGGCCTGACATGTCCTGGACGCCGATCTTCGCCCCGCCGGGCCTGCCGCCGCCGCAGCCGGTCACGGTGCGGGCGCAGACCATACCGGCGCGGCATTATTTTCCCGACCATCTCCATCGGTGGAACCAGCTCGTCTACGCCATCTCCGGCGTGCTGACGGTCTATACCGAGGCCGAGACCTTCGTGATCACCCCCGAGCAGGCGGTGTGGCTGCCGACCGGAACGCTGCACCGGGTCGGCTCTTTGTCCGGCGCAATGTTCCGCAGCCTGTGGATCGCCGACGAGGCGGGCGCGGGCCTGCCGAAGGCGCCGACGGTCTTCATGATGTCGCCTCTGTTCCAGGCGCTGATCGTCGAGGCGGCGGCGATCGAGGGGCAGGAGGACGCGGACGGCTACGGCTCCCGCGTGACGGCGCTGATCCTCGACCAGCTCGCGCGGGTGCGCCCGCTCACCTCCGCCCTGCCCTGGCCGCGCAACGCCCAGCTCGCCACGCTGTGCGAGGCGCTTTACCTCGACCCCGCCGACGGCCGCGGCCCGGAGGAATGGGCGGAGACGCTGAACATCTCGGCCCGCACGCTGGCGCGCCGCTTTCATGCGGAGCTGGGCATGAGCCTGCGCGCGTGGCGCAAGCGCCTGCGGCTGTTCCGCTCCATCGAGCTTCTGGCGAGCGGCCTCGGCGTGACGCAGGCGGCCATGGAGCTGGGCTACGGCTCGACATCCGCCTTCGTCTACGCCTTCCGCGTCGAAATGGGATGCAGCCCGCAGGCCTATATGCGCAATTCCTCCCCATCGGCTAAGGAGTTAAGGCTGCCTTAAGCTGGATATCGAAAGGCCCCATGCATTCGCCGGATAATATAGATGCGCATATTGGTTGTTGAGGATGACGCCGTCCTGCGGGACGGGCTGAAGGTGGGCTTGAGCCTCGGCGGCTTCGTCGCCGACGTGGTGGAGAGCTGCGACGAAGCCAAGGCCGTGCTCACCGACCACGCCTTCGACGCGCTAGTGCTCGACCTCATGCTGCCGGACGGCTCCGGCCTCGACATCCTCAAATTCCTGCGCGAGCGGCGCGACGACACGCCGGTGCTGCTTCTGACGGCGCGCGACGGCGTTTCCGACCGCATCGCCGGCCTCGATTCCGGGGCCGACGATTATCTCGGCAAGCCCTTCGACCTCGACGAGGTCGCGGCGCGGCTGCGGGCGCTGATCCGGCGCGCCTCGGGGCGCTCCCGCGCCGTGCTGGAATGGCGCGGCCTGCGGCTCGATCCATCGGCGCAGGCGGTGGATCGGGACGGCGAGCCCGTCCGGCTGTCGCGGCGCGAATATGCCGTGCTGCACGCCCTGATGGCCCAACCGGGGCGGATTTTCTCCAAGCGCCAGCTCGAGGAAAAGCTCTATGGCTGGCAGGAGGAAGTCGAAAGCAACGCCGTCGAGGTGCATGTCCACCACCTGCGCGGCAAGCTCGGCGCCGGCGTGATCCAGACCGTGCGCGGCATCGGCTATCGCATCGGAGAGGAGCCCTGATGCCGTCCATCAGCCGCCGTCTGTTCCTGATCCTCGTTCTGACCACCAGCTTGGTCTGGCTGTCGGCCGTGATATGGATTTTACTCAGCACCCGCGCCGAAGTCGAGCGGGTGCTCGACGCGCGGCTGATGGAGGCCGGACGCATGGTCAGCTCTCTCGTCAGCCGGCAGGACATCGCCGGCGCGCCCGGAAAGCCGGTGGCGGAATTGCCGGCGCGCATCCAGACCGCCTATGACCGGCAGCTCTCCTGCCAGATCTGGTCCCTGCAAGGCGCGCTGATCGGGCGCTCCGACGGCGCGCCCGACAACAAGCTCTCCGAACAGGCCGACGGCTTTTCCGAGACCGTCATCGGCGGCGAGCACTGGCGCGTCTACGCCATCACCAATCCCGCGCTCGGCATCCGCGTGCTGGTCGGCGACAATATGCGGATGCGCGACCATCTGGTCGGCGACGTGATCCGCGGCCTTCTGCTGCCGGCTTTGCTGATCTTTCCCGTGCTGGCCGGGCTTATCTGGTTCAGCATCCGGCGCGGGCTTTTTCCGCTCAACCGCATCGCGCTCGCCCTGCAGCAGCGCGACGCCTCCGACCTGCGCCCGCTGGAAAATGTCGAGACGACGAAGGAAATCGCCCCGGTGGTGCGATCGCTGAACGGGCTGTTCGCCCGCGTCTCTGGCCTGCGCAAGCGCGAGCGCGACTTCACCGCCTTCGCCGCGCATGAATTGCGCACGCCGCTGGCCGGGCTGAAGACGCAGGCGCAGGTGGCGCTGGCCAGCGACGACCGCGCCATCCGCGACCATGCGCTGCGCCAGATCGTCGTCGGCGTCGACCGGACCGGCCGGCTGGTGCGGCAATTGCTGGATATCTCGGCCATCGAGGCGCGCGAGCCGGAAGAGCGGCGCGAAACCACGCGGCCGGGCAAAATCCTGCGCGCGCTCGGCGCGGAGCTGACCGACAGGACTAAGGAGGTCACGCTCGACATCGAGCCCGATCTCGATACGGCCGAAATCGACATCGAGCCGGAAAGTTTTACGCTCGCCGCGCGCAACCTCATCGAAAACGCCATCGGCCATTCGCCCCATGGCGGCGTGGTGCGCTGCCGGCTGGCGCGGGAGGCGGACGGCCCCGCCGTCGTCATCGAGGACGACGGGCCGGGCATTCCGGAAGACGAGCTGCCGCGCGTCACCGAGCGCTTCTTCCGCGGCCGCAACAAGGCGGCGGTGGGCAGCGGTCTGGGGCTCGCCATCGTCGAGCTTGCGCTCAGTCGCAGCGGCTGGCGGCTGCGGCTGGAAAACCGCGCCGCCGGCGGCCTGCGCGCCACGATCAGCCGATCGTGAGATTGCCTTTGGTCGGGTCGGGGATGACCACGATGGGGCTGCCGTCGCGCACGTGGTCGGCCAGATGGATGACGTCCTGATTGAGCATGCGGATGCAGCCCGACGAAACCGCCTTGCCGATGGAGCGGAACTCCGGCGAGCCGTGGATGCGGTAGATCGTGTCGCGATTGCCCTCGTGGATATAGAGCGCGCGCGACCCCAGCGGATTGCGCAGGCCGGGCGGCATGCCGCCATTGGCGATGCTGTAGGGCCGCAGCGCAGGCTGGCGCGCCACCATCGTATCCGGCGGGTTCCAGCGCGGCCATTTGCGCTTGTAGGCGATGTGGCCGCGCCCCGCCCAGGCGAAGCCGTCACGCCCGACCCCGACGCCATAGCGCATGGCGCGCCCGTTCGGCAGGACGTGATAGAGATAGCGGTGCGGCGTATCGACGATGATCGTGCCCACCGGCTCGCTGGTCGGATAATCGACCTCCGTGCGCCACCATTTCGGGTCGACCTGGGAGAGGTCGACCGCGGGAACCGGAAATTCCTCGTCGGGCATGGCGGCGTAGATGGCCGGCGCTGCCGGTCGAACAGGTTTCTCCGGCGCGACGGCGACGACCTCCGGCTCGCGCGTCGAGACGCAGCCGGCCAATGTCATGGCCCCGAGGCCGATCAGGAACGACCGCCGGGCGACGGTGATTTTATGCAGATCTTTCAATGTTTCCAAAACCTTCTTCTGGCGCGGATCGCCGCACGCAACCCCGCCAGCCTTAAGTCCAGCTTAAGAAACCCCCGGCGGTGGAGGGATGTCGGCCCGCGCCATCGGTCCGACGATAAATCCCATCTTAAGCCTGCCTTAAGCTCAAGGCGGTTTCCGTTCGGCAGACTGAACCATCGGGAGCCTGTCAATGTTTGATCGACTGAGCAGAAGAACGCTGCTGTCCGGCCTCGCGACCCTCGCCGTCGCGGGCGCCGCCACCCGCGCATTTGCGGACGACGCTTCGCTCGACATGATTCTGCGCGATCCGCAAGCGCCGGTCGGCGGCAATCCGAAGGGCGACCTGACCATCGTTTCCTTCTTCGACTACAACTGCCCCTATTGCAAAAAGACGGTCGAGCCGCTGCGCAACGTTCTGAAGTCCGACGGCAAGATCCGGCTCGTTTACAAGGACTGGCCGATCCTGTTTCCGACGTCGATCTTTGGCGCGAAACTCGCCCTCGCCGCGAAATACCAGAATCGCTATCAGGAAGCGCATGACGCGTTAATGAGCGTCCCCGGCGGGCGCGTGCCCGAGGAAAAGATGCGCGCCGCGCTCCAGAACGCGAAGCTCGACTTCGCCAAGCTGGAAGCCGACGCGCGCGCGAAGAACGCGGACATCACCGCCCTGATCCGCCGCAACAATGCGCAGGCGGAGGGCTTGGGCTTGCAGGGAACGCCGGTCTTCCTGGTCGGAAAATTTCTCGTCGCCGCCGCTCTGGACGAAAAGGGCTTCCGCGAGGTGGTCGCCGACGCCCGCAAGGCGAGCTGAGCAGGCCGATGTTTTCCGCCTTCCTCCGCCTTGCAAGCCTGTTCCTCGTCATCCTTTCGTCCGCCGCATCGGCGCAGCAATCGAATCTGTTGCGGGCCGAAGACGCCTTCCGGCTGTCGGCCGCGCAAGATGACGGCCGGATCGCCCTCCACTGGACCATCGCGGACGGCTATTACCTCTACTGCGACCAGATAGAGGCGAAGGACGCAGCGACAGGCGACAATGTTCCGCTGCAAACAGAACCGGGAATCGTCGAGAAGAACGACGCCAATTTCGGCCCGTCCGAAGTCTTCTATCGTGAAGCCACCGCCCGCCTCGACGCCAGCGCGCCCGAACAGGTCACACTCTCCTATCGGGGTTGCAAGAAGGACTCGATCTGCTATCCGCCCGTCACCGTCAAAATGGACACGCGGACCCTACACATCTCCGCGCCCGTGAAAGGTTTTGGTCTCGACGATGAGTCGCAAGCTTCCGAAACACAGGGCTTTCAACTCGCCGACGGCGCGCAATCCGGTGAAATGGTCGCCTCGCTTCTCGCCGCCGGCGGCGCGTTCTGGGTCATCGGCAGCTTCCTTGTTTTCGGCCTGCTGCTGGCCTTCACGCCCTGTGTGCTGCCGATGTATCCGATCCTCAGCGCCACGCTGGCGCAGCAGGGCGAGAAGCTGACGGCGAAACGCGGCCTCGTCCTGTCCTCGGCCTATGTCCTCGCCATGGCGCTGGCTTTCGCCATGCTCGGCGTCGTCGCGGCTTGGTCGGGGCGCAATCTCCAGATCGTGCTGCAATCGCCTTATGCGGTCGCGGCTGTCGCCCTCCTCTTCGCGCTACTGGCAGCATCGATGTTCGGCCTGTTCGAGCTGCAATTGCCGAGCCGCTGGGTCAACCGCATGGCCGGCGTGGGCGCGCAATCGCGCGGCTCCGTCGCGGGCGCGGCGGCGATGGGCTTCGTTTCGGCGCTGATCGTCGGCCCATGCGTCACCGCGCCGCTGGCCGCTGCATTGCTCTATATCGCCCAGACCGGCGACGCTCTGCTCGGCGCATCGGCGCTATTCGCGCTCGGTCTTGGACAGGGCTTGCCGCTTATCGCCTTCGGCGCAATCGGCAGCCGTGCGCTGCCGCGCGCCGGCGCATGGATGGAGCAGGTCAAATATGTCTTCGGCTTCGTCTTCCTCGGCGCGGCGATCTGGATGGCCTCCCGCCTTCTGCCGGCGCAAGCGACGCTCGCGCTCTGGGCGGTCCTTCTCCTGACCGCCGCAATCTTCGCCGGCGCGACCCACCATCTGCCCAGCGACGCCTCCCCCGGCGCGCGCTTCCGCAAGGCGGCTAGCCTGACGCTCGCCCTCGCCGGCGTCATTCTCGCCCTCGGCGCCGCGTCCGGCGGAACCGACCCGCTGCGCCCGCTGGCGCATCTCGCCGGCGCAAGCCAGCCGCTTGCAGACAACGAACTGACATTCAAAGAAGCCCAATCGACGCAAGCTCTCAAGGACGAACTCGCCACGAGCGACGGCCGGCCATCGCTCGTCTATTTCACCGCCGACTGGTGCGTCACCTGCCGCATGATCGAACGCGACGTTCTCCCCGACCCCGAAATCGCCGTCGGACTGAAACCCTTCCAGCGAATAAAGGTCGACCTGTCGAAACTCGACGACGCCAACCAGAAGCTCATGCAAAAACTGGCCGTCGTCGGCCCACCGACCATGATCTTCTTCGATCAGCACGCCAAAGAACAAAACGACTCGCGCCTTGTTGGAGATGTGACCGTAGATTCGCTACGCGCTTCCATCGCGGATACGAAACGCTAAACGCAACGAGAGCCCCGGCTTTCCACTCCTGCCCTGTCCAAAATCCTTCTCAAAGTCGGCGGGCGGTGCTGCCGCGTTGCATGAGGCGAGGGCCCCCGATGACGCGGCGGAATTGGGTCGCGGATTTTTCGACGAGCGCGATCATGCCTTCCGCCGCCGCCGAGCCGAGATCCGCCAGCGGATAGGCGATGGCGCTGAGGCTGGGGCTCATGATCTCCGCCAGCATGCCGTCGTTGAAGCCGATGACGGAAACGTCCTCCGGGACGCGGAAGCCGCGCCGGGTCAGCGCGCCGATCGCACCGGCGGCGGTCAGCATGCTGACGGCGAAGACGGCGGTGAAGTCGCCCGCCTTGCGGTCGAGCAGCGCGTTCATCGCCCGCACGCCGTCCTCGTAGCCGTAGCCGGCGGTTTCCGTCAAAGCGGGATCGCGCGCGACGCCGCGCGCGGCCAGCGCTTCCTCATAGCCAGCGAAGCGCTCCGCCGCGTTGAAGCGGCCGAGGTCGCCGGAAAGATGCGCGATGCGCCGGTGGCCCAGATCGAGGAGATGGTCGGTCGCGAGCCGCGCCCCCGGCCGCTCGTCGAGAGTGACGGAATTGTCGAAGCCGGGGGCCCACCAGTTCACCGCCATGATCGGCACGCCGGCGTCGCCGTCCGTCGCGAAGCGCCGCAACTCCTCGCGAAAGGTCAGCGACATCAGCCCTTCGATGCGGTTGCGGCCGATCAGGTCGGCGACGATGTCCTTTTCCGCCGTGCGGTCGGCGAGATGGGCGATGATCAGCGAATAGCCGCGCTGACGGCAGACCTGCGACGCGCCCTCCACAATCTGCGCGTGAATCTGGTTCTGAAGCGAAGGCAGCAGCGCGCCGATAGAGAAGCTGCGCGCGGAGCGCAGGCTGCGCGCCGCCGTGTCGGGCACGTAGTTCAGCTCCCGCGCCGTGCGCTTGATGATCTCGACGTTTTCCGGCCGGATAGACAGCGTGGCGTCGTCGCGCAGCACGCGGGAAATGGTGGAAATGTCGAATCCCGTCCGCTCCGCGAGAAATTTCAGCGTTACGCGCTTCTTCGACATGCAGCCTTCCGAAACCAGATCATGCTCCCCCTTTTCGGCCCACTTCCGCCCACGCCGCGCCTATCCGTGCACGGCCAGAATCTCCGCCGCCGCTTTTTCACCGATCATAATGCAAGTTGCATTTGTATTGCCAGAAATCATATCCGGGAACACGGAGGCGTCGGCGATGCGCAATCCCTCGACGCCATGCACCTTCAGCCGCCGGTCCACGACCGAATCCGACCGTCCCCGCCCCATGCGGCAGGTTCCGATCGGATGGAAGGTCGTGTTCGACCGGGCGCGGAAATCCGCCACCAGATCGGCCTCCTCGCGCACGGAAGGCCCCGGCTCCACCTCCGCCTCGATGATCTGCGACAGCGCCCGGCTCGACGCCATCTCGCGGATGAAGCGCACGCCGGACAGCATGTCCTCCACATCCGCGTCGGTCGACAGATAATTCGGCGTGATGACGGGGGCGGCGAAGGGATCGCCGCTGCGTAAAGCGAGATGGCCCACGCTCGTCGGGCGGCAGGGGCTCGCGGAAATGGTGACGCCGGAGAAATCGTGAAAGCCGATCTTCGCCCCGCCTTTCTTCGGCTCCAGGCTCATCGGCATGAAATAGAACTGCATGTTGGGCCGGTCCAGCCCCGGCCGGGTCTTGAGGAACGCGCCCGCATGGTTGACGCTCGTCGCAAGCGCCCCGCGGCGGGAAAGCGCATAGCGCAGGCCCGCCCGAACCAGCCATGGCCAGGAAGTCAGGCTGTCGTTCAACGTCTTCGGGCGCACGCGGAAGAAATAGGGACAATAGAGATGGTCGCGCAGGTTCTGTCCCACCTGCGGCAGGTCGGCGGCCACCGCGACGCCGGCGGTTTTCAGCGCCTCCGCCGGGCCGAGGCCGGACAGCATCATGAGCTGCGGCGTGTTGATCGCCCCCGCCGAAAGGACGATCTCGCGCCGCGCAGTCACCTTGCGCTCGGTCCCGCCCTGCCGGAAGGCGAGGCCCGTGGCGCGGACGCCGTCCATAAGGATGGCCGTGACCTGCGCGCCGGTCAGCACCGTCAGGTTGCGCCGGCGCATGGCGGGGCGCAGGAAGGCGTTGGCGGCCGAGGAGCGCACGCCCTCGCGGATGTTGAACTGGTAGCGGCCGACGCCTTCCTGCGTCGCGCCGTTGAAATCATTGTTGAGCGGCAGGCCCATTTCCTGCGCCGCCGCGAAGAAATGCTCGATGACCGGATGGCAGTCGCCGCCGATATCCGACACGGCCAGCCCGCCGCCCGCGCCGTGGAAGGCGTCCGCGCCGCGGCTGTTGTCCTCCGACTTGCGGAAATAGGGCAGCACGTCGGCATAGGACCAGCCGTCGAGGCCCATCGCCGCCCAATGGTCGTAATCCTCGCGCTGGCCGCGAATATAGACCATGGCGTTGATGGAGCTGGAGCCGCCCAGCACCTTGCCGCGCGGCCAGTAGAGCGCGCGTCCGGCGAGGCCGGGATCGGGCTCGGCGGTATATTTCCAGTTCACCGACGCGTCGAGGAAGGTCTTGGCGTAGCCGATCGGGATCTGGATCCAAGGGCGGCGGTCGCTGCCGCCCGCCTCCAGCAAGAGCACGGAATGGCGGCCGCTCTCGCTCAGCCGGTCGGCGAGCACGCAGCCTGCCGAACCGGCCCCGACGATCACGAAATCATAATTCTGTCCAGCCACGGCCCTTGTCCCCTATGCCTTGATATAGACCGCATGCTCGGTCGTGTAGAAATTGATGGCCGAGCGGCCGATGGACGGCGCGCCGACGCCCGAATTCCTGACGCCGACGAAGGGCATGTTGGTGTCGATGGACGACTGGTGGTTGACATGCAGCATGCCCGCCTGCGCCTCGCCGACGAAACGCTGCACCACGTCGTTGCGGTTGGAGTAGAGCGCGGCCGCGAGGCCGAATTCGACGCCGTTGAGGATCGAGAGCGCCTCGTCGACGCTGTCATAGGTCAGCATCGAAAGCACCGGTCCGAAAATCTCCTCGCGCGCCAGCGCCATGTCCGGCGTCACGTCGGCGAACAGCGTCGGGCGGATGAAGAAGCCCGGCCCGGCCTCGTTGCTGCGTCCGGTGACGCGCCGCGCGCCCTCGGCCTCGCCGGCGGCGATGGCCGCCTCGACGCGGTCGAAATGCGCCCGCGAGGCCATCGGCCCCATGTCGACGTCGGCCGCCATGCCGTCGCCGACCCGCACGCGGTTCATGCGCGCCGCGATCCCTTCCTCCACCGCGCCGGCCAGCCTGCGCTGGACCAGCACGCGCGAAATGCCGGTGCAGCGCTGGCCGCCATTCTCCAGCGCGCCGGCCACCACCTCGTCGATGCAGGCGTCGAGGTCTTCGGCGTCATGGACGATGATGCCGTTCTTGCCGCCCAGCTCCAGCTGCACCTCGGCGAGGTTGCGCGCCGCCGCCGCATAGACCGCCTTGCCGGTCGCGACCGAGCCGGTGAAGGTCACGCCGTCGGCTTGGTGGTGGCCGGTGATCGCGGCGCCCACGCGCCCGCCGCCGAACACGATCTGGAACAGGCCGTGCGGGAAAAGGTCGGCCGCAAGCTCCGCCATCAGGCAGGCGGCGGCGGGCGAGACCTCCGACGGCTTCAGCACCACCGCATTGCCATGGGCTAAGCCGGGCGCGAGCTTGCGCAACGGCGTCAGCACCGGATAGTTCCACGGCGTGGAGGCGACGATGACGCCGCGCGGACGGCGCAGCGTCATGTTGCGCAGGCCCGGCCGCGCCGAGGGCATGACCTCGCCGATGGCGCGGCTCGCCTCGGCGACGGCGAAGCGCGCCTCTTTCAGCGAATGCAGGATTTCGCCGCGCGCGTCGGCCAGCGTCTTGCCCATTTCCAATGTGATGGCGTGCGCGATCTCCTCGACCGACGCCTCGATCCGGTCGAGCCAGCTTTCCGTCAGCGCCTGCCGTAGCAGGCCGGGCGTCGCAGCCCATGCGGCGGCGGCCTTGCGGGCGACGGCGAAGACGGCGTCGATATCCTCGAGCCGGGTTTCGCCGTAACGGCCGGCCGTCACGTCCGGGCGGGCGGGATTGATCGTCTCGAAAGCCGCGCCGCCGGTCCAGAACAGGCCCTCGCGATGCTCGAAGGAATAGGTCATTGCGCGTTCTCCCGGCTGACTTCGCGGCGAACGGCCGCGCCGCTCAGGGTTTCCGGCATCCAGTGCCGCTCCTTGCGGCTGGCGCGGAAGAAGCAGACGCCCTGCCGGTCCAGCGCCTTGCGGTCGATCTCGACGCCCAGGCCCGGCTCCTGCGGCATGTGGAACCAGCCGTTCTCGTGCATGGACGGTTTCGCGAGGATGGCGTCGCGCGCAGCAAGCGTCCAGCCCGGCGGGCAATAGGGATATTCGAACGGATATTCTTTGGCGAAGCCGCTCGCCGCCATGATATGGGCGTTGACGAGGAAGCCGATGCCGTTGCCCCAGCTATGCGGGCTGAAGCCGAGGCCATTGGCGCGGCAATAATCGCCGACCTGCATCACCTGCTTGACGCCGCCGCTCCACATCGCGTCGGGCTGGAAGATGTCGTAGCAGCGCTTCTCCGCCATGTAGCGCAGCTCGGGATAGCCGGAGGTGTGCAATTCGCCGCCGGCGATCGGAACGCGCGAATAAGCGGCGAGCGCCGCCATGTCGTCGTACCATTCCATGTAGAGCGGCTCCTCCACCCAGAACAAGCCCGCCTCCGCCGCGGCGTCCGCGAAACGCTTCGCCCGCGCGAGGTCCCAGACCGGCGCGTTGCCGTGCAGGGTCATGCGGAACGCCTGATTGCAGTCCACGGCGATGCGCATGCGCCCGCGCATATGCTCAGCGAGGTCCTGAATCTGCGCGATGTCGACCGCCTCGTCCCAGTCGTGGACGCGCATCTTCATGACGTCGAAGCCCTCGGCCAGGCGCGCTTCCGCCTCCTCGCGCCGCGCCTCGACGCCGCGCACCTCGCCGGAGGAGGCGTAGAGCCAGATCCTGTCGTCGGTCCCGCCGAGAAGCTTGTAGAGCGGCAGGCCGGCGAGCTTGGCCTTGACGTCCCAGAATGCCGGCTCGATCCACCAGTGGCGCAGCCCGCCATTGGCGAGGATCTTTATGCGCTCGTGCACATGGTCGATGTCGGTGGGGTCCGTTCCCAGAAAGGCGTCGGCGATGCCGTCGCCGATGCCGGCGCGCTCCTTGCCGGAGGCGGAGAAACCGCTCCATCCCTCGACGCCGTCCTCGGTGGCGATGCGGATGAGGTAGAAGCCGGTCTTCATGCGGCGGCTGCCCGGCACCCAAGCGGGCTCGAAGGGCGCGGGCAGGTCTGCGCTGGCGTAATAGAGTTCGACTTGATCAATGACCGGCATTGGCTGACGGCTCCGACGTTTCGATGAGGGATTCGAGCTTCAGGATGGCGTCCGCGATGTCGCGCGCCGAAAGCTTGCGGGGGAAGTTGGTGATGTAGGGGGCGGTCATCGTGCCGGCGGCGATCTCCTCGGCCGCGGACCGGAGCGCCTCCGGCCCGACGCCGAGCTCGCGCAGGCTGACCGGCAGGCCGACGCCGCGGTTGAAGGCGATCGCGTCGGCGAGGTCGTCCGCGTCGCCCTCGATGACGATCTGCACCAGCGTGCTGTAGGCGACGTGTTCGCCATGCAGATAGTTGGAAAGCGCCGGAATGCGCGTCAGGCCGCGGATCATCGAATGGGCGACGGACAGGCCGCCGCTCTCGAAGGTGACGCCGCTGATCAGCACCAGCGTCTCGACCAGTTCCTCGAAATCGGCGTGGCGCTCGCCGCGCTCCAGCGCGTCCAGCACCGGCTTGCCGCAGCGGCGGATGACCTCGCGGCAGATCTCGCCGAGCTTGCGCCCCAGAAACGGCGCGCGGGCGGAAAAACTGTTGGCTCCATCGGACTGCGCCGTGGCGCGCGCCTCGTAGAGCTTGGTCAGCGCGTCGCCGATCCCGGCTCGGAGCAGGCGCGGCGGGGCGGCGGCGATGATGTCGGTGTCGACCAGCACCAGATCGGGATTGTAGGCGAGGAACTCCGTGCCGGCGACGGCGTGCGCCTCGGTGTAGAGCACGATGAGGCGGCTGGTCGGCGCGTCGTTGGAGGCGACGGTGGGCACGGAGAAGACCGGCTTGCCGCCATGCAGGCCGGCGAACTTGCCGATGTCGATGCATTTGCCGCCGCCGATGCCGGCGACCACGTCGGCCTCGCCGATCGCGGCCACGATGCGCTCGCCCTCCGCGCGCGTCGCCTCGCCGCCGAAGCGCAGGCAGGTCACGCGCTGGCCGCGCGCGGAGAACAGCGCCTCCAACCGTTTCGACAGCGCATCGAACAGGAAGCCGTCGATAACGGCGAGCAGATGGCCCGCGCCGTGCCGCGCGGCCAGATGCGGCAATTCGTCGAGCGCGCCCGGCCCCTGCACATATTCGCGCGGCGCGCCCAGCACCCGGAAGGAGGAGTTTTCTACGGTTCCGTACATGGTCAAAGCCCCAGATAGGTGCGCTGGACTTCGGGATCGGCCAGCAGCTTGTCGGCGTCGCCCCGGATCGTGATCGACCCGTTGTCCAGCACGTAGCCCTGATGCGCGATCTTCAGCGCCTGTTTCACGTTCTGCTCCACGAGATAGATGCTCATGCCCTGCCGGTTGAGCAGGACGATCTTGTCGAGGATTTCGCCGATGATCTTCGGCGCGAGGCCGAGCGACAATTCGTCGATGATGAGCAGCTTCGGATCGCTCATCAGGCCGCGCCCGATGGTGATCATCTGCTGCTGGCCGCCGGAGAAGGTCTTGGCCTTGCGGTGGCGATGTTCCTTCAGCACCGGGAACAGGTCGAAGACCCGCTCCATGTTGGCGGCCAGCGCGCCCGGCTTACTCCGGCACAGATAGCCGCCCATCTCGAGGTTCTCCGTCACCGTCATCTCGCGGAAGAGATGGCGGCCTTCGGGAACCATGGACACGCCCATGGCGGCGATGCGGTGCGCCGGCAGGTTGGCGATCTCCGTCCCGTTGAACAGGATGGAGCCGCGCGTCGCCTTGTTCAGCCCCGCCACCGTGCGCAGCAGCGTCGACTTGCCCGCGCCGTTGGCCCCGACGATGACGGTGATGCGGCCCTCCTCGACGTCGAGGCTGACGTCGCGGAGGACGTCGAGGCGGCCCAGCCTAACGTCCAAATTTCTGATGCTCATCAGCATCGTAGTCCTCCCCGAGATAGGCCGTCAGCACGGCGGGCGACGTGGAGATCTCGCGCGGCGAGCCGACCGCGAGGATGCGGCCGCTTTCGAGCACGATCACCTTGGCGCACAGGCTCATGATGACGTGCAGCACGTGCTCCACGATGATGAAGGTGACGCCCTGGTCGCGGTTGAGCGTGCCGATGAGGCCGATCAGTTCACCGATCTCCTGATGCGAGCAGCCGGCGAAAAGCTCGTCCAGAAGCAGAAGCCGCGGTTTCGTCGCGAGCGCGGTGGCCAGCTCCGCCTTCTTGCGCAGGAAGGCGTTCAATTCCGAATAGCGCAGCTCCTCCCACGCGCTCAGCCCCACGGCGGCGATCGCCTCGCGGGCGGCGGCGCGCGCCTCGGCCCGGCGCGACAGGCGGGAATAGGCCCCCACCATCACCGCCTCCAGAATGGAGAGATCGCTGAAGCTCTCTGCGATCTGAAAGGTGCAGCACAGGCCCTGCCGGCAGCGCTGCTGCTGGCTGTCGCCGGTGACGTCGCGCCCATCGAGCATGATGCGGCCGCGCGTCGGCTTGTGGACGCCGAGCAGCGTCTTGAACAGGGTCGACTTGCCCGCGCCGTTGGGGCCGATCAGCCCGCAGATCGCGCCGCGTTGCACGGTGAAGCTGATGTCCTCGTTGGCGGTGAGGCCGCCGAAGACCTTGGTCAGCCCCTCGACCGTGAGAATGTCGGTGACGGCCTCAGCCATGGCGCGCGCTCCTGTCGACGAGATGCTTGCGGACCGCTTCCATGATGCCCTTGGGCAGGAACAGGGCGGAGAAGACGAGGATCGCGCCGTAGGCGATGAGCGAGACGCCGCCGAAGGCGCTGCCGAGCGAGGCGCGCACCAGCTCGTCGAACAGCACGAGGAAGGCCCCGACCAGCGGCCCCCACAGCGTGCCGACGCCGCCGATCATGGTGACGATCAGCATCTTGATGGAGATGGAGAAAGTGAAGACCATGGAGGGCGCGACGAAGCCCTGATACATGGCGAAGAAGCCGCCGCCGACCGCCGTCGCCACTGCGCTGACGACCACCGCCGCGATCTTCCACGGCGCGGGATTGACGCCGAGCGCGCGGGCGAAGGCCTCGTTCTCCTTCACCGCCATGCACATGGTGCCGAGCTTGGAATGGCGCACCAGCGCGGCCAGCGCGAAGATGGCGATGCACAAGCCGAGGAACAGGTAATAGGCCGTGTGCGGCGTGACGGTGAACTGCTTGCGCAGATAGGCGCCCGCGTCGCCGTTCGTCAGCCAGGTGAGCTGCGAGGCGAGGTTGAGCAGGATCTCGTTCAGCCCCAGCGTCACCATGGCGAAGAACATGCCCGAAAGCCGGGTGCTGATGATCGCCGTGACGACGCCGAGGCCGGCGGCGAGCAGGCCGCCGAGCAGGAAGCAGAATTTCGGGTCCAGCCCGTAGCGGGCGACGCCGATGGCGTAGGAATAGGCCCCCAGGCCGAAGAAGGCGCTGTGGCCGAGGCTGAACAGGCCGGCGAAGCCGCCGGCGATGTTCCACGCCTGCGCCAGATAGACGAAGAGCATGATCTGGAGGATCAGTCCCATCGCATAGGTGACCGAGGGCGAGGGAAACAGCGGCAGGACCGCGACGGCGGCGACCAGCGCCGCCACGATGGCGTAGCCCGCGCCGCGCAGGGCCGTGGATGAAGGGATGCGGGAAGACATGTCCGGGCCTTCAGATATGCTTGACGCCGGCCGTCCGGTTCGAAAACAGAACCAGCACGACGACGAAGACTGTGAACAGGACCACCGTCGCATAGGAGGAGGCGAAATAGAGCAGGAATGCGTTGAGCACGCCGATGGCGACGCCGGCGAAGAACGCGCCGCGCATGTTGCCCAGCCCCGCGATGGTGGCGATAAGGAAGCTCATGAGCTGATAGACGGCCCCGGCCGAGGTGGTGACGGGGAAGAGGTGGATCATCAATATGCCCGAGATGGCGATCAGCACAAAGCTGAGGCCGAAGGCGACGCCGAGCACGCGCTCGGAATTGATGCCCATCAGTTGCGCCGTCTCGCGCTCCTCGACCACGGCGCGGATCATCTTGCCCATGTAGGAGCGGCGCAGGAACGTCTGGAAGGCGATCAGCGTCACCGCCGCGACCACGAAGGCGAGGAAGCGCAGCTCGCCCACCTGGATGTCGGGCGTGATGCTGAAAAGTGGCTCGACGATGCCGAGCGTGCGCGGCGCGGGCGAATAGGCCATGATGATGACGCCATCGACGATCATGGCGACGCCCAGCGTGGTGAGGATCTGCACCGCCAGCGTCTCCTGCCGCAAAAGCACGTTGCGGATGAGATAGCCCGCGACGAAATAGGTGAGCGGCAGCAGGACGACGACGACCGCGAGCGGAACGCCCCAGACCTGCAAGGCGAAGAAGGTCGTGTACATGGCCAGGATCAGCCAGCTTCCATAGCCGAAATTCGCGATCGACAGCGAACCGAGCTGGAAGGTGAGACCACTGGCGAAGAGGCCGTAGAGCGCGCCCGTGAATATCCCGCTGAGCAGGAGGGTCGCAAAGACGTCGAAAGTCATGGTTTCAACCCGAGGCGTCCTGCGGCCGGACAGGAGCGTCCGACCCCGCGCGGACACGGTAAAGACAAATGGCTGGAACGGTCGCCGCTCCATTCGGCGGAAGCGCCGGCGAGAACCGGAACGGACGGTCTCGCTGGCACGCCCAAGATCACTTCTTGAAGTAGGGGATGAGCGGCTTTTCGACCGCCAGTTCCTCCGGATAGACGACCTTGTAGACCGGCTTGCCGTTCTCGCCCGGCACCCACTGGCCGATGATGAGCGGATTGGCGTAGAGGTTGTTGTGGTTCTTGTCGAACTTCACGCCCCAGTAGTTCGGCAGCTTGCCGCGCTCGATCACCGTCGAGGCCATGGTCTTGCTGACCTTGTCGATGTCGAAGCTGCCCGCCTTGTCGACCATCTGGAAGAAGGCCATGGCGGTGGCGAAGGTCTGCAGGCCATGCGTCACCGGCAGCTCGCCGTATTTGGCCTTGTACTTCTCCTTGAACTCCTTCAGGCCCGGCGCGAATTCCTCGCGCATTTCCGGCACCGTGTAGGACAGCGACATGGAGCCGAGCGCCGCCTGTCCCATATTGGCGAATTCCGGCTGGTCGTAGCCGACGCCGGCGGCGAGCAGGATCGGCGGCGTATGGCCGAGGCCGGCCGCCTGGCGGCGATAGAGCTCTGCGTCGGAACCGAGCTGGTAAGGAATAACGATGTCGATGCCGGCTTCCTTCATCTTGGTGATGATGGGCGTGAAGTCGGAAATGTCCTTGCTGTAGGTCTCGTGGATCGCCGGCGGCAGGCCCTTCTCGGTCAGGATGCGGGCCGCCTCGTCGCCGACATAGCTCATGATCGGGTTGCCGATGAGCGCGATCTTCAGGTCCTTCGGCTTCTTGCCCAGCTTCTCCTCGCCGAACTTCAGCGAATAGTCGACCAGCGTCTGCGAGAAGACCTTCCAGGACGGCATGAACATAAAATAATTGTCATAGCCGCCTTCCTCGGTCAGGTCCGGGAACCAGCTCGTGCCGTCGGCCATCAGGCCGCCATTGTCGACGACGTAGCGCGCCAGCGGCACCGGGGCGAGGTTGTAGCCCTGGATGAAATATTTGACGCCCTGCGCCATCAGGCGCTGCGCTTCCGGGATCTGGTTGTTGGGATTCTGCGCGTCGACGATCACCAGCTCGATCTTCTTGCCCAGCACCTTGCCGTAGGTCTCGGCGGCGATTTCGAGCGAGCGCTTGGTCGAGGTGCCCGGATAGCCCCAGTCGCCGGTGAGATAGGTCACCATCCCGACCTTGAACGTGTCCTCCTCCGCCCTCGCCCCGCCGGCGAGGGACAGAAGTCCGACCGCCACGGCCATGGTCTTGATGAATCGCATGTATCTTCCTCCTCAGATTGCGCTTCAGCGCGGTTATTCCCTTACGAGACGCTGATCTCGTGATTGATCTCCGTCAGCAGCTCCTTCACCCGACGATAGCGGTCGAACAGCCCGTCATAGACGACGACGCGCGCCGGATCGGGCGCGATGTCCGGGCCGAAGGCGACGCAGGCGCGGATCGCCTCGGCCTCGTTCGCGAAGGCGCCCGCGCCGACGGCAGCGATCAGCGCCGCACCGTAGGAGGCGTCGCCATGGACGGGCTTGCGCATCGGGACGCCGAAGACGTCGGCGATGATCTGCGCCCAGATGTCGCTTTTCGCACCGCCGCCGATCAGCGCCGCCGCCCCGACGCCGAGCCCCGCCGCCTGCAAGGGCCGGGCGGCGTCGCGCAGCGCGAAGGCCACGCCTTCGTAGAAGGCGCGCACGAAATGGCCGCGGCCGTGGGTGACGTTCATGCCGATGAAGCTCGCCCGCAGATGCGGGTCCCAATAGGGCGCGCGCTCGCCGATGAGATAGGGATGGAAAAGCAGCCCCTCGCCGCCAGCCGCGATCCGCCCCGCCAGCGCGTCGAGCCCGGCGAAATCGCCGCCGTCGACCTCCTGGCCCAACAGCAGCTCCGACAGCCAGCGATGGCCGGTGGCGCAGGCGTTGATCGCGCCCAGCGCATAGAACAGGCCGGGCATGACGAAGCCCTTGGAGGGCGCGTCGGCCCGTTTCGTCGGCCGGTCGCAGACCACGTTGACGACGCCCGCCGAGGCGAGCTTGATCACCGTGTCGCCCGGCTCGATCGCGCCGGCGCTCCACACTTCGGCGGCGGTGTCGCAGGTGCCGACGTAAACCGGCGTTCCGGCGCGCAGGCCGTAGCGCGCCGCCGCTTCCGGCAGGACATGGCCGGCGAGATCGGTCGGATTGCGCACTTTCGGCAAGGTCGTAATGTCCCAGCCGATGGCGTCGCAAAGCTCCTGCGACCATTCCAGCCGGTCGACGTCCAGCATCAGGCTGCCCTGCGCGTCGATGCGGTCGGTCAGTCGGTCGCCGGTCAACTGCATGCGCAGCCAGTCCTTGGCGAAAAGCACCGTGCGGACTTTCGCTACCACCTGCGGCTCGTTGCGGCGCAGCCAGTAGAGCGGCGCGATCGACCAGGTGGGCGCGGCGCGGTTGTGGGCGATCTCCATCAGCCAGTCCTGCATGCGGCGGTTCAATTCCTCCGCCTCGCCGCCGGCGCGCTGATCCGACCACATGATGACGGGCCGCAGCACTTCGCCGTCCTCGCCCAAAAGTACGCTGGAATGGGTGCCGGCGGTGAAAGCGATGGTCTCCACCTCGCCGAGATCGGCGCGGCCGCCCAGATCATGCAGCGCCTGCGCCATGGCGCGCGCCCAGTCGGCGGGATTCTGCTCGGCCTGCCCCGGCGCCGGATTTTGCGTGCGCACACCGGCCGAAGCCTCGCCCAAGACCGCGCCCGACCTGTCGACGAGCGACGCCTTCAGGCTCCCGAGCCCGAGATCGATCCCTAGAAACACAAATTCCTCCCAACCCGCTAAAGCAGGTGAAAACCTTTAGTCAAACGTTTGTCTAAATGGATATAGAACTAAAGTAGCCACGTCAACCACCTTTCATGGCGCAAAATCCGCGAGCGTTGAAATTTCCGTCATCGGGAAGCGGAGCGGCGATCAGAGGTGAATTCGATTGCGATGAAATACACGGCAACGAGCCCTACATATCGAAAGCGCATACCTGGTCACAGCAGATATCGTTGGCGCGCTATGTAGAGTTAGCCTCGCGAGTGAAAATGTTAATTAATGCGGATAGCTAAATAATGTTGACAGATACAAAGTAGTATCATGTCAAATAAAATGAAAATTAAATTTTCTGAATATATATTAGTTATTTTATATATTATATTTTAGTAACACCCTCAACGCTTCGACGATTCTTTGCAGCGTATGCGACGAATGCGCTCCTTCGAATTCCTCGGCGATATGCGCCACGCCGAGCTTCCCCAATTCCCGTGAAAGCATCCTTTGCCCGAGTTGCGCGCCGTATTCGTCCCGCTTGCCGACGTCGAGATAGATTTTCTTCAGCCGTCGAAGCGCGTCCACGCGGAGCGCCGCGTTCACGACCGGGTCATAGGCTAGCCAGCGGCTCCAGACGTCGGGGCGCAGTTCTCCGGTATGGATATCCAGCGGCAGATCGCCGAAGCAGGGGCCGGCCTCGGGATTGGGCGCATAGCTCGCCGCCAGCGCCAATGGCAGCGCTTCGTCGGGAGACGCCTCGCCTGGGCTTTTCTTCGTAAACGCTTGCGACCGCGTGATGAGGTCGAAGACGAAACCGAGATGGGTGCGTTCGAAGAAGGCGTCCCCGGCCAGGAAGCCGAGGCCTCCGAAGGCGAAGTTCGTCGTCGCCGCTTCCCATGCGCCAAGGCCGCCGGAGGAATGGCCGATGACGACGCGATCCTCCGGCTCGCCGCCGGCCGCATATTCGCGCTCAACGAAATCGACCACCTCGTCGATCAGATAGCTCTGGAAATCGCCGTTGACGGGCGAGTTCAGCCATTGGCCGCCGCCGAGCGCCGTCCAGCCGTCGGGCATGGCGATCACCGCCTTCGCCACGTCGGCCTCCGAAAACAGCCGGTCCAGCTCGGTCTCGAAAGACGGCCTGCGGCCCGAGCCCTTGAAATGTTCGGGAAGGGCCCAGTTGAGGGCCCTTCCGCTATAGCCGTGCAGCAGCACGCAAAGGCGCGCTTTTTCCGCGCCTTTCTCCAATCCCGGCGGAGTATAGACGACAAGCTGCCGAACGGGACTGTCGCCTAGAAGGTTGCCTGCAAGATGCTGCGAATGGATCGTGTGAAAATGAAACGGCATCAGGGCAGCCTGTAGGCGTTGAATTGCGGATAGCGCGCGGCGAAGGCGTCTGGATCGATCAGCCAGGCCAGTTCCTCGGGCTTGTCCCGCAGCGTTTGATAGAGCGGCCCGATATCCTGCGGCGACCATTCGGCGGCGGAGAGGATCTTGAGCTCCGGCGTCTCCTGGTAATGCGGATTGGCGTGGGGCTCGCCTTCGGGCGTGAAATAATAGGAAAAGCCCTTCGACGTTTTGACGAAGCCGTAATCGTCGGCGACATGCCGGCTGCATACGTCGCCGAAAACCAGCGTGTCCCGTCCCACATTGATGCTGACGTGATAGAGCCACGGCGGAAGCACCACCGTATCGCCCTTGCCGGCACGCACCGCGATGGCGAGCGAGGAACGCGGCCCCTCGCGCAGGTCCTGCATCAGGAACAGGCCCTCGCCGCTCAGCACCTCGTAGACCTCGGGGTCCGGAACGCCCAGGAGGCCGGGCGTATGGATATGGCCGTGGGTCTTGGCCGCCTCCCAGCCCATCGGCCGCTGGGGAATATAGGTCAGAGAATAGGCCATCTCCCCGTCCCGGACCGACTGGTCGTCGACGTCGCTGACCTCCACCATGGTCCAGTACTGGATCACGCCCTCGGGCGTATTCTGCGGATCGGCGGCGACGTCGTGCAGCGCCTCGCTCATGCGCTGGCCCCGGCGGTTGAAGACGACGCGCTGCGACAGCGTCGGTTCGCCGTCTTGCAGGCCTATTCCCAATCCAGGCGTCAATTGTTCGTTCATCTGACAAGGTCCTCGGCGTTCAGGATGTTCGACCGGATGAAAGCGCATGCGTGAGCGGCTTCCCCGGCGTCGAGTTCATGGGTGACGATCGGCAGGGCCGACAGTCCGTGTTCGTGGATCAGATCGGCGATCAGTTCATAGGGCATGCCGCCGCGTCCGACGGCCCGGCTGGCGCCGGAGGCGTCCTTGTCCTTGGCGTGGACGACCGCGACATCCTTCGCAAGAAGCGAAAAGGCCTCGACGAGGGTTTCCCGCACCGCGCCGTCGTCGCCAAGCTCGACCAGATTGGTCGGATCGAGCACGATCTTCAACGGAAAATCCGGGTATTCGTCCAGAAGCCTGCGCGCCCGCGCCGCGTCGGATACGACATTGTTGATCTCGGGCTCCACGCCGAGCGTGACGCCGGCCGCGCGCGCCGCATCCGAAAGCGGAGCGAGCGTTTCGATCAGCCGGTCCCAGGCCGCCTCTCCCGCATTGTCGGGATGAAACGCCCACATGTCGTCGGCGTTCATGCTGCCCGTGCACAGCGTCACGAAGGACGTTCCCATGACGGGGGCGAGGCCGATGATCCGGACCGCCGCCTCGATGTCGCGCCGCAGCCGCTCCCGATCCGGGTTGGTCGCGTTGAAGGTCGCCGAAACGCCATAGAGCGCGACCGGCGAGCGTTCGACGATGGTCCCAATCCTCTGCGCCTCGGCTTCGGAAAGCGCGGCGGGAAAGGAGCCGAGCCCGGCGGAGGCGAGCGACAGATGGGCGCCGTCGAAGCCGAGCGCCGCGACCGTCGAAAGGCTCCGCTCGAGATCGGTGGTCTCGAACGTGCGGGTGAAGATGCCGATCATGCCACGCTCACCTCCTGCATCGCGCCGCCGGAAGCGACCGAGGCCCGCGTCGCCGCGATGTCGGCCAGCGCCGCCAGCCCGTCTTCCACCGAGGCGCGCCGGGGAAGCGCGCCGGTGACGACGCCGACGAAACCCCTGATCTGGTTCACATAAGGGTTGCCGCGCGTCAGGGCCGGGCGGAAAGCCTTCATCGTGGCGCGGTCGAACACCTCGACGCTGCTCGGCGCGTTGTTGGTCACGAGCGCTATGTCCACGCGGACGGAGCCGCCTTCGCAATAGACCTCGATCCCCTCGGACCACGGCGCATGCGTTTCGATCGCCAGTTCGAAACGACCCACGCCGCCGCTTTCCAGCGCGGCGATCCCCTGCCAGACGAAGTCGTTCCCGTGCTGGCTGCGGATCGCTCCGATGCGCTCCACGTCGCCCGCCACATAGCGGATATAATCGAAGAGATGCGACGCATGCGCGTCGAGCGCATAATGGGCCCGGTCGTGCTTCCAGACCGGGCGCTGATAGCTTGGTGCGCGCAAGACCGGCAGATAGACCGAATCCTCGGAGAAGAACGCGCCGTCCGAACAGCGATACCAGGCGTTGAACGACGTCACCTTGCCGAGCTTGGCCACCGCGCCGGCGGCGTAGGTCACGGCCTCGTCCCATCGGCGCATGACGCCCACTTCCAGCACGGCCGCGGACGCCTTGACGGCCTCGCGCAGCGTCAGCGCCTCCTCCACCGAAACGCCGAGCGGCTTTTCGACCAGCACATGCTTGCCATGGCGCAGGGCGCTCGCCGCCACCTCCACATGCAGCGGATCGCCGACGGCGATCACCACGCCGTCGATATCCGCATCCTTCAGCAGATCGGCGTAATCGCCATATGTCTTCCGGACGCCGTGGCGCGCGGCCACGGCCTCAAGGACGTTCGCGTCGGCGTCGCTCAGCGCCGCCAGAACGGCGTAGTCGGGCGACATCTCGATCGCCGGAATATGCACGTTCTGGGCGATCTTGCCGCATCCTATGATGCCGAGCCGCAGGGGCTTCGGCGGGACGGGAAACGGAATTTCATTGGCTGACAATTTTCTTCACCTCCGGATCGGCGATGTTGTCCTTGGTCACCATGACGAAGGGCAGCAGGATGTTCTGCTTCGGCGGGTTCTTGCCGTTGAGATAGTCGTTGGCCCAGGAAACCGCGGTGGCGCCCATCTCTTCCGTCTTCTGCACGGCGAGGCCGGCGATGGAGCCGTCGCTGACGCCCGCGAGCAGATCGTCGTTCACGTCGAAGCCGACGAGCTTGATCTTGCCGGCGAGGCCCTTTTCCTTCATCGACGTCATGACGCCCGAGGCGGCCACGCCGTCACAGACCGCGACGCCCGCCAAATCGGGATTGGCCTGCAGGACCGCGCCGAAATAACGGGCGGATTCGGTCTGGTCCGTGCTGGCCATGAGCTGCGGGCCGACATATTCCACGCCCGGATGCTTGGCGATGCTCTTGGCGAAGCCGGCCAGCCGCTGGTCGTCGACCGTAATGCCGGGCTGGTAGCAGAGGATCGTGACCTTGCCCTTCTCGCCCACCGCCTTGGCGAGCGTATCGGCCACCAGCTCGCCGCCGCCGACATTGTCGGAGCTGATGTTGATCAGCCTGGCGGACGGATCGGCGAGGTCGGTATCGACCGTGATCACCGGAATGCCCGCGGAGGCGTAATTCTGGATCGGCGCCACCAGCGCCGTCTGCTCCACCGGCACCATGATCAGGAAGTCCGGCGCGGTGATGCGCACGGCGTCGACGATGGGGATTTGCGACAGCGGGTCCCAGACCGTCGCCCCCTGATAGTCGAGCTGGACGCCGATCTCGTCCGCCTTCTTCTGCGCGCCCTTTTGCATCAGCGCATAGAAAGGATCGTTGATCTGGCCGGTGACGAAGGCGACCCGTTTCTTATCGGCGGCCTGCGCCAGGCCGACCATTGGGCCGAGGCAGGACGCCGCCACGCTGAACGCGAGCAAGGCCGTCACGCTTCTCAAGGAACGTTTCTTCATAGCAGTCTCCCATTTTGTTTATGCGGATTGATTCATGCTCGCTTGGAGCCCTTCCGGGCCTTCTTGCCGGAGGACGAGAGCTGGCCGCGGCGAAGCTGGTCGATGAACACGGCGGCGACGAGCACCGCGCCGATGACGACGTTCTGCCAATAGGGCCCGATTCCGATCAGGATGAAGCCGTTGCGCAGGACCGCCGGTATGAAGGCGCCGATCGCGGTGCCGAACATGCGCCCATGGCCGCCGAAAAGGCTGGTGCCGCCGATCACCACGGCCGCGATGGCGCTGAGCGCCGTCTGGCTGTTGGAGGCCAGCGAGACCGTCGCAAAGCGCGCCACCTCCATCACCGCGACCACGCCGGCGAGGCCGCCCGCAAGGCCGTAGATGATGATCGTATGGCGGGTGATGCTGACGCCCGCCCGGCGCAGGGATTCCGGATTGCTGCCGAGCGCATAGGTCCGCATGCCGAACCGCGTGTGATGCAGCAGGATCCAGAGGACGGCGACCACGACGATCGTAACGATGATCGGCCACGGGACCAGCCCCAGAAACCGGCCGCGCGCGAACTCGGCCTGGATCGGTCCCGGAACGCCGGTGACGTTGAGCCCGCCGGTCCATACCTGCGCGAAGCCGAGCGCCATATTGAGCGTGCCGAGCGTGACGATGAAGGCGGGAATCTTCCACCGCGCCGTCAGCCAGCCGTTGAGCAGGCCCCAGGCGGTCCCCAGCGCCACGGACAGGGCGATCGTCGCCAGGACCGCCGGGATGAGATAGGGATAGCCGTCGACGGCGGGACCGGAAAGGTCGCGGAACGCCGTCGCCGCCGCGACGGAGCAGAACACCACCAACGCGCCGATCGAGATGTCGATGCCCGCCGCGATCAGCACGATCGTCTGGCCCGCGGCGAGGATGAGAATGGAGGTGGTGTTGATGACGATGTCGGACAGGTTGGCCGCCGACAGGAACCGGCCATGGGTCATCACCGTGAAAAACGCCATCAGGGCGACGAGGATCGCGACGATCCAGATCTCCCCGCTGAGGGCGAAGCCGGATTTCTGCATTTTGGTCTTTTCGTCTCTTTGCGCGATCATGGTCATGCTGACGCCTCTGCGGTCTCGATCTTCAGGCTGCCGGTCATCGCCGCGACCAGCAGGTCGGTGTCGGCGTCCGCGGCGTTCACGGTCAGAACCGTCTGGCCCAGGCGCAGGACGGTGATGCGGTCCGCGACGCGCAGGACTTCCGGCATGTTGTGGGATATGAGGATGACCGACAGGCCGAGCTCCTCCTTCGCCCGCCGCACGAGGTCGAGGACGTGCGAGGTCTGGACATGGCCGAGCGCCGCCATGGCTTCGTCCATGATGATGAGCCGCTTGGCCCAGGTGGCGGCGCGCGCCACCGCGATCGCCTGCCGCTGCCCTCCCGAAAAGCGCCCCACGGGGGCGTCGATGGCCGGCAGGTTGATGCCGAGCTCCTGAAGGCGCGCCTTGGTCGTCTCGCGCATCCGCGCCTTGTTGTAGAAGCCGAGCAGGCCCGCCAGGCCGGGACGCATCATCTCGCGGCCGAGATAGATATTCTGCGCCGCGTCGAGGCTGTCCGCCAGAGCGAGGTCCTGATAGACGGTTTCGATCCCGGCCGCGCGGGCGTCGATCGGCGAGTCGAAATTCACCTCCTCGCCCACGACGGAAAGCGTTCCTTCATCGGGAGCCATCGTGCCCGAGAGGATCTTGATGAAGGAGGATTTTCCGGCTCCGTTGTCGCCGATCAGCGCATGCACCTCCGTCGGCGCCACGCTGATGGAGGCCGAGCGCAGGGCTTTCACGCTGCCGTAATATTTCGCGATATTCTTCGCTTCCAGAACTGGAACTGCTGTTTGAGACGTCATTGCACGCCCTCCGGCGTTATCGGTGTTTGAAGAAAGGCGCCGCTATGGGTGCACGCCAGCGACCCGGCCCGCGCCGCCGCCTGCATCGCCTCCGCGGGAGACGAACCGCGCAGCAAGGACAGAAGCAGCATGGCGATGAAGGCGTCGCCGGCGCCGATCGTGTCCACGACCTCGACGGGCGGCGCTGAAACCCTCACCACCTCCTCGCCGAAGCGGCCGACGGCGCCGTCGGCGCCCAGCGTGGCGATGGCGGCGCGGGCGCCTTTGGCCTGCGCGTCCAGAAGCATGGGCATGGCCGCGTCCGCCATCCCCTCCCCGAAGGAAAAGAAGCCTATATCGGCGGCCGCGCCGCCCAGCTCGTCATGAAAGGTGGAGTAATCATAGGCCGTGGCGCAGCCAAGCGCCCGCAGCCGCGCCATCGTCTCGTCCGTGCCGGCCACCGCTTTCATGAAGACGAGATCGAAAGCGCTCAAGGCGGTCAGCGTCGCGTCGTCGAGCGCCAGATAGCTGCAATCGCCCTCCATGCCGACAAGGGTCGTCAGGCCGGATTCGTCGACCCGCAACAGGCCGCGGCAGGTCGGCTCCGGGGTGACGATGGAGCGGCACGTGACATCGTTCGCCTTGAGCACGGACTCGATCAACGCGCCGTCCGGGTCGCCGCCGATCCGGCCGAAGAAATGCGAACTGGCCCCATGCCGCGCAAGATTGACAGCCACGTTAACCGCATTTCCGCCCGCAAACAAAGCGCCGCTATCGACATAGACATCGACGCAATTATCGCCGACGCAGGCGATGCGCTCCTGTTGACTCGTTCGTAACTGGCCTAAGAACCCCAGACTGTTCATGTTAAAGTCCATTTATCCAATGGCTCCCCATTTCGCTTCACACAGAAGCGCCCCGCCTAATTCAGAGACAAGGCAAGCAATTGCTTTAAGGGTCTTTATTTTCGATGGTGAATCGACGGCGATATATGCGAGCGGCCTCGGAAACGACTCCGCAAGAATGTCGATATCGAGCTTAGCCCATCCCAGCTAAGGCGCATCCGAAACTCATCTGCATATTCGACAGTGATATTTTCAAAATATCACTGTCGAATCTCCATTTACTGATACCAATTTGAGCATCAATAGAACTTACCGAAATAAGTTTTCAATTTAACTGCGCGCAGGAAACCATGATAACTCCTCCCATAGAGATAAAAACACGAGGCGTCTGATTTTTATCGCCTCACATCCTCTCCATCAATTTTCTTCGCCACACTGTCTTCTTTTGTACATGAACGCGGCGAAGGCTCATTGCCTAACATGCCGTGATACGCCCCGCCTTAGCAATGGTGTTTGATGTCAACTGGAGAGGTGGTGGTTGGTCCAATTTGTGCGCTTGTGCTTCAGAACGCGTAAAATGGCCCTATGCAAACGCTAAAAAGAAAGGACAGCGAACCGTCGGCGATCATCCGGTACGATCGCGACGGCAGCCTGGATCTGAACTGATGGAAAAATCGAAGCCATCTCAATAATGGTGGCTGTGGCGGATTATCAAATTTATACCGCCTGAGCGGCGCTTTGGGTCGCCCGAATCTCTCTATTCAATTTCTAAAATCAGTAGTCTTTTTCACGGTTCGCCACATCAAGGATACGACGCGGAACACGCAGACACGTTCAACCAGAAAATAGCATCCCATCCTGCAATTCTTTTCGAATTTCAGCGTCGATCGTATCATCGCTCAGCTCAAAGGTGCCAGAGGCCCGAATTGCCTGCCTTAGATTAATCTTGGGACCCAGATAATCCATGATCAGCCTCGATGCATATATTTTCTTGCCGGCGTCTTTTCCAACGCCTAGCAGCATCCCTTGAATCGAAGACACAGGCCGCCTGGAGGACGGATACAGAACGCACAAGGTGAAATTATTCTTATATCTCCCCATCGCCTCGACAAGGTAAATACGTTCATCTTGCCAAAAAACGAGCCCATGATTCCTAAAAACAGTCCGACGAAGAGGCCTTGAATTACTGATATTAATACTTTTAGAAAAAATATAGTCTCCAGACTTAAATATATAAGTCACATCTCGAACAATTTTATTATTATAAGTTGGGGAACGGAGATAGCAGCTGTACCAACCAAGATATGTATCGAGCTCCAACGAAGAAGTTTTCAATACATTATTCTGCTTGCGCAACAAAACCGCAAGTTCAGTTGGCAATCTCTCCTGAAGTTGCCTGCTAAACACAATCCTCCTGAATTCCTCATGCGGCAAAGTCAATTCCGCTTCATCCACACCGAAAAAATCTGAAATACGACGTAGATTATAGAGGGACGGCATCATCGTCCCCAGAAGATATTTATTAAACTGCTGTCTATTTATATCTATCCTTCTGCAAATCTCTGAAACCGACGGATAGAATCCCGAGAGATCACGGAGATTCATAGCCAGATTCTCCATCAGCTCCGCTTGATTTCTCTTTTTAAGATCCGACAAGATTGCACCAGGAAATTGATAATACCGACCAAGGCAGCAGCATTGGCTCACAAACTGGCTCGCGCCGAGCTCCCCAAATAGACCTAGAACGAGCCATTTTCGCTATATCATCAAATTTTAAAGAACCTGCACGCACCTGTCATTCGTTTTATCCTTGTAGCTTTTGATATAAAAGCCACTGCCTCTTATTGTAACAAAATAGACCCGACTGATCGCGTCGCCTCCTACGTCCGGTCTGAACGGCATCTATCGCCGCAAATTAGGAGGTCTTGACGGCGGCGCTGAACGCCGACGAGGTTGCGTCCTTGAGGGTTGTGGAGATTCTTCGCGACGTATCGAGCTGGTTGGTTAGCTTGACGCGATCCTAACAGAGGAAGACGGCCAAAAGCCCCGCCACTTTCAGACAATACAGCATCACGCCGTACGGGGCTTCACCAATTCCGTCAGATATACAGATTAACGGCCCACTCACGGGCCGGCCTCCCTGTCCTCAGCGCATACGCCGCAGCAGTTTTTCGCGGTAGGTATCGACGATCACGGCAAGAATGATCACCGCGCCGATGATGATCGGCTTGTAATTGTCGCCGATGCCGAGCAGTTGCAAGCCCGTAGCCAGCACCTGAAGGATGCAGGCGCCGGCCAGCGTGCCGACGATCGAGCCCTTGCCGCCGAACAGGCTGGTGCCGCCGATGATGACAGCGGCGATCGCGTTCAGCTCGTAGCCGACGCCGGCGATGGGGCTGCCGATGTTGAGGCGCAGCAGATAGACGACGGCCGCCACCCCCGCCGTCACGCCGGAAATAGTGAAGGCGGCGATCTTGTAGGCGTCGGGATTATGGCCCGACAGGCGCACCGCTTCGTCATTGGCGCCGACCGCATAGATCATGCGGCCGAAGACGGTGAAATGCAGCACGAACCAGCCGATCAGAATGACAGCCGCCGCGACCAGAAAGATCGACGGCAGAAAGCCGCCGATAATAAGATTGCCGAAGTCGACGAAGCCCTGCGGCAGGCCGGTGATGGTGCTGTTGTTGGAAACCACGCGCGCAGCGCCGGCCGCGACGTTGAGCATGCCCAACGTTACAATGAAAGACGGCACCTTCCAGTAGGTGGATATCTTGCCGTTGATGAAACCGCATAACGCGCCGACCGCGATGCAGGCCAGAATGGCCAGCGGTATCGACAGCGCCGGTCCCATGCCCGAGGTCATGATGAGCGCGCCCACCACCGTGCACAGCGCCAACACCGAACCGACCGAAAGGTCGATACCGCCGGTCAGGATGACGAAGGTCATGCCCGCCGCGAGCACCGTGTTGATGGCGATCTGCACGAAGATCTTCAGCGCATTGCCCGGTGTCGCGAAGTAAGGCGCGGTGAAGGAGAAGACGAGGGTGATCAGCACCAGCGCCAGAAACACGCCGGCGTCGCGCAACAGGAAGCGCTTGAGCTTCTGGCGATCGGCGGACTGGGAGGGCGTGGAAGGCGTATCTGTCATGACTGGACATGCTCCTGATAGGCGAGCGAGAGAATGCGTTCCTGATCGAATTGCGACCGGGGCAGTTCTCCCACCAGCTTGCCGTTGGAGAAAACGATGATGCGGTGGCACATGCCGATGAGTTCGGGCAGGTCGGAGGAAATCATGATGATGGCCTTCCGGTTGGCCGCCAGCATCCACAGCAACTGATAGATTTCGCGCCGGGCGCCGACATCGACGCCGCGTGTCGGCTCGTCCAGGATCAGCGTGGACGAGCCGCGAAACAGCCATTTGGCCAGGACCACCTTCTGCTGGTTGCCGCCGGAAAGATTGCGCACCGGAGTTTCGATAGATGCGGTCTTGACCCGCAATTGCGAGACCAGTTCGCTCACCGCCTTCTTCTCCTCGCCGCGGTCGAGAAGACCGCTATGCGAAATCTTTTCCAGGTCGGTGATCGTGGCGTTGATGTCCACGGCCATGTCGAGCAGCAGCCCTTGGCTCTTGCGGTCCTCGGTGAGGAAGCCGAGGCCATTGCGCACCGCGTCGCGCGGATCGCGGATCTTCACCGGCCGGCCGTCGACATCGATCCGGCCGCCGGCGCTCGGATCGGCGCCGAAGATCGCGCGCATGACCTCAGTGCGGCCCGACCCGACCAGACCGGCGACGCCGAGGATTTCGCCCTGCCGCACCGAGAAGGAAACGGGCGCGGCCTGCGCCGTGCGCTTGACGTCCTTCGCCTCCAGCGCGATAGCGCCGGGCGCGATGCTCTCGTCGAAACCATATTCGTCGGCGATGTCGCGGCCGATCATCATGCGCACCAGACGCGGCACGCTGAGCCCCTCCAGCCCGCGCGTCTCCACCAGCTTGCCGTTGCGCAGCACCGTCACGCGGTCGCCGATCTCGAAGACCTCGTGCAGGCGGTGAGAGATATAGATGATGGTGACGCCCCTCGCCTTGAGACGCTTGATGATGGCGAAGAGCCGTTCGATTTCCGGCGGGGTCAGCGTCGCGGTCGGCTCGTCCAGAACCAGAAGCTTGCTGTCGTAGCCGAGCGCCTTGGCGATCTCGACAAGCTGCATCTGCGCGACGCCGAGTTCGGCGACCAGCGTGCGCGGATCGACCGCGAGGCCGACCTCGGCCAGCAACTCGGCGGCGCGCCGGTTCAGCGCGGTGCGGTCCACCATCCCGAAACGGCGCGGCAGGCTTTCCAGCATCAGGTTCTCGGCGATGGAGAGATGCGGCAGCAGGTTGAGTTCCTGATGCACGATGCGGATGCCCTGCACCTGCGCGTCATGCGGAGTGCGCGGGCTGTAGGGCGCGCCGTTCAGCAAGATCGCGCCGCCGTCGGGCTGGTAGATGCCGGCGAGAAGCTTGATGAGGGTGGACTTGCCGGCCCCGTTCTCACCCAGCATGATATGCGTCTCGCCGCGCTCGAACTGCAGGTTGACGCCGTTCAGCGCCACCACGCCCGGAAAGGTCTTGCTGACATCTTCCAATTTCAAAATGGCGTCGGTCGGCTGCATGTCTGTTCCTGCCGGCCGGACGGGGTGAGAGCGGCAATCGGTGCGATGACCGACCGGCCCCTGCCTTCGCCCGGATTTCGAGGGCGTTTCCGGATGGACGGAGCGGCGCTGGCGGAAAGCCACCCGGCGGACGGTTCTGCCTCCCGCTTGCGTTCGCCCGGAAATGCGTGAAGACGAAGCGTCGGAGCGGTCCCGGCCTTTGTGCCGGAACCGCGACCGCGCCTAGAGATCCTTGGCGGTGATCAGCTTGATATCGGTCTTGACCCAGCCGGAATATTTCTCGCCGGCCAGTTCCTTGAGGCCGTAATCGATGCCCATGGCCGCCATCTGCGCGCCGAACTGGTCGACGGTGGCGAGCATCTTGCCATCCTTGATCAGCGGCTGCACGGCGGGGATGTTGTCGAAGCCCACGACCTTGATCTGACCCGACTTGCCGGCGGCGTCGAGCGCCTTGACTACGCCGAGCGCCATGGAATCGTTGGCCGCCATGACGCCCTGAATGTCCTGATATTGCGTCAGGAAATTCGTCATCAGCGTGTTGGCTTCCTCGGTTTCCCAGTGCGCGGTCTTGGAATCGAGCAGCGTCAGGCCGCCTTCGGCAACAGCGTCATCGAAGCCCTTTTTGCGCTCCTTGGCGTTGTCGGCTTCGGGATTGCCTTCGAGGATGACGACCTTGCCGCCCTTGCCCAGCTCCTTGGCGAGCGCCATGCCGGAAAGCTTCGCGCCCTCGCGGTTGTCGGGGCCGAAGAAGGCCAGATCGACGCCCGCCTGCTTCTTCGCATCCTCGTCGAGCGCCACGTCGATGTTGATGACCTTGACGCCAGCGTCCAGCGCCTTCTTGACGGGTGTGACCATGGCCTTGGAATCGGCCGGCGCCAGCACGATCACATTGTATTGCTGGGTGACGAAATTCTCCACCGCATCGACCTGCGCGGCGAAATCGCGCTCGTCCTTCATGCCGACGGCGGCGAAGGCGAACTTGTCGGTGTTCTTGGCGGCATATTCCTCCGCGCCGGCCTGCATCTGCTTGAAGAACTCGTTGGCGAGCGACTTCATGACGAGGCCGACCTTCGGCTTGTCCGCCGCGAAGGAAGGCAGCGACGGCAGAAGCAGCGCGCCCACTCCGGCGGCGCTCGCCGTCAGGAACCGGCGCCGCGAAAATGAACCCGGAACCAGCCCGTAAATATTCGAACCCTTCGTCATGATTTCCTCCCCTTTTCAGCAGCGTTCTGCTGCTTGTCTGCAAGGTAGAGCGCGAATTGGAAAACTGTCAAGGCGGCGCTCGGGCAGTTAATGTGGCGGCCGGCGCGCGACCGTCAGCAGCGCGCAAGCCTTCCAGGCGCTGAATACGGTCCCCCGACTTCGTAAATGCAATCTAACATAGTTTAGCTTATACTTACGGCGGCCTTCAACTTAGGCGCACCTCATCGATTATAGACCGATAAACTGCGAACACCTTTCGCAAATATCCGATTCCCCAGCGCCGCCATGACCCTTTCGACAGCAAGAGCTGAGAGTTAAGGCGATCTGCGCGAAGGAATATCAGCAGCTGTACGATAAGGCTGCAAGTTGTTTTTGACGGCATGTAAGATTCGTCGACGAAGGAAGAGCCGGTGGACGGCAGGATTGAGATCGACGTTCGAGGCGATCTGAACCGCGCCGGGTTTGC
>UBKJ01000051.1 GCA_900465915.1 Hyphomicrobiales bacterium
TGAACCGCGCCGGGTTTGCCGGAGGCTCCAACTCTTGAGTAGGATGGAGCATCATGAGCAAGACCACGAATAAGTTTTCCCCTGAAGTGCGCGAGCGCGCGGTGCGGCTGGTTCTCGACAACGAGGGCCAGCATGCGTCGCGCTGGCAGGCGGTCATGTCGATCGCGGCGAAGATCGGATGCACGCCGCAGACGCTGAACGAGTGGGTCAAGAAGGCCGACGTCGACAGCGGCAGGCGCGCCGGTGTCCCGAGCGAGATGGCCGAGAAGATGAAGGCGCTGGAGCGGGAGAACCGCGAGCTGCGCCAGGCGAACGAGATCCTGCGCAAGGCGTCCGCATATTTTGCGATGGCGGAGCTCGACCGCCGGCCGAAGTGATGGTGTCCTTCATCGATGCGCATCGTGGTGTGCATGGGGTCGAGCCGATCTGCAACGTTCTGCCGATCGCCCCTGCCACCTATTATGACCATCTGGCCAAACGCGCCGAACCGGCGCGATTGTCAGATCGTGCCAAACGGGACGAAGCGCTGCGGCCCGAGATCCGACGTGCTTTCGAGGACAACTGGAGCGTCTACGGCGTGCGCAAGGTCTGGCACCAACTGCGCCGCGAGGGCTTCGATGTCGCCCGTTGCACGGTCGCAAGGTTGATGAAGGAGATGGGTATTCAAGGCATTATCCGCGGCAAGCCGCACCGGACGACGATCCCGGACAAGAAGCAGCCTTGCCCGCTGGACAAGGTGAACCGCCAGTTCCGGGTGCCGGCACCGAACATGCTGTGGGTGTCGGATTTCACCTATGTCGCCACCTGGAAGGGGTTCGTTTATGTTGCTTTCGTCATTGATGCCTATGCCCGCAAGATCGTCGGCTGGCGGGTCAGTACCTCCCCCCATGCCGGCTTCGTGCTCGATGCCCTTGAACAGGCGGTCCATGACCGCCGCCCGGTCAAGGGCATGGGGCTGGTTCACCACAGCGACCGTGGCAGCCAGTATCTGTCGATCAAATACACCGAACGGCTGGCGGATGCGGGCATCGAACCCTCAGTCGGCAGCGTCGGAGACAGCTATGACAACGCCTTGGCCGAGACGATCAACGGGCTCTTCAAGGCCGAAGTCATCCACCGTCGCGGCCCATGGCGCAGCTTCGAGGCCGTGGAATACGCAACCCTCGAATGGGTGGATTGGTTCAACAACCGCCGCCTGCTCGAGCCAATCGGGAACATCCCGCCCGCAGAAGCCGAGGCCAACTTCTATGCGGCTCTGGAAACTGAAGCCATGGCCGCGTAACTAAACCAAATCAGCCTCCGGCAAACCCGGCGCGGTTCA
>UBKJ01000026.1 GCA_900465915.1 Hyphomicrobiales bacterium
GCTCGCGCCAGTGACTTCGTAGAGAAGTCGTTTCCGTCAGGCAGGCGCTGTATGGACCAACCGTTTGCAGATTGCAACAGGGAATTTTCAAATTTCGTCATGGATATCAAGAGTTATGCACAGGCTCCTCGCGTGGCCTGAATCTTCAACGGCCGAGACGCGAGACGCTGATGATCGAGGCCGTCAGGGCCACGCCCGAGGCGATGAAAAGGTTGGTCGGGGTTCCAGCCGGTCCCCATAGGTTGAGGAAGAAGGCCACCATCGCCGCGCCGATCGATTGACCCAGCAGGCGCGCCGTGCCGAGCATGCCGCTGGCCGCGCCGCTGCGGGCGCGGGGCGTCGAGCCGATCATCATGCGGTTATTGGGGGCCTGGAATAGGCCGAAGCCGACGCCGCAGAGCGCCATGCGCCAGCAGATGTCGGGAATCGTCGGATGCGCGGGCAGCATGCCCACCAGCGCCAGGCCGGCCGCGAAGAGGATGAGGCCGATCAGGCCAAGCACGGCGGGGGAGCGTTTGTCCGAGAGCTTGCCGGCGAGGGGGGCGACGAAGGCGAGCGCGATCGGCCAGGGCATGATCAGGAAGCCGACCTCGATCGGCCGGAAGCCCATCACGGTCTGGAACAGGAAAGGCAGCGAGACGAAGGCCATCATCTGCGCCAGGAACGACAGGATAGAGGTGCAGATCGACAGCGTGAAGATCGGAATGCGCAGGAGGTCGAGCGGCAGGAGCGGGTCCGGCATGCGCAGCGAGCGCCGGGTCAGGAATACGCCCGCCACGACGCAGGCGCCCGCCTGAAGAGCCACGCGCAGGCTGGAGCCCGCGCCGTCGCCGGCGCTGTCGATGGCCGTCACCAGGAGGCCCAGCGTCAGGGCGCTGAGGACCGCGCTGACGACGTCGAAACGGCGCGCAGATTTTTCGTTGTCGGGCAGGCTTTTCAGCCCCAGCGCCACAGCGAGCACGCCGAGCGGGATGTTGACGGCGAACAGCCACGGCCAGCTCAGGTTCGACAGCATGACGCCGGCCAGCGTCGGGCCGACGGTGGAGGACAGCGCGACGAAGAAGGCGTTGAGGCCGATGGCCGCGCCGAATCGCGCCTGCGGCACCGTATAGCGGAGGAGGGCGGTGTTGACGCTCATCAGCCCGGCCGCGCCCAGGCCCTGGACGATGCGCGCCAGCGTCAGCATCTCCAGCGAGCGGGCGAAGACGCAGCCCACCGAGGCGGCCGTGAACAGCGCCACGCCGCAGAGATAGACGCGGCGATAGCCGCAGATTTCGCCCAGCGCCGCCAGCGGCAGCAGCGTCACCACGATGGCGAGCTGGTAGCCGTTGACGATCCAGATCGAGGCGGCCGGCCCGGCGTGGAAATCGGCGGCGATGGTGGGCAGCGCCACATTGGCGATGGCGCCGTCCAGCACCGCCAGCATGAGGCCGACGGCCAGCGTGGTCCAGGCCCAATAAAGCCGCGGCGGCTGCAAGCCGTCCATCGGCCCTTCCGCCGGCGCGGGCGCGCCTTGTGTGATGTTCGTTTCGTGCTTCATGTCTTGGACCGCTGCGGACGAGCCCCTTGCGCCTCGCTGAAAAGCGCCGCCGTCTCGCCGAATGGAAATACGCCGCGCCGGATGCGGCGGGGCTTGCAGATTGTTTAACTCAAAATCATCAGCGCCACATCTATTTTGCCGCGCCGTCGGGGCGAATAACCGCGCGGATAACGTCATTGTGTGCGTTCCGACGCGAAACGGAAACCGCAAGAACGATCTCATGCGGAAAAAGCGTGCGATTCCTCCGCCGCCGGCGCGACTCGCCTTGACATGAGCAGGTGCGAATGTTTCTGCATAGCGCAATCGAACGCCGGAACCGCCGACAGGCGGCGGAAGCCGGCGGCGTCGCGATTCCGCCCGTCACGGCGGGCCGAAAAGCGCTCGCGTCGAGCAAGCAAAAAACTTCAAGGGGAACTAGCATGTCCAACACCACCATCCATAGCGACGGAAACACGCTGTTTCCGATCGTGCTCTCCATCGTCGCGGCCGCCGCCACCGGCGTGCTCTGGGCCTACGCCAATCCGATCCAGCTCGTGCCGGGCGTCATCCAGTGGCGCATCTTCGCCTTCCTGCCGCCGCTGGTCGGCATCCTGCTCGGGCGCAAGAGCGGCTTCATCTGCGGCTATCTCGGCACCGTCATCTGGTCGCTCCTGGCCGGCACCTTCATCCCGGCCCATTCGCTGATCGTCGACGGCGTCATGGTCGGCCTGACCGGCTTCGTGCTCGGCTCGCTCTTCGATCCCAAGACCACCAGCTTCGAGCCGGCCACGCTGGTCAAGATCGCCGTGGCCTGCCTGGTGGTCGGCCTGGTGATGGTCGTGGCGGTTTCGGCCAGCCTCGCCTATCTCGGCATTTTCCCGTTCTGGTGGGCGGTGATGTATCTCGGCCTGTCGGACATCGTGCCGATGGTCATCGGCACGCCGCTTCTGGTCGTTCCGGCGCTGAAGATCCTGAAGGGCGCGCATCCTTCCGGCTTCACCCGCTTCTGATCGCGGAAACGGACCCGTGCTCGAACTGCAAAACGTCACCGTCGGCTTCGGCGAAACCGCCACGGCGGTCGCCGAGGCCAGCCTCGACATCCGCGAGGGCGAACGGCTTTTGATCTGCGGCGCGGGCGGCAGCGGCAAGACAACGCTGCTCAACGCCGCCGCCGGCGTGGTGCCGCGCCTCGTTTCGCCGCAGCGCTTCGCCGGCACGGTGACGCTCGACGGGGCGCCGGTCGGCTCCATGGCCAAGGACGATCTCTTCGCCAAGGTCGGCGTGGTGTCGCAGAACGTCGAGGACCAGCTCTGGGACCTCGGCGTCGAGGACCTGGTCGCCTTTCCGCTGGAGAATCGCGGCCTCGACCGCGCCATGGTGCGGGCGCGGATCGACGCGCTCCTGACCGAGCTGGAGCTGGACGCCCTGCGCGGCCGGCGCGTGCTGACGCTTTCGGGCGGCGAGCGGCGCATGGTGGCGATGGCGGCGGCGCTGGCCGCCGAGCCGAAGCTGCTCATCCTCGACGAGCCGACCACGGGGCTCGACCCCGCCGCGCGCCAGCGCCTGGCCCGCGCGCTGCAAAAGCTCGGCGCCGATATTTCCGCCCTTCTCATCGCCGAGCAGGACCCGGCCTCCCTGCAGGCGGTGGTCACCGATGTCGGCCTGATGAAGGAGGGCCGACTGGCCCCCGTCACGCCGCTTGGCGCGGTTATCGCCGACGTCGCGCCGTGGGAGGAGGCCGGCGTGCTGCCGCCCTTCGCGCCGCCGCGCCGGCTCACGCGGTCCACGCCCGACGCGACGCTGGTTTCGGCCACGGCCATCAGGACGAAGCTGCAGCGCCGCAACGGCCAGCCGGTGCTGGAGAATGTCAGCTTCGAGATCCGCGCCGGCGAGGTGGTGGGGCTGATCGGCAAGAACGGCGCCGGCAAGACCACGCTGTTCCAGTCCATCCTGGGGCTGCAGAAGATCGCCGCCGGCGCCATCGTCATCGGCGGCGAGAAGGCGGACGGCTGGACGGCGGCGCGGCGCGCCCGCTCCATCGCCTATCTGCCGCAGAACATGCGCCGCATCCTCTTCAACATGACTGTGCTGGAGGAGGTGGTCTTCGCCATCACCGCCGCGACGCGGGCTCCCAGGGACGCGGCCGTCACGGCGCGGGCCGAGGCGGCGCTGGCCCGCTACGGGCTCGGCGGCCAGGGCGAGACCAATCCCTTCGCGCTGTCGGCGCGCCAGCAGGCGCTGCTGGGCCTGGCCTGCGCGGAAGCCGCCGGCGCGTCCGTCGCCATCCTCGACGAGCCGCTCCTGGCGCGCGACCTCAACGGCCGCCGCATGCTGGAGCAGTTCCTGGAGACGGCGCTGGCGGAAGGCCGCGCGGCCATGCTGATCTCGCACGACCTAGAGTTGGTGGACGACGTGGCCTCGCGCGTCATCGTGCTCGATCGCGGCCATGTCACCTTCGACGGCGACGTGGACGCGGCCTGGGACAGCGAGGCCTATCGCGCGCTTAACTGGCCGAAGCCGCGCCAGTTCGCCATCGCCGAAACGGCCGGAGACGCGGCATGAAACTGGCCTACGACCTCAATTTCTTCGTCAAGCTGGCGGCGGCTTTCGTGGTGATGCTGGCGGCCTGGTTCGCGCCGGGCTGGCGTTACGGCGTTCCGCTCGCGCTCGCCACGGTGGGCTTCCTGGCGCTGGTCAGGGTTCCGGGCCTGCGCGCCTATCTCAAGGGCGCGATGCTGCTGACGCTTCTGGTGATGGCGAGCTGGATTCTCAATCTTCTCCTGCAGGGCATGGGCTTCCTCGACACGCTGCCGGTGGCGGCCGGCATGGCGGCGCGGCTGGTGACGACCACGGCCGCCTTCTATTTCGTCATGGAGACGAGCACGCCCGGCTCCATCCTGGCGGCGGCCAGCGCGGCGCGCCTGCCGCCCATCGCCACGCTGGTCCTGTCCTTGACCTTCGGCGTCATCCCCATGCTGCGCGAGGATTTCGAGCGCATCGCCGACGCGCAGCGCGCCCGCGGCATGGAGATCGACGACGTCTCCTTCCCCATGCGTCTGCGTTTCGCGCTGGCGCGCGGCGTGCCGCTGCTGGTGCAGGCGATCCGCATGGCGCACGCCATTTCGCTCTCCCTTTCCATCTATGGTTTCGATATGAAGCGCAAGCGCACCACCTGGCGCAATGTCGGCCTGCTGGTCGAATCGAGACTGAACCCGAAGGACGGCCTGCAATGACTGAGAACAGCGTGGAGATTTCCGGGGCCGAACTTTCCGGAGACGGCCAGGTCTGGACCGTCGACGTGGCGGGACGCAAGGTCGACCTGCCCATCGTGCCGATCAATCCGAATTTCGCCATCTCGCTGATGATGGTCATCGACCTGGGCGTACGCTTCGGCGAGCATGCCGGCCGCGCGCTCGCCGAAAAGCTCGCGCCGCTCAAGCCCGACGTGATCGTCGGCGCCGCGACGCTCGGCATTCCCGTCGCCATCGAGGTCAGCCGCGCGCTCGGGCTCGACGATTACGTGATCCTGCAGAAATCGCCAAAAATCCATCTCGGCGACGCGCTGGTGCAGACCATTTCCTCCATCACCTCCAAGGGCGAGCAGCGCCTGCTTCTCGACCGCAAGGCGATCCCGCTTTTGAAGGGCAAGCGGGTGGTGGTGGTCGACGACGTGGTGGCGTCCGGCTCCAGCCTCAAGGGCTCCATCGACCTCGCCCGCAAGGCGGGCGGCGACGTGGTGGGCGTCGGCGTCATCCTGACCGAGGCGAAGGACTGGCGCGAAAAGCTGGGCGACGACGTGCGCCTGCTGCGCAGCCTCGCGCATATTCCGCAATTCGACCGGCGGGACGGCGTATGGACGCCGATTCCCGAGAGCTTTCTCTGACGCGAGCCTTGCGGTCGGCGGAGGCTCGGTCTGTCCAGGAGGGGGACCGCAGCAATGGGTGAAGCGCTGAAAGCCGTTCTCGCGGCCGCGATCGTGCTGGCCTCGGTCGCCGGGGCCGCGGCCAAGGACGTGCTGGTGGTGGGCGAGGTGCTGGAGCCGCCGGGGCTGGACCCGACCGCCAACGCCGCCGCCGGCATCCGGCAGGTGACCTACGCCAATCTCTACGAGGGCCTGGTGCGCATCGCCGAGGACGGCTCGGTCAAGCCGCTCCTGGCCGAAAGCTGGACCGTCTCCGACGACCGGCTCACCTATAGCTTCAAGCTGCGGCAGGGGGTAAAATTCCACGACGGCGAGCCCTTCGACTGCCCGGTGGTGAAATTCTCCTACGAGCGCGCCGTGGCGCCCGATTCCGCCAATGCGCAGAAGGGCCTGTTCGAGCCCATCGCCCGCACCGAATGCCCCGATCCCACCACCGCCGTGGTGACGCTGAAGCGGCCGACCTCGAATTTCCTCTTCGACATGGGCTGGGGCGACGCGGTGATGATCGCGCCCAAATCCGCCGCCGGCAACCGGACGAGGCCCGTCGGCACCGGCCCGTTCCGCTTCAAGCGCTGGGTGCAGGGCGACCGGGTCGAGCTGGAGCGCAACCCCGACTATTGGGGCGAGCCGGCGAAGCTTGCCGGCGTCACCTTCCGCTTCGTCAGCGATCCGTCGGCGGCGGCCGCCGCCATCCTCGCCGGCGATATCGACGTGTTTCCAATGTTTCCCGCGCCGGAGCTGATCAATCGCTTCAAGAGCGACGAGAACCTGCATGTCGAGGTCGGCAGCACCGCCGGCAAGGTGATCCTGGCGCTCAACAATGCGCGCAAGCCGTTCGACGACGTGCGGGTGCGCCGCGCGCTCGCCTACGCCATCGACCGCAAGGCGCTGATCGAGGGCGTCTCCTCGGGCTACGGAACGCCCATCGGCTCGCATTACGCGCCGGTCGATCCGGGCTATGTCGACCTGTCCGGGACCTATCCCTACGACCCGGCCAGGGCGAAGGCGCTGCTGGCCGAGGCCGGCGTTCCGGCGGGGACGCGGTTCGCGATCATGCTGCCGCCGCCCGTCTATGCGCGGCGCGGCGGCGAGATCATAGCGGCCATGCTGGCCGAGGTTGGCGTCCAGGCCGATCTGGTCCCGATCGAATTCGCGCCCTGGCTCGACCGGGTCTTCGCGCGCTCGGATTACGACGCCACCATCATCGCCCATACCGAGGCGCGCGATCTCGATATCTACGCCCGCGACAGCTATTATTTCCATTACGACAGCCCCGGCTACAAGGCGCTCTACAAGGCCTACGCCCAGGCCGGCGACGAGCGCGAGCAGCAGGCGCTGTCGGAGAAATTGCAGCGCAAGCTGGCCGAGGACGAGCCGAACGTGTTTCTCTTCGCCCTGCCCAAGATCGGCGTGTGGAACCGGCATGTGAAGGGCGTCTGGGCCGATATGCCGATCCCCGCCGACGACATGACGCAGGCGCGCTGGGAAGATTGAGGCGCGAAAAGCGCAGCTTGAACAAAGGGATGGAGCGGTCGGCTGAGAAGCCGCTCCATGGCGGAGGGAGGAGCCTTGCTGGTCTATGTTTCCGGGCGGGTGGTTTCGCTGCTCCTGACCACGCTTGCGGCCTCCGTCGTCGTGTTCCTGCTGATGCAGGCGCTGCCGGGCGATCCGGCGGCGGTGATGCTGGGCGTCAACGCGCAGCCCGACACGCTCGCCGCGCTGCACCAGAAGCTGGGCCTCGACCTGCCTTTGTGGCGGCGCTATCTCGACTGGGCGGGCGGGTTCCTCAGCGGCGATTTCGGCGTGAGCTACACCTATGCGACGCCGATCTCCGAACTGCTCGGCCCGCGCGTCATGGTCACGCTGCCTCTGGCGCTGCTCTCCATGGCGCTGTCGGTCGTGGTGGCCATCCCCGTCGGCGTCTATGCGGCGGCGCGGCGCGGGCGGGCGGCGGACGTCGTCTCCATGGGCGTGGCGCAACTGGGCGTGGCGATCCCGAATTTCTGGCTCGGCCTGCTGCTCATTCTTCTTTTCGCGCTGAAGCTGGGCTGGTTTCCGGCCTCCGGCTTCGCCGGCTGGGACGCCGGCTTCTGGCGCGGCCTGCGCTCGCTGACGCTGCCGGCCTTGGCGCTGGCCCTGCCGCTCGCCGCCATCCTCGCCCGCATCACCCGCTCGGCGGTGATCGAGACGCTGGGCGAGGATTTCGTCCGCACCGCCCGCGCCAAGGGCTTTTCGCGCAGCGCGGCCCTGTGGCGGCACGCGGTTCCGAACGCGCTGATCCCGGTCGTCACCATCGTCGGACTGCAATTCTCGTTCCTGCTGGCGGGGACGGTCATCGTCGAGAACGTCTTCAACCTGCCCGGCGTCGGGCGGCTTCTGTTCCAGGCCGTGGCGCAGCGCGACCTCGTCACCGTGCAGTCGCTGGCGACGCTGCTCGCCGCCGCCGTCATCGCCGTCAATTTTCTGGTCGACCTCGCCTATGGCTTCATCGACCCGCGCCTTTCCGCCGGGGCTGGGCGATGAACCGCAACCTCGCTTTGGGCGCGGCGCTGACCGGCCTTCTGGTCGCGCTGGCGCTGGTCTCCGCCCTCTGGACGCCCTTCGCGCCGGCGGCGATGAATTTCCGCGACAAGCTGCAGGGGCCGGGCCTGGTCCACTGGTTCGGCACCGACAATTTCGGCCGCGACGTCTTCTCCATGATCATGGTCGGCGCGCGCAACTCGATCGCCGTCTCCATGATCGCCGTTCTGGTGGGCGCGGGGGCGGGGGTTCCGCTCGGCGTGCTGGCGGCTGCGCGCGGCGGGGTGGTCGACGGCTTCGTCATGCGGCTCACCGATCTCGCCTTCGCCTTTCCGGCGTTGCTCACCGCCGTCATCATCACCGCCGTCTTCGGCCCCGGCGCGGTCAACGCCATGATCGCCATCGGCCTGTTCAACATCCCCGTCTTCGCCCGCGTCAGCCGCGCCGACGCGCTCGGCCTGTGGCGGCGCGACTACGTTCTGGCCGCCCGCTGCGCCGGCCGCAGCGATCTCGGCGTCGCGCTTGCGCATGTGCTGCCCAATATGAGCCACGTGCTGATCGTGCAGGTCACGGTGCAATTCGGCCTCGCCATCGTCGCGGAATCCGGCCTGTCCTATGTCGGGCTTGGAGCGCAGCCGCCCGCGCCGAGTTGGGGCCGCATGCTCAACGACGCCCAGACCTTCATCTATGACGCGCCGTGGCTCGCCATCTTCCCCGGCCTCGCCATCATGCTGGCCGTGTTGGGGCTCAATCTCCTGGGCGACGGCCTGCGCGACCGGCTCGATCCGCGGAGGCCGCGATGAGCCTGCTGGAGCTTACGGATTTCTCCATTCAAGCGCCCGCCGGCGCGATCGTCTCCGGCCTCGACCTCAGCCTGCGGCGCGGCGAGCGGCTGGGGCTGGTGGGCGAATCCGGCAGCGGCAAGTCGATGACGGCGCTCGCCCTGATGGGCTTGCTGCCGGACGGTTTGCGCGCAACCGGAAGCCTGCGCTTCGACGGCGCGGAGCTGACGGCCGCGCCCGAGGCGCAATGGCGGCGGCTGCGCGGGCGGCGCATGGCGATGATCTTCCAGGAGCCGATGACGGCGCTCAACCCGATCAAATCCATCGGCGCGCAGGTGGCCGAGGGCCGGCGGCTGCATTTCGGCGAAAGCCGCGCCGAGGCGGAGACGCGCGCGCGGGCGCTGCTCGACCGTGTTGGCCTGCCCGCGCCGCGCTTCGACGCCGGGCTTTATCCGCACCAGCTTTCCGGCGGCCAGCGCCAGCGCGTCATGATCGCGATCGCCATCGCCTGCGGGCCGGAGCTGCTGGTGGCCGACGAGCCGACCACGGCGCTGGACGTGACCGTGCAGGCGCAGATCCTCGACCTGCTCGACGAACTGGCCGTCGAGACGGGCATGGCGCTGCTGCTCATCAGCCACGATCTCGGCGTGGTGGCGGAAATGACCGACCGGGTGGCGGTGCTCTACGCCGGCCGCGTCGTCGAGACCGGCCGCACCGAAACCGTGTTCCGCTCCCGGGCGCATCCCTATACGCGGGCGCTGTTCGCGGCCTCCCCCTATGGCGCGCGAGCGGGGCGCAAGGCGCGGCTCAGCGCCATTCCCGGCCGCATGCCCGAGCCGGGCGCGCGGCCGCCCTTCTGCGCTTTCGCCGAACGCTGCGCCTTCGCCGAGGCCGATTGCCGGCGGGAAGTTCCGGCGCTGCGGCCCGTGGGCGAGGCGCACCGCGCCGCCTGCCTGCATCCGCGCAAGGAGGACGCCGCATGAGCGCGCCGGTCCTCGAAGTGCGCGACCTCGTGCGCGACTACAGCCTGCCGCGCCGGTCCATTTTCTCGCGGCCGCAGGTGGTGCGCGCGCTGCACGGCGTCAGCCTGAAAATCGAGGCAGGCCAATGCCTTGCGCTGGTCGGCGAAAGCGGTTCGGGAAAATCCACCCTGGCGCGCGCCGTCATGGGGCTGGAGAAGCCGCAGGCAGGGCAAGTGCTGGTCGAGGGGCGGGACATCCATGCGCTGAGCCGGGCCGGACTGCGCGCGGCGCGCAAGAGTTTCCAGGCGATCTTCCAGGACCCCTACGGCTCGCTCGACCCGCGCCAGCGGGTGCGGCGCATCCTGTCCGAGCCTTTGGTCGCGCTGGAGCGCCCGCCGGCGGCCGAGCGCGCCGCGCGGGTGGCGGAGGCGCTCGACGCCGTAGGCCTGCCGCAGGCGGCGGCGGAGAAATATCCGCACGAATTTTCCGGCGGCCAGCGCCAGCGCATCGCCATCGCCCGCGCGCTCATCACGCGGCCGGCGCTGATCGTCGCCGACGAGCCGGTCTCGGCGCTCGACGTGTCGATCCAGGCGCAGGTTCTGAACCTGATGATGGATCTGCAGGAAAAGCGCGGCCTGTCCTATCTGTTCATCAGCCACGATCTCGGCGTGGTGCGCGCCATCGCCGACCGGGTGGCCGTCATCCATCAGGGCCGCATCGTGGAGGAGGGCGCCGCCGCCGAACTCTTCGCCGCGCCGCGCCATCCCTATACGCGGGCGCTGCTCGACGCCGCGCCGGACCCGTTCTCGGGCCGCCGCCGGCGCTCGATCTAGCACTACAGTTGCAAATTCGTCAGGCCGTGGCGAAAAGAGTGATTTTCGAGCACCGGAGCGGAGTGTACTTTTGGGTACATGAGCACCGGAGCGCAGAAAATTGCTCTTTGCAGCCCGGCGTCACGAAGAATGCAGTCAGCGCCGGCCGGGCGCGCGCTCTTTATAGCGGTCGACGGCGGTCAGCCGCTGGACCAGCGGATCGGCGTCGCGCCAGCCGTAGATCTCGGTGCGCAGATAGTCGAGCTCGGCTTCGAGCTCCGCCTCGTCCACCTCGGTCCACCAGGATTTGGGCCGGCCGTCGCTGCCGTCCGACCAGCGATAGCGGCGCTCCTTGAGCTTTTCCTTCATCTCGAAGGGGCTGTTTTCGGCGTAGATGCGCAGCCGCGCGCGGCGGCTCGCCTGCAGCAGCTCGGCGAAGGGCGTGTTTTCCTCCGAAGGGCCGCGCAGCACCGCGAGCAGCGCCTGGCAATCGTCCTCGGCGCGGTGGCCGGTGTGGAAATAGCCCGACTGGCCGATGAGATAGCCGAGCTTGGTCCCCTCGAAGCCGCGCGCCGCCCAGTCGATCTCCTTGACCGAGCAGGCCCAGGGCTTGTCGGCGAAGACCGGCGACAGCCGCTCGCAGAAGGGCCGGTCGAAGCCGGCGTTGTGGGCGATGACGATGTCGGCCTCGGCGATCAGCGCCTCCAGCTCGTCGAGCGGGATTTTTTGGCCGCGCGCCATGGCGTCGGTGATGCCGGTGATGCGGGTGATCTCGGCCGGGATCGGCCTCGACGGCTCCTGCAACGCGCCGAAACTGGCGCAGACCGGCCCCAGCGCGCCGTCGTCGGCGTAGCGGAAGGCCACCGCGCCGAATTCGATGATCTCGTCCTGCGCCGGGTTGAGCCCGGTGGTCTCGGTGTCGATGACGACGCCCAGCCGCGGAAAGGCCAGGGCGCCCGCCGCGGGCGCCGGCGGGGCGGGGTCGAGCCGCTGCAGCACGCGGTAGCGCCCGCTTTCGACCAGCCGGCGCACCATCTCCGCCTCGTCCATGGGCGCGGATTTCTCCGCCCGGCCGCGCGCCGGGCGCGGGGCGCCGTTTTCGCCGTCCCCGGCGGGGGCCGTGAAAAGATCGAGCTGGTGTCGCATGCAACGTCTCCGCTGGGGGCCGGACTATCAGGCGATAGGTAGACAATCCGTCGCGCCGGGACAAGACCGCGCCGCCCGCCTGGGGAAAACGCGGCCCCGCGAACTTATTCGTCCGGCGCGCGGCTGCGTAAAGACTTTGGTTACCATACTTCGCCATGCTTGGCGAACTGATACGGCCATCGCTTCGTCGCAATTCGGTTCGCTTTTTCGCCGAACTCGGGGAGGAAACGAAGGCCGCCACAGTCGGTTCCAGTCGGGTTTAGTATTATGGCGTGCGTGACAGAAGTTTATGACTATGCGGCCCCGCGCGGCCGCATCGCTTTTCCAGCGGGTTTCATCGGTTTCCTGCGCAGCGGCGTGGTCGCCGCGACGACGCTGGCCGTCGGCGGCTTGGCGGTGGCCGGAACCCTCGGCGCGCTGGGAACGGTGATGTCGGCGCTGACGCCGGCCGCGCCCGTCGCGCACAGGATCCCCCTGGCCGCGCCGCAGGCGCTGGCGCTAGTCGATCAGGCCCGGCAGCCCGGCCGCCTCGTGAAGCAGAGCTTCATCAGCGCCTACACCGCCGACGCCGCCTATTCCAACCTCGACTGGCGGCGCAACAAGCCCGCCGTGGTGGTGGCCGATATCGGCCCCGATTCGGTCATCGACGCGTCGGTGGTGATGGCCGCGCTGGTCGAGCCGCGCGCCGAGCGCGTCGCGCCGCCGGCCCAGCCCGCGCCCGCTTTGGTCGCCTCCGCCGCCGCCGTCAACCTGCCCAAGAAGCCCGAGGCCGTGCTGGCGGCTTACGCCGAGGCGCCGTCCGCGCCGCCGGCGACGCTCGCCTTCGCCAAGATCACGCCGCTGTCGCACGCCGAGGAAGAAGACGCCGGCCCGGCGCTGCCGGACGGCGCCGCCGCCCCCGTGCCGCAGGCCGCGCCCGGCCAGAAGGCCGTGGCCGAAGACGTCGCCATTCCCGACATTCTCCAGCCCGAGGACGTGCCGCTGCCGGGCAGCAAGCCCGCGCCGCGCTTCGCGCAGCCGGCGCGCGAGAAGGCCGCGACGCAGCTCGCCTATGCGCCGGCGAGCGGGACCACCGACACGCCGTCGCCGGGCCTGTTCAGCCCGCTGCTCAACCAGGCCTCGCGCAGCCGCATCGCCATCTACGACATCTCCGCCGCCACCGTCTATCTGCCCAATGGCGAGCGGCTGGAGGCCCATTCCGGCATCGGCCATATGCGCGACAATCCGCGCTACGTGAACCAGAAGAACCGCGGCCCCACGCCACCCCATTCCTACGACCTGCGCCTGCGCGAGGCGCGCTTCCACGGCGTCGAGGCCATCCGGCTGACGCCGTCCTCGGGCGGCAATCTCTACGGCCGCGACGGGCTTCTGGCCCACACCTTCATGCTGGGCCGCAGCGGCGATTCCAACGGCTGCGTGGTGTTCCGCGACTACGCCCGCTTCCTGCGCGCCTTCAAGCGCGGCGAGGTGACCCGGCTCGTCGTCGTGCCGCATATGCAGTCCCGCCCGTCGCGCCTCGCCTCGCTGTTCTGACGCGCGGCCATGACCGGGTCCGGGCCCTCCGATTTCGCCGCGAGGGAGGCGCGTCTCCTGGCCGAGCTGGCCGCCAAGGACGCGCTCCTGCGCGAGCACGCGGCGGCGCTGGCGCATAGCCGCAAGATCTTCGCCCGCGCCTCGGAAGCGGCGCGCATCGGCGTGTGGGAATGCAGCCTGCCTGACGAGGCGCTGCAATGGAGCGACGTCACCTACGATATCTTCGACCTGCCGCGCGGCGCGCCCTTGGTGCGGGCCGAGCTGGTGAAACGCTTCACCGGCGAATCCGCCGCCGAACTGCGCCGCCTGCGCGACCGGGCCATAAGCGAGCGCAGCGGCTTCGTCATGGAAGCCGAGATCGTCACCTTCCGGGACCGCCGCCGCTGGCTGCGCGTGACGGCCACGGTGGAGCTCGAGAACGGCGCCCCGGTGCGCATCTTCGGCATGAAGCAGGACATCACCGAACAGAAGATATTGCTCGACCGCACGCGCTATCTGGCGGAGTTCGACCAGATGACGGGCCTCGCCAACCGCACCCAGTTCCAGGCGCGCTTCAACGCGCTGGCGCAGGCGGGCGAGGGCGCGCTGCTTCTGGTCGACCTCGACGGGTTCAAGGCGGTCAACGACACGCGCGGCCACGCCGTCGGCGACGAATGCCTGAAGGAGGCGGCGCGCCGCCTGCAAGCGGCCTGCGCCGGCGCGGACCTGGTGGCGCGGCTCGGCGGCGACGAATTCGCCGTTCTGGCCGGCCCGCGGCTCGGCCGGGCGGCGGTTGCCGATTGCGCCAGCGCCATCGTCGAGGCGCTGGCGCGGCCGGTCATGCACGAGGGCGCGGCGCTGCGGCTGGGCGCTTCGGTCGGGGTCGCCTTCGTCGGCGGCCACGCCGCCGAGGCGGTGTTCAAGATGGCCGACGCGGCGCTTTACGCCGCCAAGGCGGCGGGCCGCAACGGCTTCCGAGTCCACGGGCTTTGAGCCCAACAAATCGTGATCCGGGCGGCGTTGTGGGCTTTTGCGAAACTGCTACAAGCGGAGCATTCGTAAACGCGAAGGATTCCGCAATGAAGCTCTATTACAAGGCCGGCGCCTGCTCGCTGGCTCCGCATATCGCGCTGGCCGAGACCGGCCTGCCTTACGACCTGGAGGCGGTCGACCTCAAGGAGAAGAAGACGGCGCATGGCGGCGACTTCTTCGAGATCAATCCGCGCGGCGCGGTGCCGGCGCTGGAGGTCGAACCGGGCGTGGTGATCACCCAGAATGCGGCCATCCTGCAATATATCGGCGACCATTCCGGCGTCGCGGCCTTCAAGCCGGCCTATGGCACGCTGGAGCGCGCCCGCCTGCAGGAGGCGCTGGGCTTCTGCAGCGACCTGCACGTGGCTTTCGGCGGCCTGTTCGCGCCCAATCTCAGCGACGAGGCGCGGGCGAAGGCCAACGCCGCGATCGAGCGCCGCATGGGCCAGTTCGAGGCCATGCTGACCGAGGGTCGCTACTGGCTCGGCGCGGATTTCACCCAGGCCGACGCCTACGCCTCCGTCATCCTCGGCTGGAGCGTCGGGCTAAAGGTGGACCTTTCGGCCTATCCGAAGGCCGTCGCCCTGCGCGAGCGCGTGATGGCGCGCCCGGCCGCGCAGAAGGCGCTGAAGGAAGAAGGCCTCGCCTGATCGAACGACAGCATGCCGCCGGACCATCCTCCGGCGGCGTCCTCACCGCGCCAGCTTTTCGTAGCGCTTGACCAGCCTGTCGCGCCTGAGCCGCGACAGACGCTGGATCCAGAACACGCCGTCCAGTTGATCGACCTCATGCTGGTGGCAGACGGCGCGAAACCCCTCGGCTTCCTCGACATGCTCGGCCCCGTCGAGGTCCCGATAGCGCAGGCGGACGCGCGCGGGCCGCTCCACCTCGTCGACGACGCCGGGCATGGAGACGCTGCCCTCCTGATGGCGGATCGTCTCTTCCGACGCCCACAGGATTTCGGGATTGACGAAGGTTTCGGGCTCGCCGGCGTCCGGCAGCTCCAGCACGACCACCCGAAGCGGGACGCCGATATGCGGCGCGGTTATCCCCACGCCCGGCGCGGCGCGCATGGTGTCGAGCAGATCGGCGGCCAGCGCACACAGCCCGGCGTCGAAACTGGCGACCGGCGCCGCGACGAGGCGCAGGCGCGGATCGGGATATTTCACAAGGGGACGAATGGTCATCGGGTCCACGGGCTCGATTCGGCGACGATCCCTGTGTACCGGCGCCGCCGCGAACGTCCAAGCGGAAAGGACCCGGCGGCGGCTCTCCCACCGCCGAGTCTTTTGATCAGAGGCGATCGAAATTGGTCGGCAACACCAGCATGTCGCGGATGGTGACGGTGCGCTTGCGGGTCAGCATGTAGACCACGGCGTCGGCCACTTCCTCGGCGTCGATCAGGCTGCCGGATTCCTTAGCCTTGCGCAGGTTCTCCTCCGGCCAGTCGGCCAGAAGCGCCGAGATCACCGGGCCGGGTGACACCTGCGCCACGCGCACGCCGTGCGGGATCATCTGCCGGCGCATGGTCTGCACGAAGCAGGTGATGGCCCATTTCGACGCCGAATAGACCGGCTCCCACGGCACGGGAAAATGGCCGGCGATGGAGCAGGTGACGATGATGTCGCCGGTCTTGCGCTCGCTCATATGCGGGACGACGGCCTGCACGTTCTTCATCACCGCGTTGATGTTGAGGTTGAGCATGCGGTCGATGGCTTCCGGATTGGTCTCCGTCAGGTCGCCGCCGATATAGCTGCCGGCGTTGCAGTAGAGGATGTCGATATGGTCGACCTTCTGCAGGATTTCCGGGATCATCGCCGAGCAGCTTTCGGGATCGAGCAGGTTGGTGACCTGTGCGACGGCGCGCTCGCCCAGCCGGTCGGTCAGCGACTTCAGCGCCGCCTCGTTCCAGTCGACCATCACCACGGTCGCGCCCTGCGCCAGCAGGGCTTCCGTCGTGGCGAGGCCGATGCCGGACGCCGCGCCGGTGATGACGGCGATCTTGCCTTGAAGCGATTGAGACATGTTCGTTCTCCTTCCTATGTATGTTCGGCTCAGCGCCATTCGCGGCCGATATAGATGGCGAGCAGGATGATGAAGCCCTTGATGACGTCCTGGAGATAGGGGTTGATCCCCATCAGGTTGAGGCCGTTGTTGAGGATGCCCAGAAGCACCGCGCCGATCAGCGTGCCGAGGATGAGGCCGCGCCCGCCGGTGATGGCCGTGCCGCCCAAAACCACCGCGGCGATGGCGTCCAGTTCGAAGCCGACGCCGGCGTTGGGCTGGCCGCTCATCAGGCGTCCGGTCAGGATCACGGCGGCCAGCGCCGCGGTCAGGCCGGAAATGGCGTAGACGGCCAGCTTGACGCGGCGGGTCTTGACGCCCGAAAGCCGCGCCGCCGTCTCGTTGCCGCCGAGCGCGTAGACATGGCGGCCGAAGGGCGTGCGCTGCAGCAGCACCCAGGCGGCGGCGTAGATCAGCACCATGATGACGACCGGGACCGGAACCGGGCCCATATAGCCGACGCCGAACCAGGACAGCCAGCTCGGCAGGCCGCTGATCGGATAGCCGCCGGAATAGATCAGCCCCAGCCCGCGCGCCATGCCCATGGTGGCGAGGGTGACGATGATGGCCGGCATGCGGCCCCAGGCGACCAGCAGGCCGTTGGCCAGTCCCATGCCGAGGCCGATGAACAGGCCGACGATCAGGCCGACGCCGCCGGGCAGGCCCATATGGACCATCAGGCCGGCGCTGAGCGTGCCGACCAGCGCCATGACCGCGCCTACCGACAGGTCGATGCCGCCGCTGAGGATGACGAAGGTCATGCCGACGGCGAGCACGCCGACTACCGAGACCTGCCGCAGCACGTTGAAGAAATTGCTGATGCTGAAGAAATTGTCGCTGGCGAGCCCCATCAGGCCCGACACCACGATCAGCCCGATCAGCGGCAGGGCCAGCGGCGAGTGCAACAGCCGCTTCAGGCCTCCCAGCCTGTCGGCCGCGCCGTCATGCGTTGCGTCAATGGACATGTTCAACCCTCCCGGTTGTTGCGTGGATCATGATCTCCTCGGAATTGATGCGCTCGCCCTCGACGGTGGCGACCACGCCGCCGGAACGGAACACGCAGACGCGGTCGGACATGCCGATCACCTCCGGCAGCTCCGACGAGATCATGATGATGGAATGGCCCTGCGCGGTGAATTCGCGCATGAGCTGGTAGATCTCCGCCTTGGCGCCGACGTCGATGCCGCGCGTCGGTTCGTCGAAGATCAGCACTTTCATGTCATGGTTGAGCCAGCGGGCGATGACCACCTTCTGCTGGTTGCCGCCCGACAGCGTGTCGACGCGGGCGTGCGGCCCTTGCGCCTTGACGCGGACCTGCGCCATGGCGGCCTTGGTGCAGTCCAGCTCCTTCTTCATGTCGATGAACCAGTGATGGCTGCGATATTTGCCGTAATTGTTCAGCGACACGTTCTGCAGGATCGGGAAGGAGGTGATCAGCCCCTGTTCCTTGCGGCTTTCGGGCAAGAGGCCGACGCCGCTGCCCAGCGCGTCGTCGGGCCCGGCGAAGCGCCGCTCCGCCCCGTCCAGCTTGACCTGCCGCCGCGCCGCCGGATGCGCGCCGAGCATGGCCAGCGCCGTCTCGGTGCGGCCGGAGCCGACGAGGCCGGCGAAGCCGAGGATTTCGCCTTCGCGAAGCTGGAAGCGCGAGACGGGGCCGCCCTTCTTGAGCTGGATCTCCTCCACGTCCAGCACCACGTGCGCTTCCGGCCGCACGGCGGGCTTGGGCGGGAAGCTGTTCTCGATGCGCCGGCCGACCATCATCTCGACTAGCCGGTCGTTGTTGACGTCGGCCACCGCGCAGGAGCCCACGAAGGAGCCGTCGCGCAAAACCGTGATGCGGTCGCAGATCTCGAAGATTTCTTCGAGATGGTGGGAGATGAACACCATCGCCACGCCCTGCCGGCGCAATTCGCGCATCACCTTGAACAGGTGCTCGACCTCGGCCGGGGTCAGCGTCGCGGTCGGCTCGTCGAGCACCAGGATGCGCGCCTCGAGCGACAGCGCCTTGGCGATCTCGACGAATTGCTGCTCGGCCACCGAAAGCCGGTAGACGGGCACGTCGAGCGGGACATCGACGCCGAGCTGGCGCATGATCGTCCCGGCCCGCTTGTGCATCGCCTTGCGGTCCAGAAGACCGAGCCGCGAGCGCAATTCGCGGGCCAGGAACATGTTCTCGACCGCCGTCAGATAGGGGATCAGGCTGAATTCCTGAAACACGATGCCGATCCCTGCGGCGATGGCCTCGTCATAATTGGCGAATTGGCGCGGCTGGCCGTCGACGCGGATTTCGCCCGCCGTCGGCTGCAGGATGCCGCACACGATCTTCATCAGCGTCGACTTGCCGGCGCCGTTCTCGCCCAGCAAGGCGTGGATCTCGCCCTGCCGCACGTTCAGGTCGACGCCGTGCAGCACGTCGATCTTGCCGAAACTCTTCTTGATGCCATTCAGTTCGAGCATGTCTCTCCTCCTCGCGATTCATGCCGCCCGCCCCCGCATGACGCGGGGACGGGCAAGGAGGAGCGTCACCAGCTGAAGCCGTCGGCGTTCTTCGAGTCGACGACCAGGACGTCGATCGGCACTTCCTTCGGCACATGCGCGCCCCACTTCTGGGCCAGCGCCATGGCGAGGCCGATGCGCACCTGGTCGCGCGGGTACTGGGCGGTGGATTCGATGAAGGCGCCGCCGGCCTTGATCGCGGCGATGGCTTCCGGCGCGCCGTCGACCGAGGTCAGCTTGATGTCCTTGCCCGAGCCCTGGATGGCCGCGAGCGCGCCCATCGCGCCGCCGTCGTTGACGGAGAAGAGGCCGGCGAGGTTGGGATGCGACTGGATCATGTTCTCGACCACGCCGAGCGCCACCGAACGGTCCTGGCGGCCGTTCTGGGTGTCTACCAGCTTGATGTCGGGGAACTCGCCCAGCGCCGCCTTGCAGCCTTCGACGCGCTGCAGGATCGGCACCACCGGGATGCCGTCGAGGATGGCCACTTCGCCCTTGCCGCCGAGCTTCTCGCCCAGATATTTGCACGACATGTAGCCGGCGTCGCGGTTCTTGGAGCCGACGAAGGTGTCGACCGGGCCGTTGGCGTTGGCGTCGACCGCCACCACGATGACGTTCTGCGCCTTGGCGGCGGTGACGGCGGATTCGATGCCGGCGCTGTCGGTCGGGTTGACCAGCAGGATGTCGATCTTCTGCTGGAGCATGTCCTCGACGTCCGAGATCTGCTTGGCGACGTCGTGGCCGGCGTCGGTGACGATGACGTCGGCGCCGATATTGGCCGCCGCCTCCTTGAGGGCCTCCTGCATCGACACGAAATAGGGATTGTTCAATTCCTGAAAAGTCATGCCGATCTTGAGCTTGTCCTGCGCCAGCGCCGGAGCGGCGGCGGAGACGGCCAGAGCGAGGGAAGCGGTGAGTAGGATCGATTTCATCTGCGGTGTCCTCCCGGAACAGATTTTGACGTTGGGGCAGGCCGTGCCTGCATGGTTCGGCCTGTATGGTTCGGTCGGCTCCCCGCCTTCCGAAGGGTGATCGCCGGCGCGCCGGCGAATTTCATGCGGCGCGGGCTCCGTCCCGCGCGCTTTGCGTTCAGGCCGCGAACCGCTCCATCTGGAAGGTCGGCGCGGCGCCGTATCGGTCGATCGCGGCCATGATCTCGGCGTCGGAAAGCTGGGCGGCGATCCCCGTGCGCACCAGGCACGAGGCGAGGCCCTCACTCGCCGCGCCGGCGATGTCGTGCTCGACGCTGTCGCCCAGGCAGACGACGCGGCCGGCGGCGACGCCCGGCAAAAGCGACTGCGCGTGGCGGTAGATGGCCGGATGCGGCTTGCCGAACCAGCGCACCAGCCCGCCCATCTCCGCATAAGCGAGGGCGATGGCGCCCGCGCCGGGCGCGGTGGCGCCGCCCTTGGTCAGCTTGTGGCGGTCCGGATTGGTGCAGTAGCAGGGCGCGCTGCGCCGCGCCGCCGGCATGAGCCGCTCGCGATAGGCGTCGAGCGGCACGGTCTCCGCCTCGCTGCCGGAAATGATGACGAGATCGGCCTGGCCCGCATCCTCGACGCTCTCGAAGCCCAGCCGGTCGGCGAGGTTGCGGTCGCCCCCGCTGGAAATGGTGAGGCACCGCTTGCGCCTATCGCTTGCCGCTGTCTCCTGCGCGAGGATCGCATAGGCGACGTCGCCGGAGGTGAGGAAGCGGTCGAAATCGCTGCGCTCGAAGCCGAGCCGGACCAGCCTTTCGGCGTTGTAGTCGCCGGTGCGCCCGGAATTGGACAGGATCACCACCGTCTTGCCGAGGCTTTTGAGCAGGCGCAGCGCCTCCGGCGCGCCCGGATAGGCGCCGTCGTCGTCGCGCAGCACGCCGAACTGGTCGACGAAGAAGGCGTCGTAGCGGGCGGCGAGGTCGGGAAGGCTTATGAAGGGCGCGAGGCTCATGAGCGACCCTTTCCTGCGAGGACGAGGGAGGCCGCGCCCACCGCCGCTTCGGCCGAGCGCGCGGGCAGGAAGGGAACGCCGAGCGCCTTTTCCCGCATCCGCGTCCAGGCCGGGTTGGCGGCGCCGCCGCCGACCGTGCGCACCGAGCGGACGGCCGGGCCGCCCAGCTCCGCCAGCCGGTCGTAGCCGGATTTCTCGATCGCGGTGACGCCTTCGAGGATGCCCTGGAAGAAGGTGACGTCGTCCGCCGGACGCGGCGTGAGCCGCGGCGGCCAGGCGGCGTCGTTGATCGGAAAGCGCTCGCCGGGCCTGGACAGCGGGTAATAGTCGAGGCCGGTCGGCGTGTCGGGACGCAGATGCGGCGTCATGGCTTGCAATTGCTCGCCGTCGAAGAAGCCGCGGATGACCGCGCCGCCGGAATTGGAGGCGCCGCCGGCGAGCCAGAAATCGAGCACGCGATGCGAATAAACGCCGTATTCCGCCGCGTCGATAGGCCGGTCGGAGGCGAGCTTGACCACCAGCGTGGAGCCGAGCGCGGTGACGCCGTCGCCGACGGCCGAGGCGCCGGTGGCGAGGAACGAGGCGCAGCCGTCGGTGGTGCCGGCATGGTAGCGGCAGCCGGCGGGCAGGCCGAGCGCCAGCGCCGTGGCGCGGACGGGGCCGAGCGCCGCGCCGGCGCGCCGGACCGCGGGCAGAAGGCTTATGTCCATGCCACAGGCTTCGAGCCAGTCCGGCCAGCTTTCGGCGGCGAGGTTGTAGCCGGTCTTGAGCGCGTTGTTCTCGTCGCTGACCGGCTCGGGCGCGCCGAGCATGGTCAATATCCAGTCGGCCTGGTGCAGCACGCCGCGCACGCCGGGTTGGCGCGCCAGATGGATGGCGCAGGCGAGCGGCGAGGCGGCGCCGCGCGCCGGGCTGTCGGCCGGCGCCGCCGCCGCGATGCGCGCCACGACGGTCGCGTCGGGGCAGGGCTCGTTATACATCAGCACGTCGCCGACCGGCTGGCCGAAGGCGTCGACCGCCAGCACCGTGCCGGAGGTGCCGTCCACCGCCACGCCTTCGACCGAGGCCAGCGAGACGCCGGCGGCCAGTTCGGCGATGCAGGATTGCACGCCGGTCCACCAGACGGCGGGCGAGCGCCCGGCGGCCGCGTCGGGATAGGCATAGGCGGCCATGGCCAGCGGCGTTCCGTCGGCGGCCAGCGCCGCGGCGCGCACGCCGGACGTACCGAGGTCGACGCCGAGCGCCGCTGCGGGAGGAAGGGTCGCGCTCATGACCGGCCGCTCGCCTTGCGGTCGAGCGCCTGGCGATATTGCTCGGCTTCCCAATGGGTAAGTTCGTATTCCTGCGCGGCGTCGAGATAGGCAATGGAAGCGCCTTCCGGCAGGCGTGCCGAAACCTCCGCCAGGCAGCGCGCCATGACGCGGCCGCCATCGGTCAATTCGTTGGACAGAAGCACGCCGCGTCCCGGCGCGAGCAGCATCTTGGGCAGGGCCTCGCCGCGCGCCGCGCGCCGTTCCGCATAGGCGCGCGCGTCCTCGCCCTCGGCCAGCACGCCGATCTCGGTGCCGAGGAAGATGACGTGGTCGGGATAGAGCGAGCCGCGCGTCACCATGGCGACGCTGGCCGGGCTCAGCGCCGTCTTGTGGCTGCCGGCGTCGACGGCGGCGTGGAAATCCGAGCCTACCGCCAGCTTTTCCAGCGCCGCCATGTCGGGGGCGGGCGTCGGGCGCTCGGCGACGGCGAGCGCCTCGGTGACGCGGGCGATGCGGGCGCGCACTTCATCCACCGTATCGCCGGCGACGATGATCCCGTGATTGTAGAGGACCAGCACGTCGGGGCGGTTTTCCGCCACGCGGTCGATCTCATGCGCCAGCGGCGTTCCGGGCCGGCGATAGGGAATGGAGGCCCAGCTCAGGTCGGGCAGCGTCGCCATGCGTTGGGCGAGAACGGCGTCGCGGTCGGTCAGCACCGACAGGGCGATGGCGTTGACGCAGTGATAATGCGCCACCACCGGCTGCGGCAGGGCGGCGTGGAAACTGGTCTCGATGGAGGGGCGCAGGCCCGAGGCGTTCTTCTCGGCGACGACGAAGTCGGTGGCCTTTTCGGCGCGCTCGTCGCCGGCGCGCAGCGCGGCCACCAGCGGCTCGACCTCGACCGGCACCATGATGTCGCGCTCGCCGGCATGCGCCAGCCAGGTGCCGGAGGCCTTGACCCACAGGACGCCGTCCTCCTTGAGCGACGTGTTGCCGCCCGCGCCCTGCGTTTTCAGGATGTCGGCGCCGATCTCTTTGGACAGCGCAAGAAACGCGTCGAAGGCGGCCGCCTCACGGATGCTCGAAGTCATGGTCGCTCCTCCCCATTCCCCGCCGGCCGGAGCCGGACGTGATCGAACTTTCCCGGCGAACCTAATATTATGATCATTGTTCGTCAAGCATGATTATTCTTACTCATAAAAAATCGTATTTAGCGTTCCGTATTGCCTTTCCATGTCGGATTTGATTATATTCGGTCACGAGAGTCATGCAGACCGGGAGGGCAGGGCATGAACGACACCGAGCGCCATAAGGCGATCATCGATCTTTTGCGGGAAACGCCGTTCGTCTCCGTCCGCGACCTGCAGGAGCATCTGGACGTCTCGCCCGCCACCATCCGCCGCGACATCGACAAGTTGCACGAACTGGGCCGCGCCCGCAAAGTCTATGGCGGCATCTCGGCCAACGAGGCCGGGGCGCGGCTTTCGGCCCGGCCCTATGACGAGAACCGCGACATCGCCGTCGACGCCAAGCGCGCCATCGCCGCCAAGGCGGCCGAGCTGGTGCGCGACGGCGATTCCATCATCGTCCATGCCGGCTCGACCTGCTACCAGCTCGGCATCCTGCTCGCCCGGCGCAACCTGCGCGTCTGGACCAACTCCATGCCGCTCGCCGCCTATCTGGGCGAGCAGGGCACCTGCCAGCTCTCCATCGCCGGCGGCGACCTGCATCGCGAGCCGGGCATCGTCTACAACGCCGGCGGCGGCGCGCCGCAATTCTTCGCCTCGCGCTTTTTCCTCGGCGCGCAGGGGATCAGCGCGCGCGGCGTGCTCGAATCCCATCCGCTGCTGGTCAAGGTGATCGGCGAGTTGGCCGGCCGTACGGACGAGATCGTGGTGCTGGCGGACAGCCGCAAATTCTCCATCCAGCCGCGCAACGTGGCGCTGCCGCTGTCGCGCGTGGGAACGGTCATCACCGATGACGGGCTGACCGACGCCGCCGCCAAATTCCTGGAGGACATGGGCGTGAACATCGTCGTCGCAACCGTCGGAGAAGAAAGTTGAGCCTGTCGCCCATCGCCGTGTTCGATCTCGGCAAGACCAATTCCAAGCTGTTCGTCCTTTCGGCCGACGGCGCGGTGATCGACCAGGCCCGCATCCGGCCGATCTGGCGCGAGGAGGGCGATCTGCGCGTGCTGGACGACGAGGCGCTGTACGATTGGATGCGGCGGGAGTTGGCCCGCGTCGTCGCCGAGCACGGCGTCGACCGCGTCACCTGGTCGGGCCATGGCTGCACCTTCGCGCTGGTTTCAGGCGACGCATTGGCCCATCCGGTGCTCGACTACGAGCAGGAGCCGCCGGCGGAGATCGCCGCCCGCATCGACGCGGATATCCCCGATTTCAGCGAGACCTTTTCGCCGGCGCTGCCGCTCGGCTTCAATTTCGGCCGCCACATGCTGTGGCTCGACGCGCGCGACCCGGAACTGTTCTCGCGCGCCGACGCGATCCTCGGCTATCCGCAGTTCTGGACGTGGAAATTCTCCGGCCGCACATTGTCGGAAGTGTCCTATCTGGGCTGCCATTCCCATCTCTGGGCCCCGCTCAAGGACGATTTCAGCAGCCTCGTCGACGACAAGGGCTGGCGCGGCAAGATGCCGGAATTCGCCCCGGCCGGCGCGGCGGTGGGAACCCATATGGTCACGCTCGCGGACGGCCGCACGGCGGCGGTCGCCGTCCATAACGGCGTACACGACAGCAACGCCGCGCTCTATTTCTACCGCGCGCTCGGCTTCGACGATTTCACGCTGGTGTCGACCGGCACATGGGTGGTGATCTTCAACCCGGCCAGCCCGCTCGAACGGCTCGACGCCGCGCGCGACATGCTGGCCAATGTGACGGTGGGCCGCCAGCCGGTCGCCACCATCCGCTTCATGGGCGGGCGGGAATATGACGTGGCCAGCGGCGGCTGGGCCAGGCCGGTCTCGGCCGAGGCCGTCGAGGCGGTCATCGCCAAAGGCGCCTTCGCCCTGCCGTCCTTCGCCGCCGGCGGTCCCGTGCCGGGCCATGAGGGCCGCTTCGCCGGCCCCGCCGTCGAGGGCGAGGAGCGCGCCGCCGTCGCCATGCTCTATGTGGCGCTGATGACCGACCTGTCGCTCGATCTCATCGGCTCGCGCAACACTATCGTCATCGACGGCGGACTGGTGAAGACCGGCCTGTACGCCTCGGTTCTGGCGGCGTTGCGGCCCGGCCAGGCCGTGCACGCCAGCGGCGCGCCGGAAGGCAGCGCCTTCGGAGCCGCGGCGCTGGTCTTCGACGCCGTCGGTCGCAATCCCTTCGTCAGCGATTGCGTCGAGGCAGAGCCGGCCGGATTCGCCGGGCTGGAGGCCTATCGGCGGGAATGGCGCAGGCGGGTGGAGACGCTCGCCTGACATGGGCCATGGCGGCGTAACCCGCCGCCATGGCCCGCCGGATTACGCGCGGCGCTTGGCCCGCAATCCGCTTTCGAAGGTCTGGTTGTCGTCGCCGACGGGATGGGCGCGCTCGCCGGAGAGGCCGAGCAGCGGGAACAGAAGCTCGGCGACGTTGAAGGCTTCCTCCAGATGCGGATAGCCCGAGCCGATGATCGTTTCGACGCCGATGGCCTGGTATTCGCGGATGCGGGCGACGATGTTCTCGGGACTGCCGACGAGGGCGGTTCCCGCGCCGCCGCGCACCAGGCCGAGGCCCGCCCACAGGTTGGGGCCGACCACCAGCCGGTCCCGGCGGCCCTGGTGCAGCGCCGCCATGCGCTTCTGGCCCACCGATTGCGAGCCGTCGCGGAATTCGGCCTGCGCGGTGGCGATCTGCTCGTCGGTGACGCGGCTGATCAGCTCGTCCGCCGCAGCCCACGCCTTTTCCTCGCTGTCGCGGACGATGAAATGGACGCGCAGGCCGAAGCGGATTTTGCGTCCTTCCGCGAAGGCCTTTTCCCGCACCCGCGCGATCTTCTCCGCCAGTTGCGCGACCGGCTCGCCCCAGCTCAGATAGACGTCGGCGTGCCGCGCCGCCACCGCGATGCCCGCGTCGGACGAGCCGCCGAACCAGATCGGCGGATGCGGGCGCTGCACCGGCGGGAAGGACAGGCCGCGCCCGTGCGAGGACAGGTATTTGCCCTCGAAGGCCGGGTCCTCGCCCGACAGGATGCGCCGCCAGATGGTCAGGAACTCGTCGGTCTGCTCGTAGCGCTCGCCATGGCTGAGCTTGTTGCCGTCGCCGGCGAGGTCGACGGGGTCGGCGCCGGTGACGACGTTGAACAGCGCCCGCCCGTTGGAGATGCGGTCCAGCGCCGCCGCGTGGCGCGCGAACATGGCCGGCGCGCCGCCGCCGGGCCGCAGCGCCACCAGGAAGCGCAGGCGCTCGGTCAGCGGGACCAGCGCCGAGGCGGTGATCCAGGCGTCCTCGCAATAGGGCCCGGTCGGCAGCAGCACGCCCTCGAAGCCGAGGCGGTCGGCGGCCTGCGCGATGTCGCGCATATAGCCGAAGCTCGGCGGGCGGTGGCGTTCGTCGCTGCCCAGATACGGGCCGTCGCCATGGGTGGGCAGGTACCAGTACATATGAAGCGGATTGGCGGGAGCGGTCATGGGAGTTCCTCCGGTCTCAGAGCTTGCCCTTCCAGGGCGCGAAGCGTTTTTCGAGCAGGCGCATGGCGATGTTGAAGGCGAAGGCGAAGGCCGCGATGACGATCAGCCCGACGAATACCACGTCGGTGGCGAGGAAATTGGCCGCCGACATGATCATGTAGCCGACGCCCGACTGGGCGGCGATCAGCTCGGCCGCCACCAGCGTCGACAGCGTCGCGCCGATGGCGATGCGCACGCCGGTCAGCACTTCCGGCAGCGCCGAGGGCAGCACGATGGTGGAAAAGACCTGCAAGGGGCTGGCCCCCAGCGAGCGGGCGGCGTTGACGCGCTCCTGCGGGACCGAGCGCACGCCGGCCTGCGCGGAGAAGCAGATCGGCGCGAAGGCCGCGAGGCTTAGAAGCAGCACCTTGGACGCCTCGCCGATGCCAAGCCAGATGATGAGCAGCGGCAGATAGGCGAGCGGCGGCAGGCCCCAATAGAGGTCGATGGGCACGCTGAGCACGCCGCGCGCCCAGCGGTTCAAGCCCATGGCGAGGCCGACCGGAACGCCGAGAACGACGCCGAAGGCGAGCGCCGCGCCGATGCGGCCGAGGCTGGCGAAGATGTGCTCGGCCAGCGTGGCGTTGGCGTAGCCGTCCGCCGCCACCGCCCGAAACTGCACCAGCACCTCCGCCGGCGAGGGCAGGAACAGCGGCGAGGCGAGGCGGTATTGCGTGGCGATCATCCAGCCCGCCATCAGTGCCAGCAGCGTGGCGACGCTGATCGTGAATACGCTGGGCGGCTTTCGTGCGGCGTGGAGTTTGGCGGGCTTCTTTCGAGTTTCCGCGATCGTCGCGGGGGTTTCGGCCAGGGCGCTCATATCGAATTCCTTTGGACTATACGGGGCGGATCAGGCTGCCCGCAGCGTGTGGCCGGGCCGATGGATGATGGAGCGGATTTCCTCGCGCAGCGCCACGAAGCCGGGATCGGCCAATATGGGGCCGATGTCGCCGGTGCGGGCGAAGTCGCGCACGAAGCCGGCCTCGTAGCGGGCGACGATCCGGCCGGGCCGGGGCGACATGACGAGGATATGGGTGCCGAGCGTCAGCGCCTCCTCGATGGAATGGGTGATGAAGAAGACCTGCTTGCGCGTCGCCGCCCAGACCGAGACGAGAAGCTGCTGCATGGTCTCGCGCGTCAGGCTGTCCAGCGCGCCGAAGGGCTCGTCCATCAGCAATATCTTCGGGTCGGTCGCCAGCGCCCGCGCGATGCCGACGCGCTGGCGCATGCCGCCGGAAAGCTCATAGGGCGGCCGGTTCTCGAAGCCGGCGAGGCCGACGAGGTCCAGCAGCTCCCGCGCCCGCCGGCTGCGCTCGGCCCTGGGGACGCCGCGATAGCGCAGGCCGAGCGCCACATTGTCGAGGACGCTCGACCAGGGCAGCAGCGTGTCCTTCTGGAACACCACGCCCCGGTCGCCGCCCGGCCCCGCGACGGGCGCGCCGTCGATCAGGATTTCGCCTTCCGACAGCGGCTGGAAGCCGGCGATGGCGTTGAGCAGCGTGGACTTGCCGCAGCCCGAAGCCCCCAGCGCCACGACGATGGAATCGGGCGGGATGTCGAAGGAGACGTTGTCGAGCGCGTGGACGGAGGAGCCGTCCGTGGCGTCGAAATGGACCGTGGCGTTTCGTATCTGGAGCATGGCGATATCCTTGTTTGGGACGGCGGCCGGGGCCGCCGGCGCGTCAGTTGGAGGCGAGCGCCGCCGCCGCGTATTGCGGGTCGACGAAGCTGGCGTAGCTGTCCTTGATGGCGGTGATCTTCTTCTGCTCCTTGAGGAACTCGGCGGTGTTCTTGAGCGTCTTCGCCACGTTTCCGTTGTCGCCGCCGCCGAGCCAGGCGGCCGTCACCTGCTCCTGCAAGGGCACGGCGACGGTCGATTTCAGCCAGCCGGCGGTTTCCTCCGGCGTGCCGCCCTGGAGCTTGGCGATCAGCTTGACATTGTCGGAATCCGCGCCCCAATGGCCGGGATTCTGCGTGTAGTCGGTGTAATAGCCGTCGACGAGCCCGACATATCGGGTCAGGAAATCGCGGTTCTTTTTGGCGAAATCGCCGGTCACGACCAGCGCGGTGAAGACGGGCGCGCCGCGCTTGGAGACCTCGCCCGAACTGACCAGCACCTTGCCGTCCTTCTTCAACTCGGCCAGCGCCGGGTCCCAGACGAAGGCGCCGTCGATGTCGCCGCGCTTCCACGCCGCGACGATCTGCGGCTGCGGCATGGCGATGACCTGCGCGTCCTTCTCGGTCAGCCCCTCCTGCTTGAGATAGGCGAGAAGCTGGTAGTGGTCGGTGGAGACGGGCGCGGCGGAGAATTTCTTGCCCTTGAGGTCGGCGGCCGAATTGATGTCCTTGCGCACCACCAGCGCCTCGCTGTCGCCGGCGCCGGCGGTGATGTAGATCCCCTTGACGTCGAGGTCCTTGCTGACCGAGGCGGCGTAGGGGCTGGAGCCGACGTCGCCGATCTGCACGTCCCCGGCCGCGATGGCGGCGAAAATATCCGCGCCCGAATTGAAGCGGCGGAACTCGATGTTCCAGCCGGTCTTCTTGGCCAGCTCGCCGTTGGCCACGCCGAGCAGATAGGGCTCGGCCCCGGTCTGGTAGGCGATGATGACCTTCTTGGCTTCCTCCGCCTGCGCCGCCGTCAGCAGGGAAGCGGCGAGACCGATCGTCCCCAATACTGTCTTGATGAACATGTTGCACCTCTTCGTTCACCGTCGGCCACCTCGGCGACGTGTGAGAAGAAGGTTTCCACACTGTATATAAATTTTATAGATTTCCTTTTCCAAGAATCCGCCCGCCGGGGAAACAGTCGTGCGAGGCGGGGCGGAAAATCGAGGCGTCCCGTTCGGCGGGTTCGCGCGGCGGACGGACGGAAGCCGAAAGGGGCGAGAGCGACAGGCGTCCGGGCGGCGAAGGCATGCAGTTCATGCATTCCATAAATTTGATGGAATTTGGAAAAGCCGTTCTCGGCCCGCGCGCGGCGCGGTGTTAACGATTGACGCAGCCGACCAGCAGGGAGCGATGATTGCGATGGGTTCGACAGTGACATATCTGCGCGAGGCGGCCTTTTCGGCGCACGAGCCGGACGAGGCGGAGGTGTCCCCGGACGCGCTCAAGGCCGCCATGCGGCGGCTCGCCGGCGGGGTGAGCGTGGTGACGGCGGGCGTGGGCGAGGGGCGCTCCGGCGCGACGGTGACCTCGGCCACGGCGCTGTCGGCCGAGCCGCCGACGATTATCGTCAACATCAACCGCGCCGCGTCGGTCTGGCCGGTGATCTGCCGCCACAATCATTTCTGCATGAACGTATTGGCCGCGCACCAGCAGGCCGTGGCCGACCGCTTCTCCGGCCGGGACGGCCTGCGCGGCGCGGCCCGCTACGCCGGCGCGGAGTGGCGCGAGATGGAGAGCGGGGCGCTGGCGCTGGTCGGCGCGCTGGCCTCGGTCGACTGCGCGGTGGAGGACGTGATCGAGCGCCACACCCACGCCATCGTCATCGGCCGGGCGCTCAAGATCGTCACCGGCCCCGGCGCGCCGCTGCTCTATCACGACGGCGGCTATCGGTTCTTGTGATTACGCGCGCAATTGCGCCCAGTCCGGCGCCGCGCTGTCGTCCTCCAGCCCGCCGTCGCGGGCGAACTGCTCCAGCGTCATGCCGTCGAGCACCTTGGCGATGGCCTCGCGCACCAGCAGCATGGAGCGGCGCACCTGGCAGGCCTTGTGGTCCTCGCAATCCTCGCAGGGCTCGTAAGCGGTGCGGCTGGCGCAGCGGATCGGGGCCAGCGGCCCGTCCAGCACGCGCACCACCTGGCCGATGGTGATCTCGGCGGCCGGCCGCGACAGGCTGTAGCCGCCGCCGGGCCCCTTCTTGGAGCGCAATATGCCGTCGTTGCGCAATTCCAGCAGGATGGCGTCGAGAAATTTCTTGGAAATGTTGTTCTTCGCGGCGATGTCGGCCACGAAGGCGCTCTCGCCCGGCTTAAGCAGGGCCAGATGCGCCAGCGCCTTGAGACCGTACTTGCCTTTTTTCGTCAGCATGAGCGCTCCGCCGATATCGTGCGGGCATGCTTTTGCATGAAACGGCGCGAATGCAAAGCCCGTTGTGGCGTCCCGGCGCCGAGCACGGCGCCGGGACGCGGGCGCGTCAGCCGCGCGCCTTCTTGACGATGGCCATGAATTCCTTGGCGCGTTCCGGGTCGACCGCGTTCCAGGTGTCGCCGTCCACCTTAAGCGACGAGCCGACGATGCAGCCGTCGGCGATCTTGAGGATGTCGGCCACGGTGGCGTGGCGCACGCCGGTATTGGCGAGCACCGCCGTGTTGGGCAGCACGCGCTTGACGGCCTCGAGGTCGGAGGTGCTGGCGGCCTCGCCGGTGATGGTGCCGGAAACCAGCACCGCGTCGGGGATGGAGGAGAACACCGCCGAGCGGGCGCGGTCGGGCAGGGAGCGGCGGTCGAGCGAATCGGCGAATTCGGCCGAGACGTTGTCGAGCATGACGAGGTCGGGCCGGTTGAGGCGGTTGCGGTAGCGCATGGCCTCGCCGGCGTTGGGCGTCCACGGGCCCATGTCGGAGGCGTAGGTGCCGGTCAGAATCTCGCGGATGAAGGACGCGCCGGTGGCCGCCGCCAGCGCCACCGAGCTTTTCGGGTCCCACAGCACGTTGACGCCGAAAGGCTTCTCGATCTCGCCGCGCAGGCGGCCGATGACATAGGCCATGGTGGCGGTGGTGGCGATGTCGACCTTCAGCTCGTAGGGGCGGTCGTTCTCGTTGCCGAACATCACCGCGTCGACGTCGGCGTCCTGAAGCGCCTTCAGGTCGCGCCGCGCCGCCTCGACGATGCCCTCGATTCCGGCTTCCGCGTCGTAGAGCGGCGTGCCGGGCATGGGGTTGAGATGGACCATGGCGATGATCGGCTTGGCCGTCGGGAAAAGGTTGAAGAACTTGCTCATGGGACGCTCCCTAATGCGTGGCTTTCGGTTCCCGCCCGGACCGTCCGGGGCGGGTGGTTGGTTACAGATATGGGCGCAGGACGGCCGGCAGGTCGGCGTAGCGGTCGAGCGGATGGTCTATCGCCTCGCCCGCCAGCCCGTAGCCGATCACCGTCATGCCGGCGGCGCGCGCCGCAGCCGCGCCGGTGAGGCTGTCCTCCACTGCGGCCATCTCCGCCGGGCGCAGGCCCAGCCGGCTGGCGGCGGCGAGATAGGGCTCCGGATCGGGCTTGCCCCTGGCGACGTCGTTGACGCTGATCGAGAAGCGCAGCTTTTCGCTCAGGCCCAGCGCGGCGATATTGGCGTCGACGATGCGCCGGCCGGAATTGGAGACGCAGACCTGCGCCAGCCCCATGCCGGCGACGGCGTCGATGGCCTCCAGCGCGCCCTCTATGGCGCGCAGCCCGGCGGCCTCGGCGATGTAGCAGTCGTGGATGCGCTCCAGCCAGTCCTCATAGGTCAGTGCCGCCGGCAACCGGCCGTTCAGCCCCTGCCAGACATCGCGCATGTGGACGCCGCGAAACCGCTCCTCCGGCACATCGGCGAGATCGACGCCGAAATGGCTTGTGCCTGCGATCAGCGCGCGGTGATGCAGCGGCTCGCTGTCGATGAGGGTTCCGTCAATGTCCCAGGCTACGGCTTTGATGGCCATGGTCATTCCCTGAAAAGCGGCTTGAGGTCGGCGTAGATGGCGCGGAAGCGGGCATAGCCGGCGTCGTAGGTCGCGGCCTTTGCCGGGTCGGGCGCGATCACGCCGCCGTCCTCGACGAAGGCTCCGATCCCCGACCAGTCCGACACGGCCCCGACGCCGACGGCGGCGGCCCAGGCCGCGCCGAGCGAGGAACCGGGATGGCCCTTGAGGCGCTGGATCGGCGCTTGCAGCACGTCGGCGACGATCTGCATCCAGACGCGGCTGTTGGCCCCGCCGTCCGAGGCGAGGAACTGCGTCGGCCGGTGGCCCATGTCGCGGAACACCTCGATATGGTGCCGCGCCGCATAGGCGTAGGCTTCCAGAAGCGCCCGCCAGACATGGCCGACGGTGTGGTTGAGGCTGAGGCCAGTGATCGTCCCGCGCGCGAAGGGATCGTGGATCGGCGTCTTCTCGCCGAGGAAATAGGGCACGATCGCCACGCCGCCGGCACCGGCGGGAACGGCGTCGGCCAGCCGGTCGAGATGCTGGTGCAGGGTGAGGCCGGCCGCGTCCGCCGCCGCGCGCTCGCCGCCGGCGAAATTCTCCGCGAACCAGTTGAGGCCCGAACCGCCGGTCGACATGCAGCCGTTCGGCATATAGAGGCCGGGGGCGAGGTGATAGTCGAGGAACATGCGCGCATCGGGCGCGGCCTTGGCGGTCGCGACCAGAATGTCCAGCGCGCCGCCGAATTTCAAAAGCGCTTGTCCCTCTTTCGCCACGCCGGCGGCGAGCGCCGAAGCGATCATGTCGGCGGCCCCGCCGACCACCGGCGTCCCGGCCTTGAGGCCGGTGGCGGACGCCGCCTCGGCCGTCACCGCGCCGATCACCTCGTGCGAGGCGGCCTTGGCGGGAACGGCGGAGGCGGGCAGGTGGGTCAGGGCGATCAGGTCGGGCGACAGCGCGTCGGTGGCGATGTCGACGAAGCCCGCTTCCAGCGCCCAGTTCTGCTCGATGCGCTTTTCGCCGGTCAGCTTCCAGTTGATATAGTCGTAGGAACCGAAGACGGTGGCGATCTTGTCGAAAAGCTCCGGCTCGTGGCGCTCGATCCAGCGCGTCTTGCTGGCGACGAGCTGCTGATTGACGCCGTTGCCGGCCTTTTGCAGGAAGGCGCGTTCGTTGATCTCGGCGCGCAATTCCTCCACTTCGGCCGCCGCGCGGCCGTCGCTCTGCTGGATGCTGGGGCGCAGCAGGCGGTTGTTGTCGTCCAGAAGCACCACGGCCGGCAGCATGCCGGTGACGCCGACGCCGGCGATCTCGGCCGGATCGACGTTCGTCGTCGCGATCAGTTCCCCGATCACGGCGCAGCTATTGCGCCACCATTGCTCCGGGTCCTCCTCGGCCCAGCCGGGCCGCAGCGAGGTCAGCGTCACCGGCCGCGAGGCGACGCCCAGCACCGTATTCGGAAGCCGCACCAGGATGCCGATGGTGGAGGTGGTGCCTATGTCGAGGCCGAGGATGCAGGTCATGCGGTTCAGGCTCCGGCGGCGCTCAGCGGCGGCGCGATCTCGACGTCGACATTGGCCTTGGAGAGCGCGGCGGCGATGTTCGGCGGCGGCGGCGCGTCGCTGATCAGGAGGTCGATCTGGCTGAAATCGGCGATGCGGATCAGCGACATGTGGTTGAACTTGGCGCTGTGGCACAGAAGCACCTTGCGCCGGGCGCGGCGCAGATAGACGCGCTTGAGGTCGCTGTCCTCCGGCGAATAGTCGAACAGCCCCTCCGCCGTCACGCCCGACACGCCGATGAAGGCGATGTCGAACCACAGCCGCTCGAACTCGTCGCAGGCCGACTTGCCGCAGATCGACAGCTCCTCGCCGCGTATCTGGCCGGCGGGCACATAGACCTCGCGCTGCGCCTCGCCCAGAAGCTGCGCCGTGCGCAGGCTGGAGGTGAAGAACTTGACGTTGGAGACGCCGCACAGCGCCTCGGCCAGAAGATAGGTCGTCGAGCCGACGTCGAGCGCCACCGTCATGCGCCGCTCCACCAGTTGCGCGGCGCGGGCGACGATGCGCTTCTTCTCGGCGCTGTGTTCGCGCAGGCGGGCGGGAAAGGCCGGCTCGTCGCGGTCGAGAAAGGGCTCCGGCTCGCCTTCGCCGTCGATGACCGCGCCGCCATGGGTGCGCGTCAGAAGCCCCTCGCGCTCCAGCTCGATCAGGTCGCGGCGGATGGTCATCTCCGAGACGCCGAGTTCGGCGGCGATGTCGGCCACCTGCACGAAACCGCGCCGGCGTGCGGCCTCGATCAGGTGGTTGTGGCGCATGCGGGGCGGAAGCCGTCTGGCTTCGTGCGCCGCCGCCTCTTTCTCGTTGCTCATCGGCCTTCCCCACGGCTTCGGTTTGCGGGCGTTCAAGCCTTTCTTATGAAACGGTTTAAACAAAATCAATCGTAAAAAAACAAAAACGAACAAATTTTACCTATTGCAAACATAATCAAACAGTGAATATGTTTTTTCCCGATCGAATTGTCCGTTCAGGGAGAGAAATGGTGCAAGCGACAACACCGGGCAGGCTGGCGAGCGAGCTGGCGGGGAGGCGCGCCGTGGTCACGGGCGCGGCCTCGGGTATCGGCAACGCCATCGCCCGAGCGCTGGTCCGCCACGAGGTCCGCGTGGCCGTCGCCGACATCGACGGCGAGGCCGCCCGGCGCGCCGCAGCCGCCTTGGGCGCGGGCTGCATCGGCGTGGCGATGGACGTGAGCAGGCGCGACTCGGTCGAGGCCGGCTTCGACGCGGTGCTGGCCGAATGGGGCGGCTTCGAGATCCTCGCCGCCAATGCCGGCGTCTCCACCATGAACCGCGCCGTCGACCTCACCGACAAGGAATGGGACTTCAATTTCGACGTCAACGCCCGCGGCGTCTTCCTTACCAACCAGATCGCGGCCCGGCATTTCCTGGCGCGGGGCGAGGGTGGCGTCATCGTCAACACCGCCTCGCTCGCCGCCAAGGTCGGCGCACCGCTCTTGGCGCATTACTCGGCCAGCAAGTTCGCCGTGCTCGGCTGGACGCAGGCGCTGGCCCGCGAACTTGCAGCGGATAAAATCCGCGTCAACGCGGTCTGCCCCGGCTTCGTGAAGACCTCGATGCAGACGCGCGAGGTGGAGTGGGAGGCGCATCTGCGCGGCGTCACGCCGGAGCGGGTGATCTCCGACTACATCGCGCAGACACCGCTCGGGCGGCTGGAGGAGCCGGAGGACGTCGCCGATCTGGTGGTGTTCCTGTGCTCGGACGGCGCGCGCTTCATGACAGGGCAGGGCGTCAACGTGACCGGCGGCGTCTACACCACCTGATCGTCCCGGCGTATCCGGATGACAAGAATTGCGACGGAAGGCGAGCCTGCATGGCCTCAATCGAACTCGATCACCTATCCAAACTCTACGCCAACGGCGCTTATGGCGTGCGCGACGTCGACCTGAAGATCGAAGACGGCGAATTCGTAATCTTCCTCGGCCCCTCGGGCTGCGGCAAGTCGACGACCCTGCGCATGATCGCCGGCCTCGAAGGCGTCACCTCGGGCGACCTGCGCATCGGCGGCAGGTCGGTCGTGGGCCTGCCGCCGCGCGACCGCAACGTGGCGGTGGTGTTCCAGTCCTACGCGCTCTATCCGCACATGACGGTGCGCCAGAACATGGGCTTCGGGCTCAAGATGCGCGGCGCGCCCGCCGCCGAGATCGCCTCCAAGGTGGACGCCGCCGCCGCCATGCTCGGCCTCGCTAAATATATCGATCGCAAGCCGGCGGCGCTGTCCGGCGGCCAGCGCCAGCGCGTGGCGCTCGGCCGCGCCATCGTGCGCGATCCCAACGCCTTCCTGCTCGACGAGCCGCTCTCCAATCTCGACGCGCAATTGCGCGCCGAAATGCGGCTGGAGCTGGTCAAGCTGCACCGCCGGCTGGGCAAGACCATCATCCACGTCACCCACGATCAGGTCGAGGCCATGACCATGGGCGACCGCATCTGCATCATGCGCGACGGCGTCATGGTGCAGGTGGGCAAGCCGCTCGACGTCTACGCCAATCCGGCCGACACTTTCGTGGCCAAGTTCCTCGCCACGCCGCCGATGAATCTGATCCCGGCGCGGCTCGAAGCCGACGGCGACGGGCTGGCGGTGGCGGGCGACGGCGTGCGGGTGGCCGTGCCCGAGCGGCACAAATCCGCCTACGCCGCCCGCACGGGTCAGGACGTGCTTCTGGGCCTGCGGCCGGAGGACATCCACGAGACGCAAGCCGATCCCTCCTGGTCGCCGCTCGACGTGACGGTGGTGGCGATGGAGCGGCTCGGCGTCGAGACCATCGTCGTCGGCCAGATCGGCGCGGCGAAGCCGATGGAGATCAGCGCCCGCCTCAACCGCCATTTCACGGCCTCGGTGGGGCAGACGGTGCGGCTTTTCGTCGACGCGCTGCCCATGCATCTCTTCGACGCGGCGACGGAGAAGGTGATCCCACGACCGCCGCTCGATCCCGCGCCGATCCACCCGGCCGCGACGGCGGCGTAGGAGGCGGGGATGCGCAGGATCGCCATTCACTTCGGACTGATCGTCGTCTCGCTCGCCATCCTGCTGCCGCTCCTGTGGACGCTGCGCACCAGCCTCGTGCCGGAGCCGATGGCCTATTCGTCGCAGCTCATGCCGCAGTTCACGCTCCAGAACTATGTCGACCTGTTCACGCAGAAGCGCTTCGGCGTCTATTACGTCAACAGCCTGATCGTCTCGCTCTGCTCGGTGCTGCTGGCGCTGCCCTTCGCCGCCATGACCGGCTACGCCTTCGCCCGCTTCAAGACCGGCGGGGCGCTGGCCCGCTTCACGGTGCTGGCCACGCAGATGCTGCCGCCGGTGGCGATCGTGCTGCCGGCCTTCATGCTGTTCCGCTCGGTCGGGCTCACCAATTCCGTCCTCGGCCTCACCATCGCCTACGCCGCGATCAACCTGCCGTTCCTGATCTGGATATTGATGGGCTTCTTCGAGGGCATTCCCGTCGACCTCGAATGGGCGGCGCAGACCGACGGCGCGACGGCCTGGGGCGCGTTCTGGCGCATCGTCGTGCCGGTCTCGCTGCCGGGGATCGCGGCGGCGGGGGTGCTGGGCTTCATCCTCGCATGGAACGAATTCCTCTTCGCGCTGGTGCTGAGCGGCCCGGCCACCGCCACGGTGCCGGTCGGGCTCGCCTCGCTGCAAACCTCCAACGGCGTGCAGATCGCCAAGGTCGCGGCGGGCGTCATCCTCGCCATCCTGCCGCTGGTCGTCGCCTCGCGCTTCATCCAGCGCTTCATCGTTCAGGGTTTGACGTTCGGGAGCGTCAAGTAGAGCGCCTGAGAAGGCGTGAAAACACAGGCATAACAAAGGGAACCACGGACATGTTCGATCGCAGATGGAAATTGACGGCGGGGGTCAGCCTCGCCATGATGACGATGGGCGCCGGCGCGGCCCATGCCGAGGGCGTGACGCTGCGCGCCCTGATGGAGGACGTGCCGGAGACGCACATCATCGAGAAGATGCTGCCGGACTTCGAGAAGGAGACCGGCATCAAGGTCGAGTTCGAGAAGGTCGGCTATAGCGACATGCACGACAAGCTGGCCACCCAGCTCGTCTCGCCCGACAGCTATTACAACCTGCTGGAGGTCGACTTCCTGTGGGCGGGCGAATTTCCGGCCGCCGGCTGGCTCATCGACCTGAAGCCGCTGGCCGAGCGCGACAAGCTCGACCTCGCCGAGTTCATCCCCTCGACGCTCGACCTGCTCGGCCGCACCGACAAGGCGATGCCGATCCTGCCCATGTACAACTATTCCATGGGCCTTCTCTACCGGAAGGACCTGCTGGAGGACGCCAAGTTGAAGGAGGCCTACAAGGCCGAGTTCAAGACCGACCTCAAGAAGCCCGAGACGCTGGAGGAATACGTCCAGGTCGCCAAGTTCATGAAGGCCAAGGCCGGCGTGGCGGGCGCGGCGATGCAGGGCCAGCGCGGCGACCCCAACAGCATGGAGTTCTCCAACTACCTGTTCTCGGCCGGCGGGGCCTATATGGACGCCGACCGCAAGGTGACGCTGGACAGCCCCGAGGCGGTGAAGGCGCTGACGCTCTATGTCGACGCCATCAAGAACGCTGGCCAGCAGGGCGCGCTGTCGGCGACGCTCGACGACACGATGCGGCTGATGTGCAGCGGCGAATCCTTCAGCATGATCACCTATTGGTGGATGCTGCCGCAGGTGGACGACGCGCAGAAATGCCCCAAGGTCGCCGGCAAGGTGGGCCTGTCGGTGATGCCCGGCGGCCATGGCGAGAGCGGCGGCTGGGGCTGGGGCATCCCGAAGAACACCCCGCCGGAATCGCAGGAAGCCGCCTGGACCTTCATCAAGTGGGTGCAGAGCAGGAAGATCGCCGTGCAGCGCGCGCTCGAAGGCCATGCGCCGGTCAGCGAGGCGGTCTACAAGGACCCGGAAGTGCTGAAGAAATATCCCTTCTACGCGCAGGCGCTCGACGTGGTGGCCTCGGGCAAGTCCTTCCCGATCTTCGCCTATTCGGCGCAGTACGAGGACGTGCTGGGCACGCAGGTGTCGCAGGCCGCCGACGGCGGAACCACGCCGGAAGCCGCGATCAAGGCGGCCGCTTCCGGCCTGGCCGACCTGCTGAAGAAGTGAGCCCCCGCGCGGCCCCGCCCGCCGGGGCCGCGCCATCCGCATGAGACAGGCACAAGGACGCGCGCATGTCCCTTTCATCCGGCGCTATCGACCGCACGTGGAAAACCGGCTGGGCCTTCTCCCTGCCGGGCCTGCTGACGCTCGCCGTCGTCATGGGGCTGCCGCTCGTCTATGCGGTGGTGATGTCCGTCTCCTCCATGACGCTGATGCGCCCGTCGCTGGCGCCGCTGACGGGGCTCGCCAATTACGCCCGCATCATGGACGATCCGCAGTTCTGGAGCTCGCTCTGGCTGACGGTGAAATATTCGATCGTCACGGTCGCCGCGGAGTTCGTCGTCGGCCTCGGCATCGCCCTGATGCTCAACGCGGTGGTGAAGGCCAAGCCGGTCTATTTCGCCATCCTCACCATTCCCATGGCCATGTCGCCGGTCAGCGTGGCGCTGATCTGGCGCATGCTGCTGCAGCCCAACCTGGGCGTCGTCAACCACCTGATGGAAGTGGCCGGCCTGCCGCGCCTCGACTGGCTCGGCTCGTCGGACTTGGCGCTGTGGTCGATGGCGGCCATCGACGTCTGGCAGCAGACCTCCTTCGTGGTGCTGATTCTGGCCGCCGGCCTCGCCTCGCTGCCGCGCGACCCCTACGAGGCCGCGGAAGTGGACGGGGCGCGGAAATTGCAGCAGTTCTGGTACCTGACCCTGCCGATGCTGCGGCCGGTGGCCGCCATCGCCGTCATCATCCAGCTCATCAACGAGTTCCGCACCTACGACCTCACCTACGTGCTGACCAAGGGCGGCCCCGGCACCTCGACGGAAGTTCTGAGCTTCTTCGCCTATCGCCGTGCTTTCCTTGGGCTTTCGCTCAACGAGGGGTCGGCGGCGGCCTTCATCCTGCTCTTGATCGTGCTCGCCATCACCATCGTCTTCTTCTGGGTTCTGGAACGGCGGCAGTTCCAGAAGGAAGGCTAGCGCGGCTCAGCGCGTTTCGAGGAACAGCAGCCATTTCAGCGCCCGGCGCTCGGCGTCGCTCAGTTGCGGCGCGACGACGCGCAGGGCGGCGGCTTCCTCCAGCTCCGCCCCGAGCCGGTCCTCCAGCCAATGGGCCGGCACCTCGGGATGGATATAGGAGCCGCGGCAGACGGCGCGCGTATTGCCGAGCGCCCGCGCCACCTTGTCGATCTCGCGGTTGAGGACCTGCTTCTTCGCTGTCGCGCTCTCGGGCGGGGGAATCGCGCCAAGCGCGTCGAGCGCGTTGGCGGTCGCGGCCCAGGTGCGGAAATGCCGCGAGGTGAAATCCGTCCGCATCGCCGCGCGCAGATAGGCGTTGATGTCCTGCGAGGTGACGGCGCGGCGCTGGCCGTCCTAGTCGACATATTGGAAAAGCTGCTGCCCCGGCAGGTCCTGAAGCGAGCGCACGATGCGCGCCACGCGTCGGTCGGTGACGCCGACGTTCCACGACTTGCCCGACTTGCCGGTGAAGACGAAGCGCAGCGTCGCGCCCTCGGCCTTCAAATGCCGGCTGCGCAGAGTGGTGAGGCCGAAACTCTTGTTTTCCTTCGCGTAGCTGGCGTTGCCGACGCGGATCAGCAGGCGGTCCATCAGGTGGACGACCGTGGCCACGACCTTCTCGCGGCAAAGCGCGCGCCGCCGCATGTCGGCGTCGACCGCGCTGCGCAGCCGGCTCAGCGCGCGGGCGAAGTCCGGCAGGCCGGCGAATTTGGTCTCGCCCTGCGCCGCCATCCAGTCCGGGTGGTAGCGATATTGCTTGCGGCCGCGCGCGTCGCGGCCTGTGGCCTGGATATGGCCGCGCGGGTCGGGGCAGATCCAGACCTCGCTCCAGGCCGGCGGGATGGCCAGCGCCAGGATGCGCGCCCTGTCCTCGGGCGAGACGGCGCGCCCGTCCGGCCCCAGATAGCGGAAGCCGCGCCCGTGGCGAAGCCGCCGCAGGCCCGGCTCGGCGTCGCTGACATGGCGCAGGCCGTCGCGGCAGGGGACGTGGGATGACGTGTCGAGCAAGGGAGGGCTCCCGGAACCGTGTCGTTCCCCTTCAACAATCGGGGGCGGCGAAGGGTTCCCGGCAAAGCTCAGCCCGCCGCGTCGTCGGTGGAGACGGAGCGGTATTCCTCGCCGCCGGCGAGCCTGGCCAGCGGCACCTTGAGCGACAGCGAAAGCCCCTCCGCCCGCCATTCGCGCGCGATGTCGCCGGCGAGGCCCTGCAGGGCGGCCTTCTCCAGCGTCGCGCCGAAACCCTGGCGCTCGGGCTTGTCGGGCGCGGCGGCGCGGCCCTGCTCGTTCCATTTGAGATGCATCAGCTCGTCCTCGACCGCGATCTCGATTTTGAGCCGGCCGTCCGGCGTCGACAGCGCGCCGTATTTGGCGGCGTTGGTGATGAGCTCGTGCAGGAGCAGCGCCAGCGAGGTCAGCGCGTTGCCGGTCAGCTCCGCGTCGGTTCCCGTCACCTCGACCGGCGACTGCTCGGCATGGTCGTGCGGGGCGACGATGGCCTCGATCAGCGCCATGACCGAGGTGGACTTGGTCGAGCCGGCGGTCCGGGTCAGGTCCGGCAGGGTCAATTCGTGAGCGCGCGCAAGGGCTTGCATGCGCGACCTCAGATCGTCCTCCAGCTCCTCGATGCTGACCGCCGAGCGCGCGCTGAGCGAGATCAGCCCGGTGGTGAGGCCGAACAGGTTCTTGATGCGGTGGTTGATCTCCTGCAGCAGGATGTCCTTGTAGCGGGCGGCGTCCTGCAAGGCCTCGGCCTGGGCGGCCAGCTCGTCGCGCTGGGCGGCGAGCTGCTGGCGCTGGCGGTAAAGCTCGAAGAAGACGCCGGCCTTGCTGCGCAGGATGTCGGGCTCGATCGGCTTCTGGATGAAGTCGACGGCGCCCGCCTCGTAGCCGCGGAAGCGGCGCTGGCCGCCGCCGCCGGCGGTGATGAAGATGATCGGCACGTGGCGCGTGCGCTCGTTGCCGCGCATCAGCTCGGCCAGCTCGAAGCCGTCGAGGCCGGGCATCTGCACGTCCACCAGCGCCAGCGCCACCTCGTGCCGGAGCAGAAGCTCCAGCGCCTCGTCGCCCGAGCGCGCCTTCAAGAGCGTCAGCCCGTCGCGCCGGAGCAGGGCTTCCAGCGACAGGAGGTTCTCCTCCAGATCGTCAACGAGAAGAAACGAAACGGGTTTCATGTGTTGACTCAAACCTCTCTCAAATAATGCGCTATCGCGTCGAGCGACAGAATATGGGCGCCGGGGCAATGGCCGATGGCGGCCTTGGGCATGGTCGGCGCGAAGGCCTCGCGCGGGTCCTGGACGAGCGCCGTCCCGCCGGCCTCGACCACGCGGCGCAGGCCGTGCGCGCCGTCGTGATTGGCGCCGGTCAGCACCACCGCCGTCAGCGCCGGCCCGTAAACCTCGGCGGCGCTTTCGAACAGCACGTCGATGGAGGGGCGCGAGAACAGCACCGGCGCGTCGCGCGACAGCGAAAGGCTGCGGTCGCCCTCGACCAGGAGGTGATAGTCGGGCGGGGCGAAATAGATCGTCCCGCCGCCGATGGGCTGCTTGTCCTCGGCCTCGTCCACCGCCAGCCGGCAGCGGCTGCGGAACAGGTCGGCCATCAGGCTGCGCGTCGCCGGCACGTGGACCACGACGATGACCGCCGGCCCGAACCCCGCCGGCAGCGCCGGAAGGATGGCCGAAAGCGCGTCGAAGGCGCCCGCCGACGCGCCGATGACCACCGCCTTTTTCGCGAGCTTGCTCAAGGCCGACCTCATGCGATGCGCCTCTGGTAGATCTTCTCCTCCGGGACGAAGTCGGCGAAGGCGTCGACATGGCGGGAGAAGCGCAGGTTCTCCTTGGCGCCCAGGCCGAGGAAGCCGCGGCGGGCGAGGGAATCCTTGAACAGGCCGAGCGCGCGGTCCTTGAGGTCGCGGTCGAAATAGATCAGCACGTTGCGGCAGGAGATGAGGTGCATCTCGCCGAAGACCGCGTCGGTGACGAGGCTGTGGTCGGAGAAGACGACGTTGCGGCGCAGCGTTTTGTCGAAAGCCGCCCGGCCATAGGCGGCCTGGTAGTAATCCGACAGCGACGACCTGCCGCCCGAGCGGCGGTGGTTCTCGGTGAAGGCCTGCACGCGGTCGAGCGCGAAGACGCCGGCCTCGGCGGCCTGCAGGGCCTCCTGGTTGATGTCGGTGGCGTAGAAGAGCGTGCGGTCCTCCAGTCCTTCCTCGCGGAACAGGATGACCAGCGAATAGAGCTCCTCGCCGCTGCTGCACCCGGCGATCCACACCTTCAGCGACGGATAGGTGCGCAGATGCGGCGCGACCCGCTCGCGGATGGCGCGGAAATAGCTCGGGTCGCGAAACATGTCGCTGACCTGCACCGTAAGGAAGCGCAGGAGCTGCGGCAACATGGCGGGGTCGTGCAGCAGCCCTTCCTGCAAGGCGGAGAAGGTGGGGAAGCCCATCTGCTCGCGCGCCTGCCGCAGCCGGCGCTTGATCGACGCCATGGCGTAGTTGCGGAAGTCGTAGTGATATTTGAGGAACAGCGCCTCCAGCAGGAGCCGTATCTCGATATCCTCCAGCGGGTCGGTGTGCAGCGACGGCCTCATCGCGGCATCCACACGCGCACCAGCGACAGGAGCTTGTCGACGTCGAGCGGCTTGGCCATGTAGTCGTTGGCCCCGGCCTCGATGCAGCGCTGCTGGTCGTCCGGCATGGCCTTGGCGGTGAGCGTGATGATAGGCAGCTTCCGCAGGGCGGGGTTCCTGCGGATCTCGCGCGTGGCGGCGAGGCCGTCCATCACCGGCATCATCACGTCCATCAGCACGAGGTCGACGGCGGCTTCCGGGTTCTTCGCCGCGCGCTCCAGCATGTCGATCGCCTCGCGGCCGTTGCGGGCGATCTCGACGCGGGCGCCGCGCGGCTCCAGGATGTTGGTGAGGGCGTAGACGTTGCGCACGTCGTCCTCGACCACCAGGATGCGCCGGCCTTCGAGCAGCGCGTCGCGGTGGCGCGCCTTGCGGATCATCTTCTGCTGCTCGGCCGGCAGCTCGGAGATGACCTGGTGCAGGAAAAGGCTCACCTCGTCGAGCAGCCGCTCGGGCGACTTGGCCCCCTTGATGATGATCGACTTGGAATAGCGCCGCAGCTTCTGCTCGCTTTCGGGCGACAGCTCCCGGCCGGTATAGACGATGACCGGCGGGAAGGCGTAGGCGCTTTCCCGGCTCAGCGTCTCCAGCAGCGAATAGCCCGAGGCGTCGGGCAGCGTCAGGTCCAGCACCATGCAGTCGAAGGTCTGGCGGCTCAGGAGGTCCAGGCATTCGGTGGCGGTGCTGGCGGTGACGGTCTCGACCTCGCGCGAGCCGAGAAGCTTGGCCACCGCCTCGCGCTGGCGCGGATCGTCCTCGACGATCAGCACGCGGTGCACGCGCTGCGACAGCCGCGCCTCCAGCTTTTCGAGGATGTCCACCAACTGCTCGCGATGGACCGGCTTGGTCAGGTAGCCGACGGCGCCCAGCGAATAGGCGGTCTGGGTGTGGTCGCCGGCGGAGACGACATGGACCGGGATGTGGCGGGTGCGGACGTCGTTCTTGAGCCGGTCGAGCACGGCGAGGCCGGACTGGTCCGGCAGGCCGACGTCGAGCACGATGGCGTTGGGCGAGAATTCCGTGGCGACGCGCAAGGCCTCCTCCGCCGTGCGCGCCACGACGGACTGGAAGCCCATCTCGCGCGACAGGTCGCGGACGATGGAGGCGAAGGCGTCGTCGTCCTCGATCACCAAAAGCACGCGCTTGTCGCCGGTCAGCGCGTCGCGGTCGTCGGCGACGCGCGTGGCGGGGACGGGGGCCGCCGGGCGCGCCGGCTCCGGCGGCGCGGCGGGCCTGGTTTCGGCGGCGGCCGGCGCGGGCGGCTCCTGCGGCGCGACGCGGGCGGGGTCGTAGACGCGCGGAAGCGTGACGGTGAAGACGCTGCCGCGCCCCGGCGCGCTCTCGACGCGGATCGTCCCGCCCAGAAGCCGCACGAGCTGGCGCGAGATCGACAGGCCGAGGCCGGTGCCGCCATATCTGCGGCTGATGGTGCCGTCGGCCTGGTGGAAGGCTTCGAAGATGGTCTTCTGCTGGTCCTCGGCGATGCCGATGCCGGTGTCGGCGATGCGGAACTCCACCGTCTCGTCGCCGGCGGGCCGGATCGTCAGCCGCACTTCGCCCTTCTCGGTGAACTTGACCGCGTTGGAGACGAGGTTCTTCAGCACCTGCTCCAGCCGCTGCGGGTCGGTCTCCAGCGCCGAGGGACAGCCCGGCGCGACCTCGACCCTGAGGTCGAGCTTCTTCTGGTCGGCCAGCGGCTGGAAGAGCTGGCGGATATTGCTCGCCAGCCGCTCGACCGGCGCGACCTCGGGGTGGATCTCGACATGGCCGGCCTCGATCTTGGACAGGTCGAGAATGTCGTTGATCAGGTTGAGAAGGTCGTTGCCGGAGGACTGGATGGTCCTGGCGTATTTGACCTGCTCCTCGGTCAGGTTCTCGTCCGGGTTGTCGGCGAGCAGCTTGGCGAGGATGAGGGAGGAATTGAGCGGCGTGCGCAATTCGTGCGACATGTTGGCGAGGAAGTCCGACTTGTACTGGCTGGCCCGCTCCAGCTCGCGCGCCTTGAGCTGCACCGCCGCATGCGCGCGCTCGAGATCGGCGCGCTGCATCTCCATCTGGTTGGCCTGCTCCTCGAGCTGGCTGTTGGTCTGCTCCAGCTCGGCCTGCTGCTGCTGCAGGCGCGCCTGCGATTCCTTCAGCACGCGGCTCTGCTCCTCCAGCTCCTCGTTGGAGACGCGCAACTCCTCGCCCTGCGCCTGAAGCTCCTCGGACTGCTGCTGCGTCTCCTCGAGCAGGTTCTGCAACTCGCCGCGATAGGCGGCGGCCCGCACGGCGAGCGCGATGGCCTCGGAGGCGCGTTGCAGCAGCACCGTCACCTTCTCGTCGACGGGGTGCAGGAAGCCCAGCTCCATCACCGAATTGACCGCGCCGTCGACGACGCCGGGCAGGATAATGAGGCTCTTGGGCTTGTCGCGGCCGAGCGCCGAGCCGAAGGCGAGATAGCCCGCCGGCGCGTTCTCGACCACCACGGGCTCGCCCTTGGCGGCGGCCTGTCCCAACAGGCCCTCGCGCAGCCTGAACTGCTTGGGGACGCTCATGTCGTCGGGCACGCCGTGCGCCGCGGCGCGCTTGAAGCAGTCGGGGCCGCCGGCGTAGAACGCGCCCGCCACCGCGCCGACATAGTCGGTCAGGAAATCGAGGATGCTTTCGCCGAGCTTCTCGGTGCGCTGGTCGCCGATCATGGCGGAGGCGAGGCCCACCTCGCCGGATTGCAGCCACTCCTCCCGCGAGCGCGCCAGATTGGCCTTGCGCAGCAGGAAGCCGATGGCGGCGGTGAGGAAGACGCCGAGAAGCGCCGCCAGGAAGGTGCTGAGCAGCGCCTGCCGCTGCGCCGAATCCATGTCGGTGAGGCGCATGGCGCGCACGTCGTTCTCCGCCTGCGACATGGCGTCGATCTGGGCGCGGATCGCGTCCATCTCCACCTTGCCGCGATCCGAGCGGACGATGGCCAGCGCCGCGTCGAAGCCCTGCGACTTGCGCACCGCGAGCGTCTCGCTCAGCTCGTCCAGCTTGGCGGTGACGTGGCGGCGAAGGATGGCGAGCCGGCCGCTCTGGCCGGGATTGTCCCTGGTGCGCTCGGCGATGCGGTCCAGCGTGGCGGGGATTTCCCGCAGCGCGCGGCGATAGGGCAGCAGGTAATTGTCGTCGTTGGTCAAGAGAAAGCCGCGCTGCCCGGTCTCCGCGTCCTGGAGCTGCGAGAACAGCTCGTCCAGCGTGATGATCGCCATATGGGTGCGGATGATTCGCTGGCTGCCGTCGCGCAGGCCCTGGAAATTGACGTAGTTGACGAAGCCGCTGACGGCGAAGAACAGCAGCGCGCCGGCGAGGCCGAGCTTCACGCCGATGTCGAGTCCGGGATTTCGCCGCGGGCCATGGGTCGCATCGCTGTTTGTCATGCTGGGATTCGCTGTTTCCGGGTCGGTTCGGGGAAGGGCGGAGGCGGGGCCGTCACGGCGCGGCGAGCGGCCCGTCATCGGAAAAGATGAGGAAGCGGACGCGGAAGGGCGTCTTCAAAATCAGGCTGGATTTCCGGTGGGCGAAGGAAGGCGGCAATTACGGTTTCCAGTCACGAAGATAAGCTATGTCTAAAAGTAACATAGCGCATCGGCGGCGTCCGTCCACTAGTGGACATAGCGCCGCGATCCGCCTTGGCCGGACCCGTAAAAAGCGAGGCGGAAACATCCCGCCTCGCTTTTCGCGAACCCGATATGGCGCCCGTCAGGCTGCGAGCTTTGCGGTCTGCTCGAAGAACAG
>UBKJ01000017.1 GCA_900465915.1 Hyphomicrobiales bacterium
AAGGCCGACGCGCCGCGCGGGGCGGCCTCGGCCTGTCCGCGCGGCGCGTCGGCCTTCGGGGCCTCGAAATCCGAGGCCGGCTGGCCGCCGCGCATGGCCGGCGGCATGCCGGGGCCGAGCAGCGAGGGCCGCGCGCCCTCGACGCCCATGATCCAGACGCCGCGCTGGTTCAGCTCCTGCAGCAGGTAGACCAGCTCGTGCCGCTCTATGGCGAGGTTCTCCACGTCGAGCACGATCGGCCGCCCGAGGAAAAAGCCGCTCGAACGGCGCGCGAGGTCGTCGAGCCGGGCCAGCCAGGCGTCGAGCGGCAGCTCGGGCGAGAGCACCATTGCGAGGAAGGACCGCCCCTTGAGGCGGATCGGACGGGGTTCTGTCAGCACGTGATTCATCTTGGTTAACGGCAGGTTAACAGGAATATATGCGAAATGGTTAACGGAACGTTAATTTCACCTTCCGCAAAATTTCGGTCGAAAGCGCAGGATTCGCCTATCATGGCGGAAAAATCGGGCATTTTGCGGCCCGGAAACGGTTACCCACAGGCTTTATGACGGCGCGGCGTGGATGGAGGGCGCGACTCGCCCTCGGGCCTTTGCATAAAACTTTAAGGATGCGTCAATCAATGGGTGGCATCACTGTTCCCGTGGGCGCGGCCGCGTATGGGCCGCGGATTTCGAGTAGCGGGCGTTTGCGTGATGAAGTTTCAACGAGTTCCTGAAGCACGCGTCGTCGGGGGCCGCGCGGTCAGCCTGACGCTTCTGGCGATCACGGTCGCGCTGGCGGGCTGCGCCACGCAGTCGCCGCGGCCGATGCGGGCGGCGAAGCACTCGAAGGAATATTTCCCGGAATCGAAATACGGCGTCAAGGCCAGCCCGCGCGTGGCCGGCTTCGGCAAGCCGATGCCGCGCGGCGGCGGGCGCGACCAGACCGGCCAGCCCTACATGGTCAAGGGCCGCTGGTACTATCCCAAGGAAGACAAGCATTACGTCAAGGTCGGCCGCGCCTCCTGGTACGGCGAGGCCTTCCACGGCCGCCTGACCGCCAATGGCGAGGTCTACGACATGGCGCATCTGACGGCGGCGCATCCGACCATGCCGCTGCCGAGCTACGCCCGCGTCACCAACCTCACCAACGGGCGCTCGGTGATCGTGCGCGTCAACGATCGCGGGCCCTACGAGCACGACCGCGTCATCGACCTGTCGTGGCGGGCCGCCGACCTCCTGGACTATCGCCATCACGGCACCGCCAATGTGAAGGTGGAATATGTCGGCCGCGCGCCGCTCGACGGCAACGACGATTCCTATCTCCTCGCCTCCTATCGCGACGGCAAGGGCGGCAGCCCGCTGATCGGCCAGCCGGCCACCGGCGTGATGATGGCGATGAACGGCCCGACGCCGACCTCGCGCGCCACGCGTCGCGCGCCGACGCCCGTCATGCCGGAATATGAGCCCGTGCGGATGGCGTCCTACACGCCCGAGCCGGTCGTCAGGACGCGCCCGGTCAGGCCGCAGCCGGCCCCCATCGAGCAGGCGCGCGTCGAGCCCGTCCGCGCCGAGCCGGCGCGGCAGGTGGCGCGCGACATGTCGGTGGAGCCGCAGCGGGAGATGCGCCGGACCGCGCGCCGCGAGGCGCAGCGCGAGGTTCCGCCGCTGCCGGCCAACCTGCCGTTCAAGATCAACCCGGCCTATGGCGGGCCCAACGACGGCACCTCGGCCTCGCTGCCGGCCAGGCGCCGCCAGCAGCTCGGCATGGCCGAGCCGGCCGGCGTCAGCGGGCTGGCGGGCTACGCCTCGGCGCGCACCGCCTCGATGCTGGACGAGCGCACCTATGGCGCGGTGCTGAGCGACGGCGCCGTCTCGGCCGCCTGGAAGCAGTCCGCTGATGAGCCGCGCGAATATGTGGATCTCGGCCTGTTCGGCTCGCTCGACGAGGCGAAGCGGCTGGAGGGCGCGCTGCCCGTCGACGCCAAGGTCTCGCGCCAGAAGGTCTCGACCGAAAAGGGCGACTATTATCAATTGACCGCCTCGGCGGCCGACGGCGACGCGCTGCTGCGCGCGGCGTGGAAGGCGGGCGCGAAAGACGCCTTCGTCGTGCATCTGGATTGACGCCGGCGGCCCGAAGCCTGAAACTGTCCCCGCCGGCGGATTTGGGAAATGGGATGCTCATGAGGCTTGTTTCGAGACTGGCCGTCGCGGCCGTGGCCGCGGGCCTGGCCTTTCCGGGCTTTGCGGCTTGGGCCGCCGAACCGGCGCAGACCGCCGTCCAGACCGTCAAGGCGGCGAGCGCGCTGCTCATCGACGACCGCAGCGGTTCGGTGCTCCTGTCCAAGAACGCCGACGCGCCCGTGCCGCCGGCCTCGCTCGCCAAGCTGATGACGGCGGAGGTGGTGTTCGAGGCGCTGGAGCACAAGGACGTCTCGCTCGAAACCGCCTATCCGGTCAGCGAATACGCCTGGCGCACCGGCGGCGCGCCGTCGGGCACCTCCACCATGTTCGCGCGGATCAAGTCCACGCCCACCGTGTCGGACCTGCTGCAGGGCATGATCGTGCAGTCGGCTAACGACGGCGCCATCGTGCTGGCCGAGGGGCTGGCCGGCAGCGAGCAGGCCTTCGCCGAAAAGATGAACGCCCGCGCGCGGGAACTCGGCATGACGGGGTCGAATTTCGTCAATTCCACCGGGCTTCCGGCGGCGGGGCAGAAGGTGACGATGAGCGACCTGCTCAAGCTCGCGCGCCATATCCACGCCTCGCATCCCGATTATTACAAATATTACGCCGAGCCGGCCTTCACCTGGAACAACATCATGCAGCGCAACCGAAATCCGCTGCTGCGGCTGGGCGCGGACGGCATGGGCACCGGCTATACGCAGGAATCGGGCTATGCGCTTGTCGCCTCGGTGCAGCGCGACGGCCGGCGGCTGTTCCTGGCGCTGAGCGGGCTCGAAAGCGTCAAGGACCGCGAGGAGGAGGCCAAGCGCCTCATCGACTGGGGCATGGACGGCTTCGACGAGTCGCGTCTTTATTCGGCTAACGATTACGTCGGCGCGGCGCAGGTCTATGGCGGCGACGCGGCCAGCGTGCCGCTGAAAGTAGGCGCGGACGTGGAGCTTTTGCTGCCCAAGGAAGGGCGCGACCGCATCAAGGCGCGCATCGTCTATCGCGGCCCCTTGATGGCGCCGGTGGCGGCCGGGGCGGAGGTGGGGACGCTGCGGGTGGAGCTGGACGGGGTCGTGTTGCAGACCGCGCCGCTCTTCGCCGCCGCCGCGGTGGCCAAGGGTAGCCTGCCGCAGCGGGCGCTGGGCGCGGCGCTGGAGTTCTCGACCGGCTGGGCGCGCAAATATCTCTGAGCGCAATTTGCCCTGCCGCCGAAAGACCGTTAAGAACGGACCGGGATTCTTGACGGCTCCGCGCGGGAAGACAGATTGACCGGATTGTTCATCACATTCGAGGGCGGCGAGGGCGCGGGAAAGTCGACGCAGATCGCGCTTCTGGCCGACCATCTGCGCGGGCGCGGCTTCGACCCGCTGATCACGCGCGAGCCGGGCGGCTCGCCCGGCGCCGAGGCCGTGCGCCACGTGATCCTGAGCGGCTCGGCCGAGGCCTATGGGCCGGCCATGGAGGCGCTGCTGTTCGCCGCCGCGCGCGCCGACCATGTCGACGCCGCCATCCGCCCGGCGCTGGAGGAGGGCCGCATCGTGCTCTGCGACCGCTTCATCGATTCGAGCCGCGTCTATCAGGGCGTCACCGGCAATCTCGACCCCGCCTACATGCATGCCTTGGAGCGAATCGCCGTCGACGGCGTGCGCCCGGACCTGACCTTCATCCTCGACATTCCGGCGGCCGAAGGGCTGGCGCGCGCCGGCAAAAGGCGCGGGGCCGACGCGGCCGACCGCTTCGAGAAGGAGACGATCGAGGTGCACGAGGCGCGGCGGCGGGCCTTCCTCGCGCTGGCCGAACAGGAGCCGGAGCGCTGCAAGGCGATCGACGCCGCCCGCGCGCCGGAGGCGGTGGCGGCCGACATAAGGGAAGCCGTCGACGCGCTTCTGACGCAAAGGGGGCTCTTGTGATCGACGAACTCGACATCCCCAGGACTCATGACGGCATCGAGGGCGTGCCGGAGCCGTCGGCCAACGCCTTTCTCGCCGGCCACGAGGCGGTGGCGGCGTTCCTGGCGCAGGCCTGGCGCGAGAGGCGGATGCACCATGCGCTCCTGTTCGAGGGGCCGCAGGGCGTGGGCAAGGCGACGCTGGCCTTCCATCTCGCCGGCCACATGCTCGCCCATGGCGACCGCACGCAGGCGCCGGAGCGGCTGGAGCGGCCGGATTTCTCGCGGCCTTTGTGGCGGCAGATCGCCGGCGGCATGCATCCGGCGGTGCTGCATATCGGCCGGCCCTTCGACCAGAAGAGCGGCAAGTTCCGCACCGGCATCACGGTGGAGGAAATCCGCCGCGTCACCCATTTTCTCACCCGCACCGCTTCGGACGGGGCGTGGCGGATCGTCATCGTCGACCCCGCCGACGATATGAACCGCAACGCCGCCAACGCGCTCCTGAAGACGCTGGAGGAGCCGCCGGCGCGGGCGCTGTTCGTGCTGATCTCGCATGCGTCGGGGCGGCTTCTGCCCACCATCCGCTCGCGCTGCCAGAGCCTCGCCTTCAAGCCGCTGCCCGACCGGCCCCTGACCGAGGCGCTGCTGCATGCGGGCGCGGAAGCGGGCGTGACGGCCGAGACGGCCACCGCGGCGCTGCTCGGCCGAGCCGAGGGCAGCGTGCGCAAGGCGCTGCTGCTCGCCGTGCATGGCGGGCTGGAGATCGCGGCGACCGTCGACGCCGTCCTCGCCGCGCCGGGCTTCGACCTGCCCAGGGCGCAGGCGCTGGCGGGAGTCCTGAGCGGGCGCGAGGCGGAGGTGCAATATGCGCTGTTCCGCGACGACCTGATGGGCCGCGTCGCCGGCGAGGCGCGGCGGCTGGCGGAGGCGGGCGAGCTCGTTTCCGCCGAGCGCTGGTCGCGCTTCTGGAGCGATCTGACGCGCGAGATCACGGAGGCCGAGACCTACAATCTCGACCGCCGGCAGGCGGTGACCATCCTTCTCGACAAGGTCCATCGCGCATTTCACGGATCGCTCACCCCGCCTGCGTGACAACCCGCCGGACATGGGTTATGTCAGCGCAAGCACAGACCATCGCGCCCGCCGATCCGCCCGGGCGCGTCTTCCAAACATCGAAAGACCGGGTCCCGCATGAGCCGCGAAAAATACTACATCACCACCGCGATCGCCTATCCCAACGGCAAGCCGCATATCGGCCATGCCTATGAGCTGATCGCCACCGACGCCCTGGCGCGTTTCCAGCGCCTCGACGGCAAGGATGTGTTTTTCCTCACCGGCACCGACGAGCACGGCATCAAGATGCTGCAGAGCGCGCGCAAGGAGGGCATCACCCCGCGCGAGCTGGCCGACCGCAACTCCACCGCCTTCCGCCGCATGGCCGAGGTGCTGAACAGCTCCAACGACGATTATATCCGCACCTCCGAGGAGCGCCATTACGCGTCGAGCCAGGCGATCTGGAAGGCCATGGCCGCCAATGGCGACATCTACAAGGGCGGCTACGCCGGCTGGTATTCGGTGCGCGACGAGGCCTATTACGGCGAGGAGGAGACGGAGCTGCGCGCCGACGGCGTGCGCTACGGCCCGCAGGGAACGCCGGTGGAATGGGTGGAGGAGGAGAGCTATTTCTTCCGCCTCTCGGCCTATCAGGACAGGCTGCTCGCGCTCTACGAGAGCAATCCCGGCTTCATCATGCCGGCCGAGCGCCGCAACGAGATCGTCAGCTTCGTGAAGTCTGGCCTCAAGGACCTGTCGATCTCGCGCACCACCTTCGACTGGGGCATTCCCGTGCCGGGCGACGAGAAGCACGTCATGTATGTCTGGGTCGACGCGCTGACCAATTACATCACCGCGCTCGGCTATCCCGACCAGAGCGACCCGCGCTGGCGCTACTGGCCGGCCGACGCCCATATCATCGGCAAGGACATTTCGCGCTTCCACGCCATCTACTGGCCGGCCTTCCTGATGTCGGCCGGCGTGCCGCTGCCCAAGCGCGTCTTCGCGCACGGCTTCCTGTTCAACCGCGGCGAGAAGATGTCGAAGTCGGTCGGCAACGTCATCGACCCGTTCGAGCTGGTGGAGCGCTACGGCCTCGACCAATTGCGCTATTTCCTCCTGCGCGAGGTGCCGTTCGGGCAGGACGGCAGCTACAGCCACGAGGCCATCGTCAACCGCACCAACGCCGACCTCGCCAACGACCTCGGCAACCTGGCGCAGCGCTCGCTGTCGATGATCGCCAAGAACTGCGACGGCAAATTGCCGGTTCCGGGCGATTTCAGCGAGGCCGACAGGGCCATTCTCGACCAGGCCGAGGCGGCGCTCGACACGGCGCGCAAGGCCATGGCCGACCAGGCGATCCATCTGGCGCTGGGCGCGATCTTCGCCGTGGTGGCCGAGGCCAACCGCTATTTCGCCGGCCAGGAGCCCTGGGCGCTGCGCAAGACCGATCCGGCGCGCATGGGCACGGTGCTCTACGTCACCGCCGAGGTGATCCGCCGCGTCGCCCTGATGGCGCAGCCCTTCATCCCGCAATCGGCGGAGAAGCTGCTCGACATCCTCGCCGTTGCGGCCGACAGGCGGCAATTCGACGACGTGTCGGCGAGCCCGCTTGCCGGCGGAGCCGAGCTGCCCGCGCCGCAGCCGGTCTTCCCGCGCTATGTGGACCCGGAAGGCGAGAACTGAGCCGTGCTTGTCGACAGCCATTGCCATCTGGATTTCGCCGATTTCGAGCCGGAGCGCGACGCCGTCGTGCAGCGCGCGCTGGATGCGGGCGTCGAGCGGCTGGTGACCATCTCGACGCGGGTGCGGAAATTCGACGCGATCCGCGCGCTGACCGAGCGTTACGACGCGGTCTATTGCTCGGTCGGCACGCATCCCAACAACGCCCATGAGGAGCTGGACGTCACCGCCGACGAGCTGGTGCGGCTGGCCCAGCATCCGAAGGTGGTGGCGATCGGCGAGGCGGGGCTCGACTATCATTACGACTACGCCCCGCCGGAGGCGCAGCGGCAGGGTTTCCTCACCCATATCGAGGCGGCGCGGCGCACGCAGCTGCCGCTGGTGATCCACGCCCGCAGCGCCGACGAGGACATGGCGGCGATCCTGACCGAGGAGACGGAGAAGGGCGCGTTTCCCTTCATCCTGCACTGCTTCTCGTCGGGGCGGGCGCTGGCCGAGACGGGGCTGGCGCTGGGCGGCTACCTGTCCTTTTCCGGCATATTGACCTTCCGCAACTCGCAGGAGATCCGCGACGTGGCGGCCATGGCCCCGCGCGACCGCATCCTGGTCGAGACCGACGCGCCCTATCTGGCGCCGGTCCCGCATCGCGGCAAGCGCAACGAGCCGTCCTTCGTGCGGCACACGGCGGCGGCGCTGGCCGAGACCATCGGCGTCGACGCCGAGGAGATCGGGCGCATCACCAGCGACAACGTGTTCCGGCTGTTCTCCAAAATGCCGAGGCCGGCGGAAAGGGCGTGAGCGTGGCGGCGCATCTGCGGTTCACGATCCTCGGCTGCGGCTCGTCGCCCGGAACGCCGCGCATCAACGGCGACTGGGGCGCGTGCGATCCGGCCAATCCGAAGAACCGCCGCCGCCGCGCCGCGCTGCTGGTCGAGCGCTTCGACGCGGAAGGGCGCGCCACCACGGTGGTGATCGACACCGGGCCGGATTTCCGCGCCCAGATGATCGACGCCGGCGCGGAAACGCTCGACGCCGCCGTCTACACTCATCCGCACGCCGACCATATCCACGGCATCGACGACCTGCGCACCTATGTGGTGGAGAACCGCCGGCTGATGGACGTCTACGCCAACCGGCTGACGCGCAACCGGCTCTACGACGCCTTCGGCTATTGCTTCGAGACGCCGGCGGGATCGAGCTATCCGCCGATCCTGCGCATGCACGACATCGCCGCCGAGGTGCCGTTCTCCATCGCCGGGGCGGGCGGGGCGATCCGCTTCCAGCCCTTCGCGCAGGTGCATGGCGACATCGAGTCGCTCGGCTTCCGCATCGGCGACGTCGCCTATTGCACCGACGTCAGCGCCTTTCCCGACGCCAGCCTCGCTTACTTGCGCGGGCTCGACGTGCTCATCCTCGGCGCGTTGCAATACCGCCCGCATCCGAGCCATTTCTCGCTCGACGAGGCGCTTGAATGGATCGATGCGCTGAAGCCGAAGCGCGCCATCCTCACCCATATGCATGTGCCGCTCGACTACGAGACGGTGCTGCGCGACACGCCCGACACTGTCGAGCCCGGCTATGACGGGCTGCGCTTCACCGTCGGCCCCTGAACCGAGGCGCGGAGGCCCTGCATGTCCCGCGCCGCGCGCCTGTTCGACCTGATCGAGATATTGCGCCGGCATCGCTTTCCCGTGCCGGGCGCGCGGCTCGCGGACGAGCTGGGCGTGAGCCTGCGGACGCTCTATCGCGACATCGCCACCCTGCAGGGGCAGGGCGCGGATATCGAGGGCGAGCCGGGGCTCGGCTATGTGCTGAGGCCGGGCTTCATGCTGCCGCCGCTGATGTTCACCGAGGACGAGATCGAGGCGCTGGTGCTGGGCTCGCGCTGGGTGTCGGCGCGGACCGACCACGCGCTCAGCCGCGCCGCGCAAGGCGCGCTGGCCAAGATCGCCGCCGTGCTGCCGCCCGACCTGCGCGGGGCGCTCGACGCCGACGCGCTGATGGTGGGCAAAAGCGCGGATGCGCTGATGGGCGCTGAAGCGCCGGGCGACGCCGTCGACCTGTCGCTGCTGCGCCGAGCGATCCGCGCCGAGCGCAAGGTCATGCTTTCCTATCGCGACGTTTCGGGCGCCGCGTCGGAGCGGACGGTCTGGCCGATCGCGCTCGGCTATTTCGAGCAGACGCGCATGCTGGCCGCATGGTGCGAATTGCGGCAGGCGTTCCGGCATTTCCGCGCCGACCGCATCGTCGTCGCCACAGCGCTTGCGGAGCGCTATCCGCGCCGGCGGCGGGCGCTGATGGAGGAATGGCGCGCGGCGGATGCGCGCCAGAAGGCGGCGCGGGCTGCTGACGCTTTCTGTCAGCGGGGAGAGGGATAAAGGCGCATCGAACCGCAAGGGAGTTTGCACGATGCGCCTTTATTATCATCCCGTCTCCACATGCAGCCGCCGCGTCCTGATGGCGGCGCATGCGCTCAACGTCGAGCTCGACCTGGTTGCGGTCGACCTGTTCAAGGGCGCGCAGCATGCGCCGGATTTTCTCAAGCTCAATCCGAACCACCGCGTGCCGGTGCTGGCCGACGGCGATTTCGTGCTGTGGGAATCCTACGCCATCATGCAATATCTGGCCGACCGCGCGCCGGGCCAGACGCTTTATCCCACGGACCCGCAAGCGCGCGCCGACGTCAATCGCTGGCTGTTCTGGTGCGGGTCGGATTTCATGCCCGGTTGCAGCATTCTCAACTGGGAGAACAAGATCAAGCCCATGGCCGGGATCGGGCCGAGCGACCCGGCCGAGGCGGCGCGGGGCGAGGCGCTGCTGCGCAAGGCTGCCGTGCTGCTCGATAGCCATCTCGAAGGCCGCGAATGGATCTGCGGCGGCCTCACGCTGGCCGACCTCGCCGTGGCCGCGCCGCTGGCCGATGCGGCGGGCTCGAAATTTCCCGTCGGCGACCTCGTCCATCTCCAGCGCTGGTTCGGGCGGGCGCGGGGGCTCGATTGCTGGCGGGCGACGGAGGCGGCATGAAAAAACGGCCCGGTCTGAGACCGGGCCGTTTCATGTCTTGCGGCGGGGCTTAGGCGACGCCCTTGGCGGGGAAGGGCATCACGTTGCTGCCCTCATGCGCCTCGGCGGGCTTGGCCGTCTTGTCCTCGACCAGCAGGCCGCCGGCGCGGAGCAGGGCGGCGAAGCGGCCGTTCTTGGCGGCCAGTTCGTCGAAGCTGCCGCGCTCGATCAGATGGCCGCGATCCATGAACAGGACCTGGTCGGCCGAGCGGACCGTCGACAGGCGGTGCGCGATGATGAAGGTGGTGCGGTTGTCGCTCAATTCGTCGACCGCGTGCTTGACCTTCTCCTCGGTCTCCACGTCCAGCGCGCTGGTGGCTTCGTCCAGCACGAGGATGGGCGAATCCTTGAGGATGGCGCGGGCGATGGCCAGGCGCTGGCGCTCGCCGCCGGAAAGCTGCGAGCCGCGCTCGCCGACCACCGTGTCGTAGCCGCTGCTCTTGGCCAGGATGAAGTCGTGCGCGGCGGCGGCCTTGGCGGCCTTGTGCACGTCCTCGTGGCCGGCGTCGGCGCGGCCGATCAGGATGTTCTCCTCGATCGAGCGGTTGAACAGGCCGGCGTCCTGGAACACGGTGGCGATGGCGTGGCGCAGCGAGCGGCGGCTGACCGTGCGGGTGTCGACGCCGTCGACCAGGATGCGGCCGGCCGCCGGATCGAAGACGCGCTGCAAGAGGTTGATCAGCGTGGTCTTGCCGGCGCCGGTCGGGCCGACGATGGCGACCGTCTGGCCGGGCTTGACCTCGAAGGACACGTCGTAGACGCCCTGGCCCGAATTGGGGAACTCGAAGGTGACGTTGTCGAAGACGATGTCGCCCTTGACGTTCTCGAGGTCGGTGACGCCCTCCGGCTCCTTGCGGTCGGCGGTGGCGTCCTCCATCTCGAAGAACTCCTCCAGCTTGGCGCGGGCGGTGACGGTCTGGTTGATGAAGGCGCTGATCTGGTCGAGGCGGCCGATCATGAGCTGGGCGAAGCCGATGAAGGCGATGACGTCGCCCACCCGCATCTGGCCCTTGGTCACGAAATAGGAGCCGAGCAGCAGCACCACGACCATGGAGAAGGTCGAGGCCATGCGGTTGAGGCCGTTGGCCAGCGCCCACCAGTTGAGCACCGGGAACTGCGCCTTTTCCAGATCGCGCGCATAGTCGCGCAGCGCCTGCGTCTCCGACGCGATGCGGTTGTAGCTCTGCACGACCGAGACGTTGCTGATCGTGTCCGAGACATGCTCGAACACCTTGTGGTGGTGCTTCTCGACCGCTTCCTGCCCGTCCTTGGTCTTGCGCATGACGAGCTGGCCGATCATGACGTAGATCACGCCCAGCACGATCAGCACCAGCGACATGCGCAGGTCCATGCGCATGGCGACGGGGATCAGCGTGCCCAGCGCCACCACGGTGGTGAGATGCTGGCGCATGAATTCGAGCCACAGGGTGAACAGCGAATCCGTGGCGCGGATCAGCGTGTGCAGCGCGTTGGAGGTGCCGCGCTTCTGGTGCCAGGCTAGCGGCATGGTGATGATGCGCTCGTAGGAGTCGATCATCACGCCGAGGCGGCGGCGATGCGCCAGCCGGTCGGCCCCGCGCGCCACGAAGACGGCGGCGATGATGTTGAAGCCGCCGAGGCCCGCCCACATGGCGAGCTGGGTGAAGATATCGCCCTTGTCGGAGATGGCCTGGATGACGCGGCCGAACAGGATCGGCTCGGCCAGCATGACGACGGCCACGACGACGCTGGCGACGCACATCGTGATCGTCGCGGTCTTTTCGACCGCAAGATACTTCATGGCCCGCCAGTAGATCTTGAGCAACGACACTTTCGCACTCCCGCTCGTTCAGTTGTCACTGTACATGATACAGCTTGGGTTTTCCCGCAATAGGTGATGCCCGCCGGACATGGCGATTAGACGGCTACGGCGACCATAAATTAAAAAAGCATGTAACCGACTGTGATGATTCGATGTTTGCTTCGCGCGCCTTTGCGGGTCTGGGCGCGGGGCCAGAAATGTTCTGGCGTTCGCGCCGCCGCGCGGTTATGGACAGGGCGAAAGGGCGCGCCTCCCGCGCCCCATGGCAAGCGGACGGAACATATGGCTGGCGTCGAACAGAAGATCGTGGATACGGGCGAGGCGGGCATGCGGCTCGACCGCTGGTTCAAGGTCCACTATCCGGGGCTGGGCTTCGGCCATCTGCAGAAGCTGCTGCGCTCGGGCCAGGTCCGCGTCGACGGCGGCCGGGTCAAGGCCGACAGCCGCCTGCAGGCCGGCCAGTCGGTACGCGTGCCGCCGCTCGGCGTCGACGAGAAGGCCGCCGGCCCCGTCACCGCGCGCACCATCCGCAGCCAGCAGGACGGCGACGTGCTGGCGCAGATGCTCATCTATGAGGACCCCAAGGTCTACGTCTTCAACAAGCCGGCCGGGCTCGCCGTGCAGGGCGGCTCGGGCGTGGCGCGCCATATCGACGGCATGCTGGAGGCCTGGCGCAACAAGCGGGGCGAGAAGCCGCGCCTCGTCCACCGCATCGACCGCGACACGTCGGGCGTGCTGGTGGTGGCGCGCACGCGCGGCGCGGCGCAGGCGCTGACCGCCGCCTTCCGCGAGCGCGACACCAAGAAGACCTATTGGGCGCTGGTCAAGGGCGTGCCGCGCAAGCGTGAGGACAAGATCTCGACCTGGCTGGTCAAGGAGCAGACACCGGACGGCGACAAGATGCGCGTCTGCCAGCACGGCGAGCCGGATTCCGACCACGCCGTCTCCTATTACCGCATCGTCGAGAAGGCCGGCAACAACCTGACCTGGCTGGAGATGGAGCCCTATACCGGCCGCACGCACCAGCTGCGCGTCCACGCCGCCTATATCGGCCATCCGATCATCGGCGACCCGAAATATTTCGAGGCCGACCAGAACTGGGAGTTTCCCGGCGGCATTCAGAAGCGGCTGCATCTCCATGCGCGCCGCATCGTCATCCCCAACCCGTCGGGCGGCCTCATCGACGTCACCGCGCCGCTGCCGCCGCATATGGTGCAGTCGTGGAACCTCCTGGGCTTCGACGAGGCGAGTGCGGAAGACCGATGAAGCTCGTCCTGTTCGATTGCGACGGCACGCTGGTCGACAGCGGCGACACGATCCATCGCTGCATGGAGACGTGTTTCCTGGAAGCCGGCTTCGCGGCGCCCACGGCGGCCGCCACGCGCTCGATCATCGGCCTGTCGCTGCCGCTGGCCATCGCGCGGCTTCTCGGCCGCGAGCCGGACGCGACGGTGGACCGGCTGACGCAGGGCTACAAGGACAGCTTCACCCGCTTCCGCCAAGAGCCGGATTTCTCCGAGCCGCTCTATGACGGCGTGCTGCCGCTTCTCGCCGCGCTCGGCGCGCGCGACGACCTGCTGCTCGGGATCGTGACCGGCAAGTCGCGGCGCGGGGTGCGCTCGATCTTCGAGCGGCACGGCATCGGCCGGCATTTCACGGTGATCCGCACCGCCGACGACTGCCCGTCCAAGCCGCATCCGGCCATGGTTCTTGAATCCTGCGCGGAAATGGGGATAGAACCGGCGCAGACCGTCGTGATCGGCGACGCGATCTACGACATGCAGATGGCGCGCGCGGCTGGGGCCACCGCCGCCGGCGTCTCGTGGGGCTATGGCGAGCGGCATGCGCTGGCCGAGGCCGGCGCGCATCACGTGCTGGACGCGCCCGCCGATCTCCACGCCCTCCTGGCCTGACAAGGACGAAACCATGCGCGATATCCTGAGCGACCTCGAAGCCGGCAAGCAGCTTTCGGACGAAAACCCTATCGTGCGGGCGCAGAAGCAGATGCTGGCGCAACTGCCCAAGCGCTTCTACGAGAAGGCGGAGGCCGCCGAGGCCGAGGGCGGCTATGCGGTGCATCTCGACGGCCGTCCGGTCAAGACGCCGGCGCGCAAGCCGCTGGTCCTGCCGACCAAGGCCGCCGCCGAGATGGTGGCTCGGGAGTTCGCCGCGCAGGAAAAGGTGATCGACCCGGCCAAGATGCCGGCGACGCGGCTGGTCAACACCGCCATCGACGGCATAGCGCTCGACCCGCAGGCGGTGCTGGAGGACATCCTCCGCTTCGCCGGCGCGGACCTTTTGTGCTACCGCGCCGGCTCGCCGGAAGAGCTGGCGCGCCGCCAGACCAAAGGTTGGGACCCGCTGATCGACTGGGCCGAAGGCCTGGGCGCGCGCTTCGCGCTGGCCGAGGGCGTCATGCATGTCGAGCAGCCGCGCGAGGCCATCGCCGCCTTCGGCGTGCATCTTTCGGCCTTCCGTGATCCGATCGCGCTCGCCTGCCTGCACACGATGACGACGCTGACCGGCTCGGCCATCCTGGCGCTGGCCGTGGCGAAGGGCGAGATTTCGGCGGAGGAAGGCTGGTTGCGCGCCCATATCGACGAGGACTGGACCATCGAGCAATGGGGCGAGGACGCCGAGGCCGCCGTGCGCCGGGCGAACCGGTGGGTGGAGATGATGGCGGCCGCCGGCATGCTGGCGGCGCTCGCCGGCTGAGCCGGCGCTTTAAAAAGCCTCTCTAATCCTCTGAAAATAAAAAACCCGGCGCAAGCCGGGTTTTCTGTTTGGTGACGAGGGCGCGGCGAATGAACGCCGCGCCGCAGGCGTCAGACCGAGTAGTACATGTCGAACTCGACCGGATGCGGCGTCATTTCGAAGCGCATCACCTCGGCCATCTTGAGCTCGATGAAGGAGTCGATCTGGTCGTCGGAGAACACGCCGCCGGCCTTGAGGAATTCGCGGTCCTTGTCGAGCGACTGCAGGGCTTCGCGCAGCGAGCCGCAGACGGTCGGGATCTGCTTCAGTTCCTTGGCGGGCAGGTCGTAGAGGTCCTTGTCCATGGCCTGGCCGGGATGGATCTTGTTCTTGATGCCGTCGAGGCCGGCCATCAGCAGCGCCGAGAAGGCGAGGTACGGGTTGGCGGACGGGTCCGGGAAGCGGACTTCCAGGCGCTTCGACTTCGGCGACGAGCCGAAGGGGATGCGGCAGGACGCCGAACGGTTGCGGGCCGAATAGGCCAGCAGCACCGGGGCCTCGTAGCCCGGGACCAGACGCTTGTAGGAGTTGGTCGACGGGTTGGTGAAGGCGTTGACGGCCTTGGCGTGCTTGATGACGCCGCCGATGAAGAACAGGCAGTTCTCCGACAGGCCGGCATATTCGTTGCCGGCGAAGGTCGGCTTGCCATCCTTCCAGATCGAGAAGTGGACGTGCATGCCCGAGCCGTTGTCGCCGAAGACCGGCTTCGGCATGAAGGTGGCCGTCTTGCCATAGGCGTTGGCGACCTGGTGCACGACGTATTTCTGGATCTGGATCTTGTCGGCGTTGCGGACCAGCGTGTCGAACTTGGTGCCCAGCTCATGCTGCGCCGAGGCCACTTCGTGATGGTGCTTCTCGACGGTGACGCCCATCTCGGACAGGACGGTCAGCATCTCGGAGCGCATGTCCTGCAGGCTGTCGACCGGCGGCACCGGGAAATAGCCGCCCTTGACGCGCGGACGGTGGCCGAGATTGCCCGACTCGTAGTCGGTGTCGTCGTTGGACGGAAGCTCCGCGCTGTCGAGCTTGAAGCCGGTGTTGTAGGGGTCGGACTTGAACTTGACGTCGTCGAAGACGAAGAACTCGGCTTCCGGGCCGACATAGACCGTGTCGCCGACGCCGAGCGACTTGAGATAGGCCTCGGCCTTCTTGGCGGTCGTGCGCGGGTCGCGGCTGTAGCTCTCGCCGGAGATCGGCTCGAGGATGTCGCACAGGATCACCATGGTCGACTGGGCGAAGAACGGGTCGACATGCGCGGTGGCCGGATCGGGCATCAGCACCATGTCGGATTCGTTGATGGCCTTCCAGCCGGCGATGGACGAGCCGTCGAACATGACGCCGTCAACGAACATGTCCTCATCGACCAGGCCGACGTCCATGGTCACGTGGTGCAGCTTGCCCTTGGGATCGGTGAAACGCAGGTCCAGAAACTTGACGTCGTTGTCCTTGATCTGTTTCAGGATGTCGTTGGCAGTCGTCATAATGATTTCCTATTGGTGGATTGTACGTGTACCGGACGGCGTTCCCGCCGGGATCAGATGGCGTCCACGCCGGATTCGCCGGTGCGGATGCGGATGACTTCCTCGATATTGGAGACGAAGATCTTGCCGTCGCCGATGCGGCCGGTCTGGGCCGCCTTGCGGATGGCCTCGATCGCTCCGTCCACCGTCTCGTCGGCCACGATGACCTCGACCTTCACCTTGGGCAGGAAGTCGACGACATATTCCGCGCCGCGATAAAGCTCGGTGTGACCCTTCTGGCGGCCGAAGCCCTTGGCCTCGATGACGGTGATGCCCTGCAACCCGACTTCCTGAAGGGCTTCCTTCACTTCGTCCAGCTTGAAGGGCTTGATGATGGCTTCGATCTTTTTCATCGCAGATAAGTCTCCGCTTTCTTTCGGAAATGGGCGCCGCGCCCGTTTCGTCCATAGAGAAGCACGAAGCGTGCCAGTTTGAGAATTGGGACCGAAATTTTTTCCCCTGCGCCCGTCCGCCGCTTGCCGGCTGGCGGATCGGCTCCAATTGACATTGTTTTGCGGGCCCGCGCAAGCCGTCTCCGGCGACGCGGGGCGCGCCGAATGCGGCGCCTGAAAACTGTGCGCCTAAAAAATGGGCATGATGGATCAAAAACAGGCGCACTTGCGGAAACGCCGCCGCCGCGTCTTAATCGGCGCCAGAGGAGAACCGGCCCATGTACGAATTGCTGACGCCCGAGGAAATGTCGATCGCCGACCGGCGCACCGTGGAAAGCGGCCGCCGCGACGGCTTTTCGCTGATGCTGGAGGCGGGCCGGGCGGTGGCCGAGGTGGCGCGGCGCATGTTCCCGGCAGGCAGGCCGGCGGCGGTGCTGTGCGGGCCGGGGAACAATGGCGGCGACGGCTATGTGGCGGCGCAGGCGCTGCTGGAGGCGGGGCGGGACGTGGTCTGCTTCGCCGCCGGGCGGCCGCGGCCGGGGACCGACGCCATGCGGGCGCAGCTTTCCTACAAGGGCGAGATCCGCAGCCTGAACGAATTCGCGCCGGCGAGCTTCGGCGGCGTAATCGACGCGCTTTACGGCGCGGGGCTGGCGCGGGCCGTGGAGGGCGCGGAGGCGGTCGCCATCGACGCGCTCAACCAATCCGACCTGCCGGTGGTGGCGGTGGACCTGCCGAGTGGGATCTCCGGCCTCAGCGGCCGGGCGCTGGGCGCGGCGGTGCGGGCGCGGGCCACCGTGACCTTTTTCCGCAAGAAGCCGGGCCATCTGCTGCAGCCGGGGCGGGCGCATTGCGGCGTGCTGCACGTGGCCGATATCGGTATCGCCGACGCGGTGCTGGAGGCGATCCGGCCGCGCCTGCACGAGAACGCGCCGGAGCTGTGGCGCGAGGCGCTGCCGTCGCCGGGCGTCGAGGCCTATAAATATAGCCGCGGCCATGCGGCGGTTTTCTCAGGCAGGGCGCACGCCACCGGGGCGGCGCGGCTGTCGGCCATGGCGGCGGCGCGCAGCGGGGCGGGCGCGGTGACGCTGCTGTCGCCGCCCGACGCGATGGCGGTCAACGCCGCGCATCTGACCTCGATCATGCTGCGCGAGACGCGCAGCCTGCGCGACGTGGAAAGTTTCGTCGCCGCGCGCAAGGTGGCGGCCGCCGTGCTCGGCCCCGGCTACGGCGCGGCCGGTCCGGCGCGCGACCATGCGCTGGCGCTGCTGGCGCAGGCGGAGCCGTTCCGGGCGCTGGTGCTCGACGCCGACGGGATCACCGCCTTCGAGGACCAGCCGGAGCGGCTGTTCACAAATCCGCGCCGCGCGGCGCTTGTGCTGACGCCGCACGAGGGCGAGTTCGGCCGGCTGTTCCCCGACCTGGCCCGGCGGGACGACCTCTCCAAGGTGGAGAAGGCCCGCGCCGCGGCCGGGCGCGCCCGGGCGGTGGTGATCTACAAGGGGCCGGACACGGTGATCGCCGCGCCGGACGGGCGGGCGGCGATCAACGCCAACGGCGTGCCGCACCTGGCCACGGCGGGCTCGGGCGACGTGCTGGCGGGGATCGTCTGCGGGCTTCTGGCGCAGGGCATGGAGGCCTTCCCGGCCGCCTGCGCCGCCGTCTGGTGCCACGCCGACGCCGCCCGCCGCTTCGGCCCCGGCCTGCTGGCCGAGGACCTGCCGGACATGCTGCCGAAAGTGTGGGGCGCGCTGGCGCGTTGAAACGGGTGTTTCAGCTTTCTGCTGGACAGTGTCTGCGTCGCGCCAACGCGGCGCTTCGATCCCGGCCTACTGGCTGAGGACCTGCGGGCATGCTGCCTAAGGTGTGGGGGCAGGGCGCGCCAGGCCTGCACCACGCCGATGCAACACATCGCTTCGTCTTCTGCCGGACCGGAATGCGCGGACCGCTTCGGCTTACAAAAACGGTCCGGCGCGAAACGCCTCAGACGGGATCGGCCACCGCGCTGATCAGGCTCGCGGCCATGTCCGGCGTCAGCTCGTCGAAATGCGAGATGATGCGGCTCGGCTCGTAATGGCGGACATGCAGGTCGGTGTAGCCGTAATCCACCGCCACCACCGGAATGCCGGCCGCCTTGGCGGTGTCGATGTCGGTGCGGCTGTCGCCCACCATCACGGCGCGGTCGCGGTCGCCGCCGGCGCGCAGGATGGTTTCGGTGAGGTGGCGCGGATCGGGCTTGCGGAAGGCGAAGGTGTCGGAGCCGCAGATGGCGGCGAAGCGGTGCGCTTCGCCCAGCGCGGTCAGGAGTTGGACCGACAGGCTCTCATATTTGTTGGTGCAGACGGCCAGCGCGTAGCCTTCGGCGGCGAAGCGGTCCATGGCGGTCAGGACGCCCGGATAGAAGGCCGAGCCGCCCGGCATATGGGCGGCGTAATAGGCGCGGAACTCCTCCACCAGCTCGTCCAGCCGCGCCTCGTCGACCTGCTTCTGCTGCGCCGCGAAGGCGCGCTCGATCATCATCCGGCCGCCCTGGCCGACGAAGCGGCGCAGCGCCTCGCGATCGGCCGTCTTCAGACCCGAGATGCTGAGGCAATGGTTGAGCGTGTCGAGAAGGTCCGGCGCGGTGTCGACGATGGTGCCGTCGAGATCGAAGACGATGATGGGTTTTGCGGCGGCGGACATGGCGGCTCTTTCGGTTCTGTTTGCGGTGGCCGCATAGGTACTCCAACATGTCCGCCGGCTCAAGCATGCGCGAAAATCTGTGTCGCCAGGCGATAAGCGCTTTGTTGCGCGGCGGCCTCATGCTAGAGGCGTGCAAGGCCGGATGAAGAATCCGCGAAACGGACCGACGGGAATTTCGGGAATGGACGAAGCGCGCAAGCTGAAGATCGCCGCCGCCGCCGAGGCGCTGACCCATGTGCGGGACGGCATGCGGCTGGGCATCGGCACCGGCTCCACGGCCGAGGAATTCGTGCGCCTCCTGGCCGAGCGCGTCGCGGGCGGCCTCACCGTCATCGGCGTTCCCACCTCCGAGCGCACGGGGGCGCTGTGCGCCGAGCTGGGCGTGCCGCTGACCACGCTCGAGGAGACGCCGCATCTCGACCTCACCATCGACGGCGCGGACGAGCTCGACGGCGACCTCACCCTCATCAAGGGCGGCGGCGGCGCGCTCCTGCGCGAGAAGATCGTGGCGGCGGCCTCCGACGCCATGGTGGTCATCGCCGACGCCTCCAAGGCGGTCGACACGCTGGGCCGCTTCCCGCTGCCCATCGAGGTCAACCGCTTCGGCCTCGCGGCGACCATGCGCGCCATCGGAAAGGCCGCCGAGGCCTGCGGCCTCCAAGGCCCGCTGGCGCTGCGCCGGAAGGACGGCGCGCCCTTCGTCACCGACGGGGGACATTATATCGTGGATGCATCTTTTGGCCGCATTCCCGATCCAAAGACACTGTCTGACGCTCTCTTCGCCATTCCCGGCGTGGTCGAGCACGGACTTTTCATCGGACTGGCGCGCGCCGCGATCATCGCCGGCGCCGACGGCATCCGCACCATGAACCGCTCTTGAATTGTTTGAACGGAGTAACGACCACATGATCCCGGCCACTGGCTTTCGCCGTCTGATTGCACCGTTTTCCGCGCTCGTCCTGATGGCGGGCGTCCACGGCGCCTCCGCCCAGGAAATCACCGAAGCGCATCTCGAAGCCGCCCGCTCGGCGATCTCGGCCATCGGCGCCACCGAGCAGTTCGACGAAATCCTGCCGCAGGCCGCGCGCGCGCTGAAGGGCGAGCTGATCCAGAAGGACCCCAACCTCGAGGCGCTGATCACCAAGACCGTCGACGACAAGGCGCTGGAGCTGGCTTCGCGCCGCGCCGACCTGGAGACGGAATGCGCCCGCGTCTACGCCAAGTCCTTCACCGAGGAAGAGCTGAACGGCATCACCACCTTCTACAACTCGCCCACCGGCAAGAAGCTGCTGGCGCAGGGCCCGATCGTCACCCGCGAAGTGATCAAGGCCGCCAAGATCTGGCAGACGGGCGTCGCCCGCGACCTGGCCGAGAATGTTGGCGCCGTGCTGGCCGCCCAGGCGGGCGCCGCCGCCAAGGCCGCCCCGGACGCGGGCGCCAGCGACGACGCGGCCCCGGCCGAAAAGCCGGCCAAGCCCGCGAAGCCGGCCAAGAAGTAAGCGCCGCCGACGCGACGTTTTGAAAGCCCGGCCTTGGCCGGGCTTTTTCGTTTGATTACATAGCGGATGACATCAGCGGACGGAGATTCCCCATGAGCGGTTTTGACTACGATCTTTTCGTCATCGGCGGCGGCTCCGGCGGCGTTCGGGCGGGGCGGCTGGCGGGCGCCATGGGCAAGCGCGTCGGGCTCGCCGAGGAATACCGCATGGGCGGCACCTGCGTCATCCGCGGCTGCGTGCCCAAGAAGCTCTTCGTCTATGCCTCGCAGTTTCCAGAGCATTTCGAGGACGCCGCCGGCTACGGCTGGAGCGTCGGCGAAAGCCGCTTCGACTGGCGGCGGCTGATCGAGGCCAAGGACAGGGAGATCGCGCGGCTGGAGGGGCTCTACCGCAAGGGGCTGGAGAACGCCGGCGTCGAGATCTTCGAGAGCCGCGCCGTGCTGGTCGACGCGCATACGGTGGAGCTGGTCGCGAGCCGCCGCCGGGTGACGGCGGAAAAAATCCTGATCGCCACCGGCGGCCGGCCCAACATGCACGAGGCGCTGCCGGGCAATGAGCATTGCATCAGCTCCAACGAGGCCTTCCATCTCGACAGCCTGCCCGAGGCGATCGTCATCGCCGGCGGCGGCTATATCGCGGTCGAGTTCGCCAATATCTTCCACGGGCTGGGGGTGAAGACGACGCTGGTCTATCGCGGCAAGGAAATCCTGTCGCGCTTCGACCGCGACGTGCGCCATCTGCTGCACGAGACGATGGAGGCCAAAGGCATCCGCATCGTCTGCGGCGCGGTGTTCGAGAAGGTGGAGAAGAACGCCGACGGCAGCCTCGACGTCCATCTCACCAACGGCGAGACGCTGCGCGCCGGCCAGGCCATGCTGGCGCTTGGCCGCACGCCCAATACGGAAGGGCTGGGACTGGAGGCGGCGGGCGTCGCCGTCGACAAGCTGGGCGCGATCACGGTGGACGATTACATGCGCACCAGCGTCCCGCATATCTTCGCCGTCGGCGACGTCACCAACCGCGTGCAACTGACGCCGGTGGCGATCCACGAGGCCATGTGCGTGATCGAGACCGCCTTCAGGGACAACCCGACCAAGCCCGACCACGAGCTGATCGCCACGGCGGTGTTCTCGCAGCCCGAGATCGGCACGGTCGGCCTGTCGGAGGACGAGGCGGCGAAGAAATATCCCGAACTCGACATCTACCGCGCCTTGTTCCGCCCGATGAAGAACACCCTGTCGGGCCGGGCCGAGAAAACGCTGATGAAGCTGGTGGTGGAGGCCGGGACCCGTCGCGTCGTCGGCGCGCATGTGATGGGGCCGGACGCCGGCGAGATGGCGCAGCTTCTCGGCGTCTCGCTCAAGGCGGGCGCCACCAAGGACGATTTCGACCGCACCATGGCCGTGCATCCGACGGCGGCGGAGGAGCTGGTCACCATGTACAAGCCGAGCTACCGCGTCGTCGACGGCGCGCGCGTCGAGGGCTGATTCCCCGGCGCTCGCATGTCGGCGCGAATATCGCTGGTATAAAGCGCGCGGCTGCATTATATCAGCGCCACCGTGCGGGCCGGTTTTCCGGCCTTCGCGGAAGGAGGACTTATATTCCGTTCAAGAACGGATATCGTGAACAGGTGCTGTGATGACGAAGAACTGGACCCCGCAATCCTGGAGAAACATGCCGATCAAGCAGTCGCCGTCCTATCCGGACGCGCAGGCTCTGGCGGATGTCGAGGCCCGTCTGCGCACCTATCCGCCCTTGGTTTTTGCAGGCGAGGCGCGCAAGCTCAAGCGGCAGCTCGCCGACGTGGCGGAAGGCCGGGCCTTCCTGCTCCAGGGCGGCGACTGCGCCGAAAGCTTCGCCGAGCATGGCGCGGACAATATCCGCGACTTCTTCCGCGTGTTCCTGCAGATGGCGGTCGTGCTGACCTTCGGCGCGTCGAAGCCGGTGGTGAAGGTCGGCCGCATCGCCGGCCAGTTCGCCAAGCCGCGCTCGTCCGACATCGAGACCAAGGACGGCGTGGACCTGCCGTCCTATCGCGGCGACATCATCAACGGCATCGACTTCGACGCCGCCTCGCGCGTGCCCGATCCGCAGCGCCAGGACATGGCCTATCGCCAGTCGGCGGCGACGCTCAACCTGCTGCGCGCCTTCGCGCAGGGCGGCTACGCCAATCTGGAGAACGTGCACCAGTGGATGCTCGGCTTCGTCGGCAAGAGCCCGCAGGCCGAGCGCTACGCCGCGCTGGCCCAGCGCATCTCGGAGACGATGAGCTTCATGCACGCCATCGGCATCAATTCCGAGAACAATCCGGCGCTGCGCGAGACGGATTTCTACACCAGCCACGAGGCGCTGCTCCTGGGCTATGAGGAAGCGCTGACGCGGGTGGATTCGACCTCCGGCGACTGGTACGGCACGTCCGGCCACATGATCTGGATCGGCGACCGCACGCGCCAGGCCGACCACGCGCATATCGAATATTGCCGCGGCATCAAGAACCCGCTCGGCCTGAAATGCGGCCCGTCGCTGCAGCCGGACGACCTCGTCCGCCTCATCGACCTGCTCAACCCGGAGAACGAGGCCGGCCGTCTCACGCTGATCGCCCGCTTCGGCTACGACAAGGTGGGCGACCACCTGCCGCAGCTCATCCGCGCCGTCGAGCGCGAGGGCCGCAAGGTGGTGTGGTCGTGCGACCCGATGCACGGCAACACGATCACCGCCGCCGGCGGCTACAAGACGCGGCCCTTCGACCGCATCCTGAAGGAGGTGGAGAGCTTCTTCGCCATCCACCAGGCGGAAGGCACGCATCCGGGCGGCATCCATATCGAGATGACCGGCAAGAACGTCACCGAATGCACCGGCGGCGCGCGGGCCATCTCGGCCGAGGACCTGTCGGACCGCTACCACACCCATTGCGATCCGCGCCTCAACGCCGACCAGGCGCTGGAGCTGGCCTTCCTGCTGGCGGAGCTTCTGAAGAAGGAGCGCGACGCCGGCGCCGACAAGCAGGCGGCGAGCGCCTGAGGCGCACGTACATGTTCTGAAAACGGGCGGGGCGGGGATTTCGATCTCCGCCCTTTCCTTTGCCCCGGCCTTCATCGGACGGGGCGTAAATGCGATAAAGGGCGGGCGCGGCGGTCGATTCGACGGCGGCCCGGGGCGTTTCCGGCGAAAGCGCCAAGCGATCTCGCGCCGGGAAAATGCGTAAAAACAAAGGGATGGAGCGATTCCTGCAGGAACCGCTCCAGGCCGTTTCATGACGGATTGGCGGGGGTTTTCATGAATCGCATCCTTCTGGCGTTCCTCAATTCCATGCGGGCGCTGAATTATCTGGCGCGCAACGAGAAGGCGGTGCAGCAGGAGCTGGCGCTGTTCCTCGTCTCGCTGCCGGCGGCCTTCTTCCTCGCCCCGACATGGCCCGCCTTCTTCCTCCTCACCGGCTCGATCCTGTTCCTGATCCTGGTCGAGGTGCTCAACACCGGCATCGAGGCCGCCTGCGACGCCGTCTCGCGGGATTTTCACAAGGAAATCCAGATCGCCAAGGATTGCGGCTCGCTGGCCGTGCTGATCGCCGTGGTCATCGCGGCGACGGCCTGGGGTTATGTGGCCGTCTCGCGCCTCGCCGCTTGAGCATCAAGGCGCCGGCAAGAATTTAATCGGAAATTGCCGTTTCGGGGAACGGGTGTTTATTCTAATTTACGCATGTCGATACTCTATTCATTTTTTGAGGGATTTCACGACATGAAAAACTATATTCTGCTGTCCGCATCGGTTCTTTCGCTGGCCTTGGCCGGCGTCTCGTCGGCGAGCGCCTGCGTCGCCAGCGGGGAGAACGTCTTTGAATGCGCCCGAAGCTGCGCCCAGTCGCCGACCGAGGTCGGCGTGCCGCTCTGCATGGTCGGCGCCGCATAGGCCGAAGCGGAACGCGGGCCGTCACGGCCCGCGTTTCTTCCGATATAGCTTCCTATCCCGTTGTTTCCGCCGCCTTTATGCGACGCCAAATATTTCCATTCGGCGGCGAAATGCTCTAATGCTGGAGCCAAACCAGCATCAGAGAGAATCTCACCATGCTTCGTATCGCCGTCGCGCAGCTCAACCCCGTCATGGGCGACATCGCCGGAAACCTGGCCAGGGCGCGCGCCGCGCGCGCGGAAGCCGCCGCGATGGGCGCGGACCTGCTGCTGCTGACCGAGCTTTTCATCGCCGGCTATCCGCCGGAGGACCTGGTGCTGCGGCCGGCCTTCGTCGCGGCCTGCGAGAAGGCGGTGGCGGAGCTCGCCGCCGACACGGCCGACGGCGGGCCGGGCGTGGTGATCGGCACGCCGATGCGCCGCGACAGCGGGCTGCATAACGCCGTGGCGGTGCTGGACGGGGGCGCCGTTATCGCCGAGCGCTTCAAGGTGGACCTGCCCAATTACGGCGAATTCGACGAGAAGCGCGTCTTCCAGCCGGGGCCGCTGCCGGGGCCGGTGAATTTCCGCGGCGTGCGCATCGGCGTTCCGATCTGCGAGGACATCTGGGGCGATCTCGGCGTCGCCGAGACGCTGGCCGAGAGCGGGGCGGAAATCCTGCTCGTCCCCAACGGCTCGCCCTATCACCGCGCCAAGATGGACGCGCGCCAGCAGGTGGCGCTGCGGCAGGTGATCGAGACCGGCCTGCCGCTGGTCTACGCCAACCAGGTCGGCGGGCAGGACGAGCTGGTGTTCGACGGCGGCTCCTTCGTCTTCAACGCCGACAAGAGCCTCGCGCTGCAAATGCCACAATTTGCAGAGAAAATCACGCTGACGGAATGGAACCGCGACGGCGAGGGCTGGCGCAGCAAGGACGGCGAGAAGGCCGCGCTGCCGGAGGGCCATGGTGCCGATTACGCCGCCTGCATGCTGGGCCTGCGCGACTATGTGAACAAGAACGGCTTCAAGGACGTGGTGCTGGGCCTGTCGGGCGGGGTGGATTCGGCGATCTGCGCCGCGCTCGGCGTCGACGCGCTGGGGCCGGAGCGGGTGCGCACCGTCATGCTGCCCTATCGCTACACGTCGGAGGCCTCGTTCAAGGACGCGGCCGATTGCGCCGAGGCGCTCGGCATCCGCTACGACATCGTGCCCATCGCGGCCCCGGTCGAGGGCTTCATGGAGACGCTCAAGCCCCTGTTCGAGGGCACCGACAGCGGCGTGACCGAGGAGAACCTGCAAAGCCGCGCGCGCGGCGTCATCCTGATGGCGATCTCCAACAAGTTCGGCTCGATGGTGGTTACCACCGGCAACAAGTCGGAAATGTCGGTCGGCTACGCCACGCTCTATGGCGACATGAACGGCGGCTTCAACCCGATCAAGGACCTCTACAAGATGCAGGTCTATGCGCTGTGCGAATGGCGCAACGCCAACCGGCCGACAGGCGCGCTGGGGCCGGCGGGCGAGGTGATCCCGCAGAACATCATCACCAAGGCGCCCTCCGCCGAGCTGCGCGAGAACCAGACCGACCAGGATTCGCTGCCGCCCTATCCGGTGCTGGACGACATCCTCGAATGCCTGGTCGAGAACGAGATGAGCAACGCCGAGATTGCCGCGCGCGGCCATCCGATCGAGACGGTGCGGCGCATCGAGCACCTGCTCAACCTCGCCGAATACAAGCGCCGGCAATCCGCGCCGGGCGTGAAGATCACGCGCAAGAATTTCGGCCGCGACCGCCGCTATCCGATCACCAACCGCTTCCGCGACCGCTAGGGCGTCCTTCGTCCTTCGCTCCAGAGATTGTCTCCAAGGCCTTGAAATGACTGTGACCGTCCGCTTCGCCCCGTCGCCCACGGGCTATATCCATATCGGCAACACCCGCACCGCGCTGTCGAACTGGCTCTACGCCATGAAGAATGGCGGCCAGTTCATCCTGCGCTACGACGACACCGATCTGGAGCGCTCGAAGGACGAATATGCGCAGGCCATCGCCGTCGATCTCGACTGGCTGGGCGTCAGGCCGGACCGGGTCGAGCGCCAGTCGAAGCGCTTCGACGTCTACGCCCGCGCGGTCGAGACGCTGAAGGCGGCCGGGCTGCTCTATCCCTGTTACGAGACGGCGGAAGAGCTGGAGCGGCGGCGCAAGCTCAGGCTCGCCCGCCGCCTGCCGCCGGTCTATGGCCGCGAGGCGCTGAAGCTGAGCGAAGCCGAGAAGGCGGCGTTGGAAGCCGAGGGCCGCAAGCCGCATTGGCGCTTCCTGCTGCCCAATTTCGACGGCGACCCGTTCGTCACCCGCCGCACGGAAGTGCATTGGGACGACCTGGTGCGCGGGCCGCAGACGGTGGATCTCGCCTCCATGTCCGACCCGATCCTGGTGCGCGAGAATGGCGCCTATCTCTATACGCTGCCCTCGGTGGCGGACGATATCGACATGGGCGTGACGCATATCATCCGCGGCGACGACCATGTCACCAATACCGGCGTGCAGATCGCCATTTTCCGCGCGCTCGGCGCCGAGCCGCCGGTGTTCGGGCACCACAATCTGCTCACCACCGTGTCGGGCGAGGGCCTGTCCAAACGCACCGGCGCGCTGTCGGTCGGCTCCTTACGCGAAAACGGCTACGAGCCGATGGCGGTGGCCTCGCTCGCCGTGCTGATCGGCACGTCGGAAAACGTCGCCGCCGCGCCCGACATGGAGAGCCTGGCCAAGCATTTCGACCTGGCGTCGATCTCCAAATCCGCGGCCAAGTTCGATCCGGCGGAGCTGGATGCGCTCAACCGTGCGCTCCTGCACCAGATGGATTTCGCGCAGGCCCGGCCGCGTCTCGAGGCGCTGGGGATTTCCGGCGACAAGGCGGAGGCCTTCTGGCTCGCCGTGCGCGGCAATCTCGACCGTTTCGACGACGCCCGCCTCTGGTGGGACGTGGTGGCGGGCGATCTGCCGGGCAAGCCGGAATTTTCCGACGAGGACCGCGACTTCCTCCGCGCCGCCTTCGCCTTGCTGCCGCCGGAGCCGTGGGACGCCACGACCTGGAAAAGCTGGACCGAGGCGGTCAAGCAGGCGACGGGGCGCAAGGGCAAGACGCTGTTCATGCCGCTGCGGCTGGCGCTCACGGGGCGGGAGCACGGGCCGGAACTGGCGGAATTGCTGGTCCTGACAGGTCGGGAAAGAACGCTGAGCCGACAAGCCTGACGCGCGGATCGGCGGCGTAGGGACGCTCCGCCGGCGGCTCGACGGTCTGCGCGCGCGGCTCCTGCCGCAGCATGACCACGCTCGTGGCGGTGATGGGCGCGTCCACCACCGGCCGGTAGGCCAGCGCGCCGGGCGCGACCGGCGCCGGCGGCCGCAGCACGGCCATCATGGGTGAGGGCCGTTTCCGCGCCGCCTTGGCGATCTTGCGGGTCAGCGCCTTCTTCTTCGCCGCATGGCGCGGCGGCGCGGGCTTCCACGTCGCCCGGCAGGAGCGGATGTAGCGCCCCGTGGCGCGATGGCCGGTCACGGCCGCGTTGAGCTCGGCGAGCCGTCCCTCCAAAGTCTCGATGTTCAGCCGCAGCCGTTCCGACGCGCCGACGAGATTTTCACAATGGGGAGAGCCGGCGCTGAGCGCGAAGGGGCTGGCGGTGCAGCGCCAAAGCGTCCTCTCGGCGCGGAGGCGGGAAAGCGCCGCCTTGTCGCGGTCGAGCCGCGCCCGCGTCGGCGGGATTTCGCGCGCCAGCGCGTCCTTTTCCCGCGGCGAGCAATCCGGGGCGGGTGGGGTCGTGACGCAGCCGGCGAGAAGGCCGGCCGCCATGGTCAGGAAGGCGACGAGGATCGGGCGAAGATAAGAATATAATTTGGTGAACATAAAATAATCCCTCAATGAAATTTATTGAAGGATTGTCGCCGTTCATGGTTAATCGGCGGTAAACGCCATGTATAGATTAGCTATACATGGCGTTATCTTAGTATATCAGCAGATAAGACGATATTTATCTCCGGCGCTTGCTTTCGTTCTGCCCGGCCTGCACCACGGCCAGCGCGGTGATGTTGACCACGCCGCGCGAGGTGACGGAGGGCGTGGAGATATGGGCCGGCCGCGCCGCGCCCAGAAGCAGCGGGCCGACATGCAGCGCGTCGGTGACGGCCTTGACCACGTTGAGCGTGATGTTGGCGGCGTCCAGCGTCGGGAAGACCAGGAGATTGGCCTCGCCCTTGAGCCGCGAATTGGGGAAGACGCGGTCGCGCAGCGCCTGCGACAGGGCGGAATCGCCGTGCATTTCGCCGTCCGATTCCAGTTCCGGCGCTTTTTCCGCCAGCAGGGCGGCGGCGTTGCGCATCTTCTCCGCCCCGGCCGATTCCTTGGAGCCGAAATTGGAATGCGACACCATGGCGATCTTCGGCTCGATGCCGAAGCGGCGGATTTCGCGCGCGGCGAGGATGGACATGTCGGCCAACTCCTCGGCGCTCGGGTCGATATTGACATAGGTGTCGGTGAAGAACAGCGCGCCGCGCTGCGAGATCAGCAGGCTGAGCGCCGAATAGTCGTGAATGCCCGGCGCCATGCCGATGATCTGGCGCACGATGCGCAGGTGGCGCTCGAAGCGGCCTTCGAGGCCGCAGATCATGGCGTCGGCCTCGTTGCGCATCACGGCCAGCGCGGCGATGGCCGTGGCGTTGGTGCGCACGATGGTGCGCGCCGCCTCCGGCGTCACGCCCTGACGGCCGGCGAAGGTGAGGTAGAGGTCGACATAGTCGCGATAGCGCGGATCGTCTTCCGGGTTGATCAGCTCGAAATCGGTCCCGGCGCGGATTTTCAGGCCATAGCGCTTGAGCCGCGTCTCCACCACCTGCGGGCGGCCGACGAGGATGGGGGCGGCGATGCCTTCCTCCAGCACCACCTGGGCGGCGCGCAGCACGCGCTCGTCCTCGCCGTCGGCGTAGATGACGCGCTTGCGCCTGGCCTGCGCGCGGGCGGCGGCGAAGACCGGCTTCATGATGAGGCCGGAGCGGAAGACGAAGCGGTTCAGCCGGTCGAGATAGGCCTCCATGTCCTCGATGGGACGGGTGGCGACGCCGGTCTCCATCGCCGCGCGCGCCACGGCCGGCGCGATGCGCAGGATCAGCCGCTGGTCGAAGGGCGAGGGGATGATGTAGTCGGGGCCGAAGGTCGGCGTGTCGCCGGAATAGGCGCGGGCGGCCACGTCCGAGGGCTCCTCGCGGGCGAGCGCGGCGATGGCGCGCACGGCGGAAAGCTTCATCTCCTCGTTGATCGCCGTCGCGCCCACGTCGAGCGCGCCGCGGAAGATATAGGGAAAGCAGAGGACGTTGTTGACCTGGTTGGGATAGTCGGAGCGGCCGGTGCAGATCATGGCGTCGGGCCGCGCCGCGCGCGCCTCCTCGGGCATGATCTCCGGCTTGGGATTGGCCAGCGCCATGATCAGCGGCTTCTCGGCCATGCGGTTCAGAAGCTCGGGCTTGAGCACGCCCGCCGCCGACAGGCCGAGGAACACGTCGGCGCCGTCGATCACCTCGGCCAGCGCGCGCGCCTCGGTCTTCTGGGCGTAGACCTCCTTCCAGCGGTCCATCAGCGCCGTGCGGCCCTCATAGACCACGCCTTCGAGGTCGGTGACCCAGATGTTCTCGCGCTGCGCGCCGAGATTGACGAGAAGATTGAGGCAGGCCAGCGCCGCGGCGCCCGCGCCGGAGGTGACGATTTTCGCATGCGCGATGCTCTTGCCGGCCAGCTCCAGCCCGTTCAGCACGGCGGCGGCGACGATGATGGCGGTGCCGTGCTGGTCGTCGTGGAAGACCGGAATGTTCATGCGGGCGCGAAGCTGCTCCTCGACCTCGAAACATTCGGGGGCCTTGATGTCCTCCAGGTTGACGCCGCCGAAGGTCGGCTCCAGCGCCGCCACCACGTCGACGATGCGCGGAATGTCGTGGGCGTCGATCTCGATGTCGAACACGTCGATATCGGCGAATTTCTTGAACAGGACCGCCTTGCCCTCCATGACCGGCTTGGAGGCGAGCGCGCCGATATTGCCGAGCCCCAGCACGGCGGTGCCGTTGGAGATCACCGCCACCAGATTGCCGCGCGCGGTGTATTCGGCGGCCGTGGCCGGGTCTTCCTGGATGGCGAGGCAGGGGGCGGCGACGCCGGGCGAATAGGCGAGCGCGAGGTCGCGCTGGTTGCCGAGCGGCTTGGTCGACTGGATCTCCAGCTTTCCGGGCTTCGGATAGCGATGGAAGAAGAGGGCCGCCTCGTCGAAGTCCGACCGCGTGGAAGTGGGTTTCTTGGTCATGGTCGCATCGCTCCGGTTCTATCGCGCGCGTCGCGCAGGCCTTTGTAGCCCATGGTCCCGAAACGACATAGGCACGTTTTCGAGAATGAGTTTTTCCAAAAAGCGCGGGCAGACATGCCACCGGCGCGTCGGTGGATCAACCGCTTTCTGGGGCGAGCCCCGGCGGCGGGACGAAATCGGCGCGCGGGCGGATCAGTTCGCCGCCCTCCGCCTGCTCCATCGCATGGGCCAGCCAGCCCGTGAGCCGGGCCAGCGCGAAGAGGAGGAGCGGCGCCTGCGGCGGAAGGGCGCAGACCTCGGCGAGGGCGGCGAGCGCGAAATCCACATTGGGCCTTTCGCCCAGCAGCTCCGCGCCGGCCTCGGCCAGGTCGCGATAGACGGGCGGAAGCGCGAAGGCGGCGAGCAGCGCGTTGGCGCGGACGTCGCCGGCCTCGCCATAGAGCGGATGGCCGAAGGCCTCGGGCGGCGCGGCCCGGCGCAGGGATTCCGTGAGCGCCCCGGCCGCGCCGATCTCGCGGGCGCGAGCGGCGAGCGCGGTCATGGACGCCGCCGCGAGCCCGTGGCGCGGGCCGATCAGCGTCGACAGGCCGGCCAGCGCCGCGGCCGACAGCGGCGCGCCGGTGGAGGCCGCCACCCGCGCGGCGAAGGTGGAGGCGTTGAGCTCGTGGTCGGCGAGAAGCACCAGCGCCCGGCGGATGAGGTCGGCGGCGTCCGGCCGGCCCCAGGCTTCCGCTGCGCGCCGGTGCAGCGGGCCGTCGCAGTCGCCGCCCAGCACGGCGTCGAAGAAGCCGTGCGTCAGCGCCCAGGCCTCGCGGACCAGCACGGCGCGGGCGCGGCCGACGCTGGGCAGGTCCGCCGCCGCGCGCCCGGCCAAGAAGGCGAAGCCGCCCGCGATGCCGCCGCCGCCGGCGAATCGCTCGGCCGGCCCGGGCGCGGGGCCGGCGAGCCACAGGAGCGCCGCCGTCTCCTCCAGCGTCGCCGTTTCGGCCAGCGCCGCCGCGTCGCGGTCGCGATAGAACAGCCGGCCGTCGCGCACCGTCGAGACGGAGGAGCGCAGCACCGGCATGCCCCAGCGGATCGCCTGCGCCGCCACCACGCTTTCCTTGCGGCGGCCCGGCTTGCGTCCGGCCAGCTTCCGCACGTCGTCGGAATGATAGAGGCTGCGGCGCGGATCGGCGGGGTCGGGCCGGGCGCGGATGCGGCCGCGGCTGACATTGGCGTAGAGCGTCTGCGGCTTGGTCCCGAGCGCCGCCAGCGCCTCGGCCGCCGTCATCCACCGCATTTCGTGCCCCCTATATTGATCTGTTTCGTCAAGATTGACGTCAACTATACTCGGACGCAAGCTGGAAAGGCGAACCAGGAGAAATTTCATGAAAAGTGGACTTGAGGACGTCGTCGCCGCCGAAACCGTCCTGTCGGACGTGGACGGGCAGGCGGGCCGGCTGACGGTGCGCGGCCGCTCGCTGGACGAGCTGGCGCTGCGCTGCCCGTTCGAGGATTGCATGGCGCTTTTGTGGGAGGGATTCTTTCCCGACCTGCCTAAGGGCGAGGCCCTGCGGCAGGCGCTGGGCGAGGCGCGGCTGGCGGTGTTCCCGCATGTCGAGGCGCTGGACGACACGCTGATGGAGCTGGGCCCGGTCGAGGCGATGCGGGCGCTGACGGCGCGGCTGCCCGACGGCGACGACCTGTCGACGGCGCTGCAGCTCGTGGCCGCGCCCGGCGTCTTCACCCCCGCCATCGTGCGCGCCATGCGCGACCGTGGCCCGGTGCGGCCCGACGCCTCGCTGCCGCACGCCGTCGACGCGCTGCGCATGCTGCGGGCGCGCATGCCCGAGCAGGAGGAGGCCGACGCGCTCGACGCCTATCTGGTGACGGTCTGCGACCACGGGCTCAACGCCTCCACCTTCGCCGCGCGGGTGGTGGCCTCGACGCAAGCCGGGCTGGCCTCTTCCGTGCTGGCGGGGCTGGGGGCGCTGAAGGGGCCGCTGCATGGCGGCGCGCCGGGGCCGGTGCTGGACATGCTCGACGCCATCGGGACGGCGGAGGCGGCGCGCGGCTGGCTGGAGCGCGCGGTGGACGGCGGCGGGCGGCTGATGGGCTTCGGCCACCGCGTCTATCGCGTGCGCGACCCGCGCGCCGACGCGCTCAAGGCGGCGCTGGCCCATATGGGCGGCACGCATGGCGAGGAGGCGCAGGCGCGGCTCGACCTCGCCGAGGCGGTGGAGGCGGCGGCGCTGGCCGTGCTGCGCGAGCGCAAGCCGGGGCGGACGCTGGAGACCAATGTCGAGTTCTACACCGCTTTGCTTCTCGAACGGCTGGGCTTCCCGCGCGAGGCCTTCACCTGCGTCTTCGCCATGGGCCGCACGCTGGGCTGGATCGCCCATTGCCGCGAGCAGATCGCCGAGAACCGGCTGATCCGCCCGCAATCGCGCTATGTCGGCCCGCGCGCCGCGTGAGGCGCGACCAAAGAGGGAGCGGTTTCGACGGGGAGCCGCTCCTGGGCCGTGAACAGGCCGGAGAATCCAATCTTCCGAGGCGTAAAGTGACCGCGCCGCTCTCAAGCTCGTCGTAATCAATAGCCGGCTAATCGAATATGAGCTACACCCGGGCCGTCATATCCTTGTGACCCGAATCGGCTTTTCTGCGCTCACCGTGTTTCGCCTTCGAAAGGGACGACCATGAGCGCAGACGAGCCGCAGGCGCGCAGATTCCGCACGCTGTTCCTCTCCGACGTGCATCTCGGCTCCAAGGCCGCGCAAGCCGAGCTGCTTCTGGATTTCCTGCGCTGGAACGAGGCCGACACCATCTATCTGGTCGGCGACATCGTCGACGGCTGGCGGCTCAAGCGCAACTGGCACTGGCCGCAGGAGCATAACGACGTGGTGCAGAAGCTGTTGCGCAAGAGCCGCAAGGGTTCCGACATCATCTATATCGCCGGCAATCACGACGAGTTCCTGCGCAATTTCCAGGGCACGCATTTCGGCGGCATCGAGGTGATGAACCGCGCCATCCACGAGACGGCGGACGGGCGGAAATTCCTCGTCATCCATGGCGACCAGTTCGACGTGGTGGTGCGCAACGCCCGCTTCATCGCCTATCTGGGCGACTGGGCCTATGACGCCGCCATCTGGATCAACACGGTGATGAACCGCGTGCGGGCGCTGTTCGGCCTGCGCTACTGGTCGTTCTCGGCCTGGGCCAAGTTCCGCGTCAAGAAGGCGGTCAACTTCATCGGCGATTTCGAGGACGTGGTGTCGGAGGAGGCCAAGCGCATCGGCGTCGATGGCGTCATCTGCGGCCATATCCACCACGCCGCCATGGAGCGCATGAACGGCGTCGACTATATCAACACCGGCGACTGGGTGGAGAGCTGCACGGCGGTGGTCGAGCATTTCGACGGGCGCATGGAGCTGGTCGAATGGACCGAGCGCCGCCCGGCCGACGAAGGCGAGGCGCGCGGAAAGGTGGTCCGGCTGCAATCGGCGCGCGCCGCGGCCGGACGCGAGATCGCGAAAACCGACGCATGAGGCGGCTCGCCATCGTCACCGACGCATGGACGCCGCAGGTCAACGGCGTGGTGCGCACGCTGACCACCTGCCGCGACCTGATGGCGGCGCGCGGCTACGACGTGGCGATGGTCTCGCCGCAGGATTATCGCTCCATCCCGTGCCCGACCTATCCCGAGATCAGGCTGGCGCTGACCACGCCCGGCGCGCTGAGAAGGCGGCTCGCGGCGCTCGCGCCCGATTACGTCCATATCGCCACCGAGGGGCCGCTCGGCCTGATGGCGCGGTGGGCCTGCCTCAAGATGGGCTGGAGCTTCACCACCGGCTTCCATACGCGCTTTCCCGAATATCTGGCCGAGCGCTTTCCTATTCCGATAAGCTGGACCTACGCCCTGTTGCGCCGCTTCCACAACGCCGGCGCGCATACGCTGGCGCCGACGCGCTCCATCGTCGACGATCTGGCGGCGCGCGGCTTCACGCGGCTCAAGCTGTGGACGCGCGGCGTCGACCGGGCGCTGTTCCATCCGCGCCCGGAGGTGGCGAAGGACTTGCCGCGTCCGGTCTTCCTCTGCGTCGGCCGCGTGGCGGCGGAGAAGAACCTGCCGGCCTTCCTCGAGCTCGATCTGCCGGGCACCAAGCTGGTGGTCGGCGACGGCCCGGCGCTTTCGGAGATGAAGGCGCGCTTTCCCGACGCCGTCTTTATGGGCCGGCGCGAGGGCGAGGCGCTGGCGGAAGCTTATAATAGCGCGGACGTGTTCGTCTTTCCGAGCCGCACCGACACGTTCGGGCTGGTGCTTCTGGAGGCCATCGCCTCCGGCCTGCCGGTGGCGGCCTTTCCGGCCCCCGGCTCGTCGGACGTGGTGGGGGCCACGGGGGCGGGCGTGCTGTCGGAGGATTTGCGCGCCGCCTGCCTCGGCGCGCTGGCCATGCCGGCCTTCGACCCCGAGACCGTGCTGCGCGATTTCACCTGGGAGGCTTGCGCCGATATTTTCGAGCGCTCGCTGACGCGGATCGACGGGCGCGACAATGTCGTCGCGGCGCGTCAGCCCCAGAGGGCGGCTTCCGGCGGATGGACCAGCGCGCCCTCGTAGCGCAGGCCGGGAACGCGGTCGCGGGCGAGAAGCAGCGGCCCGTCGAGATCGACCCAATCCGCCTTCTGCGCCAGAAGCACCGCCGGGGCCATGCCGAGCGAGGTGCCGACCATGCAGCCCGCCATGATTTTCAGGCCCAGTTCGATGGCGCGGTCGCGCATGAGAAGCGCCTCGGTCAGGCCGCCGGCCTTGTCGAGCTTGATGTTGACGGCGTCGTAGCGCTCGGCCAGCGCCTCCAGCCCCTCGGCCGTATGGGCGCTTTCGTCGGCGCAGATCGTCACCGGCCGCGCGATATGGCGCAGCAGCTCATCCTCGCCCGCCGGCAAAGGCTGCTCGATCAGCGCCACGCCGGCCTCGGCCGCTACGCGCATGTTTTCTTCTATATTGGCCTCGGTCCAGCCCTCGTTGGCGTCGACGACGATGCGGCTTTGCGGCGCCGCGGCGCAGACGGCGCGGATGCGCGCCACGTCGCCGTCGCCGCCGAGCTTGACCTTGATCAGCGGGTGATGGGCGAGCTTCGCGGTGGCCGCCGCCATGTCCTCGGGCGAGGCGAGCGAGACGGTGATGGCCGTCTCCAGCGGACGCGGGGCGCAGCCGAGCATGTCCGCCACGCGGCGGCCGCTCCGCTTGGCCTCCAGGTCCCACAGCGCGCAGTCGACGGCGTTGCGCGCCGCGCCCGCCGGCATCAGGCGGCGGATGTCCTCGCGGCTTGCCCCGGCCTCGATCGCATCGCGCGCCGCCTCGATGGCCGCCGCGACGCCGTCGAGGCTTTCGCCGTAGCGGGCGTAGGGCACGCATTCGCCGCGGCCTTCGTGTTCGTCGTCGCAGATGGAGGCGACCAGCACGGCGGCCTCGGTCTTCGATCCGCGCGAGATGGTGAACGTCCCGGCGATGGGGTAGGTTTCACGAAGGATTGTCAGGCGATTGCGCATTGCGGCCCCGAAACCGGCATTTTCGTTATGCGGCGACTCGTATAGAAGGTGAGCCATGTTGACCGACGCCGCCGATAAAGCAAGACCCGCCGCGAACGCCGCCCCGAAGATCGACGAGGGCGAGGACGGCGGCGCGCGGGTGATCCGGCTCGCCGGGCGCTGGGTGTCGCAGACGGTGCACCAGGTCGACGGCCGCATGCGCGGCTTCGAGAAGAATCCCGGCCGGCCGACCGTGGTCGACATGTCGGAGGTGGCGCGGCTCGACACGGCCGGCGCCTGGGTGATCGAGCGGCTGCGCCAGCGGCTGGCGGCGGCGGGCGGCGAGGTGCGGCTCGACGGCGTGCGCGAAAGCTGGCGCCCCTTGATGGAGGAAGTCGGCGGCGCGGTCGAGCGCACGCAGAATACGAACCGGGCCAAGAAGCCGTTCTTCTTCATCGCCTTTCTCGCCGCGCTGGGCGAGGGCGTCTATTCCATCGGCCGCGACTTCAAGATGGCGATGCACATCCTGGGCGCCACCATCCGCGGCGCGCAGCTCAAGCACGGGCGCGGCAGCGGCATCCCTATCCCGGCGATCGTCACGCAGATGGACCGCATGGGCGTGGGCGCCATTCCCATCATCCTTCTGATGTCGACCATTGTCGGCGCCATCATCGCCCAGCAGGGCGCGTTCCAGCTGCGCTATTTCGGCGCGGAGATTTTCGTGGTCGACCTGGTCGGCATCCTGGTGCTGCGCGAATTGGGGGTGCTTCTGACCGCCATCATGATCGCCGGCCGCTCCGGCAGCGCCATCACGGCCGAGATCGGCTCGATGAAGATGCGCGAGGAGACCGACGCGCTCACCGTCATCGGGCTCAATCCCGTCGGCGTGCTGGTGTTTCCGCGCCTGGTGGCGCTGGTGGTGGTGCTGCCGCTGCTCAGCATCCTCTCCGACCTCGCGGCGCTGATCGGCGCGGGCGGCGTGGCGTGGTTCTATTCCAACATCTCGCCCGAGGCCTTCATCGCCCGGCTGCACGACGCGGTGGCGCTCAACACCTATTTCGCCGGCCTGATCAAGGCCCCGTTCATGGCCATGATCATCGGCGTTCTGGCCTCGGTCGAGGGCATGAAGGTGGGCGGCAGCGCCGAATCGCTGGGCCGGCGGGTGACGGCCTCGGTGGTGAAGGCGATCTTCGTGGTGATCGTCGTGGACGGGCTGTTCGCCATGTTCTATGCGGCGATCGACTTCTAGCTCCTAAAAAGATTGGGTTTTTCGGCCACACCCGGCGAGGAATCCGCTCCTTTCGGTCGCGCGGCGGTTCAGTCCGCGCGCAAGCTCGGCTAAAGAAAAACGATGGAAAACGGCAACGAATCCCGGTCGCCCGCGCAGGCCGCCGCAGCGCCCGCGTCCGAACCGGTCATTTCGGTGCGCGACGTGACGGTGTCGTTCGGCCGTTCGACCGTGCTGGACCACCTGTCGCTCGACATCTATCGCGGCGAGGTGCTGGGCTTCATCGGCCCGTCCGGCGCCGGTAAATCCGTGCTGATGCGCACCATATTGGGCCTGAACCGCAAGCAGTCCGGGAGCATCGAGATCCTCGGCCGCGACATCGACCGCATCGGCGAGGTCGAAAAAATGGCCATCGACATGCGCATGGGGGTGCTGTTCCAGCACGGCGCGCTGTTCTCGGCGCTGAACGTGCTGGAGAACGTGCAGGTGCCGATGCGCGAATATCTCGACCTGTCGCCGAAGCTGATGGACGAGCTGGCGCGGCTGAAGATCGACCTGGTGGGGCTTCCGCCCGACACGGCGGAGAAATTTCCCTCCGAGCTTTCGGGCGGCATGATCAAGCGCGCGGCGCTGGCGCGCGCGCTGGCGCTGGACCCGGACGTGGTGTTCCTGGACGAGCCGACCTCGGGCCTGGACCCGATCGGGGCGGCGGAATTCGACGAGCTGATCGCCAACCTGCGCGACACGATGGGGCTGACGGTCTATATGGTGACGCATGACCTCGACAGCCTCTTCGCCATATGCGACAGGATCGCGGTGCTGGGCGACAAGAAAGTGCTGGTCAGCGGCACGATAGACGACATGCTGACGGTGGACGATCCGTGGGTGAAAGCCTATTTTCGCGGCAAGCGCGCCCGCCAGATCGTGCCTTCGGCGAATGCGCGGCGGCGCGCGGCGCAAACTGGATAAGAGATGGAAACGAAAGCCAATTACGTACTGGTGGGGGTGTTCACGCTGATCGTCAGCCTGCTGGCCTTCGGCTTCGTGTACTGGATCGCCCGTTTCGGCGAGGCGCGCGACTCCATGCCGCTCGACGTGCGCATTCCGGGCTCGGTCACCGGCCTGACCATCGGCAGCCAGGTGCTGTTCAACGGCATCAAGGTGGGCGACGTGCGCCGGCTGCACCTGGACGAGACCGACCCGACCATGGTCATCGTCCAGACCCGCGTCAACGCCACCACGCCCATCACCCGCTCCACCAACGCCACGCTCGGCTTCCAGGGCCTGACGGGGCAGGCCTATATCGAATTGAAGGGCGGGCGGCTGGACGAGCCGAACCTCCTGACCGAGGCCGCCAACGAGGACACGGTGGCGCGCATCGACGCCGATCCGTCGGCCGTCAACAACCTGCTCGCCACCGCGCAGGACATCTTCGCCCGCGCCAACAGCGTGCTGGGCGAGCTGGAGGGCTTCGCCAAGGACGCGCGCGGCCCGCTGACCGACACGATCAAGAACACCAAGGTCTTCACCGACGCGCTGGCCAAGAACGCCAATGTGGTGGACGAGCTGGGCGCCAACGCCGGCAACATCAACCAGATCGTCGCCGACGCCAAGGACATGATGGACCGGCTCAACAAGGCCTCGATGCGGGTCGATTCGATCCTCGCCAAGACCGACAAGCTGCTATCCTCCGACGACAAGGACGGCGTGGTGGCGCAGGCCAAGGCGACGCTGGAATCGATCCGCCAGACCTCGGACAATCTCGACAAGCGGCTGGGGCCGATCGCCGACAACATCCAGCGCTTCTCCGGCCAGGGCCTGCGCGACGTGCAGTCGGTGGTGGTGGACAGCCGCCGCTCGATCCAGCGCATCGAGCAGGCCATCACCGATCTGGAAAAGAACCCGCAGCGCCTTATCTTCGGCGGGCAGGGCAACGTGCCGCAATATGACGGGAGGACGCGCCATTGATCTCCAGCAATCTCGCCCGCCTGGCCGCGCTGGCGATGGCCGCCGCGCTCGCCGGCTGCGGCTCGACCAAGCCGCTCGACACCTATAACCTGTCGGCCCCGAAGCTTTCCAACGCCGGTCCGTCGCGCAAGAAGCTGCAATTGCTGGTGCCGACGCCGACGGCGCTGAAGGCGCTCGACAGCGAGAACATCGTCATCGCCTCGGCGCCCGGCTCGATCGAATATCTCAAGGGCGCGCAATGGGGCGACCGGCTGACCAACATCGTGCAGTCGCGTCTGGTGCAGGCCTTCGAGAACACCGGCGCCTTCGGCGGCGTCGGCCGGCCGGGCGACGGGCTGGCGATCAACTACCAGGTGCTGACCGACCTGCGCATGTTCGGCGTGCAGGCCTATGGCGGCGGGCGCACGGCCGTGGTGGAGCTGGCGATCAAGCTGATGAACGACAAGAACGGCGAGGTCCGCGCCACCCGCGTCTTCCGCGCCTCGGTCCCGGTCACGGGCGCGAGCAACGCGGCCTATGTCAAGGCGCTCGACGCCGCCTTCGACCAGGCCGCGAGCGACATCGTGCGCTGGACGATCTCCTCGCTCTGACGCCTCAGACGGCGCGGCGGCGGCTTATGCCGCAAATCCCCGCTCCGGCCAGAACCGCGCCCGAGGCGAGGCCCGCAAAAAGGGTCGGGCTGCTCATGCCGACCAATAGCACTACATAAAGCGCCACCAGCAGCAGCAAACCCGCCGCGCCGACGCCGGTCAGAAGCAGCGGCGCGCCGATCCACAGGCGCAACCGCCGGAACCCGCGCCACGCCGCATAGGTGACGACGGTCGCGAGAAGCCCCAACAGGCCGAGCGTCAGCATGGCCCCCGGCAGCTTTTGCGCCAGCCCGGCTTCGCCGCGCAGCCGCTCGCCCCATGTGGGCCTGCGCAGGTCGAACCCCCACGCCTTGCCGCTGTTCTCCAGTTCGCCCAGATCGTCCATGCTCATGGCGACGTCCGCTATCCCACCGTTCGGCGCATGGATGAGCCCGTTCCAATGATCATAGGCCACGCAGGCGCCGTCGCCGCAGAGAAAGGTGATCGGCCCGGTCTTCGGGCCGAGCGCCAGTAGATTGCGCGCGCCGTCGAAAAGGACGACCCGTTTCGGATCGGCCAGAAACAGCCCATCGCCGTTGAGAAGCGCCATCGTCGCCGGCCGGCCGTCGGGCAGGCTGGTCGGCGTGGCCTCGCTGATAAAAGGCGCATGCGCCGAAGCGGCGCTCGCCGCGATGAAAAACAGCAATGTGAGAAGCGTCCTGAACATCGAGGCCCTGAAAGAATCGCGTGGCGATGATATGCAGCCTAAGGGAATTTTGCGCGAGCGAGCGAAGAAAAGCGCCTGTATCGCTTCGATCGGCGCATTGATGGGATGGCGTGAAGCTTGGCGAGCCAGGGCTGACGCGCCCGTCCTGCCTTCGCCGCTGAAACGACGCGTTCAATTCGCGCTATGCAGGATGCGGCGTGTAGCGAGGTCGGTTATCCGCCGGGGCAGATGGCGCCGGGAGGCGTCGAGGAGGGCGGATTGATCGCGACGCCCGATGGCTGCTCACCGAAATTTCCGGTTATGATCTCGATGATCCGGGCAGGCGACGGAACGACGCCGCTTTCACGCGGCTGATCGAGCCGTTCGCCCTCGGGACGATGGGGCGTCCCGGACGATTTGAGCGCGGCGATGGAGAATTTCGAGCGGTCGATGACGATGGCGCGCGTCCGGCCGACGAGCAGGCCGGTGATGAGATTGCGCGCCTTGATCGTTTCCAGCGTCGCGCGCTGCACCAGCTTTCGCGCCTTGTTGAGCGGGCGGAACATCCGGTCCGTTTTCGGGCGCACGAAGCTCGCCTCGGGCGCGGCGTCGAAGAACAGTTTCTGGATCACCGGGGCGGGCTCGATCTGGTAGGCGGCGAGCCATGGGCGGTGCCAGAAATAGGCGTTGACCAGGGCATAGGACTGGGTTTCCAGCAGCATGCGGCGGGCGGCCTGCGGGCCGATCACATAGCCGGCGAGGCCGTAGCGGTTCTGGTAGACGCGCGTCGCGCCGAAGCCGCTGTCCCGATCCATCCAGGCCTGCTTGCGGTCGAAGATATGCGGCTCGGGCACGAATTCCAGGTCGTAGACGCTGTTCCAGCGGTCGGCGCGCGCCTCGATATGAGCCAGCAGGCGGGCGATGTCGTCGGAGAGCACGGCGTCGTCCTCCAGGATCAGCATCTTTTCGCCGCTGCTCATCACCGCATGCCACGCCTTGCGGTGGGAGCGGAAGCAGGCGATGTCCTGCCGCCGGGTCGGGCTCGGCCAGTTTGCGGCCTCGCGCTGGCATTCCTTGTCCGTCAATTCGGCCGCCTCGACCGCGTCGAGGAACTCGAACGACAGGCCGAGCGCCGCCATTTGCCATGTCTGGAAAGCGCGCCGGACCGCTTCCGCCCGGCGGCTGATGACCAATATTTTCATGATATTCGCCCAACGCCGCCGGATGCCCGGTCAAGTTGCTAATATAATCCTTTTCCCGCAGGTCGGATAGCGGGCCGGAGGGCGTGGCGAAAAAAACGCGGCCCCGAAGGGCCGCGTTTCATTGTCTCTATCGGCGCGCCGATCAGCGCAGGCGGCCGCTGGCGTGGGCCAGCATGGTGTAGACCTTGCCCGTGTCGGAGGTGAGGTAGGTCTGCGTCACCATATGGTCGCGGTCGTTGCGGGCGACGTCCTCCAGCAGGCGCTGGAAATCGTCCATATAGCGGTCCACGGCGCGGCGGAACTCGCCGTCGGCCTGGTACTTGCGCTTGATGTCGTCGAAGGTCTGCTGGCCCTTCAGCGTGTAGAGCCGGCGGGTGAAGACGTTGCGCTCGCCGCGGCGATAGCGGTCCCACAGCTCGACCGAGGCGTCATGATCGATGGCGCGGGCGATGTCGACGGACAGCGAGTTGAGCGATTCCACCACGTGGCTCGGCGAGCGCGGCGCGACAGTCGGCTGCGGTTTGGCCTGCGCGACCTCGCCGTCCTCGCGCGAGGCGCGGGCGAGAAGGTCGGACACCCAGCCGCGCGGCTTCTCGGCCGAGGCCTCGGGCGCGGGCTGCTGGGGCTGCGGGGCGGCCTCGCGTTCGACGGCCGGACGCTGGCGCAGGGCCACGTCGCCCTGCGGGGCCGCGGCGACGGGCGGCGTGGCCGGAACCACGGGAGCCGACGGCGCGGGGCGCGGGGCCGGACGCGGCGCGGGGCGGTCGGCGCGGCTTTCGCCGACGTCGACCAGGCGGCCCGACTTGTTGACGATCTCGGCCAGCTCCTTGAGCGCGTTGATCTGCTCGCTGACGGCCTTGCGCATGGCGCTGGTCGTCTCCTTGGCCTCGACCGGCATGTCGAGCACGCCGCGCTTCAATTCGCCGCGCGTGGTGTCGAGCTCGTTGCGGATCTCGTTGGCCGTGCGGCGGATCTCCTCGGTCGCGGCGGAGAATTTCTGCGTCGCCTGCTCGACGATGCCCGACACGCTGTCGCGCATGTTCTCGGCGGCGGCGCGGGTCTGGCCCTCGGCGCGCTGGAACGCGCCGGCGACCAGCGTCTCGAAGGCCTGCATCAGCTTCTCGACGCCTTCCGACTTCTCGACCAGGCCGGCGGCCAGCTTGTCGAGCGACTGGTGGCGCTCCTCCAGCGTGCTGGTGAGGCCGTTCTGGGCCGAGCCGATGAGGTCGGAGGCCGTGGACAGCACCTTGCCGTGCTCCTCGAAGCGGTCGGCGATGTCGGCGATCTGCGACAGGGTGTTGTCGGAGAGCGCGCGCAGCGTGCCGACATTGCTGTCGATGAGGCCCGTCGAGGCCTGGAACATCTGCGCGGCGCGGTTGGCGTTCTCGACGAAGCTCGAGGTGCTTTCGACCAGGCGGCCGTCGATGTCGGTCAGGTTGCGCGTGGCGGCGTCGATCAGCTTGCCCAGCTCGCCGTTGGAGGCGGAGAGGCGGTCGATCAGCTCGCTGACATTGTCGGCGAGGCCGGACTTGGCCTGCTGCACCGCGGCGATGGTCTCGGCGGTGCGGCTCGCCAGCGCGTTGACCAGCGCGGCGTTCTCGGCGCGCAGGCGGTCGGTGGCGGCGTGGGTGGCCTCCTCGAGCTGCTGCGCCAGGCCGCGGCCGCTGTCGGCGAGGCGCTGCACCAGCGGCTCGGCGGTGTCGTTGAGGATCTGGGTGATCTCCTGCGAGCGGGCGGCGAGCACGGCGTTGAGCTCGCGGGTGCGCTGCTCCAGCGTGACCGAGGTGGTGTCGGTGACCTGCGCGATGCGGGCCTCGACCGTGCCGAGCTCGACCGAGATGCGCGAGCCGATGTCGCCCAGCCGCGTGGCGATGGCCTCCGCGCGCTCGGTGAGGCGGGCCTCGGTGCCGGACAGGTTGTCCGCCACGCTGGCCGAGAAGGCCTCGCTGTGGCCGGCCAGCGTCTGGCTGGTCTTGGCCGCCGTGTCGGCGATGCGGGCCTCGATCGCCCCCAGCTCGCCGGTGAGGCGGCTTTCGATGGCGTCGAGACGGCCGGCCATGGAGTCGGCGCGGTCGCCCAGGCGCGCTTCCGTGCCGGCCAGCGTGTCGATGAGGCGGGCGCTGAAGGCCTCGCCGAAGCCGTCGAGCGACTCGCCCGCCTTGGCCGCCTCGGCCGACAGCGTGGTGGCCGCCTCGGTGATCTTCTCGCGCAGCGCGCCGGCGACGACGCCCGCGCTCTGTTCCAGCGCGCGACGGACATTGTCCACGCCCACCGTCAGCGCCTTCTCCATGGTCTGGGTGCGCTCCTCGATCACGCCGGTCTGGCCCTCGAAGGCGAGGCCGATGGCGGCGCTGCTGTCGGCGACGGCGTTCTGCAGATGCGCCGTGCGCTGCTCGATGAGGTCGCTGTGGTCCTGGAGCGTGCGGTTGAGCGTGGCGGCGCCGTCGGTCAGCGCGGCGCGGATCTGCTCGGCGCGGCCCTCGATGGCCGCCTCATGGCCGTCCAGGAGCTGGGCGAAAGCGGCGTTGTGGCTGTCCAGCGCGCCGGCGAGGCCGCTGGCGCGTTCCTCGACATGGCCGAGATGGCGGGTGAGCGAGGCGTCGAAGGCGGCGCGGCCGGCGGCCAGCGCCTCGCTGAGCGAGCCGGTGCGCTCGTCCAGCATGCGGGCCAGCGCCTCCTGGTTGCCGGCGACGGCGCCGAACAGGGCGGCGGAGCGCTCCTCCAGCGAGCGGCTGTGATTGTCGAAGCTGTCGTCGAGGCGGGCGGTGTGCGCGGCCATGGCCTGCTGCAGGGCTTCGGTGCGCTCGGCGAGGATGGCGGCGTGCTGGTCGGCGACGCCCGACAGCGCCTCGGCGCTGGCGTTGACGGCGGTCTCGATGGCGCCGCTGCGCTCGGCCAGAAGGTCGGCGTGGCCGCGGATGACGGCGGAGACGCGGTCGGACTCGCCCTGCAGCGAGGCGGCCAGCGCGTCGCGGCTTTCGGCCAGCTTGCCGGCGAAGGCGGCGGCGTTCTCGGCCAGCACCGAGCCGACGCCGGCGGTGACGGCGTTGAGCTCGTCGCCGATGCGCGTCTTGGTCTCGTCGATGGCGGCGCTGAGCGCGTTGCGGCCGGTGGCGAAGGTCTCGGCGATCTCGCGGGTGCGGGCGATCAGGTTCTCGTTGATCTGGCGCGAGCGCGTCTCCAGCGCCGCGTTGAGTTTTTCGGTGCTGTTGTCGAGCGCGTGGGCGCGCGTCTCGAACTCGCCCAGCAGCGCGCCGCCGCGTTCGGACAGGGTCGCCTCCAGATTGGCGAGCCGCGTGTCGAACTCGCTCACCATGGACTGGGTGGCGCCGCCGAGCAGGTCGGCGATGTTGGCCGCGCGCTCGTCGAGCGCGGCGGCGAGGCGGTCGGAGGCGCCGCGCGTCTGGTCGTCCAGCGTGGCGATGCGGCTGTCGAGCAGGCCGGCGAAGGCCTCGCCCGAAGTGGCGATGCGGTCGCCGATATGGCCGGTGCGGCGCTCGATGGCCTCGGCGATGGCGCCGCCGCTCTCGTTGATGGAGCCGATCAGGCGGTCGCCGGATTCGCCCAGAAGCGTGCTGAGCTGTTCAGACGCGGTGAGAACGTTGTCGCGGATGATGTTGGCGGCGCTGGACAATTCGTCCTTCAGCTGCTCATGCGCGCCGGAGATGGAGGCGCGGACGCGCTCGGCATGGCCGACCACGGCCTCGCGCTCGTCGCCGAGGTCGCCGACCAAAGCGCGGATGCGGGCCTCGTTGTCGGCATAGGCGCGTTCGAGCTGGTTGACCTCGCTCTGCACCAGCGTCTCGAGTTCGGCGGCGCGGTTGAGCGTGCGCTCGATGCCTTCGTTCATGGCGGCCACTTCGCGGCGCACGGCCTGGCTCAGCGTCGACACGCGGTCGCCGGCGACGGCCTCGGGCTGGAGCAGGCGCATGGCGGCGTCGGACATGGTGCGGGCGGCCGACTGCATTTCCTGCGCGCGGCGGATGAGCTGCGCGAAGCCCCAGAACATGGCGATGGGCAGCACGGTTCCGGCGGCGACGCCGACGCCGGCCGGCGAGCTGAAGAAGTCCTTGGCCGATTGCAGGCTGGAGAAGACGTCCGGGTTGACGGCGCGGGCCAGCGCCACGCCGCCGGCGGCCCAGAGCACGCTGATGGCGGTGGTGGTCCAGAACAGGCGCGAGGAGCGCTCGGTAGTGCGGCGCGGCGCGGCGAGCGCGTGGCGCGCGTCGTCGTTGGCCGGCGTGAAGGGAACGGGGGCGGCGGACGCAGCGGGCGCGGCGACGGCCGGCGAGGCGGCGGGCTTCATCGCCGGCTGGGCGGCGGGGGCCTGCGCCCGCGGCGCTGCGGGCTGCTGCGGGCGTTGAGCTTCGACCTTGGGCGCTTCGACCCTGGGAGCTTCGACCCTGGGGGCGGCGGCCTTCGGCGCCTCGACGCGCGGCGCTTCCGCTTTAGGCGTCTCGATCCGGGGCGCTGCGGGCGGCGCGATGGGCTTGGCCACGGCGGCCGGGGCGGGGGCGGCCGCGGGCTTGACGGCCGGCGGCACGGGCGGAGCCTTGGGCGCTGCGACGCGCGGCGAGGAGATCACGGAAGCGGCGGCGGGCGCCGCAGGCGCCTCGGCCCTGGGCTTGCGCTCGTCGGCCAATTCCTTCGCGGCGCGGGAAATCTGCGCCTCCAGGTCGTCGACCGAGAAACTCTCCTCCAGCTCGCCCAGATCCATGTCGAGGGACAGGTCGTCATCGAAATTGATGTCGAGCGCTTGTTCGAGAGCCTTTTCGACCTCCAGGTCGAGTTTCTGCGCCTTCGGATTGGGAGCCATCGCTTTGCCTACCTCGTTACTCATTACTTGTGACGGCCGGATCGTGAGAGCCGTGACAATACTTTCTCCGCCATTTTGCATCGTATCGGCTGGCGTCCGTTAAGGAAATAGGGCTGCGGGGCCGATACCTAAAAGTTTAAACACAAGGTTAACAAAAACGGGGCCGGCTGATAAAAAAACGCTGTTTTCGGGCGCTGGAGCGGGTTCAGCAAATTGTGGAAATCGCTTTTTCGCCCTGCGCGCCGGTTCGGCCCGGCCCTGTTCAAGGTTAACGGATTCGCGTCATGGTCGCAATCGCCTCGCCATACGCCTTCTGGTTGCGTCTTCAGTCTTTCATTATCATAGGCCCGAAACCACGCCTGCGGCAAGGGCGGCGGCCTGTCCGGCCCGCCGGGTCTGCGACAGAATGACGGCGGCGGTTGAAACTGCCGGCGGAAGGCCGTATCAGCGTTCGCAAAAGGCGGCGCCGCCATGAGGCGCGGCGCCACAGCAGGGAATTGACATGACAAAGATCATCTTCGTATCCGCCGACGGCGCGGCGCGCACGGAAGTCGAGGCCGACAACGGGTCGAGCGTTATGGAGGCGGCGGTGCGCAACGGCGTGCCCGGCATCGACGCCGAATGCGGCGGCGCCTGCGCCTGCGCCACCTGCCATGTCTATGTCGACGAGGAATGGACCGAGGCGGTCGGCGGGCCGGACGCCATGGAGGAGGACATGCTGGACTTCGCCCACGAGGTGCGGCCCAATTCGCGCCTGTCCTGCCAGATCCGCGTCACGAGCGAGCTGGACGGCCTGGTGGTGCAGGTGCCGGAACGGCAGAACTAACGGCCTTCCTTCTTCATCCTCTCCAGCCGGTAGGTGAGGAGCCGCGTGAAGCGGTCCTCGAAATTCAGCGTCTCCACCCGGTCGAAGTCGAGCTGGGCCTTGTCGTGGTCGGCGAGGATGCGCGCGCCGACCTTGTCGATGTCGGCCTTGAGCAGGGCGCAGTCGGGGCGGCTGCGCAGGGCGCGGATCTCGCGCTCCATTTCGCTGGCGTGGCTGCGGGCGATGACGATATGGCTTTCCTCGTGGCGGCGGATGTCGCTCACCAGCGTGTCCCAGACCAGCGCCAGCTCGGGCGAGGCCTTGGCGCGCTGGCGCCAGCGCGGCAGCGACACCTTGGCGTAGACGTTGACGCGCACGCCCTGCACGCGGCAGGCCTGGCCCGGCGCGCGGCCGTAGCGCACCTTGGCGTCGAAGCGCAGGCGCGCCGCGCCCGGATGATGGGCGCCGTTCTTCTGCAGGACGGGGCCGCTATGGGCCAGCGCCCGGTCCAGCTCGGCGGCGGTGCGGCCGTTGACGGTGTAATAGCTGAGGCTGCGGATCGTCTCCGCCGCCCGCGCCTGCGGGGCGAAGGCCGCCAGAGCCACGGCGAGGACCAGAATCCGCTTCTTGACAGTCATGATCGGCCGCCTCTTTCCCAAAATACGCATAAACATGTCGCGGCGCAGCATGGCACGCAATCGTCAAGAGAACTATAACAGGGCTTTGGAAGGAAGGGGCATGCGGCAGGACAGGACGGTGGAATGGCGGCTCGCCCACGGACGCAGCCTGCGCCTCGGCGGCGCGGCCGTCATCATGGGCATCCTCAACGTGACGCCGGATTCCTTTTCGGACGGCGGCCGCCACGCCGACGTCGCGCGCGCCGTCGAGGCGGCGCTGGCGATGGTGGCCGAGGGCGCGGCGATCATCGACGTGGGCGGGGAATCGACCCGGCCGGGCGCCGCGCCCGTCGACGCCGGGACGGAGGCCGCGCGCATCCTGCCGGTGATCGAGGCGCTGGCGGCGCGGGGCGACTGCCTGATCTCGGTCGACACCTATCGCGCCTCGACGGCGCGGCTGGCGGTGGCGGCGGGCGCGCATATCGTCAACGACGTCTGGGGCCTGCAGCGCGAGCCCGATATCGCGCAAGCGGCGCGCGAGACCGGGGCGGGGCTGGTGATCATGCATACGAGCCGCGAGCGCGAGACGCTGCCCGACCCCGTCGCCGACCAGCGCGCCTTCCTCGACGCCTCGCTCGCCATCGCGGCGGAGGCCGGGGTGGAGCGGGAGCGGATCGTGCTCGATCCCGGCTTCGGCTTCGGCAAGGACGCCGCCACCGACATCGCGCTTGCGGCGCGGTTCGGCGAATTGCGCGGGCTGGGTTATCCTCTTTTGGTCGGCGCGTCGCGCAAGCGCTTCGTCGGCGCCATGACCGGCGAGGCCGATCCGGCGCGGCGCGACGTCGGCACGGCCGCCCTCTCGACGGCGCTGCGGCTCGCCGGCGCGGATATCTTCCGCGTTCATAATGTCGTTTTCAACAGGGACGCCCTTGCGGTGGCCGACGCCATCCTGCAAAGCAGGGCGGAGAATGGGGACTGAAGCCGTGTATACGATCCGGGTTATGAACTGCGCCTTTTTCGCCCATCACGGCGTCTTCGACGAGGAGCACCGGCTCGGCCAGCGTTTCTATGTCGACGCGGTGCTGGACGTCGATCCCGGCGACGCGCTGGAGAAGGACGACATCGAGGGCACGGTGCATTACGGCGTCGCCTTCTCGGTCATCCAGGACATCGTCACCGGCAGCCAGCGCTACCTGATCGAGACGCTGGCGCTGGACGTGGCCAAGGCGCTGGTCGCGCGTTTTCCGCAGATCAGGCGCGCCGAGATCACCATCCGCAAGCCGAACGCGCCGGTGCCGGGCGTGCTCGACCATGTGGAAGTCACCATCGTCCATCCCCAGTGAGCGTGAACCCGGAACTTCGCCGCGCCTGGCTCGGCCTCGGCGGCAATATCGGCGATCCCGTGCGGGCGATGGCGCGCGCCTTGCAGGCGCTCGACGCGCGCGATGACGTGACGGTCGAGGCCGTGTCGCCGGTTTATCGCACGCCGCCCTGGGGCAAGACCGACCAGGACTGGTTCTACAACGCCTGCGCCGAGGTGGAGACGGTGCTTGCGCCGAAAGACCTGCTCGCCGCCTGCCTCGACGTGGAGCAGGCGTTGAAGCGTGTGCGGGCCGAGCGCTGGGGGCCGCGCACCATCGACATCGACATCCTCGCCATGCGGAACGGCCAAGGCGCGATCGCCTCCGCCGAGCCGGCGCTGGAGCTGCCGCATCCGCGCATGGCCGAGCGCGCTTTCGTGCTGGTTCCTCTGGCGGATATCGCGCCGGCGCTCGAAGTGGGCGGGCGCAGCGTGGCCGAACTGGCCGCGGCCTGCGACCGCGCCGGAATAGAAAAAGTCCGCGCGGACGCGGGCTGGTGGCGGGAATAGGATTTTTCCGCCGGAAGATGGGAAACCAGCCCGTGGGCTGATTTCCCTTGGCGACGGTCCCGTTACTGGGCGTGCTGGTAGGCGCCGCGGTCGATGGCCCCGGCCCCGACGCGGGGGGCCTTGGCGTAGTCCCACAGGCCGACGGCGGGGAAGCCGAAGGACGCGCCGAACGCGCCGCTGTTGACGCCGGGCGAGGTCGCCTGCAGGCGCAGGTCCGACGGTCCGGCGAAGAGCGGATCGGCCGTCAGGCTGTTCACGTCGCCGCTCGCGAGCTTGTAGGCAGCGAAGTCGTTGCTGGAGCTGTTGTCGTTGAAATAGCTCCCCGAAATCCAGTACCAGCGCACATAGCTCGGCCCGGACGTGGTATTGTAGATATTGTTTCCGATATCGATGCTCGTGCTCGCTGCGGGTGAGAATTTCGTGACGGTATAGCTCTTGTCGCCGGCGACGAGGATGTTGTTCCGGAACACGCTGTTGTCGACGTTGTGCGAGATCTGGAACTCGCCCGACCCGACGCCGGGGTCGTCATTGTTGTTATTCATGAACAGCGTGTTGTTGGTGACGACGCAATTTTCCGCGCCGCCGGATTCCGTGTCGCTATAGCCGCCCATCAGCACGCCCGCGCCGGCGTTGAAGCGGATGAGATTGTTGCGGACCACGACGTTACTGGTGAATTTGCCGGGCTTTTCGCTGAGCAGCCAGACGCCGCCTTCGGCCGAATCCACGTTGTTGCGCTCGATGGTGATGTCCTTGCCGCCGTCGACATAGATGCCGATGGCCGCCGCGTCGACGGTCAGCGCCTGGTTGTCGGCGGACGACAGGTTATAGACCGAATTGCCGGCGATCCAGCCGTTGCGGGGGCGGTCGGCCTCCGGGTCGGACGCGTTGGGGTTGTAATAGCCGATCGCGTCGATGCCGATGAAGTTGTTGTCGTGCACCTGGTTGTTGGTGACCTGCCAGCCGTCGACATTGCCGCCCACGGTGAGGGATTCGCCCTTTCCGGTCTCGAGGTCGAAGAGATAGTTGGTGTCGACGACGACATTGGTCAGCGAGCCGCTGGAGAAGCCGTAGACCGCGATGCCCAGCCCGTTGGCGCTGCCGTTCGCCGGCAGGTTCTTCGCCTTGATGTCGTGGATGGAGTTGTATTTCAGCTCGATCCGGTCGCCGACGCCCTGCACGAGAATGCCGACGACGATGAACTCGCTATTGGATTCATAATTGCGCAGCTCCATGTTGCGGACGCGGACATAGCTCTGGTCGGTGATGTTGACGAGGCCTTTGGTCCCGTAGGGCTGCTGGACCAGCCCGGTCCCGTCGATGATCGCCTGCTCGCCCGAGGCGGAGGTCAGGGTGATGTAGCCGGCGCTGGCCGAGCCCGAATGGGAGATCGTCACCGTCTCGTTATAGACGCCGCCGCGGACCACGACCGTGTCGCCCGCCTGCGCCTGGTCGACGCCGTGCTGGATGGTCTTCCACGGCTTCTGCTGCGTGCCGGTCCCCGTCGTGTCCGAGCCGGTCGTGGCGACGTAGAGGCTTCGGCCGGAAACGGCATATTGGCTGACGCAGACCGGCACGGAATTAAGCACGGTCTGGTCGGCCGCGGCCACCGCCGTCACCAGCACTTCGTGCGACGCCGCGGCATCGGCCGGGGCCTTGTAGAGGCCGGTCGCGGAGATCGTGCCGATCGCGGGCGCGCCGCCCTTGACGCCGTCGACCATCCAGACGACATCCTGCTGCGTCGAACCCGACACGGCGGCCTGAAACTGCTGGCTGGCGTTGGCGGCCAGCGGAACGCAATGGGGCGTCACGTTCACCGACACGGCGGCCGACGCCGGCGCCGCGGAATAGAGCGCGGCGACGAGCGTCAAACCGCCCAGAACGTCCCGCTTCCTGAAATATGGATTTTTCATCGTCTTCCCCGTGATATCGAACCTACAAGTCTCGCAATCGCCGGATCGGCGACGCCCGATGACAATAGGCCCGCCGGGGGAGACGGGGGATAAATCAGGGTTTGCTAACGAAAAGAGGGAATGAGCCGATGAAGGTAGGTCGGGCTGGAGCCTGAAGCGCGGGCTGATGATACGACGCGCCGTCCGAACGGGTATCCGGACGGCGCTGCGCGCCTAGTTCTTGGCGATGCTGCCGACGGTCGAGGCGTCGACGCGCTTGAGGTTCATGCCGATGACCGGGACCAGCTCCTTCTCGACGCGGACGGAGACGGTGACGTTCATGGTGTTCTGGTCGGAGACGCGGGCGAGCATGGCGCCGTTGAGCTGCTTGCGGTTGAGGCCGAGGACCACCTTGTCGCCCGACACCGTGCCGGAGCTGATGTCCAGGCCCTTGCCGGCGGCGCCGTCGTTGAACTTGCCGGCATAGCCGCCGCCGACGCGCGTGACCGTGGCCTTCATCGGCTGCGAGAACACGCCGACGCGGCAGCTTCCGTCCAGCGTCAGGCCGATGGCGTCGTCCGGCGTCTGGCCGGCCAGCGTGCAGACGAATTTGGTGCCCTTGTACTTGCCCGCCACGATCTCGCCGGGGCCGGACCACTGGCCCTCGATGGACTGGAAGAACTGCTTGTCCCTGTCGCCCGCCAGGGCCGGCGCGGCGGTCAGCGCCACCAGGGTCGAGGGCAGCAGCGTCAGGCATGCGGCGATGGAAGTCTTCATACTCAGCTCTGTCCCGGAAATGGCCGCGCGGGCCGCAATTCCTGTAGGTTGGTTTCAGTCATGCCGAAACGGCCCGGCGGATCGTCGATTCCGACGCCTTATAACGTGTCTATCATCGAATGGAATGGTTAATGACTGGTTTCCGGCGGCGCAAGTCGCTTATTCGGCGCGCGGCTGTTTTCGCGCCGGAAGCGCGCCGCCGGAACGCGCCAGGTCGCCGATGAAATCGGACACGCCGGGGCGCTTTTCCGCCATGAAGGGAAAGGGCCGCGCCACGTCCATTGCGGCGATGCCGACGCGCGCCGTCATCAGCCCGTTGACCACGCCTTCGCCGAGCTTGGCCGACAGGCGCGAGGCGAGGCCGTGGCCGACGAGCTGCTGCACCACGCTGTCGCCCACGGCCAATGTGCCGGTGACGGCCAGATGCGCCACCACGCGGCGGGCGAGGCGCAGGAAGCCCAACGTTCCCGGCCGGCTGCCGTAGAGCCGCGACAGGCGGCGGATCAGCCGGGCGGATTCGAACACCACATAGCCCACGTCCACCAGCGCGCGCGGGCTGATGGCGGTGACGATGGAGACGCGCCGCGCCGCCTCCAGGATCATGGCGCGCGCCTCGCGGTCGAGCGGGCGCAGGATCTCGGTCTCGGCCAGGTGGATCATGTCGCGGCCGTCGATGATCTCGCCGCTGAGCCCGTCCAGCGTCTTGCGGCCGCGCGCGGTCTGCGGCAGGTCGGCGGCGAGCGTCCGCAGGCGGTCCACCGCCTTGCGGCTCGCCGCCATATCGTCGCGCAGCGCGGCGTCGGCGGCCTCGCGGCGCAGGTCCTGCACCGAGGCGAGGCGGCGCAGGGCCAGAAGCTCGCGCGCGACGATGGCGATAAAGGCCGCCAGCGCCACCATGGCGACGGCGAAGGCGGTCCAGCCCAGCCAGTCGGCGCGAGAGAAGAGCGCGCGCACCAGGTCCTCGATCCAGACGCCGACGGCGAAGGAGGCGAGCAGGCCCAGCGCGCCGAACAGGATGCGCCCCAGCGACCAGCCGCGCGCCGGCGCGACGTCGTCGAGATCGGGCGCGAGCAATTCCTCCTCCGCCTCGACGGCGAAGGCGTCGGGGGCCAGCGCCACCTGCTCGAGGTCGCGGACGGCGCGGGGTCTGCGGGGCGCGTCGGTCATGCCAGCCGGTCTCCGATCAGGAATTGCAGGGCGCGGTCGAGGCGGATATGCGGCAACGACAGCGTCACGCCCTCCGCCGTGCGCTCCAGCCGCGGCGGGCGGAAGCGCACGAAGCGGATGGAGCCGGTCCTGTCCTCCTCGAACATCGCATTAGGATTCTTCGGCAAGTCGCCGGGAAATATGGCGGTTTCGGTTTCGCCGTCGAAGGTCTCGCCGTCGATGCGCTCGCCTTTCAAGGGCGTGCCGACGATGACGGGCAGCGTCTCGCCGCCCTCGGTGACGGTGGCCTCGCGCGTGGCGCGCACCGCCGCCATGGCCAGCACTTCGACGGACGCGCCCGAGAAATCCGCCCGCGCGATGGCGCGCTCGACCAGCCGGCGGACGATGGCCTGCAGGCGGTCGTGGCTTTCGTGGTGCAGGTGGTCGGCCTTGGTGGCGGCCACGAGGATGCGCCCGATCCGCCGCCGCACCAGCCCGGTGAGCAGGCTCGACCGGCCCGGCCGGAAGCAGGACAGGATGTCGGTCAGCGCCCGCTCCAGGTCGGCCACCGCGCCCGGCCCGGCGTTCATGGCCTGCATGGCGTCGATCAGCACGATCTGCCGGTCGAGGCGCGCGATATGCTCGCGGAAGAAAGGCTTGACCACGTGGGTCTTGTAGGCCTCGTAGCGGCGCTCCATCATCGCGCCCAGCGAGCCGGGCCTGAGCGCGTCCGGCGTCAGGCCGGGCAGGGGCGCGAAGGTCAGCGCCGGCGAGCCGTCGAGGTCGCCCGGCATCAGGAAGCGGCCCGGCGGCAGGGTCGAGAGCGCCCGCTCGTCGGCCTTGCCGGCGCGCAGATAGGCGGTGAAGGCGCGGGCCAGACGCTGCGCCGTCATCTCGTCGGCGGGGTCCGAGGCGGCGGCGCTTGACGCCTCGGCCAGCCAGCCGGCGGCGAGGTCGCGATGGGTCGGCCCCTCGGCCAGCGCGAAGGAATCGGCGCTGAATTCGGCAAAATCCTTGCCGAGAAGCGGCAGGTCGAGCAGCCATTCGCCGGGATAGTCGACGATATCGACCGAAAGCCGCCCCGGCGACAGCCAGCGGCCCCAGCCGGAGGCGGATTCATATTCGATGGTCAGGCGCAATTGCGACACGGCGCGGGTGGAGTCGGGCCAGATGCGCGCGTCGACCAGCGCGGCCAGATGCTCCTCATATTGAAAGCGCGGCACGGCGTCGTCGGGCTGCGGCTCCAGCAGGGCGCGGGCGATGCGGCCGGATTTCTGCGCCTGGAACAAAGGCAGCCTGCCGCCATGCAGCAGGTTATGCACCAGCGCGGTGATGAAGACGGTCTTGCCCGCCCGCGACAGGCCGGTGACGCCCAGCCGCAGCGACGGCGACAGCAGGCCGCCGGCCCGGTCGGTCAAAGTGTCCAGCGCGATTTTCGCCTCGTCGCCGAAGCTCGTCAGCCTTGCCAATGCGCCCTCGCGAAAATTGCGGCCTCATAAGGGCTTACAGATAGGGACGGCATGCCCGCCCCGGCAAGGGCGCAAAAGCATTTCAGCAAAAGCGCGCGGCGGTTTTGCGCCGAGACCGCCCTAGGCGGATTTTCGCGCCGGCAGAGGAAAGCTTTCGAGAAAGCCCGCGCCCTGCGAAAGCTGCGTCAGCGGGGCGGCGACGGCGAAGGTGGCGAGGGCGGCGGTGGGAAAGCCGTCGCGCAGCCGGTCGAGCGCGCCGCCGTCGCCGTCGGCCGAAAGCGCCTGCGCCAGGTCGTCGATGCTGGGATTGTGGCCCACCAGCATCAGCCGCTCCACGTCGCCGTGGCGGCGGATGGCGGCGATATATTCGCCGGCGCCGCCGCTATAGAGCGTGTCGTCGATGCGCGTCTCGACCGTAACGCCCAGCCGCTCGACGAGGCCGAGCGCGGTCTCGCGCGTGCGGCGGGCGGCGGAGACCAGCAGCCGCTCGGGGAAGACGCCGTCGGCGCGCATGGCCTGCGCCAGCCGGTCGAGCGACCGCAGCCCCGCTTCCTCCAGCGGCCGGTCGAAATCCTGCATGCCGGGGCCGGCCCAGGCCGCCTTGGCGTGGCGCAGAAGGAACAGGCGATTCATGGCGTTCTCCCCCGTTTTCGGTCGCCATTTCTGGCATATTTCCCCGGCCTTGTCCGGCTTTCCTGCGCCTCGCGCAATTTTTTCGACAGGCTTTTCGCTCTGTCCACAAGGGAGTTCGGGTAAAATTTAAGCATCGAAGGGCTTGGGTCGACGCCTTCACACATCGCTTCGGTTCGCCGGGAGAAGGCGTTGCGAAACCTTGTCTTTTAGCGTCAGCTATTGGGGGTTGAGGATTGTTTCCATCGTGAAGCATGCTCGGAATTTAAGCGCGCCCGCCGCGCCTCCCGGCCCCGCGGGGCGGCGGATGGCGATTGTTTTATATTGTCTCGAAGGGAGGTTGGACCTATATAACCGCACGCGTCTCCTAGATGTGGGGTGATTCAGAATGAGCGAATTGATTGACCTTGACTATAGGCCCACTGAAGACGAACCGTTCATGAACGAACGGCAGAGGTCTTATTTCCGGGCCAAGCTGATCGCCTGGAAGAACGAAATTCTGCGCGAAGCGCGCGAAACGCTGGAAGCGTTGCAGCAGGAAAACGCCAACCATCCCGACCTCGCGGATCGGGCCTCGTCGGAAACCGACCGGGCCATCGAGCTGCGCGCCCGCGACCGCCAGCGCAAGCTGATCTCCAAGATCGACGCGGCGCTGGGGCGGATCGACGAGGGCACCTACGGCTTCTGCGAGGAGACGGGCGAGCCGATCAGCCTCAAGCGGCTGGACGCGCGGCCCATCGCCACGCTGTCCATCGAGGCGCAGGAGCGCCACGAGCGCCGCGAGAAGGTCTATCGCGACGATTGAGCCGATGGCTCCCGGACCGATAAACGAAGACGGACATATGAAAAAGGCTGCGGTTTCCCGCAGCCTTTTCTTTTTGCGATATGGCTGGCCTCAGCCCTTGCGGGTGACGCCGCCCAGCGCGCCGAGCAGCTTCTCCATCTCGTCCTCGATATCGTCCTCGGCCGGCTGCTTGCGGCCGGCGGCGGGAATGTCGAGCGCGCCGTCGTCGGTTTCGAGATCCGCCATGATGGCGTCGTGCAGCGCGCCGCCCAGGCCTTCGTCCAGCGAGTCGAGCGAGAAGTCCGGCTCGGGATCGGCGGGTTTGGCGGCGACGGGTTCGGGCTGCGGCGCGGGTTCGGGGGCCTTGGGGGCGGGCGTCTCGCGCTGCGGCGTGACGCCGCCGAGGCTGGCGGCGGAGGCGGCGACCGTGGCGCCCGACAGGCCCCCCGACAGGCCCGACGTGGAGCTGAGCACGCCCTGCGACACCTGGCTGAGCGGATAGGCGGGATGGGCGCGCGGGACGTCCGATTGCGGCGTGGGCCGGGGCGCGGCCGGGCGCGGCTGCGGGTTGACCGCCGCCGCAGGGCGCGGAGCGCGGGCGGGCTCGACGCGCGGCGGAACGGGAACGGCTGGCGCGGGCGGCTCGACCGGGCGCGGCCTGGGCGCGGCCGCTTCCGCAGGCGCCGGCCGGGGAGCCGGTTCATGCGTGGGCTCGACCCAGGGCGCGGCCATCGGCTCGGGCCTGTGTTCGACGCGGGGCTCGGGCCGAGGTTCTGGCATGGGTTCAGGCTGGGGCTCCGCCTGCGGCCGGCGATAGGCCGGGGCCTCGATGGGCGAATTGAGCTGGATCGCCTCCTCCTTCGGCGCGATGGCGAGGCTGGGCGCGGCCAGCTCGGCCTCGTGCTGGCGGAAGCGCTCGATATGCTCCGGCTCGATGCGCGAGGCGACGCGGGCGCCGGCGCGGCTTTCCATGACGATGTTCTGCTCCACCACCACGTCGGTGGGGCCGCCGATCAGGAGAAGATGCTCGACGTCGTCGCGGCGGATCAGCACCAGCTTGCGGCGGCCGTCGACGGCGGCGGCGTCCATCACCGACAGGCGCGGCTGGCGCGAGCGCGCGCCCGAAACCGCCGAGCCGCCGCCGCCGAAGCGGCGCAGCACCGCCAGCACCGCGAAGATGGCGGCGAGGATGAGCGCGAACACCACCACGAAGCCGACGATATTGGCGGCGCTTTCGCCGATGATCCCGCTGAGCCATTCCTTCATGCGGCAAACCCTCTTCAATTCATTTCAATGCGTTTTGACGCTTCTACGCCGTGGCGCTTGCGCGCCGATCCCCGTCCCGCTATGGCGCGCCTGGCGGGATGGTAGTTGAAATCGTCAGGCTTGGAAATATTTCATTCGATTGCGGCGATGTGTGGTCCTTGGCCGCTCGAAGGACTGAAAGGGCCGGTTTCCACCGTTTTCTTGCCGGCTGGCGGCCCGCGCGGGCTGGTCAGGGCGCGGGGAAATGGTTAACGCATGATGAGAATCGGATATAGCATGGCCGGTAGCAGGAAAGGGCAGTGTGCTTGATGTCGCGACAGTCGGAGGACGCCTATCCGAAATCGCCGCAACCGGCGAAGCCGTCTAAAGCGCCGAAGCCGCCGAAACCGCTCGTCGCCCCCCGGCGCAACGCGGGCGCGGCGCTGCGGCTTCTCGTCGTCGGCGTGCTGCTGACGGCGGCGGCCGCCGCCTATTTCCTGTTCCGTGACCGGCTCGGCGACGGCTTCGCCCTGGTGCTGATGGGGCTTCTGTCCATGGTCGGCGTCTTCTACCTGTTCGGCGTGGTGATGGGGCTGATCCGCTTCACCGGGCGCGAGGAGGGGCAGGACCTCGCCCACGCCTTTCTCGATTCGACGCCCGAGGGCACGGTGATCTCCGACTCGCGCGGCCGCATCGTCTACGCCAACCAGGCCTACGCCCGCATGACCGGCGTCGCCAGCGCCGACGGCGTGCGCTCGCTCGACGCGGTGCTGACCGGCGAGACGCCGGCCTCCGACGCCATCTACCGCCTGACGCAGGCGGTGCGCGACGGGCTGTCGGCGCAGGAGGAGGTGCGGCTCAACGGCGGCCTCGGCCATGAGGGCGGCCGTTCCGCCGCGCCTGCCTGGTATCGCATCAAGGCCCGGCCGGTCGAGGCCGCGCCCGAGTTCAAGGGCCCGCTGACCGCCTGGCAGATCGACGACATCTCCGACGAGCGCGCCGAGCAGGAGCGCTTCTTCCAGGAATTGCAGGAGGCGATCAACCATCTCGACCACGCGCCGGCGGGCTTCTTCTCCGCCGATCCGGCCGGGCGCATCATCTATCTCAACGCCACGCTGGCCGAATGGCTGGGCGTCGACCTGACCCAGTTCACGCCCGGCTCGCTGTCGCTCAACGACATCGTCGCCGGCTCCGGCATGGCGCTGATCAAGGCGGTGAAGGCCGAGCCCGGCTCCAGCCGCAACACGGTGATCGACCTCGACCTCATCAAGCGCAACGGCCAGAGCCTCGCCGTGCGCTTCTATCACCGCGTGCAGACGGCGCGCGACGGCACGCGCGGCACCAGCCGCACCATCGTTCTGGACCGCGCCGAGGGCGATTCCTCCTCCGCCGCGCTGCGCTCGGCCGAGGTGCGCTTCACGCGCTTCTTCAATTCCGCGCCGATGGCCATCGCCGCCGTCGACGCCGAGGGGCGCACGCTGCGCACCAACGCCCGCTTCCTCGACATCTTCTCGCCCGTCGTCGACCGCGACGCCGTCGACCGCCACATGAAGCTCGAAAACGTCGTGCACGAGCGCGACCGCGAGACCTTCAACCGGGCGCTGGCCGCCGCCTTCGCCGGCCAGGCCAGCATCTCGCCGGTGGACACGGTGCTGCCGGGCGACGAGGACCGGCATATCCGCTTCTATATGAGCCCGGTGACCGATCTCGGCGGCGAATCGGCCGAGGAGGCGGCGGTCGTCTCGGCGGTGGAGACCACCGAGCAGAAGGCGCTGGAAAACCAGATGGCGCAGAGCCAGAAGATGCAGGCCGTGGGCCAGCTCGCCGGCGGCATCGCGCACGATTTCAACAACGTGCTGACGGCGATCATCATGTCGTCGGACCTGCTCTTGGGCAACCACCGCGCCTCCGACCCGTCCTTCCCGGACATCATGAACATCAAGCAGAACGCCAACCGCGCCGCCTCGCTGGTGCGGCAGCTCCTGGCCTTCTCGCGCCGCCAGACGCTGCGGCCGGAAGTGCTGGACCTGACCGACGTGCTGGCCGACCTGCGTATGCTGCTCGCCCGCCTGGTCGGCAAGGACATCGCGCTCAAGGTCGACCACGGCCGCGACCTGTGGCCGGTGCGGGCCGATCTCGGCCAGTTCGAGCAGGTGGCGGTCAACCTCGCCGTCAACGCCCGCGACGCCATGCCGGAGGGCGGCGAGATCACGCTGCGCACCCGCAACGTGCCGGCGGCGCAGGTGCCGGGCCTCAACTATCGCGACCTGCCGGCGGCCGACTACGTGCTGTTCGAGGTCGAGGACACCGGCACCGGCATTCCGGCCGGGGTGATCGAGAAAATCTTCGAGCCCTTCTTCACCACCAAGGAAGTGGGCAAGGGCACCGGCCTCGGCCTGTCGATGGTCTACGGCATCATCAAGCAGACCGGCGGCTTCATCTATTGCGATTCCGAGGTGGGCCGCGGCACGACCTTCAAGATCTTCCTGCCGCGCCATATCGTCGAGCAGGTCGCCGGCGCGCCGGCGCCGGTGAAGGAGAAGAAGGTCGAGAAGGCGACCGACCTGTCCGGCTCGGCCACCGTGCTCCTGGTCGAGGACGAGGACGCGGTCCGCATGGGCGGCGTGCGCGCCCTGCAATCGCGCGGCTACACCGTGCACGAGGCGGCCTCGGGCGTCGAGGCGCTGGAGGTGCTGGAGGAGCTGGGCGGCGCGGTCGACATCGTCGTCTCCGACGTGGTCATGCCGGAAATGGACGGGCCGACGCTGCTGCGCGAATTGCGCAAGACGCACCCGGACATCAAGTTCATCTTCGTCTCCGGCTACGCCGAGGACGCCTTCGCCCGCAACCTGCCGGCGGACGCCAAGTTCGGCTTCCTGCCGAAACCTTTCTCGCTCAAGCAGTTGGCGACGGCGGTTAAGGAAATGCTGGAGAAAGAGGATTGACGCCTGCCAGGGGCGGCCGCGTCGCGGTCTTCGGCGGCGGGCCGGCGGGGCTGGCAGCCGCCGAGCGGCTTTCGGCGCTCGGTCACGTCGTCACGGTCTATGAGCAGATGCCGACCGTGGCGCGGAAATTTCTCCTCGCCGGCAAGTCGGGACTGAACCTCACCCATGCCGAGGATTTCGCCGCCTTCGCCGGGCGCTATGGCGAAGCGCGCGAAAGACTTCTCCCCGCGCTGGAAAATTTCGGGCCAAGCGCGCTGCGCGACTGGGCCGATTCGCTCGGGGCCGAAACCTTCGTCGGCTCGTCCGGCCGGGTGTTTCCGAAAGCCATGAAAGCCTCGCCGCTCCTGCGCGCCTGGCTGCGGCGGCTGGAGGGGCAGGGCGTGCGGATACTCACCCGGCATCGCTGGGCGGGCTTCGACGGCGGCGGCCATCGGGTGGAGACGCCGGACGGTCCGGTGCGGGTGGAATGCGACGCGGCGCTGTTCGCTTTCGGCGGTGCTAGCTGGCCCAGACTTGGGGCGAACGCCGCCTGGATTGCGGATTTTCGCGCCCAAAACGTCGAAATCGATGCTTTTTCGCCGTCGAATTGTGGCTTCGACATGGCTTTAACGGGGCGCTTTTATGACCGATACGCCGGCGAGCCTGTCAAATCCGTCAGCCTGACCAGCGCCGCCGGAACCACGCAGGGCGAGTTCGTCATCACCCGGACCGGCGTCGAGGGCGGCCTGATCTACGCCCATTCCGCCGCCCTGCGCGACGCCTTGAAGCACGACGGCGAGGCCTTCCTCACCCTCGACCTCGCGCCCGGCCGGAGCGAGGAACGGCTGGCGCGCGATCTGTCCCGGCAGGATTCCAAGGCGAGTTTCAGCACGCTTTTGCGCAAGGGCGTGGGGCTTTCCCCGGTGAAAGCGGCGCTCGTCGGCGAATTGTTCCGCGAACGCGACCCGAACGGACTGGCGCAAGCCATCAAGGCGCTGAAAATCCCCGTCCTGCGCCCGCGCCCCATCGAGGAGGCCATTTCCTCCGCCGGCGGGATCGCCTGGAGCGGGATCGACCCGCATTTCATGCTGAAAACCCTTCCCGGCGTCTTCGTCGCCGGCGAAATGGTCGATTGGGACGCCCCCACCGGCGGCTATCTCCTCACCGCCTGCTTCGCCATGGGCCGCGCGGCCGCGGACGGCGCGGACCATTGGCTGCGGCGCCGCAATTGAGCGTTTGCGCAGGCCGAAGCGGGCGCTAATATCGCCCCGTAGGAAGGATGAACGCCGGGCGGCGTTCGACAATCGACAGGGAGGCGATGGGATGAAGGCGTTCGTCAAGATTCTGCTTGCGGGGGCGTGCCTGGCCGGCGCGCCGGCCTTGGCTTCGGCCGAGGAAAGCGTCGAGGTGCTGCATTACTGGACGTCGGGCGGCGAAGCGTCGGCGCTCAACCTTCTGAAGGAAGACCTGCAGAAACAAGGGATTAAATGGGTCGACATGCCGGTGGCCGGCGGCGCGGGCGAGGCGGCCATGACGACGCTGCGGGCGCGCGTCACCGCCGGCAATCCGCCCACCGCCGTGCAGATGCAGGGCTTCGACATCCTCGACTGGGCCGAGCAGGGCGTGCTGGGCAATCTGGACGACGTCGCCGCCAAGGAGGGCTGGGACAAGGCCATTCCGCCGGCGATCCAGCATTTCTCCAAATATGACGGCCACTGGATCGCCGCGCCCGTCAACGTGCATTCGACCAACTGGGCCTGGTACAACAAGGCCGCGCTGGACAAGGCGGGCGGCAAGGTTCCGCAGAGCTGGGACGAGCTGATCGCGCTCCTCGACAAATTCAACGCGGAAGGAATCACCCCCATCGCCCATGGCGGCCAGCCGTGGCAGGACTCGCTGATCTTCACCAGCGTGGTGCTGTCCTTCGGGCCGGATTTCTACAAGAAGGCGCTGATCGACCTCGATCCCGAGGCGCTGAAAAGCGATACGATGAAGCAGGTCTTCGAGCGCATGACCAAGCTGCGCGGCTATGTGGACGACAATTTCTCCGGCCGCGACTGGAACCTCGCCTCCGCCATGGTCATCGACGGCAAGGCGGGCGTGCAGTTCATGGGCGACTGGGCCAAGGGCGAGTTCACCAAAGCGGGCAAGAAGCCCGGCGCGGATTTCGTCTGCGCCCGCTTCCCCGGCACCGAGGGCTCGGTGGCCTTCAACGCCGACCAGTTCGCCGTCTTCAATGTCGGCGACGACAAGCGCAAGGCCCAGCTCGCGCTGGCGAGCGCGGTCGAGAACCCGTCCTTCCAGTCGGCCTTCAACGTGGTCAAGGGCTCCGCGCCGGCGCGCACCGACGTGCCGGACACGGCCTTCGACGATTGCGGCAAGAAGGCCATCGCCGACCTCGCGGCGGCCGACAAGAAGGGGACGCTGCTCGGCTCCTTCTCGCAGTCTCACGCCCAGCCGACCGCGATCAAGAACGCCATGTTCGACGTCGTCACGCGCGAGTTCAACGGCCAGTTGACGCCCGAACAGGCGCTGGACGAGCTGTCCTCGGCGGTCGAAATGGCCAAGTGAGCGCATAAAGACAGCAAAAACAGAGAGATGAAGCGGCGGCCCGGCCAACCGGGCCGCCGCTTTTTTCCACCGCCGGCTGTGTCGACTGGCCAGTTGGCCATCTTGATCTCTTCACGACAATGTGAATGCTCCTCATGGTCGAACTTGAATGATCGAATCGTTTTGAGGTTGTTCGTGAGCATTTCGGAAGCGCGCCGGGCGTCGATGCTGTCGCTCGTGGGAATTTATACGGCCGTCTTCGTCGCCCTGGCCGTAGGCTATATGATCCTCGACCATTTCATCCGCGTCGAAAATTCCGCCATGGGCCTCATCATCGCGGCCTGCGCGGCGATGACCATGGCGCGAAGCTGGACGCTGCGCGAGAAGGCGCCGCCGGCCGGCGCGCGCGCCTGGACGGCGACGATCCTCTGCGCCCTGGTGACGACGGCGCTGCTTTGCGGCGTGACGGCGCTGGGCGTGGCCGACGACGACCAGCTGCTGCGCGAGGTCCAGCACGAGGGGCCGGCGACGCTGGCGGTCGTGGTCGCCATCCTGCTGGTCGTGAATCTCTTGGTGATCCGGTTGGGGCTGTGGCTCGGTTCGCGGCGGGCCTTGAAATCGGCCGGCTAGGGATCGCGACGCCGGCGCTCCGCATCATTTCGCCGGCTAAGGATTCCGCGGTCGCGGCCGACGGCCGAATAATTGCAATTCCATCGACGCCATCGTCGAGACATTGAAACAGGAGGACGCCTGAAATGATGTCGCTTCCCGCGCTTTTGGGAGTTTCGGTCGGCGCCGGCGTGGTCGCCGCCTTGGGAAAGAAATACAAGGGCTCCGGCGCCGGCAAGCGCGCCGGAATCTTCGTGCTGACGGCGGTGGCCACCTTCGCCGTGCTGATGGCGATCAATTTCGTCGTCTTTTCGATGAAGCATTGAGCGGGGCGCCCATGGGGACCATGCTTCGCAAAGCGCCGCGGGAGACGAAGACGCTGGTCGACGCGGCCGACGCCGCCAAGGCGCAGCTGAAGCTGCCGGACGATCTGAAGGCGGTCTATGACAAGGCCTATGACCGCGTCGTCTCCAAACGCGGCCGCGACTGGGCCGGTCTGGAGCCGCTATGGACCGGCGTGAACGACCGGATGAAGGCGCTGGTCGCCTTCGTGCGGAGCACAAGGACAGGATCGAGGTTCAGGGCAATAGCGGGCTCGTCGCCAGCGATCCGGCGCTGCTGGCGCGGATGCAGGTCCTGCTGAAGGACCTCTATGCGAGGCAGGGCACCTTGAACAAGGCCTTCAACGCGCTGTAGGCTGGGCGGGAGAATTTGAATCGTGACAACAAGAGATTGATTATGCTGAAAATTTTCTTCGCCGTGATGGTCGGCTGGATGGCGGCGCTGGGCGTGGCCGAGGCCAAGCCTATGACGCTGACTTTCGCCGACCATGTCTATATCCACCGCTGGTCGAAGGCCAACCAGAACGAGTTCACCCCGGCGGACCAGCCCGACCTCAACAAATGGCGGGACATGGTGACGCTGAACCTGCATCCCGACGTCAAGGACGGCGACCGGCTGGCCGAGCTCGCCAACGCCGTGCTCGGCAATTACCAGCGCTCGGGCAAGGTCATCCGCACGGATTCGCGCCCGCGCACCGACAAGAAGCCGGCCGAGCACCTGATCGTCGCCGTCCTGGGCGCGCCGGGCGTGGTGGAGGCGGCTTTCGCGCGGCTGGTGCTGGTGGACGACGTGGCGGTCATCGCGGTCTATTCGCACCGGGCCTATGGTGCGGACGCGGCCAAGACGATGAGCGCGTGGCTGGAGGCCAACGGCCCGGCGACGGAAAAGGCGCTGATGGACTGGAAGGGGATACCGAAGCCCGCGAGCCTGCGGGCGCTGCCGCAGAGCAAATAGGGCTTGCGGCCATGATTTTTTATGGAGGGAAAATGAAGATTCGTTACGTTCTGGCGCTCGCCGTCGCTTTGGTTTCCACGCCCGTCCTGGCTTTCGACGACGCCGACAAGGCGGCGGTGGGGAGCCGGTTCGACACGCTGTTCGCCGACATGAAGGCGCATCGCTATGCGGGCGTGTTCAAGGCCATGCCGCCGAAATTCGTGAAGACGATGGCCGAGCAGTCGAACATGGACGTCGACACGATGCTGAACGTGCTCGGCGAGCAGATGCAGCAGGCGCTCGACAAGGTCGAGTTGGAGGATGCGAGCTACGACATGGCCCAGGCCAAGACCGGCGCGACCGAGGCGGGGCGCGACTACGCCGTGGTCCCGACGCGGACCATCGTCAACGCCAAGGGCACGCGGGTGGAAGCCACCAGCCCCATGCTGGCGCTGAAGGAGGACGGCCAATGGTACGTCATCCGCCTCGACGCGCCCGACCAGTTCGCCGCGCTGCAAGCGGTCTATCCCGACCTCGCCGGCGTGGAGATCCCGCCCGCGCAGGCCAAGAAGCTGGATTGACGCGGGGCGCGCTCGAGGTTGCGCGCGGCGGGGACTGTTTGTTTGGTGGACAGCCGGCCGCGTTTGCGACGGCTTCCACCGAGTAAGGTGGTTAGGCGGTTATAGGGCGACCACGGCCGGTTACAGGTTCCGTTTCCCGCTCGGTGCGTCCGTTGCGCAGGCTGGCTGCGTCATAGGCGCGGTCGGTCGCCAGCTTGTGGCTGGGGGCGATGAAGCATGAGCGGCGCTTTGGCGTCGTCAAGCTCGTGTGGACATGCCCGGCGTGAGAGCAAAGCTACAGAACGACCGCCATCGTCGCTCGGCGCGTGGATTTCGGTCGCGCCTCCGCCGCGCGGCGCCAATGGAGCGATGACAAGCGCCCCTTTTTCGGGCCGCTAGGCGGTGTCCACCGAACCGCTGAACAGGCTGGTCAAGCCTCTCAAAGCGTAGAAAATCCGTTCCCACACGCCCTGGCGGCTTCATCACCTCAAACGATTATTGCGGCGTAGGAACGGTAGAGCGTCAGACGATCTTTCCAGCGCCCGCTCGAGCGCAGCATGTGCATGACGCCGGAGGATTGCCCGGCGGGTCATCCACGCATCCGTCGCGCTCTACGCTGACCGGCGGAAAAGCGTAGCTGAATGGTCGCCCGCTCCGCATCCGGCGACCATAAACTTCTTGTTTTGCGCCATCCGATCGCCTTCGGATCACACGGCATCAGGGCCGCACGAATCAAGCAAGCGCAATTGCGTTTCGACCCTAATTAATGGTGCAGAGATCGACGCAGCTTTGCTGCGTATAGGCCGATTTCAGCGCTTGCGCCTTGGCGCGTTCGGGCTCGGTCAGGCTGGGCATGACGGCGTCGATCTGCGCGGCCATGGCGGCGCGGTCGGCGGGCGTGGCGGCCTGGGCCAGCTTGGCGGCGGCGCCGCCGAGGGCGTCGAGCAGCAGGTCGCGGTTCTCGGGGCGTATGCCGGGCGAGCGCAGCAGGAGGGTGATCCCGGTGACCTGCTCGGTGATCCCGAGCCGCACCTGGCGCAACCCCGCCCGGCGCGTCTCGTTCATCTGCTCGGCCGGCAGCGTCTTGACGAAATCGGCGAGGGCCTCCAGCGCCGCCGCCTGCACCTGCAGCGCATAGGCGCCGGCGCGGACGATCTCGTCCTGATATTTGAACGTGTTCGCCGCCATGTCCGGCAGGGTTCCTTCCTGCGGCGTGAACATGACATAGGTCTTCAGCAGCGCGGACGACCGTGCGCCGATGGTCAGCAGCGCCGGCACGTCGTTGGCGCGATAGGGCGGCGCGCCCAGCGTGGCGCGGACGTCCCAGAAGCGGCCGAGCGTCGCCGCCTCGTCGGGTTTCGACCAGCGCGGCAGGTCGCCCTGCGCGCGCGTCTGGCGCGCCAGCGCGTCGACGGCCTGGTACGCCGCGTTCGACGCGGCCTGGTTGTCGGGGGAGACTTCGGCCCGGGCCGACGGCGTGGCGCCGAGCCAGACGGCGAGGAGAAGAGCGGGAAGCGTGTGTTTCAAGCAAGACATCCTGTCGTTTCGCCGACCCAGCATGGCGAAATTCGGCTTTCGCGGCAAGACGCTAATAAACGGAAACGGCGCCCCGGAGGGCGCCGCTTCGTCGTTGTTCGGGGATCGGCCGCGCTTAGCTGCAACCGCTGGTCGCGCCGCAGGTGTCGCATTTCAGGCAGGTGCCGTTGCGGACCATGGTGAAGTTCTGGCACTCCGAGCAGCTGTCGCCGGTATAGCCCTGCATCATCGACTTGATGCGGCGGTCGGCTTCGAGTTTCTTGGCCGCGTTGGCGCTTTCCGTGCGGGCGGAGGCGGCGTCGGCCGCGGCCTTGTCGGAGAACAGCTCCGTCGCGCCGGCCGTTTCGGCCTGCGGCTGGACCTGCTCCTCATAGTCGCGCTTGAAGGCGGTCGCGCCGTCCGTCACCAGACCGATGGTCGCCGGGCGCGAGGGCTGCGACGATTTCAGCGCCGTCACGTTGGAAGCCTGCGGGGCCGAGGCGGTCGAGCCCTTGGCCTCGTTGCCGCCGGACGGCGAGGTCGGCACCAGCGTCGGCTTGTAGCCGCGCGTCCAGCCGGTCGAGACCAGATTGGTCTTGCCTTCCTTGATGCCCTTGCCCAGCGCCGTGTTGGAGAAGTCGCTGGTGTCGACATGGGCGAGGTCGTTGCGGCCGAGATAGGACACGGCCAGCTCGCGGAACACGTAGTCGATGATCGAGGTCGCGCTCTTGATGGCGTCGTTGCCGATCACCACGCCCGCCGGCTCGAACTTGGTGAAGGTGAAGGCCTCCACATATTCCTCCAGCGGCACACCATATTGCAGGCCGAGCGATACGGCGATGGCGAAATTGTTCATCATCGCGCGGAAGGCGGCCCCCTCCTTGTGCATGTCGATGAAGATCTCGCCCAGGCGGCCGTCGCCGAATTCGCCGGTGCGCAGATACACCTTGTGGCCGCCGACGACGGCTTTCTGGGTGTAGCCCTGGCGGCGGTTCGGCAGCTTCTCGCGCTCGTGCACGATCTTCTCGACCACCTTCTCGACGATGCGCTCGGTCACCTGCACGGCGCGGGCGGCGGCGGGGGCCTCGATCAGCGCCTCGACGGCGTCGTCCTCGTCGTCCTCATCGGCGATGAGGGCGGCGTTGAGCGGCTGCGACAGCTTGGAGCCGTCGCGATAGAGCGCGTTGGCCTTCAGCGCCAGCTTCCACGACAGCATATAGGCGTTCTTGCAGTCTTCGACGGTGGCCTCGTTCGGCATGTTGATCGTCTTGGAGATCGCGCCGGAGATGAAGGGCTGCGCCGCCGCCATCATGCGGATATGGCTTTCGACAGAGAGATAACGCTTGCCGATCTTGCCGCAGGGATTGGCGCAATCGAACACCGGATAGTGCTCTGGCCTGAGGAAGGGCGCGCCTTCGAGCGTCATCGCGCCGCAGACATGGATATTGGCGGCCTCGATGTCCTTCCTGGCAAAACCGATCGCCGGCAGCATCTCGAAGGAGAAGTCGTTGAGCTGCTCGTCGGTGAGCTTCAGCACGTCCTTGCAGAAATCCTCGCCCAGCGTCCACTTGTTGAAGGCGAACTTGATGTCGAAGGCGGATTTGAGCGCGGCGTTGAGCGCCTCGATCTTCTCGTCGGTGAAGCCCTTGGCGCGCAGCGTCGAGGGGTTGACGGCCGGGGCCTGATTGAGATTGCCGTGGCCGACGGCGTAGGCCTCGATCTCGGCGATCTGGCTTTCGGAATAGCCGAGCGTGCGGAGAGCCTCCGGCACGGCGCGGTTGATGATCTTGAAATAACCGCCGCCGGCGAGCTTCTTGAACTTCACCAGCGCGAAGTCGGGCTCGATGCCGGTGGTGTCGCAATCCATGACGAGGCCGATCGTGCCGGTGGGCGCGATGACGGTGGCCTGCGCGTTGCGGTAGCCGTGCTTTTCGCCGAGCGCCAACGCCTTGTCCCATGCCGCGCGGGCATGCTCGATCAGGCCCTGATCCGGGCAGTCTTCGGCGATCAGCGCCACCGGGTTGACGGCGAGGCCTTCGTAGCCCTGCTTTTCGCCGTGCGCGGCGCGGCGATGGTTGCGGATGACGCGCAGCATATGGGCGGCGTTGGGCTCGTAGCCGGGGAAGGTTCCGAGTTCCTTCGCCATTTCGGCCGAGGTGGCGTAGGCGACGCCGGTCATGATCGCGGTCAGCGCGCCGCAGATGGCGCGGCCCTCAGTGGAGTCGTAGGGAATGCCGGAGGTCATCAAGAGGCCGCCGATATTGGCGTAGCCGAGGCCGAGCGTGCGGTATTCGTAGGAGAGGCGGGCGATTTCCTTGGACGGGAACTGCGCCATCATCACCGAGATTTCGAGCACGACGGTCCAGAGCCGCGCCGTATGCTCGTAAGCCGCGATGTCGAAGGAGCCGTCCTTGTTGCGGTAGGTCAAGAGGTTGATCGACGCCAGATTGCAGGCCGTGTCGTCGAGGAACATATATTCCGAGCACGGATTGGAGGCGCGGATCGAGCCGGCGGACGGGCAGGTGTGCCAGTCGTTCATGGTGGTGTTGTAGTGCAGGCCCGGATCGGCCGAGGCCCATGCGGCGTAGCTGATGCGCTCCCACAGGTCGCGCGCCTTCAGCGTCTTCATCACCTTGCCGTCCTTGCGGGCGGTCAGGTTCCATTCGCCGTCATTCTCGACCGCGCGCAGGAACTCGTCCTTGAGCGAGACGGAATTGTTGGAGTTCTGGCCCGAGACGGTGAGGTAGGCTTCCGAATCCCAGTCGGTGTCGTAGGTCTTGAACTCTATGCTGGTGTAGCCCTGACGCGCGAACTGGATCACGCGCTTGACGTAGTTCTCCGGCACCTGATCCTTCTTGGCGGCCTTGACTTCGCGCTTCAGCGCCGGGTTCTTGGCCGGGTCGAAGCAATCGTCATTGTCCGCTTCGCAATTGACGCAGGCCTTCATGATGGCGGTCAGGTGCTTGCGCACGATGCGGGAGCCGGTGACGAGCGCCGCCACCTTCTGCTCTTCCTTGACCTTCCAGTCGATATATTCCTCGATGTCCGGATGGTCGATGTCGACCACGACCATCTTGGCGGCGCGGCGCGTGGTGCCGCCCGACTTGATCGCGCCGGCGGCGCGGTCGCCGATCTTGAGGAAGCTCATCAGGCCCGACGAACGGCCACCGCCGGACAGGCGTTCGCCTTCGCCGCGCAGATAGGAGAAGTTGGAGCCGGTGCCGGAGCCGTATTTGAACAGGCGCGCCTCGCGCACCCAGAGGTCCATGATGCCGCCCTCGTTGACCAGATCGTCGGCGACGGACTGGATGAAGCAGGCATGCGGCTGCGGATGCTCATAGGCCGACTTGGACTTTGTCAGCTTGCCGGTCTGCCAGTCGACGTAGAAATGGCCCTGTCCGGGACCGTCTATGCCATAGGCCCAGTGCAGGCCGGTGTTGAACCATTGCGGGCTGTTCGGCGCGACGCGCTGGGTGGCGAGCATGTAGGCCAGCTCGTCGCGGAAGGCGAGAGCGTCGGCTTCCGTGTCGAAATAGCCGCCCTTCCAGCCCCAATAGGTCCATGTGCCGGCGAGACGGTCGAACACCTGGCAGGCGTCCATCTCCGAGCCGTAGCGGTCCTTCTCGGGCAGGGCCTCGAGCGCGGCCTCGTCGGGAACCGAGCGCCACAGCCATGAGGGGACGCTGTTCTCCTCGACCTTCTTGAGCCGAGCCGGCACGCCGGCCTTGCGGAAATATTTCTGCGCGAGAATGTCGGCCGCGACCTGGCTGAACTGGGCCGGGACGTTGATGTTCTCGAGCCGGAACACCACCGAGCCGTCGGGATTCTTGATCTCGCTGGTCGCGGTGCGGAAGGCGATCTCCGCATAGGCCGACTGGTTGTCTTTCGTGAAACGGCGTTCGATCTTCATCTGTCCCATCCCGTTCGGAAGCGTTTCGGCAGCGAAAGCGCTCCATCTTCTGTTTCACGCGATCCCCGCCGCAGCATCGGGACCGCCCTATATATAGTGGCCCGGCCGGCGGCTTGCAGCCCCGGCCCGTCGCGGCCCGCGTCGCTGTCGCCGGCCCCGCCTCGCGGAGGGGCGCATGCGTGGGGAGGCCAGGCCTCCGAAAATCGGCTCATCGTCCTGCGAAGGTCGCGAAAAAGCGCTCACAGCCGCTGGAAGGCGACTTTGTGATACGCGGGTACGAACAAAATCAGCAGAACGAGATATACTCTATATGGTCGGAAGTTTGGACGCAAATACTAAATCTTGTGTTAATGCGCTTTTTCTCCGACATCGCGTCCGCTTCTCCGAATAGCTTTTGCAGCTCCGCAAGCGAACGCGCGCCGGGGGCGGCGAAAAGCCTGTCGGATACGCATCTGACCTGAAAAGGACCGGCTCCGAAACACGTCCGGTCGGGGCCGCTTTCGCGGCGCTCGGGGCATAAAAGACGACTCGTCCGGGAGCGTCAAGCATTGGTTTCCTGCAAGCCGCCGCACGCTAGATATTGTGCGCCGAGGCCGGGGAGGAATGTGGATAACGGGGAGAAGCGACAGTTTCGTGACGGAAGCCGGCTATGCGCGAAAAGGCGCGCAAGCGGGCGCGCGCGACCGGCGCGGGGCAGGGGAAGGCCGTGAAAACAAGGGGTTCGCGCCGGCGGCGAAAGCTATTCCGCAGCGGTGGCGAAGTGCGAATCACCGAAACCGCGCAGGATCTGGCGCAGCTCGTCCTCGTCGACGCGGCGGGCGGCCTCCTCTGGCGACACCCATTCGCACACGCGCTGGTCGCGCTCCGGCCAGTTCTTCTCCTGATCGGAGAATTCGACCGCATAGACGGCGACGGTGAAATGGTTGAGCTGCCCGGGCGGCAGGTCGGTCTTGGAATAGGAATAGTCGCCCACCGGCTCCGGCCAGACCGCGCCGCGCACGCCGGCTTCCTCATAGGCCTCGCGCAGGGCGGTCTCGGCCAGCGTGCGGCCGACCTGCGGCCAGCCCTTGGGGATGATCCAGCGGCCCGAGCCGCGGCTGGTGATGACGAGGAATCGCAAGGCGCCGCCGTCGCGGCGATAGACCAGGGCCGCGATCTGCTGCAAACGGCCGGACTGCGTCAGAATGCGCTTTTCCTTGACGACGGCCTGTCTGGACTGCGGCTTCAATTGGTCGGTCCCCCTTCGATTTCCCTTAAGATGAAACGATTCGCCGAAATCACAACCGCAAACTTGAACGGATACGGGGCGAGCCGCGCAAAAAAGCTGTGATTCTAAAATATGTTGCCGATGCGAACGTGACGCATGCAATATTTCCGTCACATGGAGCGTCGCCTTATGCGGGGCGATTGCGGCGAAAATATCCCCGCAACCGCGAATTGCGCGCCGTCAGCCCTTCGCGCCGGCGATCGGCTCCTGATAGGTGAAGCCCATGTCCCAGGGGAAATAGATCCAGGTGTCCTGCGAGACCTCGGTGACGAAGGTGTCGATCAGCGGCCGGCCCTTGGGCTTGGCGTAGACGGTGGCGAAATGGGCCTTGGGCATCATCTCGCGCACGATGGCCGCGGTCTTGCCGGTGTCGGTGAGGTCGTCCACCACCAGCACGCCGTCGCCCTCGTCGGCCAGAATGCCTTCGCCGATGCCCTTCAGCACCTGCATCTCGCCCTGCGAGGTGTAGTCGTGATAGGAGGCGATGCAGACGGTCTCGATCAGGCGGATGCCCAACTCGCGGCAGATGATGGCCGCCGGCACCAGGCCGCCGCGGGTGATGGCGACCATGGCGCGCCATTCGCGGTTCATGCCGGCGATGCGCCAGGCGAGCGCGCGCGCGTCGCGGTGGAACTGGTCCCAGGAAACGGGGAAGGCTTTATCGGGCAACGACATCGAAACGCTCCGTGGTCCGCGCATCGGCGGATGCGCAACAATTGGGTCAAGAGGCCGGCGCCCGCGAGGGGAGGAACAGGGGGAAAGCCGGCCGGTCGGCTCCGTTAACCGCAAAACGCCCGCTCTTGCAAGCGCCTCGCGGCCCCGCGCCGCCGCCGTCATGAAAAATTCAACCGGCCTGCGGCCTTATCGCGACAGGAAAGTCAGGACGGGCAGGTCCTCCAGCAGCGCCCGCGTCACGCCGCCGAACATCAGTTCCCGCAGCCGCGAATGGCTGAAGGCGCCCATGACCAGGAGGTCGGCGCGCTCGGCGACGAGATGGTCGCGGATGACGTCCTGCGCGTAGCGCCCGCTCGAGGCGAGCGGCGTCAGCTCCACCTTGACGCCGTGGCGCGCCAGCGCCTCGGCCAGCTCGCCGCCGGCCAGCGCCTGGTCCTCGCCCTCGTGTTCGGGCGGATCGACCCAGACGATCTCGACCCGATGGGCCTTGAGCAGCAGCGGCAGGGCGTCGAAGGCGGCGCGCGCCGCCTCGCGCTTGCCGTTGAAGGCGACGACGACGCGGTCGATGTCGACCGGGTGCGCCGCCGGCGCATAAGGCGCGAGCAGCACCGGGCAGCTGGCGTGGAAGACGATCGTGTCCGCCGTCTCGTCGCTCGTGGCCGGATCGTCGGGATCGGGCTGCCCCGCCACCAGCAGCTCCGCGCCCATGCAGGCGGCCAGCACCGCCTCGGAGGCCGCGCCGCTTTCCGAGCGCGCGACGCGGAATTCATGCCGCGCGCCCTGGCGGCGCATCTCGTCCTCGAACACGGATCTCAGCCGGTCGGAGCGCTCCTTGTGCTGCTTGTCGTGCAGCTCGAACATGCCGGGATCGATGAAGCCGTTGGGATCGGCGTAGATGACGGGCGAGGGGATCGCGTAAAGGCCGACGACGTGCAGGTCGGGCGTCCGCCGCATCAGGAGCCGCACGGCGGCGAGCACCCTTTTCAGTTCCGCCTCGCTGCGCGAATAGGCCACCACCGTCTTGAATGACATGATCGTTCTCCTTTCGGCTGTCGCGGCTATTTTAGCATGAATCGCAGGCTGTTGGCAGGAAAACGCGCCGCCTGCGTCAGCTTGCGCCGGCCGCTTTCAGATCGGCGATCATGGCCTCGATGGCGGCCGCCGCCGCGTCGATCTTCGCCTCGTCGCTTCCGCGCACCACCAGCTCGGTGCTGAAACGGCCGCTCTCGAATTTCGGATAGGAGCCGATGACGGTGTCGGGATGAGCCTTCTGGATCGCCGCCAGCGGCGCGCCGACGACGCCCTCGCCGAAGGGGCAGGGCAGGCTTTTGGACAGGAGCTTTCGCCCGGTGCGCAGCGTCGGCATGACGTTGTCGAGCATGGCCTGGAACACCGACGGCACGCCGGCCATCACATAGACGTTGCCGATATGGAAGCCCGGCGCGGTGGAGACGGGATTGGCGATATGCGCGGAGCCTTGCGGCATGCGCGCCATGCGCTGGCGGGATTCGGTGAACTCCAGCTCGCGCCGGGCGTAGTTCTCGGCCAGGAGCCGCATCGCCTCGTCGTCGTAAATGCAGGGGATTTCGAAGGCCTTCGACACGGCGTCGGCGGTGATGTCGTCATGGGTCGGGCCGATGCCGCCGGAGGTGAAGACATAGTCGTAGCGCGGCCGGAGCGCGTTGAGCGCCGCGACGATGGCCGGTTCCTCGTCGGGCACGATGCGGACCTCCTTGAGGTCGACGCCGGCGGCGGTCAGCACCTCGGCGAGGTGGCCGATATTCTTGTCCTTGGTGCGGCCGGAAAGAAGCTCGTCGCCGATGGCCAGCATCGCCGCCGTGACCGCCTTTTGCGAATGTTCCGTCATGTCCGAACTCCGTTGCGCGCCCGGCCGACGCGGCCGGCGGAGGACAGCGGAACCTCACGCTTGCTATTGATTTTAAATCATTTTTCGCTGTCGGCGTTTTATAGCGGCGCGGGCGGGAGGCGTCAAGGCATGGAAACGCGGCGCCCGGCGGCGTAGGGGAAACGCCGGGCGCCGCGTCGGGGAGGAGACGGCCGTCAATAGGTCTTCTTCGCCCGATGGCGGGCCTTGGCCTTGTGCCTGTGGACATGCTTCCTGTGCTTTCGGACGGCGATTTTCTCCACGCCCGCCGGGGCGCCGGCGTGGAGCGCGGCGGCGGACGGCGCGGCGGGAACGGCGGCGGAGGCGGCGCCGACGAGGGACGCGGAGATCGCGAGGGCGGCGGCGGATAGGATGGTCTTGCGCATGATGTTTCCTTTCGCTGTCTTATCGATGAGGTGGGGAGAGGCGGAGGTCACTTTTTCGGGCATTCCGCCGCGGTCTTGATGGCGGCCTTGGCTTCCGCGCGGGTCTTGTATTGCCCCAGCGGAACCTTGAGCTTTCCATCGGGCTTGACGGTCGAGACGGAGCAGGACTTGTCGGCCGTCCTCTGGACGACGTAATAATGCGTCGCCGCGAGGGCCGGGCTGGCGATGAAAAGACCGGCGACGGCATAAGAAAGTATTTTATGGCGCATATTCATTTCCTCCATTCTGGAAGCCGCGGATCGGCCGTCCAGAAATACGATGCGCCCGCAAGTTTTCCTGTTCCTTGCGGGGAGGTTACTGTTTCGTAATATGGAGGAAGCGGAGACCCGTCAGTAAAGGGCGATCCAGACCGGCAGGTCGTGGAGCGCGCGCAGGTGCTCCAAAAGCTCGATCATCGGGAAGGCCGCGATGAAATAGAGCCCGTCGAGGAAAGTTCGCCGCAGCGCGGCCGGCGAGAAGCGCCATTCGGGCTCGTCGCGGTAGAGAAAGGGATTGGGCCAGAAGCGCGGCGTCCGCCGGGCGTAGTCCTGATAGGCGGGGCCGAACTGCGCCAGCAGGAACTCCGCCTCCTTGCGCGCGGTCATGCCGAGGATCAGGAAGGACAGGAGGCCGAGGCCGACGGTCACCACGGCCGAGCCGAAGATGAGCCCGATCCCCACCGCGCCGAGCGTCGAGAAGAAATAGAGCGGGTTGCGCGTCATCGAGAAGGGGCCGCAGGAAATGAGCTCGGCGTTCTTGCGCCCGCCGATATAGAGGATGCTCCACAGGCGTCCCGCGACGCAGGCGAAGATGAGGCCGAGGCCGATAAGCTCAATCATCTCGTGCGTCGTGGTGGCCTCGCCGATGGCGGGCCGGGCGACGAGCATCATGGCGATCACCGCCACGGCGAGCGCTTGTACGACGACGAGCCGCTTGCGCTGCTCGAAGGCCTTGGGTTTGGGGGGCGACGTGACGACCATGATCGATTCTCTCAATTGCGCCGGCACATTGCCGCCGGAACCTTACCGGCGTCTGGCCGCCGGCTTACCAATTCGTAAGATGGGAGGGGATTTCAGCCGTGGTCTTCGTAGCCGAGCGTCACGAGGCATCCCGGCGACGAGGCTTAGCCAGAGGCTAATGCCGGGAATCGGCTCTTATCGGCGCGGGCCTTGGCTATTCCGGTTGGTTGTCAGAACTGAAAAAGCGCTTTTCCGAGGGCAGGAGGATATGCGCCTTTCCCGTCACCGTCAGGCGCACGACGTCACCGGCCTCGGGGCCGTTCACGCTCGTTTTCAGGATGAATGTCGTGCTTTCAGAATCGCCCAGGGTTTCGAGCGGCTGCACTTCCACCGTCGACTGGCCGCCAGCGAATTCGTTCTTCGTCACCCTTGCGAGGATCGAATCCGGCGGAGCGTCCGTTTCGCCGGCGGTCCGCATGGAGACCTGCTCGGGCCGCAGCATCATATGCGCCGTTTCGCAGGCGACGGCGGCGTCCAGCGCCACGCGGCCCAGCGGGGTCAGCGCGAAGCCGTCCACGACCTGGGCGGTGAGGAAAATCGCGTCGCCCAGGAACTCGGCCACCATGCGATCCCTCGGCCGCATGTAGAGGTCGCGCGGCGCGCCGACCTGGGAGAATTTGCCGGCCTCCATCACCGCCACCTGATCGGCGAAGGAAAGGGCTTCGGCCTGGTCGTGCGTGACGAGGATGGCGGTTACGCCGGCCTTCTCCAGAAGCTCGGCCACCGTCCTGCGCATGGCGGCGCGCAGCCCCGTATCGAGCGAGGAGAACGGCTCGTCGAGAAGCATGAGCCGCGGCTTGATGGCGATCGCCCGCGCCAGGGCGACGCGCTGCTGCTGCCCGCCTGAAAGCTCGTGCGGAGAACGCCGGAGCAGCGCGGCGTCCAGCCCGACCGACGCCGCCAGGTCGGCGATCCGCGCATTTCGGGCGGGGTCGTTGCGGGCGAGGCCGAAGCCGATATTGTCGGCGACGGAGAGATGCGGAAACAGCGCCCCGTCCTGCGCCACCACGCCGACCCCGCGCAGATGGGCCGGCGTTCCCCGCGGCCCCTCGGCCAGCAGGCGGCCGTTTAGGACGATGACGCCGGAATCGGGCATGTCGAAGCCCGCGATCAGCCGCAGCAGCGTGGTCTTGCCGCAGCCGGAAGGCCCGACGATGGCTGTTCGTCCGCCCGCCTTCACCTCGAGGTCGACGCCGTCCAGCGCCGTCGCCGATCCGTAGCGCCGCTTCACGGCTTGTAGGGTCAGGAAGCTCATCGGCCCGCCATCCGCATGGATTGCGCGTGCAGGAGCCAGATGAAGGGCGACGAGATCAGGACCATGATCAAGGCGTAGGGCGCCGCGCCGGCATAGTCCAGCTCGCTGCTCAGCGCCCAGAAGCCGGTCGCCAGCGTGCGCGTGCCGTTGGGGGCCAGCATCTGCGTGGCCGTGAGCTCGTTCATGATTCCGAGCGAGGACAGCGCCATGCCGGCGGCCGCGCCCGGCGCGGCGAGCCTGACGGTCGTCGCCCACAAGGCCCGCAGCGGCGAGCGGCCGAGGCTGCCTGCGGCGTGCTCCAGCTCCACCGGAGCCTGGGCGATGGAGGCCCTGAGGCTGACCAAAGCGCGCGGCAGGAACATCAATCCATAGGCGAGGAGCACGGTGGTCACGGTCTGGTAAAGCGGAAACGCCACGCGGACAGTGATCGTCACCAGCGCCAGCGCCACCACCACGCCCGGCAGCGAGCCGACGATGTAATTACCGCTTTCGAGCATGCGCTGCAACCCGCCCGGCGCGCGGATCGACAGCCACGCCATGGGCAGCGCCATCAGCGTGGTGATGAGGCCGCCCAGAAGCGCGAAGGCGACCGTCTGGCCGAAGGCCGCGCCGATCTCGTCGAGCCGCCAGATCGCCGCGCCGCCGGCCGCAAGCCAGCGGCATATGGTGAGCAGCGGCACGCCGAGCGACAGGAGCGCCATGGCCGCCATCAACGCCAGGCCGGGGAGTAGGAAGAGGCCGAGGCGCGCCGGCTCCGCCCGCCGCGCCGCGCCCGATCCCACGCGCGCATAGCGGGCGTCGCCGCGCATCAGCGCCTCGATCCCCAGAAGCGCGAAGCAGCAGGCCACCAGCACGCCGGCCAGCATGGTCGCCGCCGGGCCGTTGAAGGTCGACTGGAACTGGTCGACGATGGCCGTGGTGAAGGTGTCGAAGCGGATGAAGACATAGAGGCCGTATTCGGCGAGCAGATGCAGGCCGACCAGCAGCGCGCCGCCGCATAGGGCGATGCGCAATTGCGGCAGCACGACGCGCAAAAACACCCGCCACGGCGAAAGGCCGAGCGCCGCCGCCATATCCTCGAGCGCCGGATCGAGACGCCGCAGGGCGGCTGCGACCGGCAAATAGAGAAAGGGAAAATAGGCGACGACCGAAATCAGCACGCCCGCGAACAATCCGTTCAGCCACGGCAGCAGCGTGACCCAGCCATAGCTGTGCACGAAGGCCGGAACCGCCAGCGGAGCGACGCAGAACCAGGCCCAGACGCGCCGTCCGGGCAGGTCGCTGCGCTCGGTCAGCCAGGCCAGCGCGACGGCGAGGACCATGGAAAGCGGCACGGCGATGGCCACGAGGAAGGCCGTGTTCCACAGCAATTCGCCGACCCGCGGCCGGAAGACCAGGGCGGCCGATTCCTTCCAGCCCGTCAGCCAGGCGATCCAGACGATGAAGCCCAACGGCAGGGCGGCGAACAGCGAGACGCCGATCGCAGCCGCCTTTATCCACGGCAGCGAGCGGCCGGAACGGCGCGGTTTCGCCATCCAGCCCATCGTCACCGTCACATGCATGTCCCGGTCGGATGTATAAGCCATTTTTCACATTTCGCTCCCGCCGGAGCAGGTCCGCGCGGGAGCATGGGGGCAGGCCGTCAGAGCAGTCCGGCGGCGGTCATCAGATCGGTGACCTTCTTGCTGTTGAGGTTGGTCGGCTCGACCTTCGGCGCGTCGAGGTCCTTCAGCGGGACCAGCGCGGGGTTGGACTCGGTGCCTTCGCCCACGGCGTATTCATAGGACGCGCCGTTTTTCAGGACATCCTGCCCGCCCTTGCCGACGATCCATTTGACGAAGGCCTGGGCTTCCTTGGGATGCTTGCTGGAGGCCAGCACGCCGCCGCCCGAAATCGAGACGAAGGCGCCCGGGTCCTGGTGCTTGAAATAATGCAGGTCGACGTTCCTGCTGTTCTCGCCCGTCTTCGCGCGATCGCCGAAGTAATAATAATGATAGATCACGCCGCCGTCTATTTCGCCGGCGTTGACGGCCTTCATCACGGTGCTGTTGCCGCGATAGGGCTTGAAGTTCTCCTTCATGCCCTTCAGCCAGTCGGCGGTGGCCTTTTCGCCCTTCAATTCGAGCAGCGCGCCGACGATGGCCTGGAAATCCGCGCCGGCGGGCGAAGCGCCCCAGCGTCCCTTCCAGGCGGGATCGGCGAGGTCGAGCATGGATTTGGGCAGCTTGTCGCCGCCGAGCTTGTCCTTGTTGTAGACGAAGACCGTGCTGCGCGCGGCGACGCCGATCCAGTGGCCGTTGGCCGGGCGGAACTGCTCGGGAACCTTGGCGAGCGTGTCCGCGTCGAGGGGCGCGAACAGGCCGGCATTGTCGACCAGGGCCATGGCGGGGGAGTTTTCGGTGAGGAACACGTCGGCCGGCGACGAAGCGCCTTCCGCGACGATCTGGTTGCCGAATTCGGTGTCGTCGCCCTGGCGCAGCGTCACCTTGATGCCGGTCTCCTTGGTGAAGCCGGCGATCCATTCCTTCGTCAGGCTCTCGTGCTGGGCGTTGTAGACGACGATCCCTTTCGCGTCCTCGGCTGAGGCGAGCCGGGGCGCGAACGTCAACGATAATGCGCAGATGATGGCGAGTGATCCGGTTTTCATGCCGTGCTCCTGTGAAGACGCCGTGGGTTCCCCGCGAAAATATGAAACATGACTTATTTGGTCAACTTACAAATCTGTAAGTTATGCGCCGTCGGGGCCGCCACAGCCAGCGGATCGATAAGTTGCTGATCGCGTTCAGTTTATTGTCAGGATCGACGCCTAGGTAGGGATATCGGGTTCGCCCACGAATCCACAGGAAAGAGGATCGACGTTGCAGATTTCCGTTTTGGACGTCGAGGCGACCCACGCCATAAACAGCCTCGCGGGCGCGGGCGGCGCGATGGACTTTTTGATGGTGTGGATATCCACCGTCGGCGTGCCGCTGCTGGTGCTGGCGGTCGCATGCCAATGGTGGCGAGCGCCGAACAGGCGGCGCAACAGGCATGTGCTCGTCGCGGCGGGGCTGACGTTCCTGCTCGGCCTCGCCATAAACCAGCTCATCCTTCTGTTCGTGCAGCGGCTGCGGCCTTACGACGCCGGCGTCTCGCATCTCCTCACCAGCCCCACCACCGATCCGGCTTTTCCCTCCGACCACGCGACGGCGGCCTTCGCCATCGCGGCGGCGTTCCTGATGCACGGCATGCGGCGGATGGGCCTATGGTTCCTCGCCGCCGCGGCGCTGGTGGGCTTTTCCAGGGTCTATGTCGGCGCGCATTATGTCGGCGACGTGCTGGGCGGGGCCGCGACCGCGATGGCCGCCGTGCTGCTGGTCTTCGCGCTCTACCGGGAAGGCACGCGCATCGACCGGCTGATCACCGGCGTTCTGTGAGGCCCGCGCGGTGGCGGCCTCGTTCTTTTCCGCCGTCACGGCCTTCGTCGCGGCGCATCCGCATCTCGCCTATCTGGCCGTCCTGCTGCTCGCTTTGTCGGAATCGATCCCCGTCGTCGGCGCGGTCGTTCCGGGCACAGCCGTCATTCTGGCGGTCAGCGCGCTGGTTCCGAGCGGCATCGTGACGCTGTGGCCGCTGCTCGGCGCGGCCTTCGCCGGCGCGGTCATCGGCGACGGCGTCTCGTTCTGGCTCGGCCACCGCCATCACCGCGCGATCCTCCGGCGATGGCCGCTCAGCCGCTATCCCGATCTCGTCGCGCGCAGCGAAGATTTCTTCGCCCGCCATGGCGACAAAAGCATCTTCATCGCCCGCTTCACGCCCGGCGTGCGCGCCTTCGTTCCCCTGGTCGCCGGCATGCTGCGGATGCCTGTGCGGCGCTTCTACGTCGCCAACGTGCTGTCGGCGCTGGTCTGGGCGCCGTCGCATATCCTGCCGGCCGTCTTCGTCGGCGCGGCCTTCGGCATGTTCGGGGCCGCCGCCAAGCCGCTCGCCATCCTGGCCGTCCTGATCGTCGTCGTCCTTTGGGCGGCGACGCGTCTCGTCCGGCTCATCCTGCGCCGTGGGCCGCCGCTCGCGGCGCGCGTCTCGGAACGGATGCGGGTGGGCGATTCCCGCTGGGGCCGTCTCGCGCTCGCTCTGCTCGACCCGGCGCGGTCCGACGCGCGGAACCTCGCCTTGCCCGCCTTGCTGCTGATCGGCTCCGCCTGGCTGTTTTTCGGCATATTGGAGGATGTGGCGAGCGGCGATCCATTGGTCCGCATGGACATGGCGATCTACCGCACGCTGCAGGAACTACGCACCGAGCCGGGCGACGGCCTCATGCTGATCGTCACGGAACTGGGCGACACGTTCGTGGTCGTCGCCGTGACGCTGGCCGTGCTCGCATGGCTTTCGTGGAAAAGATGCTGGCGAACCGCCTTTTACTGGCTGGTCGCCATCGCGGGGGCGTCGGCGCTCAACACGGCCATCAAGGTGACGCTGCACCGCGCGCGTCCGTCCGAGCTGTTCTATACCGGCTGGAGCACGTTCTCCTTTCCCAGCGGCCACAGCACGGTCAATCTCGTTCTCTATGGCTTCCTGACCTTCCTGATCGGGCGCGAGCTGCGCCCGATGCTGCGCCTGCCGGTGGCGTTCGCCGCGCTTACCCTCGCGCTGCTGATCGCGATCTCGCGCCTTTATCTCGGCGCGCACTGGTTCTCCGACGTCGTCGGCGGGCTCGCCTTCGGCGCCGGCTGGCTGGCGATCCTCGTCTTCTTCCACCTGCGCAAGGAATCGCGGCCTGTCGGAGCCCTCGACCTTTCCCTCGTGGCCTGCCTGGCGCTCGGCCTCGCCGGAGGCTGGGACGTCGCCCGTCATCACGCCCTCGACATGCAGCGTTACGCCCGCAAGGCCGAGGTCGCGGCGATGACGGCCGACGACTGGCGGGCGGGCGGCTGGTCGCGGCTTGCCGCGCGTCGGATCGACCTGACCGGCGCGATCGAGGAGCCGTTGACCGTCCAGTGGGCCGGCGACCTGGCCGCCATCGAGCGGCGATTGTCGGCGCAGGGCTGGCGCGCGCCGGCGCCGTGGCTGTCGCCGCATGCGCTGGCCTGGCTCACCGCCGATCCGGCGCCCCGCGATCTGCCGGTTGCGATCCGCACCGCCGGGGGACGCTGGCCGGCGCTGACGCTGGTGCAAGATCAGGCCGCGCCGGAGCGGTCGCGCCTGGTGCTGCGGCTATGGCCGGCCGACATCCAGCTCGCCGGCGGGGAGGGCGCTCCGTTGTGGATCGGCTCCGTCGTCGAGGAGCAGCTCGGGCGCCATTTTTCCCTCGTCACGTCGGCGTGGGTCGGCGCCGACATGAACGCCGGCCGTGACGCGCTGGCCCGCGAATTTCCCGAGGGCGAACTCGTCGCGCGACCGGATGGGGCTGGAGACGGGGATTGGGACGGTCGCGTATTGCTTCTGCGGACGCCATGAGGGTCAGCCGCGACGCTCGTCAGCTTACAAATCAGTAAGCTGCGCGACAGGCCGGGGAAAAGTTCGCATGCAAGGCTGAAGATATGGCGGATCAGACCCGCTTGTCACCTCAAAAGCCCAACAAGCAGATGCAAGCCCCAAACCAAAGACAATATTTGGCGCAGCCCCTCAATCGCAGTCCAAATCTCTACGCGACTTTTGGAAGTTCAAACGCATGGCTGTCGCCATGGCGTTCATCCCGAGAAAATCCGATGGCGGCGAGCGTCAGGAAGATTGCGGTGGCCACGGTCACGCGAAACAGGCCCCTGATGCTCGGAAAACTGTTGGCTTCCTATAGCCGGCTTTCCATTCCCGAGAATGTCAGCGTGTGCTTCCTAATCGTCGAAAACAACGATAGGGAAAGCCTCGGGCCGATCATCGAGGACTTTCGCGAAAAGGTCCGGGGATGTGAGGTGGTCTACGTGTTGGAGCCCGTCCTGGGGATCGCGGCCGCGCGCAACCGGGCGATGCAGGAAGCGATCGACGGCGGCTTCGATCTGCTGACGTTCGCCGATGACGACGAGGAGGTCGAGAGCGACTGGCTGTGCGAGCTTCTGAAGGAGCGGGACGCGCAGGATCTCGACATCGTCGGCTCGCCGGTCCGGGTCGCCGCCCCGGATGACGGCTGCTCGCGCTGGAGCAGGATCGTCTGGAAGGCCATAAGCGCCAAAAACATGGGCGCGGAGCGACGCTACATAGGCCGGCGCTTTCGCGGACGGACGAGCGCGCTCCGGCTGGCGACGGGCAGCTGGATGGCGAATCTGGATTTCTTCCGGCGCACCGGATTGCGGTTCAATACGGATCTGGGCCTGAGCGGCGGGGAAGACTGGCAGCTTTACGACGCGGCCAAAAGCGTTGGCGCACGCACTGGATGGACGCCCCACGCCATAGCCTATGAAAGCCTGCCCGAAACCCGTCTGCGCCTTCGCTATTATTATAGACGGGATCGGGATCATGCGCGCACCGTTTTCCGGGAGCGATATGAGAAGGACCCTCGCGGCGCTCTTCTCCGGCTGGCCGGATCGCTGGCGAGCCGGTTCTACAAGATCATCGTCTCCGTGCTTATGTTCCCTCTCAATCCGGGCAGGTCGCTCCTTTCCTGTGCGTCTCACATCGGAAGCTCGATAGGACTTGTTCAGGGTCTGCTCGGGATCAAGTCGGATCATTATTCGAGGATAGATGGCGTGTGAGGGGAATTAATCCGTGCTTTCCGCCGGCCGGCCGGCGATCGCGCTCGTCGCCCTGCCGGCCAGGAATTGCGGCGCGATCGCCTCGAACGGAACGCCTGCGGAATCCGTGACGGTCAGGCGCCTGATATCGACGCCGTAGAGATTGCGCAGATTGTCCTCCGTCATCACGTCCGAGGCTTCGCCGTGAATGATCCGGGCGGCGTCGAACATCAGCATGGCCTCATTGGCGACCGCGAGGACATGCTGCGGCTGGTGCGTCGAGAATAGGATGGCGTGCTCCTTCTGCGCCGACACCTCCCGCAGCGTCCGCAGCAGGACGGACTGGTTGGCCAGGTCGAGCGCCGAGGCGGGTTCGTCCAAGATCAGGACCGGCGCTTCGGTCGCCATGGCGCGGGCGAGGGCGACGATCTGGCGCTCGCCGCCGGAAAGCGTGTCGAGCATCCGCTCGGCGAAGCCGCTCATGCCGACCCGCTCCAGCATCTTTTCGGCGATGCGATAGTCGGCCTTGCCGGGGCTGCCGAAGAGCGACAGGGCGCGGGCGCGTCCCATCACCACCACGTCGACGACGCGATAGGGGATGTCGCCGGGCTGATGCTGGGCGACATAGCCGATGGCCGGCGGCGCGATCCGGGCGCCTTCGTCGAGCGCCAGCAGCCCGGCCAGGGCCTTGATCAGCGTGGTCTTGCCGCGTCCGTTGGGGCCGAGCACGGCGAGGCAGCTTCCCTTTTGCAGGGAGAAGGACAGATTGCGGAAAATCCAGCGCTCTCCACGGCGGACGCCGGCTCTCTCAAGGCCGACGATCATGACAGGCCCGTCCTGTATCGGCGCCGCAGCAAGGCGGCGAAAACCGGCGCGCCGATGATCGAGGTCAGGACGCCGATCGGGATTTCGGCCGCGGTGACGCTGCGCGCCAGCGTGTCGACGAGCAGCATGAAGATCGCGCCCAGCAGCGCGGATATCGGCAGCAATCGCCGCTGGTCGGCCCCGACCAGCATGCGGGCGGCGTGGGGGACGATCAGGCCGACCCAGCCGACCACGCCGCAGAAGGAGACGATCGCGCCTTCGACGAGACAGACGCCGAGGAAGACGATCCAGCGGTCGCGCTCGACCGACATGCCCAGCGCCTGCGCCTCCTCCTCGCCGAGCGAGAGCAGGTTGATGCGGAAGCGCATGCCGAGGATGACGGCCAGTCCGGCGAGGATCGCGGGCGCGGCCAGAGCGAGCCTGTCCCAGCTGCTGGCGGCGAAGCTGCCCATCAGCCAGAAGACGATGGCCGGCAGGGAGGTGTCCGCGTCGGCGACGAATTTCAGCAGCGAGACGAGCGAGCCGAACAGGGAGCCGACGATGATGCCGGTGAGGACGACCGCGATCGAGGCGCTGCGGCCGCCGACGCGGGCCAGCAGCGCCACGATCAGCAATGTGACGCAGCCCATGGCGAAGGCCGTGCCGATCATCGCGAAGCCCGTCAATCCCAGCAGGATCGCCAGCGCTCCGCCGAAGGACGCGCCGGCGGAAACGCCGAGAATATGGGGCGAGACCAGCGGGTTGCGGAACACGCCCTGCAAGGCCGCGCCCGTCATGGCGAGGCCGGCGCCGCAGATCATCGCCATGACGGCGCGCGGGGCGCGGGCGTTGATGACGATGCTTTCCTGGACCTGGCTCCAGTCACGGTCGAGCGGCAGGACGCGGGAGGCCAGGATGCGCAGCACCGTCGCGCCGTCGAGCGGATAGCGGCCGATGCAGAGCGACCAGAGCGCGGCGGCGCAGAGCAGCGCGAAGCCGACGAGGAGCAGGAGGAGCAGGGCGCGCGGCCGCCGCGATGCGGCGAGGCGGCCGGCGGGCAGGCCGGTCGCGCTCATCGGACCGCGGCCTCGCGGCCCAGCGCGGCGTAGCCCGCCTGTTCGCCATTGACCGGAAACTGGAGGATGGCGTCGATCTCGTCCTCCGTCGGCCGAAAGCCATAGATCCAGTCATAATTGTCGCGGATTGCGGTTCTGAGGTCGAAGCGCGGTCCGCCGTCATGGCCGAGCATGGCGAGCCACATCCAGAACAGGGGATTTTCGTGGTTGGGCGCTTCCCAGCGATACCCGCCCATCGGCGCCTTGTAAATGCGGTTGGAGCGGACGGCGCTCAATTCCCCCAAGAGGGGGTCCGTCTCGATTTGCGCGGGCGAGAGCCCGTCCAGGTAGCTCGGCAGCAGGATGACGTCCGGGTTCCACAGCAATATCTGTTCGCGGGAGACGATCTGCGCGCCCCTGATCCCGTCCGCCGCATTTCCGACGCCGGCTATATGCAGGCATTGATCGATATAGGTGCCGGCGCCGGTCGCGCGGAAGCTGTCGTTGACCTGGGTGACGTAGAGCGCCTTCAACGGGCGGCTTTTCTCGCGCAGCTGGTCGGCGATCCGGGCCTGGGTCTGGTCGCGCCAGGCGATGAAGCGCGCGCCTCGCTCCGGCTTGTTTAGAATCGCCGCGGTGACTTCGAGCGTCTTGCGCGCCGCGGCCTCCGTCCCGTAGACGAGCAGGGCGGTCGGCAGGCCGGCCTGCTCGAAGGGGCGGGCGGCGTCGCCGCCGGGGGCGCCGCGCTGCACGACGAGGTCCGGCTCCAATGCGGCGATCTCCTCCACATTGACCGCTCCCTCGTCGGAGCTGGCGATGGGATTGGTGACGGGAATATCCGCGATCTTCGGAAAGACGCGGCCGAGAAGCCCCTTGGCCAGGGTCTCCCGCGACCGCGGATGAACGGCGCGCAGCCGGTCGATCGAGCCGTCCATGGCGATGAAGGTCGCCGCCGCGGTGATCGGCAGCAGCACGATGCGGCGCGGCGGCGCGTCGAGCCGCACGGTCCGGCCGACGCCGTCGACGACGTCGAAGGACTGCGCCTGCGCCGGCCGAGGCCGGGCCGGGAGCAGCAAGGAGGCGGCGGCCGCCGTCGCCAGCGCCCCGAAACGCCGGCGCGTCATCCGAGCCTTGTCGTCATCGCAACGGAAGGTGAGAGTGCTCCAGTGCCGGGTGCCGCCGTAGGACTTGCCGCCAACCCTTGCGGGCAGCTTTTCGGTGTGGCTGCAGACGAGTTGATGCAGCCCGGCGGAGAGGTTGGGCAGGTTCAGATAGCCCGCCTCGTCGGCGATCAGCTCGGTCGGCGCGCTTCCGGCGGCCAGCAGTTCGACGCGGGCGCCGGCCAGGGGCAGGCCGCGAAAGAACACGCGCGCGAGGTCATTCTCCGGTTGGGGGAGGATATCGAGATTGAGGCTCGGCTCAGCACCCGTTTCGCCGCCGTTCGGCTGCCAGCGCGCATAGAGCATGGGCTTGCGGCCGGGCAGGCCGTCCGCATGGATCACCGCCACGCTCAGGTCTTCGGCCTGCACGGCCCAGTCGGCGGAAGCGCCGGTGACGGCCAGGCCGTCATGCCGCGTTTCGAGCGTCAGGCGCGGCGGACGGTCGCCGCTGCCGGTTTTCCAGGCGGCGAGCGCGGGCAGGGCGTCGAGATGGCCCGGAGAGGTTTCGAGCAGGCGGCCGAACTGCCCGAAGCGGACGACGAGCCCACCTTCTGGCGTATCCTCGATCCAGAGCGCGTCCTCGACCCAGATATTGCGCAGGCCGTTTTCAGGATGAGGATGGGACATGAGAGCACCGGATATGAGAACGGGCGTCGGGACCGAGCGTCGCCAATTGCGCTGCGATCTCCGGGGCCGTCAGGGGAAAGAAGCCATGCGCGGAGACGAGGGATTGTCCCTCGCGGCTCAGCATGAAGCGCAGGAATTCGTCGATCTGCGGCGGGAGCGGCCCGCCCGCCTCGCGGCGCGCCAGCATGTAGATGTCGCGCGACAGGGGATAGCGCCCCGCGGCGATGTCCATATCCGTAGCGTGGACGGGCCGGGACGCCGCGTCGAAGGCGATCGGCAGGGGGCGCAAGACTTCGGTTTCCTTGCCGGCGAAATCGAAGACGATCGCGCCCGGCTCGTCCGCCAAGGCAAGCGCGGGGGCCTTGGCGAGCGCCTTCACGTCGTCGCGCCAGGCGCCGCCCAGGAGCACGTCTTCCCGGAACGCCAGAACCACGCCGCGTTTGCGCTCGTCGATCATGGGCCGCAGCGGTTGCGCCGCCCAGCGTCCCGTGACGCCGAGATCGCCCCAGTTCCGTGGCGCTGTACCGAATCCCCGCCGCCTTTCATCGCCGAAAATCGCGTCGAGTTCCGCCAGCGTCAGCGAGGCGATGGGATTGTCCGCATGGACATAGACGCAATGCGCGCGGGTCTTGCCTTTGGCGAGCCTGCCGCCGCGCGCGACCGCGATCTCCATCAGCTCATCGTCGGGACGGACGGAGCGGAAGGCTTCGGCTTCGTCGCGCCAGGGATGGCGGCCCGTGGGCGCGAGTTGCGTGACGCCCGAAATCAAGGCCGGAATCGCCAGCGAGCTGCCGGCGTGAATCCAGGTCTCGCCGCGCGCGACCTCGGGCTGCGCCGCGCGGAAATTCGCCAGCCAATCCTCCATCAGCGACCGGAATTGCACGGCCCCCGCGCTGCATAGGGGGCCGCCGACGGGCGCGGGCCGATAGGGCTCGACTTCCTTTTCCGGCATGAGGGGCGGCTCGCCGATCCGGGCCAGTTCGGCGGCGGCTTCTTCTTCCGTGAGCGGGAGGAAATCGGCAGACGCGCCGACGGCGGCCTGTCCCGCGCTGGAGAGCACATAGGAAAGAAATGCGTGCAGCGGAAGCGGCAGGGGCAGGCCGTCGGCCTTCCTCACCGCGAGATAGACGGGCGACGGCTCGCCCCGATCACGCCGGAAGCCGACTTGCAGCATCAGCGGCTCGTCGAACCCGTCGGCCCCCAAGGCGACGCCGAAGCTCAGCCTCTCCGTCGCCGTGGGAAGCCGGGTCATCGGCCCGATATCGCTGAGGCGCAGCAGAAGCGCGGGAATCGCGGCGTCCTGGGCGCGGTGCTCCCATAGCCCTTTGCCGAGATCGGTCCGCCCCTTGCCGAAATCCGCGAACCAGGCGTCCACCAGCGGGGCGAGCGCGGGATCGCCGACGCTCGAAAGCCTATGAATCACGCCCTTCGTCATAGCTTGGCCGATATGCCGAGCATGACGGTGAAGGGATCGCCCGGATAGATCTCGTTATTGTTCTGGGCGGAGAAGATATACTGGGTGTTGAAGAGGTTCTTCACCGTCAGCGTCGCCTTGAAGTGCTCGTTGATATTGTAGAACGCCGTGGCGTCGAAGCGCACATAGCCGGGCAGGGTCACGGTGTTGTAGAGGTCGGCGTAACGCTTGCCTCTGGCGACGAAGCCGCCGCCGAAGCCGAAGCCCGTAAGCGGGCCGTCCTCGAACATATAGGTGGACCACAGGGAGCCGCCCCAACGCGGCGTGTTCGCCAGGCTGTTTCCGACCGGAAACAGCTCGTCCTTCGTGATCTGGGCGTCGTCATAGCCGACGCTCGCCATCACGTTCCAGTTGGGAAGAATCTCGCCATTGACGTCGAGCTCGACGCCCTGGGAGCGCTGCTGTCCGGTCTGGATGCTGTAGTCGTCGTCGACCGGGTCGGTGGTCAGCACGCCCTGGCGGACGATGCGGAAGGCGGATAGCGTCGCCGACAAGCGATCGGGAATGATGTCGAACTTGGCGCCGACTTCGTATTGCCGGCCCGTCTCCGGCGTGAAGGCCTGGCCGAGCCTGCCGGTTCCGCCCTGAGCCTGGAACCCTTCCGAATAGCTCGCATAGAGCGAAAGCCAGTCGAGCGGCTGGTAGACGAGGCCCAGGCGCGGGGTGGCCCGGGTGGCGCCATAGCTGCTGCGGACGCCCGTGGTGTCGTTCGAGACCTTTTCGTCCTCATAGCGCACGCCGCCCAGCAGCTTGATCTGGCTGGTCAGGTCGATCTGGTCCTGGAAGAACAGCGACTTGGTCACGACGCGGCTTTTTGTGATGCTCGACAGCGAGAACGGGCCGGGCAGCGCCCCATAGACCGGATCGTAGATATTGATCGAGTCGAGCTTGGCCTGGTAGAGCGTGACGCTGCGCCAGCCGTTCTGATATTCGCCGCCCATCACCACGTGATGCTTGAACGGGCCGGTGTCGAAGTCGAGAACGGAATCGAGAACGAAATTCCCCGAATGGGACGCGTCGTATTGATCGGCCGCGCGACGCGTCAGCAGGTCGCCCACCACCTTGACGGCCGGCGCCCGCAGGCGGTGCGCTTCGCCTTCGCTGAAATTGCCCCGCGCGCGGATCTGCAGCCAGTCGTTGACGCGATGCTCGACGCCGTAATCGACGAGGCTCTTGTGCCCGGTCTGCTTGGCCCAGGTTTCGTTGAGATAGCGGGTATAGGGCTTGATCGGCTTTCCATCGACGCCGATCAGCCCGAAGTCGATCGGCGCGGTCTGGCGCGTATAGGCCGCGTCGATCCAGACCTTGGTGTCGGCGCTCGGGGTCCACAGCAGGGACGGCGCGATGAACTGGCGCTTGCTGTCCGAGACCATGTCCCGCCAGCTTCCCACGCCTTGCGCGGCGCCGGTCAGGCGGAAGGCGAGGTCGTCGAGGCCGGCCACGGGGCCGGTGACGCTGAAATCGGCGCGCGTCCGCCCGTAGGAGCCGTAGCCGAACGAAGCCTCCGCCCCCGGCGTCAGCGAGGGGCTGCGGGTGACGATGTTGACGGTTCCGCCATAGCCGCCGTCGCCGTAAAGCACCGCCGAGGGGCCCTTGAGGACTTCCGCCCGCTCGATCCAGGCGGGATCGATGTTGGTTTCGTCGGTGATGAGCGCCTGGTTCACGGTCAGGCCGTTGATCTTGTAGTTGCGCTGGTCGAAGCCGCGAATCGTGAACGTGTCGGCGCGGCCGCCGTTCTCGCTCAGCTGCGAGACGTTGCTGACGTTCTGCAGCGCCGAGACGAGGCTCGAATCCTGCTGGTCCTCGAGAATCTGGCGCGGCACGACCTGGATCGACTGCGGCACGTCGCGAATGGGCGTGTCGGTCCATGTGGCCGTGCCGGTCCGCGTCGCCCGATAGCCGACGACGGGGCCGTAGGCGGATTCCTCCGCGCCCTGCACGTTGATCGTGTCGAGATTGATCGCGCCCTCGACCGCCGGGCCGGCCGGGGCGGCGGCTTCGGGCTTCTGGATCGCCACCGTGCTGGCGTTGGTGAATTTATAGGTGAGGCCCGAGCCCGCCAGAATGCGGCCCAGCGCCTCCTTGCGCGTCAGCGAGCCCTGCGCGCCCTTCGAGCTCACGCCCCGCGCCAGGTCGGCGTTGAAGAAAAGCTGCACGCCCGTCGCGTTGGAAAACTGGATCAGCGCCTGGGCGAGGGGCTGCGGCCGGATGTCGAAGCGGGTCTTCGCGGCGGCGCCGGAGGCCTGGGCGAAGGCCCGGTCGGCGACGGTCGGGACGGAGATGATCGCCGTCGTGATCGTCAGCGCGAGGAGGAAGGATCGTCCGCCCGATCGCTTCGTCCTCGCGGTCTTATGTGAAACGGCGTTATTCGCGGAATCGTCCTGCATGGCCCCACCTGCGCGTTGTCCCGCCTTCGTGCGGAAAATCGTGTTCAAGGAGAGCTTCGAACGACGCCCTCATAAGGTTCGACACCCGAGAGGCCGCAACTAATGAACGCCTTCGCGAAAAAATTTCGATTTCGGTGATTTTTATCCGGCGGGATAGACGATCGCCATGTAGCCCGAGGCGTCGATGACCCGGATCGGCAAGGTGTCGGCGATGGTTTGCAGGGCGCTGTCCGCCTGCCTGGCGTCGAAGATCGCCGTGACGGGAATGTCGCCGATGCCGCTGTCCATCAGCACGATCCTGCCGCGCCGATAGCGCTCCAGCTCCGCCAGCACACGGCGCAGCGGCACGTCCTGAAACACGATCCGGTCCTGCCGCCAGGCCTCCACGGCGTCGAAATCGGCCTGGACGGGCGTGCCGACGCCGTTGCGGCCGTAGCTGACCTCCCAGCCCTGGTCGAGCTTCACGGACGGAGAACCGGCGGCGCGCACTTTCACGGCGTGCTCGTTGACCGCGACGGTCACGATGTCGTCGACATATTTCACGTCGAACTTCGTTCCGAGCGCCTGCGACGATCCATTGCCGGCATGGACCAGGAAAGGCCGCCTCGCATCGGGGGCAACGTCGAAAAAGCCTTCGCCGCGGAAGAGGTTGATATGGCGGCGGTTTTCGGTGAAGCGCGTGGAGAGCGCGGAATAGCTGCCGAGCTCCACCGTGGAGCCGTCGGGGAGGGCGATGGTCCGCCGCTCGCCGATATCGGTCTTGTATTGCGCGAACAGGTCGGGGCGGCGGTAGACATAGAGGCCGCCGGCGCCGGCCAGCGCCAGGACGGAGCCGAACATGAAGTTGCGGCGCGAGAAGAAGGCCTCCGACCGCCGGATGCGGTCGAATTCCGGCTGCGCGATGTCGAGGCGTTTCCACAGCGCCTCGGCGCGCTCCCACGCGGCGGCATGGGCCGCGTCCGCCGCCAGCCATGCTTCAAAGGCCCGCTTGTCCGCCGCCGTGACCTTGTCGTCACGCAGGCGCACGAGCCACTCCAGGGCCTCCATCGTGGTCGGGTCCGTCGCTTCGTCTTTCATGCCGCCCCATTCGCATTCCGGCGCGTCGCTCGCACAGGCGAAGCGGCGCCTCTCTTCTGTATGACACCTGAAAGCGGAAAGGCAATGAACCGGAGAGGCGGTTTATTTTCGCCCGATCCGCCGGTCGAGGTCGGCGAGCGCGATCACGATATGCGAAATCACCGTGTTGCGGCTGACGCCCTGGCGCGCGGCGATCTCGTCATAGCTCATGCCTTCGAACTTGTTGAGGACGAAAGCCTCGCGCCGGCGCGGCGGCAGGGCGGCGACGGCCTTCAGCACGCGCCGCAGCTCGCATTTGAAGATCGCCGACTCCTCGGGAGACGGCCGCGCGTCGGGGATGGCGTGCAGCTCCGTGTCCGGCAGGTCGGTCTCGCCTTTGCGCCGGAGGTCGCGCAGGTGATTGAGGGCGAGATTGCGCGCCGCGCATGTGAGATAGGCCGGGCAGTTTTCGAGGTCGCCGCACTCGGCGGCGGCGATCAGCTTGACGAAGGATTGCTGCACGAGATCTTCGGCGGTCGCCCTGTTCCCGACCAGGCGATTGACAAGCCGACGCAACCGTCCCTGCTCGGACGTATAGAGGCCAGCAATGTCGATCGCCCTGACGTTCATCCAGAATACTCGAGCCTAAATCCTTCGCCGTCGCCCGGGCGGGCTTGGCCGTCGGGTTCCGCCGGGCAAGTATGGCATCGGCAAAACGCTTGCAATCTCAATAAATTAGATCGGTTCTAAAGCGGATGACGCAAGAAAATGCGGATTGCGGCTAAGTGTTTGTTTTTCGGAGCCGCCGCAAAGGCGAGGCCATTTAAAACCGGATAAATTCACTCCAGATTAAGGTCCGGCTGTTGCGATTCCGACACATCCGGGTCGGGCCCAGGTCGGGCTCGAAGTTCGGCCCGTGGAGATCGCTTTCCAGGGCGCGCCAGCGTCGCCAGCGTTGCGCGCGCCGTGAAGGCCGCCATTCAAGGCTTTGATTTTTCAAGAAAAAATGGTGCGGACGACGGGACTCGAACCCGTACTCTCATAGAGAGGCAGATTTTCATACCACTTCGGCTTTCGCCGCCGTCTTTCGACGTTCGTGGTCTGGACTGTCCCTTCGCCATGGCTCGAAGGCTTTAGGCGCCGCCCGTCCAGTCTCTACACCTTCCCTCGAAGAGGGCTTGGCTCGGGATTGGCCTGGGGCGCGATGCCCGTTAGCGTTCCCCGACTTTGAGCGGTTCTACTCCGCGGATTTCCCCGCGGGCACTCCAATTTTCAAAAGTCTGCTGCGTCTACCGATTTCGCCACGTCCGCGAGCGAGGCCGATCTATGTCATGATTTGCGCCGCGAATTCAAGCCGCAACAGGAGGCGGAAAACGCCGCGTTCTTGTGTTGCGCGGCAAAGCGATGTAGCCATGGCCGCCATAGCCCACCTGCGACAGAAAGTCCGTCATGACCGCCTTCGTCAAATCCGTCGCCCAGGCCGAGCCGGCCATGCGCGCGCTGTTCGGCGAGACGCCGCTGCAGCTCAACGATTACCTGTCGCGCAAATACGGCGCCGAGATCTGGCTCAAGCGCGAGGACCTGACGCCGGTCCGCTCCTACAAGATTCGCGGCGCGTTCAATTTCATCTCCAAGGCGGTCGGAAGCGTCGCGGCGGAGGCGGTTTTCGTCTGCGCCTCGGCCGGCAACCATGCGCAGGGCTTCGCCTTCGTCTGCCGCCATTTCGGCCGGCGCGGCGTGGTGTTCATGCCAGTGACGACGCCGCAGCAGAAAATCGACAAGACGCGCGCCTTCGGCGGGGAATTCATCGAAATCCGGCTGGTGGGCGATATTTTCGACGTCTGCTATGCGGCGGCGCAGGATTTTTCCGCGCGCGAGAAGGGCGTCATGGTGCCGCCCTTCGATCATCCCGGCATCGTCGAGGGACAGGCGACGGTGGCGCTGGAGATCGCGCGGCAATGGCCGGAGGAGGGGCGCAAGCCGGACCTGGTGCTCCTGCCGGTCGGCGGCGGCGGGCTCGCCGGCGGCGTCACGCACTATATCGGGGACCTGGGTTGGAAGACCGCCTTCCGCTTCGTCGAGCCCAAGGGCGCGGCGAGCCTCAAGGCCAGCCTGGAGGCCGGCAAGAGGGTGAAGCTCTCCCATGTCGACAATTTCGTCGACGGCGCGGCAGTGGCCGAGATCGGCAAAGAAAATTTCAGGCTTCTCAAGCATTTCGACAAGGATGCTGTCATAACGGTTGCGGAAAATCGGCTCTGCGCCACCATGGTGGAGATGCTCAATGTCGAGGGCGTGGTGCTGGAGCCGGCCGGCGCGCTCGGCATCGACGCGCTCAAGGATTTCAAAAAGAGCGAGCTGAAGGGCAAGCGCGTCGTCATCGTGGTGTCGGGCGGCAATTTCGACTTCGAGCGCCTGCCCGACGTGCGCGAAAGGGCGCTGCGCTTCGAGGGGCTGAAGAAATATTTCATCTTCCGCTTTCCGCAGCGGCCGGGCGCGCTGCGCTCCTTCCTCGACCTGCTGGGGCCGGACGACGACATCGCCCGCTTCGAATACCTCAAGAAATCGGCGCGCAATTTCGGCTCGGTGCTGATCGGCATCGAGACGAAGGACGCGGCCAATTTCAAGCTGCTGGAGAAGAAATTCGCCGAATCCGGCTGGGCCTATCAGGACATCACCGACAACCAGGTGCTGGCCGATTTCATCATCTGATCGCGAAACCATTTGCTTTTCGCGGCGAAACACGCCATATGACGGCCCAAGGCGCATGGGCCGGCGGTTCGCCGGCTTTCCCGAGATCGGACTTGTTGCGTCTCGCCGCCCGCCGGAATGGTCCGGCGCGGACGGAGTCCCGGCACAGGCCGGAACGGCAGCGCAAGTCGCCCGGAAGCATCCGGCGTCCCGTCGTATTCCCCATGAAATTCCCCCGGCAAGTTGCGCTTGCCGCCAAGAAACGCGGGCCGCGATCGCGCGGGCCCGCCGAAAGAGATTGAATTGACCAACGAAAACAACAGCGGTTTCGCCGCTCTGGGCGTCACCGGCGTGCTTCTCAAGGGCGTCGAGGCCTCCGGCATGACCACGCCGAAGCCGATCCAGACGCAGGCCATCCCGCCGCAGCTCGAAGGCCGCGACATCCTGGGCATCGCCCAGACCGGCTCCGGCAAGACCGCCGCCTTCAGCCTGCCCATCCTGCAGCAGATCATCGCGCTGGGCGACAAGCGCCAGCCGAAGACGGCGCGCGCGCTGGTTCTGGCGCCGACGCGCGAGCTCGCGGTGCAGATCGAGGAGACCATCCGCGCCGTCGCCAAGAACGCCCATATCTCCACCGCTTTGGTGCTGGGCGGCGTGTCGAAGCTCGGCCAGATCAAGCGCATCGCGCCCGGCGTCGACGTGCTGATCGCCACGCCCGGCCGCCTCACCGACCTGATGCGCGAGAAGCTCGTCGACCTGTCGCAGACCCGCTGGCTGGTGCTGGACGAGGCCGACCGCATGCTCGACATGGGCTTCATCAACGACGTCAAGCGCATCGCCAAGGCCACCCGCGCCGACCGCCAGACCGCGCTGTTCTCGGCCACCATGCCGAAGGAGATCGCCGCGCTCGCCGAAAGCCTGCTGCGCAATCCGATCCGCGTCGAAGTGGCCCCGCAGGGCACCACGGCGGCCGAGATCACCCAGGTCGTGCATCCGTCGCCGACCAAGGACAAGCGCCGGCTGCTGTCGGCCATGCTGGGCGACAAGGCGATGGAATCGGTCATCGTCTTCACCCGCACCAAGCACGGCGCGGACGCGGTGGTGCGCCATCTGGAGCGCGACGGCTACGACGTCGCCGCCATCCACGGCAACAAGTCGCAGAACGCCCGCCAGCGCGCGCTGAACGGTTTCCGCGAGGGCGCCCTGCGCATCCTGGTGGCCACCGACATCGCCGCGCGCGGCATCGACGTGCCGGGCATCAGCCATGTGGTCAATTACGACCTGCCGGACGAGCCCGAGACCTATGTGCACCGCATCGGCCGCACCGGCCGCAACGGGGCCAGCGGCGCGTCGATCACGCTCTACGATCCGGCGACGGAAGAAGCCAAACTGCGCGCCGTCGAGCGCGTGACGCGGCGCAAGCTGACCATCGAGGACGCGCCGGTCAAGCTCGGCCCGGCGCCCGTCGCCAAGACGCCCGCGCCGCGCGAGGCGGGCGAGGCCCGGCCCGCAGCCGGCAAGCCGCAGAAGCACCGCCGTCCGGCGCAGAAGCCGGGCGAGCACCGCTCTAGCCTGGCCGGTCCGGCTGGCGATGCGGGCAAGGAGAAGCGTCCGTTCCGCCGCAAGCGTCGCGGCGGCGGCAATGGCGGCCAGCGCGCCGCCTGAGCCTGAACGGGTTTTTCGCAAAGCCGTCCCTTCGGGGGCGGCTTTTTTCGTTTGTGGGCGGAAACCGGGGTCCGCTTTGCCCGTTATCGGAGAAAATTATTCCGCGCTTGCTTGCGGGGCAGGGCGCGCGCCCGTACCTTGCCCGACAAACCGCAAAGGATGCCGCCCATGTTCCAATCCGTGATCAACGCCATCGGCCGGACGCCGCTGATCCGCCTCAAGAAAGCCTCGGAAGCCACCGGCTGCGACATCTACGGCAAGGCGGAATTTCTCAATCCCGGCCAGTCGGTCAAGGACCGCGCGGCGCTCTACATCATCCGCGACGCCGAGCGGCGCGGGCTGCTGCGGCCCGGCGGGGTGATCGTGGAGGGCACGGCGGGCAATACCGGCATCGGGCTCGCCATGGTCGCCAATGCGCTCGGCTATCGCACGGTGATCGTCATCCCCGAGACGCAGGCGCAGGAGAAGAAGGACGCCTTGCGGCTTCTCGGCGCGGAGCTGATCGAGGTTCCCGCCGCGCCCTATCGCAACCCTAACAATTACGTGCGCCTTTCCGGGCGGCTCGCCGAGCAACTGGCGCGCAGCGAGCCGAACGGCGCGATCTGGGCCAACCAGTTCGACAATATCGCCAACCGGCAGGCGCATATCGAGACGACGGCCGAGGAGATCTGGCGCGACACGGGCGGCAGGATCGACGGCTTCGTCGCCGCCGTCGGCTCGGGCGGCACGCTGGCCGGCACGGCCATGGGCCTGCGCGACCACAGCCGCGACGTGAAGATCGCGCTGGCCGACCCGCACGGCGCGGCGCTGCACAGCTTCTACACCACAGGCGAATTGAAGGCCGAGGGCGATTCGATCACCGAAGGCATCGGGCAGGGGCGCATCACCGCCAATCTGGAGGGTTTCGCGCCCGATTTCGCCTATCGCGTCGGCGACGCGGAGGCGCTCGACATCCTGTTTCCGCTGGTGCGGGAGGAGGGGCTCTGCCTCGGCGGCTCGTCGGGGATCAACATCGCCGGCGCGATCCGGCTCGCGAAAGACCTCGGACCGGGCCGCACCATCGTGACGGTGCTGTGCGACTATGGTAACCGTTACCAGTCCAAGCTGTTCAATCCCGCCTTCCTGCGCGGCAAGGGCCTGCCCGCGCCGGACTGGCTGGAGACGAAGACCGAAATCGACATACCCTTCGAGGAATGACCATGCCCCATGAAACCGAAGCCCTGTTCCGCGAGGACGCCTATCTTTCGACTGCGGAGGGCTCGGTCGTGGCCATCACCGAGACGGGCGGGATCATACTCGACCGCAGCAATTTCTACGCCACTTCCGGCGGCCAGCCGGGCGACACCGGCTTTTTCGAGCGCGCCGACGGCGCGCGCATCGAGATCGCGGGCACGGTGACCGGCGAGACCAAGAGCGAGATCGTGCACGTGCCGGCCGAAGGCCAGACGCTGCCCGAAATCGGCGAGAAGCTGGTGCTGCATATCGACTGGGCGCGGCGCTACAGGCTGATGCGCATGCACACGGCCTGCCATCTCCTGTCGGTGGTCTGCCCGTTTCCGATCACCGGGGCGGCGGTGGGCGAGGAGGAGAGCCGCATCGATTTCGACCTGCCGGACCCGAGCTACACCAAGGAATTCGTCACCGAAAAGCTGATGGAGCGCGTGCGCGCCAACGATCCCGTCTCGCTGCGCTGGATCAGCGACGCGGAGTTTCTGGCCAATCCCGACATCGTCAAGTCGAAGAACGTGCGCCCGCCGGTGGGCACGGGCCGCATCCGGCTGGTGGTGATCGGCGAGAACGGCGCGGTCGATTCGCAGCCCTGCGGCGGCACCCATGTGTCGGAGACGCAGGAGGTGGGCGAGATCCACATCGGCAAGATCGAGAAGAAGGGCAAGGAAAACCGCCGCTTCCGCATTCGCTTCGGCGCGGCGCCCGAAGCCTGAACCAGAACCGGAGAAGCCCCATGACCGAGAAAAGCGCTTTCGTCGTCTCCCGCGAATGGCTGAAGGAGCGGCTGGAGAAGCCCGGCCTCGCCGTGGTCGACGCCTCCTGGTATCTGCCCGCCGCCGGGCGCGACGGCCGCGCCGAATATGCGGCGGGCCACATTCCTGGCGCGGTGTTCTTCGACCAGGACGAGATCGCCGACAAGGCGTCGGGCCTGCCGCACACCTTGCCGTCGCCGGAGCTTTTCGCCCGCCATGTCGGGGCGATGGGGATTTCGGCCGCCGATATGGTGGTGGTCTATGACGGGCCGGGGCTGTTCTCCGCCCCGCGCGTCTGGTGGATGTTCCGCGTGATGGGGGTGAAGCAGGTCTTCGTGCTCGACGGCGGTCTGGACGGCTGGAAAAAGGCCGGCTTTCCGGTCACGGCCGAGCCGACCAAGATCGCGCCGACGCTGTTCACGCCGGCTTTCGACGCCCATGCGGTGGTTGGCCTCGACGAGATGCGCGCAATCGTCGACGAGCGCCGCGCCCAGGTGGCCGACGCGCGCGCGGCGGGCCGCTTCGCCGGCCGCGACGCCGAGCCGCGCCCCGGCATGCGCGCGGGCCACATGCCCGGCGCGCGCAACGTGCCGATCGGGACGCTGGCCGAAAACGGCGAATTGAAGGACCTCGACAGCCTGCGCGACGTGTTCGCCGCCGCCGGCGTCGACCTTGCGCGGCCGGTGGTGACGAGCTGCGGCTCGGGCGTGACGGCGGCGGCGATCATGCTGGCGCTGGCCTCGCTCGGCCACAAGGACAACCGGCTCTATGACGGCTCGTGGAGCGAATGGGGCTCGAAGCCCGACACGCCGGTCGTCACCGGCGACGCGGATTGAATGGCTGCGACGATGAAGGCGCGCATCACCCATCTGGAGATGACGGCGCGGCCGGCCTTGGCCGTGCCGACGCCCTCGGGCTTGCGGCTCGCCTTGATGCGGGCGAGCGACATGCCGGTGCATTTCTACCGCTATCTCTACGAGCAGGTCGGCCGCCGGCATCACTGGATGATGCGCCGGCTACAGAGCGACGCGGAGGTTGCTGCCGCCATCCGCGCCGAGACGACGGAAATCCACGTGCTTTATGTCGAGGGCTGCCCGGCCGGCTTCGCGGAGCTCGATTTCGCCGCGCTGCCGGAGACGGCGGAGATCGTCTATTTCGGGCTGGTGGAGGATTTTCAGGGCAGAGGGCTGGCGCGCTTTTTCCTGCACGAGGCGATCGGCGCGGCCTGGGCGCGCTCGCCGCGCAAGGTGACGATCCACACCAATTCGCTCGACAATCCGCGCGCCTTGCAGCTTTACCAGAAGATGGGTTTTACGCCCGTGGCGTGGTCCGAGGAGGATGTGACGCCGTGGGAATGATCAGCCGCGCGAGACCTCGCGCACGCTGGTGATGGAGACGACCGAGGCGCCGGCCAGCCGGCCGCTCTCCTCGTCGAACACCACGCAATTGCGGCCGCGCTGCTTGGCCAGGTAGAGGCAGCGGTCGGCGCGGCTCAGCACCTGCGAATTGCTCTCGCTCTTGGGCGCGGAGGCGACGCCGATGCTGATGGTGAGCGGATGGGAATGCGACGCCGTGGCGAGGAAATGCGTGGTCTCGACCTCCGAGCGGATGCGCTGCGCCACGCGCATGCCCGTCTCGCCGCTGGCGCCTGGCAGGAAGACGCAGAACTCCTCGCCGCCGATGCGGCCGACGAGGTCGCCGCGGCGGGTGACGTTTTGTAGCGCGAAAGAGATGAGCTTCAGCGCCCGGTCGCCGACCGGATGGCCGAACGTGTCGTTGATGGCCTTGAAGTGGTCGGCGTCGACGACCAGCACCACGCCGGTCTCGATGCGCGAGCGGCTGATCTTCATGGCGTCGAAGAAGGCTTCGCGGTTCAGCAGCCCCGTCATGTGGTCGACCCGGGCGCGGGCCTGCAATTCGACATGGGCGCGCTCGAGATCGGCGTAGGCGTCCTTGAGGCGGCTATGCTGGCGGAAGATATAGGCGAGCGACGGGAAGGCGGTGACGAGCGGGATGCCGGCGGCCAGGCTGGTGGAGATGGCGCCGGGACTGTTGCCGGTGGAGATGGTGGCGATCCAGGTCGCCGCGACCGACAGAACGACGGCGCAGAGCGTGATCAACGCCGCCTTTGCCCATATGGTCCTCATGCCGCCGCTCCCATTCCGAGGGCCGTCCGCGCCTCCGTCTCATATGTCCGTTTCAGGCGTCCGTTTCGGACCGGATTCTTTTCGTTGGAGGTCTTATAAAGCAATTTGGCGCGCAGGAAAGAGACGAACGACCCAAATTGCAATTTTTACGGGAGCCGAAACGGAAATCATGCAATTCTTAGTGGATAATGTGATAAGATTACCTCGAAACCGAACACGGGACAACACTCTTGCGCACAAATCTTCACTCAGGGTTGAATATTACAATTTACTGATGAAGGGGGTTGGACGAGGGGCGTGGGTGAGTATCTGGGAGGTGTTTCGATGGGCGTCCGATGCGTTGCGTTGGCGATAACGCAACAGGCCGATCCAACCGAAACCGCCGTCTTCCGCACGAAAGGTCCGCGTATGATAACGGCTTCGGCGCTCATACGATTTGGCGATGGCGCACGTGCTGTTAGCGAAATTGGGGCCATCCAGTCAGCCGCTATTACAGCCCTGTACCTGAACCGAATTGAGATCGGCGCGGTGCTTGGTCATTAGAACACGCTTCGCCGGCGCCATCTCGCAATGCCGGCCTCGCAGGCGTCGAAGATTTCCTTCAAGCCGCTCCGGCGTCAGATATTCATAGGCGGGCGTCCCTGAAGACAGAAACATCTCGTCTGCTGAGTGGGCAGCAAATGCGAGCGGGTAGGCGGTTAAGTCGGCAGTTGGGGTGTACTAGGCTGCGAACGAACGTTGTGGCGGCCATGGAAACGGGCCGTTCGTCGCCGGAGGAGAATTGACATCAGACTAGCCCTGACCATCAACACGCTCATTCGATTACGCCGATCGCATAAGATAGATTATGGAACTAACGGATAGGAGAAGGCGCCGTAATGGGATGGCGAGAACGAGAATTCCAAACCGTTCGTTGATCGTGCCGGAAGTGAAATCCGGCCTGATCATGCGGTTTAGCGGAAGGCTTCCAAATCACCTCCGGCGCGCGATGTAGAGATGGCCGGGAACCGGAGCGCCTTGCTCGCTGCGGACGGTGATGTCGATGCAGCGGACGCAATCCATGCCGTGGGCGTCGAGCGTCGCCTCGACATAGGTCTTCGCATGGGCGAAGCGCTGGTGGTCGCCGACCGTGAAATTCCGGCCCGCGAGCCGCGCGGCGTCCAGCGTTTCGCTGGAGAAGCCGAACCAGCCGCCCGCCGCCAGATGCGCGCCGACGCCGGCGAAGAAGCGCTCCAGCTCGCCCATGTAAGGCAGCACGTCGGTGGCGACGATCAGGTCCCAGCTCTGGTCGCCGGCGGATTCGAGGAAGCGCACGGCCTCGCCGACGAAAAGCGCGTCGTAATCGCCTTTCTCATAGGCCACCTCGATCATGTTCTCGGAAATATCCACGCCGGTCTTGTGCGCGGCCATGTCGTCCAGCGCGTCGGCGGAAAGCCCGGTGCCGCAGCCGAGGTCGAGCATGCGCCCGCAATGGAATTCCGGGTCCAGCTCCAGGAACATCTCGCGCAATTGCAGCGGCACGTCGTAGCCGAGCTGGTCGACCAGGATCGTGTCGAAAAGCTCCGCATGCTGGTCGAACAGCGTCGCGACATAGGCGTCGGGCGCCTTGGGCGGAACCGCGCCGCGTCCCATGCTGGCGAGCCGCACCGCCGCGCCGCCGTGGTCGTCGGGGTCGATGCGCAGCACGTCCTCATAGGCGCGGGCGGCGGCGTCGAAATCGCCGGCCTTCTCCAGCGCCAGCGCGCGGTTATAGGCCTCGGCCAGAGCCTCCTGATCGAGGTTGTTTTCGTCGTTTTTGGTCATGGCCTCGCCTTTCCGTCCGTCCGCCCTTCCCTACGCGCCCCGCGCCGCCATGGCAAGCCTGCGCGCAAAATGGTGGATTATGCGGCGGATGTATTTCGCCGTGCGAAATAGTCGATACAATCGGCGATCCATCAATATTTCAAATTATTTTATCCTTTTTGACTTTTACAGGAGATTTTCATGAAGAAAATCGTGTTTTTCCTTATTCTTCTTTATCCCGCGGCGGCGCAGGCCGCCGGCGAGCAGGACCTGGCGAAGAAGCTCGCCAATCCGGTTTCGAGCCTGATCAGCGTGCCGCTTCAGGGCAACGTCGATTGCTGTTTCGGGCCGAAGCAGGGCCATCGCTATACGCTCAATCTCCAGCCGGTGGTTCCCCTGCCGCTCGACGACGACTGGAACCTGATCGTGCGCACCATCCTGCCGGTGGTCTATCGGCAGGCGCCGGCGGCCGGTTTCGACGATCGTTTCGGCCTCGGCGACACGGAGCAGAGCTTTTTTCTCTCGCCCGCAGCATCGCGCGACGGCGTGGTGTGGGGCGTCGGGCCTGTGTTCCTGTGGCCGACCGCCACCGATCGCGCCTTCGGAACCGGCAAATGGGGCGCGGGGCCGACGGCCGTGGCGCTGAAGCAGGCCGGCGGCTGGACCTATGGCGCGCTGGCCAACCATGTGTGGTCCTATGCCGGCCATGGCGACCGCGAGCGCATCAGCCAGAGCTTCGTGCAGCCCTTCCTGAGCTACACCTTTCCCAGCACCTTCGGCCTGTCGCTGTCGAGCGAGACCAGCTACGACTGGGGCCGGGGCGCATGGACCGTGCCGATCAACGCCGGCGTGTCGCGGCTGCTCAGGATCGGCGGGCGGCCGGTCAGCGTCGGCCTGTCGGGGCGCTATTACGCCCGCTCGCCGCATGACGGGCCGAAATGGGGCCTGCGCTTCGTGACGACGCTGCTGTTTCCCGAAAAATAGTCAGCGCGCCGCGGCGGGCGCGGGTTCGGCGCGATGCGCGCCCAGCCGGCGGGCCAGCACGGCGCAGGCCATGAGCTGGATCTGGTGGAACAGCATCAGCGGCAGCACGATGGCGCCGACATTGACCCCGGCGAAGATGGCGCTGGCCATGGGCGCGCCGCTGGCGAGGCTTTTCTTGGAGCCGCAGAACATGATGGTGATGCAGTCGGCGCGGTTGAAGCCGAGCCGTTTGGCCCCGAACCAGGTGACGAGCAGGACCACGACCAGAAGCAGCACGTTGACGCCGACCATCATGCCGAGGTCGCGCCAGGAGACGCTGCGCCACAGGCCTTCCGCCACCGCTTCGCTGAAGGCGAGATAGACCACCATCAGGATCGAGCCGCGATCGACCATGCCCAGCACCTTGTTGTGGCGGCGGATGAAGGCGCCGATCAGCGGCTGCAGGATCTGCCCCAGCGCGAAGGGCGCGAGCAGCTGCAGCAGGATCGATTCCAGCGCGTCCATCGACACCCCGCCGCCGCTTCCCCCCTTCACGGCGAAGAGGAGGCCGGCCAGGAGCGGCGTCAGGAACATGCCGAAGATGTTGGAGGCCGAGGCCGACACCACGGCGGCGGAGACGTTGCCGCCGGCCATGGAGGTGAAGGCGATGGAGGACTGCACCGTCGAGGGCAGCACGCAGAGATAGAGGATGCCGGTGTAGAAGGCCGATTGCGACAGGCCGGGAATGGTCCAGCCGGCGACCAGGCCGAGGATGGGGAACAGCACGAAGGTGGACAGGAACACCACCAGATGCAGCCGCCAATGGGTGAGGCCGGCCACCACCGCCTCGCGCGACAGCCGCGCGCCGTGCAGGAAGAACAGGAGCCCCACCGCGATCTTGGTGGCGAGGGCGAACCAGACGGCGAATGCGCCCTGCACCGGCAGGACCGAGGCGAGCAGCACCGTCGCGATCAGCATGGCGGTGAATTTGTCGAGAAAGCGCATGCGGGCGTCCCGTGATCAGAAGCGAAGGCCGTCCTTTACGCCCTCGCCCGCCGGATGGAAACCGCGAAGTTTCACAATATCGCGACCGGCGCGGCGGTCACTCGTAGCCGTTGGGGTTCTTCGACTGCCAGTTCCACATGTCGCTGCACATGGCGCGCAGGTCCTTTTCCGCCGACCAGCCGAGGAAATCGCGCGCGAAGGCGGGGTCGGCGTAGCATTCGGCCACGTCGCCGGGGCGGCGCGGGGCGATCTCGTACCGGACCTCGCGGTTGGAGACGTGCTCGAAGGCCTTGATGACATCGAGCACGCTGTAGCCCTGCCCCGTGCCGAGATTGACGGCGAAGCAGCCCGGCTCGTCCAGCGCCTTCAGCGCCTTGAGATGGCCGGCGGCGAGGTCGACGACATGGATATAGTCGCGCACGCCGGTGCCGTCGGGCGTGTCGTAATCGTCGCCATAGACGCTGAGCTTGTCGCGCCTTCCGGTGGCGACCTGGGCGATGATCGGCATCAGGTTGTTGGGCACGCCCTTGGGGTCCTCGCCGATCAACCCGCTCTCATGCGCGCCGACCGGGTTGAAATAGCGCAGGATGGCGATGCTCCAGGACGGGTCGCTGGCGTGGAGGTCGCGCAGCATGTCCTCGATGACGAGCTTGGTGCGGCCATAGGGGTTGGTGGCCGAGAGCGGCTGGTCCTCGGTGATGGGCAGCTTTTCCGGGTCGCCATAGACGGTTGCCGAGGAGGAGAAGACCAGCTTCTTGACGCCGGTCGTCTCCATAGCCTGCAAGAGGCGCAGCGTGCCGAGCACGTTGCAGTCGTAATAATGCAGCGGCTTCTGCGTGGATTCGCCGACCGCCTTCAGCCCCGCGAAATGGACGACGGAGGTGCATTTGTGCCGATTGATGACGTGCTCGAGAAACTCGCGGTCGCGGATGTCGCCCGGCTCGCGGCGCGGCGCGTGGCCGGTGATCTTCTCGATGCGGTGCAGCGCCTCGGGATGGCTGTTGTCGAAATTGTCGACCACCACCACCTCGTGGCCGGCCTCGATGAGCTGCACGCATGTGTGCGAACCGATATAGCCCGCGCCGCCCGTCACCAGAATTGACATGATTTCGCCATCCGCCTTTTGAACCCGCCCCGATATGCGATCCAGAGCCGTTCGAGGTCGAACCGCTCTATCTCCTTGTTTTTTCGCATTTCCGGGCGGAAAACCGTTTCATGCTTTTCCTGGAAATGCTTTAAGCAAAACGGACCGACACTTCAACCCTGACGGAGCGCAGATGCACCCTTCCCGCGACATCGACCGGCTTCTGGAGATCATGGCCGCCCTGCGCGATCCGCGGACGGGCTGCCCCTGGGACGTGGAGCAGGATTTCCGCTCCATCGCGCCCTATACGCTGGAAGAAGCCTATGAGGTGATCGACGCCATCGACCGCGACGACATGGACGACCTGCGCGAGGAGCTGGGCGACCTTCTGCTGCAGGTGGTGTTCCACGCCCGCATGGCCGAGGAGAAGGGCGATTTCGCCTTCGGCGACGTGGTGGAGGCGATCACGCGCAAGATGATTCGCCGCCATCCGCATGTGTTCGGCGACGCCGAGGCGCGCTCCGCCGGCATGGCCAAGGGGTCGTGGAACCGCATCAAGGCCGAGGAGAAGGCCGAGCGCGCCGCGCGGCGGGCGGATCTGGGCCTCGACGCCGGCGCAAAGGACGGCTTTCTCGACGACGTGCCGCACGCTTTCCCGGCGCTGGTGCGGGCGCTGAAACTGCAGCAGAAGGCGGCCAAGGTCGGCTTCGACTGGTCGGAGGCCGCGCCCATCCTCGACAAGATCGCCGAGGAGACGGCGGAGCTGAAGGAGGCCATGGCCGGGCGCGACAAGGCGGAAATCGAGGAGGAATATGGCGACCTGCTGTTCGCCATGGTCAATCTCGGCCGGCATCTCGCCATCGACGCCGAGACGGCGCTGATCGCCGCCAACGAGAAATTCCGCCGCCGCTTCCACTTCATCGAAAAGACGCTGGCGCAGGCCGGAAACAGCCTCGACGCCGCCAGCCTCGACGAGATGGAGGCGATCTGGACCGAGGCCAAGAAGCAGGGCCTGTGACTATTCCGTCCAGCGCGGGCGCGGCATGGAATAGGTGACCTCGGTGGTGGCGTAGTCCATATAGCCGAGGCGCGAGACGGGCCTGGCCTTGGCGATGTCGACGAAGCCGTCGGCCAGCACATGCTCGTCGATATGCACGCCCACCACCTCGCCGATCACCATATAGTTCTCGACCGGCTCGCCGTGGCGGTCGGTGAGACGCCGCACCTCGACGGCGACGCATTCGAGCGCGGCGTAGGCCTCGGCCACATAGGGCGCGTCGACCATCCTGCCCGGCGCCGGCGTCAGGCCGGCGAGGTCGAACTCGCTTCGCCCGCGCGGCGCCTCGGCGGAGCTGGCGTTCATCTTTTCGTGCAGATGATGGCTGACGAGGCTCGCGGTGAAGACGCCCGTCTCCTCGATGAAGGCGACGCTGTCCTTCGCCCCGGCGGAGGAGAACATCACCATGGGCGGCGCGTTGCAGACTGCGTTGAAGAAGGAATAGGGCGCGAGGTTGAGCGCGCCGGCCTTCGACTTGGCGCCGATCCAGCCGATGGGACGCGGCGCGACGATGGCCTTGAACGGGTCGCGCGGCAGGCCGTGGCCGGATTTCGGTTCGTAGAACATGCTCAGCCTTCCCACGGGCCGGCATAGTCGGAGACGATGCGCTGCATCTCGGCGCGCGGGCGCTCGGGGACTTTGGTCGGGCAGGTGCCGATATGGACGAAGCCCGCCACGCGCTCATGCGGCGCGAGGCCGAGGAAGGCGCGCGCCGGCGCGTCGTCGGAATACCAGTTGGTGATCCAGTTGGTGGCGTAGCCGAGCGCGTTGGCGGCGGTGCAGAGGTTCATGGCCGCGGCGCCGGCCGACAAGAACTGCTCCCATTCCGGGATGCGCTCATGCTCCACCGGCGACGACACCACGCCCACCACCAGCGGCGCGCGCGCGAAACGGGCGCGCTCCTGCTCGATGCGGGCCTCGGGCAGCGGTCCTTCCCGCTCCGCGGCGCGGACGGCGAGATAGTCGCCGATGCGCCGGCGCGCCTCGCCGCGATAGAGGATGAAGCGCCAGGGCGTCAGCCGGCCGTGGTCGGGCACGCGGGCCGCCACCGTCAGCAGCGCGTCCAGCTCCTCGCCCTCGGGCGCGGGCGCGGTAATGGCCGAGATCGGCGTCGAACTGCGCTGGGCCAGGAAATCGAAAACGGGATGCGCCACGGGAAACCTCACGTCAAACTGGAAAACGTCGCTCCACTTCAGGAGCCGTCCCCTTCTGGCCCAGCCGGCCGGAACTGTAAAGTCAAATCCCGTCGCGGCGGGCGGCCGCGAAAGCGGAGAAAAGCCGGAATTGGCCCGAAATTCGGCTTGAATGAAATTCGGCTTGAATTCGCCGCGGCTTTCGGTTCAAAAAAGTGCATGTTTCATCCGGCGATCAAAAAGACGGGGCCAAAGCGCGGCAAATTCCTCGCCGGCCTCCTCATGGCCGCGCTCGCGGCCGGGCCGGCGATGGCGCAGGGGCCCGGTTTCGGCGGCGGCCCCGGAGGCGGCGGTCCGGGCTCGGGTCCGGGCGGATTCGGCGGCCCGCAGGGCGGGCCGGGCGCGGGCGGCGGCTTCGGCATGCCGTCCCTGCCCTCGCTGACGCCGCCGGAGCCCGCGCCGCCCAAGGCCGGCCCGGTCGTCGCGCCCCCGACAGACAGCGGGCTCAACCTGCCGCCGCCCAAGCTCGACCTGCCCGCGATCAATTCCTACGCCGCGCCGCACAGCCGCGACAACAATCCGCTGACGCAAGGAGCGGAGCTCGACCTCAAGGCGCGGCTGACGCAGGACGGCGGCGACATTCCTTCCGGGCTGGTCTGGCGCGTCTTTTCGCCCGGCGTGGGGCCGGACGGGCAATTGCCGCTGGTGGCGAGCGCCAAGGGCGGAAGCGCGCGCTTCGACCTGCCGGAGGGCGACTATCTGGTGCATGTGGCCTATGGGCGCGCCGGCGCCACCAAGCGCATCACGCTGGCCCGCGCCGCCCGCCACGAGGTGATGGTGCTCGACGCCGGCGGCGTCAAGCTCAACGCCGTGCTGCCCGACGGCGGCAAGATCCGCGCCGACCTGCTGCGCTTCTCCATCTATGGCGACGACGAGAATTCCGACCGCTCGCTGATCGTGCCGGACGTGAAGCCCAACGCGATCGTGCGGCTCAACAGCGGCACGTATCACGTCGTGTCCAATTACGGCGCCGCCAACGCCATCATCCGCACCGACATCCGCGTCGAGGCCGGCAAGCTGACCGAGGCCACCGTGCAGCACCGCGCGGCGGAGGTGACGCTGAAGCTGGTGCGCGAGCATGGCGGCGAGGCGCTGGCCGACACGTCCTGGTCGATCCTCAACTCGGCCGGCGATCCGGTGCGCGAAAGCGTCGGCGCCTATTCCTCCGTGGTGCTGATCGAGGGCGACTATGTCGCCATCGCCAAGAACAAGGACCATATCTACCAGCACGACTTCAAGGTGACGTCCGGCCATAACGAGGAGGTCGAGGTGACCACCCGCGAGGGCGAGACCCCGGGCGACAGCGAGTCGCTGGATTAAAAAAAGCCCGGCTTTCGCCGGGCTTTTTCTTATCCGCCGTTGCGCTGGCGCAGGAGGTCGGGCGGGGTCGCCTCCTCCCTGAGCCTTGCGATGGCTTCGTCGAGCGTCATGGCTTCCTGGTCGCGCGAGCCGAGACGGCGCATGTTGACGGTATTCTCCTCCGCCTCGCGCTTGCCGCAGACGAGGATGACCGGCACTTTCTGGAGCGAATGCTCGCGCACCTTGTAGTTGATCTTCTCGTTGCGCAGGTCCGTCGCCACTTGCAGGCCTGCCGCCTTGAGCTTGGCGGCCGCCTGCGCGGCGTATTCGTCGGCGTCGGAGGTGATGGTCGCCACCACCACCTGCACCGGCGCGAACCAGAGCGGCATGTGGCCGGCGAAGTTCTCGATCAATATGCCGAGGAAACGCTCCATCGAGCCGCAGACGGCGCGGTGGATCATCACCGGCTGGCGCTTTTCCGAATCCTTGTCGATATAGAAGGCGCCGAAACGCTCCGGCAGGTTGAAGTCGACCTGCGTGGTGCCGCATTGCCATTCGCGGCCGATGGCGTCGCGCAGCGTATATTCGAACTTCGGCCCGTAGAAGGCGCCCTCGCCCGGCAGGATGCCGGTCTTGATGCCGTTCGACTGCTGTTGGATCTGCTCCAGCACGCCCATCATCACGCTTTCGGCGCGGTCCCACAAGGCGTCCGAGCCGACGCGCTTGTCGGGCCGGGTCGACAGCTTGATGGTGATCTCCTCGAAGCCGAAATCCTTGTAGACCGACAGGATGAGGTCGTTGATGCGCAGGCATTCCGCCGCCATCTGCTCGTCGGTGCAGAAGATATGCGCGTCGTCCTGCGTGAAGCCGCGCACGCGCATCAGCCCGTGCAGCGCGCCCGAGGGCTCGTAGCGGTGCACATTGCCGAATTCCGCAAGCTTTATCGGCAGATCGCGGTAGGACTTCAGGCCATGCTTGAAGATCATGACATGGCCGGGGCAGTTCATCGGCTTGAGCGCGAAGACGCGGTCGTCGTCGGTGTCGTCGCCGGCCACCGTCACCTTGAACATATTGTCGCGATACCAGCCCCAGTGGCCCGAGGTCTCCCACAGCGACTTGTCCAGCACCTGCGGCGCGTTGACTTCCTGATAGCCGTGGCCGTCGAGGCGGCGGCGCATGTAGCTGACCAGCGTCTGGAACATCTTCCAGCCCTTGGCGTGCCAGAACACGACGCCCGGCCCTTCCTCCTGGAAGTGGAACAGGTCCATCTCGCGGCCGAGGCGGCGATGGTCGCGCTTCTCGGCCTCCTCCAGCATGGTGAGATAGGCCTGCAAATCGCTGCTATTGGCGAAAGCCGTGCCGTAGATGCGGGTCAGCATCGGATTGTTGGCGTCGCCGCGCCAATAGGCGCCCGCCACCTTCATCAGCTTGAAGGCGTCGCCGATCTGGCCGGTCGAGGCCATGTGCGGCCCGCGGCAGAGGTCGAACCAGTCGCCCTGCGAATAGATCTTTAGATCCTGCCCCTCGGGAATGGCGTCGACCAGCTCGACCTTGTAGCTCTCGCCCTTGTCGGCGAAGACTTTTTTCGCCTTGTCGCGCGACCAGACCTCCTTGGTGAAGGGCTTGTTGCGCGCGATGATCTCGCGCATCTTCTTCTCGATCAGCGGCAGGTCGTCGGGCGTAAACGGCTCGTTGCGGGCGAAGTCGTAGTAGAATCCGTTCTCGATCACCGGGCCGATGGTGACCTGGGTTCCCGGGAAAAGCTCCTGCACGGCCTCGGCCAGCACATGGGCGGCGTCGTGGCGGATCAGCTCCAGCGCGCGCGGATCGTCGCGGGTGATGATCTCGACCTTGCCGGACGCGCCGAGCGGGTCGGAGAGGTCGCGCACCACGCCGTCGACGGCGTAGGCGACGGCCTTCTTGGCCAGCGACTTGGAGATCGATTCGGCCAGCGCCGCGCCGGTCATGGCGGCGTCGTAGTCGCGCACCGAACCATCGGGAAATTGCAGGGAAACCTGAGCGGACATGTCGTTCTTCCTTATCCAGTCCCGCCAACGATCGCGGGTGGTTTGTCTAGGCGAAATAGACAGCGCCGTTTTTCCGAGGAAATCCGGCGTTGTCTACAGAATGTGGAATGCGCGCTCTTAATCCGTTTTCGGCCGGCAGTCAAAGGCCGGGATCAGCGGTGATGGCGATGGCGCTTCGCGTGATGGACGGCCTGGCGCTTCGGCGCGGGCTTGGCGACCGGGTCGCCGCCGTCGCCCTGCTCGATGGAGGCGTCGTCGACCATGCCGGCGGAGGCGACCGCCTGGCCTTGCGTGCTGAACTTGGTGAGGAGCTTGGCCATCTCGCCGTCGCGCTGGCCGGCGGTGCCGGCGCCCAGCACCACGCCGACATAATGGCGGTTGTTGACGGTCAGCGACGAGACGAGATTATAGCCCGACACGTTGGTGTAGCCGGTCTTGATGCCGTCGACGCCGGCGTAGCGGTACATCAGGTTGTTGTGCCCGTTGAGCACGCGGCCGTGATAGGCGTAGGTGCGCTGCGAGAACAGCGCATATTCCTCGGGAAAGTCGCGCCGCAGCGCCATGCCCAGCACGGCCATGTCGCTCGGCGTGGTGAACTGGGTCTGCGCGGCGGTGAGGCCCGACGGATTGACGAAGACGGTGCTCTTCATGCCGAGCTGGCGGGCGCGGCCGGTCATCAGCCGGCCGAAGGCGGCTTCCGAGCCGGCGATATGCTCGCCCAGAACGGTGGCCGCGTCATTGGCCGAGATGATGATCATGGCGTGGACGGCGTCGCGCACCGTCAATGTCTGGCCCGGCTTGAGCCACAATTTCATCTTGACCTTCGACGCCGCGTTCTTGGACACGACCATCTCGTCGTCCCAGTGCAGGCGGCCGGTCTTGATCGCCTCGAAGGCGAGATAGAGCGACATCATCTTGGCCAGCGAGGCCGGCGCATGCTGCACGTTGGAGCCGTTCTGGCCCAGCATGCGGCCGCTGTCGGCGTCGTAGACCACCCAGGACATGCCCACCGGCGCGGTCTGCGCCATCGCCGCGCCGGGAACGGCGACGGTCATCGCGGCTGCGGCGAAGAGGAACGGGAGGCGGGTCGATTTCGGCATGGTCTCTCGCATGAATCAAAGACGTCTCGGACATGAAGGCGAATTGCGGCCCGAAAAAGGCCACAGCCTCGCCCGATTCCCTGTCGGCCGATAAAAGACGCTTATCGTTAAGGAAGCCTGAAAATACGCCGGCGCGACAGGCCCGGCGTCCATCAACTTTGCGTGTAGCGGCTCCAGTAGCGCCAGGGCGCCCACCAGCGCATGCGCGGCGCGAGCGCCTTGGGCACGGGGTCGAAGCCATGCGCGCCGAAGGGGCCGCAGCGCGCCACGCGGAACAGCGTCATCCAGCCGCCGGCCCAAAGCCCATGCCGCGCCACGGCCTCATAGCCGTATTCCGAGCAGGTCGGCAGGTGGCGGCAGGCGTTTCCGATCAGCGAGGACAAAGTGAGCTGGTAGAGCCGGATCAATGAGACGCCCAGCACCCGCCCCGGCGTCCTGCGCCAGGGATCGGTGAAGTTGCGGCCGGGCCGCCCTGCCCCGCAGCGCGCGCACATTCAGGCGGCCCGCGCCTTGTCCTCGATCTGGCGGATGCAGTCGGCCACCGCGTCGAAGGTGAGAAGCGTGGAGGCGTGACGGGCGCGATAGTCGCGCACCGGCTCGAAATATTTGCAATCCTCGAACCGGCCCTCGGGCGCCGGGCCGTTGTCCTTGAGCATATGGTGCATGGTCTCGCGCAGGGCCTTGAGCTCCTCCGCGCCCGCGCCCACCACGTGCCGCGCCATGACCGAGGACGACGCCTGCCCCAGCGCGCAGGCCTTCACCTCATGGGCGAAATCCGTCACCACACCGTCCTCCATCTTGAGGAACACCGTGACCGTGGAGCCGCACAATTTGGAATGCATGGTCGAGACCGCGTCGGCGTCGGCGAGCCGGCCGAGCCGCGTCAGGTTGCCGGCGAATTCCAGGATGCGCTTGTTGTAGACGTCGTCGATCATGGCGGGCCTTCCGCGGCGAAAAAACGAAAATGTCATTCGGCCGCTGTTTCAAATCATATATGAGCAGTTATATAATAGCCCGGCCGCGGCGACGCCAGCCTCTGGACGCGCCCGCGCAGACTATCCGGCGAACAGGTCGCCGGCCAATACATCGCCCGCTCTCATTCAGCGCATCGTTGTATTGTCCGTTTAACTCGTCTCCTCCCTGAAGGAGACTACTGGAGAATACTGATGGACGCTCGCACCGCGCAAAACGACGACGAATCCGGCGCGCCTTCCAAAAAGCACGACCGCAAGCCCAGCCGCGTCGAGGCCGAGGCCGCCGTGCGCACCCTCCTGCTCTGGGCCGGCGACGACCCGGACCGCGAGGGCCTGCTCGACACGCCCAAGCGCGTGGCCAAGGCCTACAAGGAATTGTTCTCCGGCTACGCCGAGGACCCCGAGGAGGTGCTCGGCACCACGTTCGAGGAAGTGGCCGGCTATGACGACCTCGTCCTGGTCAAGGACATCTCCTTCTTCTCCCATTGCGAGCACCACATGGTGCCGATCATCGGCAAGGCCCATGTCGCCTACCTGCCCGACGGCGAGGTGGTGGGCCTGTCCAAGATCGCGCGCGTGGTCGACATCTTCGCCCATCGCCTGCAGACGCAGGAAAGCATCACCGCGCAGATCGCCGACTGCATCCAGCGCATCCTGAAGCCGCGCGGCGTGGCGGTGCTGATCGAGGCCGAACATATGTGCATGGCCATGCGCGGCATCCGCAAGCAGGGATCGAGCACCATCACCACCACCTTCACCGGCGATTTCAAGGCCAAGGTGGACGAGCAGGTGCGCTTCATGACCATGATCCGGGGCTGAGCCATGGGCCTGTTTCCCCCGCAGCCGGCGGACAAGACGGCGATCGAGGAAGGCGCGGCCTTCACGCCGCGCTTCGACGCGGCGGGCCTGATCACGGCCATCGTCACCGACGCCCGCGACGGCGAGTTGCTGATGGTCGCCCATATGAACGACGAGGCCTTGCGGCTGACGCTCGACACGGGGATCGCCCATTACTGGTCGCGCTCGCGCAAGACCTTGTGGAAGAAGGGCGAGACCTCGGGCAATCTCCAGACCGTGGTGGAGATGCGCGCCGATTGCGACCAGGACGCGCTGTGGCTGAAGGTGCACGTGGCCGGCGACGGCCCCACCTGCCATACCGGCCGCCGCTCCTGCTTCTATCGCCGGGTGGTCGCCGCCGACGGCGCGGTCTCGCTCGCGGCCGACGCCGCCTGCGGCCACGATCATTAACCGCCTCACTTAAGCGTGATGGCGCGAAAAAAGGTCGCGCCATCGAATCGCGCTATTTATCCTTTGGATACCATGTTTCGCTAAACTGACCGAAACGGAGAGGTGTCCACCGTGATGCTCGCATGGGTTCCGAGACGCAAGGCGGCCGAGCCGCCCGTGTCCGTCATCGAGGACAAGCCCGAACCGCCGCACCGGCCGCGCAAGCTGGCCCTCGCCCTTGGCGGCGGCGCCGCGCGCGGATGGGCGCATATCGGCGTGCTGCGCGCGCTGGACGAGGCGGGCATCGAGATCGAGATGATCGCCGGCACCTCCATCGGCGCGCTGGTCGGCGGCTGCTACCTGGCCGGCAAGCTGGACGAGCTGGAGGATTTCGCGCGCAACCTCACCCGCCGGCGCATGTTCAACCTTCTCGACATCACATTTCGCGGCAGCGGCCTGTTCGGCGGCATGAAACTCGACGGACGCCTGCGCGAGCATCTCGACGGCATACGCGTCGAGGACCTCGCCCGGCCCTTCGTGGCGGTCTGCACGGAGCTGCACACCGGGCACGAGATCTGGCTGTCTTCGGGGCCGCTGGTCGAGGCCATGCGCGCCTCCTACGCGCTGCCGGGCGTGTTCGAGCCGGTGCGCTGGCGCGACCGGGTGCTGGTCGACGGGGCGCTGGTCAACCCGGTGCCCGTCTCGGTCTGCCGCGCCTATGAGGAGCGGCTGGTGCTGGCGGTGAACCTCCATTACGACCAGTACGGCCGCGCGGCGGTGATCAAATACGCCCCCACCCGGCAGGAAGGCGACCCCGGCCTGCCGCACGGCGAGAAGGAGACGCGGCTCGGCATCACCGGCGTGATGATGGAGGCGTTCAACATCATCCAGGACCGCATCTCGCGGGCGCGCATGGCGGGCGACCCGCCGGACCTGTCGCTGATGCCCGTGGTGGGCCAGATCGGCCTCGCCGACTTCCACCGCGCCGCCGAAGCCATCGAAGCCGGCTATGTCGAAACGGTGAAGCGGCTGGAGGACATCCGCCGCGTGCAGGGCATGGTGCGCTGAGTCTGCGGGAAGCGCGAATCCACGCGGCCGGTAGCTGCGTCTTGACGGGACTACCCATGCTTTTCTCCGCTTCCCGGCAAAATATTTTCTCATTCTCCTCCCTTGGCGAAGCATTTGAAAAAGCCCGGAAATTCGGGCTTTCCGGCCTGTTGGCGGCGATGGGAGAGGTCCTTTCCCCCATTCTTTTTCAAAAAGATGGACGCAAGACGCAGATGGGGCTTGTGCACCCCCAACCGATTTGCTAAATGCCCCCTCGCCGACGGAGTTCGGCTCCTACCACGGGCGGTCGTGGCGGAATTGGTAGACGCGCAGCGTTGAGGTCGCTGTGGGGCAACCCGTGGAAGTTCGAGTCTTCTCGACCGCACCATTCTTCTTCAGCACATATCGATATGTTTCGCCCTGTACGGATTGAAACGGCTGTTTCTCCGAGCGGGGCTGCGTCGCGCTTCGATATCGCTCCTTACCGTTTAATAGAACGTCCGACCTGCAAGCGACACGCTCCGGCGCGGTATCGCAGCAAGGGATATTTTAATCTCGCAAAGCCAATCAGCAGTCACATGATGACGGAGTTTCTTGCAAACAGCTTGTGAGATGTTTCGCCCTCAGTTGAAACAATTTAATCCACCAATATAATTGTTTTAAATTCTGCGGAGAGCTTAGGGGGCGGACATTTGACGACACGACGCGATAAATTAAAGATTTTCATTCTGGTGCTGATGGCGCTATTGGGCCTTTTGCGTATAAAGGAGATAACGCCGGATCGACCTATCGACGAGCTGTTTTTAGCTCTTTTCGGACCGACAGGAGCGCTATGGCTCTTCCGTTTCATATGTATTGTTTTGATATTGGGTCCCTTCCTCTTAATTTGGTCCGATAGGCGGACTAACCGGAAAGTCGACGGATATATTAAACAACAAAGTATGATCGACAGGTCGATAAGAAGCGACGAATAGGCGTTCTTCCAGTAAAAGCGCGTCGGCGTCTCGATCATATTTCTTTCCGGAAGATGCGCGCATTTCTTCAATTAAACCGGTCCACGGGTGCGCCCTCCCCACTCGCTGCTCCCTGTGATAAGTTCCGTGTTCCTACTAATTTGCGAGGGAGACAGGGCATGAAGATCAGCGCGCGCAACCGGCTCAAGGGCGTTATCGTCGAAGTGACGAAAGGCGTGACCACGGCGCATGTCCGCATCGACATCGGCAACGGCGCGATCGTCACCTCCTCCATCACCAACGAAGCCGTGGACGAACTCGGCCTCGCCGTGGGCGGAACGGCCTATGCGGTGGTCAAAGCGTCCGACGTGATGGTCGCGGTCGATTAGGCGCGGCGCAGCATGGCGGTTCCCGCGATCCTGTCGAAGATCGGGTCGCGCTTGCGCACGATCTGGACCAGCGCGGTTCCATACCACAGCAAGGCGAAGACGCCGCTGACCGCCAGCCAGAAGAACAGGCCTGCGCTGTCGATCTTGTCCGGATCGCTTACACCGGTGAAATAGAGGGCACTCAGCGCCGCCGGCGCGCCGCCCAAGGCCAGCGCCAGGTATCGCGCCGTCACCCGCCAGAGCGACGCGCGGGAGCGGCCGGAATCCGCGCTTCTGGCGACGCGGAGCCCCAAAGCGCGGTCGCCCAATGTCGCGCCGCGCGCGCTTTCCATCGCGATCATGTAGAGCGCCAGGATCGCGATCGGGATATTCGTGAGGGACAGGCCCTCGATCGGCCGGCCGGACGCGTCGACCATATAGGAGCGCCATACGCTGTGGGTGACGTGACCTTCCCGGGTGACGCGCGCCACGATCAGGTTGCGCGCGGTCCTGGCTCCAAGGAAATAGGTGTCGCACAGGCTCGCCACGTTGGACTGCGCCGGCGGCGGAGGCGTCAGGTCCGGGATCGCCTGGACTGGACTGCAAAACCGATAGGTCAATCCGTCGGTCATCTGCACATGGCCCGACGTCGCCGTGAAAAGAACGGCGACGACGATCTGCATCGGAACCACCACGATGACGAAATCGATCAGAAACGCCAGAAAACGCCGCCAGAACCCGGCGCGCCGCGCCGTCAATGAATCGCTCATGAATCCCCCTGCCCTCATGGCGTATCATGCACAGTCGGGCGGGGGCGTAAAGCGATCGATGCGGTCAGCGTTAACCGCCCCGCAACGCGGGGAAAGCTTTCAGTTCCCGTCCAGTTCGGCGCGGATTTCGGCGCTGTGCTCGCCCAGTTTCGGCGAGCGGCGGTCGAGCTTGAGGTCGGCGTCGGAGAAGCGGATCGGGGTGCGCAGGCCGGGGACGCCCTGCGGGTCGATCTTCATGCCGCGCGCCTGAAACTGCGGGTCGGCGAAGACGTCGGCGACGGTGTTGATCGGGCCGGCGGGAACACCCAGTTCGGTCAGTTTCGCCAGAAGGTCGTCGCGTTTCCATTGGCGGGTTTTCGCTTCGAGCAGGCCCGTCAGCGCCGCGCGGTTGGCGACGCGGGCGGAATTGGTGACGAAGCGTTCGTCGGCCGCCAGTTCGCTGAGGCCCAGCAGGCCGACGAGGCGGCCGAACTGGCCGTCATTGCCGCAGGCGATGATGAAATAGCCGTCCTCGACCGGCAGCGTCTGGTAGGGCGAGATGTTGGGATGCGCGTTGCCCATGCGCCTGGGCGCTTTGCCGGAGGCGAGGTAGTTCATCGCCTGATTGGCCAGCACGCCCGACATGCAGTCGAACAGCGCCATGTCGATATGCTGCCCCTCGCCCGTGCGCTCGCGCATGATCAGCGCCGACTGGATGGCGATGACGCTGTAAAGCCCGGTGAAGATGTCGGCGAAGGCGACGCCGATCTTCTGCGGCTCGCGGTCCGGCTCGCCGGTCAGGTCCATGATGCCGCCCATGCCCTGAATCATGAAATCGTAGCCGGCGCGCTCGGCATAAGGTCCGTCATGGCCGAAGCCGGTGATCGAGCAATAGATGAGGCGCGGATTGATGCCTTTCAGGCTTTCATAGTCGAGGCCGTATTTGTCGAGGCCGCCGAGCTTGAAATTCTCGATCACCACATCGGCCCCGGCCACCAGACGGCGCACGAGGTCGCGGCCTTCCTCGGTGCGGAAGTCGGCCGTGATCGAGCGCTTGCCGCGATTGCAGGCGTGGAAATAGGCGGCCGACTTTTCGCCGTCGATCTCGATGAAGGGCGGGCCCCATGTGCGGGTGTCGTCGCCTTCCGGGCTTTCGACCTTGATCACGTCCGCGCCGAGGTCGGACAGCGTCTGGCCCACCCACGGGCCGGCCAGAATGCGGGCAAGCTCGACCACTTTCAGGCCATCAAGCGGGGTGTTTTGCATTTTGCTGTCCGCCCGAAATCAGAAGAAGGCCTGAATGCCGGTCTGGGCGCGGCCGAGGATCAGCGCATGCACGTCATGCGTGCCCTCATAGGTGTTGACCGTCTCCAGATTCTGCGCGTGGCGCATGACGTGATATTCGATCTGGATGCCGTTGCCGCCATGCATGTCGCGCGCCTGACGGGCGATGTCGAGCGCCTTGCCGCAATTGTTGCGCTTGACGATGGAGATCATCTCCGGAGCCATCTTGCCCTCGTCGAACAGGCGGCCGACGCGCAAGCTCGCCTGAAGGCCGAGCGCGATCTCGGTCTGCATGTCGGCGAGCTTCTTCTGGTAAAGCTGCGTGCCGGCCAGCGGCTTGTCGAACTGCTTGCGGTCGAGGCCATACTGGCGGGCGCGGAACCAGCAATCTTCCGCCGCGCCCAGCACGCCCCAGGAAATGCCGTAGCGGGCGCGGTTGAGGCAGCCGAACGGACCCTTGAGGCCCGACACGTTGGGCAGCAGCGCGTCTTCCGACACTTCCACGCCGTCCATGACGATCTCGCCGGTGATGGAGGCGCGCAGCGAGAGCTTGCCGCCGATCTTGGGCGCGGAGAGGCCCTTCATGCCTTTTTCGAGGATGAAGCCGCGGATCGCGCCGTCATGCGCGGCGGACTTCGCCCAGACCACGAAAACGTCGGCGATGGGGGCGTTGGAGATCCACATCTTGGAGCCGATCAGGCGATAGCCGCCGTCGATCTTCTCGGCGCGGGTCTTCATACCGGCCGGGTCGGAGCCGGCGTCCGGCTCGGTCAGGCCGAAGCAGCCGATCAGCTCGCCCGAGACGAGGCCCGGCAGATATTTCTTACGCTGCTCGTCCGAGCCGTAGGCGTAGATCGGATACATGACCAGCGAGGACTGCACGCTCATCATGGAGCGATAGCCGGAATCCACCCGCTCCACTTCACGCGCGACGAGGCCGTAGGCGACATAGCCGGCATTGGCCGCGCCGTATTCCTCCGGCAGCGTCACGCCGAGCAGGCCGGACTGGCCCATCAGGCGGAACAGGTCGGGGTCGGTGGTCTCGTCCAGATAGGCCTTTTCGATGCGGGGCGCGAGCACGTCGGCGGCGAAGGCCTTGGCCGAGTCGCGGATCATGCGCTCGTCCTCGGTCAGTTGCTCGTCCAGAAGGAAGGGATCGTCCCAGGTGAAGGCCGTGCGCGACATGCGATGTCTCCTCGAATTTCGTTGCGCGGACTATGCCCCGCCGCGCGCGCGGGCGCAATCGACGTTTACTCATCGATCTATTCCATTTAGTAATGGATCATGAGCAACCTGTCCCGCCGTCTGCTGCCCTCCACCAGCGCGCTGGCCGCCTTCGAGGCGGTGGCGCGGCTGATGAGCTTTTCGGCCGCGGCGGCGGAATTGTCGCTGACGCAGGGCGCGATCAGCCGGCAGATCGCAGCGCTGGAGGAGCAGCTCGGCGCAGCGCTTTTCGACCGCACCAGCCGGCAGGTGGCGCTGTCGGAGGCGGGCCGCGCGTACCTTAAGGCGGTCGGGCCGGCGCTGGCCTCGATCCGCGCGGCGTCCTTGCAGGTCATGTCGCAGATGCGCGGGCGCACGCTCAACCTCGCTTTTTTGCCGACCTTCGGCACGCGCTGGCTCATTCCGCGCATTCCGCGTTTCGTGGCGCGCTATCCCGACATCATCCTCAATTTCGCGACCCGCATCGGCCAGTTCGATTTCGACCGAGAGGGGCTGGACGCGGCGATCCATATCGGCCGGCCCGACTGGCCCAACGCCGATTGCGTGTTCCTGATGGACGAGACGGTCGCGCCGGTGTGCAGCCCGGCCTTTCTGGCCGCGCATCCGGTGAAGAAGCCGGCGGATTTGCTGAAGCTGCCGCTGTTCCACATGGCGTCACGGCCCGGCGCGTGGGAGCACTGGTTCGCCAGCGCCGGCGTGGCCGCGCCGCCGCCGGGCGGCATGCGCTTCGAGCAGTTCTCCAACGTCTCGCAGGCCTGCATCGCAGGGCTGGGCGTGGCGCTGATGCCGCAATTCCTGATCCGCGCCGAGATCGAGAGCGGGCAACTGGTGGCGGCTTTTCCGCGTTCGGTCAAAAGCCCCAGCAGCTATTATTTCGTCACGCCCAAGGCGCGCGCCGCCTCGCCGGCGGTGGCGGTGTTCCGCGACTGGCTGGTGGCGGAGGCCAATCGCGACGCCGATCCTCACGCCATCGAATTGCTGACGATCTCGTAGGAGCGCAGGCGCTTCGCATGGTCGTGGATCATGCCGGTGACCATTATTTCGTCCGCGCCGGTGCGGGCGGCGAAATCGACGATCCCCTTCGCCACCGTCTCCGGCCCGCCGACGACGCGGCAGGACAGCATCTGGCGCACCAGCGCCTGCGCCGCCGGGTCGAGGCTCTCCATATAGCCATCGACCGGCGCGGGCAGCTTGCCGGGCCGGCCGCTGCGCAGGTTGACGAAGGCCTGCAATTGCGAGGTGAAGAGGTAATTCGCCTCCTCGTCCGTATCGGCGACGATGACGTTGAGGCCGAGCATCACATAGGGCGCTTGCAGATATTCGGACGGCTCGAAGCGCTCGCGATAGAGCGCCATGGCGCGCTCCATCTCGGCGGGAGCGAAATGCGAGGCGAAGGCGTAGGGCAGGCCCAGCATGGCGGCGAGCTGCGCGCCGAACAGGCTGGAGCCGAGAATCCACACCGGCACGTTCAGCCCCTCGCCCGGCACGGCGCGCACGCGCTGGCCCGGCTCGGCCGGCTTGAAATAATGCAGCAATTCCACCACGTCGCGCGGAAAATCGTCGGGGCTGGCGTCGAGCGAGCGGCGCAGCGCGTGCGCCGTGGTCTGGTCGGTGCCGGGCGCGCGGCCGAGGCCGAGATCGATGCGGCCGGGATAGAGCGATTCCAACGTGCCGAACTGCTCGGCCACCATCAGCGGCGCATGGTTGGGCAGCATGACGCCGCCCGCGCCGACGCGGATGGTGGAGGTGCCGCCGGCGACATAGCCGATGGCCACCGCCGTGGCGGCGCTGGCGATGCCGGGCATGTTGTGATGCTCGGCCAGCCAGTAGCGGTTGAAGCCGAGCCTTTCGGCATGGCGCGCGAGGTCGAGCGTGTTGCGCAGGGCCTGCGCCGCGTCGGAACCTTCGGGAACGGGGGAGAGATCGAGAACGGAAAGAAGGGTCATGCCGCCTCATATGGGAAGGCGCGCCGCGCTTGCAACGCCCTTCTCATCAAAAAGCCGTCAGAGCGCCGGCATGTCGCCGCGTTCCCAGCCGGCGGCGGTCTCGGCCGCGAAATCGGCAAAGCGGCCCTCCGAGATGGCGGCGCGGATGCCCTGCATCAGATACTGGTAATAAGCGAGGTTGTTCCAGGTCAGCAGCATCGCGCCCAGCGCCTCGCCGGATTTGACCAGATGGTGCAGATAGGCGCGGCTGTAGTCGCGCGCGGCCGGGCAGTTCGATTCCGGGTCGAGCGGGCGGTGGTCCTCGGCGTGGCGGGCGTTGCGCAGATTGACCTTGCCGAAGCGGGTGAAGGCGAGGCCGTGGCGGCCGGCGCGGGTGGGCATGACGCAGTCGAACATGTCGACGCCGCGCGCCACCGATTTCAGCATGTCGTCCGGCGTGCCGACGCCCATCAGGTAGCGCGGCTTTTCCGAAGGCAGGATCGGGCAGACCACTTCCAGCATGTCGAGCATGACCGCCTGCGGCTCGCCCACCGCCAGCCCGCCGATGGAATAGCCCTTGAGGTCCATGGCCTTCAGCGCCTCGGCCGACCGCTCGCGCAGGCGAGCGACGTCGCCGCCCTGTACGATGCCGAACATGGCCTTGCCGGGCTGGTCGCCGAAGGCCGCCTTGCAGCGCTCGGCCCAGCGCAGCGACAACTCCATGGCGCGCTCGGTGTTCTTTTCCGGCGAAGGCAACGCCACGCATTCGTCGAGCTGCATCTGGATGTCGGAATCGAGCAGGCCCTGAATCTCGATCGAGCGCTCCGGCGACATTTCATAGGCCTTGCCGTCGATATGCGAGCGGAAGGTGACGCCCTTTTCGTCCAGCTTGCGCAACTGCGCTAGCGACATGACCTGAAAGCCGCCGGAATCGGTGAGGATCGGGCCTTTCCAGCCGCCGAATTCGTGCAGGCCGCCCAGCCGCGCCACGCGTTCCGCGCCGGGGCGCAGCATCAGGTGATAGGTGTTGCCGAGGATGATGTCCGCCCCCAGTTCCTTCACCTGATCCATATACATGGCCTTGACCGTGCCCGCCGTGCCGACCGGCATGAAGGCCGGCGTGCGCACCACGCCGCGCGGCATGGAGATTTCGCCGCGCCGCGCCGCGCCGTCCGTGGCCAGAACCTTGAACTGGAAATTTTCGGTGGTCATGTCGGTCTCTCAGGTCAGGCGCGCTCAAGCAGGCTGGCGTCGCCGTAGGAATAGAAGCGGTAGCCGTCGGCGATGGCGTGTTCATAGGCCGCGCGCATGGTGTCAAGGCCGGAAAAGGCCGAAACCAGCATGAACAGCGTCGAGCGCGGCAGGTGGAAATTGGTCATCAGCAGGTCGACGGCGCGGAAGCGGTAGCCGGGCGTGATGAAGATATCGGTCGCGCCGGACCATGGCCGCACAAGCCCGTCCGCGCCCGCCGCGCTTTCGATCAGGCGCAGCGAGGTGGTGCCGACGCAGATCACCCGCCCGCCGCGCGCATGCACGGCGTTGAGCGCGTCGGCGGTGGCCTGCGACACATGGCCGATCTCGGCGTGCATCTTGTGGTCCTTCGTGTCGTCCGCCTTGACGGGCAGGAAGGTCCCCGCCCCCACATGCAGCGTCACGAAATGCTCCTCGACGCCCTTGGCCTTGATCTTCGCCAGAAGCTCGGGCGTGAAATGCAGCCCCGCCGTGGGCGCGGCCACCGCGCCCTCCTCGCGGGCGTAGACGGTCTGGTAGTCGCTGCGGTCGCGCTCGTCCTCGGCGCGCTTGGAGGCGATATAGGGCGGCAGCGGGATATGGCCGACCGCGGCGATGGCCTCGTCCAGCAGCGCGCCGGAAAGGTCGAACACCAGCAGCGCCTCGCCCGCTTCGCCCTTCTCGGCGACGGTCGCGTCGAGCGTGCCCAGAAAGCAGCTCGACCCGGAATGGCCGAAACGGATGCGGTCGCCCTCCTTCACCCGCTTGGCGGGACGCAGAAAAGCCTTCCAGCGGTCGGGGCCGGCGCGCATATGCAGCGTGGCGTCGACCTGGGAGACGTTGCCGTCGCGCTCACGCAGGCCTTCAAGCTGCGCCGGTATCACCTTGGTGTCGTTGAAAACGAGCGCGTCACCGGGCTGCAACAGGTCCGGCAGGTCATAGACATGGGCGTCCTCGAAATCCTGTCCGGGACGCACGCGCAAAAGGCGCGCATGGTCGCGCGGCTCGGCCGGGCGCAGCGCGATGCGCTCCTCCGGGAGGTCGAAATCGAACAGGTCAACGCGCATGTTTCACCTTTAGCATAGAGCGGTTCCGTTTTCACGGAACCGCTCTATTTCTTTGTTTCACGCATTTCCGGACGGAAAACCGCTGCGCACTTTTCCTGGAAATGCTTCCGGCATGAGAACGGCCCCGGCGGGAACCGGAGCCGTCATTTCTGAACCGATCGGCGATCAGGCGTCGGCGGCGATGCGCGCCTTCACGATCTTGTCCGGGTCGGAAACCGGCTCGCCGCGCTTGATCTTGTCGACATTGTCCATGCCTTCGATCACCTGGCCCCAGACGGTGTACTGGCGGTCGAGCCAGGGCGCGTCGGCGAAGCAGATGAAGAACTGTGAATTGGCCGAATGCGGGTTCTGGCTGCGGGCCATCGAGGCGGTGCCGCGCTTGTGCTGGGCGTTGGTGAACTCGGCCTTCAGGTCCGGCTTCTCCGAGCCGCCCATGCCGGCGCGCGAGGCGTTGAATTGCGCGCCGCCCGACTTGCCGAACTTGACGTCGCCGGTCTGGGCCATGAAGCCGTCGATGACGCGGTGGAACACCACGCCGTCATAAGCGCCCTCGCGGGCCAGCTCCTTGATGCGCGCGACATGGCCGGGGGCCAGATCGGGATAGAGCTCGAGCACCACGTCGCCCTTGGTGGTTTCCAGAACGAGGGTGTTTTCGGGGTCTTTGTAAGCCATCGGGCCTCTCCTGTTGCTTCCGGTTATTTTTTGTCGGCCTTGATCGTGGCCTTGATGATCTGGTCGGGCTGGGCGACGGAGCCGTTGTCGGCCTCGCTGCCCTTCTTGATCTTGTCCACCGCCTCCATGCCGGAGACGACCTTGCCCACCACGGTGTACTGGCCGTTGAGGAAGGCGCCGTCGGCGAACATGATGAAGAACTGCGAATTGGCCGAGTTCGGGCTCTGGCTGCGCGCCATGCCGACCGTGCCGCGCACGAAGGGCTCCTTGGAGAACTCGGCCGGAAGGTCGGGATATTTCGAGCCGCCGGTGCCGACATGGCCGGGATCGAAGCCCTTGACCATGTTGCCGAAGCGCACGTCGCCGGTCTGGGCCATGAAGCCCGGAATGACGCGGTGGAAGGCGACGCCGTTATAGGCCCCGTCGCGCACCAGCTTCTTGATCTGCGCCACGTGCTTGGGCGCGAGGTCCGGGCGAAGCTGGATGGCCACGTCGCCGTCCTTGAGCTTGAGGACCATGGTGTTGTCGGCGTCGGCCGCCAACGCGCCCGTGACGGCCCCGCTGGACAGCGCGAAAAAAGCGGCGGCGGCCAGCGCCGAACGGATCAAGGACATGAGCAGTCTCTCCCTGCGGTCAGGATTTGAATTTGGCGTGAAGGGCCGTGGCGACGCAAGCCGGCACGAAAGGACGAATGTCCCCGCCCATGGCCGCAATCTGGCGCACCAATGTGGCGGTAATGGTGCGCACCGCCGGATCGGCCGGCAGAAACACCGTCTGGAGATCGGGGGCCATGGCGCCGTTCATGCCGGCCATCTGCATCTCGTAATCGAGGTCCGTGCCGTCGCGCAGGCCCCGCACCAGGAGCCGCGCGCCCTCGGCGCGCGCCGCGTCGATCACCAGCCCGTCGAAGGAGATCACCGAGACCCGCCCCGCCTCCGCGCCCAGCACGGCCTCGGCGCTGGCCGCAATCAGCGCGGAACGCTCCTCGAAGGAGAACAGCGGCTTCTTGCCCGGATGTACGCCGATGGCGACGACAACGCGCCCGGCCAGACGCAGCGCGCCTTTCAGCACGTCCATATGGCCATTGGTCACCGGGTCGAAGGAACCCGCATAGATCGCGATCGTCATTTTTTCCAGCTAGCCTTTTCCGGACAAATTTTCAACATCGACTATTGGCAAGAAAACGGAAACCAAGAATTCAGATGAACGGCGCGTGAATGGACGTTTCAGCAAAAGTTCACGGGCGATTCACCAGAATGGTCGCAAGTTCGATGCAACCTTTTCGCTTCCCGAGCGTATGTTTGTCGAAAGGATAGAACGATGATGATCTTTCTTCTGGCTCTTTCCATGATGGTGGCCATGGCGGCCTCGGCGATCATTCTGCTTCTCGAGGAGGCCGACGCCAAGCGCCAGCGCGTCCACCCGACCGCGTTCAACATCCATACGCTGCGCAACACGCGTTCGCGTTAAGCCCGGTCTTCAAGCGCCGTCCGCGAGGCCGCCCGAGGCTTTGCAAGACGCGCCGGACGCTTCCATTTCGGCCAGTTCCCTCCAGTCCTGGCCTCTGAAAAAGGCCGATGCTTCGTCATCGGCCTTTTTTCGTGGGCTTACTTGGCGGCCGGGGCCTCGCCCTCGCCTTCCTCGTCGCTCTCGGTCTCCGAGATGCGCTCGACCGAGACGACCTTCTCGCCGTCGGCGGTGTTGAAGATGGTGACGCCCTTGGTGGAGCGGCCGGCGAGGCGGATGCCGTGCACCGGCACGCGGATCAGCTGCCCGCCGTCTGAGACGAGCAGGATCTGGTCGCTGGCCTCGACCGGGAACAGCGCCACCAGCTTGCCGATCTCATCGGTCTTGGACGTGTCGGTGGCGCGGATGCCCTTGCCGCCGCGGCCCGAAACACGGAACTCATAAGAAGAGGACCGCTTGCCGTAGCCGTATTCGCTGACGGTCAGCACCGTCTGCTCGCGGTTCTTCAGCTCCTGATAGCGCTCCTCGGACAGTTCGGCGTCGGCTTCGACGTCCTCGCCCACCACGACGATGTCCTCGGCGTCCTCCGCGCCTTGCGCGCGACGCTCGGCGATGGAGCGCTTGAGATAGGCCGAACGTTCGGCGGCGTCAGCCTCGACATGGCCGAGAATGGCCATGGAGATGACCTTATCGCCCTCGGCCAGATTGATGCCGCGCACGCCGATGGAGTTGCGGCCGGCGAAGACGCGCACATCGGTGACGGGGAAGCGGATGCATTGGCCGCCGGCGCAGGTCAAAAGCACGTCGTCGAACTCGGTGCAGGTGTCGACGGAAAGGATTTCGTCGCCCTCCTCGTCCAGCTTCATGGCGATCTTGCCGTTGCGGTTGACCTGCACGAAGTCCGACAGCTTGTTACGGCGCACGGTGCCGCGCGTGGTGGCGAACATCACGTCGAGGTTGGCCCAGCTATCCTCGTCCTCCGGCAGCGGCATGATGGTGGTGATGCGCTCGCCCTGCTGCAAGGGCAGCATGTTGATGAGCGCCTTGCCGCGCGATTGCGGGTTGCCCATCGGCAGCCGCCAGACCTTTTCCTTGTAGACGATGCCGCGCGAGGAGAAGAACAGCACCGGCGTGTGCGTGTTGGCCACGAACAGGCGGGTGACGAAATCCTCGTCCCTGGTCGCCATGCCGGAACGGCCCTTGCCGCCGCGGCGCTGCGCGCGATAGGTGGCGAGCGGCACGCGCTTGATATAGCCGGCATGGCTGACGGTGACGACCATGTCCTCGCGGGCGATCAGGTCCTCGTCGTCCATCTCCGCGCCGCCGAAGCCGATCTCGGTGCGGCGCGGCGTGGCGAACTCGTCGCGGATGGCGACCAGCTCTTCCTTGACGATGCTCATGACGCGCAGGCGCGAGCCGAGAATATCGAGATAGTCGCGGATTTCCTCGCCGATCTTGTTCAGTTCGTCCGCCACCTCGTCGCGGCCGAGCGCGGTGAGGCGCTGGAGCCGCAGGTCGAGAATGGCGCGGGCCTGTTCCTCGGAGAGATTATAGGTGTTGTCGGCGTTGAGCGTATGGCGCGGATCGTCGATGAGGCGGATCAGCGGCGCCACGTCGACGGCGGGCCAGCGGCGCTCCATCAACTGCTCGCGCGCGGTGGCCGGATCGGGGGCGCGGCGGATGAGCGCGATCACCTCGTCGATATTGGCGACGGCGATGGCGAGGCCCACCAACACATGGGCGCGGTCGCGCGCCTTGTTGAGCAGGAATTTTGTGCGCCGCGTCACCACTTCCTCGCGGAAGGCGACGAAGGCGCGCAGCATGTCGAGAAGCGTGAGCTGCTCCGGCTTGCCGCCGTTCAGCGCCACCATGTTGCAGCCGAAGGAGGTCTGCAAGGGCGTGTAGCGGAACAGCTGGTTGAGCACCACGTCGGCCACGGCGTCGCGCTTCAGCTCGACCACGACGCGATAGCCCTCGCGGTCGGATTCGTCGCGCAGGTCGGAAATGCCCTCGATGCGCTTGTCGCGCACCAGCTCGGCGATCTTCTCGATCATCGAGGCCTTGTTGACCTGATAGGGAATCTCGGTGACGATGATCGCCTGCCGGTCGCCGCGGATCTCCTCGATCGAGGTGCGGCCGCGCATGATGACCGAGCCGCGCCCGGTCGAATAGGCGGAATTGATGCCGGTGCGGCCGAGAATGATGCCGCCGGTCGGGAAATCCGGACCGGGGATGATCTCCATGATCTCTTCCAGCTCGATGGCCGGATTGTCGATCAGCGCCACGCAGCCGTCGATGACTTCGCCCAGGTTGTGCGGCGGGATATTGGTGGCCATGCCGACCGCGATGCCGCCGGAGCCGTTGACCAGCAAGTTCGGGAAGCGCGCAGGCAGCACCACCGGCTCGTGCTCGCGGCCGTCGTAATTGTCCTGAAAGTCGACCGTGTCCTTGTCGATGTCCGACAGGAGCTGCTCCGTCACCTTCTCCAGACGGCATTCGGTATAGCGCATCGCCGCCGGCGGATCGCCGTCGATGGAGCCGAAATTGCCCTGCCCGTCCACGAGCGGATCGCGCATGGAGAAATCCTGCGCCATGCGCACAAGCGCGTCGTAGATCGAGGCGTCGCCATGCGGGTGATACTTACCCATCACCTCGCCGACCACGCCCGCCGACTTGCGGTAGGGGCGGTTATAGGCGAGGCCCATCTCGTTCATGGCGTGGAGAATGCGGCGATGCACCGGCTTCAGGCCGTCGCGCACGTCCGGCAGCGCGCGGCTGACGATCACGCTCATGGCGTAGTCGAGATAGGAGCGCTGCATCTCCTCGATGATGGAGATCGGCTCGATGCCGGTCGGACCGGCGCTCATGTCGTCGGAACCGGGCGGAGGCGTTTGATCTGACACTATTCAGACAGCTTTCTCAACAGAATCGATAAAGTGACTTTATAGCCGATAGCGGCGCAAAACGCCAATTTCGGGGCCATTTCGGGCGGTCAAAAAGTCCTTTTCTTTCAAAACCTTACAAGATATTCACATAAAGATCGCGCAATGATCTTGCCGAACCGCCGCTTTGCGTCGACCGTCCGCGCCGCATCGGCTGGAGCCGATCCCGTCTTCATGGAAACGTGGAACCGCTCCAGCTCTTTGCTTTTACGCTTTTCCAGAAGCGTCGAAGCAGGGTAGAAATCAGCCTAGCAGACTGATTTGCCTGCGGAGGCGCTTCGCGCTTTCGCTGGAAACGCCGGTTTTCACTGGTCGCATTTCCCACGCAAACCGCTTCGCGCTTGCGCCAGAAATGCTTTGGAAACCGGCCGCGCCAACCTGTTACGAGGACGAAACGCCGATGGGCTTCTACGACATGGTGTTCAGCGCCTTCGTCACGCTTCTGGTCACGGTCGACCCTCCGGGCCTCGCGCCCCTGTTCCTGGCGCTGACGCCCGGCATGGACCGCGCCTCGCGCAGCCAGGTGGCGCTGCGCGCCTCGATCATCAGCTTCTTCGTGATGGCGCTGTTCGCGGTGGCGGGAGCGCAAATCCTCGGCATGTTCGGCATCACCATCGGCGCGTTCCGCGTGGCGGGCGGCTTGCTTCTGTTCTGGATCGCCTTCGAAATGATCTTCTCCAAGCGCACCGAGCGCAAGGAGAAGAGCGCGGAGGTCGCCATCACCAAGGACCATATCCGCAACATCGCCGCCTTCCCGCTCGCCATTCCGCTGATCGCCGGGCCGGGCGTCATCTCGGCGGTAGTGCTGCTGTCGAACTCCTTCCACAGCGCGCCGGAGCGCGCCGCGCTGGTCGGCATCATCTTCGTCTGCCTGCTGGTCACCTATGTGGTGCTGCTCCTGGCCGAGCGCGTCGACCGCTTCCTCGGCGAGACCGGCCGCTCGATCCTCACCCGGCTGCTGGGCGTCATCCTGGCGGCGCTGGCCGTGCAGTTCGTGGCCGACGGCGTGCGGACGCTGATCAACGGCTGAGCGAGGGCTTTCAAAAACCAGCCAAAAGAGCGCGTCGCGATCTTTCAGATTCGCTTTGCGCGCTTCAGCTCTTTGTTTTTGCGCATGTGGCGCAAAAACGCTGCAAAGTTTTGCGCGACATGCTTCAGGCGGCCGATTCCGCAGCCAATTCTTCAAGCCGGCCGAGAAACGCCCGCACGGCGTCGTCGAGCGCGCCGGAATTGTCGATCACCGTGGCGTCGCCCACCATCTGCTCCGGCGGAACATCGCGCGCCAGCCGGCTCTCGATATCGGCGCGGCTTTCACGACCGCGCGCGGCGAGCCGCCCGGCCCGCACCTCCGGTCGCGCCGTGATCAGCACCACGGCATGGACGGGAAAAATCCGCCGCGCCTCCGGCAGGACATGGCGCGAGACATTGGCCACCACTACCCGCCCGGCGTCGAGCGCCGCCCGCAATCCGGCCGGCAGGCCGTAATCGAGCCCATGCGCCCGCCAGCGCAGCGCGAAGGCGCCCGCTTCGGCCGCCGCCGCGAAAGCCGCCTCGTCGAGGCTGTCATGGTCCTCGATGCCCGGCGTCGACGACCGCGTGACCACGCGGCGCACGAAATGAAACCGCGCATCGCCGCGCAGCGCCAGCCGCGCCGCGTCGATGATCGTATCCTTGCCCGCGCCGCTGGGACCGGCCACGGCGACGAAGCAGCCGCTTCGCCGTTCGCCGTTCGCATCCATCACAGCATCCGCCCGCCTTCACGCCCTGCCCAGGAGGCCGCCAGAGCCATCCATGAAAACGGGCGCTTGCGCGCCCGTGTCATCAGAACGGAATTTCGTCGTCGAGATCGCGGGAGAAGCCGCCGCCGCCACCGCCGCCCGACGAGGACGGGCCGGAGGAGCCGAAATCGCCGCCGCCGGAATAATCCGACGTCTGGCCGCGACCGCCGCCGCCGCTGCGCTCGAAGGAACGGCCCTCGCCGCCGCCTTCGCCGCGGCCGTCGAGCATCTGCAGCTCGCCGCGGAACTTCTGCAGCACGATCTCGGTCGTGTAGCGGTCGTTGCCGTTCTGGTCCTGCCACTTGCGGGTCTGCAGCGCGCCCTCGATATAGACCTTGGCGCCCTTCTTCAGATATTGCTCGGCCACCTTGGCGAGGTTCTCGTTGAAGATGACGACGCTGTGCCATTCGGTGCGGTCGCGGCGCTCGCCGGACTGGCGGTCGCGCCAGCTTTCGGTGGTCGCCACGCGCAGATTGGCGATCTGGTCGCCGGAATTGAGGCGGCGGATCTCCGGATCCGCGCCGAGATTGCCGACCAGAATGACCTTGTTGACGCTGCCAGCCATGAACTACTCCAGATTCCGCAGGCCCCGCCCGGCTGCGGGCGAAGGGCGTTTTCCCAAAAGGCTTCCGCGCATCCGCGCCGTCGCCGAAATTTGAAAGCCCACTTTACAGAAGCCGTCCCCGCCGCGCTCAGTTCGGGCTTGCGTTTTCTCCACTGTCCACAGAAGTTATGTTCTCGTTTTGTTCAAATTGCAAGCGCAAAATCGACCCGGCCGCTTCATCCTGTCCTTCACGCGCATGGAAAAGCCCCGCCGCTCACTGTTTCTCTGGCGCGCGGGGCTTGGGGTTGAGCAAAGCTCGGGAGCCGGTAATCATTCACCGGCTTCATAATTCGGAAAGCTGCGGCGCACGACCGTCCGCTTTCTGCGCATGAAATCGATTGTCGGCAATCGGCTATTTCCATCAACGACGCGGGCTTCCTTGCGGAAAAACGCGATCGAGGCGAAACCCGATTGTGCCTTCGGCGATGCGAAGGCTAGGCAATGCAGTCAGGTGGACTCATGCTCCCATACCTCCTCTGACATCCCACCGCACGACGCGGTTTCCCGCCGGCCTCGCGGACCTCTTGGCGGCGACACGCCATCCCTCTCGCGTCAACCTCTCCGCATGCGGCGAGTTTTGAGAGGATGCTCCTGTCAGGAGCCTGCGTCAACAGGCTTGCGTTCACATTTCATATCGCCTATCAGAAAGCAGGTTGTTCGACATTTGTTCCAATGATAAATGTGCTGACGGCGATGCAGGAGCGCTTTTCTTCCCAGCTGCTCCACCCCATATGGATGCATCGGCGGCGCCTGTCCGGGGCGCTGCGATGCGACGGACAGGAAGCGGCATGAGCGATCAGAAATTCATCTCCATACGCGGCGCGCGCGAACACAATCTCAAGAACGTCGATCTCGACCTGCCGCGCGACAAGCTGATCGTGATGACCGGCCTCTCTGGCTCCGGCAAGTCGTCGCTGGCCTTCGACACCATCTATGCGGAGGGCCAGCGCCGCTATGTGGAAAGCCTGTCGGCCTATGCGCGCCAGTTCCTGGAGATGATGCAGAAGCCGGACGTCGACCAGATCGACGGCCTGTCGCCCGCCATCTCCATCGAGCAGAAGACCACCAGCCGCAATCCGCGCTCCACGGTCGGCACGGTGACCGAGATCTACGACTATATGCGGCTTCTGTTCGCGCGCGTGGGCGTGCCCTATTCGCCCGCGACCGGCCTGCCCATCGAGAGCCAGACGGTCAGCCAGATGGTCGACCGCACCATGGCGATCGAGGAAGGCGCGCGGCTCTACGTGCTCGCCCCCATCGTGCGCGGCCGCAAGGGCGAATACAGGAAAGAGCTGGCCGAGCTTCAGAAAAAGGGGTTCCAGCGCGTCAAGATCGACGGCGTCTTCTACGAGATCGCCGACGCGCCGGCGCTGGACAAGAAATACAAGCACGACATCGACGTGGTGGTCGACCGCGTGGTGGTGCGGCCGGACCTGTCGACGCGGCTGGCCGACAGTCTCGAAACCTGCCTCAAGCTCGCCGACGGGCTGGCGGTGGTGGAGTTCGCCGACCGGCCGCTGCCGCCGGAGGAGACGGCCGAGGGCGGCGGCGCCAACAAATCCGCCAACGAAACCCATGAGCGGCTGCTGTTCTCGGAGAAATTCGCCTGCCCGGTCTCCGGCTTCACCATTCCCGAGATCGAGCCGCGCCTGTTCTCCTTCAACAATCCGTTCGGCGCCTGCCCCACCTGCGACGGCCTCGGCACGCAGCAGGCCATCGATCCCAACCTGATCGTGCCGGACGAGACCGCGGCGCTGAAGGACGGGGCCATCGCGCCCTGGGCGCGCTCGACCTCGCCCTATTACAACCAGACGCTGGAGGCCTTGGGCAAGGCCTACGGCTTCAAGATCAGCGCGCGCTGGGCCGACCTTCCCGAGGAGGCGCGCAACGCCATCCTCTACGGCACCGGCGGGCGTGAGATCACCTTCCAATATGACGACGGCCTGCGCTCCTACCAAACCACCAAGGCGTTCGAGGGCGTGATCCCCAATCTGGAGCGGCGTTGGAAGGAGACGGATTCGGCCTGGTCGCGCGAGGAGATCGAGCGCTTCATGGCCTCGACCCCCTGCCCCGCCTGCAACGGCTACCGGCTCAAGCCGGAGGCGCTGGCGGTCAAGGTCGGCGGGCTGCATATCGGCGCGGTGACGGAACTGTCGATCCGCAAGGCCGACGCCTGGTTCCGCGACGTCGACGGCGGCTTCAACGAAAAGCAGCGCGAGATCGCCGCGCGCATCCTCAAGGAAATCCGCGAGCGGCTGCAATTCCTCAACGACGTCGGGCTCGACTATCTTACCCTGTCGCGCAATTCCGGCACGCTGTCGGGCGGCGAAAGCCAGCGCATCCGCCTCGCCTCGCAGATCGGCTCGGGCTTGACCGGCGTGCTCTACGTGCTGGACGAGCCCTCCATCGGCCTGCATCAGCGCGACAACGCCCGCCTTCTCGACACGCTGCGCCATCTGCGCGACCTCGGCAACACCGTCATCGTGGTCGAGCATGACGAGGACGCCATCCTGACGGCGGACTACGTGGTCGATATCGGCCCGGCCGCCGGCGTGCATGGCGGCCAGATCATCGCCCAGGGCGCGCCGCGCGAGATCATGGCCGACGCCAATTCGCTGACCGGCCAATATCTGTCCGGCGTGCGCGAGGTGGCCGTGCCGGCCGAGCGCCGCAAGATCTCCAAGACCAAGCGCCTCAAGGTCGTCGGCGCGCGCGGCAACAACCTGAAGAACGTCTCGGCCGACATTCCGCTCGGCACCTTCACCGCCGTCACCGGCGTTTCGGGCGGCGGAAAATCCACCTTCCTGATCGAGACCCTGTTCAAGGCCGCCTCGCGCCGTATCATGGGTTCGCGCGAGCATCCGGCCGAGCACGACCGCATCGAGGGGCTGGAGTTCCTCGACAAGGTGATCGACATCGACCAGTCGCCGATCGGCCGCACGCCGCGCTCCAACCCGGCCACCTATACGGGCGCCTTCACGCCGATCCGCGACTGGTTCGCCGGCCTGCCGGAGGCCAAGGCGCGCGGCTACCAGCCGGGGCGCTTCTCCTTCAACGTCAAGGGCGGACGCTGCGAGGCCTGCCAGGGCGACGGCGTCATCAAGATCGAGATGCATTTCCTGCCCGACGTCTACGTCACCTGCGACGTCTGCCACGGCAAGCGCTACAATCGCGAGACGCTGGAGGTGCTGTTCAAGGGCAAGTCCATCGCCGACGTGCTGGACATGACGGTGGAGGAAGGGGCGGAGTTCTTCGCCGCCGTGCCGGCGGTGCGCGACAAGCTGGAGACGCTGGTCAAGGTCGGGCTCGGCTATATCAAGGTCGGCCAGCAGGCGACCACGCTTTCCGGCGGCGAGGCGCAGCGCGTCAAGCTCGCCAAGGAACTGTCGCGCCGCGCCACCGGCCGCACGCTCTATATCCTCGACGAGCCGACCACGGGCCTGCATTTCCACGACGTGGCCAAGCTTCTGGAAGTGCTGCACGAGCTGGTCGAGCAAGGCAATACGGTGGTGGTGATCGAGCACAATCTGGAGGTCATCAAGACCGCCGACTGGGTGATCGACCTCGGCCCCGAAGGCGGCGACGGCGGCGGCGAGATCGTCGCGGTGGGCCGGCCGGAGGACATCGTCAAGGAGCCGCGTTCCTATACCGGCCGCTTCCTCAAGGAATTGCTGGAGCGCCGCCCCAAGCGCAAGGCCGAAGCGGCGGAGTGAAGGGCGTCGTGGAAACGCCGGGCGGCTTCGGTCGCCTTGGAGCGTGACATCGATAGCGACCATGAAAAGCCCGGACAAAGCCGGGCTTTTCCTTTACCGGAATGCTTTGGACATCCAATGGCGAGCGCCGATCCGATGGAATCGGATCGGCGCTCCATCTCTTCGCTTTTACGTATTTCCGAGCGCATCGAAGCGGGATTGGAAATCAGTCCGGTGGCCCGATTTCCCTGCGGAGGCGCTTCGCGCTTTTGCCGGAAACGCTAAGGATTGAAGACAATGGAGATGTCGTCCGTCTTACCGCGGAAAAACTCGTTCAGGCATTTATGCGGCTCCCGGTCCTTGTCCCGGCAGATCGCCCGGCTGGCGTCGGCCTCGTCGGCGATGATTTTGGTTTCCCATTCGCCGCTCGACCTGTCGTGGTAGAATTTGAACGAGCCGGACGAGAGAATTGTCGAGCCGTTGCGGATGTCATATTTCCAGGTGTTGTATTTCGGGTTGTTGAGGCATGAACCGCTGTTCTTGTCCTTGATGGTCGAAATCCAGAAGGGCGTCGAATGGGGCAAGGTGACGGGCGACGCCGGGGTCTTCCAATCCTCCATGCATTCGCTGTTGGGCTTCTCTCCCACCGGGGTATAGAGGTTCATGATGTGATTGGGGTTTTTCCCGCTGAAAAACACCGTGATGCTGTATTCCTGACTCGCCAGCGCATTGCCGATCGAACCGGAAAACACCAATGCGAAAATAAACGCCTTTGCTATGGTCAACATATTCGCCTCGATATTTTTAATGAAATTATTGATCTATGAATTCCGGGTCAGTGGGCGACGATGATCGATATGTTATCCGTCGTGCCGGAGTAATATTTATCCTTGCAGTCGTTGCCTGTTTTTCCTTCCTGGGAGCACCACGCATATTTGACGTCGCCTGTGGTCTTGATCATGGTTCTCCATGAGCCCGATTTGTCGTGGTAGAATTGAAACGTTCCCGACGAGAGCACCTGCGACCCGTTCCGGACGTCGAACTTCCAGGTGTTGTATTTCGGATCGTCGACGCAGCCGGGACTGTTCTTGTCCTCGATCGTGGATTCCCACATCAACGACATTCCGCGCAGGGTGACCGTGGACGAAGGCGTTTCCCATACATGCATGCATTTGCTGTTGGGCGGATTTCCCTCGGGCGTATAAATATTCATGCTGTAGCCCGGATCGCTCGGATCGAAGAAGACGGTGACGCCGTATTTGTGGCTGGCGAACGCGGCGCCGCTCGTGATCGTGAACAGGGCTGCGAACAGAGTTTTGCTGATGAGTTTCAACATCTTGCTTCCTGAAAATTATGAATGGACGCGATCATTCATACCCGCGCGGCGCCGGCATGAGGTACTGCCATTCGTGACAGGAGAGCGGAGCGGGCGCGCCAAAGAAAAAGCCCGGCGGAGCCGGGCTTTGGATAATCGCGATCCTGAATTGTCAGCCGGTCAGAACCGGATCTTGGTCGTCAGCGAGATGGCGCTGACCAGGTCGTTGCCGAAGTCGCCCTTCGAGCCGGACGGGTTGGGCTGGCCGGCGACGACGGTGTCGTTGATCTCGCCGGAGGACAGCCAGCCCAGCGCGCCGGCCAGGCGGAACTCCAGGTTCTCCATCGGCTTGTAATTGGCTGCGAGGCCGAACAGCCAGACGTCGGTCTGCGAGGTCAGGCCGGTCGAGGTGCCGCGGTCCCAGGTCAGGGTCGCCGCGCCCGACCATTGCTCGTTGAACTTGTGGCCGACGCCGCCGCTGAGCGTCCAGCCGTCGCGATAATAGAGGTTGAGATTGGTGATGTTCGTGCCGGCGGGCGCGACGCGGCTGTTGCTGGCGTTGAAGGCCACGTTCTCGATCGAGGACCAGTCGGTCCATTTGGCCGAGCCGAACACCAGCCAGCCGGGCGCGACGCCGGTCTGGAACTTGAACTCCACCGATTGCGGCGCGGAGACGTCGCCCGTCACGTCGATGGGGACCGGCGCGAGATTGCCCACCGTGCCGTCCAGCGAATATTTCACCGCCGACTGGTAGACCAGCGTGGCGCGCAGGGCGTATTCGGGGATTTCATAGGCCGCGCCGACGCGCCAGCCGAAGGAATGGTCGTCGACATTGAGCGAGCCGACGCGGAACGTGCCGCCGAACGCCGTGCCGGGCGGGATCAGGCGGGTCTGCTCGCCGCGCAGCTCCTGATAGGAGACGCCGCCGAGCAGGCGGAAATAGCCCTTTTCGCCGGCGGCGAAGCGGTAGGAGCAGTTGAGGCCGTAATCGTTGGAGCTGATCTTCTGCTCGATGGCGGTGTACATCCGCGCCGTATCCATGCCGACATCGGTATGGATGCCCCAGGGCTGGCGGTATTGCGCCGCGCAGGCGAGGTCGTCGGTGATCTGGAACTTGGCCGAGGCCTTCGGCACCCAGTAGCCCTGCCCCTCGTTGACGCTGGTCTCGTAGGGCTTGCCGGTGAGCGGATTGACGCCGCCGGTCTGGCCGGCGATGTAGGAGCCGCGGATGTTCTTGATCTTGCGGTCCGGCATCACATAGGTGGCGCCCGTCTCCACCGCGTTGCCGGGCTCGAACAGGATGTCGAAATCCTGCTCGCTGCGCTCGAAACCGCCGGCCTGCGCCGCCACGGCGCTTCCCAACAGGGCGGCTGCAACCCCCGCCAGCGTCACCTTTTGCACGCTCATCAAGTCCCCTCCCGGCGTTGCGGATAAATTTTGACGGAAACGTAAATCAGGAAAGATTCAGGCTGCAAGATGCATCGCGAAAGCGCGCGCCGGAGCGCGGAGCGGCGATACGCGAAAAATCGCGAAAATCATCTATCCCCGCCGGTTTTGCGCCCGATTTTCAGAGTTCGTACCTTCAAAACCGCTTATTTTAGCCGTTTTTTCGTCGATTTTCGAGGCTGTTGCAGCGCCGCAACAAGCGCAAAAAACAATCGAAATCACAATTCAGCGCCGTTTCGCCACGATTTCGTGACGCGATCCGGCATGAAAACGCCCGGCCTGCGAGAGGCCGGGCGCCTGATTCGAGCCGCTCTCGATCAGCCGGCGTCGCGGATGCGGGATTCGGCGGTCGCCACGCGGGCGGCGGCTTCCTTCAGCTCGGCGAGCTTTTCGCGTTCAGCCTCGACCACCTCTTCCTTGGCGTTGGCGACGAATTTCTCGTTCGAGAGTTTCTTCTCGATGCGATCGATCTCGGCGGCGACCTTGGCGGCCTCCTTGGCGAGGCGGGCGGCCTCGGCCTTGAGATCGATGAGCTGGCCGAGCGGGATGCAGATGGTCGCCTCGCCCAGCATCATCTGCGCCGCGCCCTTGGGAGTCTCGGCGGCGAAGGACACGCTGTCGACGCGCGCCAGCCGCTTGATCGCGGCGTCGTGGCGGGCGAAGCGCTCGCGGCTGGCGGGGCCGGCCTCCAGCACCACGAGCGGGGCGACCGCGCCGGCCGGCACGTTCATCTCGGCGCGGACGGAGCGGACGCCGGTGACGAGGTCGACCAGCCAGTTGACGTCGGCCGCGGCTTCCTCGTCCTCGAAGCTCGGCGCGGGCCAGGCGGCCAGCGCCAGCACGGTTTCGCGCTGCGCGCCCTCGCCCGCCGTCAGCGACCACAATTCCTCGGTCATGAAGGGCATGAAGGGATGCAGGATCTTGTAGATCTCGTCGAGGCAATACGCCGCCGCGGCCTGCGCCTCGGCCTTGGCGGCCTCGTCCTCGCCCATGAAGATCGGCTTCAGAAGCTCCAGATACCAGTCGCAGAACTGGTTCCAGACGAAGCGGTAGGCCGCGCCGGCCGCGTCGTTGAAGCGGTAGGCGACGATGGCCTCGGTCACCGCGCGCACGGTCTTGGTCAACTCGGTCAGGATCCAGCGATTGACCGCGAGCTTGGCGTTCTCGGGCCGGAAGGCCGGATCGAGTTTGACGCCGTTCATCTCGGCGAAGCGGGTGGCGTTCCACAGCTTGGTGCCGAAATTGCGGTAGCCGGCGATGCGGGCCGGGTCCAGCTTCACGTCGCGGCCCTGCGCGGCCATGATGGCCAGCGTGAAGCGCAGCGCGTCGGCGCCGTATTCGTCCATCAGCTCCAGCGGATCGATGACGTTGCCCTTGGACTTCGACATCTTGGCGCCGTGCTTGTCGCGCACCAGGGCGTGCAGGTAGACGGTGTGGAAGGGGATCTCCTCCATGAAATGGAGGCCCATCATCATCATGCGCGCCACCCAGAAGAACAGGATGTCGAAGCCGGTGACGAGCACGCTGGTCGGGTAATAGGTCGCAAGCTCCGGCGTCCTGTCCGGCCAGCCGAGCGTCGAGAACGGCCACAGCGCCGAGGAGAACCAGGTGTCGAGCACGTCGGTGTCGCGCTCCAGCGCGACCTCCTCGCCGTAATGGGCGCGGGCGGCGGCTTTCGCCTCCTCCTCGCTCTCCTCGACGAAGATATGACCGTCCGGGCCGTACCAAGCCGGAATCTGGTGGCCCCACCAGAGCTGGCGCGACACGCACCAGGGCTGGATGTTCTCCATCCAGTCGAAATAGGTCTTTTCCCAGTTTTTCGGCACGATCTGGGTGCGGCCGTCGCGCACCGCCGCCAGCGCCGGCTTGGCCAACTCGCCGGCGTTCACATACCACTGGTCGGTGAGATAGGGCTCGATCGGCACGCCGCCGCGGTCGCCATGCGGCACGGCGTGGGCATGGTCCTCGATCTTCTCCAGATAGCCGCGCTCGTCCATCAATTCGACGATGCGGGCGCGCGCCTTGAAGCGGTCCTGCCCGTCCATCTCGCGGATCAGCGCCTTCAATTCCGGCGTCAGCTCCAGCCCTTCGAGGAACTCCGCATTGTCCTTCAGCGTCACCGCCGCGTCGGGGGTGAGGATGTTGATGGCGCGCAGGTCGTTGCGCTTGCCGACCTCGAAGTCGTTGAAATCATGCGCCGGGGTGATCTTGACCGCGCCCGAGCCGGCCTCCGGGTCGGCGTAGTCGTCGGCGACGATGGGGATGCGGCGGCCGACCAGCGGCAGCACCACGTCGTTGCCGACCAGAGCGTGATAGCGCTCGTCCTTCGGGTTGACCGCCACGCCGGTGTCGCCCAGCATGGTCTCGGGCCGCGTCGTCGCCACCACGATATAGGTGTGCGGGTTCTCGGGATCGAAGGGCACGTTCTCCAGCGGATAGCGGAAATGCCACAGATTGCCCTTGATCTCGCGGGATTCCACCTCGATGTCGGAGATCGCCGTCAGCAGCTTCGGGTCCCAGTTGACCAGCCGCTTGTCGCGATAGATCAGGCCCTGCTTGTGCAGCGTGACGAAAACCTGGCGCACGGCGCGCGACAGGCCCTCGTCCATGGTGAAGCGCTCGCGCGACCAGTCGCAGGACGCGCCGAGGCGGCGGAGCTGGTTGGAGATCATGCCGCCGGATTCGGCCTTCCAGCGCCAGACGCGCTCGACGAATTTCTCGCGGCCCATGGCGTGGCGGTTCGGCTCGCCGCGCTCGGCGAGCTGGCGCTCCACCACCATCTGCGCGGCGATGCCGGCATGGTCGAGGCCGGGCTGCCACAAAACGTTCTTGCCGCGCATGCGCTCGAAGCGGACCAGGATGTCCTGGATCGTGTTGTTGAGCGCATGGCCCATATGTAGCGAGCCGGTGACGTTGGGCGGCGGGATGACGACGGCGAAGGGGTCCGCGCCGGGAGCGGCGCCCGCGCCGGCCTTGAAAGCGCCGGCTGCGTCCCAGCGTTCGGCGATTTTCGGCTCAATGGCCGCGGCGTCATAGGTCTTTTCGAGCATGGGAATGTCCGGTTCTATGCGGAATGGGATTGCAGGCTCAATAACAACTAAAGCGCCACAAATCACTTCAAAAAATGAAAAACCCGCCTGAAAACAGGCGGGTCCCGTGGTTCGGCCGCCGGTCGGGCCGCTTTTTCAGCGCCCGCCGCGCACCACGCGCTCGATTTCCTCGCGCACCAGGCGCTCGACCAGATTGGGCAGGTTGTTGTCGAGCCAGTCCTGGAGCATGGGGCGCAGAAGCTCGGCGGCGATCTCGTCGAAGGAGCGGCGCGGCTCGCGCACGGCCTGGTCGAGGTCCTGGAACGCCGCCGCCACCTGCCGTCCGGCGACGTCGGACAGGATCGAGCCGCGCGGCTCGGCCGCTTCGGGCGCGCGGGGCGCGGCGGCTTCGACCGGTTTCGGCGCGGGCGGCGCGGCCGGGGTTTCGGGGACCTTGAGCGAGGATGCGACCGGGGCTTTCACTTCGGCCTTCACCTCGGGGGCGCGGACTTGCGGCGCGGGAGCGGGCTTGGGCTCCGGCTTGGCGGCGACGGGCGGCTCGGCCATGTCAGGCTCCAGAAACTCGTCGAGCGCCTCGGCGATGCCCGTCTCGACCGAGCGATCGATGGCGGCGAGATCGTCGGCGGGGGCGGCTTTCGCCTGGGCCGCGCGGCTGTCGTCGTTATGGGCGTCGAGGAACAGCGCGTCGTCGTCCTCTTCCTCGATGTCGCGGACGGGGGGCGCGGGCGGCGTCGGGGCGATGGCGCCGCGCAGTTCGGGCTCGCTGGTGAAGACGGGGCGCGGCGGTTCGGGCTTTTCGACGGGCTTCTCTGCGACCGGCGGCTTTTCCGGCGTCGGCTCGATGGCCGGCGCGGCTGGGCGGCGGAACTCGGCCACCGCGCCGCGCGGCGTGAAGGGCGGCGGGGCCGGAGGCGTCTGGCGCGTCACGTCGCTGTCCTCGATGATGCGACGGATGGAGGCCAGAATCTCCTCCATGGAAGGTTCGCGTGCTGCGTTGGATGACTGCGCCATGTCCGTCCGTCTTTCGCCTGAGAATCACCTTCTCAAGGCTAACGGACCGCGGGGGTTTTGAGAATCCCCGCACGGGACCCGGCGGGGTCAACTCACAGCTTTATCAATTTGTTAAGGATTGAACGGCGCGAACGGCGAATCGCGTGGCCCGCCGGGCAATAAAAAAGGCGCTCGAAAGCGCCTTTTTCCGAAATTTTCGCCGATCAGCGGCCGTCGGGGGTGCGGGTCCCGCCCCACTTGTTCTTGACGGCGTCGTAATGCTCTTCCGGCTTGTACTGGGACACCTGCAGGCCCATCTGGCTGGCGGTCATGCGGCCGGTGGCGTTGAGCAGCATGTAGCTCGCCACCACGGCGTCGTGCTCGGCCTGGACCAGGGCGATCTGCACGTCGGTGAGCGCGTTCTGCGCGTTCAGGACGTCGAGTGTGGTGCGCTGGCCGACCTTGCGCTCCTCGATGACGCCGTTGAGCGCGAGCTGGGCGGCGGAGATGCCGTCGCGGTTGGCCTTGACCGAGGCGCGCGCCGCTTCGAGCTGCGACCAGGCGGCGGAGATGGCCTGGCGGACCTGGTCGCGCACCGAATCGACTTCGATGCGGGCCTGGCCGAGCTGCTCCTTGGACTGGCGGACCTGGGCCGAGCTGCGGCCGCCGGTATAGATCGGGATGGTGACGCCGATGCCGACCGAGGCCGAGTTGCCGTCGCCCGCCGTGGTGCCGGCATAGGTGTCGAGGCGGCTGGCCGAGGCCGTCAGGCCGACGCCGGGAAGCATCGCGCCTTCGGCGGCCTTGACGTTGTAGCCGGCGGCGTTGACCGCATATTGCGTGGCGAGGATGCCGGGATGGCCGGCCATGGCGACGGAGAAGGCCTGGTCCGGGGTGCGCGGCAGGTTGCGGGCCGAGGGCGCCGTGGCCAGCCGGTCGGGACGCGCGCCGACGATCTGAAGATAGGTGGCCTCGGCGGTCTTGACGTCGGCGCGGGCGGCGTTCAGCGCCGCGATGGCGGTCGAGCGCTGCGATTCCGCCTGCGCCACGTCGGTGCGGGTGCCCTCGCCCACGTCGAGGCGGGCGCGGGAGGCGCGCACCTGCTCGTTCATGGCGGCGAGGTTCTTCTCGCGCAGCACGGCGATCTGGCGCTTCTGCCACACGTCCATATAGGCGGCGACGGCCGAATAGAGCGTGTTCTGCTCGGTGTTGCGCAGGTTCTCGCGCTGGGCGTAGACCTGCGTCTCGGCGGCGGCGACCTTGTTCTTGGTCTGGAAGCCGTCGAACAGCATCTGGTTGAGCTGGATGCCGACATTGCCGGAGGTGGTGTTGCCGGTCACCGGGGCGCGGTTGACGCCGAAATTGTAATAGGCGCTGACCTGCGGACGGTAGTTCGACTTGGCGATCGGCACGTTCTCGTCCTGGATGCGGACGCCGGCGCGGGCCGAGTTCAGGTCGGGATTGTTCCTGTACGCCTTCATCATCGCGCCGGTGAGCGTCTCGGCCGACACCGGCTGCGCCGTCAAAGCGACTCCCGACATCAACGCCGTGACCGCCATCAGTCCTTTGAACGCCTTGAGCACCGCAAACCTCATATCAGATATCAACGAATCTATCGAACCACTCAGTTCGAGCAATTCCTAATAACCCGTAAACCCGATCATTTCCATCACCCGGCCCGGCGCATTCACAAACAAATTCCGCAACGTTGCAGAATTGTATCAGCGGCCGCCTTTTCAGAACTCGAACTGCGGCACGCGCTCGAATCCGGGCAGCGGCTTGGCGGCCATGTTGAAGGCGGTGCGGCTGGAGGCGACGCCGCCTTCCTTGACGTAGACGCGCGCCTGAGCGGCGTTTCCGCGGCCCTCGATAGCGACGAGGCGGCCGCCCTCGCGCAGCTGGCCGAGCAGCGCGTCGGGCGTGAAGTCGACCGCGCCCTCGATCACGATCACGTCGAAGGGCGCTTCCTTGGCGTAGCCGGCGGCCATGTCGCCAGTGACGATCACGACATTGTCATAGCCGAGCTCGGTCAGCTTGGCGCTTGCTGCGGCGGCGAGCGTGGAATCGCTGTCGAGCCCGATCACCGATCCGGCCAGCCGCGACAGCACGGCCGAGGAATAGCCCGAGCCGCAGCCGATATCGAGCACCACGTCGCTCTTGCCGACGGCGACGAGCTGCACCAGCTTGGCGAAGGAGGAGGCCTGCATCATATAGCGCGGCGTCTCGCCCTCCAGGCGCTGGTCCTCGTCGATATAGGCCAGCGGCTGGCGCGCCTCGGGCACGAAAGCCTCGCGCGGGACCGTCAGAAACGCGTCGATGACCGCCAGATCGGTCACGTCGCGCGTGCGGATCTGGTTGTCGACCATCTTTGTGCGAAGATCCTGAAAATCGGCGGCCATTGGACTAAACCCTTCGTAATCGCCGGACGGCGATGTTGTTGCCTTGCGGCGCCACGGCTGCCGTGACGCCAGAAACGATCTGCCGTTGATGTGGCAAAAATCGCCGGTCTAGTCAATGAATCACCGCGTCGCGCGGGCCGCGTCAGGCGGCGGGATAGCCCGCCGCCGCCAGCGCCGCGCGGACGGCCTCGGCGTCGGCCGCGCCGCCATAGTCCACCTGCTTGCGCTCGAGGTCGACATGGATCGGGCCGTCGGCGTCGAGCTTGCGCAGCGCGGCGGTGACGGCGTCGACGCAGCCGCCGCATTTCATCTTGGGGATGGAAAGTCTCAGCATCATGGTTCCTTTCATGCCGTATCAAGGCGGACGCACAATGCGGCTTCCCATCGTGGCAAGGTCAAGCCCTTTCGCTCACGGGCCCTCGCAGTCCTCGGGCACGCTCTTCTCGAACTCCAGCGGCGACTTGGTCAGCGAGCCGCTCATCAGCTCCATCGGCTTGAAGGGCGGCGCCTCCTGCATGCCCGGCTGGGTCATGCGGATGGTGTAGCAGCCGCTGAACACCTCCTTCTTGCCGTCGTCGGTCTCGGCCTCGATCGCCACCGGCGCGCTCCAATAGATCTGGCCGGCGCCGGGGTCGGGCTCGGTCTTGCGGACGGCGACGCGCACCGCCTTGGTGTGCTCGAAGCCCTTGACGAAGGCCTTGAAGTCCGGCTCGCGCGAGCCCTCGGCGTAATAGCTGTAGGCGCGGACATATTCCTTGCGGTTGACCGCGTTGTAATAGGATTCGATCAGCGCCTGCGGCGTCGAGCGGTCGTCGCGATAATCCGGCAGCGTCACCCCGCCCGCCGCCTCCGCGACGCCGGCGGGCTTGACCTCGACGGGCTTGGCGGGCTTCGTCTCCGCCGGCTTGGCCTCCTTCGGGTCGGCCTGCTTGGCCTTCTGCTCGGTCTGCTTGGCGGGTTTCGGCGCGTCCTCGGCCCATGCGGCCGCGCTCAGGCTCAGAAACCCGGCGGCCAGCAGCGTCATGGACTTGAGCATCATGGGATTCTCCTTCGTCACTTGTTTCGCTTCGCTAGAAATGCCCCGCTTTCCGGTGGATTTGGCGTCTTGCGGTTATGATGATACAACACTAACTATATTGAAAACGTGGCGAAGACGCCGGGGTTCCGCCGCCATCGAGAGTGAACGATTCGCCAACCCCGCGCCAGCTTGGAAAGACCGACATGGGCCGTTTCGCAGTCATGACCCTCACCGACGCAGCCGTTGGCCGCGTGCGCGAGATCCTCGCCGGGCGCGAGGACGCGCTGGGCCTGCGCGTGGGCGTCAAGAAGGGCGGCTGCGCGGGCATGGAATATACGCTCGACCTCGTCACCGAGGCCAGGCCGGGCGACGACATGATCGAGAAGGACGGGGCGAAGGTGTTCGTCGCGCCCGAGGCGGTGCTGTTCCTGCTCGGCACGCAGATGGATTTCGAGACCACCACGCTGCGCACCGGCTTCGTCTTCAACAATCCCAACCAGACCTCGGCCTGCGGCTGCGGCGAATCCGTCGAGCTGAAGCCCGCCTCGCCCGAGGCCCTGCGCCAGATGCAGGGCGCGGCCTGAGCCCATGGACGACGAGGCCCTGCGCGATCTTTTCGCCGGGCTCGGGCCCATCCGCGTCAGGCGGATGTTCGGCGGCAAGGGCGTCTATCACCAGGGGCTGATCTTCGCGCTGGTGGTGGACGACGAATTGCTGCTCAAGGCCGACGAGAAAACCATCCCGCATTTCCGCGCCGCCGATTGCCGCCAATGGACCTATGAGGGCCGGCAGGGCAAGCCCGTCGCCATGCCCTATTGGAGCGTGCCCGGCGAGGCCTTCGACGATCCCGACGTCATGGCGGAATGGGCGCGGCGCGCCTTCGACGCGGCGCTGCGGTCGCAGAAATCCTGAAAACCAAATGAAAACGGCCCCTTGCGGGGCCGTGTTATCAGGCGTTTTCGCCGATGCCGGTCGGGATCAGCATGAAGGCCGGGATGTCGGCCCCGAAGCCGAGCGGCGCCGGGCCGTCATCATCGTCGCGGTCGCGCCGGCGGCGATGCTGCTCGTGCTGCGGCTTGCCGCGGCGTTCGTCGTTGGAGGCGCGGATGGAGTCGCGGCGCTCGCGCGGCTGCGGCTGCGGCTGCTCGGCCGGCGGCGCGGGCTGGCGCTCCTCCACCGGCTCCTCGGCCTTGGCCTCGACCGTCTCCTCGCGGCGGCGGTCGCGCGGCTTGTCCTTGCCGCGCCCGCGCTCGCCGCGCTCCTTGTCCTTGCCGCGTCCGCCGCGGCGCGGCTCGTCGGCCTCGTCCGAGGGGGCCAGCGTCGACAGGTCGCCGTCGAGCCATTCGATCTTCTCGCCGATCATATTCTCGATGGCGGCCAGATATTTGGTGTCGGACGGCGTCACGATGGTGAAGGCCTTGCCCGAGCGGCCGGCGCGGCCGGTGCGGCCGATGCGGTGGACATAGTCCTCCGAATGGATCGGCACGTCGAAATTGAACACGTGGCTGACGTCGGGAATGTCGAGGCCGCGCGCGGCGACGTCGGACGCCACCAGCAGCCGCAGCCGGCCTTCCTTGAAGTTGGCCAGCATGGCCATGCGGGCGCGCTGGTCCATGTCGCCATGCAGCGCGCCGGCGTCGAACTCATGCCGGACGAGCGAGCGGAACAGCTCCGACACGTCCTTCTTGCGGTTGCAGAAGATAATGGCGTTCTTGAGCGTGTCGCCCTCGGCGCGGATGAGATCGCGCAAAACGGCGCGCTTGTCCCAGTCCTTCTTGCCGGACTTGACCAGGCGCTGCGTCACCGTCTTGGCGGTGGAGGAGGCCTTGGCCACCTCGATGCGCACCGGCGAATGCAGGAACTGCTCGGTCAGCTTGGTGATCTCCGGCGGCATGGTGGCCGAGAAGAACAGCGTCTGGCGCGTGAAGGGGATGAGCTTGCAGATGCGCTCGATGTCGGGGATGAAGCCCATGTCGAGCATGCGGTCGGCCTCGTCGATCACGAGAATCTCGACGCCGGTGAGCAGCAGCTTGCCGCGCTCGAAATGGTCGAGCATGCGGCCGGGCGTGGCGATCAGCACGTCGGCGCCGCGCTCCAGCTTGCGCTCCTGCTCGTCGAAGGAGACGCCGCCGATCAGCAGCGCCACGTTGAGGCGGTGGTTGACGCCGTATTTGACGAAATTCTCCTCGACCTGCGCCGCCAGCTCGCGCGTCGGCTCCAGGATGAGGGTGCGCGGCATGCGGGCGCGGGCGCGGCCCTTCTCCAAGAGCGTCAGCATGGGCAGCACGAAGGAGGCCGTCTTGCCGGTGCCGGTCTGGGCGATGCCCAGCACGTCCTTGCGCTCGAGCGCCGGAGGAATGGCGCCGGCCTGGATCGGCGTCGGCGTGGTGTAGCCCGCCGCGTCAACAGCAGCGATCACTTTCGGGGAAAGACCGAGTTCGGCAAAAGTCGTCAATGGAAGCGCAGCTCTCTGGTTCGCTTTGGATTACGCCCATCCTGTCAGTGCGGCCGCGTCGTCGGGCGCAGGGGCCGGGGCAGAACTGGACGTCTGCAACGCATTCAGCGTTTTCTTGCAGCATCGCCTACGTCCGCAAGCTGAAAAAGTCAACAAAAATAGCCGCCCTGAGGCAATTTTGCTTGCAAATCGCCCGAGCGAGGGCCGTGGCGGCGGCTTCAGACGGCCGCGGCAGGCGCGAAAGGCCTGTAGGCGAAGCCTCTTTTTTCGACGGTTTTCTGCACATGGGCCAGCGGGCCGCAGATGAGCGGCGTTCCGGCGGCGAGCGATCTTTCGATATCGGAGGGCGACAGGCCGAGATGCTTGCGGAAAGCGTTGGTCAATTGCTGGGCGCCGGAGAAGCCGTATCGGCGCGCCAGCTCCTTGAGGGTAGGCCTGCGCCCTTCCCCGCTCCGCGTCAGCGCGCGGCTCACGAGATGGACGCGCTTGCGGCGGATGACGTCGGCGACGCCGCCCTCGGCCTCGAACAGGCGGTAGAGCGTGGAGCGCGACACGCCGAGCGCCGCGGCGGCGAATTCGGCGTCGAGGCGCGGGTCCCAGATGTTGTCGGCGATGAAGTCGAGCGCGCGCTCGCGCAGCAGCGCCGCGGGCGCGGCGCTCAGCCCCTCGGGGCCGAACCGGACGGCGGCTGCGACGAGGTCGAGCAGCGCGTCGCCGGCCGCGACCGCGTCGGCGGTCGAAAAGGACGGCGCCGCGTCGTAGGTCGCGGGCAGGAGCCGGCCCAGCAGCGCGCCCAGCCCGTGAGCGCCGGCGATGACGAGGCCGTGCAGGCCGCGCCGCCCGCAGGCGCGCTCCAGGTCCTCGCGCTCGAGGACGAAGGTGGCGGTCTCGCCCGCGGCGCAGCGCAGGTCGAGCAGGCTGTCGGAATGGGAGAACAGGATGTCGCCGCGCCCGGCCGCGGCCTCGCGCGCGCCGAGCGCGCCCCGCGCCGCGCCCGATACGAAGAGATGTAGGCAATAGACGTCGCTGCCGTTGCGGCGCAGCCAGTCGCCGTCGCGGCGGCCGTCATGGCGGGAGAAGGCGGCGCGCGCCACCAGCCGCTCGCCCAGCGGCAGCGAATGCACGCCCACCTCCCTCGCCCCGCTCCCGCCGCGCGGCTCGGCGTCGTAGATCATGCTGACAGCCTCGCGCCAGAGATCGGCGGCGTCGGGTCCGCTATCTTGGGGCGTTTCACGTCGCATGCTCATCGCCTCCCTCAATGACGGAACTGTTCGGTGAGGATTCGCTCGTCCCAGGAATGATTCCGGTCGAAGAGCACGGCCACCTGGCTGTCGGCCGCCTCGCGCACGGTGACGGCGGTGACGGACTTGACCTCGTTGTTGTCGGCCACGGCGTTGACGGGGCGCTTTTCGGTCTCCAGCAGATCGAGGCGCACGGTGACGTGCTTGGGCAGCAACGCCCCGCCCCAGCGGCGCGGCCGGTAGGGGCTGACCGGCGTCAACGCCAGGAGCGGCGCCTGCAGCGGCAGGATCGGCCCCTGCGCCGAGAGGTTGTAGGCGGTGGAGCCGGCCGGGGTGGCGACCATGACGCCGTCGCAGACCAGCTCCTCCAGCCGCACCTTGCCGTCGATGCTGATGCGCACCTTAGCGGCCTGGTAGGACTGGCGGAACAGCGACACTTCGTTGATGGCGAGCGCGGTGAAGGGCTGGGCGCGCCCGGTCTCGGCCACCATGACCAGCGGGCGGATAGTCTCCTTCTGCGCGGCGAGGATGCGGGCGGGCAGGTCCTCGACGCTGAAATGGTTCATCAGGAAGCCGACCGAGCCGCGATGCATGCCGTAGATCGGCGTGCCGCTGTTCATGAAGTCGCGCAGCGCCTGCAGCATGGTGCCGTCGCCGCCCAGCACGACGACGATATCCGCGTCCTCGGCGGACACGTGGCCGTAGCGCCGAACCAGCTCCTGCTGCGCGACGAGCGACTCCCTGGTTCCCGAAGACAGGAAATGAAGCGCAAGCGACATGTCTTTCACCTCTCCCACCCGAATCTGGCGGCGCGGCCACCATATCACGGCGAGCCTTTGGCTATCATATGCGAATCCCCCTCGCCACCGGCCATGTCGCCCCGGCGCGGCGGAATTACCGTTTTACAGCCGCGGCATTTGTGCTAATCCGGCGCGGACGCCCTTATAGCTCAGTTGGTAGAGCACCTGATTTGTAATCAGGGGGTCGCGGGTTCGAGTCCTGCTGGGGGCACCACACTATCCTCAAATCTGTGGACATGGCGCGGACGGGCGAAGCTTTTGCCGCCGGCCTCGTGCGATGGCGATAACAATGGCTTTCGCATCGAGGGGGTGTCCGATGATATTTTTCGCATTGTGGATGGCGGGGGCTGCGGCTTTCGGCCAGCCGGTTCCGGCCGTCGAGACGGCGCGCGCGGCGCTTTCCGTGGAGTACCGATGCCGGGGCTGCGGCTGCAAGGGCGGGCCGGGCTGGCGGGTGCATCGGTCAGGCCGCTGCGCCAGCTCCCGCAACCTCGCCTTCGAATGCGGCTCGCCGCCGAGCGAGCGGCTCTGCACCTATGAAAAGGGCGGCTTGCCGGGCGGGTTTTCGACCGGCGCGGCCAGGCCCGCACCGGCGCCGCGCGCGGACGGGCGGGCGAGCGGCGGGCTCGTGGGCCGCGCGACGGTGATCGACGCCGACACGATCGAAATCCAGGGCCAGCGCATCCGGCTTTGGGGGATCGACGCGCCGGAGGGCATGCAGCTTTGCAAGGACGCCGGCGGGCGCGATTATCGCTGCGGGCAGATCGGCGCCAACGCCCTCGCCCGTTTCCTCGACGAAGCCCAGCCGATCCGCTGCCATGGGCGCGACACCGACAAATACGGACGCATGGTCGCCGATTGCGAAAACGCCTTCGGGCAGGACGTGGGCGGCTGGCTGGTGCAGAACGGCCATGCGCTCGACTGGCCCTTCCGCGGCCAGAGCCATTATCCGGCGCAGCAGGAGGCGGCCAAGGCGCGCCGCGCCGGCATATGGCAGGGAAGCTTCGAGGAGCCCTGGGTCTGGCGCCGCCAGCATCCGCGATGACGGCGGACCCCGTTTCAGAAGCCACTCTTTCCTCGACTCCGTCCGGGCGTTGCGTCTAATCTCGCCCTTGGGGGCGGGACGGAAGCATTGATGCGTTCAAGCGCGCGCCCGGTCGGGCCCGCGCGGGCCTGAAACGGATATTCAGGCGAAATGGACAGGCGATGCTGGCGTTTTTCTTTGCTCTTCCACCCTTCACGATCCTGCTGGTCTTCGCGGTGGTGGGGCTTTTCCTGGCTGTGGCGGGCGTCGGCGCGCTGCGGTATCTTTCCGTGCATGCGCGGCACGACGCCTTCACCATCCCCGCGCCAGCCTTTCTCGGCACCATCGCCACCGCATGGGCGCTGTCCATGGGCTTCGTCGCCGCCGATGCCTGGTCGCTCAATTCGCGCGCCGACCTCGCCGTCAGCCAGGAGCGCTCGGCCATCCTGCGCCTGCTCGACACCGCCAATCCGCTGGTGCTGGACAATGACGCGCTGCGCGCCGCGGTGCTGACCTATCGCACCCGCGTCGCGGAGGGCGAATGGGGCAGCGGCCGCAATGTCGAGCCGGCGGCGGATGTCGACCAGGCCATATTGATCATCCGCTCCATCGTGCAGAAGCTGGCGCTGGCCGGAACGCCGGGGCCGATCGTGTCGCAACTGGTCAGCGATTTCGACGAGTTGCAGGACGCCCGCAATGCGCGCCTCGCCATCGCCAACACCTCCGTCGACGAATATAAGTGGTATCTGGTGCTGTTCCTGACCACGCTCACCGCCGTCACCATCAGCGCCATCCATGCCGACCGCGTCATCGCCGGACGGCGCGCGCTGGCGCTCTATATCCTGACGGCCAGCGTCAGCCTGTGGATTCTCGCCAGCCACGCCAATCCCTATGGCGGCGCGGGCGAGCTGAAGCCCGATCTTCTTTTCACCACTCACAGATAGCGGCGTTCCTTCATCCATATATTCAAATATCCGGACAAGATCGATCCGGCCATTTGTTGCGAATTCGCGCTTTTTCGTTTGGCGATACCATCCGCGCCATGAAAACGAGACTGTGCATCGCCGTCGCCACGCGCAACAGGCCGAAAATGCTGGAGCGGCTTTTCGAATCGCTCGCGGCCATGACCGCGCCGGACGACGTGAGAATTTCCTTCGTCGTGGTCGAGAACAACGGCTTCAAGACGCTCGACCTGCCCTTGCGGAAGATCGCGGCGTCGGCGGGCGACGTGGCCTATCTGCTCGAACCGCGGATCGGCATCTCGCATGCGCGCAACCGGGCGCTGCGCTACGCCATGGAGCGCGGCTTCGACCTGCTGGCCTTCGTCGACGACGACGAATGGGTGCGGGCCGACTGGCTGGCGCGGCTTCTGGCGGCGCAGCGGCGCGGCGGGCTCGATCTGGTCGGCTCGCCGGTGCGGCCGGTTCCGCTCGACGGGCGGCTGAGCCCGCTCCAGGCCGTCGTGTGGTCGGGCATGCGGCGCAACCAGATGCGAGCCGAGCGGAAATGCCTGAAAAAGGTGCAGCGCGGCGAAGCGGGGTCGATCAAGATCGCCACCGGAAGCTGGCTGGGACGGCTCGATTTCTTCCGCGAGACGGAGCTGGCCTTCGATCCGCGCTTCGGGCTCAGCGGCGGCGAGGACTGGGCTTTATGGGCGGAGGCGAAAGCGAAAGGCGCGCGCACCGGCTGGGCGCCGGACGCCATCGTGCACGAGATGGTGCCGGCCTGCCGGCTGACGCTCGCCTATCAATTCCGGCGCAGCCGCGACCACGCCATCACGCAGTTCCGCGCCCTGCATCGCGCCGACCCGCAGCGGGCGCTGCGGCGGTTTCCATCGAAATTGCTGAGCCGGAGCTTCAAGCTGGTCGTGGCGCTGGCCTCCATTCCGCTCAGGGGCGGACAGGCGATCGTCAACGCGGCGCGCGAGACGGGCGCATTGGTCGGGCTCGCGCAGGCGCGGCTCGGCAAGCCGCCGCCGCTGCATTACGCCACGACGACCGGGCGCTAGAAAAGGCGGCCTCGACGCGCCGGGGCGCGCCGAAGCCGTTCGCCGTCACCAGTTGCGGACGCAATAGCCGCGACGGGTCAGGTGCGTGCCGCGCGGGCAGGCGCGGCGGACGACCGGACCGCGACGGTTGGGCACGCAGCGGCCCCATCTGTTCACATGCCCGCCCGGGCCGCAGCGCCAGCCGACCTGCTGCACGGCCGAGCCGCCGTCATGCGACAATTGCACGGGCGCGAGCGGAGCCGCGGAGGACGGCGCGGCAAAGGCTGCGACGCCGCCGAGGGCGAAAAGCGCGATCAGACTGGTTTTCAGTGACATGACGAACATCCTTTCTTGTTCAGGCCCCATCGCCTTCCCTGCAAGATAGGGCGCTGAGCTTGAATGCAAGATGAACGAAACGCTTTATCAGCAGGCAATAAAACGGCCCGTCGCCGGGCCGTTCGAGAAAGGGTCAGTACCAGCCTACGGCGACCTGCGCCTCTTCCGACATGCGGTCGGCGGTCCAGGGCGGATCGAAGGTCATGGTGACCTCGACGAAGGACACGCCTTCCACCGCGCTGACGGCGTTCTGCACCCAGCCCGGCATTTCGCCGGCGACCGGGCAGCCGGGGGCGGTCAGCGTCATCTCGATCTTGACCGTGCGGTCGTCCTCGATGTCGATCTTGTAGACGAGGCCGAGTTCGTAGATGTCGGCGGGGATTTCCGGGTCATAGACCGTCTTCAGCGCGGCGATGATGTCGTCCGTCATCCGCAGAAGCTCGTCCTGCGGAATGGCGGAGGCGGAGAAGGCGGGCTTTTCCTGCGTCTTGTCTTCCATGTCGGTCATCCGAAAAACTTCCTCGCCTTTTCCAGCGCTTCCGCGAGCGCATCCACTTCGGCGCGCGTATTGTACATGGCGAAGGACGCCCGGCATGTAGAGGTGACGCCGAAGCGTTTCAAGAGCGGCTGCGCGCAATGGGTTCCGGCGCGCACCGCCACCCCTGCCCGGTCGATCACCATCGACACGTCATGGGCGTGGATGCCCTCCAGCGCGAAGGAGACGATCGCGCCCTTGCCCGGCGCGTTTCCGAAGATGCGCAGCGAATTGATCGCGCCGAGGCGTTCGTGGGCGTAGTCGCGCAAGTCTTCCTCATGGGCGAGGATGGCGTGGCGGCCGACCTTCTCCATATATTCGAGCGCGGCTCCGAGCCCGATGGCCTGCACGATGGGCGGCGTGCCGGCCTCGAAGCGGTGCGGCGGATGGTTATAGGTGACGTTTTCCTCCGTCACCTCCTCGATCATCTCGCCGCCGCCCTGGAAGGGCCGCATCTTTTCCAGCATTTCCGCGCGGCCGTAGAGCACGCCGATGCCGGACGGGCCATAGACCTTGTGGCCGGTGAAGACGTACCAGTCGCAGCCGAGATCCCGCACGTCGACCGGCAGATGCACCGCGCCCTGCGAACCGTCGACCAGCACGGGGATGCCCCGCGCATGCGCCAGCTCCACGATCTGCTTGATCGGGGTGACAGTGCCGAGCATGTTCGACATATGGGTGACAGCGACGAGCTTGGTGCGGTCGGTCAGGCGCTTCTCGAATTCCTCGATATGGAACGCGCCGTCGTCGTCCACCGGCGTGAAGACCAGCTTCGCGCCCTGTCGCTCGCGGATGAAATGCCACGGCACGATGTTGGAGTGGTGCTCCATGATCGTGAGCAGGATTTCGTCGCCCTCGCCGATGTTCGGCATGCCGTAGCCATAAGCGACCGTATTGATCGCCTCGGTGGCGTTCTTGGTGAAGACGATCTCGTCCACCGAGCCGGCGTTGAGGAAGCGGCGCACCGTTTCGCGCGATTTTTCATAGGCGTCGGTGGCGGCGTTGGAGAGGAAATGCAGGCCGCGATGCACATTGGCGTATTCGTTCGAATAGGCGTGGCTGACGGCGTCGATGACGCTTTGCGGCTTCTGCGCCGAAGCGCCGTTGTCGAGATAGACGAGCGGCTTGCCATGAACCTGCCGCGACAGGATCGGGAAGTCGCGGCGGATCGCCTCGACGTCGTAAGGCGCGACGGCCGGATTTATCTGGTCCATGATCGTTCCTTTCGCCATTGCGGCAGGAAACGGCGGAGCGCATGGACGCTCCGCCCGACTTTATTCAAGCATGGACGGCGAGCCAGTCGGACAGCACCTTTTCCAGCGCCTCGACCAGATTTTCGTCTTCCAGTTCCTCGATGATCTCGGCGATGAAAGCCTTGATCAGCAGGCCCCGCGCCTCGTTTTCGGGGATGCCGCGCGCCATCAGGTAGAACAGATAGTCGCGCGAAAGCTCCGCCACCGTCGCGCCATGGCCGCAGGCCACGTCGTCGGCGAAGATTTCGAGTTCCGGCTTGGCGTCGAACTCCCCCTCGTCCGAGAGAAGCAGCGTGTTGCAGGCCATGCGGGCGTCGGTCTTCTGGGCGATCTGCGCCACGCGGATCATGCCCTGGAACACGCCCCGCGCGCGGTCCTTGACCACGTTGCGCACGATCTCGATGGAGCGCGTGTTCTCGACCACATGGCCGACCGTCATGGTGATGTCGGTGTGGCTGTCGTCGGCGAGAAGGTTGAGGCCGCGCAGCTCGAAATCCGAATCCTCGCCATTGACGTTGACGTGGACTTCCTGCCGCACCAGCTTGCCGCCGGCGTTGACGATATAGAGCGTCAGCTTCGTGCCCTTGCCGATGGTGGCGTTGAACTGGGCGAGCTGGGTGGCGTCGCCGAAATCGCGCAGGATGATCCAGACGATCTCGGCGTTGTCGCCCACGCTTACATGGCTCACGCAGGTGGAGAAGGCGTCCGCGCCCTCGCCGCCGCTCTGGCGCTCGACGATCGCGCCCTTGACGCCCGAACCGATGCGGACGGGAAAGCGCGTATGGCCCTGCCCGCTCTTCTGGATGTTCTGGATCTCCAGCGGCGCTTCAAGCTCCATCTCGTCCTCGATCGACACCATCCAGCCGTCGCTGGCGTAGGCGGCGTTGATCTGGCCGATCGTGTCGTCGAAGCCGCGCGCGATCAGTTGCGACGCGAGCGAGCCGTCGGCCAGCGCCTCGCGCACCGGCGTCAGCGTCACGCCCTCGGGCGCGCGGGCGGCCAGCGCCGCGCCGTTCGAGACGGCGACGACCGCCGAGCCGGCGATCAGCGCGGGCAAGGCCTGCGTTCCGGCGGCCGGGTCGAAGGCGGCGACGCCCTTGAGCAACGTGCGGAAATCGGTGTAGTGCCAGCTTTCGATGCGGCGCGAGGGCAGCCCGTGCGCCTTGAGCGCTTCGAGCGCCGCGTCGCGCGCGATCACCACCTCGCCGTCGCCGGGCAGGTCGCCCATGCGGTCGGCGAAGCTGTCGATCAGCACGCTTTCGGCCGGCGTTCGCGGCCTTGTCGTCTGGATGTTCATGGAGCATCCTCCTTAAAGCATTTCCAGCAAAACTGCGAAGCGGTTTTGCGTCGGATAATGCGTAAAAACAAAAACTTAGAGCGATTTCAACGTTTCCGTGACAACGGAACCGCTCTAAGCCGCCTCGCCGATCACGTCGGCGTAGCCGTGCTCTTCCAGATGCAGCGCGAGGCTCTTGTCACCCGACTTGATGATGCGGCCCTTGTAGAGCACATGCACCGTGTCCGGCACGATATATTCGAGCAGGCGCTGATAGTGGGTGATGACGATCTGGGCGCGCTCCGGCGAACGCAGCGCGTTGACGCCTTCCGAGACGATCTTCATCGCGTCGATGTCGAGGCCGGAATCGGTCTCGTCCAGCACGCAAAGCTTCGGCTCCAGAAGCTGCATCTGGAGGATTTCGGCGCGCTTCTTCTCGCCGCCGGAAAAGCCGACATTGAGCGGGCGCTTCAGCATGTCCATGTCGATATGGAGATGGCCGGCGGCCTCCTTCACGCGCTTGATGAATTCCGGGATCTTCAGCTCCGGCTCGCCGCGCGCCTTGCGTTGGCTGTTCATGGCGACCTTCAGGAACTCCATCGTGGCGACGCCCGGTATCTCCATCGGATACTGGAAGGCGAGGAAAATGCCCTTGGCGGCGCGTTCGGCCGGGTCGAGTTCGAGGATCGACTCGCCCTCATAGAGGATGTCGCCCTCGGTCACTTCGTAATCCTCGCGGCCGGCGAGGATATAGGACAGCGTCGACTTGCCCGAGCCGTTCGGGCCCATGATGGCGGCGACCTCGCCCTTGGCGATGGTCAGGTCCAGACCGCGGATGATCTCGGTGTCGGTGTCGGCGATCTTCGCGTGGAGGTTCTTGATCTCAAGCATGGTGTAAACCTTGGAATGGGGGAGAAACGAAGGTGGGGCTGCCGTCAGCCCACGCTGCCTTCGAGCGAAATTCCGATCAGCTTCTGCGCCTCGACGGCGAATTCCATCGGCAGTTCCTGAATGACTTCCTTGACGAAGCCGTTGACGATGAGCGCGATAGCCTCCTCTTCCGGAATGCCGCGCTGCATCACGTAGAACAGCTGGTCCTCGGAAATCTTGGAGGTGGTGGCCTCGTGCTCGAACTGCGCCGTGGCGTTCTTCGCCTCGATATAGGGCACGGTGTGCGCGCCGCAATCGTTGCCGATCAGGAGCGAGTCGCACTGGGTGAAGTTGCGGGCGTTCTCCGCCTTGCGGTGGGCCGAGACCTGACCGCGATAGGTGTTGTTGGAGTTGCCGGCCGAAATGCCCTTGGAGATGATGCGGCTGGACGTGTTCTTGCCCAGATGCAGCATCTTGGTGCCGCTGTCGATCTGCTGGTGGCCGTTCGATACGGCGATGGAGTAGAACTCGCCGCGCGAATTATCGCCGCGCAGGATGCAGGACGGGTATTTCCACGTGATCGCCGAGCCGGTCTCGACCTGCGTCCACGAAATCTTGGAATTGTCGCCGCGGCAGTCGCCGCGCTTGGTGACGAAATTATAGATGCCGCCCTTGCCGTCCTTGTCGCCGGGGAACCAGTTCTGGACGGTGGAATATTTGATCTCGGCGTTTTCGAGCGCGATCAGTTCCACGACGGCGGCATGAAGCTGGTTCTCGTCGCGCTGCGGCGCGGTGCAGCCTTCGAGATAGGACACATAGGCCCCCTCGTCGGCGATGATCAGCGTGCGCTCGAACTGGCCGGTGTTCTTCTCGTTGATGCGGAAATAGGTCGAAAGCTCCATCGGGCAGCGCACGCCCTTCGGCACATAGACGAAGGAGCCGTCGGTGAAGACCGCCGAATTGAGCGTGGCGTAGAAATTGTCCGACACCGGCACGACCGAGGCCAGATATTTCTGCACCAGTTCTGGATGCTCGCGAATCGCTTCCGAGATCGAGCAGAAGATCACGCCCGCCTTGGACAGTTCTTCCTTGAAGGTGGTGACCACCGACACGCTGTCGAAGACGGCGTCGACGGCCACGCGGCCGGAGGCGTAAACATTGTCGGAGGGGTCGCCGTCGATCTCGCTCGCCTCGCCCTGCTTGCGCACGCCGGCCAGAATCTCCTGCTCGCGCAGCGGAATGCCCAGCTTCTCATAGGTCCTGAGCAGCTCGGGATCGACCTCGTCGAGCGATTTCGGCCCGCTCTGGTTCTTCGGCGCGGCGTAGTAATAGGCGTCCTGGAAGTCGATCTTGGGATAATCGACGCGCGCCCAGGTCGGCTCCTCCATGGTGAGCCAGCGTTCATAGGCTTTCAGACGCCACTCCAGCATCCATTCCGGCTCGTTCTTCTTGGCGGAAATGAAGCGAATGACGTCTTCGTTGAGGCCCTTGGGGGCTTTTTCGGATTCGATGGTCGTCTCGAATCCATACTTGTACTGGTCCACGTCGAGGCCGCGGACCTGATCGATGGTCTCCTGCACTGCAGGCATTGGCGTTCTCCATCCACGTCGGAGTCAAGGTCCGACAGTTGCAAACGTCAAGGCGTTATGACCGCCTCAATATAGTGTGCGTGGCTACTCTTTAAAACCTCTCTAAAGTGAATTTCAAGCCGGCGGGCGAAAATTGCCCCTTTAATTCAAGAATTATTCTTCCGCGCCGCGCGCGCGACGATTGTCCCGAGCGTTTCGAGAAACCGCGCCACGTCGGCCTCGCCTTGATCGGGGCCGAGCGAGACGCGGATCGCCCCCGGCCCTTCCGCCTTGCCCATCGCCGCCAGAACATGGCTGGGGCCGACCTTGCCGGACGAACAGGCCGAGCCCGCCGACAGCGCCACGCCGGCGAGGTCGAAGGCGATCTGAACCGTCTCCGCCTTCTGGCCGTCGAGCGAGAAGAAGGTCGTGTTGGGCAGGCGCGGCGCGGACCGGCCGTGGATAGTTGCGCCGTTGGTGATCTGCGAAATGCCCGCCTCCAGCCGGTCGCGTGAGGCCGACGGCCAGCCGCCCGCCTCCATGCGGGCGCGGGCCGCGTCGGCGGCGGCTCCGAAACCGGCGATCAGCGGCAGCGCCTCGGTGCCGGCGCGGTGGCCCTTTTCCTGCCCGCCGCCGCGCACCAAAGCGCGCGGCATCATCAGGTCGGAGACGGCGATGATCGCGCCGACGCCCTTCGGCCCGCCGATCTTGTGCGAGGAGATTATGAGGTAATCACCGCAATTATTTGTAATATCTAATGGAATACGCCCCGCCGCCTGCACGGCGTCGACCACGTATACGCCGCCCGCCGCCTTGACGAGCGCCGCGATCTCGGCCACGGGCTGGATCACGCCCGTCTCGTTATTGGCGGCCTGCACGGCGACCAGCGGCAGGCCCGACGCCTTGTCGTGGGCCGCGAGCGCTTCTTGCAACGCGTCGAGTCGAAGCAGGCCGTTTTCGTCAACGGGCAGGACGGTGACGTCTTCGGGCGCGAACTGGCCGCCGGAGAGGATGCAAGGATGCTCCGTCGCGCCGACATAGAGACGCGACAGCCGCACCGGCGCGCGGCCCATGGTGTAATGCGGCGTGAGCAGCGTGGAGGCGGCCTCGGTCGCGCCGGAGGTGAAGACGACATGCTCCGGCTTCGCGTTGACGAGCGCGGCTACGGAGCGCCGCGCCGCCTCGACCAGCGCCCGCGCCGCCCGCCCCTCGCGGTGCACGGAGGACGGATTGCCGGTCACGTCCAGCGCCGCGATCATCGCTTCGCGCGCGGCGTCGAGCAGCGGCGCGCTGGCGTTATAGTCGAGATAAAGCCTCTTGCCGGCGGACATCCCGCATCCTATCTCCTGTCCCGATCCCGTTTGAACGGCCGGAAGCGCAATTTTCTTGAATTTTCAATCGAGAAAAGCCTATTAAGCCGCTATGCGGACTGATACTGCTTTCAGTCGTTCAAAACTTTTCAATCGGTTCTAGAAGCGGCGCGGGCCTTCGTCAAGCGCGCCGCCCCCGAACCGGCCTGCCGGTTACGAGCGGAGTACACATGCCAGAAGTCATTTTCAACGGACCTGCCGGACGCCTCGAAGGCCGCTATCAGCCCTCGAAGGAAAAGAACGCGCCCATCGCGCTGATCCTGCATCCGCATCCGCAATTCGGCGGCACGATGAACAACAAGATCGTCTACGATCTGTTCTACATGTTCCAGCAGCGCGGCTTCACCACGCTGCGCTTCAACTTCCGCGGCATCGGCCGCAGCCAGGGCGAATTCGACCACGGCGCGGGCGAATTGTCGGACGCCGCCAGCGCATTGGATTGGGTGCAGGCGCTGCATCCCGATTCCAAGACCTGCTGGGTGGCCGGCTATTCCTTCGGCGCGTGGATCGGCATGCAGTTGCTCATGCGCCGGCCGGAGATCGAAGGTTTCATCTCGGTCGCGCCGCAGCCCAACACCTACGACTTCTCCTTCCTCGCGCCCTGCCCGTCTTCGGGCCTCATCATCCATGGCGACCAGGACAAGGTGGCCCCGTCCAAGGACGTGCAGTCGCTGGTGGACAAGCTCAAGACCCAGAAGGGCATCACCATCACCCAGAAGACCATTGAGGGAGCCAACCACTTCTTCTCCGGCTCGGGCGACGAGCTGATCGAGGAATGCTCGGAATATCTGGAGCGCCGCATGGCCGGCGAACTGGTCGAGGCGCGGCCGAAGCGGCTGCGCTGACGTCTTTCAAGCGACGATCTTCTTCCGATCCGGCGGGCCCTCCCGCCGGATTTTTCATGCGCGTCGCTAGGGGCGGGCCAGAACGCCGCCGGTCACCGGACGGTCGCAGCCGGTGGTGCCGGGGAAGGTCAGCGGCAGGCCTTCGAGCGAGCGCACCGCGAGATAGGCCCAGGCCTCCGCCTCCATGGCGTCGCCGTCGAGCGCCAGCGCGTCGGCGTCGAGCACCTTCGCGCCCTGCCCTGCGGCCAGGGCCTCCAGCTCCCGCATGATCGCCGCGTTCCTGCGGCCGCCGCCGCTCACCACATAGCTGCGCGGCCGGGCGGGCAGATGGGCGGCGGATTTGAGGATCGAGGCGGCGGCGACATGGGCCAGCGTGCGCGCGCCGTCGGCGAGCGTCATCTCGCCGACCGTGGGCGGCGCGAAATCGCCGCGGTCGAGCGAGCGGCGCCGGTTGCCGCTGAAGAAGGCGTGGCCGAGATAGCGCGCCGCCACCGCCGCGTCCACGTTTCCGGCGAGGCCCGCCGCGCCGCCGGCGTCGTAGCCGCCCGCGCCGTGCGCCTCCATCCACTGGTCGATCAGCATGTTGCCGGGGCCGCTGTCGAAGGCGGCGATGCGGCCCTCGCCGCCGGCGTAGGTCAGGTTGGAGATGCCGCCTATATTGACGAAGACCACCGGCAGGTCGACGCCGTCGAGGCTCTGGGCCAGCGCCTGGTGATAGGCGGGGATGAGCGGCGCGCCCTGCCCGCCATGGCGCATGTCCTCGGCGCGCATGTCGTAGACGACGGGAATGCCGGTCTCGCGCGCCAGAAGCGCGCCGTCGCCGATCTGCACCGTCAGCGCCGCATCGGGGCGGTGCAGCACAGTCTGGCCGTGGAAGCCGATCACGTCGATGTCGGCGGGACCGAGCCTATGCGAGAAGAGGAAGTCCTGCACGGCGACGGCGTGCAGGAGCGTCAAGTCGCGCTCCAGCCGGGCCAGCACGCCGGGGCGCTCGGCGCGGTCGCGGACCGCGCGCGCGTCGGCCAGCGCCTGCTTGAGCCGGGCGCGGAATCCCTCGCCATAGGCCGTGGCGGCGGAAGGCCCCCGCGCCACGCGGTTTTCGCCGTCCGTCTCGATCAGCGCCACGTCGATTCCGTCCATCGAAGTGCCGCTCATCAGGCCGATCGCGCGCCGGATTTCGCCCATGATTGTTGCTTCCTTGTGATTTCGCCGCGAATAGTGTTAAAGGCGAAATAGAGCATTTTCGGCAAGAGCGGAAAACAGATTCCCGCCTGCGAATGCGCGAACGACCAGGAAATGGCGCGGCGCGTTCAATGGCCTGGGCCGAATAGTTTGAGTCAGGAAAAGGCATGTCCGGTTTCAAGTCCGATTTTCTCCGCACGCTTTCCGAGCGCGGCTTCATTCATCAGATTTCCGATGAATCCGGCCTCGACGAGTTGATGGCCAAGGAGACCGTGACCGCCTATATCGGCTTCGATCCCACCGCGCCCAGCCTGCATGTGGGCAGCCTGATCCAGATCATGATGCTGCACTGGCTGCAAAAGACCGGCCATCGCGCCGTGGCGCTGATGGGCGGCGGCACCGGCATGGTGGGCGACCCGTCCTTTAAGGACGAGGCGCGCAAGCTGATGACCGAGGAGGTCATCGCCGACAACATCGCCGGCATCAAGCGCGTCTTCGCCAATTACCTGACCTTCGGCGACGGCCCGGCCGACGCGCTGATGCTCAACAACGCCGAATGGCTGCGCAACATCAATTATCTCGAATTCCTGCGCGACGTGGGCCGGCATTTCTCGGTCAACCGCATGCTGTCCTTCGATTCGGTGAAGACGCGGCTGGACCGCGAGCAGTCGCTGTCCTTCCTCGAATTCAACTACATGATCCTGCAGGCCTACGACTTCGTGGAGCTGAACAGGCGCCACGACCTGCGGCTGCAGATGGGCGGCTCGGACCAGTGGGGCAACATCGTCAACGGCATCGATCTCGGCCACCGCATGGGCACGCCGCAGCTCTACGCGCTGACCTCGCCGCTGCTCACCACCGCCTCGGGCCAGAAGATGGGCAAGTCGATGAACGGGGCCGTATGGCTCAACGCCGACATGCTGAGCGCCTACGACTTCTGGCAATATTGGCGCAACACCGAGGACGCCGACGTCGAGCGCTTCCTCAAGCTCTACACCACCATGCCGCTGGACGAGATCGCGCGGCTGGCCGCGCTCGGCGGAGCCGAGATCAACGAGGCGAAGAAGATTCTCGCCACCGAGGTCACCGCCATGCTGCACGGCCGCGACGCGGCCGAGGAAGCGGCGGAGACGGCGCGCCAGACCTTCGAGGAAGGCGCCTTGTCGGAGAACCTGCCCACGGTCGGCGTGCACAAGGCGACGCTCAACGGCGGCATCGGTCTGCTGGCGCTGATGGTGCTGGCCGAGCTTTGCACCACCAACGGCGAGGCCCGCCGCCATGTGGAAGGCGGCGGAGTGCGCGTCAACGACGAGCCGGTCAACGATCCGCGCCGCACCATCGACGCCGGCGCGCTCAACGACCAGGGCGTGATCAAGCTGTCGCTGGGCAAGAAGCGCCATGTGCTGATCCGCCCGGCCTGATCGCCGAGGCAGATGGGAAAAGCCGGGCCTAGCCCGGCTTTTTGCGTTTCTAGCGGGATTCGTAGTCCTGCAACTGTTTGGTGCGCGCCTCGATGACGGAGGCGCGGCAGGCGGGATAGGACAGGACCTGCCCCTCGCGGCCCCAGTCGCCATTGGCGTAGAAGTCGCAGGCCTTTTCCTTGTAGGCGTTCCACAGGCGCTGCTCGGCCAGAAGGTCGGCCTTGGTCTTCTCCTCCGCGCCGCCATAGAGTTTCTTCCACGCCGCGTTCATCGCGGCGTCGGCGCGCTTGATCCAGTCGCCGCCGCATTGCGCCCAGGCGGCGTTGCTGCCATTCGATGTGTCGATGCAGGCGTCGTAGAGCTTGTCCGCGCGCGCCAGCGAAGCGGGAAGAAGGAAGGCGCAGGCCAGAAGCAGGCGTTTCATGTGTCGCTCCTCACGTAACCGCCTCATGGCGGAGCTAGAACTCGAAGATCGAGCGGAAGATGCCCGGCGCGATGATGGAGATCGGGTTGACGATCACCTGCGGCTGCTTGGCGTTGCCGACCAGCTTGTAGGTGATGCCGAGCAGGCCGCGGTCGCGGCCGTTGCCGAGCAGCGCGCCGAAGATCGGCACCTCGCCGAAGATGCGGTTGATGCCGTAGGCCGGCATGAAGGTGCCGGTGATCGACATGTTGCCGGCGCGGTCGTAGAGCGTACCCTGGAAGGTGGTGCCGACGGTGGGGCTGCGCACCACGCCCTTGGTGAGGGTGAGATAGCCGTCGCCCTTCTCGATCAGCGAGAAGCCGCGCTCCACGTCGACGCGCGACACGTCGATGTTGCGCTTGACCGCCTGGTTGAGGCTGGCGCCGTTGGAGCCCGCCGGCGTCGAGACGATCTTGGCCAGGCGCGGCTCGTTGACGATGGAGAAGTTGCGCGCGTCGATCTGGCCGCGCAGCGGCGAATCGCCCTGCGCCGCCAGCCCGACGGTGATCCTGCCGCCGCGCATCTTGTCGTAGAAGTCGAAGAAGCGCAGCACCGCGCCGGCGTCGTTGGATTGCAGCGAGATGGAGCGCGCGCCGGCCTGCTCGTTGTTGGTGGCGACGAAGGCCGCGCCGGAGCCGGTGACGGCGTTGACCGACACGCCGGAAATCTTGGCGCCCGCGCTTTCGTAGGAAACGGCGACGTTGCGCAGGCTTTCGTTGTTGAAGCCGCCGACCTCGTCGATCTGGGCGCTGACCACCACGCGCGGGCCGGAGCCGCCCTTGCCGCCGCCGCCCTTCTTCTCGTTGCGGTCCGACACCTGCTTGATGAGCGAGCGGGCGTCGAACTCCGAGCCGCGCACGCTGACGCGGTAGGTCCCGCCCGTCCTGGTCGCCTTGATCGACAGGTTGTCGCTGCGGTTGAGCCGCACCTCGCGCAGGTCGGCCGATTGCAGGTCGCCCTTGACGATGGCGAGGTCGCCCCGGGCGCCGAAGGCGTCGCCGGTGAAGGCGAGGTCGCGAATGTCGATGCGGCTCTTGTCGGGGGCCTGGATCAGGTCGAAGGTCGCCTTGGCCGGCACGCCCGCGCCCTTGCGCCAGCCGAGCCAGGACAGGTCGATCTGCGTCTTGCCGAGATCGGCCGTCACCTTGCGCCGGCCGCCCTCGGCCATGGTGAGGTCGACGGCGATCGGCCCCGAGAACAGCGCGCCGAGGCCGGGCATGACCGCGTCGCGGGTCTTGTCGTCGATGTCGAGCCTGATCTTCTGCTCGCGCTTGACCGGGCCCTTGAGGTCGACCGGCTCGGTCATGCTGATCTTGGCCGGCACGCCGTCGAGGCGGGCGTCGGCGGTGATGACGGCGGCGGCCTGGTCGACCTTGATGTCGCCGACGGCGCCGGTGATGATGGAGCCCGCGACCGGCTTGGTCACGTCGAGATCAGCGAAGCCGATGTCGGCGGTCCATTTCAGCGTGCCGGGCGGCGCGCCCTTGGAGACGGCGAAGCTGACATGGACGCGGGACTTGACGTCGCCATTGACGTCCTCGGGCGTGAAGGGCACGTTCTTCAAGACGTCGATGGGCTTGTTGCCGGCGATCTCGGCGATGGCCGCCGCCTTGCCGTCGACGGAGATGTCGAGATCGGCGATGACCGGCCGCTGCGGCCCCCAGGGGATGACCAGCGTGCCGTCCGACACGTCCACCTGCCGGTTGTTGGCCGTGTAGGCCACGCCCTTGGCCAGCTTGATGGTGGCGTGGGCGCCGCGCACCGTCACAGCGCCGTCGGCGTCGCGCACCGGCGGCAACTCGCCCACCACGTCGAAGCGCGTGTCGGCGACGTTGAAGTCGGCCTTGATCTCGTCGCCGGTCAAGGGCGGCGGCAGGCCGGGACCGTTGAAGCGGCCGCCGGCCAGCGAAATGTCGATATGGCTGTCCTTGAGGTCGCCGCCATACATGTTCTTCAGCACCCATTCGCGCGCGCCGTCGGCGACGTCGATGGGCCAGAGGTTCTTGGCGTCGGCCACCGGCATTTCGGGAATGCGCAGCATGAAGATCATCTCGGGCGAGCCGGCGCCGAAGCCCATGCCGCCCTGGCCGTAGAGCACGCCCTTCTCGGTCTGCACGTCGAGATTGGCGAATTGCACGCGCTTCTGCTCGGGCAGGAAGCGGCCGCTGATGCGGGTGGCGAAGGAGAGCGGCTGCTCGGTCGATTCCGCCGGCGCGCTGACCGCCTTGGAGGTGAGGATCTCGAAGCGGTAGGCGGGGCCTTCGGCGGCGCTTTCCGAGCCGGGCTCGGGGCCGAAGGCGCCGTTGAAGCTGGCGTCGAGGCCGCCCAGCCGCAGGCGCGAGCCCTTTACCTCGATCTTGCCGCTGCCCACCACATGTTCGAGGCCGAGCGTCAGGTCGCCGCGCACGCCCTCGACCTTGCCGAGCTCCATGTCGACGCCGGTGACGTTGAGCCCGGCGGTGAGGCGCTGCGGCTCGTCGGTGTCGGCGGCCTCGCCCTCCAGCGTCACCAGCGCCTTGCCGTTCAGCTCGAAATGGGCCGGGTTGACGCGGTTGGCGATGACGGGCGAGACGTCGGGCGGGGAGCCGAGCCGCACCGGGACGCCGGCGATGGCGAGCTTGAAGCCGTCGAGGTCGTCGGCGCCCGGCTTGCGGTCGACGCCGCCCTCGACGGCGATCGTATCGCCCTTCCAGCCGACCGCGCCGGAAATGCCGATGCGGCTTGCGCTCTGTTCGCTCAGGCGCAGCCGGTCGATGCGCAAGTTCTGCACGGCGTCGCCGGTCCTGAAGCGCAACTCGCTGTCGAGGATGGCGATGGAATGGGTGTTCTGCGCCGTCAGGAGATCGAGGCTGCGGCGCATGGCGGCGAACAATTCGCCCGAGACGGCGTCGAAATCGACGAAGCCGCGCGCATCGTGCGGCAAAGCGCGCCAGAAATCGCCCTTGCTCTCCGGCATGTCGAAGGAGACGCCCTCGACCTCCAATTGCGCCACGCGGATGCGACCGGCGAGCAGCGGCAGCGGCGCGAGGCCGAGGCGCACGGACCTGACGCCCTTGAGCTCGAGGTTACGGCGGGGATCGGAAATGGAGACGTCGCGCGCCTCCAGCGCCACATGGCCGGCCGCGTCGAGCGACAGCGCCACCGAGCCGATGGCGGCGGAGGCGCCCGCGCCCAATATCTGCGTCAGGGATTTCTGCGCCTCGTCGCGCAGAAGGTCGCTGTTGACGCCGCCGCGCAGCAGCACGAAGCCGGCGCCGCCGACCAGCACCATCAGAAGGCAGATGGAAACGAAGCCGAAGACGCAGCGCGCCAGCACCGAGCGCCGCGGACGGACGCGCCCGCGAAGCACCGCCTCCGCGCCCTCCGCCGCGAGGCGTTCGATCCTCTTCATTTCCCGCCTGCTAACGCGGATCTTGCTCGGCTTCTCTGTCAATATCCCGGCCGGACCTGTCGCGGGGGTTCGATGAACGCGCCTGCTCGCCGTCCCGCCCCCGATTGCTCCCGTTTGCTGTTGCACCCATTCCCCGCGAATGCCATAGCGGAGATTGTAACAGGTGGCGCGCATGCTAATCCATAAAAGAAAGGCGTAGATATGGCTCATCCCCAGCTTGGCGATCCGGCGCCGGATTTCACCCTGCCGACCGACGGCGACGGCCCGCTGACGCTGTCGGCGCTGAAGGGCCGGCCGGTCGTGCTCTATTTCTATCCCAAGGACGACACGTCGGGCTGCACGAAGGAAGCCATCGCCTTTTCGGCGCTGAAGCCGGAATTCGACCGGCTGGGCGCGCGGGTGATCGGGCTTTCGCCGGACAGCGCGCAGAAGCACGCCAAATTCCGCAAGAAGCACGGCCTCAGCGTCGATCTCGCCGCCGACGAGGAACGCACGGCGCTGGAGGCCTATGGCGTCTGGGTGGAGAAGAGCCTTTACGGCCGCAAATATATGGGCGTCGAGCGCACCACCTTCCTGATCGACGCCGAGGGCCGCGTGGCGCGGGTGTGGAGCAAGGTCAAGGTCGACGGCCATGCCGAGGACGTGCTCGCCGCGGCGCGCGCGCTGCAACCGTGACGCTGCGCGGCGACGCCATCCGGGCCATCGCGGCCGCCGACCTCGACGAGAAGGTGCGGCTGACGCGCGAGACGGCGGCGCGCTGGTTCGCGCGCAGCCTGTCGCTGCGCGGGCCGCTCGACCCGCCGCCGCCCGACCGGCCCGGACGGCCGGAAAAGCCCGAGCTGGTGCCGCCGCGCATGCTCAAGAAACGCTCGCTCAACACCGAGCATGGCCGCATCGCGCTGATGCACGCGCTGGCGCATATCGAGCTCAACGCCATCGACCTGGCGCTCGACATCGTGGCGCGCTTCGCCGCGCGCAACGTGCCGCGCAGCTTCTTCGACGGCTGGATGAAGGTGGCCGACGACGAGGCGCGGCATTTCACGCTTTTGCGCGGGCGGCTGCGCGACCTCGGCGCTGATTACGGCGACATGCCGGCCCATGACGGGCTGTGGCAATCGGCGCACCAGACCCGCAACGACCTCGACGCGCGGCTGGCCGTGGTGCCGCTGATCCTGGAGGCGCGCGGGCTGGACGTGACGCCGTCGCTGATCGAGAAGATGCTGGAGACCGGCGACCGCGAGACCGCCGCCATCCTCGACGTCATCTACAACGACGAGAAGAAGCATGTGGCGGTGGGCGCAAAGTGGTTCCGCTTCTTCTGCGCCCGCAACCGCATCGATCCGGCGGCGCGGTTCCAGGAGCTGGTGCGGGCCAATTTTCGCGGCGAGTTGAAGCCGCCCTTCAACGACATCGCCCGCGCCGAGGCGGGCCTGACGCCCTCCTTCTACCGCAGCCTGTCGCCCGTCTCGAACTGACCGGGCCCGCTTCCGCAAGACTTTGTTAACCCTAATAAGTTTTAATCAAAACAGGGTTTTGCGGACAGGATCGGCAGGTTTCCATGACCACGAAAGGCGCACGGCGGAAGGCGTTGGGCGAGCGCAAGGAATCGCCCGTGGTGATCATCGCGCGCGGCGACAGGATCAGCCATTTCACGCTGCGGCCCTGGATGACCGTCCTGGGCGGCGCGGCGTTTCTGACGCTCTCCGCCGCCTATCTCGGCGCCGCCGGCTATCTGGCGCTGCGCGACGACCTGATGAGCGCCGCCGTCACCCGGCAGGCGCGCGCCCGGCAGCTCTACGAGGACCGCATCTCGGCGCTGCGCACCGAGGTCGACCGCATCACCAGCCGGCAGATGCTGGACCAGCAGGTGATGGAGAACAAGGTGGCCGAGCTGATGCGCCGCCAGCAGACGCTGAGCCAGCGCGACCGGCTGCTGGCCCCGCTCCTGGAGCGCGCCTCGACCTTGCAGCCTTTGCCCGACAAGCCGGCCGAAGCGCCGCCGGCGCCGGAACAGCACAGCGCCATGATCCCCGACGAGGCCTTCAAGACCGCCGGGATCGATCCCATCATCACCGGCCCCGTGCCGGGCCGTCCGCCCAAGGCGGAGCGGCGCGCCGAGGCGACGGCGCCGGGCCTGCGGCTTTCGGGCGGCGTCGGCGGCGAATCCGCCGGCGAGACCTCGGACAAGATCCTCGCCACGGTCAACCAGGCGCTGCGCCGCATCGAGAGCGAGCAGCAGGGCAAGGTGCGCAGCCTCGCCGACGCGGCGTCGGAAAAGGCGGCCAATATCGTCGACGCGCTCAACGAGGCGGGCCTCCGCATCGAGAACGGCCGCGAGGCGGCCGACGCCATGGGCGGGCCGCTCGTCCCCGTCTCGGCGCCGGGGGCTGCGGTCAACCAGTTCGACATGCAGCTGCGCGACCTCGACAGCGCGCTCGACCGGCTCGACAGCGTGCGCAAGCAGGCGCGCGCCCTGCCGCTCGCCAATCCCGCGCCGGGCATGCCGGTGACGAGCCTGTTCGGCGTGCGGCGCGACCCGATCCTCGGCATGCCGGCCTTCCATGCCGGCGTCGATTTCCGCGCCGCCTACGGCCAGCCGGTGCTGGCGACCGCCGCCGGCACCGTGATCAAGGCCGGGCTGTTCGGCGGCTACGGCAATATAGTGGAGGTCGATCACGGCAACGGCTTCTCCACCCGCTACGCCCATATGAGCCGCATCCTGGTGCATGACGGGCAGAAGGTGAAGCGCGGCGGCGTTCTGGGCGAAGCCGGCAGCACCGGCCGCTCCACCGGCACGCATATCCATTACGAGGTGCGCGAGAAAGGCCGGCCGATCAATCCGGTCAATTTCCTCAAGGCCGGCAAGCAGATCGAGGCGCTGCTGTAATAAAAAACCCGGCGCAAGGCCGGGTTTTTCATGTGTTTTTTTAAACCGGGTCAGTCGATGTCGGCGATCATCTCGCCATTGCCCTCGATGCGGTGGGCGAGCGCCGCCTCCATGAAGGGCGTGACAGCGCCGTCGAGCACTTCCTGCGGATTGGTGCTTTCGACGCCGGTGCGCAGGTCCTTGACGAGCTGGTAGGGCTGCAGCACGTAGGAGCGGATCTGGTGGCCCCAGCCGATGTCGGTCTTGGTGGCGTTGGCCGCGTCGGTCGCCGCCTCGCGTTTCTTCAGCTCCTCCTCGTAAAGGCGGGCGCGCAGCATGGCCCAGGCCTTTTCGCGGTTCTTGTGCTGCGAGCGCTCGGCCTGGCACTGCACCACGATGCCGGAGGCGATATGCGTGATGCGCACCGCCGAGTCGGTCGTGTTGACGTGCTGGCCGCCGGCGCCCGACGCGCGATAGGTGTCGATGCGCACGTCCGATTCGGTCACCTGCACGTCGATATTGTCGTCGATGACCGGATAGACCCAGATGCTGGCGAAGGAGGTGTGCCGGCGCGCGTTGGAATCGTAGGGCGAAATGCGCACCAGACGGTGCACGCCCGATTCGGTCTTCAGCATGCCGTAGGAATTGTGCCCCTTGACGAGAATGGTGGCGGATTTGATGCCCGCTTCCTCGCCCTCGTGCACTTCCATCACCTCGACCTTGCGGCCGTTGCGGTCGGCCCAGCGGGTGTACATGCGCAAAAGCATGGACGCCCAGTCCTGGCTTTCCGTGCCGCCGGCGCCGGCGTGGACTTCGACATAGGTGTCGTTGGCGTCCGCTTCACCGGAAAGCAGCATGTCGATCTGGCGGCGGTCGATCTCCCGCTTGAGCTCGCGGATCGCGGCCTCGGCGTCCTCGACGATCGCCTTGTCGCCCTCCTCCTCGCCCATGGCGATGAGTTCGACGCTGTCGTTGAGCGTCTGGGTGAGCTGCTTCACGCCGGTGATGCTGTCGTCAAGCTGCTGGCGCTCGCGCATCAGCTTCTGGGCTTCCTGCGCGTCGTTCCACAGCGTCGGGTCTTCGGCTTTCTGGTTCAGATAGCCCAGACGTTTGATCGCCTGATCCCAGTCAAAGATGCCTCCTCAGCAGGCTTATGGCCTGCTGGATTTCGTCAACCAGCGTCTCGATTTCCGCGCGCATGGGCAGATCGTTCCTTCATTCTAAATTCGGAGAGCCAAGGGCGAACGCCCCCGGCCAGCGCCGCGGACCATAGTGAGGCCGCGGCGCGGTGTAAAGGCCAAAGGCCCGCCCGTATCGGTCAGTAAAGCCCGCCGCCGCCGGAATTGATGGCGCGGGTCGCCTGCGGCGATTGCGGGGTCACCGGCGCGCCCTCGCGGAACGTGTCCATGCCGATGACCGAATAGCTGTCGGACGGGCCGGTGCCGGGCTTGAAGGCCTCCATGAAGGCGTTGGGATCGCCCGGATTGGCGCGCATGCCGGTCTTGCGGTCGATGGCGACCAGCGTCATGCCTTCCGGCATGTGGAAATCGGCCTTGGGAACGTCCTTGAGCGCGTCCTCGAAGAAGGCGCGCGCCACCGGCGCGGCCAGGCCGCCGCCCGTGCCGCCATGGCCGAGCGGCGTCGGCGTGTCGTAGCCCATGAACACGCCCACCACCAGGTTGGGCGTGAAGCCGACGAACCAGGCGTCCTTCTCGTCGTTGGTGGTGCCGGTCTTGCCGGCGATGGGGCGGTCGAGGCTCTTCAGGATCTGCGCCGTGCCGCGCTGGATCACGCCCTCCATCATCGAGGTGATCTGGTAGGCGGTCATCGGGTCGAGCACCTGGTCGCGGTTGTCGATCAGCTTCGGCTCGTCCTGGTTGGCCCAGTCGGCGGCGTTGCAGCCCTCGCACTGGCGCTGGTCGTGCTTGAAGATGGTCTTGCCGTAGCGGTCCTGCACGCGGTCGATCATCGAGGGCGTGATGCTCTGGCCGCCATTGGCGATGATCGAATAGCCGGTCACCATGCGCAGCACGGTGGTCTCGCCGGCGCCGAGCGCCATCGACAGCACCGGCATCATCTTGTCGTAGATGCCGAAGCGCTCGCCATATTCGGTCACGAGCTTCATGCCCATGTCCTGCGCCAGGCGCACGGTCATGACGTTGCGCGACTGCTCGATGCCGTAGCGCAGCGTCGAGGGGCCGGCGAACTTGCCGGAATAGTTCTTCGGCGTCCAAACGCCGAGCGAGCCGCCCTGGTTGACCTCGATCGGCCCGTCCAGCACCACCGAGGCGGGCGTGTAGCCGTTGTCGAGCGCCGCCGAATAGACGAAGGGCTTGAAGGAGGAGCCGGGCTGGCGATAGGCCTGCGTGGCGCGGTTGAACTCGGATTCCGAATAGGAAAAGCCGCCGACCATGGCCAGCACGCGGCCGGTATGCGGGTCCATCGCCACCATGGCGCCTTCGAGCTTGGGCGGCTGCTGCAGGCGGAAGCGGGAATCGCCCTCGCCCTCGGCCTTGGAGACATAGACGATGTCGCCCGGCTTGAGCACGCCTTCCGGCGACTTGGCGCTGCCGCGGCGGCCGCCGACATTGGTGACGCGCATGGCCCATTTCATGTCGTCGGCGGTGATGAAGGCGCGCTTGCGCTCCTTGCCGCGCGCGCCCGAGGCGTCGATGGGCGGCTGCATGCCGATATCGGCGCCGGCGGCGGAGACGTTGAGCACCACGGCGAGCCGCCATTCCGGCACGTCGGCGAAGGAATCCATGTCGCCGAAGGCGGCGCCCCAGTCGGCGCCCAGCTCGACATGCTTCATCGGCCCGCGCCAGCCGCGCGCCTCGTCATAGCGCAAGAGCGCCGCCTGCAGCGACTTGCGCGCCTCGACCTGCAAGGTCGGGTTGAGCGTGGTGCGCACCGACAGGCCGCCCTCGTAGAGCGCGTCGACGCCGTATTTCTGGATGATCTGGCGGCGCACTTCCTCGGTGAAATATTCCGAGGCGAACAGATAGTGGGTGGCGCTGCGCGGCGTCACGCCGAGCGGCTGCTTCTTGGCCTCCTCGGCCTCGGCGCCGGTGATGTAGCCGTTCTCGGCCATGCGGTCGATGACCCAGTTGCGGCGCTCGATGGCGCGCTCGGGCTGGCGGAACGGATGGTAGTTGTTGGGGCCCTTGGGCAGCGCGGCCAGATAGGCGCTCTCGGCGATGGTCAGCTCGCCCACCGACTTGTCGAAATAGGTCAGCGCGGCGCTGGCGATGCCGTAGGAGCCGAGGCCGAAGAATATCTCGTTGAGATAGAGCTCCAGGATGCGATCCTTGGAATAGGCCTGCTCGATGCGCATGGCCAGAATCGCTTCCTTGATCTTGCGGTCATAGGTCTGCTTGGAGGAGAGCAGGAAATTCTTCGCCACCTGCTGGGTGATGGTCGAGGCGCCCATCGGGCGGCGGCCGGTGCCGATGTTCTTCAAATTGTTGAGCGAGGCGCGGGCGAGGCCGCCGAAATCGAGGCCGTGATGCTCGTAGAAGGTCTTGTCCTCGGCCGAGATGAAGGCGGCCTTGACGCGGTTCGGCACGGCCTGGATCGGGATATAGAGGCGGCGCTCGCGCGCGAATTCGGCCATCAGGCTGCCGTCGGCGGCGTGGAAACGGGTCATGACCGGCGGCTCGTATTTCGCGAGCACTTCGTAATCCGGCAGATCCTTCATCATGCTTCCGACATAGAGCGCGGCGCCGCCGGCCACCAGAAGCAGCAGCACCGTCCCGATCCCGAAGAAATATCCGATCAGCCTTACCATAAACCCGGAATCCTGCATTCAGATTATGCGCATGGCCGGAGGCGAACATAGCGGCCATGATCGCAAAACCACCGCCAAAGCCCTCGACCCGGCGCCCGTCCGGCGCCTGCTGGCTTAGTGACCACCAAATGAGTCAAAGGCAAGATGCTTTACGTATTTTTAGCAATTTAACCCGTGAACCGGCTCATAGGCCACAAAAATGTGCCCGCCGGTGTTGCAGGGCTGCATCTTATGCGCGAATCCTTCAGCCCTTGCTCATGCTCTGCGGCCGCTTCATCGCCTCGAAGGTCTCGACGGCCTGGGTGATGCGGTCGACGAACTTGGCGCGCCAGACCGGGTCGCTGATCAGCTTCTCGTCCTCCGGATTGGAGAGATAGCCGATCTCGATCAGCACCGAGGGCACGTCGGGGGCCTTGAGCACCTGGAAGCCGGCGGCGCGGTGCGGATTGTTGATGAGATTGACCTCGCCCTCCAGGTGGTTGACCACCTTTTCGGCGAAGCTGAGCGAAAAGCTGTGCGTCTCGCGCCGCGTCAGGTCCTGCAAAATGTCGGTGACCTCGGGCGGCTCCTCGGCGACGGCGCCGCCGGCGGCGTCCGCCTTGTTCTCGCGCTCGGCCATGGCGCGGGCGACCGCGTCCGAGGCCTTGTCGGAAATGGTGTAGACGGTCGCGCCGCGTATGTCGTGCTGGTTGACCGTGTCGGCGTGTATTGAGATGAAGAGGTCGGCCTCGTTCTGGCGCGCGATGCGCACCCGCTCCGACAGGCGCAGGAAGGTGTCGTCGTCGCGCGTCATCACCACTTTGAGGTTCGGCTCCTGCGCCAGCCGGTCGCGCAACTGCTTGCCGAAGGCGAGCGTCAGGTCCTTCTCCTTGGCGCCGGTGACGCTTTCCGCGCCGCTGTCGACGCCGCCATGGCCGGGATCGACCACCACCACGAAGGGGCGCGGCCCGGCGGGCTCGGCCGCCGGCGACGGCGTGGTCGAGCCGGTGACGTCGGAGCCGCCTTTCAGCGCCTCGGCGAATTCGCGGTCGGAGGTGGCGACGATGTCGGCCATCAGCCGGTAGCCGGGCGCGCTTTCGTTTTTGGCTATGTGCAGGTTTTCGACCCGGAACGGGCCGCGCAAGGTGAGGATGAGGCGCGAGCGCCCCTTGCCCACCAGCCCGTAGCGCACCGCCGACACCAGGCCGCGCGGCGCGAGGCTGGCGCGGTCGAAGCCGAAGCGCGTCTCGGGCAGGTCGATGGCGAGGCGATGCGGATTGCCCAGAAGCAGGGTGGAGATTTTGGGCTCGCCGTCGAACATGACGACGATGCGCGTGCGCAGGTCGTCGCCTGCCATGCGGAAGGTCAGCGCGGAAAGCGGCGTCTGGGCGGCCGATGGCGTCGCTACCGGCGGCGTCGGCGCGGCCATGGCGCTCTGGTCCGGTCCCCCGGCCATGGCCGAGACCGCGAAGGCGAAAACCGCCGCCAGCGCGGCGAACAGCGCGCGCCGGGTTCGTTTGGCGGTTGTCTTGGCTTGGTCGAGACGCATCGGCGGACAGGATCCATTCAGCATGGTTGAGGCGATGTCGCACGGACCCGCGCCGGCCGCAAGCCGGTTCGGGCCTGCCCCCACGGACCGCCCCACAGAACCGCCCCACAAAACCGCGTTGAAAACGCGCGGCCCGCTCCCTACATCGAGAGGTACAGAACACCAGTTAACGAAAGATTGCCAGAGGCCATTTTCCCCTCCCCGGCTTTCGCGCCGGACGGGCGCGAAATCGCGACGCGACAGGAGGGTCGGCGACAGGGTGCGATATTCTGACTTGTCATAGCCCGATCAAGGTCATAAAAGCATAAAATGGTTACGGAGCCGCTGTCAGAATCGTTTGCCGCCTTAAGGGCGCGCCGGACGAAAGGACAGCGAAAACAGCGGCCGATCTGATCGCCGCCCCATAGCCGGTACAGAATTCAGCGAAACGCGGCCATCCCGCCGTTTCGTTATCAATCGGCCGACGGCGCAACGTTACGCGCTGTCGCCACGCCTCGGGGCAGGTCCGGCATGATGCGCGAGCGTCGTGGCGCTGCGCTGAAATCGAGGCGAACAGGTCGGCCCGGCGTTTCCGGGCCATATATGAGGTCGTTTCGTTCGGAACAACAATGGGTCAAGCAAGACTGACCATGTCCAGCCTGAAAACCGCGATCGCCGCAAGGCCGTCGTGCGTCGCATCAGCGCTTTTCGTTCCGACGAACCCAATATCATCCGGCAAGCGCATCGCGGCGCGGAGGACGGCTTTATCCGCCGTCTCCGGCGCGCGCGGTTTGCGACTTCGCGCCGGCAGGAAAGACAAGTATGTCCAACAAAATGCTTATCGACGCCTCCCACCCGGAGGAAACGCGCGTGATCGTCACGCGCGGCGCCAAGATTGAAGAATTCGACTTCGAGTCGGAACATAAGAAGCAGCTCAAAGGCAATATCTACCTTGCCCGCGTCACCCGGGTGGAGCCGTCGCTCCAGGCCGCGTTCGTCGAATATGGCGGCAACCGCCACGGCTTCCTCGCCTTCTCCGAAATCCATCCCGACTATTACCAGATCCCCGTCGCCGACCGCCTGGCGCTGCTCGAGGCCGAGGCCAAGGCCGCCCGCGCCGAGGACGACGAGGACGAGCCGCGCCCCCGCAGCGAGCGCCCCGACCGGAACGAGCGCGGCGACCGCCGCGGCCGCAACCGCCGGCGCGGACGCCGCGACAACGGCGAGGCGCGCGCGCAGGGCGCCGCCGACGACGGCCTGCCCACCGCCGAGCCGGTCGGCCCGGCCTTCGAGAACTACGTCGCCGGCACGCCGGCCACCGCGATCTATGGCGGCGACGTGATCTCCGAGCCGATCGAGAACGGTTATGGGGACAACGGACGGGGCGAAAACGGCCACGCCGAGGACGACGAGCCGGAGAACGAGGAAGACATCGTCGAATCCGTCGGCTCGGAAGACGCGCTGGAGGAATTGCCGTCGCATACGCGCACGCATCGCCGCCAGTACAACATCCAGGAAGTCATCAAGCGCCGGCAGATCCTGCTGGTGCAGGTGGTCAAGGAAGAGCGCGGCAACAAGGGCGCGGCGCTGACGACCTATCTGTCGCTGGCCGGCCGCTATTCGGTGCTGATGCCCAATACGGCGCGCGGAGGCGGCATTTCGCGCAAGATCGTCAGCCCGCAGGACCGCAAGCGGCTGAAGGAGATCGTCAAGGAGCTCGAAGTGCCGCAGGGCATGGGCGTGATCCTGCGCACCGCCGGCGCCAACCGCACCAAGGCCGAGGTCAAGCGCGACTACGAATACCTGATGCGCCTGTGGGAGAACGTGCGCTCGCTGACGCTGCAATCGACGGCGCCCGCCCTCGTCTACGAGGAAGGCAGCCTGATCAAGCGCTCGATCCGCGACCTCTATAATAAAGACATCACCGAAATCCTCGTCGCGGGCGAGAACGGCTATCGCGAGGCCAAGGATTTCATGCGCATGCTCATGCCGAGCCACGCCAAGGTGGTGCAGCCCTATCGCGAGCAGACGCCGATCTTCACCCGCTACAGCGTCGAATCCCAGCTCGACCGCATGCTGCTGCCGCAGGTGACGCTGAAATCGGGCGGCTACCTGATCATCAACCAGACCGAAGCGCTGGTGGCGATCGACGTCAATTCGGGGCGTTCGACGCGCGAGCACTCCATCGAGGACACGGCGCTGCAGACCAATCTGGAGGCGGCGGAGGAAGTGGCGCGGCAATTGCGCCTGCGCGACCTCGCCGGCCTGATCGTGGTCGACTTCATCGACATGGAGGAGAAGCGCAACAACCGCGCCGTCGAAAAGCGGCTCAAGGATTGCCTCAAGGACGACCGCGCCCGCATCCAGGTCGGCCGCATCTCGCATTTCGGCCTTCTGGAGATGTCGCGCCAGCGCATCCGCGCCTCGGTGCTGGAAAGCACCATGCAGACCTGCCCGCATTGCGGCGGCACCGGCCATATCCGCTCGGATTCGTCCATGTCGCTGCATATCATCCGCGGCGTCGAGGACTATCTGCTGCGCCATTCGGGCTATGACATCGCCGTGCGCACGCCGGCGGCGACGGCGCTCTACGTGCTCAACCACAAGCGGCAGGTGCTGGCCGATCTCGAAGCCCGCTTCGGCGTCGCCATCAGCATCGACGCCGACGAAAGCGTCGGCCAGCAGCATTACGTCATCGACAAGGGCGCGCCGTCGACCCGTCCGGTGACGCAGCCGCCGGTGCAGCCGATGGCCTTCATCGACGACGACGTCGAGGATCCCGAAATCCCGGTCGAGGAGGACGAGGTCGAGGAAGAAACCGCGGCCGAGGCCCGCGAGGATCGCGGCGAGGACAGCGACGGCAAGCGTCGCCGCCGTCGCCGCCGTCGCGGCGGACGCGACCGCGACGACAATGGACGCGATGAAAACGGCGGACGCGACGAGAACGGCCGCGAGCAGAGCGCGCAGGCCGGCGACGAGGCGGACGAAGACGGCGAGGACGAGGATTCGCGCGGCGACGCCGCAAGCGAGGAAGACCGCCGCAACAAGAAGCGCCGGCGCGGCCGCCGCGGCGGACGCAAGAACCGCCGCGAGGACGAAATCCGCGCGCCGAAGGTGCCCGATCCCGAATTCGTCGGCTATACGCCCGTCCTGCCGGTGAAGGCGGAAGAGGAAGCGGCGGACGAGATCGAAGAGATCGCCCCGCAGGAAGACGCGGCGGCGGTCGAGGCGGTCGAAGTCGAGGCGGCGGAAGAAGAACAGCCCGCCAAGCCGGCCCGCAAGCCGCGCGCGCGCAAATCGGTCAAGGCCGAGGAGATGTCCGACGAAGTGGCGGTCGAAAAGCCCGCCAGGAAGACGCGCAGCCGCAAGAAGGCCGCCGCCGAACCCGTCGAGGCTGTGGAAACCGTCGCGGAGGAGCTGGTCGGAGAGGACGTCACCCCCGTCGAGGCGGAGGAAGAAGACGCCAAGCCGAAGCGCCGCACCCGCCGCGTCGCCGCCGAGCCTGTCGCGGAGACGGAAGAGGAAGACGCCAAGCCGGCGGCCGAGCCGGTCGTCACCTCCAACGCCGAAGCCGAAGACGAAAAGCCCAAGCGTTCTGGCTGGTGGCAGAAGAAGAGCTTCTTCTAAGCCTTGATGCAGAAAATGAAAAAACCGGCGGAAACGCCGGTTTTTTTATTGCTTTGGCGTTTTATCAAGCGGCGCAATTTGCGGTCGAACGCGCCGCCGGCTACGCAGGAGGCCGCCGCTGCGGGCAGAGCAAAAATTGTGACAAGCAAGCCAGCGCCCAAAATGCCAATGACGGAGGTCGTCAGCCCTCTGGCCGCAATCGAATAAGAACGCCTCGCTTCCTCTGAAATCTGGAACGCGGCATGAATCCCAGCGTTTTTTCGCGCCAGATTTATCCACAGTCTGAGCGATTTTCACCGAACCGCTCACCGTGCGGGTGATGCGCGCCGCCGCTATGAACACAATGGAAATTGCGGCGAGAAAGCCCATATGGCGCGGCCAGCCTTATCGGGCAACGCGCCCCTCTCGTTGATTATAGGCGAGAGCCAAATGGCAGGCTCCGGTTCCTGTTTTTAACCCCGGAACGCTGCATGAAATCCGCAGGCGTTTCAGCGCCCTTGGGCGGTGCAAGCGATTGCACCCGTGCACGGATCGGCTTGCCAATCAGATTGTCGTAGTAGCGCAGATCGTGACAAGCAAGCCGATGGCGCTCACAATGCTGGTGACGGAAGTCGTCAGCCCTTCGGCCGCAATCGAATAAGAGCACAGTGTAAGCTCCCGTTGATAATAGGCGGGAGCCGAAATGAGAGGCTTTGATTACTGTTTCAGCACCCTCGGGGCGAAGCAAGCGGTTATTCCCGTGTGCGATCAGCTTGCCGATTACAATAGCCTGAATAGACGCGGACGCCGAGCAGGAAGGGGCGACCACACCCGGCGATGGGGTGAAGCCGCCTCTCCTTCCGGCGCTGGCCTACCCCTGCTGGCCGGGCAGCCAGGCTTCCAGCCGCTTCATGGCCTCCTCCATGTCCTCGACGCGGCCGGCGTAGGAGAAGCGCATGGTGCGGTTTCCTTCCAGTGGGTCGAAATCGCGGCCCGGCGTGGCGGCGACGTCGATCTCGGCGATCATACGCCGCGCGAAGTCCATGCTGTCATTGGTGAAGCGCGACACGTCGCAATAGGCGTAGAAGGCCCCGTCCATCGGCGCGGCGAGCTCCAGCCCCATGCGCGGCAGGCGCTCCATCAGGATGGCGCGGCTTTGGCGGTAGCGGTCCTTGACGCGCTCCAGCTCGACCGTGGCGTGAAAAGCCTCGACGGCGGCGCGCTGCGACAATTCCGGCGCGGAGATGTAGAGGCTTTGCGTGACGCGCTCGATGGCGCGCACGTCGTCCTGCGGCAGCACCATCCAGCCGATGCGCCAGCCGGTCATGCAGTAATATTTGGAGAAGGAGTTGATCACCGTCACGTCGTCGGCGACCTGCAAGGCGGTCACGTCGTCCGTCTCGTAGGACAGGCGGTGATAGATCTCGTCGGAGATGACGCGGATGCCGCGCTCGCGCGCCGTCTCCACGATGGCCGCCAGCTCCGCCTTGTCGATCACCGCGCCGGTGGGGTTGGCGGGGCTCGCGAAGAGCACGCCCTTGAGCGGCTTTTCCGCATGCGCCGCGGCGAGCGCTGCGGCGGTCAGCGACGCCGAGCCCTCGCCGCCGGTCGGAATCTCCACCACCTCCAGCCCGAGCGCCGCGAGAATGTTGCGATAGGCCGGATAGCCTGGCCGCGTGATCGCCACCCGGTCGCCGGGATCGAAATAGACCAGGAAGGCCAGGTTGAACGCCGCCGAGGAGCCGGTGGTCACCGCGATGCGGTCGGGCGTCAGCGTTACACCGTAATGATCGGCGTAATGGGCGGCGATCGCCTCGCGCAACTCGACCAGGCCGAGCGCGTCGGTGTAGCCGATGCGTCCGTCCTTCAGGGCGCGCTCGGCGGCCGCGAGCACGGCCTTCGGCGCGGGATCGGCGGGCTGGCCGACGGCCATGGAAATGACCGGATGGCCCATGGCGCGGCGGCGGTTGGCCTCGGCGAGCACGTCCATGGCATGAAAGGGCTCGACCGCGCTGCGGCTGGAAAGACTCATCGAAATTCTCCAAAGACTTGCGCTCCGGCGGCTTCGGGGCCGCCGTATAATCGCCGGATTGGTAAAGCAACAGCACACGGGGATCAATGCGCCGCGGCCCTATCGACGATCGGGCATGCGAGTTATAAGGGAGCGAACAGGCCGGACAGGATGGAGGGTTGCATGGGGCCGACGACCGGAACGATTCTTTCGCCCGCGCGCGCCTTGGTGGCGCTGAGCGTGGCCGTTGCCGCCGTCGCGACGCCGGCGCGGGCCGCAGGCGTTCCCATCGTCCGCGACGCGGAGATCGAGGCGCTGGTCAGCGACTACGCCACCCCGATCCTCAAGGCCGCCGGCCTCAACAGCCGCGGCGTGCGCATCGTCCTCGTCAATTCGCCCAGCTTCAACGCCTTCGTCGACGGACGGCGCATCTTCATCAACACCGGAACCATCATGCAGGCGGAGACGCCCAACGAGGTGATCGGCGTCATCGCGCACGAATCGGGCCATCTGGCCGGCAGCCACCAGGAGCGCCTGCGCGCCCAGCTCGCCCGCGCCCGCACCATGGCGGTGATCAGCGCGCTTCTGGGCATGGGCGCGAGCGTGGCGGGCGCAGCGACCGGCAGCGGCTCGGCGGCCGGGGCCGGCGCGGGCGTGGCCATGGGCGGCGCCGAGGTGGCCATGCGCAGCCTGCTCGCCTATCAGCGCACCGAGGAGATGACCGCCGACCGGCTGGCGGTCAATTATCTCAACGCCACCGGCCAGTCGACCAAGGGCATGCTGGACACCTTCCAGCGCTTCGCCACGGCGCTGTCGCTGTCGGGCACGCAGATCGACCAGTACCGCATCAGCCATCCGCTGCCGCGCGAGCGCATCGCCAATCTGGAGGAGCTGGCGCGGAAGAGCCCCTATTTCGCCAAAACGGATTCGCCGGCGCTGCAATTGCGCCACGACATGGCGCGGGCCAAGATCGCCGCCTATTCCGAGGATCTGGGCGCGCTGCAGCGCATGTTCCGCAAGAACCCGACCGGCCCGGCGGCGCGCTACGGCAACGCCATCGCCTCCTTCCTCAACGGCGCGCCGAAAAACGCGCTGCCGAAATTCGACGCATTGATCAGGAGCGAGCCGGGCAATCCCTATTTCCAGGAAATGCGCGGCGAGGTGCTGCTCAAGGCCAATGACGCGGCCGGCGCGGCCCGGGCCTTCGAGAAGGCGGTGGCGCTCGACCGGCGCAAGTCGCCGCTCCTGCGCATGAATCATGGCCGTGCGCTGATGCTGACCGGCGCCAAGGCCAACATGCCGGCGGCGATCCGCGAGATCAGGGCTGGCGTCGCCGCCGATCCCGATTTTCCCGGCGGCTACGGCTATCTGGCGCAGGCCTATGCCCAGGCGGGCGACATGGCGCGCTCCGACCTCGCCACGGCCGACATGAAATTTTATTCGGGCGACTTGCAACAGGCGCAGATATTCGCCATCCGCGCGCAGAAGCAGCTCAAGCCCGGCACGCCGGAATGGCTGCGCGCGCAGGACGTGATCGCCGCCAAGCCGCCGAAGAAATAGTCTTGAAACAACGGAAGTGACATCGATGAAGAATGCAGTTTCCATAACGCTGGCGAGCGGCCTCGTCGGCGCCGCAGCCCTCGCCCTCGGCTTCTGCGCCGGGTCGGCCCGCCATCCCGCCGCGACGGTGGAGGCGGCGCCCTCGCCGCAGGCGATGGAGAACGTGGTGCGCAACTATCTGCTGCAAAACCCCGAAATCCTGGTCGAGGCGCAGAGCGCGCTGGAGACCAAGCAGGCCGAGGCCCAGCAGGCGCAGGCCAAGCAAGTGATCGCCGCCAACAAGGACGCGCTGTTCAATTCCGGCCACGACGCGGTGTTCGGCAACCCCAAGGGCGACGTCACCGTGGTCGAGTTCTTCGACTATAATTGCGGCTATTGCAAACGCGCCATGCCCGACATGATGGCGATCCTGAAGAACGATCCCAATGTGCGCTTCGTGATGAAGGAGTTCCCGATCCTGGGGCCGGATTCGGTGCGCGCGCACATCGTGGCGCAGGCCTTCAAGGCGCTGATGCCGGAGAAATACCAGCAATATCACCTGCTGCTTCTGGGCGGCCAGGACCGCGCCACGGAGGAATCGGCCATCGCCGACGCCGTCAGCCTGGGCGCCGACGAGGCTCAATTGCGCGCCAAGATGAAGGACCCGGCGGTGACGAGCGTCTTCCAGGCCACCTACAAGATCGCCCAGCAGCTCAACATCAACGGCACGCCCTCCTACATCATCGGCGACGAGCTGATCCCGGGCGCGGTGGGCGTCGACGGGCTGGTGGAGAGAATCGCCGCCGTCCGCGCCGGCAAGGCGGGCTGAAATGCGGCGCCGGGCGGGGTTTTTCGCAAAGAATGACGGGAAAACCGCCCGCCGGGCCGGCCGGCCGCGAATTTCAGGGTTTCGGCTTGCCTCCAAGCCATCTATATGAAAAAGCGAAGCATACCGAAGTTTGGCGACAGGCGCGCCTTCAACGCGGACGACCATGGCGAAAACGGTTTTTGTTCTGAACGGTCCCAACCTCAATCTTCTTGGCAAGAGAGAGCCGGGCATCTATGGCGTCTCGACGCTGGATGACATCGCCGCGGATTGCGCGCGCGAGGCCGAAAAACTCGGAATGAGCGTCGATTTCCGCCAGTCCAACCATGAGGGCGACCTGGTGACGTGGATTCAGGAGGCGGGCGAGAAAAACGCCTATGTCCTGATCAACCCGGCCGCCTACACCCATACCTCGGTCGCCATCCACGACGCCATCCGTTCGGCGCAGGTCACGGTGGTCGAGGTGCATCTGTCCAACATCCATGCGCGTGAGGCCTTCCGGCATCACTCCTACGTCTCCGCGGTCGCCAAGGGCGTGATCTGCGGTTTCGGCCCGGAGGGGTACCGGCTCGGCCTGCGCGCGCTCGCGGCGATCGCCGAACAAGAAGAAAACAACGCGCAAAGCATCGAAGGGGCCTGAAATGTCCGGCAAAAACTCCGTCATCGACAAGGAAACGATCCGCGATCTGGCGGTCATTCTCAATGAAACCGACCTGACCGACATCGAGATCGAGCATGGCGACCTGCGCATCCGCGTCTCGCGCAATGTGACGGTGCAGGCCGCCCCGGTCTACGCCCCGGCCCCGGTCGCCGCCCCCGCGGCTCCGGCCGCCGCCGCGCCCGTCGCGGCCGAGCCGAGCAAGGCCGACCTCGCCAAGAACGCCGTCGCCTCGCCGATGGTCGGCACCGCCTATCTCTCCCCCGCCCCCGGCGCGCGCGCCTTCATCGAGGTGGGCTCGCAGGTCAAGGAAGGCCAGACCATCCTGATCATCGAGGCCATGAAGACCATGAACCAGATCCCCGCCCCGCGCGGCGGCACGGTCAAGGCCATCCTGATCGAGGACGCCCAGCCGGTCGAGTTCGGCGAGCCGCTCGTCGTGATCGAATAAGGCCGCAGGGCCGTCGCAACGTTCAGGACAAGCAGGGATCGGGCAGCCGTCATGTTTCAGAAGATACTCATAGCCAATCGCGGCGAAATCGCCCTTCGCGTGCTGAGGGCCTGCAAGGAGCTCGGCATCAAGACGGTCGCCGTCCATTCCACGGCCGACGCCGACGCGATGCATGTGCGCCTGGCCGACGAAAGCGTCTGCATCGGGCCGCCGCCCTCGCGCGAAAGCTATCTGAACATCCATCAGATCGTCGCCGCCTGCGAGATCACCGGCGCCGACGCCATTCATCCGGGCTACGGCTTCCTGTCGGAGAACGCCAAGTTCGCCGAGATCCTGGAAGCGCACGGCATCACCTTCATCGGCCCCACCGCCTCGCATATCCGCATCATGGGCGACAAGATCGAGGCCAAGCGCACCGCCAAGCGCCTCGGAATCCCGGTGGTGCCCGGCTCCGACGGCGGCGTGACCGACGAGGCGGAAGCCGCGCGCATCGCCAAGGAAATCGGCTATCCGGTCATCATCAAGGCCTCGGCCGGCGGCGGCGGACGCGGCATGAAGGTGGCGCGCACCGAGGACGACCTCGCGATCGCGCTGGCCACCGCGCGCACGGAAGCGGGCGCGGCCTTCGGCGACGACGCGGTCTATATCGAGAAATATCTCGAAAAGCCGCGCCATATCGAAGTGCAGGTGATGGGCGACGGCGCGGGCGCCGCGGTGCATCTGGGCGAACGCGACTGCTCGCTGCAGCGCCGCCACCAGAAGGTCTGGGAAGAGGCCAATTCGCCGGCGCTCAACGCCGAGGCGCGCGACCGCATCGGCATGATCTGCGCCAATGCGGTGGCCGAGCTCGGCTATCGCGGCGCGGGCACGATCGAGTTCCTCTACGAGAACGGCGAGTTCTACTTCATCGAGATGAACACCCGCCTGCAGGTGGAGCATCCGGTGACGGAAGCCATCACCGGCATCGACCTGGTGCATGAGCAGATCCGCGTCGCCGCCGGCCTCGGCCTGTCGGTGCAGCAGAAGGACGTGCGCTTCCACGGACACGCCATCGAATGCCGCATCAATGCGGAGGACCCGCGCACCTTCACGCCGTCGCCGGGCACGATCACCCATTACCACACGCCGGGCGGCCTCGGCATCCGCGTCGATTCGGGCGTCTATTCGGGCTATCGCATCCCGCCCTATTACGACAGCCTGATCGGCAAGCTGATCGTGCACGGGCGCAACCGCGTCGAATGCATGATGCGCCTGCGCCGCGCGCTGGACGAGTTCGTGGTGGACGGCGTCAAGACCACCCTGCCCCTGTTCCAGGACCTGATCGGAAACCAGGACATCGCCAACGGCGATTACGACATCCACTGGCTGGAAAAGTACCTGGCGGGCCAGGACGGCGCGGAAAGCGCCTGACGATCGTGGCCGCAGGGGATTTTCCGGACGCCTATGCGATAGAGCCGGACATTCTCCTGCGCGCCTACGCCAGCGGGGTCTTCCCGATGGCCGAGGAGGCCGACGACCCGGAAGTGTTCTGGGTCCGGCCCGAAAAACGCGGCGTCATCCCGCTCGACGCCTTCCATATTCCCCATAGCCTGAAAAAGACCATCCGCCGCCATGTGTTCGAGATCCGGCTCGACACGGATTTCGCCGGCGTCATCGACGGCTGCGCCAGCGGCGCGGGCGAGCGCGCCCGCACCTGGATCAACGCGCCGATCCGCGAGGCCTATGCGCAGCTCTTCGCGCTCGGCCATTGCCATACGGTCGAGGCCTGGCATGAGGGCGAGCTGGTCGGTGGGCTCTACGGCGTGACGCTGGGGACGGCTTTTTTCGGCGAAAGCATGTTCACCCGCAAGCGCGACGCGTCGAAAGTATGCCTCGCCTTCCTGGTGGAGCATCTGAAGAAGCAGGGTTTTACGCTGCTCGACACCCAATTCACCACGCCGCATCTGGAGCGTTTCGGGGCCGTCGAGGTTCCGCGCCGCAAATACGAGAAGATGCTGCAAGCAGCGCTGGAGAAGACGGCGCGGTTCTGAAGGCGTGAAACGGCGTTGTTTCCAATAAACAAAGAAGTAGAGCGGATTCCGGCTATTCCGGTTGAGCTTCTATTTGCGCTCGCTCGGCGGCGGGACGTCGGACTTCTGCTTGCAGTCCTTCAGCCACACGTCGTAGATCGGATGCTCCACGGCGTTGAGGCCGGGGCTGTCGGCGAACATCCAGCCGGTGAAGATGCGGCGGATCTTGCGGTCGAGCGTAATCTCGTCCACCTCGACGAAAGCGTCGGTGCGCGGGGATTCGGTCTCGGTGCGCGAATAGCAGACTTTTGGCGTCACCTGCAAAGCGCCGAACTGCACCGTCTCGTTGATATAGACGTCGAAAGTGGTGATGCGGCCCGTCACCTTGTCGAGGCCGGAGAACTCGGCCACCGGATTGGCGACGCGCTCGGCATGGGCGGCCTGCACGCCGCAGAGCCCCGCCGCGACCGACAGCAGGACGGCGCGCGTCACGAGACGGCGCGGCTTCTGGCCAAAAATGTCCATGCCTTGAAATCGCTTGGTCAAAACGGGAATCCGCATCCAGAGTGGTTCGAAAAGCCTGCACGCATTGCTAGGCGTCAATTGTGACGATTCGGAGCCCATGCGCAATGGACTGTTCGGAGGTCGCTCTCATGCGGCCCGGCGCGTTCGTCGCGCCGGCTTCCGCAAGTCGGGGTCAGGCGCCGGGCGTCCAGGCGTCGTATTCGCCGGTGACGCGCGGGCGCTCGGCCTGCTCCTGCCCCGGCAGGGCGATGGCGCCCTTGGGGCGATAGGCCAGCGGCGAGCCGGTCAGGTTCTGCAGATGCGGCTTCTGCCAGTCGCGCGGCTTGTAGTCTTCCTTGGACGGCGGCGTGTCGACGCGGTGATGCATCCAGCCGTGCCAGCCGGGCGGAATGGCGGTGGCCTCGGCATAGCCGTTGAAGATCACCCAGCGGCGCGTGCGGCCTTCCGAATCCTTGCCGCCCTGATAATAGACGTTGCCGAACTCGTCCTCGCCGACGCGCTCGCCCTTGCGCCAGGTATGCAGACGGGTGCCGACCGTCTGGCCGTTCCACCAGGTGAAGATTTGGGTAAGAAATTTCATCATGGCCTTTTCCAGATCCATTGCCGCGGGCGGAAACCGCCGCATTTCCTTGCTTATGGCCCCATCGGACGGTCATGGCAAGGGTCAAGTTGCCGCTGTCACAACACTATGAAGGACCCGAAGCGCGCCGCGCTCCGGTCTTTTCGCACGCATGTCTTTATCCCCGAACCGGCCGCTGCTTCGGGGAGACATGCTCTACAGGCTCCAGCCTTCGAGCGATTTTTCCATCACCAGCACCGGCTCGCGGCATTGCGGATCGCCCCAATCCTCCTTGCGGCCGACACGGACGAAACCCTTGCGCTCGTAGAAGCGCACGGCGTTCGCGTTGCGCTCGATCACTTCGAGCCTGAGCTTGCGCACGTCGGGAAACGCCATCTCGACCTCGGCGAGCAGCATCGTGCCCACGCCCTGCACCTGGGTTTCAGGCCGCACATAAAGCTGATGCAAGGAGGCCGCGCCGTCCTCACTCTGGCTGGCGAAGGCCATGCCGTCCAGGCCGCCCTCGCCATTGTCGGCGACGATGAATTCCGAATAGGGCCGCTTGAGATTGGCCCTCAGCGTCGCCACCGAATGCCAGCGGCCGGTAACGGCGTCGACCATCTCGCGGCCGAGGATGTCGTCGAAGGTCGCATGCCAGGTCTCGACCAGCAGTTCATGCACCGCTTGAAGGTCGGTCTCCGCCGCGCTGCGAACCCACATTATTCCTCGATCCCTAGCTTGGCCTTGACCAGCTCGTTGACGGCTTGAGGATTGGCCTTGCCGCCGGTGGCCTTCATCACCTGGCCGACGAACCAGCCGGCCAGCGTCGGCTTGGCCTTGGCCTGCTCGACCTTGTCCGGGTTGGCGGCGATGACATCGTCCACGGCCTTTTCGATGGCCCCGGTGTCGGTGACCTGCTTGAGGCCGCGTTCCTCGACCAGCTTCTTCGGGTCGCCGCCCTCGTTCCAGACGATCTCGAACAGGTCCTTGGCGATCTTGCCGGAAATGACGCCTTCCTTGATCAGGTCGATGATCCCGCCCAACTGATCGGGCGAAACCGGCGAGTCCTCGATCGCCTTGCCGGCCTTGTTGAGCGCGCCGAGGAGATCGTTGATGACCCAGTTGGCGGCGGCCTTGCCGTCGCGGCCCTTGGCGACCGCTTCGTAATAGTCCGCGATGGCCTTTTCGGTCACGAGGATGGAGGCGTCGTAGACCGAAATGCCCTGCTTCTCGATCAGGCGCTGCTTCTTCTCGTCCGGCAGTTCCGGCAGGTCGGCGGCGAGCGCGTCGACGAAGGCCTGGTCGAATTCCAGCGGCAGCAGGTCGGGATCGGGGAAATAGCGGTAGTCGTGCGCCTCTTCCTTTGAGCGCATGGAGCGCGTCTCGCCCTTGGTGGGATCGAACAGGCGGGTCTCCTGATCGATCGCGCCGCCGTCCTCCAGGATGGCGATCTGGCGACGGGCCTCATATTCGATGGCCTGGCCGACGAAGCGGATCGAGTTGACGTTCTTGATCTCGCAGCGCGTGCCGAATTCGCCGCCCGGGCGGCGCACCGACACGTTCACGTCGGCGCGCATGGAGCCCTCGTCCATGTTGCCGTCGCAGGTGCCAAGATAGCGCACGATGGTGCGCAGCTTGGTGAGATAGGCGCGCGCCTCGTCCGACGAACGCAGGTCGGGCTTGGACACGATCTCCATCAGCGCCACGCCGGAGCGGTTGAGGTCGACATAGGACATGGTCGGATGCTGGTCGTGCATCGACTTGCCGGCGTCCTGCTCCAGATGCAGGCGCTCGATGCCGATCTCGACGTCCTCGAACTGGCCTTTATTGTCGGGGCCGACCGAGATGACGATCTTGCCCTCGCCGACGATGGGCTGCTTGAACTGCGAGATCTGGTAGCCCTGCGGCAGGTCGGGATAGAAATAGTTCTTGCGGTCGAAGACCGATTTCAGGTTGATCTGCGCCTTGAGGCCCAGTCCCGTGCGCACCGCCTGCCTGACGCATTCCTCGTTGATGACCGGCAGCATGCCCGGCATGGCGGCGTCGACCAGCGACACATTGGCGTTCGGCTCCGCGCCGAAGGCGGTGGACGCGCCGGAGAACAGCTTCGACTCGGACGTGACCTGCGCGTGGACTTCCATGCCGATCACGACTTCCCAGTCGCCGGTCGCGCCGGAGATGAAACGTTTGGGTTCGGGCGTGCGCGTATCGATAAGGGACATGATAGCTCGTCAATGTAAGGCTGAAACGTATCGGGTTACTGGCTAGAGCAAAGCCCGCCCCGACGCAAGGCTTTCGGCAAATGAAAAGGCCGCGCGAAGCGCGGCCTGTTCTGGATGGTGCTGGGAAGGATCAGGCCTCTTCGGACTTGCCTTCGTCGGCCTTCTTCTTGGTCGCCTTCTTCTTCGGCGCGGCCTTCTTTTCAGCCTTGGCTTCCGAGGCGTCGTCGTCTTCCGCCGTCAGCTCTTCCTTGGAGACCTTCTTGTCGGCCACCTTGATGTTGGCGAGCAGGTGGTCGACCACCTTCTCCTCGAAGATCGGCGCGCGCAGGTTGGCGACGGCGTCCGGGGTGCGGCGCAGGAATTCGTAGATTTCCTTCTCCTGGCCCGGATAGCGGCGGACCTGGTCGAAGACGGCGCGCTGCAATTCTTCCTCGCTCACTTCCACGCCGGCCTTCTCGCCGATCTCGGAGAGGACGAGGCCCAGGCGCACGCGGCGCTCGGCCAGCTTGCGATATTCCTCGCGGGCTTCCTCTTCGGTGGTCTCTTCGTCGGCGAAGGTGCGGCCGGCCTGCTGGAGGTCGAAGTTGATCTGCTGCCAGATGTTGTTGAACTCGGCGTCGACCAGCTTCTGCGGCGTGTCGAACTGATAGTCGCCGTCGAGCGCGTCGAGGATCTGGCGCTTGACCTTCTGGCGGGTGATCTGGCCGTACTGGCTCTCGATCTGCTCGCGCACGACCTGGCGCAGGCGCTCGAGCGACTCGATGCCGAGCTTCTTGGCGGTCTCGTCGTCGAGGACGAGCTCGTTCGGCTTGGCGACTTCCTTGACCTTGATGTCGAAGGTCGCTTCCTTGCCGGCGAGATGGGCCGCGCCGTAATTTTCCGGGAAGGTCACGTTGATGACCTTCTCGTCGCCGGCCTTGACGCCGACGAGCTGCTCCTCGAAGCCGGGAATGAACTGGCCCGAGCCCAGCACGAGCTGGGCGTCGTTGTCGGCGCCGCCCTCGAAGGGCTCGCCGTCGAGCTTGCCGAGATAGTCGATGGTGACGCGGTCGTCGTTCTCGGCCTTGCCCTTCTTGGCCTCGAAGGTGCGGGTGGAGGCGGCGACGCGCTTGACTTGCTCGTCGACTTCCTCATCGGAGATGTCGACGACTTCGCGGGTGACGGAAATGCCGGAGAAGTCCTTGACGTCGATCTTCGGCAGCACTTCGTAATTGAGCGAGAAGACGAAATCGGCCTTGCCGTCGAGGACCTGCTCGGCTTCCTTCTCGTCTTCCGACATCACGACTTCCGGCTGCGTCGCGGACTTCTCGCCGCGTTCGGCGAGGATGGAGCGCGGCGAATCGTTGAGGATCTCGTTGACGATCTCGGCCATGAAGGACTTGCCGTACATCTTGCGCAGATGGCCGGCCGGCACCTTGCCGGGACGGAAGCCGTTGATGCGGGCGCGGCCGCGCGCGGTTTCGAGCCGCTCTTCGAGCTTGGCTTGGAGATCCCCGGCCGGAACCACGACTTTGATCTCGCGCTTCAGCCCTTCGTTGAGCGTTTCGGTAACCTGCATGTTCAAACCTTCACTTCTTGTCTCTTTTCCGCAGGGGCCGACGTGCAACGCCGCTGCGGAGGATGGCTTTTCAGGACGGACGCATGGCCGTCACATTATTGTGGCTCCATCTATCGTCTTCACCCGGAAAAGACAAGATTAAGATTGGAGAGCGGGCCGCAAAGCCCGAAAAGACGACGAAGACCGGCGCGAGGCCGGCCTTTCGCCCGTTTTACTGCACCGCGCCGCTCATCGCCGCCCAGATCAGCACGAAGCCGAGCACGATGCGGTAGATCACGAAGGGCCAGGAGGAAAAGCGCTCCAGGATGCGCATCAGGCCCCAGATGGCGATGAAGGCCGAGACGCTGGCCGTGACGAGGCCGACGCCCAGCACTTCCCAGCCCTGCGCGCCGAGCCCGGCCTTCCACAGCGCGTGCAATTCCTTCATGCCGGCGAGGAAGATGGCCGGCAGGCCGATCAGGAACGAGAAGCGCGCCGCGTCCTCGCGGTTGAGGCCGCGGAACAGCGCCGCCGTCAGCGTGGAGCCCGAGCGCGACACGCCCGGAATGAGCGCGCCGACCTGCGCCACGCCGACGATCAGCGCGTCGCGCAGCTTGACCGTGCTCATCGAGCGCGTATGGCGCGAGGCGATCTCGGCCCAGGCGAGCAGCAGGCCCATGACGACGCAAGCGACGCCGATGACGCCCAGGCCCCGCAGCGGCGAGCCGCAGGCGTTGAGCGTGTGGGAAAGAAGCAGGCCGGCGATGCCGATGGGGATGGTGGCGATGATCACGCCGACCGCGAAGCGGAACTCGAAGGAGCGCACGTCGCCGCTGATGGTCGAGCGGATCGCGCCCACGGTGACGTCACGCACGTCGCGCCAGAAATAGGAGACGACCGCGGCGAGCGCCGCGAGCTGCATGGCGGCCGAGAAGGCCGAGCCGGGGTCCTGCCAGCCGAGAAAAGCCGGCACGATGCGCATATGCGCGGTGGAGGAGATGGGTAGAAGCTCGGTGACGCCTTGCAGGACGCCGAGCAGCGCCACCTTGCCGTAACCGAGCGCGACGAATCCGGTGTCGATGCCGTTTGTGCAGGCGTCCGCCATGCGGGTGTTCCTTCAGAAGCGAGGGCGAGGGATCGGGAATCGGAAAGCCTTGTCAGGCGCGGTCTATCTAGAGCAATTCCAGCAAAACTGTGAAGAGCCCTCGCCGCAAAACGCCCGGCGAGGCTTTTTTCCTTTGAAGGAAAATCTTTGGGTGATATAGAGGCCGCGCTTCGCAAGGCGCGGATGTGGCGAAATTGGTAGACGCACCAGATTTAGGTTCTGGCGGGAGACCGTGGGGGTTCGAGTCCCTCCATCCGCACCACGATCCCCTCACACGATATCAGTAGGGCGGCTCCTCGTAGAGCGGGCGGCCGTCGTCGCGCAGCGCCTTGATGACGGCGGTCCCGCCGGCGCTGACCGCCACCACGGCGGTGATGCGGTGCTCTCGCTCGGCGTCCTCGATGTCGTGGCCCTGCCCTTCCGGGATGTAATAGCGCTCGATGCCGAAATCGAGCGTGATCGCCTGCTCGGGCTCGTCGTCGATGGCGTAGGGCGACTCGCCGCGAATCTGCGCCTCGTCGGGGGCGAGATCGGTGAAGGGCTTGAAGCTGGCGCGCGAAAACACCCAGACGTCCGCCGGGCCCGGCTTGACCGCCACATAGACCACGTGGGCGTCGGCGGGCGCGGGGCCGGGAATGGCCTTTCGGTCGACGCTGGAAATGGCGTAGCCCAGCGCCACATAGTCGCCGCGCATCAGGTCGCGCGGGTCGACGGGCTGGGTTTGCAGCACGACCTCCTTGCCCGAGCGCAGGATCGAGGCGCGCTTCTCGATGGAGGCGTAGATGACGCCGCTCTGCAACAGCGCGGCGAGGGTCGCGCCGATATAGAGCCAGCGGCGCGGTTTTGCGACGATTCCGTTCATGGCCGCGCCTCCGCTTCCTGTTTACCACCCAGCCGCTTCTCCATCCGCCGCACGAAGACGGCCAGAAGCAGCACAAGAACGCCCGCCGCCAGGAAGAAGCCGGACGTGCCGATCATCTGCCCCACCGTGGTGAAGGCGAGATAGAGCACCTCGAAGGAGAAGGCGGCGTAGGCGATGGCGCGCAGGCCGCCATTGTGGCGTCCGCACAAGGCCAGCGCGCCGACGGTTCCGGCCAGGATGACGATGCCGTAGAACACGTCCGAGCCGACCGCCTCGCGATAATAGCCGGAGAAGGCGCGGTCGAGCTGCAGCACGCCCAGCGCCATCAGCGCCAGCAGCAGGCCATAGGCGGCGAGCGGCCGGGAGAAGCGCGTCAGCCGTTCGAGCGCCTCATGGCCGAAGGCGTCGGCCAGCATCAGCGCCGCGCCGGCGGCGACCATCAGCGCCAGCACGGCGTCGTCGCTGTGCTTGTTGTAATACATGAAGGCCCAGGCGATGAAATAGAACGCCCAGAAATGCGCCGCGTGGCGCGAGCGCGTGAACAGGGCCGCGCCGACGCCGACCAGGCCGAGCAGGAAGCCGACGCCGAAATAGGAGGACAGCGCCTCGACGCCGCGCGTCTCATCCCAGACATAGGTGGAGAGGAAGAAGACCGAGGTTCCCGCGCCGAAGGCCGCCAGCACCGGCGCGCGCAGCAGGAAGGCCGCCGCCAGCACGCCCAGCGCCCAGACCAGCGCGCCCAGATGCACGTCGCCAGAAAGATGGTAGGTCTGCCCCACCAGCGCGATGCCCGCGCCGAAGGCCGCGGCGGCGACGATATAAAGCGCCGAGGGGAACACGCGGTCGCCGCGCGACTGCCGCCAGGCGCCGCCCAGATAGCCGGCCCAGATGAGCGCGAACATCAGCCCGATGCGCATGAGGCGCGGCATCGCCTCCCAATTGGCGGCGACCAGCATGATGATGGCGGCGCCCAGGAGCAGCCCGCCCAGCACCGCCAGCACCGAGCCGAGGCTGACGCCGGAGGAGCGCCGCTCCAGGTCGGCCTTGAGCCGCGCCGCCGTATCGGCGTCGACGACGCCGTCGCGCCGCCACTGGTCGATCAGACGCTCAACAGAAATGGAAAATGACAAACAGCTCTCCTGATCGTTCCGGCCGCCGGTTCGATTCCGCTTCCGCAAACATATAGGAAACGGTTTCGCGGGCAACCGTTTCACCCAACGCGGCTTTGCGGCGATTTTGCGTCAGACCAGTTAAATCGATTTAACCTGCCCTGCGGCGGCCGCAAGGCAGCTATGCAAACTCGGCTCTGCAACTTCGCCGAGGCAGGGTCTATATCAGCGTCAACAAACGAGATCGAGTTGAACGCGAGGCGTTCCTCAAAACACCGAAGGACCAAGACCATGAACCTCTTCCGCTCTTACAACAACTGGCGCCGTTACCGCGAGACCGTCAACGAGCTGAGCCATCTGTCGGATCGCGATCTCAGCGACCTCGGCATCGCCCGGGCCGACATCCCGCACGTCGCCCGCCGCAACGTCCGCTAAGCGGATACGAAATTCCGGCTCTGGCTCCTCCTCCCACCAGACCCGGATCGCCGCAGACGCACTCCTCCTCCCGGCGTCGGCGGCATCAACAAGGCCGGTTTCTCCTCCTCCCATTTCCGGCCTGATCATGATGGCGTTCGCTGCTCCTCCCGCAGCGGACGCCATTTTCTTTTGCGGCCCAAGCGCCCCGCCCTGGCCCATTGAAGCCCGGCCGCAAAGGCGATAAGGGAGGGCCATGTCACACGATCTCTCCCCCGTTCATATCATCGGCGGCGGCCTCGCCGGCTCCGAAGCCGCCTGGCAGATCGCCGAGGCCGGCGTTCCCGTCGTCCTGCACGAGATGCGCCCCGTGCGCGGCACCGACGCGCACAAGACCGGGCAGCTCGCCGAGCTGGTCTGCTCCAATTCCTTCCGCTCCGACGACGCCGAGACCAATGCGGTGGGCGTATTGCACGCCGAGATGCGGCTCGCCGGATCGCTGATCATGGCCTGCGCCGACGCGCATCAGGTGCCGGCCGGCGGCGCGCTGGCCGTGGACCGCGAGGGCTTCGCCCAGGCCGTGACCGACCGGCTGGAGGCGCATCCGCTGATCACGATCGAGCGCGGGGAAGTCGACGGCCTGCCGCCGGCCGAATGGGGCACCAGCATCGTCGCCACCGGGCCGCTGACCGCGCCGGCGCTGGCCGAGGCCATCCGCGCCGAGACGGACGCCGACGCGCTGGCCTTCTTCGACGCCATCGCGCCGATCGTGCATTTCGATTCGATCGACATGGACGTGTGCTGGTTCCAGTCGCGCTACGACAAGGTCGGCCCCGGCGGCACCGGCAAGGACTATATCAACTGCCCCATGACGAAGGAGCAGTACGAGGCCTTCGTGGCGGCGCTGGTCGCGGGCGACAAGACCGACTTCAAGGAATGGGAAGGCACGCCCTATTTCGACGGCTGCCTGCCGATCGAGGTGATGGCCGAGCGCGGGCCGGAGACGCTGCGCCACGGGCCGATGAAGCCGATGGGCCTGACCAACGCGCATAATCCGACGGTGAAGCCCTACGCCGTGGTGCAATTGCGGCAGGACAACGCGCTCGGCACGCTCTACAACATGGTCGGTTTCCAGACCAAGCTGAAATACGGCGCGCAGACCGGCGTGTTCCGCATGATTCCCGGCCTCGAAAACGCGGAATTCGCCCGGCTGGGCGGGCTGCACCGCAACACCTATCTCAATTCGCCGGTGCTGCTGGACGCCGTGCTGCGGCTGAAGTCGCGCCCGAGCTTGCGCTTCGCCGGGCAGGTGACGGGCTGCGAGGGCTATGTGGAATCCTCGGCTATCGGGCTTCTCGCCGGCCGCTTCACCGCGGCGGAGCGGCTCGGACGCGAGGCTGCGCCGCCGCCGCTCACCACCGCCTTCGGCGCGCTGCTCGGCCATATCACCTGCGGCCATATCGTCAGCGACGAGGAGCCGGGCAAGCGCTCGTTCCAGCCAATGAACGTCAATTTCGGCCTGTTTCCGCCGGTCGAGGTCCCGAAGCCCGAAGGCAAGCGCCTGCGCGGCAAGGAGAAGACCATCGCCAAGAAGCGCGCGCTCTCGGCGCGCGCGATGGCCGATTGCCGGGCCTGGCTCGGGCTCTGATCAGAGGCTGGCGCGGAACAGAAGCCAGTGCTTGCGGATGGCCGAGATGTCGGCCACCCGCCCGGCGGCGCGGCCGCCCAGACGCTCGATAGCCCCGAAATAGGCCGGGACCAGCGCCAGCGGCAGATAGGCCGGGGCGAGGCTTTTGGGCAGGTCCGTCTTTTCAAAAATACCGAGATGCTCGCGGCCGAGCGCCAGCATGGCGCTGACCGCGCGGGACGCCGCCGCCTCGTCGCCGGCGAGAAGCTGCTCGCGGGTGACGCCCACCGCCGCCAGCATGTCGGCCGGCACGTAGAGCTGGCCGCGGCGGATATGGATCGGCAAAAGCCGCAGCAGGCCGCAGACCGCCTGCGCCACGCCGGCGTGGCCGGCCGCATCGGCATGGGCCAGCGCGGCGTCGCGGTCGAGGATCAGGCTCGCGAGCTGGACGATCGCCGAGGCCGTCTCGCCGCACCAGCCTTCGAGGTCGTTGCGGCTCGGCATCGGGTCGTCATAGAGGTCGAAGATCCGCGCCTCGCAATAATTGTCGAAGGCGGCGCGCGGCAGCTCGTAGCGGGCGATGGCGTCGATGAGCGCCGCGGCCACCGGATGGGCCGCCGCCTCGCCCCTCGCCTCGCCGTGGATCAGGTCGCGCCACCATTGCAGCCGCACCTCGCCCGGCAGCGGCTCGTGCGTCACGTCGCGGATGCGCGCCACCTCGGCGTTGAAGGCGTAAAGGGCCGCCAGCGCGCCGCGCCGGTCCTCCGGCGCGTAGAGCACCGAAAGATAACGGTCCCGGTCGGCCGCGCGCAGCAGCGCGAGGCAATGCGCCTCGTTCTCGGTCATAGGGGTCATTCCACGGCGATCAGGGCGGCCGCGACCGCGCGATCCTCGGCCAGAAGCACGTTATAGGTGCGCACGGCGGCGCCGGTGCTCATCGGGTCGGCGGAGATGCGGTGGGCGCGCAGGACGGCGCGCACCTCCTCCGGGATGCGGCGCAAATCCGCGCCGGTTCCGACCAGCAATATCTCGATCTCCGACGCCTGCTCGATGATCGGGCCGAGATCGGCCACGGCGAGCGTCGGCGGCGCCGAGGGCGTCCAGCCGTGCACGCCCGAGGGCAGGCACAGGATCGAACCGCGATGCGACATGTCGGCGAAGCGGAAGCCGCCGTCGCCATAGGCGTCGATGGGCGCGCGGCCCGGAAAATGGGCTTCGCGGATTTCTATACCTTTCGCCATGTCAGCCTTCCAGGGTGAGCGATTGCGCCAGCTCGTCGTCCATCTCGTCGTCGGATTCCGGCCCGCGCGGCTTGAGGCCGAACTGCACCAGCAGCGGCGCGGCGATGAAGATCGACGAATAGGTGGCGACGACGATGCCGACGCTCAAGGCCAGCGCGAACATGCGGATATCCTCGCCCCCGAACACATAGAGCGGCATATGCGCGAGGAAAGTGACGAAGGAGGTCGGCAAAGTGCGCGACAGGGTCTGGTTGATCGAGGCGTCGATGATGGCCGGCAGCGGCGCGCTCTTGTAGCGGCGCAGGTTCTCTCGCACGCGGTCGTAGATGACCACGGTGTCGTTGAGCGAATAGCCGATGATGGTGAGGATCGCCGCCACGCTCCACTGGTTGAACTCCAGCCGGAAGACGATGAAGAGGCCGGCGAGGATGATCACGTCGTGCAGCGTCGACAACACCGCCCCCAGCGCGAGCTGCCAGCGGAAGCGGAACCAGATATAGACGAAGATGCCGATCAGCGACAGGATCACCGCCAAAATACCCGCGCGCGACAATTGCTCGGAGACGGTCGGGCCGACCACCTCGACGCGCTGGAACGAATAATCCTGCTCGAACTCACCGCGCAGCTTCACCGCAACGGTCTGCTCGGCGTCGTCGCCCACTTCCTGGCTGCCGATCAGCAGAAGCGCGGCGCGCGGATTCTTGCCGCGTACCACATGGGCGTTGTCGATGTTCAATTCCGACAGGCGCTGCGAGATGTCGTCGAGGTCGGCCGCGCCGTTGCGGGCCTGGAGCTCGACCATCGAGCCGCCGCGGAAGTCAATGCCGTAATTGAAGCCAATATTGACGAACAGCGCCACCACGATGGCGCAGGCCAGCACCGACACGCCCAGCGTGACGAATTGCAGGCGCATGAAGGGAATATGCGTGACCGTCGGCACCAGCTTGATCCAGCGCCGGGGGATTTCCTTGGGCCGCGCCCGAAGCACCCATTGCGCGATCAGGAGCCGGGTGAAGGTGAGCGTGGTGAAGAGCGTCGTGCCGATGCCGACCGCGACGGTGAGCGCGAAGCCGTGCACCGTGCCGGAGCCGAGCATGAACAGCACCAGCGCCGCGATCAGCGTGGTGAGATTGGCGTCGACGATGGTGGAGAGCGCGCGGTAGAAGCCCGATTCCATGGCCTGCACCACGGAGAAGCCCTTGCGGCGGTCCTCGCGCACGCGCTCGTAGATGAGGATGTTGGCGTCGACCGCCATGCCGATGGTGAGAATGAGGCCCGCGATGCTGGCGAGGCTGACCGAGGCGCCGATCAGCGACAGCACCGCGATCAGGATGACGATGTTGACGGCGAGCGCGGCGATGGCGATGAGGCCGAGCACGCCGTAGGACAGCACCATGAACAGGCCGACCAGCGCCGCCGACAGAAGCGCGGCCAGCAATGCTGCGCCGGCGTAATGCTCGCCCAGCGCCGAGGCGATGGTGCGCTCCTCCAGCACGGTCACGGTCTTGGGTAGCGCGCCCGAGCGCAGCACCACCGCCATGTTGTTGGCGGCCTGGAGGTCGAAGGCGCCGGAAATCTGCAATTGGCTGGTGTCGAGCGTCTCGCTGATCGTCGGGGCCGAGACGACCTGGTTGTCGACGACGATGGCGAAGCTCTTGCCGATGGATTTCGAGGTGAGGTCGGCGAGCCGCTTGCGGCCCTGCTCGTCCAGCGTCAGCGTGATGACGGGCTCGCCGCCGTCGGCAGCCAGCGTCGCCTTGGCGTCGGTGATGTCGGCGCCGGTGAGGATCGGCTCCTTCTTCAGCACATAGCCGACGGGCGGATCGTCGAAGGAATAGACCACCTCGCTGCCGGCCGGGGCGCTGCCGCGGATGGCGGCGTCCGGGGCGATGCTGTCGTCGACGGCGCGGAAGGAAAGCTGGCCGCGCAGGCTCAATATGTCTTTCAGAAGCTGGGCGTCGTAGAGGCCGGGAACCTCGACGCGGACCTGGCCGCGCCCCTCCTCGGCCACGGTCGGCGCGCCGTAGCCCAGCTCCTCCAGCCGCTTGCGCAGCACGTCCGCGGTGCGGTCGAGATCGCCCTTGGCGGCGTCCTGCACCTGCAGGATGAGCCGCGAGCCGCCGGCGAGGTCGAGCCCCAGCGCGACCTGCCGCTTGGGCAGGAAGCCAGGCAGCTGCGCCAGCGTCTCACGCGAGAAAAAATTGGGGGACGCGATGACGAAGCCGACGACGACCGCCAGCCAGATCAGGGCCGATTTCCAGCGTGAAAAATAGAGCATCGGACGGCAGTTCCGTTTCTGTCTGGATAAAGCTTGCCGGAGTCCCCAGACGCGCCCCGTTCTCCGGCCCGACGAACGCGCGCCCGGCCCCTCGTGGAGGCCGGGCGCGGCGCCTTACTTGTTCTTGTTGTCGGCCACGGGCTCGCCCTTGACGCGGACTTCCGACAGGGTGGAGCGCAGAACGCGGACGCGGACGCCCTCGGCGATCTCGACTTCCACCTCGTTGTCGTCCACCACCTTCAGCACCTTGCCGATGACGCCGCCGCCGGTGACGACGGTGTCGCCGCGGCGCAGCGCGCCCAGCATTTCCTGGCGCTTTTTCATCTGGGCCCGCTGCGGACGGATGATGAGGAAATACATGATCACGAAGATCAGCACGAAAGGCAGAATGCTCATCAGCATATCCGGGCCGGCGGCGGCGCCGGTCGTGTCAGCGAAAGCCGGTGTCACGAACATTGGGTACTCCTGTGAAGTCGCGAAGACAAAGTCCTAACGGCATTACAATGGTTAGCGGCGCAAATGCAACCGGCCATGCGGCGGCGCGGACGGGCGGGCGCACTTTTCCCGTCCGCCGTGGCGTGCTAGAGGCATTGCCGCGACGGGACGAACCCGCCGGTACGCCAACGCAGCAGGAACACGCCATGACCGCCGAAGACATGCTGAGCCGCAAGCTCGACCAATTGATCGCCATATTGGAGCGCATGGCGCCCCCGCAGGCCCGCAAGCCCGACCTCGACGCGGCCGACTGCTTCGTCTGGGCGCCGGACCGGCTGACGCTCGATCCGGTGGCGCGCGTCAACCGCGTGGATATCGGCCTGATCCGCGGCGTCGACCTGGTGCGCGACCAGCTCGTCGACAACACCCGCCGCTTCGCGCAGGGCCATCCCGCCAATAACGTGCTGCTGTGGGGCGCGCGCGGCATGGGCAAATCGTCGCTGGTCAAGGCCGCGCAGGCCGCCGTCAACGCCGAGCAGGCCGCCAACGCCGGCGTCAAGCCGCTCAAGCTGGTCGAGATCCACCGCGAGGACATCGACAGCCTGCCGGTGCTGATGAACCTGATCAAGGACGACGCGCATCGTTTCATCCTGTTCTGCGACGACCTTTCCTTCGACCACGACGACACGTCCTACAAGTCGATGAAGGCGGCGCTGGAGGGCGGCGTCGAGGGCCGGCCCGGCAACGTCATCTTCTACGCCACCTCGAACCGCCGCCACCTGATGCCGCGCGACATGATCGACAACGAGCGCTCGACGGCGATCAACCCGTCCGAGGCGATCGAGGAGAAGGTGTCGCTGTCCGACCGTTTCGGCCTGTGGCTCGGCTTCCACAAATGCGGGCAGGACGACTATCTCGCCATGGTCGAGGGCTACGCCGCCCATTTCGGGCTGGACTACGACCCGGAGAAGCTGCGCGCCGAGGCGCTGCAATGGTCGACCACGCGCGGCAACCGCTCGGGCCGCGTCGCCTGGCAATATATCCAGGACCTGGCCGGGCGGCTCGGCAGGAACACATGAAAAAAGCGGGCCTCGGCCCGCTTTTTTCTTTCCCCGATCCGATCAGGATTCGAGATATTTGGTCGGATTGACCGGCGTCGAGTTCTTGCGCACCTCGAAATGCAGCTTGGGCGACTTGGCGCTGCCGCTCATGCCGGACTTGGCGATCTCCTCGCCGCGCCGCACCTTCTGGCCGCGCTGCACCAGGATCTGGCTATTGTGGCCGTAGACGGTGACGAGGCCGTTGTCGTGGCGGATCAGCACCGTCTGGCCGAACTCCTTGAGGCCGTCGCCGGCGTAGATGACGACGCCGCTGTCGGCGGCCTTCACCGGCGTGCCCTCGGGGGCCATGATGTCGATGCCGTCATTGACCGAAGTGCCGTCGCGCTGGCCGAAGCCGGCGAGGACGCGGCCGCGCAGCGGCCAGCGCAGTTGCGACGAATCGCCGGTCGAGGCCGACTTGTCCGCGTCGCCCTCGTCCGTCTTGGCGGCGGCCGGCGGCGTGTAGGGCTTCACATTGGCGGCCTCGGGCGAGATGGAGGCGTTCTGCACCACGGCCGGGGCCGCGGGCGCGGCCGGAGCCGTCTTGGCGGGAGCGGCGGCGGCCATCTGCGGCGCGGAGGCCGCGCCCGCCGCCGGGATGACCAGCGACTGGCCGACGCGGATCGCGCCGTTGCTGAGGCCGTTGGCCCGCTTCAGCTCGTCCGTGGTGATGTTGTGCTTCTTGGCGATGGAGAAGATCGAATCGCCGCTCTGCACCGTGTAGCCGCCATGGGACGGCGGGTTGGCCGCCTTGGGGCCGGCCGCGGCCATGTCGGTCGAGGCGGGCTTGTTTCCCTTCACCGCCGGAGCCTTCGGCAGCACCGCCATGTTGTTGTCGGTCGGGCGCGCCGGCGTGGCCGGCAGCTGGCCCAGGACCTTCTCCTTGGCGCCGATGGCGCCGGTATGGGCGACGGAGCCGGCGCTGGCCATCTTGACGCCCGCGTCGTGGACGTGGCCCGCGGCCATGTCCTGCGTGTGGCCGATGCGGCTTTGCGCTGCGGCCACCGGCGGCTGGACCGGCTCACGGGCGGCGGCGACCGGCGCCGCCAGCGGCGCGGACGAGACCGGCGACAGCGACGAGCGCTGCACGCGACCGCTGGAGACGCGGGGCGCAGGCGCGATCGGCGCGGACGAGGCGTAGACGTCCGCGCTCGGCTGCTGCGCGACGCGCTGCTGGCCGCCATTGGTGGAGCCGGTGAAGATACCGTCGGTGAAGCGCATCGTATCGGCGCTGCAACCGGCGCCGAAACCGGCGATCAGAACGATTGCGACATTACGCAGAAGACGTTCGGACGTATGATGCAAAATGGGGAAACGCATGTTCAACTCGTCCATACTCGAAACTCAGTATGGCCGATTAAATCGCGTTAATGTTACTCTCTGGTTAAGAGCGGGGCCCGGACAGGGGCTTGACGCAAAAAAGATTCACCAATCCGCACGATAGGCGGCGAAAGCTCACAGCACCGAGGAGACGCCCTCGATGAAGGGCTGGTAGCGCACATAGGCCAGGTGCTGCTGCTCGAAGCGGCTGCCGACCTTGGAGATGCGCGTCAGCGCCTGCTCGCCGTCGCCGGAGCCGATGGGCGCGACCAGCACGCCGTGGGTGGCGAGAAGCTCGACGAAATGGCGCGGCGTCTCCTCGCAGGCGGGCCAGATGACGATGCGGTCGAAGGGGCCGCCCGGCATGCCGTGGCGGCCGTCGGCGTGCTTGACCATGATGTTCTCGCGCTTCAGCGACACGAATTGCTGCAGGGCGCGGTCGCAGAGCTTGCGGTAGCGGTCGACGGTGGTGACGCGGCCCGAAAGGCTCGCCATCACCGCCGCGGTGAAGCCGGAGCCGCAGCCGATCTCCAGCACGCGGTGGCCGGGGTCGAGGTTGAGCGAGGCGATCACCCGCGCCTGGTCGTCGACGCCCTCGATATATTCGCCGCAATCGAGCGGGATGGTGCGCGAACTATAGGCCAGATGCGCCCAGGAGGCGCCGAGGAAGCTGTGGCGCGGCGTCGATTCGATGGCGGCGAACAGGCGCGCGTCGTCTATGCCCCGCGCGCGCATGCGCAATACGAAGGAGGCGAAGCCTTCCCTGTCCGAAAGACGTGGACGTTCCGCCGTTCCCTGACGCATGCTCAGCCCTCCAGCGCGGCGGCGAGCTGGTCGCGCACGCGATGCGCGGTCAGGTCGAGATGCAGCGGCGTGATCGAGATGCAGTCGGAGCGGATGGCGGCGATGTCGCTGTCGTCGGCGACCGGGGCCTTGCTGCGGCCGAATTGCAGCCAGAAATAGGGGAAGCCGCGCCCGTCACGGCGCTCGTCGAGCCGCGCGTCGTGGCTGAGGCGGCCCTGCGCGGTGACGCGCACGCCCTTGACCTCGGAGGCGAGGCAATTGGGGAAATTGAGGTTGAGCAGCACGCCTTCCGGCCAGCCGGCCTTCATCAGCTTGCGGATCAGGTCCGGCCCGTGGGTCTCGGCCGTCTCCCAAGGGACGATACGGCGGTCGCCCTCGTAATCGTATTCCTGCGACAGGGCGATGGCGCGCACGCCGAGCAGCGTGCCTTCCATGGCGCCCGCCACCGTGCCCGAATAGGTGACGTCGTCGGCGAGGTTGGCGCCCGAATTGACGCCCGACAGCACCAGGTCCGGCGCGCCCGGCAGCACGTGGCGCACGCCCATGATGACGCAGTCGGTCGGCGTGCCGCGCAAGGCGAAGCGGCGTTCGTCGATCTTGCGCAGGCGCAAGGGCTCCGACAGGGTCAGCGAATGGGCGAGGCCGCTCTGGTCGGTCTCCGGCGCCACCACCCAGACGTCGTCGGAAAGGGAGCGCGCGATTCGCTCCAGCACCGCAAGGCCCTCGGCGTGGATGCCGTCATCGTTGGTCAGCAGAATGCGCATGGGTTTCGCTCCTCTCCAATCGCCGAATCAGGCCGCCTTCTCGATCCGCGTCAGGCCGCCCATATAGGGCAGCAGCGCGTCGGGCACGCGGATGCTTCCGTCTTCCTGCTGGTAATTCTCCATCACCGCGATCAGCGCGCGGCCCACCGCCACGCCCGAGCCGTTGAGCGTGTGCACGAAGCGGTTGGCCTTCTCGCCCTCGGGACGATAGCGCGCGTTCATGCGGCGGGCCTGGAAATCGCCGCAGACCGAGCAGCTCGAAATCTCGCGATAGGTGTCCTGGCCCGGCAGCCAGACCTCGATGTCGTAGGTCTTGCGCGCACCGAAGCCCATGTCGCCGGTGCAGAGCACGACGGTGCGGAACGGCAGGCCGAGGCGCTTCAGCACCTCCTCGGCGCAGGCCGTCATGCGCTCGTGCTCGGCGATGGAGGCGTCGGCGTCGGTGACCGACACCATCTCCACCTTCAGGAACTGGTGCTGGCGCAGCATGCCGCGCGTGTCGCGGCCGGCGGAGCCCGCCTCCGAGCGGAAGCAGGGCGTCAGCGCGGTGAAGCGCAGCGGCAGGCTCTTCACATCGACGATCTCTTCCGCGACCAGATTGGTCAGCGGCACCTCGGCCGTCGGGATCAGCCAGCGCCCGTCGGTGGTGCGGAACAGATCCTCGGAGAATTTCGGTAATTGCCCGGTGCCGTAGACGGCCTCGTCGCGCACCATCAAAGGCGGCATGACCTCGGTGTAGCCGTGCTCGGTGGTGTGCAGGTCGAGCATGAACTGGCCGAGCGCGCGCTCGAGCCGCGCCAACTGGCCCTTCAGCACCGTGAAGCGCGCGCCGGCGAGCTTGGCCGCGCGCTCGAAATCCATGTAGCCGAGCGCCTCGCCCAGCTCGTAATGCTCCTTCGGCTTAAAGGAGAAGACGGGCTTCTCGCCGACGCGGCGCAATTCGACATTGTCGTTCTCGTCCTTGCCGGCCGGCACGTCGTCGAGCGGGATATTGGGCAGGCTCGACAGGGCGTCGGTCAGTTCCTTGGCGAGCTGTTTCTCCTCGCCCTCGGCGGAGCCCAGGAACTCCTTCAGCTCGCCCACTTCGGCCTTGAGGCGGTCGGCGGTGGCCACGTCCTTCTCGGCCATGGCCTTGCCGATCTCCTTGGAGGCGGCGTTGCGGCGCTCCTGCGCGGCCTGCACCTTGCCGACGAATGCGCGGCGCTTCTCGTCCAGCGCGATCAGCTCGGACGAAAGCGGCCCCGCTCCGCGCCGCTCCAGCGCCGCGTCGAGGGTTTCCGGGTTTTCGCGAATCCATTTGATGTCGAGCATGGAGAAAGCCGTTTCGTGCCATTGAACTGAAAGCGCGGGGCCGCGCGGCCCCGCAAACGGAGGCGGATCAGGAAGAGGAGGTGTCGCCGGCCTCGGCCTGCTTTTCGTCCCGCTTCTTCTCGATCATGCGCGCCACCACGATGGAAATCTCGTAGAGAAGGATCGTCGGCAAGGCAAGGCCGATCTGGCTGGTCGGGTCGGGCGGGGTCAGCACCGCCGCCACGACGAAGGCGAGAACGATGGCGTATTTGCGCTTTTCCTTCAGGCCCTGGGAGGTGACCAGCCCCACCCGCGCCATCAGGCTGGTGACGACCGGAAGCTGGAACACCAGGCCGAAGGCGAAGATGAGCGTCATGATGAGGCTCAGATATTCCGACACCTTGGGCAGCAGCGAAATCTGCATGGTCCCGTCGCCGCCCGTCTGCTGCATGGTCAGGAAGAACCACATCACCATGGGCGTGAAGAAGAAATAGACCAGCGCGCCGCCGCACAGAAACAGGATCGGCGAGGCGATCAGGAACGGCAGGAAGGCCATGCGCTCGTGCTTGTAAAGGCCGGGCGCGACGAATTTGTAGATCTGCGCCGCGATGACCGGAAAGGCCAGCACGATGCCGCCGAACATGGCGACCTTGACCTGCGTGAAGAAGAACTCCTGCGGCGCGGTGTAGATCAGCTCCGCCTTGGAGCGGTCGAGATGCGCCCAGTCGATCGCCCATTGATAGGGCAGCACCAGCATGTTGAACAAATGCCGGGCGAAGGCGAAGCAGACAATGAAAGCGACGAAAAACGCCAGAATCGCCCAGATCAGGCGGCGGCGCAGCTCGATCAGATGTTCGAGCAGAGGGGCCGCGCTCTGTTCGATCTCGTCCTCTTCACCGGTCACGCTTCGTTTCCTGTCTTGTCGGGGGTCTTGCGGGTCCGCCGGGCGGGCGCGGGCTTTGGCGCCGGGATGGCGTCGGTGGGCGCGGCCGCCTTGACGGCCGGCTTCCTGCGCGAGGTTTTGGCGGGGGCTTTTTCAGCCGCGGGCGCTTTTGCGGCCGCAGGCCTGGCGGGCGTCTTGCGCGCCCGCTTGACGGGGGCCGCGGGAACCGGCTCCTCGACCGCGACGGGCTCGGCCGGCGGCGGCGCGACGGTGGAGCCGGGCGTCAGGCTGGAGCGGATCTCCTCGCCGGCGCTGCGAATCGGCTCGAAGACCTGCGTCAGCTTGGAGCGCGGGTCGAGCTTGCGCGTCTCGTCGATGATGGTCTTGACGTCGTCCAGCTCGGCCTCTTTCAGCGCCTCGTTGAACTGGTTGCGGAATTCGTTGGCGGTCGCGCGCATGCGCGCCGTCGCCTTGCCGAAGGCGCGCAGCATTTTCGGCAAATCCTTGGGACCGACCACCACGATCATGACGATCGCGATTATCAGCAGTTCCGACCATCCGATGTCGAACATGATTCATACTCCGCGCCCGGCGCGCGCATTCCGTTTCCCGTCGGAAGGCCGAGCCTTCCCGGGGCGATGGCGAGCCGCGAAACGCGGCTCCCCCGGCGGCGTCAGGACCTGGTCGTGGTCTTCTTGGCCGTGGCGACGGGTTCGTCGGCCTTGGCGTCGATGGTGCGCGGATCGGCCTTGTCGTCCTCGTCGGCCATGCCCTGCTTGAAGTTCTTGATGCCCTTGGCGACGTCGCCCATCAGATCCGGGATCTTGCCGCGGCCGAACAGAAGCAGCACGACCGCCAGAACGATCAGCCAGTGCCAGATGGAAAAGCTACCCATGTCAATCCTCTCATCGCCGCAGGCGTGCGGCGCGTTCCCATAATGTCGGATATGATTTAAGCGGTTTCAAGCGATCTTTCAAACGGAACCGTCGCCGCAGGCCGCTTTCGGCCGCTTTATTCGCCGCGCGGCGCGAGCAGGCCCAGCCCTTCGAGGTCGATGTCCTCCAGCGGGTCCTCCTCGTCGGTCAGCCGGTCGGAATCGACGTCGGGGACCGGCACGGAGAAGCCCGAGGGCAGCCGCGCCGACAGAAGCCCCGCCCCGCGCAGCTCCTCCAGCCCCGGCAGGTCGCGGATGTCCGGCAGGCCGAAATGGTCGAGAAAGGCGTCCGTCGTGCCGTAGGTCACCGGGCGGCCCGGCGTCCGGCGGCGGCCGCGCAGCTTGATCCAGCCCGTCTCCATCAGCACGTCCAGCGTGCCCTTCGAGGTCTCGACGCCGCGAATGTCCTCCAGCTCGGCGCGGGTGACCGGCTGGTGATAGGCGACGATGGCCAGCACCTCCATGGCTGCGCGCGACAATTTGCGCTGCTGCACCGCCTCGCGGTTCATGAGGAAGCCGAGGTCCGGCGCGGTGCGGAAGGCCCAGCCGCCGCCGGCGCGCGTCAGATGCACGCCGCGCCCGGCATAGACCTTGCGCAGATGCTCGAGCACGGGGCCGAGATCGGCCCTGACCGGCAGGCGCTCGGCCAGCGTCCGCTCCGAGACGGGCTCGGCGGAGGCGAAGACGATCGCCTCGACCATGCGCGCAAGCTCCGTCAGATCGGGCGAAAACCCGCCTTTCGATTCGGTTTCGGCCTCAGACATCCTCGTCCTCTTCCAGCGCGCCCTCGCCCGCGGCGCGCATGTAAATCTGCCCGAAGGGCGCGGTCTGGCGCAATTCCAGCTTGCCCTCGCGCACCAGTTCGAGGCTGGCGGCGAAGGAGCTGGCCAGCGCCGAGGCCCGCTCCTGCGGCGACAAAGCGTAGTCGATCAGGAAGCGGTCGAGCGCGACCCAGTCGCCCGCCGTCCCCACCAGCCGCACCAGCGCGGCGCGCGCCTGTTTCAGCGACCAGACGGCGCGCTGGGCGATGCGCACATGCGAAACCGCCTGACGCTGGCGCTGCGAGGCGTAGGCGGTGAGAAGATCGTAGAGCGTGGCGGAGAAGCGGCTGCTGCGGTCGAGCGCCACCGCCTCCGGCATGCCGCGCGCGAAAACGTCGCGCCCGAGCCGGCTGCGATTGGCGAGCGTCGCCGCCGCGTCGCGCATCGCCTCCAGCCGCTTGAGGCGGAATTGCAGCGATTCGGCCAGCTCCTCGCCCGTCGCGCCGTCGTCGCCCTGCTGCTTGGGGATCAGGAGCTTCGACTTGAGATAGGCGAGCCAGGCGGCCATGACGAGGTAATCCGCCGCCAGCTCCAGCCGCAGGGCGCGGGCGCGCTCGACGAAACCCAGATATTGCTCGGCCAGCGCCAGCACCGAGATGCGCGCCATGTCCACGCGCTGGTTGCGCGCCAGATGCAAAAGCAGGTCGAGCGGGCCCTCGAAACCCTGCACGTCGATCAGCAGCGCGGGCTCGTCCGGGGCGCGTTCCGCCTCGCCGCTCCAGAGCGCGTCCATCGGCGCGCCGCCCTTTTCCGCTCCCGATGCCGCCAAACCCCTCACCTCGCCTCGCCGCCTGAACGCGGCGCCGCCAGTCTATCAAGTTTCGCCCGTTACGCCACCGCTTCGAACATCCGGGAGAATTCCTCGCGCAATTCCTCCTCGTCCGACAGGTCCGGCTCGCCGGCATAGGCCTCGGCCAGTTCGGCCCGGCGCAGCGAGGAGCCGGCCAGAACCGGAACGCGCGGCCCGACTTCCTTCAGCTCCTCCATCACGCCGGCGCAATAAAGCGTCAGGTCGCAGCCGGCGGCGATGATTCCCTCCGCGATGTCGCCGAGCGAGCCCGACAGCGCCTTCATGGAGATGTCGTCGCTGAGCACCAGGCCGTCGAAGCGCAGGAGATCGCGGATGATGGTTTCGATCACCGCCGGCGACAGGGTGGCCGGGCGGTCGGGATCGATGCAGTCGAAGATCACATGCGCCGTCATGGCCATGGGCAGGTCGTTGAGCGCCTTGAACGGCGCGAAATCATGCGCCGCGAGGTCGCGCAGCGGCGCGTTCACCCGCGCCAGCTCCTTATGCGTGTCGCTGAAGGCGCGGCCGTGGCCGGGCATGTGCTTCATCACCGGCAGCAGGCCGCCGGCCAGCAGGCCCTCGGCGGCGGCGCGGCCCATGGCGGCCACCGTGGCCGGGTCGCGGCCATAGGCGCGCGCACCGATGACGTCGTGCGCGCCCTCCACCGGCACGTCCAGCACCGGCAGGCAATCGACGTTGACGCCGACCCGACGCAGGTCGAAGGCCATCAGCCGCGCATGCAGCCAGGCGGCGCGCAGGCCGGCCTCGGGATCGCGGGCGTAGATGGCGCCGAGTTCCGCGGCGGCGGGATAGTTCGGAACCAGCGGCGGGCGCAGGCGCTGCACGCGGCCGCCCTCCTGGTCGATGAAGATCGGCGTGTTGGCGCGGCCGGAGACGTCGCGGATATGCGCGGTCAGCTCGGCCACCTGCTCCAGGCTGTCGACGTTGCGGGCGAAGAGGATATAGCCCCACGGGCGCTCGTCGCGGAAAAAGGCGATCTCGTCCGCGGTCAGCGCCGCGCCGGACAGGCCGGCGATCCATGCCTTGCAGTCTTGCATATGGGATATCCCTCGTTCCGATTCGTTCGTCGCCCAGTTTGTTCGTCGTCAGGCGAAAAAGCGAGCCGGAGCGGCTCCCGTTTTCAGGGAACCGCTCCGGCTCTTTGTTTTACGCTTTCGCCTTATCGCATACCGCCGATCAGCGGCTGATGAGGCAGGTTCCGCCCGCCGCGCGCAATTTCGTGCACAGCGCCGCCGCGTCGTCCTTGGAGCCCGCCTGCACGCGCACCCGGTAGAAGGTGCCCTTGCCCGGAATGTCTGCGCGCTTGATGTCGACGCCGCGGCCGCCGATGACGTTGGCGTATTTCTGCGCCATGTTGGCGTAGGACTTCTGCGCCAGGTCGGCCGAGGGCTGCGAGGCGATCTGGATGAAATAGCCGCCGGCGCCGGCGGCCGAGGCCACCTGGGGCGCGGCCGCCGCGGCCTGCGTGCGCTGCGGCACGTTGCCGACGATGTTGACCGGCTGGCTGGCCGGGCGCGAGGGCACCAGCGGCGCATGGACGGGCAGCCGGGGCTTTTCCGCCACGGGCGCGGCGGCCTGTTCCTGCGCGGCCGGAGCCGCGGGCGCCGTGTCGGGGGCCGAGCCGCCGGCGGCCAGCGCGGCGATCTCGTCGCCGCCGGAGGGCGCGGCCTGGGGCGCGGGCGTCGCGGCCTGCGGGGCGGCCGGGGCCGGCGCGGGCTCCTGAGAGGCCGGTTCCGACATCGCGGGCTGGACGATCGTGCCGTCCGAGCGCACCACCATCGTCTCGACCTCGCGCGGCTGCAGGCCGGGGGCGACCTCGTTGCCCGCCGGCGCGGCGGCGTTCGGCTGGGCGGCGTTGGCCTGGTTGCCGGCGTCGGGCTGGTTCGCCTGGTCGGCGTTCGGTTCGCTGTCGTCGGCGCCGGAAATATCCACCGGCTCCTGACCGGAGGAGATCAGCGCCTTCTGCGACGGATCGTCGGGCAGAGTGCCGGCGACGCGGTCATAGACCGCCTTGTCCTGGTTGGGCACGGTCACGCCGCCGGGATTTTCCGGCTGGACCTTGATCGGCTGGCTGTCGGCGTGGATGACGACCGGCTCGCCCGAGCCGGCGCCATGCAGGAAGTGATAGCCGACCCCGCCCAGCAGCACCACCGCGCCGGCGAGGCTGGCGAGCACCAGCCCGCGACGGCCGCGCACCGGATTGTTGCGATAGGCCTCCGCGGCGCCGGCCAGCTCGTCCTCGGGCGGCGGGGCGTCGTAGCCGCCCTCCATGGGCTGGGCGCCCTGCGCGGCCCAGTGATTGTAATAGTCGTCCCGGCTGCCGGTCGAGGCCTGCGCGGCGGCGGCCCCGAAAGCGGCGGCGCCGGCGGCGGGCAGATAGCTCGACGCGCTCTCGCGGAAAATGTCCTCGAAGGCCTTGTCGGCCTCGCTCTGCGCGTCGGGGCGCGGCTCCTCGACGCCGACGGTGTTGAACACCTCGGCGAATTCGGCCTCGAGATCGGAGAGGCCGGCGGCCTGCTCCTCCTCGCCGTAACTGACTTCCGGCAGGTCGAGCGAATGGGTCTGCTCGACCTTGTCCTCGGCCACGCTCAGCGTCTCCACGTCCGGCGCGGGAACGGCGGCGGGGGCGGCGCTGACGAAGCCGGCGCGGTAATCCTCGTCGGAACGGGTCGCATGGGCGTAGGCGGGGGCCGCAGCCGGAACTTCCTCGTGCAGGTCGTCGCCGAGGTCGAAATCGGCGAAGGGATCGTCTTCCTGATGCGCCTGATGCGCGGGCGCCGCGGCGGCGTCGCCGCTCTCCTCGAAGCCGAAATCCTCCTCGGCGAGGTGGATATGCATGTCGTCGAGGCCGGAGAAATCGTCGGTGGCCTCGGCGGCGGGCGCATGGGCCTGCTCCGGCTCGAAGCCGAAATCGTCGTCGAAGGAGAAATCCTCCTCCTCGGCCCGATGCTGATGCTCATATTGATGCTGGGGCGCGGCGGCGGCGGCCGAAGCCGCGGCGGCGACCGGCGAAGCGGCGGCCACGCCCTGCAGGAAATTGCTGCGCGAATAATAATTGCGGATCGGCGATTCCGTCTCCGACAGGTCGGGCTCCGGCGTCCGCGACGGAATGCGCGAGACGGGCGCCTCGGGCTCGCCGAAGTCGAAGGCCTTGAGCCGCAGATTCTCCTGCGCGGGGGCCTCGGGCTCGGGCGCATAGGCGGCGGGCTGCGGCGCGTAGGCCGGCCGGTCGGTGAACAGGATGTTCTCCAGCTCGTCCTCCAGCGACAGCGCCTCATGCGCCGGCTCGTGGTCGGCCGGGTCGTAGGCCTCCATGGCGGGCTCGGCGTGGCGGCCCCCATAGGGGTCGGCGCGGCGGGCGTCGCCCGAATCGCGCGCCTGCGAATAATCGGCGAAGTCGAATTGCGGCACCGGCTCGGCGCGGTCCGGCTCGACGAATTCGAACATGTCGGGCTCGGGCGCTTCGCCGCGGCGCGGCGCGGGATCGAGATGCAGGTCCAGCTCGTCCTCCAGCGCGGCGGCGAGATCGGCCTCGTGCGGCTGTTCGCGCCGCGGCTCGGGCGCGGCGCGGCGGCCGGCGTAGGACGGCTCGTCGAAATCGCCCAGAAGCTCGCGCTCCAGGTCGAGGGCGGGATCGAAATCCGGCTCGCGAGGGCGCGCGTTCCAGTTGGCGGCCTCGCTGACCGGCGCGTCGAAGTCCATGATTCGGGACAATTCCATCAGCGGATCGTCTTCGTGCGCCGGACGCTCGCCGTAGCCACGGGGATTTGCACTGCTGTCCGTCATGACGTTTTCCTAACTCAAACCCTCGACGTCGCAAGACGTCTCCATACATCGCTTTTTACCGAGCCAATGTGGGCAAAAGTTGACGGAAGTTTCCCGCGCCGAAGCGAAGACCAGGACTTGCGTCCGTTCCGGTCTTCGCGCCGTTCGACTTGACGATAGACTGACCGCCGGGCGGGATCGACTTCCCCGGCGGCCAGGCATCGAAAAAGCCTAGCGCATCTCCGTGGGAGCGTCCGCGCCGATGATCGTCAAACCGGACGTCAGCACATCGGAAACAACCTGCACCAGCCCTAACCTGGCCAGCGACAATTCTGGATCGTTAACCTTGATAAAACGTAAATCCGGGTTTTCCGTGCCTTTGTTCCATTGCGAATGGAAGGCGCTGGCGAGGTCGTAGAGGTAGAAAGCCAGCCTGTGCGGCTCCTGATGGGTGGCCGCCGCCTCGATCAGGCGCGGATATTCGGCGAGCTTGCGCACCAGCGCGATCTCGCTCTCGTCCGTCAGCTTTTCGAAATGCGCGCCCATCGAGACGCGGTCGAGACCGGACAGGCCGAGCTGGTCCGCCGCCTGCCGGAACACCGAATGACAGCGCGCCGAGGCGTATTGCACGTAGAAGACCGGATTGTCCTTGGACTGCTCGGTCACCTTGGCGAAGTCGAAGTCGAGCGGCGCGTCGTTCTTCCGGTAGAGCATCATGAAGCGCACCGGATCGCGGCCGACCTCGTCGACCACGTCGCGGAGCGTGATGAACTCGCCCGCGCGCTTGGACATGCGCACCGGCTCGCCGTCGCGGAACAGCTTGACAAGCTGGCACAGAAGCACCGTCAGCTTGGCCTTGCCGTCGGACACGGCGCGCGCCACCGCCTCCAGCCGCTTGACGTAGCCGCCGTGGTCGGCGCCCAGCACATAGATCATCTCGTCGAAGCCGCGGTCGTACTTGTCCTTGAAATAGGCCACGTCGGCGGCGAAATAGGTGAAGGTCCCGTCGGACTTCATCAGCGGCCGGTCGATGTCGTCGCCCACCTCGGTCGAGCGGAACAGCGTCTGCTCGCGATCCTCCCAGTCCTCCGGCAGTTGCCCCTTCGGCGGCGGCAGCTTGCCCTTGTAGACATGGCCCTTGAGGGTGAGGTCGTTGATGGCGCCGCGGATGGCGCGCGCATGGTCGGCGTGCAGCCTGCGCTCGGAATAGAACACGTCGTGATGCACGTTGAGCGCGTCGAGATCGGCGCGGATCATCGCCATCATGGCGTCGATGGTGCGGTCCTTGACCAGCGCCAGCGCCTCGGCCTCAGGCATCTCCAGCAGCCGGACGCCGAACTCGTCGGCCAGCGCCTTGCCGACCGGGACCAGGTAGTCGCCGGGATAGAGGCCGGACGGAATCTCGCCGATCGCCTCGCCCAGCGCCTCGCGATAGCGCAGCATGACCGAGCGCGCCAGAACCTCGATCTGCGCGCCGGCGTCGTTGATGTAATATTCCTTCACCACGTCGAAGCCGGCGAATTTCAAGAGGTTGGCCAGCACGTCGCCCACCACGGCGCCGCGGCAATGGCCGACATGCATGGGGCCGGTCGGGTTGGCCGAGACATATTCGACATTGACCTTGCGGCCCTGCCCCAGCCGCGAGCGGCCGAAATCGGCGGCTTCGTTGAGCATCTCGGCAAGCTCGCGCTGCCAGTAGCTCGCCTTGAGGCGCAGGTTGATGAAGCCGGGGCCGGCCACGTCGACCGACTCGACGTCCGGGTCGGCCTTCAGCGCCTCGGCGATGTCGGTCGCCAGCTCGCGCGGATTGCGGCCCGCCGCCTTGGACAGGACCATGGCGGCGTTGGTGGCGATGTCGCCGTGCGAGGCGTCGCGCGGCGGCTCGACGCCGATGCGCGACAGGTCGAGATCGCCGCCGTCTTTCGTTTTCAGATCAATAGCCTGCAACGTCTTTTTGATACGTGCGTTGAAATCCGCGAAGATATTCATGGTCCGTCCTGTCAGGCCATGACACCCGCTGGAGCAGCTTCCGGCGGCCGTCGGCTCATCGTAAAAAACGCGGCATCGGCCGTTTCCGGCGCGAAAATCCGCTTCGTCCGGCCCCGATTAAGCCAAATCGGGTGTGTGGTCAAACAATCGTCGGTGTTCGCGCACGGCATAATTGTCGGTCATGCCGGCGAGGTAATCGGCCACCCGCCGCGCCCGGCCGGCCGCGTCGAGCGCCTCGCAGCCCGCGCGCCACTCCGCCGGCATGACGGCGGGGTCGGCGAAACAGGCGTCGAAGAGGTCGCGCAGGATCTGGTCCGCCGCGCGGCGCACCACCACGACGCTGTCGTGGAAATAAAGGTTCTTGTAGAGGAAGCGCTTGAGCGCGATCTCCTCCGCCCGCATCGCCTCGGAGAAGCCGACCAGCGCCGCGGACCGGGCGTGGACGTCCTCGACGCTCTTCGGCGCGGCCAGCGCGATGCGCCGCCCGGCCTCGGCGATGACGTCCTCCACCATGACGGTGATCTGGCGGCGCACCAGTTCGTGGCCGGTGCGGACGGGGTCGAGGCCGGGATAGCGGCCGCGCACGACGTCGAGCAGGCGTTTGGTCAGCGGCACGGCGTCCAGCGCCTCCAGCGTCAGCAGGCCCGAGCGCAGGCCGTCGTCGATGTCGTGGGCGTTATAGGCGATGTCGTCGGCGATGGCCGCGCATTGCGCCTCAAGGCTCGCGAAGCGGTCGAGCTCCAGATCGTAGCGCGCGTTGAAGTCCAGGATCGGCTGCGGCACGGGATGCGGGGCGGCGTGGGGGCCGAGCAGCGGGCCGTTATGCTTGACCAGCCCCTCCAGCGTCTCCCAGGATAGGTTGAGGCCGTCGAAATCGGCATAGCGGTGCTCAAGCCGCGTGACGATGCGCAGCGACTGGGCGTTGTGGTCGAAGCCGCCATAATCGCGCATGCGCGCGTTGAGCGCGTCCTCGCCGGTATGGCCGAAGGGCGTGTGGCCGAAATCGTGCACCAGGGCCACGGCCTCGGCGAGGTCCTCGTCGAGCCGCAGCGCGCGCGCCAAAGCGCGGGCGATCTGCGCCACCTCGATGGTGTGGGTCAGCCGCGTGCGGTAATGGTCGCCCTCATGGGCGATGAAGACCTGTGTCTTGTGCTTGAGGCGGCGGAAGGCAGTGGAATGGATGATGCGGTCGCGGTCGCGCTGGAACGGCGTGCGGGTCGGGCTTTCCGGCTCCGCGACCAGGCGCCCGCGCGTCGCCGCGGGGTCGCAGGCGTAGGGCGCGCGCTCGCGATAACCGAAGCCAATTCCTTCCAGCGACATTGCGGCCTCTCTCCCTCTATTCTATGATCCTATTGATTTCCATGCTTCACGTTCATAGCTATCACCCGAACATGAAGGCAAGCGGACAAGACCAATGACCGGCATCACCGTATCCGATTCCGCCGCGAAGCGGATCGCCAAAATCCTTTCCTCCGACCCCGGCAAGACCGCGCTGCGCGTTTCGGTCGAGGGCGGCGGCTGCTCCGGCTTCTCCTACAAATACGCGCTCGTCGACGATCAGTCCGAGGACGACGTGGTGATCGAGAAGCTGGGCGCGAAAGTGCTGATCGACGCCATATCCGTGCCCTATATGGACGGCTCGGAGATCGACTTCGTCGACGACCTGATGGGGCAGTCGTTCCAGATCCGCAATCCCAACGCCACCGCCTCCTGCGGCTGCGGCACGAGCTTCGCGATCTGAGGCGGACCCGCCTCTCCTTTCCACCGTATTTATCGGGGCCGGGTGTTTTCATTCGGGCGGGATTTGCTCTAATCTGGCGCGCATGAAAATCGCGACATGGAACATCAACGGCGTCAAGGCGCGCATCGACAACCTTCTGCACTGGCTGAGGGAATCGTCGCCCGACATCGTCTGCCTGCAGGAAATCAAATCGGTCGACGACCAGTTTCCGCGCCTTGAGATCGAGGCGCTCGGCTATCATGTCGAGACGCACGGGCAAAAGGGCTTCAACGGCGTGGCGATCTTGTCGAAACAATCGCCCGACGAGGTCAATCGCGGCCTGCCCGGCGACGACGGCGACGAGCAGGCGCGCTTCATCGAGGCGGTGTTCTCGACGACAAGGGGCGCGCTGCGCGTGGTCTCGCTCTATCTGCCCAACGGCAATCCGATCGAGACGGAGAAATTCCCCTACAAGCTGTCCTGGATGAAACGGCTGGAGGCCTGGGCCAGGGACCGGCTGACGCTGGAGGAGCCGCTGGTGCTCGCCGGCGACTACAATGTGATTCCCGAGCCGCAGGACGCCAGGAACCCGCAAAACTGGGTGGGCGACGCGCTGTTCCAGCCTCAGTCGCGGCGGGCGTTCCGGCGGCTGGAGAATCTGGGCTTTATCGACGCCTTGCGCGCCGCGACCGACGAGGACGGCGTCTATTCGTTCTGGGATTATCAGGCCGGCGCGTGGCAGAAGAACAACGGCATCCGCATCGACCACCTGATGCTGTCGCCGGAAGCGGCCGACCGTTTCGTCGCGACGGCGGTGGAGAAGCATGTCAGGGCGTGGGAAAAACCGTCCGACCACGTGCCGGTGACGGTCAGCCTGAATATTTAGGGAAGAATCAGTAGTCGCCCTTGGCGACGTAGTCGCTGGCCAGGGCCACCGCGTTGCGGCGGTCCGCCTCGCCGGCGATGGAGAAGGCCTGTTCCTGCATGTCGCGGATCCAGTTGCAGTCCTCGGCCGAGCAGCGCTCGAAGGCGGCTGTCAGCAGCGCGAGGCCGCGCACCGTCTTGCCGGCCTGGAACAGCATGTTGCCGAGCATGGCCTGGGCGCTGGCGTTGCCCTTGTGCGCGGCGAGCTGGAACCAGCGCGCCGCCTGCACGGCGTTGCGGTCGCCGCCCTCGCCGGCCAGAAGCATCTTGCCGAGCTCGTATTGCGCCGCCGGATCGCCGAAATTGGACGCCGCCTGCACATAGAGCTGGCGCGCCATACCCGGATTGGCGTTGACGGGCGAGCCGGGAATGCCGCGCTTCACATAGCCGGCCAGCGCCACCAGCGCGTCGGCCACGTAGGAATCGTTCTCCGATCCCGGCTCGGCGTTCTCGCGCACGATCTTCTCGAAAATCTGATAGGCTTCGTAGTCGTTCTCCGGCACGCCGTCGCCCTCGGCGTACATGCGGGCCAGCTTCCATTTCGCGCCCTGATGGCCACGGTCGGCGGCGTAGCGCAGCGCCTTGATGGCTTCGTCCTTGTGGCCGTTCTTGTAGGCGGAGAAACCGAATTTGAACAGTTCGAACGGGCTGCGCGATTTCTCGCTCTCGTCGTTGAGGTCGAAAGCGAGCGCGCCGTGGCAGAGGACGGCCAGGCCAAGCGCGGCCGCCGCCACGGAATATGAAAAACTGCGAATACGCATCACGACGCCGGTCTTTCACATAGGGAGGAACTGCTCATAAGCGGCAGATTGCACGTGATTTTCGTCAATACTGCGACCCGATCTTGACGGAAAAACGCCCGGTCCGCGAAACGGCGCCGCGCGATGCGCCCGCCTGCTCCACCATCCCTAAAATAAGCGTCGCTCAACGCCAAGCCTTTCACCATCTCAATCGCCCCACGAAGCCAAGCCCGCCCCAAAATCCGTCCGGCGACTTGCGCCCGTCCCAATCGGTTGCTCCGCCTTTGTGGCGGGAAATAGGCAAATTCGATCCGGTTCCACTCTAGCTTAAAGCATCTATAAAAACTGTTGCTAATTCATCACAAACAGGAGGCTGTCGATCCCAATAAAGTTGAGGGTGAACGGAGTCTTTCTTCAGGTCGTAAAGCCGGCTGCTTTCGCCGCGCATCCCCGTTATAAGGACGCGCATGACCACGCCGCTTGAAGACCTCGGACGCGCCATCGCCGCCTGCCGGCTGTGCCGCGACGCGCCGCTCTATCCGCCGCCGCTGCCGCACGAGCCCAATCCGGTCTGCGTGCTGTCGGGCGCGGCGCGCATCGCCATTTGCGGGCAGGCGCCGGGCATCCGCGTCCACAACACCTCGCTGCCCTTCAACGACCCGTCCGGCGAGCGGCTGCGGCAATGGCTGGGGGTGACGCGGGAGGAATTCTACGATCCCGCCTCGTTCGCCATCGTGCCGATGGGCTTCTGCTTTCCGGGCTATGACAGGCACGGCGGCGACCTGCCGCCCCGGCGCGAGTGCCGGCAGGTCTGGCACGACCGCGTCTTCGCCGCCATGCCGCAGCTGGAGCTGGTGCTGGTGATCGGCCAATATGCGCTCGCCTATCACCTGCCCGAGGCGCGGCGCCAGAGCCTGACCGACACGGTGCGCGACTGGCGGCGCTGGCTGGACGCCTCCGAGGCCACGGGCCGCGCGGTGCTGCCGCTGCCGCATCCGTCCTGGCGCAACAGCGGCTGGCTCAGGAAAAACCCCTGGTTCGACGCCGAGCTTACGCCGGCCTTGCGGGAGCGGGTGCGGCGGCTGCTACCCGAGAGGAAATAAATTTTACCGCTCGCATTTTCATAAGAATAATCTTCCTGTAATTTGAAGTCATCGCGAACCATAAGGTAATATGTTCCCCCTTATCGCAAGCGAGGGGAAACGCATTCCAAAACCGAGAACGGAAGCGCATGGACAGGCTCGACAGAAAGATACTTCGCCTCTTGCAGGAAGACGCAACCCTGGCGGTGGCCGACGTCGCCAAGAAGGTCGGCCTTTCCACCACGCCCTGCTGGCGGCGCATCCAGAAGCTGGAGGAGGACGGCGTCATCAAGCGCCGGGTGGCCATCCTCGACCCGGCCCGCGTCAACGCCCGCGTGACGGTGTTCGTCTCGGTGCGCACCTCCTCGCACAGCCACGAATGGCTGAAGCGCTTTTCGGAAGTGGTGCAGGAATTTCCCGAGGTGATCGAGTTCTACCGCATGAGCGGCGACGTGGATTACCTGCTGCGCGTGGCGGTGCCGGACATCGCCGCCTACGACGCCTTCTACAAGCGCCTCATCAGCAAGATCGAGATTCGCGACGTGTCGTCGTCCTTCGCCATGGAGCAGATCAAATATACGACCGAGCTGCCGCTCGATTATATGGTGCTCGACAAGGAGAACGGTTGATCCGGTCTCGTCGGAAAGGCGCGCAACCGCTTGACGTATAATGAGAAGCCCGGATTTTCATCCGGGCTTTTTCGTCATTCCTTCGAGGCGGAGACGCCGGCCTCGCCGAAGGTGGCCATGCCGGAATGGCAGAGCGCCGCGGCCTTGACCACGCCCGCGGCAAGCGCCGCGCCGGTGCCTTCGCCGAGCCGCATGCCCAGGTCGAGCAGCGGCTTCTTGCCCATCTTCTCCAGCATGCGGCGATGGGCCGGCTCGGCCGAGACATGGCCGAACAGGCAATGGTCGAGCGCCGCCGGATTGGCCGCGTAAAGCACGGCGGCGGCGGCGGACGCCACATAGCCGTCGACGATGACGGGGATCTTCTCCATGCGCGCGGCGAGGATGGCGCCGGCCATGGCGGCGAGCTCGCGCCCGCCCAGGCGGCGCATCACCTCCAGCGGGTCCTTGAGATGGGCGCGATGCAGCGCCACCGCATCGCGCACGGCGTCGATCTTGCGCTGCAGCAGTTCGCCCGTCGAGCCGGTGCCCGGCCCCACCCATTCCTCCGCCGTCCCGCCGAACAGCGCCAGCGCGATCGCCGCGGCGATGGTGGTGTTGCCGATGCCCATCTCGCCGATGCAGAGCAGGTCCGTGCCGCCGGCGATGGCCTCCATGCCGAAGGCCATGGTGGCGGCGCAGGTGCGCTCGTCCATGGCGGCTTCCTCGGTGATGTCGCCGGTGGGATGCTCCAGCGCCAGGTCGAAGACCTTGAGGCCGAGGTCGTGGGCGATGCAGATCTGGTTGATCGCGGCGCCGCCGGCGGCGAAATTCTCCACCATCTGCGCCGTCACGCTGGGCGGAAAGGGCGTGATGTTCTTGGCCGTTACGCCGTGATTGCCGGCGAAGACCGCCACCAGCGGGCGGTTGACCTGCGGCGTGCGCTTGCCGGTCCAGGCGGCCAGCCACAGGGCGATCTCCTCCAGCCGGCCCAGCGCGCCGGCGGGCTTGGTCAGGTTGGCGTCGCGCGCGCGCACCGCCTGTTCCGCGCCCAGGTCGGGACCGGGAAGATTGCGGATCAGTTCGCGGAAATCGTCAAAGGGGAGGCCGCTGGCGCTCATATTGTATCGTCCAAATGAGAGGAAGGATGCAAATCACTCGCATCCGTCCTATAAGCAGTGGCCATAATTTTCAAATCACCTCTTTACGAGCGACGCCGCGGCGGGGCCAGACTTCCCGCCCGCGCGCCATAAACCGAAGCGGAGCAGTCACTTGCCACCATCCGGCCTGATCGGCGACGCCATCCGCTGCCTCGGCTTCCTGAGCCGCCTGCCCTTGCCGCGGCGCTGGCTGGACGGCGCCGGCGATTCGCCGCTGGCGGCCTCGGCGCGCGGCTTTCCGCTGGCGGGCGCGGCGCTGGGCGTACTGGCGGGCGCCGTGCTGGTGATCGCCTATGCGCTGCGCCTGCCCGCGCTGACCTGCGGCTTCCTGGCCGTCGGCGCGCTGGCGGCGATGACCGGCGCGCTGCACGAGGACGGGCTCGGCGACGCGGCGGACGGGTTTTTCGGGGCCTATGCCCGCGACCGGCGGCTCGACATCATGAAGGATTCGCGCATCGGCACCTTCGCGGCGCTGACGCTGATCGTGTGGACGGGGATCAAGGCCTCGCTGCTCGCCGCCGTCATCGAGCGCGCCGGCCCCGGCGAGGCCGCGCTGGCGCTGATCGGCGCCGAGGCGGGCAGCCGCGCCGCCATGCTGGCCTTCTGGCACGCTCTGCCCCCAGCCAGGCCCGGCGGGCTGGCCGACCGCGCCGGCCGGCCGGACTGGGAGACCGTGATCGCCGCCTGCGGCATGGGGCTGGTGATCCTGGTGCTGACGTTGGCTCCCGTGGCCGGCTCCATGGCCCCGGCGGCGGCCGTGGCGCTGACGGCGGCGGGGCTCTACGGTTTCGCGCGGCTGTCGCTGGCCAAGATCGGCGGCCAGACCGGCGACACGCTGGGCGCGGCGCAGCAGATCGGCGCGCTGGCCATCCTGGCCGGCCTGGTCATGACGCTGTGACCGTGATCGAATCGCCCTGCATATCGGTCTGCGTCATGGACGAGCGCAGCGGGCTCTGCCTCGGCTGCGGCCGCACGCTGGACGAGATCGCGGGCTGGTCGCGGCTCACCGACGCCGAGCGGCGCACGGTGATGGCGCTCCTGCCTGAGCGACTAAAGAAGCTGGAAGAACGAAACGGCTGATCAGGCCGCCTCGGCGCCCGCCTCCGCGACGGCGGCGTGGGCGGCGCGCAGCACGGCGCTGGTCGCGCCCGGCTTGCTGGCGTCGGTCGAAAGCATCTGCCGCCAGCGCCGCGCGCCCGGCCGGCCGGCGAACAGTCCCACCATATGCCGCGTGACATGCGACAGCTTCCCGCCCCCGGCGATGTGGCGGTCGCAATAATCGCCCATGGCCTCGACCACCGCGTCCATGGAGATGTCGGGGCGGTCGTCGCCATAGACGACGCGGTCGACGCCGGCCAGAAGCGCCGGCTCGTGATAGGCCGCGCGGCCCAGCATGACGCCGTCGAGATGGTCGAGATGCGCCACGGCCTCGTCCAGCGTGGCGATCCCGCCATTGACGCCGACGAAGACGTGGCCCAGCCGCGCCTTCAGCCGCCGGGGCCGGTCATAGTCGAGCGGCGGAATCTCGCGGTTCTCCTTGGGCGACAGGCCCTTGAGCCAGGCCTTGCGGGCATGGACCCAGAGCGCGTCGCTTCCCGCCGCGAGCACGCTATCGGCCAGCGCGTCCAGCGCAGTCTCCGGGTCCTGGTCGTCGACGCCAATGCGGCACTTGACGGTGACGGGGGCCGACACGGCGCCCTTCATCGCCTCGACGCAGCGCGCCACCACGTTCGGCGTGCGCATCAGGCAGGCGCCGAAGGTTCCCGACTGCACCCGGTCGGAGGGGCAGCCGACATTGAGGTTGATCTCGTCATAGCCGAAATCCGCGCCGATCCGCGCCGCCTCGGCGAGCTTGGCCGGGTCGGAGCCGCCCAGTTGCAGCGCCACCGGATGCTCGGCCGCGTCGAAGCCCAGCAGCCGCGCGCGCGGCCCGTGGATGATGGCGTCGGCCACCACCATCTCGGTATAAAGCAGCGCGCGGGCCGAAAACAGCCTATGGAAAAACCGGCAATGGCGATCCGTCCAGTCGATCATCGGCGCGACGGCGAAGCGATGGATTGGATAATTGCCGATTTTTTCTTGTATTTCAGTCATCTATGGTAAAAGTCCGACAAAGTGGTGGAGCCTCGCGGGCTCGCCTTGCGCTCTATATAGCCGCAACCGGCGGATTTTGCGACCATGGGCCTATGCCATCGCCCGCATTTCCCGTTTATGATCGCATTTTCCGATTCCCTCCCCCAACAAGGACACCGGGCGTGACCTCCTACTCCCCCTTCGGCAAGACTTTCGACGCTTTTCTTTTCGACATGGACGGCACGCTTCTCAGCTCCATCGCGGCCACGGAGCGCGTCTGGGGCGCGTGGGCGGAGCGCCACGGCATCGATCCGGTGACCTTCCTGCCCACCATCCACGGCGTGCGCGCGGTCGACACGGTGCGCCGGCTCGACCTGCCCGGCGTCGACCCCTATCACGAGGCGCGGCTTCTGGCCGAGGCGGAGCTGACCGACCTCGACGGCATCGTGCCCATCGAAGGCGTCGTCGATTTCCTCGCCAGCCTGCCCGAGGAGCGCTGGGCCATCGTCACCTCCGCCCCGCTGGAGCTGGCGCGGCGGCGGCTCGGCGCGGCCGGCCTGCCCATGCCGCGCACCATCGTCTCGGGCGAGGACGTCAAGCGCGGTAAGCCGAGCCCGGAATGCTTCGAGCTGGGGGCGCAGAAGCTCGGCTTCGATCCGCGCCGCTGCGTGGTGTTCGAGGACGCGCCGGCCGGCGTGGTGGCGGGCGAAACCTCGGGCGCCTGCGTGGTGGTGGTCACCGCCACCCATCCGCATTCGCCGCAGACCTCGCACACCAGCATCGACAGCTACGCCGAGCTGCAATTGCGCGTGAGCCATGAGGGCCTGCATCTCGATCCGGCCGGGCGCTGAGGCCGGGCGTCGAACCGATAGTTTCGGATCGACGCTCATTTCCGGACGCATCGAAACGGGATCGGAAATCGGTCCAACGGATTGATTTTCCTGCGGAGGCGCCGCCGAATGTCTCCATTCGGCGGCGAAATACTCGCGTCAGATCACCCGCCGCCCCTCGCGCCAGACGGCGCCGATGATCGGCACGTGGTCGGCGACGCGCACCCGCACCAGGTCGGCGCGTTTGCCGACGATGATCTCGCCGCGGTCGGCCAGCCCCACGGCGCGGGCCGGATTGGCGGAGACGAGCCGCATCGCCTGCGGCAGCGTCATGCCCGGCGGCGCCTCGGCCAGGAAGAAGGCGGCGTGCATCATGCTGGCGGGGATATAGTCCGACGAGACGATGTCGAGATGGCCGGCTTCGGCCAGTTCCCGCGCCGAGACGTTGCCGGAATGCGAGCCGCCGCGCACCACGTTGGGCGCGCCCATCAGCACCGCCATGCCGGCCGCCTTCGAGGCCTGCGCGGCGCGGTGGGTGGTGGGGAATTCCGCCACGCGCACGCCTTGCGCCCGCGCCTCCTCGACATGGGCCTCGGTGGCGTCGTCATGGCTCGCCAGCACCACGCCGCGCGCATGGCAGGCCGCCGACAGCGCCGCGCGGTTGGCGGCGGCGTTTTGCGCCGACTGCCCCATGCGCTTTTCGCAATAGAGCCGGAACTGCTCGTCCGAGGCCTTGGTCTTGCGCATGTAGTAGAATTTGTAGGTCTCGAGGTCGGTGAACTGGCGCTGCCCCGGCGCGTGGTCCATCAGCGACACCAGCCGCACCAGCGGGTCGTCGCCGAAACGCTCGAAGGCGACGAGGCAGTCGGGCGCCGACACCTCGCAGCGCAGATGCAGGAAATGGTCGGCGCGCAGCCGTCCCGCCCGCCGGCCTTCCGCGATGGCCCCGGCCAGGATGCGCATGTCGTCGACGGTGGTCTCCGTCTCCTCGTCGAGGCCGACGCGCAGCGCGTCGAACACGGTGGTGATGCCGGAGGCGGCGATCTGCGCGTCATGCGCCTGCACGGCGGCGACGGGGTTCCAGCGCACTTTCGGGCGCGGCGCGTAATGGCCCTCCAGATGGTCGGTGTGCAGCTCCACCAGGCCGGGGGTGAGGAAATCGCCCTCCATGTCCTCGCCCGCGGCGGACGGGCCTTCGGTGATGTCGGCGACGAGGCCGTCGACCAGCCGCACCGCGCCCTCGATCACGGCGTCGGGCAGCACGATGCGGGCGTTTTTCAGCACGGTCTCCGTCATCGGCTCACGGCCTTCCCATGGCGCGGCGGGGCGGCTGGGCCGAGACCGGGCCGCCGCTCAGCGGATGCAGCGAATGGATCTCGAAGGGCGCGCCGCGCTCCGGCTCCACGAACAAAGCCAGATTGGCCACCTCGACCGGCTCGTCCAGCACCGGCGCGAAGAAATCGTCCAGCGTCCGCTCCACCCGCGCGCGGTCCTTCTCGGCCACCGGCCCGGTCAGCGTCATGTGGAAGCGGAACTCGTCGAAAACGTAAGGATAGCCCCATCGCTCCAGATTGTGGCGCTGCGCGAGGCTCAGCCGTTCGGGGCGGCGGCGGGCGATCTCGGCCTCGCTCAGCGGGGCGCGAAAGCGGTCGAGCGCCACCACCACGTCGTTGGCGAGCTGGTTCAGCGCCGTCACCGGCGCCTCCGGCGTCAGCGCGAAGAACGGGCCGATAGCCTCGACCCGCAGGCGCGGGATCGTCACCGCGCCGACCGAGGACGAGAAATGCATCAGCGCCGACAGAAGCGCGCTCTCGTCGTGGCCGTCCGCGAGCCGGAACGGGGCCTTCATCGTGGCGTGGAAGCCGTAGCGGCGCGGCTCCTCGGTCAGCGCCGCGATCTCGTCCTTCGCCAGCGCGCGAATCGCCGGCGTCTTGACCGGCTCGCCGTTGAAGGCGTCCCGCCCCAGCCAATTGGACGCGACCTTGAGCAGCGCGTCGCTGGACGGCGGGGTGAAATAGATGGCGTAGCGCATGGCAGGTCCCCGGTTGGCGCGCCGGCGCGCAAGGCGCGACGCAGCTTTCTTGACCGGATGGTTACACATGCAATGTGGCGTGTCGATAAACTCCGCGCGCCGGCGCCGTATTTCCACCCCGTATTTCTACAAGGCGATTTTATCGAAAGCCGATTCCGTATAGGTCTGGCGGGGTTTCGATTTGGAACGCGGAAAGGACTGGCGATGGGCGGCTTCGCATCCGTCGGCGAATGCATGATCGAATTGTCCGGCGGCGAGGACGGCCAATGGCGCATGGGCTTCGCCGGCGACACGCTCAACACGGCCTGGTATCTGCGCGCGCTGATGGGCGCGGATTATGCGGTCGATTATGTCAGCGCCTTCGGGACGGACGATTTCTCCCGCCGCCAGCGCGATTTCTTCCGGTCGGGCGGCATCGGCGTGGCGCATAGCCCTATCATCGAGGGGCTGCATCCGGGCATCTACGCCATCACGCTCAGCGGGGCGGAGCGCTCCTTCACCTATTGGCGGTCGGACGCGGCGGCGCGGCGGCTGGCGAGCGACCGGGCGGCGCTGGAGAAAAGCCTCGACGGGCGCGACCTCATCTATTTCTCCGGCGTCACCGTGGCGATCGTGCAGGACCGGGCCTGCTTCTTCGACGTGCTGCGGCAATGCCGCGCCGGCGGATCGCGGCTCGCCTTCGACGCCAATTTCCGCCACCAGCTCTGGCCGGATCGCGCCCTGGCGCGGGACGCGATCGCCGAGGCGACGCGGCTCGCCGACATCGCGCTGCCGACGCTTCCCGACGAGCAGGCGCTTTACGGCGACGCGGACGCGCAGGCCTGCGCCGCCCGCATCGCAGCGCTGGGCGTCGAGGAAATCGTGGTCAAGGACGGGGCCGCGCCGGCGCTGGTGACGGCGGAGGGGCGCGGCGCATTCGTCGCCGCCGCGCCGGCGCGCGCGGTCGACACGACCGGGGCCGGCGACAGTTTCAACGGCGGCTATCTGGCGGCGCGGCTGCAGGGCTTTTCGCCCGTCGAGGCGGCGCGCAAGGCGCATGCGGTCGCGGCGCGGGTGGTGGAGATTCGCGGCGCGCTGGCCCCGATGGAGCTGGCGCGCGCCGCCTTCGCCGGCGAAGCTATTCCTTCATGAAGGTGAAATAATTGGTCTGGGCGTAGATCTCGCCCGGACGCAGGATGGCCTGCGGGAAATAGGGAAATTCCGTGAAGCCGGGCCAATTCTGCGGCTCCAGGCAAAAGCCGGCATGGTTGGCGTAGGGTTTTTCGGTCAGGCCGATAGCGTCCTTGGCCATGGTGTTGCCGGCGTAGAACTGCACGCCCGGCTCGGTGGTCGACACGTCGAGGCGGATTCCCGACCGCGCCGCCCTGACCGAGGCGCAATGCTTCAGCGGGCCGCCGCGCGTCGAGGACAGGCAGTAATTGTTGTCGTAGGCAAGCTGGCGGCCGTCCTGATCGTGACGGATGCGGCGGAATTCGCGGAAATCGTAAGGCGTGCCGGCCACGGGCAGCACGCGGCCGTCGGCCATCAGATCGGCGTCGGTGGGAAGGTAGGCCAGCGCCTCGATCCGCAATTCGTGGTCGAGCATGTCGGTTGCGCCGCCGTCGTCGAGGTTGAAATAGCTGTGGTGCAGCAGGTTGCAGACGGTGGGCTGGTCGGTGGTGGCCTCCAGCCGCACGATCAGGCTGCCGCTTTCGTTGAGCATATAAGTGCAGGTGACGGCGAGGTTGCCCGGAAAGCCCATGTCGCCGTCGTCCATGCGGGTGGCGAGCGAGACGAAATCCGCGCCGTAATCGACCACGTCCCAGACCCGCTTGCCGAGGCCCCGGCGGCCGCCATGCAGGTTGTGGCGGCCGAGATAATTGGCGTCGACCTCGTAGGTCCTGCCGTCGATGGCGAAGCGCGCGTCGCGAATCCGGTTGGCCGAGCGGCCGGAGATCGCGCCCAGATGCGGCGAATAGGCCGGATAGTCGGCGAAATCGCGATAGCCCGCCACCAGCGGCGCGTCATGGCCGGCGAGCCGCAGATCCTGCAGCGCCGCGCCCCAGGTGATGATCTTCGCCGTCAGCGGCCCGTTGGCGATCGTCATCCGGTGAACCGCCGCGCCGTCCGGCGCATATCCGAAAATTTCCGTGGTCATGCTCTCAAATCCGCCTTGGTGGACCCTGCCGCATCAAGCCGCATCGCGGCCGCGCGCGCAAGGATTATCGACCGCGGGAACCGCGCCCGCTGTTGCGCTTCCCGCGCCGCGCGCCTTATATGCGGCTTGGCCACGGGCGGCAATCAAAGCATTATGACTTTCCCTGCCGGCCGAAAAACGCTAGACACGCGCAGATAAGGATATATGCCGCCTGCGGCATGGCAACAAACGAAGGAATCGAAACTTGTCTTCCACTTTTGACAAAGTCGCCGACATCATTGCCGAAACGAGTGAGATCGACCGGGACACCATCACCCCGGAAAGCCACACCATCGACGATCTGGGCATCGACAGCCTCGACTTCCTCGACATCGTCTTCGCCATCGACAAGGCCTTCGGCATCAAGATCCCGCTGGAGCAGTGGACGCAGGAAGTCAACGAAGGCAAGGTTCCCACGGAAGAATATTTCGTGCTGAAGAATCTCTGCGCCAAGATCGACGAACTGGTCGCGGCGAAGAAGGCCTGATCCGGCTGAAAAGCTGACGGCATAGAGGGGGGACAGAAATGTTCGCCCTCATTCCATTTATGGCTGTGGCCATTTCTGAAACGACAGAACCGGACCCATGCAGAACAACAAAGTCGTCATCACCGGCATCGGCGTCATCTCCTCGCTCGGCGAGGGCGTGGAGGCGCACTGGAACGCGTTTTCGGCCGCCGGAACCGCCCCGCGCCTCGAAACCGAGGCCTTCGCGCCCTACACCGTGCATCCGCTCGGCGAGGTGGACTGGACCCCGCAGATCCCCAAGCGCGGCGACCAGCGCCAGATGGAGACCTGGCAGCGGCTCGGAACCTACGCCGCCGGCCTCGCGCTCGACGACGCGGGCATGAAGAACGACGAGGCGCTCTGCGCCAGCATGGACATGGTGGTCGGCGCGGGCGGCGGCGAGCGCGACATCACCGTCGACATGCAGATCCTCGAAGAAGGTCGCACGAGTAACAATCGCGGCGTGATGCTGAACGAGAAGCTGTCGACGGAGCTGCGCCCGACGCTGTTCCTCGCCCAGCTTTCCAACCTGCTCGCTGGCAACATCTCCATCGTGCACAAGGTGACAGGCTCCTCGCGCACCTTCATGGGCGAGGAAGGCTCCGGCATTTCGGCCATCGAGACGGCGGCCGCGCGCATCCGCACCGGCCAGAGCACCCATGCGCTGGTGGGCGGTTCCTACAACGCCGAGCATTTCGACATGATTCTTGGCCACGAGCTGGGCGGCCTCCTCAAGCATGACGGCTGGGCTCCGCTGTGGCGGCGCGAAGGCGCGGCCGGCGGCGGCATGATTTCCGGTTCGGGCGGCGTGTTCCTCGTGCTAGAAAGCGCCGAGCATGCGCAGAAGCGCGGCGCGCGCGCCTATGCCGAGATCGCGGCGATCGAAAGCGCGCAGATCCGCCGCGCGAGCGAAGACCTCTCCCAGACCGTGCGCGACCTCGTGGTCGCGGCCAATGGCGGCGCGGAGCCGGCCTATGTGGTTTCGGGCGCGTCCGGCGCGCATGAGGCGACGGCGGCCGAAAAATCGGCGCTCGACGGCCTTTCCGCCGCCTATCGCGGCGTGTCGGGCCTCATCGGCCATCTGCGCGAGGCGCAGTTCCCGCTGGCGCTGGCGCTCGGCGCGATCTCGGTCTGGAAGGGCGAGGCCATCGCCCCGCAGGATGCGGAAAAGGCCGTGGACGGCGCGGTCAATGAAGCCATCGTCACCACCATCGGGGCAACGCGCGCCGAAGGCGCGGCAAAGCTGGTGAGAGCATAATGAGCAAGTATCAGGACCATCTCGGCCGTCCCATCGTCGCCATCACTGGCGCGGGCGTCGTCTCCTCGCTCGGTCAGGGCAAGGAAGACAACTGGGCGGCGCTGACCGGCGGCAAGTCCGGCATCCACACCATCACCCGCTTCCCGACCGAAAAGCTCAACACGCGCTTTTCCGGCACGGTGGATTTCCTACCCGAAAGCGATGTCGGCGCGTCCGCCTTGTCGGAAGCGCTGGCGCGGCTGGCCGGTGAAGAGGCGCTGGCGCAGTCCGGCCTGTCCACCACCGATTTCGGCGGCCCGCTGTTCCTCGCCGCCCCGCCGGTCGAACTCGACTGGAAGAGCCGCTTCGCGCTCGACGCCAGCATCAAGGACGAAGGCCCGGCCAGCTACCAGCTTCTGCTCGAAGCCTGCCGCCGCGCCCGCCACGAGGCGCTCTTCAACACCACGCAGTTCGGCTATATCGCCGAGCGCCTGTCGGAGGCTTTCGGCACGCGCGGCCTGCCGATCACGCTGTCCACGGCCTGCGCCTCGGGCGCGACCGCGATCCAGCTCGGCGTGGAAGCGATCCGGCGCGGCGAGAGCGATCACGTTCTGGCCATCGGCACCGACGGCTCCGTCTCGGCCGAGGCGCTGATCCGCTTCTCGCTGCTCTCCGCTCTTTCGACCCAGAATGAAAAGCCGGAAAAGGCCTCCAAGCCTTTCTCCAAGGACCGCGACGGCTTCGCCATGGCGGAAGGCTCCGGCGCGCTGGTGATGGAATCGCTCGAAAGCGCGGTGGCGCGCGGCGCGAAGGTGCTGGGCGTGCTGGCCGGCTGCGGCGAAAAGGCCGACGATTTCCACCGCACCCGCTCCAAGCCCGACGCCTCGCCGGCCATCGGCACGGTGCGCGCCGCGCTGGCCGATGCGGGCCTGACCGAAGACCAGATTTCCTACATCAACGCGCACGGCACCTCGACGCCGGAAAACGACAAGATGGAATATCTGGCGCTTTCGACCGTCTTCGGCGACCGGCTCAGCTCCATTCCGGTGTCGTCCAACAAGTCGATGATCGGCCACACGCTGACCGCCGCCGGCGCGATCGAGGCGGTGTTCTCGCTTCTGACCATCCAGACCGGCACCCTGCCGCCGACCATCAATTACGATAATCCCGATCCGGCCATCCCGCTCGACGTGGTGCCGAACGTGAAGCGCGAGGCGCAGGTTTCCGCCGTGCTCTCTAACTCCTTCGGCTTCGGCGGGCAGAACACCAGCCTTGTCTTGACGGCCAATCCGAATTAATCGGAACGACAGTCAGTATTCTTCGGTAATCCCGGAGGGCCGACGCCCTCCGGGATTATGTCTTGAAAAGGAATGATCATGCGCGCCTTGCAGCTTCTTGACGACCGCCGCCTCGAGATGACCGACATCCCCGCCCCGGCTGCCCCCGGCCTCGGCGAGGTGACGGTGCGGATCAAGGCCGTGGCGCTCAACCATATCGACGTCTGGGGCTGGCGTGGCATGGCTTTCGCCAAGCGCAAGATGCCGCTGGTCATCGGCGCTGAAGCCTCCGGCGTGGTGGACGCGGTCGGCCCCGGCGTGTCGAACCTGTTGCCCGGCCAACTCGTCTCCATCTACGGCGCGCGCACCTGCGGGCTTTGCCGCGCCTGCCGCGAAGGCCGCGACAATCTGTGCGAGCATGTCGGCGGCGTGCATGGCTTCCATCTCGATGGCTTCGCCTGCGAGGCGGTGAACCTGCCGGCGCGCCTGCTGGTGCCCGCCCCTCCCGGCGTGGACGCCATCGGCGCTGCCGTCGCGCCCGTCACCTTCGGCACGGTCGAGCACATGCTGTTCGACAACGCCAAGCTCGAACCCGGCGAAACCGTTCTGGTGCAGGCCGGCGGCTCCGGCATCGGCACGGCGGCGATCCAGCTCGCCAAGAAGATGGGCTGCACGGTCATCACCACGGTCGGCTCCGACGACAAGATCGAGAAGGCCAAGGCGCTCGGCGCGGACCACGTCATCAATTACCGCGAGGACCGCTTCGAAGGCGTGGTGCGCAAGCTGACCAAGAAGAAGGGCGTGGACGTGGTGTTCGAGCATGTCGGCGCGGACACATGGGCCGGCTCGATGCTGTGCATGAAGCGCGGCGCGCGCCTCGTCACCTGCGGCTCGACCTCCGGCGTCTCCACGCAAATGAACCTGATGCAGCTCTTCCAGCAGCAGCTCAAGATTCTCGGCTCATTCGGCTGCCGCATGGAGAACATGGCCGACGCCATGCAGAAGATGGCGCGCGGCATCGTGCATCCGGTCATCGACACGGTGGTCGGCTTCGGCGAGATCGATACGGCGCTGAAGCGCATGGAAGGCCGCGACGTGTTCGGCAAGATCATCCTCCAGATCGACTGAGTCCTTTTGCGCGCATGATGTTCAAGCTGAAGCTCCTCCTGTTCCGCTGGTCGCGCAAACTGAAGCAGTTCAACTATTGGCTGTGGGCGCAGGGCGTGTTCCTCGCCCTCGCCCTGTTGCGGCTTCTGCCGGCGCGCGCGGCCATCAGCTTCGCCGCCAAAGTGGCGCGGCTGATCGGGCCGAGAACCTCGCGCCACAAGGTCGCGACCAAAAACCTGCGCGCCGCCTATCCCGAAAAGAGCGACGCGGAAATCGAGGCCATCGCGCTCGAAATGTGGGATTCGATGGCGCGGCTTTTCGCCGAATACATCTTCCTCGACGCGGTGTTCGATTTCGATCCCAATGCGGCGAAGCCCGGCCTGGTCGAGGTGGAAGGCATCCCGATCTTCGAGCGCCTGCGCGACGAGAAGAAACCGCATATCTTCTTCACCGCCCATACCGGCAATTTCGAGCTGCTGCCGATCTGCGCCGCCACCTTCGGCCTCAACGTCACGGCGCTGTTCCGCCCGCCGAACAATCCCTATATCGCCAACAAGGTGCTGAAGGCGCGCCGCACCAATATGGGCCATCTGGTGCCCTCCAAGGCGGGCGCGGCATGGTCGCTCGCCGGCATCCTTGGCGACGGCGGCAATGTCGGTATGCTGGTGGACCAGAAGTTCAAGCGCGGCGTGCCGTCGACCTTCTTCAACCGCCCGGTGAAGACCAATCCGCTTTTGGCCAAGCTTGCGCGGCAATATGATTGCGACGTCTATCCGGCGCGCTGCATCCGCCTGCCCGGCGGGCGCTACCGGCTGGAGCTTTACGAGCGCATGGAGCTGCCGCGCGACGACAAGGATCAGGTCGACGTCAACGCCACCGCGCAACTCCTCAACGACACGGTGGAGGCATGGGTGCGAGAATATCCCGGCCAGTGGATGTGGTTCCACAAGCGCTGGGGATAGGATTCCCGGCGCTCATATGATACGGGCAAGCAATGTCACGGAGATCAGATATGCGCCCCATCGCCATCGCCCCTTCCATTCTTTCCGCCGATTTCGCGCGTCTGGGCGAAGAGGTCGACGCCGTGCTCGAAGCCGGCGCGGACTGGATCCATATCGACGTCATGGACGGGCATTTCGTGCCGAACATCACTTTCGGCCCGCAGGTGGTGCAGGCGATCCGCCCGCGCACGAAAGCGTTTTTCGACACGCATCTGATGATTTCGCCCTGCGATCCCTATCTGGAGCCCTTCGCGCAAGCCGGCTGCGACCAGATCACCGTCCATGCCGAAGCAGGTCCCCACACGCATCGCTCGCTGCAATCGATCCGGGCGCTGGGCAAGAAGGCGGGCCTCGCCCTCAATCCCGCCACGCCGGTCGAGGCGCTGGCCAATGTGCTGGACGATGTCGACCTGATCCTCGTCATGACGGTCAATCCGGGCTTCGGCGGCCAGAAATTCATCCCGGCCATGCTGGAGAAGATCGCCCGCGTGCGCGCCATGGTCGGCGACCGCGCAATCGACATCGAGGTGGACGGCGGCATTACGCCGGAGACCGCCGGCGCGGTGGTGGCCGCGGGCGCGAATGCGCTCGTCGCCGGTTCGGCGGTCTACAAGGGCAATTCCGTCGAATCCTACCGCGCCAATATCGCCGCCATCCGCGCCGCCGCCGAGGCCGGACGCAATCGCTAATCCATCCCTTCCCATCCACAGGACGCATCTATGATCCCGCGCTATTCCCGGCCTGAAATGGTCGCCATCTGGTCGCCCGAAACGAAATTCCGCATCTGGTTCGAGATCGAGGCGCATGCCTGCGACGCGCTGGCGGAACTGGGCGTGATCCCGAAGGAATCGGCCAAGACCATCTGGGAAAAGGGCGGCGCGGCCAAGTTCGACGTGGCGCGCATCGATGAGATCGAGGCCGTCACCAAGCATGACGTGATCGCGTTCCTGACGCATCTGGCCGAATTCATCGGTCCCGACAGCCGCTTCGTGCATCAGGGCATGACCTCGTCGGACGTGCTCGACACCACGCTCAATATCCAGCTCGTGCGCGCCGCTGACCTGCTGCTCGCCGACATGGACCGCGTGCTGGAAGCGCTCAAGAAGCGCGCCTTCGAGCACAAGGACACCGTGCGCATCGGCCGCAGCCACGGCATCCACGCCGAGCCGACCACGATGGGCCTCACCTTCGCCCGCTTCTACGCCGAGATGGCGCGCGGCCGCGCCCGCCTCGTCGCGGCGCGGGCGGAGATCGCCACCGGCGCGATCTCGGGCGCGGTCGGCACCTTCGCCAATATCGACCCGCGCGTGGAGGAGCATGTCTGCGCCAGGCTCGGCCTGACGCCGGAGCCGGTCTCGACGCAGGTCATCCCGCGCGACCGCCACGCCATGTTCTTCGCCACGCTCGGCGTCATCGCCTCGTCGATGGAGAACATCGCCATCGAAATCCGCCACATGCAGCGCACAGAGGTTCTGGAGGCGGAGGAATTCTTCTCGCCCGGCCAGAAGGGCTCGTCCGCCATGCCGCACAAGCGCAACCCGGTGCTGACCGAAAACCTCACCGGCCTCGCCCGCCTCGTGCGCATGTCGGTGACGCCGGCGATGGAGAACGTCGCTCTCTGGCATGAGCGCGACATCTCGCATTCGAGCGTCGAGCGCGCCATCGGTCCCGACACCACCATCACGCTCGATTTCGCGCTGAACCGTCTGGCCGGCGTCATCGAGAAGCTGGTGATCTACCCGGATAACATGCTGAAGAACATGAACAAGTTCCGCGGCCTCGTTCATTCGCAGCGCGTTCTGCTGGCGCTGACGCAGGCCGGCGTGTCGCGTGAGGACGCCTATCGCCTCGTGCAGCGCAACGCCATGAAGGTGTGGGAACAGGGCAAGGATTTTCTGGAGGAGCTTCTGGCCGACCCGGAAGTGCGCGCCGCCATTTCCGAAGAGCAGATCCGCGAGAAATTCGACCTCGGCTATCACACTAAGCATGTCGACACGATCTTCAAGCGCGTCTTCGGCTAAGCTTGTAAACTGAATCCGCAAAAAGCCCCATGTTTATGAAAACATGGGGCTTTTTTCATGCCGATGCTTTCACCGTGCGGATGGCGTTGCCCCACGGGTCCTCGAAGGATCGCCCGTCGCCGCCGCGCCGGTCCTCCAGCTCCACCCATGCGAGGCCGGAACGGTCGGCGTCGCGCAGGCCCGCGCCGGCGCTCTGCCAGGCGTTGGCGGCGATGTGGTGGTGGTAGCGCCCCGTCGACAGGAACACGGCGCGGTCGCCGTAATTGGCGACGGTCTCGAAGCCCAGTTGCTTGCGCCAGAAATCCTCCGCCTGCCGCGCGTCGCCGACGCGCAGATGGACGTGTCCGACGACGGTGTTCTGCGGCGCGCCGCGCCATTCGCCGCCCTCGTTGCGCAGAATGTCCAGAAGGTCGCAGACCTCCAGCGGATCGGTGCTCATGGCGACGCGGTCGCCTTTCCACGTCCAGTTTTCATGCGGACGGTCGGCGTAGATTTCGATGCCGTTGCCTTCCGGGTCGGTCAGGTAGACCGCCTCGCTGACCTTGTGGTCCGACGCGCCGGCGACGGGCAATTGCCGGTCGATGGCGCGGCGCACCCAGCGCGCCAGATCGGCGCGCGCTGGCAGCAGGAAGGCGGTGTGATAAAGCCCGGCGCTGCGCGGATCGTCGGGCCTTGCGGCGGAAAACTGCTCGATCTCCATCAATTCGCGGTCGCCCGCGCCCAGCACGATCGACGCGCCGCGCCGCGCCATTTCGCGCAGACCCACCACGTCGCGGTAATATTCGGCCAGCGTCTCGGCGTCGCGCGCCTTGAGGCCGACGCGCGCCACATGGACAGGCGCGGCCATGGCGAAGGGCAAGGGCGCCGCCGGCGTCGTTTCGTACATATTCCGCGTCATGTCGCACTCCTTCGCAAGCGCCGGCGCGGCTGGCGCGCCCGGCTTCCCTGAAGATCGCCGCTCGGCGCGGCTTTCACAAGATCGCGGTCAGCGAACAGGCTGTTCAACGAATCCGCGCGCCAAGACGGGCTTGAACCCGCGCCCGCGCGGTTCTAAATGGAGGCCATGAAAGTCAAAGACACCGATATCCTCATCATCCCCGGCTACACCAATTCCGGCCCCGACCACTGGCAGACCCGCTGGGAGCAGAAGCTCTCCACGGCGCGGCGCGTCGAGCAGGCGGAATGGTCGAAGCCCGTGCGCGACGACTGGGTGGCGCAGGTGGTCAAGGCCGCCAACGAGGCCACAAGGCCGGTGGTGCTCGTCGCCCATTCGCTGGGCGTCGCCACCGCCATCCACGCCGCGCCGCATATCCAGCACAAGGTCGCGGGCGCGTTCTTCGTCGCCCCGCCCGACGTCAGCAACGACCTGATCCGGCCGAAGCACCTGATGACCTTCGGCCCCTATCCGCGCCAGCGCCTGCCCTTCCCGACCGTCGCGGTGATAAGCCGCAACGACCCGTTCTCGAGCTTCGAGGCGGCGGAAGAAGTGGTGAAGGACTGGGGCGCGCTGCTGATCGACGCGGGCGAATCCGGCCATATCAACGCCGAATCCGGCCATGGGCCATGGCCGGAAGGTTCGATGGTGTTCGCGCAGTTCCTGTCGCATCTGGAGCCCAGGACCACACATTGACGGTTTTCGCCGGTCTTAGCCTCGAACGCCCTTGACCAGCGTTTCGGCGGCGAGGCGGATATAGCCGCCGTCGTTGCCGAGCGTGAGGAAGCCGAAGCCGAGGTCGCGATAGCGGCGGGCGAAATCGACGTTCGGGCAATAGATGCCGGCGACCTTGCCGGCGGCGGCGGCCTTGCGGGCGATGGTCGCGATCGGCTCGACGATGTCTTCCGAATGCGGATTGGCCTCGCGGCCGTTGCTCCAGGTGATCGAAAAGTCGGAAGGGCCGACGAAGACGCCGTCGACGCCGCGCACGTCCAGGATGCCGTCCAGCGCGTCGAAGGCCTCGCGGGTCTCGATCATCGCCAGCGCCAGCGTCTCCTGGTTGGAGCGCGTGAGATAATCGTTCGAGCCCGGCGCGCCGTAATCGGCGTTGGCGCGAAACACGCCCCAGGAGCGCTCGCCCACCGGCGGATATTTGGCGGCGGCGGCGAAAAGGCGCGCCTCCGCGACCGAGTTGATCATCGGCGCGATCACCGCCTCGGCCCCGAAATCGAGCGCGCGGCTCGCCATGTCGAAGCGGCCGAGCGGAACGCGCACCGCCGAGGGCTTGCCGGCGTTGACCAGCATGCCGAGCGCGCGCAGCACGCTCGCCTCGTCATGGCCGCCATGCTGCATGTCCAGCGCCACGGCGTCGAAGGCGCTGTGCGCCAGCACCTCCACGGTCAGGGGCTCGGGCAGGGTCGACCAGGCCGAGATGACGGTTTCACCGGCCTTGAGACGTGACGACAGCGACATGTTCCATTCCTCTTGATTGCAGGTCCCCGCCCGCTGATTCCGGCTCAATCATACATGAGCTGGCGGATCGCCTCTTCCCAATAAAAGGACATTCTGTCGCGTATGGCGGCGTCGGCCAGCGCCAGCCCGCCGGCGCGCAGGTCGGCGCGCACCTTCTCGAACACGGCCTCGTCTCCCGGCTCGATGAAATCCGCCGCCACCACGCCGCGCGCATAGACGTCGGCGAGCCCGTCCTTGCGGCCCAGAAGCTCCGCCGCCCACAGGCCGAACAGCCGGTCGCGCCGCGCCCGCGCCTTGAAGCGCAGCATCTCGTCATGGGCGAATTTCCGTTCGAAGGCCTCGCGCCGCTCGTCCATGCTGGTGGTCATGCCGTCTCCTCCCGACCCGCATCCTTTTCTTGCCTAATGCCGGCAAGCGGCGCAAGATCATTGATGACGGCCGAAGCAGGCGCGGAGAGAATTTCTCCGCCTTAGCCGGCCGCAGCGCCGAAAACAGGGGAACGCACACGAAGCGGGATTGTTAAAAGCCCGCATTTGCTATAGGTAGCGCGCGAGCATAAACGGCGTCACCGCCGATCACCAAGATTTTGCAACTCCGAGAAAAGCCATGAACCGTCGCCGCCGTATTTACGAGGGCAAGGCCAAAATTCTTTATGAAGGCCCTGAACCCGGTACGCTTATCCAGTTCTTCAAGGACGACGCAACCGCGTTCAACAAGAAGAAACACGAAGTCGTGGACGGAAAGGGCGTGCTCAACAATCGCATTTCCGAGCACATCTTCACCCAGCTCAACCGCATCGGCATCCCCACCCACTTCATCCGCCGGCTCAACATGCGCGAGCAGCTGATCAAGGAAGTGGAGATCATCCCGCTCGAAGTGGTGATCCGCAACGTCGCCGCCGGCTCGCTGGCCAAGCGCCTCGGCATCGAGGAAGGCACCGTGCTGCCGCGCTCGATCATCGAGTTCTACTACAAGGCCGACGCGCTCGACGACCCGATGGTCACCGAAGAGCACATCACCGCCTTCGGCTGGGCCAGCCCGCAGGAAATCGACGACATCATGGCGCTCGCCATCCGCGTCAACGACTTCCTCACCGGCCTGTTCCTCGGCATCGGCATCCAGCTCGTCGACTTCAAGATCGAGTGCGGGCGCCTGTGGGAAGGCGACATGATGCGCATCGTGGTGGCCGACGAGATCTCGCCGGATTCGGCCCGCCTGTGGGACGTCACCACCAACGACAAGCTCGACAAGGACCGCTTCCGCCGCGACATGGGCGGGCTGGTCGAGGCCTATCAGGAAGTGGCGCGCCGTCTCGGCATCATGAACGAGAACGACACGCCCCGCCCTTCCGGCCCGGTGCTGGTGAAGTAAACCGTCATCCAGCCCGGAAGCGCGCGCTTCCGGGCTGTTTTCTTCGTTGAACCGACAGGAACTCATAGAGTGATCAAGGCACGCGTCACCGTCACACTGAAAAACGGCGTTCTCGACCCGCAGGGCAAGGCCATCGTCGGCGCGCTGGGCAGCCTCGGCTTCGAAGGCGTCCATTCCGCGCGGCAGGGCAAGGTGTTCGACCTCGAACTCGCCGCCGCCGACAAGGCCGCCGCCGAGACGAGCCTCAAGGCCATGTGCGAACAGCTTCTCGCCAATACGGTGATCGAAGACTACGCCATCGAAATCCGCTGATCCTTCGGAGCAGACGCCCATGAAATCCGCCGTCATCCTCCTTCCCGGCCTCAACCGCGACCGCGACATGATCGCCGCGCTGACGAAAATCACCGGCAAGCCGCCGGTGACCGTCTGGCAGACCGATACGAGCATTCCCGACGACGTGGACCTGATCCTCATCCCCGGCGGCTTCTCCTATGGCGACTATCTGCGCTGCGGCGCGATCGCGGCCCGCATGCCGGTGCTGCGGGCGGTGCGCGAGAAGGCCGAGAAGGGCGTGATGGTGATGGGCGTGTGCAACGGCTTCCAGATCCTGCTCGAAGCGGGCCTGCTGCCCGGCGCGCTGATGCGCAACGCCTCGCTGAAATTCGTCTGCCGCGAGGTGAAGCTCGAAGTCTCCAACGCCAACACCGCCTTCACGCGCGGCTACAAGCCGGGCCAGATCATCCGCTGCCCGGTGGCGCATCACGACGGCAATTATTTTGCCGACGCCGAGACGCTGAAGCGGCTCGAGGGCGAAGGCCAGGTCGTGTTCCGTTACGCGGAAGGCACCAATCCGAACGGCTCGATCAACGACATCGCCGGCGTCGTCAATGCGCGCGGCAACGTGCTGGGCATGATGCCGCATCCCGAAAACCTGATCGAAGCCGCCCATGGCGGCGACGACGGGCGGGCGCTGTTCGCCGGCGCGCTGGGCCTCGCCGCCTGATCGGCGGCGGCCCCGCGGGCGGTTGAGGAAAAGGCGCTGGCGCGCCACGTGGTTTCGTGGCAGCGTGTCCCTCTCGAAGCAAATGATTTGATTCAGGGGCGCATTCCATGCAGCTTTATTCCCGGCCTCTCTCCCCCTATTCGGCTTTCGCGCGCGGCGTGCTCTATCTCAAGGACCTGCCGTTCAAGCTCGTCACCCCGTCCTATCCGTTGCCGGCCGATTTCAACGAGATCAATCCGCTGCGGCGCATTCCGGTGCTGATCACCAGCTCCGGCGAGAAACTGTTCGAGGCCGCGGTGATCGCGGAATATCTCGAGGACCATTTCCCGGAAAAATCCGTCCTGCCCGGCAGCCCGCGCGAGCGCGCGCTGATCCGGCTGTTCGCGCGGCTGACGGAACTGGAAGTGCTGGAGCCGGCGATGAAGCTCTTCATCCTGCTCAGCAAGGCCGAGAAGGACACGGCCTCCATCGACCGGCTGTTCGAGAAGCTGCATGCGGGCCTCGCGCTTCTGGAAAGCCGCCACGCCTCCGCCGCCTTCGCGCTCGGCGACGCGCCCACGCTGGCCGACGCCTGGCTCTTGCCGGTGCGCTTCATCGCCGAGCCGCTGAAGAAACTGTCGGAGCGCGGCGACCTCACCGGAAAATACCCCAAATTCGACGCCTACGCCGCCAAGGCCAAGCAGCATCCGGCCTTCGAGCGCATCTGGAACGAGATGCATGACGGGCTGAAAGCCTTCATGCCGCAACTCGCCTAGAGCGCCGATCCGACGGAATCGGATCGGCGCTCCGGCTATTTGTTTTCGCCGCATTGATGCGACGCCGAACCTTGCCGTTCGGCTGCAAAATGCTCCAGCCTTCCCTTCATTCCGATCCCTGGAAAACCATCTTGACCCAAAAGACCTTCGCCCTCCTGGCCGTCCTCGCGCTCTTCGCCGGCTGCGCCCAGCACCCCGCGCCCAGCCCGTCCACGGCCGACCGCAGCCGCGCCGCCCTGCCGACCATGGAGCGCGTCGCGCTGGCGGCCAATAGCTGCTGGTTCAAGTCGAAGGACAAGGATTTCAAGGGCTATGCGCTGGCTCCGGAGCTGAACTCCTATTCCGGCCGCCCGCGCATCCTGGTGGTTCCCGCGCATAATCCGGGCGCGCGGCCGCTTCTGGTGGTGCAGGCGGAAGGCAACCCGGCGCGGGTCGAGACTTTTGGGCCGATGCTGCAGCAGGCGCATGGCGGCCGCATCTCGGCCGACGTCAACCGCTGGGCCGCCGGCCAGTCGGGCTGCTGAGCCCATCAGCGCAGGCGAAGCCACACTTTGCGCGCTTCCCGGCCGGCCTCGGCCGGGCCGACGCCGATGTCGAGCAACTGGCTGTCGCTCAACGCCCGCAGCGCCAGGCGGCCGCGGCGTATCTCCCGCCACAGCGCAAGCCTCGCCGCAAGGCGGGGCATGAAGCCTTCCGGCAGGACGACGTCCTCCACCCGTGCGACATGCGGATGCAGGCCGGGCGCCAGATCGGCCGGACGGTCCACGCCGGGCGTCGGCAGAATTGTATCGATTGTATCTGTTCCCGGTCTGAAATAGTACATGGCTTCCTCTCCGGCTCGCTTTCCGGCGCTTTCGGCTGAATAATCTATGGAAACCGATCCTATAATTGACTCCGGGACAGGTACAATTTACAAGTTGTAACCATGACAAATTGGCTTCCCGATCTTTCCGGCCGCACCGGCCCCATTTATCTGCAACTGGCGGACGCCATCGAGGCGGCGATTGCGGACGGCGCGCTGCCGCTGGGGGCAAAATTGCCGCCGCAGCGCAACCTGGCCTTCGACCTGAAGGTGACAATCGGCACAATCGGGCGCGCCTATGCGCTGGCGCATGAGCGCGGGCTGGTCGGCGGCGAAGTGGGGCGCGGCACCTATGTGCTGGGCGAGGAATCGTCGGCCGGGGCCGCCGTCTCCGCGCTTTCCGGCACGAGGCCGGTGGAGATACCGGACGAGAAGATCCGTTTCGACGTCACCTCCGCCCCCGATGTCGGCCAGCATGCGGCGCTGGCGCGCATCGCCGCCGGCATCCACCGCGATTTTCCGCAGGACATCGTCAATTATTCGCGCCACGTCCCGCCACATTGGCTGGAGGCGGGCCGGCAATGGCTGTCGCGGCCGGACTGGCGGCCGGAGGCCGATTCCATCGTCGTCACCAACGGCGCGCAGGCGGCGGCGATGGCGATCATCGCCGCCTTCACCGCGCCCGGCGACCGCATCCTGTTCGAGAACCTGACCTATGCGCAGGTCACCCGCTCGGCGCGGCTGCTCGGACGGCGCGCCATTCCCTGCGGGCAGGACGAGCACGGGCTGATCCCGGAGGAGTTCGAACGCGCCTGCCGCCAGCAGCATCCGGCGCTGGCCTTCCTGATGCCGACGCTGCACAACCCCACCCTCGCCCATATGCCGGAAGAGCGCCGCCGCGCCGTGGCCGAGATCGCGCGGCGGCACAATGTCTGGCTGATCGAGGACGACATCTACGGCGTGATGTGCGCGAGCGACGCGCCGCCGCTGGCCGCCTTGGCGCCGGAGCGCACCTTCCTCGTCTCCGGCCTGTCCAAGGCGGCGGCGGCGGGCGTCCGCTGCGGCTGGGTCGCCTGCCCGCCGCATTGCGCGGCGCGCGTCCGCGTCACCCACAAGATGCTGACCGGCGGCGCGCCCTTCCTTCTGGCCGAGACCGGCGCGCAACTGGTGCTTTCGGGCGAGGCCGAGGCGATCCGCCGCGCCTGCGAGGCCGAGACGGCGGCGCGCGAGGCGATGGCGCGGCGCATCTTTTCCGGCTTCGACTTCCGCTCGAAGCCGAGCATTCCGTTCCTGTGGATGGGCCTGCCGGACCCGTGGCTGGCCGGCGCCTTCAAGGCGGCGGCCTATGAGAACGGAATCCTCATCGACGACGAGGACGAGTTCAAGGCAGGCCGCGTCGACATGGTCTATCACCGGGTCCGCATCGCCTTTTCCGCGCCGCGCGACCGGGCCGTGGTGGAAAAATGCCTGCTGACCCTGCGCCGGCTGATGGAAAACGAACAGACCGGCTACGAAGGCAGCATCTGAGCCGGGAAACCGGTATTTTCCTGTCGCGCTCGCGCCGGCTATGGGTTAAAGAACCCCCTTGAAAACTGACGGGGTTCTCCATTTCCATGACCATTTCCAACACGCGGGCCATTACGCCGGAACTGATCGCAGCGCATGGTTTGAAGCCGGACGAATATCAGCGCATTCTCGACCTGATCGGGCGCGAGCCGAGCTTCACCGAACTCGGCGTCTTCTCGGCCATGTGGAACGAGCATTGCTCCTACAAGTCGTCGAAGAAATGGCTGCGCACGCTTCCCACCAGCGGCCCGCGCGTCATCCAGGGACCGGGCGAGAACGCCGGCGTGGTGGATATCGGCGACGGCGACTGCGTCGTCTTCAAGATGGAGAGCCACAACCACCCCTCCTATATCGAGCCCTATCAGGGCGCGGCCACCGGCGTCGGCGGCATCCTGCGCGACGTCTTCACCATGGGCGCGCGGCCCGTGGCGGCCATGAACGCGCTGCGCTTCGGCGAGCCCGGCCATGCCAAGACCCGCCATCTGGTGGCGGGCGTGGTGGCGGGCGTCGGCGGCTATGGCAACGCCTTCGGCGTGCCGACGGTCGGCGGCGAGGTCAATTTCGACAAGCGCTACAACGGCAACATCCTCGTCAACGCCTTCGCGGCCGGCCTCGCCAAGACCGACGGCATATTCTATTCCAAGGCGGAAGGCGTCGGCCTGCCGGTGGTCTATCTCGGCGCCAAGACCGGCCGCGACGGCGTCGGCGGCGCGACCATGGCCTCGGCCGAATTCGACGAATCGATCGAGGAAAAGCGCCCCACCGTGCAGGTGGGCGACCCCTTCACCGAAAAATGCCTGCTCGAAGCCTGCCTCGAGCTGATGGCCTCCGGCGCGGTCATCGCCATTCAGGACATGGGCGCGGCCGGCCTCACCTGCTCGGCGGTGGAGATGGGCGCCAAGGGCGACCTTGGCATCGAGCTCGACCTCGACCGTGTGCCGGTGCGCGAGGAGCGCATGACGGCCTATGAGATGATGCTGTCGGAAAGCCAGGAGCGCATGCTCATGGTGCTGAAGCCGGAAAAGGAAGCTGAGGCCGAAGCCATCTTCCGCAAATGGGGGCTGGATTTCGCCGTGGTCGGCAAGACCACCGACGACCTGCGTTTCCGCGTCCTGCACCAGGGCGAGGAAGTCGCCGACCTGCCGATCAAGGAACTGGGCGACGAAGCGCCGGAATACGACCGTCCGTGGATGGAGCCGGGCAAGCACGCGCCCCTGCCCGCCGCCAACGTGCCGCAGGTGGACAATTATTCGACGGCGCTGCTCAAGCTCATCGGCTCGCCCGACCTGTCGTCGCGCCGCTGGGTCTACGAGCAATACGACACGCTGATCCAGGGCAATTCGCTGCAGCTTCCCGGCGGCGACGCCGGCGTGATCCGCGTCGAGGGCCATCCGACCAAGGCGCTCGCCTTCTCCTCCGACGTGACGCCGCGCTATTGCGAGGCCGACCCTTACGAGGGCGGCAAGCAGGCGGTGGCCGAATGCTGGCGCAACATCACCGCCACCGGCGCGGAGCCGCTGGCCTCGACCGACAATCTCAATTTCGGCAATCCCGAAAAGCCGGAGATCATGGGCCAGCTCGTCAAGGCCATCGAGGGCATCGGCGAAGCCTGCCGGGCGCTGGATTTCCCCATCGTCTCGGGCAACGTCTCGCTCTATAACGAGACCAACGGCCAGGGCATCCTGCCGACGCCCACCATCGCCGGCGTCGGCCTCATCCCCGACTGGGCCCACATGGCCCGGATCGGTGGCATGCAGGACGGCGACGTGCTGGTGCTGCTCGGCGGCGACGGCTCGCATCTCGGCCAGTCGGTCTATCTGCGCGAAGTGTGCGGCCGCGCCGACGGCCCTTCGCCCACGGTCGATCTCGGCATCGAGAAGCGCAACGGCGATTTTGTGCGCTCGGCCATCCGCAACGGCCAGGTCACGGCCTGCCACGACCTTTCCGACGGCGGCCTCGCCGTGGCGGTCGCCGAGATGGCGATCAAGTCGGGCAAGGGCGCGACGCTCAGCGCCGGCGAAGGCCTCACCCACGCCCTGCTCTTCGGCGAGGACCAGGCGCGCTACGTGGTGGCCGCCACGCCGGAAAACGCCAATCTGATCGCGCTCAACGCCGAGGGCGCGGGCGTGCCGTTCCGCATCCTCGGCACGGCGGGCGGCGACCGGCTGCGCTTCGGCCGCGACGTCGACGCGACGGTGGCGGAGCTTACCGCCGCCTATGAGGGCTGGTTCCCCGGCTTCATGAACGGCGAGCCCGCCGCCGACATCTGATCGCGACGATCCCCGCAAATGAGTGTTGACGCGCCCGCCGGGCGCGTTACGATTCAGGAATGATCATAAGCAGCCGGAATCGGCGGGAGAATTTGCATGGCCATGGACGCACACGAGATCGAGAAGCTGATCCGCGATGGGATTCCCGACGCAAAGGTGACGATCCGCGATCTCGCCGGCGACGGGGACCATTATGCGGCGGAAGTGGTGGCGGAAAGCTTTCGCGGCAAGTCGCGCGTGCAGCAGCACCAGATGGTCTATGACGCGCTGAAAGGCAATATGGGCGGCGTGCTGCACGCGCTCGCGCTGCAGACCAGCGTGCCGGAATAGGGCATTTCGCCGCTTCGGCCCGATTTCGCCCAAAAGGGATGATTTCAGGACGGCGAAGCTTTATATGCTGAACGCTCCGCTTCGCGCCGGAACTTGATCCGGCGCAGTTTGTTTGACGCATGATTCCGCCCTCTCGCGGCGATCGTGCCCGGAAAGGAACCGAGATGACCGGCATCAACGATTTTATCGCCAATGAAGTGAAGACCAACGACGTCGTGCTGTTCATGAAGGGCACGCCGGATTTCCCGCAATGCGGCTTCTCCGGCCAGGTCGTGCAGATCCTCGACTATCTCGGCGTCGGCTACAAGGGCGTCAACGTGCTCGCCTCGGACGAGCTGCGCCAGGGCATCAAGGAATTTTCGAGCTGGCCGACCATCCCGCAGCTCTACGTCAAGGGCGAGTTCGTCGGCGGCTGCGACATCGTGCGCGAGATGTTCCAGGCCGGCGAGCTGCAGACGCTGTTCACCGACAAGGGCATCGCCACCAAGGCCGCCTGAGGATCGGACGGCCGCACAGGCCGCCGCGACGTCATCCGAAAGGCGCCGTTCACGCGGCGCCTTTCCCGTTCCAGGATCGTCCGCGTCGCCGGACGCCACGCATCGCCTCCCGCCGGGAGCGCCACGTCAGGAAAAGCCATGCCGCTCGATATCCAGCACGCCGCGCCGGACCAGAAGACATCCTTGCGCGGGCGTGGGGAATTCATCGGCCTCATCGCCGCCATCATGGCCATCAACGCGCTGGCCGTCGACATCATGCTGCCTGGCCTGCCGCAGATCGGCCAGAGCCTCGGCGTGCAGTCGGAAAACCACGTCCAGTTCGTCATCACCGCCTATCTGCTCGGCTTCGGCGCGTCGCAACTGTTCTACGGGCCGATCAGCGACCGCTTCGGCCGCCGCGCGCCGCTCTTCGTCGGGCTCGCGATCTATATCCTCGCGGCGCTGGGCGCGGCCACCGTCACCGACTTCACCACGCTGATCGTGCTGCGCGTCCTGCAGGGCCTCGGCGCGGCGGCCACCCGCGTCATCGCCGTCTCGGTGGTGCGCGACCGCTTCTCGGGCCGCCAGATGGCCGAGGTCATGTCGCTGGCGCTGATGGTGTTCATGATCCTGCCGGTGCTGGCGCCGGCGACGGGGCAGATCATCATGCTGTTCGGCCAGTGGCACCTGATCTTCCTGTTCATGGCCATCACCTCCTTCGCCATCGGCCTGTGGGCCTTCATCCGCCTACCGGAAACCCTGCCGGTCGAGCATCGCCGGCCGCTGACCGTCCACAGCGTCATCGGCGGCTTCCGCATCGTGCTGACCAACCGCGTGGCGCTGTTCTACATGCTCGGCACGTCCTTCATCCTCGGCGCGCTGTTCGGATACATCAATTCGGCGCAGCAGATCTTTGTCGACATCTACCATCTGGGCGCGCTGTTTCCGGCCGCCTTCGCCGCCGTGGCGATGACGCTGGCGCTGGCCTCCTTCCTCAATTCGCGGCTGGTCGGCCGCTTCGGCATGCGCCGCATCTCGCACACCATGCTGTTCGTGTTCTGCGGCCTCAGCCTGTTGTGGATGGTGCTGTCGCGCAGCATGGGCGGCCCGGTGCCCTTCCCGCTGCTGATGACGATCTATATGGGCATCATGTTCTCGTTCAGCCTGGTCTCCGCCAATTTCAACGCGCTCGCCATGGAGCCGCTGGGCGAAGTGGCCGGCACCGCCTCCTCCGTGCTCGGCTTCTCGCAGACGGTGATCGGCGCGGCGCTGGGCGCGGTGATCGGCCAGTCCTTCGACGGCACCACCACGCCGGTGGCGACGGGCTATTGCGTGCTGGGCTTCATGGCCGTCGCCTGCGTGGTCGTCGCCGAGCGCGGAAAACTGTTCCACCCGCACAACGCGCCGGTGCAGAGCGGGGCCGACGCCGGCTTCCACTAAGCTTCCGCTAAAAAGAAAGCCGCCTTCCGGCGGCTTCTTTCATTCGGCCCATAGGGCGGCCTTGATGTCGCGCCAGCTCTCGCGATCGGGCGCGGCGACGATGCCACCGCCGACATGGGACGGACGATAGTCGCTCTCGTCCCAGCGCGCCAGATAGCCGCCGGCCTCCTGGTGGATCAGCGCGCCGGGCAGATGGTCCCACGGCATCAGCTTGTTATAGACCGCGAAATGCGCGCCGCCGGTGGCGATGATGCGATATTCGTGCGCGGCGCAGCGATAGCCGATCGCGCCGAGGAAGCGGGCGTGGTTGCGCGCCAGGCGCGAGCGCATCGGCTCGTCCAGATAGGCCCAGGACACCGCGCCCGTCATGCGCTCGACCGTGTCGGCCGCCGCGACCCGCGCCGGAACCGTGGCGCCGTCGGACAGGCGCACATGGCTGCCGCCGCCCTTGACCGCCATGATGCAGTCCTTTCCGACCGGGTCGAGGATCAGCCCGGCCACCGTCTCGCCCTTGACCACCGCCGCCAGCATGACGCCGAACAGCGGCACGCCGGTGGCGAAGTTGAAGGTGCCGTCGACCGGGTCGATGGTGAAGGCGAGATCGGCCTCGCCCAGGCCCTCCAGCAGCGCCGGATCGTCGGAGCAGGCCTCCTCGCCGACGATCATCGCGCCGGGAAAGCGCTCCTTCAGCCGCGCGGTGATGAAGCGCTCGGCGTTGACGTCGGCCTCGGTGACGAGGTCGGCGGGCGAGGTCTTCTCGCGGATCGCGCCGGCCTCCAGCCGGCGGAAGCGCGGCATGATCTCCTTCTCCGCCGCCTCGGCCAGAAGGGCCGTCAGCCAGTCGATCTGTTTTTCGTCAAAGCGCATTGTCATTCTCCCCGGAAGCGAGCGTCAGGCCCGCGAAATCGAACAGCTTGCGGTCCAGCAGATGGCTGGGGCGCACATTGGTCATGGCGCGGATCATCGTGTCCTTGCGGCCCGGCATGCGCTTCTCGATATCCGCCAGCATCGCCTTCATGGCGTTGCGCTGCAGGCCTTCCTGGCTGCCGCACAGGTCGCAGGGGATGATCGGGAACCGCATGGCGGCCGCGAACCGCTCCAGGTCGTCCTCGGCCGCATAGGCGAGCGGGCGGAACAGCATCAGGTCGCCCTCGTCATTGACCAGCTTGGGCGGCATGGCGGCGAGCCGGCCGCCGTGGAACAGGTTCATGAAGAAGGTCTCGAGGATGTCCTCGCGGTGATGGCCGAGCACGATGGCCGAACAGCCTTCCTCGCGCGCGATGCGGTAGAGATTGCCGCGGCGCAGGCGCGAGCAGAGCGAGCAATAGGTGCTCGATTCCGGCAGCTTTTCGGTGACGATCGAATAGGTGTCCTGATATTCGATGCGGTGCTCGATCCCGTAGCGGTCGAGGAAATCCGGCAGGATATGCTTGGGGAAATTCGGCTGGCCCTGGTCGAGATTGCAGGCGAGAAGCTCCACCGGCAGCAGGCCGCGCCATTTGAGGTCGAGCAGCAGCGCCAGCAGGCCGTAGGAATCCTTGCCGCCCGACAGGCACACCAGCCAGCGCTCGCCGGGCTTGACCATGGCGAAATCGTCGATGGCCTGCCGCGTCAGGCGCAGGAGCCGCTTGCGCAGCTTGTTGAATTCGACCGAGCCGGGCGCGTCGCGGAAAAGCGGATGGCAGCCGTCGGTCTCTTCCCCGGCTATGTCCTGGTCGATGGCGTTCATGATGCTGGCTCGCGGCGATGTGTCGGTAGGGCCTATATACGGAAAAGCCGCCCATGGGGAAACCATGGACGGCCATTTCCTGGATGAAATCGCGCCCGAAGGCGTAAAATCAACGCGAGTAGAATTCGACCACGAGGTTCGGCTCCATCTGGACGGCGTAGGGCACGTCCGAGAGGGTCGGGATGCGGCCGTAGGTGGCGACCATCTTGTTGTGATCGACTTCGATATAGTCCGGCACGTCGCGCTCGGCGAGCTGCGCGGCTTCGAGAACGATCACGAGCTGCTTCGACTTCTCGCGCACTTCCACCACGTCGCCGGCCTTGAGGCGGTAGGACTGGATGTTGACGCGGCGGCCGTTCACGTTCACGTGGCCGTGATTGATGAACTGGCGGGCGGCGAAGATGGTCGGGACGAACTTGGCGCGGTAGACGACGGCGTCGAGGCGCGATTCGAGCAGGCCGATCAGGTTTTCGCCGGTGTCGCCCTTGCGGCGCGCGGCTTCCTCATAGGTCTTGCGGAACTGCTTCTCGGAGATGTCGCCGTAGAAGCCCTTGAGCTTCTGCTTGGCGCGCAGCTGCACGCCGAAATCCGACAGCTTGCCCTTGCGGCGCTGGCCGTGCTGGCCCGGGCCGTATTCGCGGCGGTTGACCGGGGACTTCGGGCGGCCCCAGATGTTTTCGCCGAGACGGCGGTCGATCTTGTATTTCGCGGATTCGCGCTTGCTCATCGCATTTCCTTCAAAAAGTTGGCGCGCCATGCGGCGCGGAGAGGAAACGCGCCCTCCTCTGCCCCCGGTCCGGGGACTGACAGGATGAGATGCGCACGCATTGCGTTTCTCATCCACGGGACACGTCAAATGAAACGCCGGAACGTTTTCGCTCCGGCGATGGCGGGCTTTTACGGGGCGAACCGCCCGCTTGTCAAGGACAAAGCCCGGAAATCCGGCGATTCCGGCCTTTTGCAACACTTCGCCATCAAGCGTGAAGGAACGCGACCGCCATAACGGGTATTATCAGGGGTGACGCATCGACGAAAGAGGCAGCTCCATGGCTCTACCGACCTTCGCCAGGCCCTTGGTCGCGACCGCGTGCATCGCGGCGCTCGCAGTCTTTCCCACCGCCCTTCCGCCAAGCCCGGCGCAGGCCCGCAGCCTGCTCGAAGAATTGCTGCCCGCAAGCCATCATCACCGGCAGCCGCATCGCAAGAAGCGCAAGGCGACGCGCAAGATCGCGCCAAAAGCGGTAGAGCGGCCTCAGAAGAAGGCTCCCGCCGCGCCGGCCGTCTCCGCGCCGATTCCCACCCCGCGTCCGGAACAAGAAAACGCGCCGCAGAAACCGCAGGACGAGACCAGGCCGCCCGAGACGGCGGTTCCCGTACCGGAGGAAAAACCCAAGGCGGAGCCGGAGCAGAAGCCCGCGCCCGAGGCGAAGCCCGAACCCGAAGCAAAGCCCGAGCCGCCCAAGGCGGAGGACGTCCCCAAGCCCGCCGAGCCGCCAGCGCAGAAGGACGAGCGCGTCTACCAGGTCGCCTGCCCGGCGCTGATCTCGGGCGCGGTTCAGGGCAAATTGCTGCCGCCCATCGAGGAAGGCCCGCAATGCGGGACTCACTCGCCGCTGTCGCTGACGGCGATCGGAAAGGACGAGCCACTGAAATTCGCTCATGCGATCACCACCGACTGCGCGATGGCGGTGACGCTGGCCGAATGGAGCGACGACGTGCGCAAGGCCGCGCGCGAAGTCTATGGCGACAATACGCGCATCACGGAGATCGGCACGGGGTCGGATTATCAATGCCGCAAGGTCAACGGCGCGTCGACGGGCCGCGTCTCCGAGCACGCCTTCGCCAACGCGCTCGACATCATGTCGTTCAAGTTCTCGGACGGAAGCGCCACGCAACTCGAAAGCGGCTGGAACGGCTCCGACAAGGAAAAGGCCTTCTGGCGCGCGGTGCATGCGGCGAGCTGCCGGCTGTTCATGACGGTGATCGGCCCGGACGGCGACGCCGCGCACCGCACCAACATGCATCTCGACCAGGGTTGCCACGGAGCCTCTTGCGTCGCCCGCATCTGCCAGTAAGATATGGGGCTAACCGCTGGATTATATTGCAAATTTTTTAGACGATTCTGCGATTGGCGCGATCCGGCGGCGGAACCGGAAGGAAACTGGGTATGAAATCGACCCCGATCGCATTGTCCGCTCTCATTTCGCTCGGCTTCGTTTCGGCCGCCCTCGCCGACCAGGCGCCGCCGCGCTCGCGGGATTTCACCGCCAATTACCGCACGCTGGTGAAGAACCAGAAGGCCGCGCCGCCGGTCGCCGACTGCATCGCCACCGCCTATGACTATGTGAAGAAGAACCGCAAATACGACCGGCTCGGCTTCACGCAGGACGACATCTCCGCCGCCTCCACCGACACCCATGCGGCCAAGTTCAGCAAGAGCGACCCGCGCAAGGTGTCGGCGGTGATCTCCGTGCCGGGCGAAGCGCGGCTGAAAAGCGTCGGCTACAAATGGGACAGCGTCACGCTGCGCTGCGGCCTGACGCGCGGCAAGCTGCAAGCCATCGAACTGGCTCCTGAAAAGTCCGACGACTGAGCGCGTTTTGATCCGATGGAATCGGCGCTCTAGCTGTTTTACGCATTTTTAGACGCATCGAAGCAGGATCGGAATCAGTCCACTGGACTGAAATGCGCTCGGCATCAGTCCTTGTCCTCGACGTGATCCGGCAGGCCCTTGCGCCTCGTATGGGCGAAGTCCTCCAGCTCCTGCTCGGTCATCGATTCGTACATTTCGCGCGCCGCGCTGAACAATTCGTGCGGATCGATCTCGCCGCGCTTGGCGGCGAGCGCCGCTCCGGCGGCCTTTTGCTGGGCTTGCGATCTGGCGGGCATGATTGCGTTCTCCTCTTAATTCCGGCGTCAGTCGCCCGCGCCGTCGAAACACGCCCGCGCCATGCGCATGGCGGCGCGGTTTTCGACCGCCCACAGGCCCAGGCCATGCACCGGGCCGGCCAGCGAATGGCCCAGGGCCGTCAGCGCATATTCCACCTCCGGCGGCGATACGGGTTTGACATGACGCGAGACGAGCCCGTCGCGTTCGAGCGAGCGCAAGGTGACCGTCAGCATGCGCTGGGAGATGCCCTCGATCGCCCGCCGCAGGGCGTTGAAGCGCATCGGCCCGGCCTGGAGATTGAAGATCACCAGGATGCTCCAGGTGTCGCCGACGCGGTCGAGCACCTCGCGGATCGGGCACGCGCCTTCCGCGTCCCTCACGAAGGCGGGCGTGGAAGACAAAAGGGACGTTTCGGCGTCCGGCCTGGCGGCGATCGTCATGTCGGGTCCTGTCGTCTCGGCGGTTACTTCGGTGTCGCCTGCCCATGTGAAAGTGCGTTCTTCACAAGCGCCGGCGCTTTCCCTAATCTGGTTATCATAAATAACCTGATTATGAAATGCACCCATCGTCGTTCATATCGAGAAAGGAAAAGCCATGGCGAAGATCGCATTGATCGGCGCGACCGGATTTGTCGGCGCCGCCGTCCTCAAGGAAGCCGTCGCGCGCGGAAACCGGGTGACGGCCCTTGTCCGCCACCCCGAGAAGGTCGCCAAGAACGACCATGTCACGGCCGTGCAGGCCGACGTTTTCGACAGCGACGCGCTGGCGAAGCAGCTTGCCGGCCATGACATCGTGATTTCCGCCTTCAATCCCGGCTGGGCCGACGCCAATATCCGCGAGAACCACACCAAGGGCAGCCGCTCGATCGCCGAAGCGGCCAGGAAGGCCGGCGTCAAGCGCCTGATCGAGGTGGGCGGCGCGGGCAGCCTGGAAATCAAGCCGGGCGTGCAGCTCGTCGACACGCCGGAGTTTCCCGCCGACTGGAAGCAGGGCGCGCTCGGGGCGCGCGACGCGCTGAACGAATTGCGCGGCAACACGGACCTCGACTGGACCTTCGTGTCGCCCGCCATGCTTTTGCAACCGGGCGAGCGCACCGGCCGATACCGGCTCGGCGGCGACCAGCCGGTGTTCGACGCCAAGGGCGAAAGCAGGATTTCAGTCGAGGACCTCGCCGTCGCCATTCTCGACGAGGCCGAACAGGGCAAACATATCCGGCGGCGCTTCACCGTCGGCTATTGAGGCCGGGACGCAGCCGGGCCGATCCGGCTGCGTTCGTCAGACCAGCTCGACCTCGACCACGCCGGGAATGGCCTTCATGGCGCTGGCGATCTGCGGGCTGACGCGGTAGCGATGCGGCAGCTCGATCTCCACCTCGCGCTGGCCGTTGTCCTTGATGACGATCAGGCTGACCTGCCCGTCGCCGCGCGTGTTGAAATGCGGAGCGATGTGGCGGACCGATTCGGCCGAGCGCAGATAGAGCCGCATCGCCTTCTGCAGCCGGCAGGCCTCGTCCTCCAGCGACTGCACGGTCTGGATGCGCAGGCCGACGCCTTCCGGCCGGTCCTCGGCCGAGACGGTGATGACCACCGACTTGCCGCTTTCGAGCAGGTCACGATATTGCGCCAGGCCTTCCGAGAACAGCACCGCTTCGAACTGGCCGCTGGCGTCCGACATCTGCACGATGCCCATCTTGTTGCCGGTGCGGGTCTTGCGCTCCTGCCGCGCGGTGACGGTGCCGGCGAGCCGCCCGGCGCTGGCCCCGCGCCTGACGGCGGCGGAAAAATCGCCCCAGCTCTGCACGCGCATGCGGTTGAGCACGTCGCGATATTCGTCGAGCGGATGGGCGGAGAGGTAGAAGCCGACGGCCTGGAACTCGCGATGCAGCTTTTCCGACGGCAGCCAGGGCGCGGCCTGCGGCAGGATGAGCTGCTCCTTCGGCGCGCCGGACAGGCCGAAAATATCGGACTGGCCGCTGGCGGCGTTTTCCTGCGTGCGCTGGGCGAAGCCCATCAGGCGGTCCATGCCGGCGCTCATCGCCGCGCGGTCGCGGCCGAAGCAATCCATGGCGCCGGCGTTGATCAGGCTTTCCAGCACCCGGCGGTTGATGATCTTCGGGTCGATGCGCTGGCAGAAATCCTCCAGGTTCTCGAACTGCTTTTGCGCCCTCACCTCGACGATATGGTCGACCGCCGCCTCGCCCACGCCCTTGATGGCGGCGAGCGAGTAGAAAATCTTCTTCTCGCCGACTTCGAAGGGACGGAAGGAGGTCATGACCGAGGGCGGCACGACCTCGATGCCCAGCCGGCCCGCCTCGCGGCGGAAATCGTTGAGCTTGTCGGTGTTCGACATGTCGTAGGTCATCGACGCGGCCAGGAACTCGACCGGGTGATGCGCCTTCATATAGGCGGTCTGGTAGGAGACGATGGCGTAGGCCGCCGCGTGCGACTTGTTGAAGCCGTAGTCCGCGAACTTGGCCAGGAGGTCGAAGATGAAGTCGGCCTGCGGCTTGCCGACGCCGCGCTCCACCGCGCCCTCGACGAAGCGGACGCGCTGCTTGTCCATCTCGGCGCGGATCTTCTTGCCCATGGCGCGGCGCAGCAGGTCGGCTTCGCCGAGCGAATAGCCGGACAGGACCTGCGCGATCTGCATCACCTGCTCCTGGTAGACGATGACGCCCTGCGTCTCCTTGACCAGATGATCGATCTTGGGGTGGATGGAGGCGATCTCCTCCTCGCCGTTCTTGCGGGCGTTGTAGGTGGGGATGTTCTCCATCGGGCCGGGGCGGTAGAGCGCCACCAGCGCGATGATGTCCTCGATGCGGTCGGGGCGCATGCCGAGAAGCGCCTTGCGCATGCCCGCACTTTCGACCTGGAACACGCCGACCGTCTCGCCACGCGACAGCATCTCATAGGTCGGCCCGTCGTCGAGCGGCAGGCGGGTAAGGTCGATCTCGACGCCCTTGCGCGCGACCAGCTTCACCGCCGTCTCCAGCACGGTCAGCGTTTTCAGGCCGAGAAAGTCGAACTTGACCAACCCCGCCTGCTCGACCCATTTCATGTTGAACTGGGTGACGGGCATGTCGGAGCGCGGATCGCGGTACATCGGCACCAGTTCCGACAGCGGACGGTCGCCGATGACGATGCCGGCGGCGTGGGTGGAGGCGTGGCGGTAGAGCCCCTCCAGCTTCAGCGCCATGTCGAGCAGGCGGCCGACGACCGGCTCCTTCTCGCGCTCCTCGTTGAGCTTGGGCTCGGTGTCGATGGCCTGCGCCAGAGACACCGGATTGGCCGGGTTCTGCGGCACCAGCTTGCACAGCCGGTCGACCTGGCCGTAGGGCATCTCCAGCACGCGGCCGACGTCGCGCAGCACGGCGCGGGCCTGGAGCGTGCCGAAGGTGATGATCTGCGCCACCTGGTCGCGGCCGTATTTCTCCTGCACGTAGCGGATCACCTCCTCGCGGCGGTCCTGGCAGAAGTCGATGTCGAAGTCGGGCATCGACACGCGGTCGGGATTGAGGAAGCGCTCGAACAGCAGCGAGAAGCGCAGCGGGTCGACGTCGGTGATGGTGAGCGCATAGGCGACCAGCGAGCCCGCGCCCGAGCCGCGCCCCGGCCCGACCGGAATGCCGTGCGCCTTGGCCCATTTGATGAAGTCCGACACGATGAGGAAATAGCCGGGGAACTTCATGCGGGTGATGACGCCGATCTCGTATTCGAGACGCTCGGCATATTGCTCGGCGGTGTAGCCGTCGGCGAGGCCGATGGTCTCGAGCCGCATGGTCAGGCCGGCGCGGGCCTGGCGGGCCAGCTCCTCGGCCTCGGCCTGGATCGCAGCCTCCAAGTCGTCCGATTCGCCGGTGAAGCGCGGCAGGATCGGCTTGCGCGTCTGGGTGTACCAGTGGCAGCGCCGGGCGATCTCCAGCGTGTTCTCCAGCGCCTCCGGCAGGTCGGCGAAAAGGCGCGCCATCTCGGCGCGGCTTTTCATGTGGTGGTCGGGCGTGAGGCGCCGGCGGTCGTCGTTGGACAGGATCTGCCCCTCGGCGATGGCCAGCAGCGCGTCATGCGCCTCGAAATCCTCGGCCTTGAGGAAGAAGGCCTCGTTGGTGGCGACCAGCGGCAGCTCCATCGCATAAGCGAGGTCGACGGTCCGCGCCTCCAGGACGCGGTCATAGCCGGCGTAGCGCTGCAACTCGACATAGAGCCGGTCGCCGAAAGCCTCCTTCAGGAAAGCCAGCCGCGATTCGGCGCGGTCCGGCCGGTCGGCGGCGATGGAGCGGCCGATGGGGCCGAGCGGCCCGCCGGACAAAAGGATCAGGTCCTTCGACAGCGGCGGCAGCCAGTCGGCGCGCACATGGACCGGATCGCCCGCCGGCGTGTCGAGATAGGCCCGGCTGACCAGCCGGACCAGATTGGCGTAGCCCTCCTCCGACGCCGCCAGGAAGACCAGCGGCGCGAGGTCGAGCGCGAGCCGGCGGTTGACGCTGCGGCCGTTGTCGGCGTGGTCGCCGAAGGCCACGTCGAGCTGGCAGCCGATGATCGGCTGCAGGCCGTCGCCGGAGGCCTTCTGCGCGAATTCCAGCGCGCCGAAGAGATTGTTGGTGTCGGTGACGGCGATGGCCGGCGCTTCGTCGGCGATGGCCTGCTTGATGATCTTGCCGAGCGGCAGGCCGCCCTCGAGCAAGGAATAGGCCGAGTGAACCCGCAGGTGGACGAATTGCGGCGACCGCATAGTTTCGCCCGCTCCCTGCCCCGACGCTGCTTCGCTCATCTTTCACCCCGATCGATTCCGGCTGGCGGACGACTCTCGCCGTCCCTCGGCGACAGTTTCGGGGAACGGGCCGGCGATGTCCAGTAAAGCCGTCGCGTTCAGGCGACGGGCGCACAGGAAAGCCGCGCCGGAGCCGGGTCAGATGACGCTCACCCAGATGGCGAAGGTGGCGATGAAAAGGCTTACGGAAACGAAGGACATAACGTCGTGGACGAGATCAGTCATAGCGGAAACTCCTCTTTGTTCACGTATGTTTATTTTATGTTCTATTTTTGTTCCGATTGCAAGCGGCCTTTTCGCCGAAGGGCGATTCAAGGTTTACGAAAGATGAAAAGAAAAACCGCAAGCCGGGACGGCCTGCGGTTCGATATGTCGCGATTATAAGGCGGAAGGCGATCAGACCTCGGACACCTTGCCGTCCTTCAGCGTCACGCGGCGGTCCATGCGGCGGGCCAGCTCGTGATTGTGGGTGGCGATCAGCGCCGCCAGGCCAGACTGGCGCACCAGCGCCTCCAGCGCGCCGAAGACGTAGGACGAGGTGGTGGGGTCGAGGTTGCCGGTCGGCTCGTCGGCCAGAAGCACCAGCGGCGCGTTGGCGACCGCGCGGGCGATGGCGACGCGCTGCTGCTCGCCGCCCGAAAGCTCCGCCGGGCGGTGCGAGGCGCGCTTGCCGATCTTCATGTAGTCGAGAAGCTGCTGGGCGCGCTCGCGGGCCGCCTTCTTGGGCAGGCCGCGGATCATCTGCGGCATCATGACGTTTTCGAGCGCGGTGAATTCCGGCAGCAGGTGGTGGAACTGGTAGACGAAGCCGATGTCGTTGCGGCGGATCGCCGTGCGTTCCTCGTCGGACAGCGTGCTGCACGAACGTCCGTCGAGGATGACGTCGCCCTTGTCGGGCCGCTCCAAGAGGCCCGCCGTGTGCAGCAGCGTCGACTTGCCGGCGCCCGACGGGGCCACCAGCGCCACCATCTCGCCGCGGCGCAGGGTGAAGGCCGCGTCCTTGAGGATGACCAGCTCGCGGTCGGCTTCCTTGTAGGCGCGCCCGACGCCCTCAAGCCGGAGGATTGGCTCAGCCGCCATCATTCGTACCTCAATGCTTCGACCGGATCGAGCCTGGCGGCGCGCCAGGCCGGGAAAATGGTGGCGAGGAAGGACAGGACCAGCGCCATGACGATGACGGAGATCGTCTCGCGCGGGTCCATGCGGGCCGGAAGCTGGCTCAGGAAGTAGAGCTCCGGGTTGAACAGGGTCGTGCCCGACAGCCAGGAGAAGAACTCGCGGATGCGCTCGACGTTGAGGCAGACGACGACGCCGAGGACGACGCCGGCCAGCGTGCCCGCCACGCCGATGGCCGCGCCCGTCATCAGGAAGATGCGCAGCACCGCGCCGCGCGTCGCGCCCATGGTGCGCAGGATGGCGATGTCGCGGCCCTTGTCCTTGACCAGCATGATAAGGCCGGAAATGATGTTGAGCGCCGCCACCAGCACGATCAGCGTCAGGATCATGAACATGACGTTGCGCTCGACCTCCAGCGCCGAGAAGAAGGTCTGGTTGCGCTGGCGCCAGTCGACCAGCGACAATTGCCGCGCCGCAACCTGCTCGATGGGCGCGCGCAGGTCGTCGACCTTGTCGGGATTGTCGACGAAGATCTCCAGCGACTGCACCTTGCCCTCCTGGTTGAAGAAGAGCTGCGCCTCGCTGAGCGGCATCATGACGATGGAGGAATCGTATTCCGACATGCCGATCTCGAAGATCGCCACGATCTTGTAGGCCTTGACGCGCGGATTGACGCCGAAGGGCGTCACGTCGCCGTCGGGCGAGATGACGCGCAGCGTGTCGCCGACCGACAGGCCGAGATTTTCCGCCATGCGGGTGCCGATGGCGACGCCGCCGCTCTGGTCGAAGCCCTGCAGCGTGCCCTGGCGGATATTGCCGGAGACGAGCTTGAGCTTGTCGAGGTCTTCCTCGCGCAAGCCCCGCACCAAAGCGCCGTTGCCGGCGCCGATATTGCCCTGCACCAGCGCCTGGCCCTCGACCACCGGAATGGCGAATTTGACGCCCGGCACGGCGTCGACGCGCTTGATGAGGTCGGCGTAATCGTCGAGCGGCCGGTCGATCGGCTGCATGATCAAATGGCCGTTGATGCCGAGGATGCGGCTCAGGAGCTCGGCGCGGAAGCCGTTCATCACCGCCATGACGATGATGAGCGTGGCCACGCCCAGCATGATGCCGGTGAAGGAGAAGCCGGCGATCACCGAGATGAAGGTCTCGCGGCGGCGCGCGCGAAGATAACGCCAGGCGATCATCCGCTCATAGGCGGAGAAAGCGCCCGATTTGGGCGGCTTCGCAGCCGCCTTGCCCGCTTTTTTCACCGCCGCCGCGTCGCTCATGCTTCAGCCGCCAGTTTGTTGATGGCCGCCTCGACGGTGAGGCTTTCGCGCTCGCCGGTCTTGCGGTTCTTCAGTTCCACTTCGCCCGAAGCCACGCCGCGCGGGCCGACGATCACCTGCCATGGCAGGCCGATCAGGTCCATGGTGGCGAATTTCGCGCCCGGACGGTCGTCGGTGTCGTCGAGCAGCGGATCGAGGCCGGCCTTGGTCAGCGCGTCATAGAGTTTTTCGCTGACGGCGTCGCAGCCCTGGTCGCCCGGCTTCATGTTGACGATTCCCGCGCCGAAGGGGGCGATCGCCTTCGGCCAGATGATGCCGGCGTCGTCGTGGAAGGCCTCGATGGCCGCCGCCACCAGGCGCGACGGGCCGATGCCGTAGGAGCCCATGGAGACGAGATGCTCCTTGCCGTCCGGCCCCTGCACCTTGGCGCCCATCGGCTCGGAATATTTCGTGCCGAAATGGAAGATGTGGCCCACTTCGATGCCGCGCGCGGAAAGCTGGCTGCCGGCGTCGACGGCGCTCCACGCCGCCTCGTCGTGCATCTCGTCGGTGGCGGCGTAGGGCGTGGTCCAGCGGGTGACGATGTCGGTCAACTGCGCGTCGTCGCGGAAATCCGTATCCGCGCCCGGCACGGCGAGGTCGAGATAGGCGCGGTCGCAGAAGACCTGGCTCTCGCCGGTCTCGGCCAGGATGATGAACTCATGGGAGAGGTCGCCGCCGATGGGGCCGGTGTCGGCGCGCATCGGGATCGCCTGCAGGCCGACGCGGGCGAAGGTGCGCAGGTAGGAGACGAACATGCGGTAATAGGCCATCTTCGCGCCCTCGTAGTCGAGGTCGAAGGAATAGGCGTCCTTCATCAGGAATTCGCGCGAGCGCATGACGCCGAAGCGCGGACGCACCTCGTCGCGGAACTTCCACTGGATGTGGTAGAGGTTGAGCGGCAGGTCCTTGTAGGAGCGCACATAGGAGCGGAAGATGTCGGTGACCATTTCCTCATTGGTCGGGCCGAACAGCATTTCGCGCTCCTGCCGGTCCTTGATGCGCAGCATCTCCTTGCCGTAGGCGTCGTAGCGGCCGCTCTCGCGCCACAGGTCGGCCGACTGGATGGTGGGCATGAGGATTTCGTTGGCGCCGGCGCGGTTCTGCTCCTCGCGGATGATGTCGCAGACCTTGTTCAGCACCTTGAGCCCGATCGGCAGCCAGGAATAGATGCCCGCCGACTGCTGGCGTATCATGCCCGAACGCAGCATCAGCCGGTGCGAGACGATCTCCGCCTCCTTGGGATTTTCCTTCAGAATGGGCAAAAAGTACCGCGACAGACGCATGGTGACCACCGATCAAGAGAGAACGCCTGCTTGCGTGTAGAATCAGGCGAAAATTAAGCATATTCGGAGGTTTCATATCGGGTTACGGCCCGGTTGAAAACCCGCCCGAAACGGCTTCCGCGGCGGTGGGTTTTGCTGTCCGCCACGGGGTCTGATGTGGAAATTCACGCCGGCCCTGCCGGGACGCCTTGAAAATCGCGTTCAGATTCAATCCGCTACGGGCATATTCTCCAAATCTGGAAAATTTTGCGAACGAAATGTGACAGGCTGAAAGATTCTTGGTGACAAAAGCTGTGCAGTTCGCTATTTTTTTCAGCATAACAGAACAACAGGAAAAACTGTTGTTTTTCACGCGGTCAAAGTCTTGGGAGGATGGATCCTGGCGCGGATGACGCTGCCGCCGATAAAACGGATACGGATCGACGCGTATTTTAATGGCAAGGCGCAAGCCTTGCTTTTTTTTGTCCTGAATCCTGCCCGGTCGCCACGTTCGGCTCCATATAATCTATTGATTTGGTAGGATTTACAGGGAGTCGATTGGAAGCGCAAGCCGGCCCGGCGAAAAACTTGCGGAGAGCGGCGGGCGCCTGAAATTTGGGCGTCGGCGACGGGCGCCTCCAGACGCGCCGGAGCGCCTTTCGATCCGACGACATCAGATCGTCGCTCTATCTCTTTGATTTCGCTGCATTCATGCGACACCGAACGTGTCTGTTCGGCGGCAAATCGCTCTATTGCGTATCGGGAAAGAAATGCGGGATGTCGGAAAGACTAAGCCCGCTCAGATGCGTGACGTAATAGTAAAGCGCGAAGATCACGCAGGCCAGGAGCGTGGTCAGCAGGACCGACCGCCCCATGCGCGGCTTGGCCGGCGCGCTCGCCACCGTGCCGAGCGTCACGTCGTTCTCCTCGCCCTGCGTGCGCAGGCCGACCGGCAATATGAGGAAGAGCGATATCCACCAGATGATGAAGAAGATTGCGATCTGCGAAACCATGGAGCCCTCACGCCTGCTCGAGTTCGATCAGGGTTCCGTTGAAGTCCTTGGGATGCAGGAACAGAACCGGCTTGCCATGCGCGCCCGTCTTCGGCGCGCCGTCGCCCAGGATGCGCGCGCCCCCGGCAGTGAGGCGGTCGCGGGCGGCGAGGATGTCGGCGACCTCGTAGCAGAGATGGTGGACGCCGCCGGAGGGATTGCGCTCCAGGAAGGCGGCGATGGGCGAGCCCTCGCCCAGCGGCTCCAGAAGCTCGACCTTGCTGTTGCCGACGTCGACGAAAACCACCGTCACGCCATGCTCCGGCAGCGCCTGCGGCGCGGTCACCTTGGCGCCGAGCGCGTCGCGATACAGCGCCGCCGCGGCGGCGAGATCGGGAACCGCGATGGCGACGTGGTTCAGGCGGTCGAGCATGGCATCCTCCCTGTCGGGATCATTTTATCCGATTGAGGAAGACTGTCACCACGGGCTTTTTGCCCCAGGCCTGGTTGGCGGCGGCGCGCACGGCGCGGCGCACGGATTCGCGCACCACTTCGAGGTCCTTGCGGCGGGCGCGCGGAATGCTGTCGACGGCCTCGATGGCGGCGTCGAGCATGACGTCCTCCATCAGCTCGCCCTGCGCGTCCTCCTCCGGCACGCCGAAGGCGATGAGGTCCGGCTCGTCGACCATCTTGTATTCGCGGTCGAGCAGCACCGAGACGGCGACATGGCCGACATAGGCGAGCTTGCGGCGATCGACCATGCCGATCTCCTCCTCGTCGCCGATCAGCTTGCCGTCCTTGTAGATGCGGCCGACCGGGGCCTCGTCGACGATCTCGGCCTTGCCGGGCGCGAGCCGCAGCATGTCGCCGTCGCGCACCCGCGCGATCTGCTCGATGCCTTCCATCGCGCCGAGCGAGCCCTGCGCCGTCAGATGCGCGGCCTCGCCGTGCACCGGCACCAGGATCTGCGGGCGCACCCAGGCGTACATGCGCTTCAACTCGTTGCGGCGCGGATGGCCGGAAACATGGACCAGCGCGTCCTCGTCGCTGACGATCTTGACGCCGCGGTCGATCAGGCGGTTCTTGATGTCGAGAATGGCCTTCTCGTTGCCCGGAATGGCGCGCGAGGAGAAGATGACCGTGTCGCCCGGCGACAGCGCGAGGCTGCGCATCTCGTCGCGCGCCAGCTTGGCGAGCGCGGCGCGCGGCTCACCCTGGCTGCCGGTCAGGATCATCACGATGTTCTCGCGCGGGATATAGCCGTAGTCCTCTTCGCTGAGCGTTTCCGGCAGGCCTTCCATATAGCCGAGCTCGGTGGCGACCGAGATGGCGCGCTTCATGGAGCGGCCGACCACCAGCACCTGACGGCCAGCGTCGCGCGCGGCCTCGATGATGGAGCGGATGCGGCCCACATTGGAGGAGAAGGAGGTGATCGCCACGCGCCCGCGCGCCTTTTCGATCTGCTCGCGCAGTCCTTCGCCGACCTGCCGTTCGGAGGGGGATTCTCCTTCGCGCATCGCATTGGTGGAATCGCAGATCAGCGCCAGAACGCCGCGATCGCCAATGGCGCGGAACCGCGCCTCGTCGATAACGGCGCCAAGCGCCGGTTCGGGATCCATCTTCCAGTCGCCCGTATGCACCGCCGTGCCGAGCGGCGTGGTGATGGCGAGCGATACCGGTTCGGGAATAGAGTGCGTAACGTTGATGGCCTCGATCTTGAACGGGCCGATCTCGAAGCTTTCGCCGGCCTTGTAGAGCGTGATCGGAATATCGGGCGCGCCGTGCTCCGACTGGCGCTTGGCCTCGAGAAGCCCGGCCGTGAAGGGCGTGGCGTAGACCGGGACCTGCAGGCGCGGCCACAGGTCGAGCAGCGCGCCGAAATGGTCCTCATGGGCGTGGGTGATGACGATGCCGCGCAGATTGCGCTTCTCCGCCTCCAGATAGCGGATGTCGGGCAGGATCAGGTCCGCGCCCGGCTGGTCGGGGCCGGCGAAGCTGACGCCCATGTCCACCACCAGCCATTCACGATTGTCGGCCGGACCGTAGCCGTACATGGCGAGGTTCATGCCGATTTCGCCCACGCCGCCGAGCGGCAGAAAGACGAATTCCGTGTTGCTGGAACGGGCCATGAATTTACCTCTTTGAACAATGCCGGTTTTTCAGTGAACCGAATGGATAAGACTTGCAAGCCCGTGCGGGCGAAAATCAGCTTTTGCGCAATGTGGCGGCGTCGCCGAAATAGACGTCGCCGGCGGTGACGGCGACATGGCCGCCGTCGTCCTCGCGGATGACCATGCGGCATTCGGCGTCGATGGTCTCGAAACGGCCGGAGACGACGCGGCCTTCATAATGCATGGCGACGGAGTGCCCCAGATTGGCGGCGCGCTCGAGCCAGCGCCTGCGGATCTCGTCCAGGCCCCTGCCCTCGTCCCAGAGGCGGTGATTGCCCACCCAGGCGTCGGACAGGGCCGCGAACAGGGTTTCGGCGTCACAGCGGCTGCCGATCTCTTTCAGCGAGGTGGCGGCGTAGGGCAGATCGTCGGGATGCGCGATCACGTTCGTGCCGATGCCGATGGCGACGGCGAAGCGGTCGGGGCCGAGAATGGCGGATTCGAGCAGGATGCCGGAGAGCTTCGCGCCGTCGAGCAGCACGTCGTTCGGCCATTTGAGGCCGATGCGCGGCGGCGTGGCGGGGCCGGTGGCGGCGAAGGCGGCGTCGAGCGCCTCGGCCATCGACAGGCCGGCGACGAAGCCGAGCGTGGCGGCGGTCTTGAGCTCGTAGCCCTCGACCAGAAGCAGGGTGGAGGCGAGATTGCCTTCCGGCGTGGACCAGGCGCGGCCGCGGCGGCCGCGGCCGCTTTCCTGCTTCTTCGAGACCAGCCAGAGCCGGCCCGGATCGCCCTTGGCGGCGCGTTCGAGCGCCAGCGCGTTGGTGGAGCCGACCGTCTCGAAGGCTTCGAGACGGTAGCCGGCATGGCCCGCGACGGGCGAAAGCGCGAAATGCATGGGTGCTCCCGCCGTCGCGGCCGATCAGAACAGCGTCTTGGCGGCGGCTTCGGCGAAACCGCCGATGGAGCCGGCGATGAAGACGTAGAACAGCACGAAGGCGCCCGTCACGCCCAGCACCAGGCGCAATTCGCCCGAGACCGGCACGAAGCCGGCGGCCGGCTCGTCGAACCACATGATCTTGATCATGCGCAGGTAGTAGAACGCGCCCACCACCGAGGCCACGATGCCGATGATGGCCAGCGGGTAGAGCCCGGCCTGCACGGCGGCGAGGAAGGTGTACCACTTGCCGAAGAAGCCGGCCATGGGCGGGATGCCGGCGAGCGAGAACAGGAAGACGGTCATGACGGTGGCCAGCACCGGATTGGTGCGGGACAGGCCGGCGAGATCGTCGATGTTCTCGACATTGCCGTCGCGGGTGCGCATGGCGAGGATGAAGGCGAAGGAGCCGAGCGTCATGGCGAGGTAGATCGCCATGTAGATCGCGACGCCCTTGACGCCGATCGCGGTGCCGGCGGCGAGGCCGACCAGCGCGTAGCCCATGTGGCTGATGGAGGAATAGGCCATCAGGCGCTTGATGTTGCGCTGGCCGATGGCGGCGAAGGCGCCCAGCACCATCGAGGCGATGGCGATGAAGATTATGACCTGCTGCCAGTCGCGGGTGACCGGGGCGAAGGCCTCGCTCACCACGCGGATGATCAGCGCCATGGCGGCCATCTTGGGAGCCGAGGCGAAGAAGGCGGTCACCGGGGTCGGCGCGCCCTCGTAGACGTCGGGCGTCCACATGTGGAACGGCACGGCGGAGATCTTGAAGGCGAGGCCGGCGAGGATGAAGACCAGGCCGAAGACCAGGCCCAGCTCGCGATGGCCGCCGGCGACGACCTTGGCGATCTCGGCGAAGCCGATATGGCCGGTATAGCCGTAGACCAGCGAGATGCCGTAGAGCAGCATGCCCGACGACAGCGAGCCGAGGACGAAATATTTGAGGCCCGCTTCGGTGGAGCGCACATTGTCGCGGTTGAAGGCGGCGAGCACGTAGAGCGCCAGCGACTGCAGCTCGAGGCCGAGATAGAGCGTCAGCATGTTGGAGGCCGACACCATCAGGAGCATGCCGAGCGTCGCCAGCACCGCCAGCACCGGGAATTCGAACTTGTCGTATTGCTGCTCGCGGGCGAAGCCGATCGACATGACCAGCGCCACGATGGAGCCGATCAGCGTCAGGGTCTTCATGAAGCGGGCGAAGCCGTCATTGACGAAGGCGTCGCCGAAGGCGTTTCCGCCGGCCGGCGCGAACAGCACCAGCGCCAGCGCCGCGATCAGCACCACGACGGAAAGGCTGTTGACCAGCGTGGCGGCTTTGGCGCCGGAGAACACGCCGATCATGAGCAGCGCGAGCGCGCCCACCGCCAGAAGAACCTCCGGCGCGGCTAGGGTCAGTTGTGCTATCAGGTCGGTCTGCATGGCCTAACGCCTTTATTCTATTGCGCCAGCATGGCGCTCGCGGGACCCGCGATCGCTGCGTCGTAGTGATGGATGAGGGCGTTCACGGCGCTCGCGGTCACGTGGAAGACCGGAGTGGGATAGACGCCGAAGAAGATGGTGAGCGCGACAAGCGGATAGAGCGTCAGCTTTTCGCGCGGGCTGAGGTCGAGGAGCGCCTTGAGGCTCTCCTTGGTCAGCGCGCCGAAGATCACCTGGCGGTAGAGCCAGAGCGCGTAGGCGGCCGAGAAGATGACGCCCGTGGTCGCGAACAGCGCCACCCAGGTGTTGACCCGGAACACGCCGAACAGCGTCAGGAACTCGCCGATGAAGCCCGAGGTGCCCGGCAGGCCGACATTGGCCATGGTGAAGATCAGGAAGGCCACGGCGTATTTCGGCATGTTGTTGACGAGGCCGCCGAAGGCCGCGATCTCACGCGTGTGCATGCGGTCGTAGATGACGCCCACGCAGAGGAACAGCGCGCCCGACACGATGCCGTGCGACAGCATCTGGAAGATCGCGCCCTGCAGGCCCTGCTCGTTGGCCGCGAAGATGCCCATGGTGACATAGGCCATGTGGGCGACCGACGAATAGGCGATCAGCTTCTTCATGTCCTCCTGCACCAGCGCCACCAGCGAGGTGTAGATGATGGCGATGACCGAGAGCGCGAAAATGAACGGCGCGAAGTCGGCCGAGGCGATCGGGAACATCGGCAGCGAGAAGCGGATGAAGCCGTAGCCGCCGAGCTTGAGCAGGATGCCGGCCAGGATGACCGAGCCCGCCGTCGGCGCCTCGACATGCGCGTCGGGAAGCCAGGTGTGGACCGGCCACATCGGCATCTTCACCGCGAAGGAGGCGAAGAAGGCGAGCCATAGCCATGTCTGCATCGAGGCGGGGAAGTTGAACTTCTGCAGCTCCACGATGTTCATCGTGCCGGCCTGCCAGTACATGGCCATGATGGCGATGAGCATCAGCACCGAGCCGAGCAGCGTATAGAGGAAGAACTTCAGGCTGGCGTAGACGCGCCGCTTGCCGCCCCACACGCCGATGATGATGAACATCGGAATGAGGCTCGCCTCGAAGAAGACGTAGAACAGGAACAGGTCGAGCGCGCAGAACACGCCGATCATCAGCGTTTCCAGGATGAGGAACGCGATCATGTATTCCTTGACGCGCTTCTCCACCGACACCCAGCTGGCGAGGATGCAGAATGGCATCAGGAAGGCCGACAGCACCACGAACAGGACGGAGATGCCGTCCACGCCCATGTGGTAGCTGACGCCGCCGCCGACCCAGCCGTGCTGCTCGACCATCTGGTAGCCGGAATCGTCCGGGTTGAACCCGGCCCAGACCACCAGCGACAGCACGAACACGAACAGGGTCGTGAGCAGCGCGACGTTGCGGATGTTGCGACGCGAGGCTTCGCTGTCGTCCTTGATCAGAAGGATCAGTAACGCGCCGACGAGCGGCAGAAACGTGACCGTTGAGAGAATTGGCCAGTCGGTCATCAGAAGGAGCTCCCGAGCATCATCCAGGTGACGAGCGCGGCGACGCCGATCAGCATCGCGAATGCGTAATGATAAAGGTATCCGGACTGTATCCTGACGACGCGGTTGGTGACGTCGAGGACGCGGGCCGACACGCCGTTGGGGCCGAAGCCGTCGATGAGCCAGCCGTCGCCGCCCTTCCAGAACAGCCGGCCGAGCCAGCGCGCCGGACGAACGAAGATGAAGTCGTAGAGTTCGTCGAAATACCACTTGTTGAGAAGGAACTGGTACAGGCCGCGATGGCGGGCGGCGAGGTCCTTCGGAATCTGCGGCGAACGGATGTAGAAGACCCAGGCGATCGCGAAGCCGAGCAGCATGGCCACGAAGGGCGACAGCTGGACCCAGAGCGGGACGTGGTGGTGTTCTTCCAGAATCTCGTTATGCGCCGAGGTGAAGAGCGCGCCCTTCCAGAACTCGGCGTAGTCGTGGCCGAAGAAATATTCCTTGAACACCACGCCGGCCAGCAGAGCGCCGACGCCGAGCACGAAGAGCGGAACCAGCATCACCGGCGGCGATTCGTGGACGTGATGCATGACCTCGTGCGAGGCGCGCGGCTTGCCGTGGAAGGTCAGGAAGATCAGGCGCCAGGAATAGAAGCTGGTGAAGAGCGCGGCCACCACCAGAAGCGTGAAGGCGTAGCCCGCCGCGGGGTTGTGCGAGGCGTAGACGGATTCGATGATCGCGTCCTTGGAGAAATAGCCCGCCGTGCCGATGATGGTTCCCGGAATGCCCAGGCCCGTCAGCGCCACCGTGCCGATGATCATCATCCAGTAGGTGGTGGGGATCAGCTTGCGCAGGCCGCCCATGTGGCGCATATCCTGCTCGTTGGAGACGGCGTGGATGACCGAGCCGGCGCCGAGGAACAGGAGCGCCTTGAAGAAGGCGTGCGTGAAGAGGTGGAACACCGCGCCGCCATAGGCGCCGACGCCGAGCGCGGCGAACATGTAGCCGAGCTGCGAGCAGGTCGAATAGGCGATGACGCGCTTGATGTCGTTCTGCACCAGGCCGACGGTGGCGGCGAAGAAGGCCGTGGTCGCGCCGACGATGGTGACGACGAGAAGCGCCGTGTGCGACAGCTCGAAGATCGGCGACATGCGCGCGACCATGAACACGCCCGCGGTCACCATGGTGGCGGCGTGGATGAGGGCCGAGACCGGGGTCGGGCCTTCCATCGCGTCCGGCAGCCAGGTGTGCAGCAGGAACTGCGCCGACTTGCCCATCGCGCCCATGAACAGGAGCAGGCAGACGACGGTGATGGCGCCTTCCTTGTCGAGCGCGTGGCCGAGGAAGGTCAACACCGTGTTGCCGGCGTCGGTCGCGCCTTCGGCCGGCAGATAATGCGCCGCGGCGGCGAAGATGGTGTTGTAGTCGACCGACTGGAACAGCGCGAAGACGCCGAAGATGCCGAGCAGGAAGCCGAAGTCGCCGACGCGGTTGACCACGAAGGCCTTCATGGCGGCGGCGTTGGCCGAGGGCTTCTGGAACCAGAAGCCGATCAGCAGGTAGGAGGCCAGGCCCACGCCTTCCCAGCCGAAGAACATCTGCACCAGGTTGTCGGAGGTCACCAGCATCAGCATGGCGAAGGTGAACAGCGACAGATAGGCGAAGAAGCGCGGCCGGTGCGGATCGTGGTGCATGTAGCCTATCGAATAGACGTGCACCAGGGCCGAGACCGTGTTGACCACCACCAGCATGACGCCGGTGAGCGTATCGACGCGCAGCGCCCAGTCGAAGGAGAGCGCGCCGGACGTGACCCAGTGCAGGACCGGGATGCGGACCGTTTCGGCGTCGTGGCCCATCGGGATCTGGAAGAAGACGATCCAGGACAGGACGGCGACCAGGACCATCAGGCCGGAGGTGACGTATTCGCTCGCCTTGGCGCCGATCCGATTGCCGAACAGGCCGGCGATCAGGAAGCCCAGAAGCGGAAGGAAGACGATCGCGTAATAGAGCATTTGCCCGTCAACCTTTCATGACATTGACGTCTTCCACCGCGATGGAGCCGCGATTACGGAAGAAAACAACGAGGATTGCGAGACCGATGGCGGCTTCGGCCGCAGCGACGGTGAGCACGAAGAGGGCGAAGACCTGCCCGACCAGATCGCCGAGCACGGAGGAGAACGCCACGAAGTTGAGATTGACCGAAAGCAGGATCAGCTCGATCGACATCAGGATGACGATGACGTTCTTGCGGTTCAGGAAGATGCCGAAGACGCCCAGCGTGAACAGGATGGCCGAAACGGTCAGATAATGCGCGATACCGATTTCCATGTGCATATCCTTAAAGACCCTTGCCCGTCTCGACTTTTCTGATCTCGATGGCGGTGGCCGGCGTGCGGGCGACCTGGACCGGGATCGACTGGCGCTTGACGTTCGGCTTGTGGCGCAGCGTCAGCACGATCGCGCCGATCATCGCCACCAGAAGCACGAGGCCCGCGATCTGGAAGTAGAAGACGTAACTCGTATAAAGAATGTCGCCGAGCGCGGCGGTGTTGGTGCGGCTGGCGAGATCCGGGATCGGCAAGGCGCCCTGCCCCAGCTTGGGCGTGAACATGCGGCCCGCGAAGACCACGACCAGCTCGACCAGCAGGATCAGGCCGACCAGGGCGCCGATCGGCGCATATTGCAGCGCGCCGCGCTTCAATTCGGCGAAGTCCACGTCCAGCATCATGACGACGAACAGGAACAGCACCGCCACCGCGCCGACATAGACGACGAGCAGGATCATGGCGAGGAACTCCGCCCCCGTCAGCAGGAACAGCGCCGCCGCGTTGAAGAAAGTGAGGATCAGAAACAGCACCGAATGCACGGGGTTGCGCGCCGCGATCACCATGAACGCGGACGCGACCATGATGAAGGCGAACAGATAGAAGAATGCTGCCGCAATTCCTGTCAGCATGGGGATCCCCCAACACCTTTCCGAGAGCGAAGCCCTATGCCTCGCCCGCTTGACTCAAATTTTCATCCAGGCGCCGGGCGGTCCGAAAACCGCGGCCCGACGCCTCCGACCCGACCGGGAGCCCGGTCAGCGATAGGGCGCGTCCATCGCGATGTTGCGCGCGATCTCGCGTTCCCAGCGGTCGCCGTTGGCGAGGAGCTTGTCCTTGTCGTAGTACAGCTCTTCGCGCGTCTCGGTGGCGAATTCGAAATTCGGCCCCTCGACGATGGCGTCGACCGGGCAGGCCTCCTGGCAGAAGCCGCAATAGATGCACTTCACCATGTCGATGTCGTAGCGCACCGTGCGGCGGGTGCCGTCGTTGCGGCGCGGGCCGGCCTCGATGGTGATGGCCTGCGCCGGGCAGATCGCCTCGCACAATTTGCAGGCGATGCAGCGCTCCTCGCCGTTGGGATAACGGCGCAGCGCATGCTCGCCGCGGAAGCGCGGGGAGACCGGGCCCTTTTCATGCGGATAGTTCAGCGTCGCCTTGGGCGCGAAGAACTGGCGCATGGACAGGCCGAAGGCGCCGAGGAATTCCTTCAGCAGGAGCGATTTGGCCGCTTGGGCGATGGAAGCCATAGTCTTTACTCCTTACGCCAGACCGAAGACTTTGAGGAAGGTCGCGGTGGCCACGACCATGAACAGCGAGATCGGCAGGAACACCTTCCAGCCCAGGCGCATCAGCTGGTCGTAGCGGTAACGCGGAACGAAGGCCTTGACCATGGCGAACAGGAAGAAGCAGAAGCACAGCTTCAGCATGAACCAGATGACGCCCGGCACCCAGTTGAGGACCGCCACGTCCACCGGAGGCAGCCAGCCGCCGAGGAACAGGATGGTCATCAGGGCGCACATCAGCGTGATCGCCACATATTCGCCGAGGAAGAACAGAAGGAACGGCGTCGACGAATATTCGATCATGTGGCCGGCGACCAGCTCCGATTCCGCCTCGACCAGGTCGAAGGGCGGGCGGTTGGTCTCGGCCAGCGCCGAGATGAAGAAGATCACGAACATCGGCAGCAGGCAGAGCCAGTTCCAGTCGAGGAAGGAGGCCGGCAGGCCGAGCTTGGTGCCGAGGCCGGTGTTCTGCGACAGCACGATGTCGGTGAGGTTGAGCGAGCCCGCCGTCAGCAGCACGGTGACGATGACGAAGCCGATCGAGACTTCATAGGACACCATCTGCGCCGCCGAGCGCAGCGCGCCGAGGAAGGGATATTTCGAGTTCGACGCCCAGCCGCCCATAATCACGCCATAGACCTCGAGCGAGGAGATGGCGAAGATGTAGAGGATGCCGACATTGATGTCGGCGACCGCCCAGCCCTTGTTGACCGGGATCACCGCCCAGGTGGCCAGCGCCAGCACCGCCGAGACGAAGGGGGCGAGCAGGAACACGCCCTTGTTCGCGCCCGAGGGGATGATCGGCTCCTTGAACACGAACTTGAGCAAGTCCGCGAAGGCCTGGAACAGGCCCCACGGGCCGACCACGTTGGGGCCGCGGCGAAGCTGCACCGCCGCCCAGATCTTGCGGTCGGCATAAAGCAGGTAAGCCACGACGATGAGCAAGACAACCAGCAAGACAAGCGACTTGAGCGCGACGATCAGCGCGGGCAAGACGTAGGCTGCAAAAATTCCGTCCATAGTTCCGTCTCTCTCTCGCCTTACTCTGCCGCCTGCCGGAAGCCGCCGGCCGCGAGCGCCGAGCACTCGGCCATCACGGCCGAAGCGCGGGCGATCGGATTGGTGAGGTAAAAATCCTTGACCGGCGACCCGAAGGCGCCCTCGCCCGGCGCGGCGGCCTTGGCCGCCAGCGCCACCAGATCGTCGGCGGAAGCGGGCGTCACGGCGTCGACGGCCAGCATATGCGGATGGTCCGCATAAAGCTTGGCGCGGAGCTGCGCCAGCGAATCGAACGGCAGGCGCTTGCCCAGAACGTCCGACAGCGCGCGCAGGATCGCCCAGTCCTCCTTGGCCTCGCCCGGCGCGAAGCCGGCGCGGGCGCCCATCTGCACCCGGCCCTCGGTGTTGAGCCAGATGCCGGACTTCTCCGTATAGGCCGCGCCCGGCAGGATGACGTCGGCCGCGTGCGCGCCGGCGTCGCCATGGGTGCCGATATAGACGACGAAGCTCGAACCCTTCTTCGACATGTCGAGCTCGTCCGCGCCGAGCAGGAAGACGACGTCGAGCGCGCCCAGCATGTCGCGGGCCGCCTTGCCGCCCTCGCCCGGCACGAAGCCGAGGTCGAGCGCGCCGACGCGCGAGGCCGCCGTATGCAGGACCGAGAAGCCGTTCCAGCCGTCCTTGATCGCGCCGACGTCCTGCGCCAGCCTGGCGGCGGCGGCGAGGATCGCCGCGCCGTTGTCGCCCGTGAGCGCGCCCTGGCCGACGACGATCAGCGGACGCTCGGCCTTGGCGAGCACGTCGCGGAAGGCGTTCTTGCCGGCGGCGAGCTGGCCGAGCGTGTCCGCGCCCGCGCCGAGATAGTCATGCTCGTAGCGCAGCTCGGCGCGTTCGCCGATCAAAGCGATCGGGAAATTGCCCATGCGCTGGCGCTTGCGGATGCGGGCGTTGAGCACCGCCGCCTCGACGCGCGGATTGGAGCCGATGATCAGGAGAGCGTCAGCGTTTTCAATGCCTTCGATCGTCGTGTTGAAAAGATAGGTCGCGCGGCCGAGCGCCGGGTCGAGCGCCGCGCCGTCCTGGCGGCAATCGGTGCTGGCCGAGCCGAGCGAGGCCATCAGGCCCTTGAGCGCGTAGATCTCCTCGACCGAGGCGAGGTCGCCCGCCACCGCGCCGATGCGGTCGGCGGAGGTCGCCGAAACCTTGGCCGCGATGGCGGCGAAGGCTTCCGGCCAGCTCACGGCGACCAGGCGGCCGTCCTTGCGGACATAGGGCCGGTCGAGGCGCTGCGTGCGTAGGCCGTCCCAGATGAAGCGAGTCTTGTCGGAGATCCACTCCTCGTTCACGGCCTCGTTGACGCGCGGCATGATGCGCATCACTTCGCGGCCGCGCGTGTCGACGCGGATGTTGGAGCCGACCGCGTCCATGACGTCGATGGTCTCGGTCTTGGTCAATTCCCACGGGCGCGCCTGGAAGGCGTAGGGACGCGAGGTCAGCGCGCCGACCGGGCAGAGGTCGATGACGTTGCCCTGCAGTTCCGAGGTCATGGCGCGTTCGAGATAGGTGGTGATCTCGGCGTCCTCGCCGCGGCCGATGAGGCCGAGCTCGGAAATGCCGGCCACCTCGGTGGTGAAGCGGACGCAGCGCGTGCAATGGATGCAGCGCGTCATCACCGTCTTGACCAGCGGGCCGATATATTTGTTCTCGACGGCGCGCTTGTTCTCGCGATAGCGCGAGCCGTCGGTGCCGAAGGCCATGGCCTGGTCCTGCAGATCGCATTCGCCGCCCTGGTCGCAGATCGGGCAGTCGAGCGGATGGTTGATGAGCAGGAACTCCATCACGCCTTCGCGGGCCTTCTTGACCATCGGCGTGTTGGTGAAGATTTCCGGCGCCTCGCCGTTCGGGCCGGGGCGCAGGTCGCGCACGCCCATGGCGCAGGAGGCCGCCGGCTTCGGCGGTCCGCCCTTCACCTCGACCAGGCACATACGGCAGTTTCCGGCGATGGAAAGCCGTTCATGGAAACAGAAACGCGGCACTTCCGCGCCGGCGGCTTCGGCGGCCTGAAGGAGCGTATAGTGATCGGGAACCTCGATCTCCGTGCCGTCAACCTTGATCTTTGCCATCGCTTGTCCAAACCTGCGGCTTTGGCCGCATCTTCCAGATGTCAAACTCTTCGCGCCCGCCCCTCAAAGGGCGGGCCAGCGCAACTCACTCGGCCGCTTCGAGCCGGATGTTGCGGCTCTGCACGGCGTTGCGCGTATAATCGTCGATCCGCTTCTCGATTTCCGGACGGAAATTGCGGATCAGGCCCTGAACCGGCCATGCGGCGGCGTCGCCCAGCGCGCAGATCGTGTGACCCTCGATCTGCTTGGTGACGTCGAGCAGCATGTCGATCTCGCGCTTCTGCGCATTGCCCTTGACCATGCGCTCCATCACGCGCCACATCCAGCCGGTGCCTTCGCGGCACGGCGTGCACTGGCCGCAGCTCTCATGCTTGAAGAAGGCCGACAGGCGGGCGATCGCCTTGATGATGTCGGTCGACTTGTCCATGACGATCAGGCCGCCGGTGCCGAAGGACGACTTGACCTCGCGCATGCCGTCGAAGTCCATGACGGCGTCCATCATGTTCTCCGCCTTGACGACCGGGCAGGACGCGCCGCCGGGGATGACGGCGAGCAGGTTGTCCCAGCCGCCGCGGATGCCGCCGGCGTGCTTCTCGATCAGCTCGCGGAAGGGAATGCCGAGGCCTTCCTCCACCACGCAAGGCGTGTTCACGTGGCCCGAAATCTGGAACAGCTTGGTGCCGACGTTGTTCGGGCGGCCGATGGAGGAGAACCAGGCCGCGCCGCGGCGCAGGATCGTCGGCGACACGGCGATGGATTCGACGTTGTTGACCGTGGTCGGGCAGCCGTAGAGGCCCATATTGGCCGGGAACGGCGGCTTGAGGCGCGGCTGGCCCTTCTTGCCCTCGAGGCTTTCGAGCAGCGCCGTCTCCTCGCCGCAGATATAGGCGCCGGCGCCGTGATGCAGGAATATGTCCATATCCCAGCCGCACGTGTTGTCCTTGCCGAGAAGCCCGGCGTCGTAGCATTCGTCGATGGCCGCCTGCAGCGCCTCGCGCTCGCGCATGAACTCGCCGCGCAGGTAGATATAGGCGGTGTGCGCGCCCATGGCGCAGCCGGCGATGACGCAGCCCTCGATCAGCGTGTGCGGATCGTGGCGCATGATCTCGCGATCCTTGCAGGTGCCGGGCTCGGATTCGTCGGCGTTGACGACGAGGTAATGCGGACGGCCGTCGCTCTGCTTGGGCATGAACGACCATTTGAGGCCGGTCGGGAAGCCGGCGCCGCCGCGGCCGCGCAGGCCCGAGGCCTTCATCTCGTCGATGATCCAGTCGCGGCCGCGATCGATCAGGCCGCGCGTGTTGTCCCACGCGCCGCGCGACATCGCGCCCTTGAGCGAACGGTCCCTGAAGCCATAAATATTGGTGAAGATGCGATCTTTATCAGCCAGCATGTCTCACCTGTTTCCGTTTTCGTTTGTCTTTGCCGAGAAGATCATCATACCGGTTTCTTTCCGAACACCCGGACATATTCCTCGACCCCGCCCTTGGCCAGCGCCTCGGCCTGCCTGACCCAGTCCTCGCGCTCGATGCGGCCGTGGAAGCTCAGATAATGGTCCACCCATTCGCGCTCCGGCTTCTGCCAGGAGGCCACCTGCCTGTAGGTGAAGACGCCCAGATCGTGCAGGATCGCCTCGGTCTTGGGGCCGACGCCTGAGATGAGCTTGAGGTCGTCGATCTTCTCCGGACGCTCCATCGCCGCCGGGCGATCGGCGTCGTCGAGCGACGGCTTCGACTTCACGTCCGCCGAGGCGGCCTTCTCCGCGGCGGGCGGCGCCTTGACGTCCGAGGGCGTCTTGAGCGCCGGCGCGGTTTCGGGCGCGTCGGTCACGGGCTTGGCGGCGTTGGACGGCGGCACGCTCGCGGCTTCCGCCTTGGCTTTCGCGTCCGCTTCGGCCTTCGCCTTGGCTTCCGCCTCGGCCTTGGCCTTCGCGGCGGCGGCGTCCGACGCCTTGCGCGTCTCGAGCCCGATCTGCTTGTAGTCGAGGTCTTCGGTCAGCGAGGTCAGGCCGTTGATCGGCTCGCTCGTCTTGCGGCCGTCCTGCGGGCCCGGCTTGACCGTGTCGCCCTTGCCGGCCTCGAAGGCGTCGATGATCTCTTCCAGCCGCTCCGGCGTCAGGTCCTCATAGGCGTCCTTGAAGATCATAACCATCGGCGCGTTGGCGCAGGCGCCCTGGCACTCGACCTCTTCCCACGACAGGGTGCCGTCGGCGTTGAGCTCGAACGGGTCGTGGTGGATCTTGTGACGGCAGACCTCCATCAGCGCTTCCGAGCCGCGCAGCATGCAGGGCGTGGTGCCGCAGACCTGGATATGGGCGCGCGTGCCGACGGGCTTCAACTGGAACTGCGTATAGAAGGTCGCGACTTCCAGCACGCGGATCAGCGGCATGTCGAGCATCGCGGCGACGTGCTCGATCGCGGGCTTGGTCACCCAGCCTTCCTGTTCCTGCGCGCGCATCAGCAGCGGGATCACCGCCGACTGCTGGCGGCCGGCCGGGTATTTTGCAATCGTCTTCTGCGCCCAGGCCTGATTTTCCGCGCTGAACGCGAAAGCGGCCGGCTGGACGGCGTCATCTGCAAGACGGCGAACGGACATCAGCGGTCAACCTCACCAAACACAATATCGAGCGAGCCGAGGATTGCCGACACGTCGGCCAGCATGTGGCCGCGGCACAGGAAATCCATGGCCTGGAGATGGGCGAAGCCCGGGGCGCGCAGCTTGCAGCGATAGGGCTTGTTGGAGCCATCCGAAACCAGATAGACGCCGAACTCGCCCTTCGGCGCTTCCACCGCGGCGTAAACCTCACCGGCCGGCACGTGATAGCCTTCCGTGTAAAGCTTGAAGTGATGGATGAGCGCCTCCATCGAGCGCTTCATCTCGCCGCGCTTGGGCGGCACGATCTTGTGGTCGGCGTTCGACACCGGGCCGACGCGCTCCTTGCCCAAAAGCAGGTCGACGCACTGGCGCATGATGCGCGCCGACTGGCGCATCTCTTCCATGCGGATCAGGTAGCGGTCGTAGCAGTCGCCGTTCTTGCCGATCGGAATGTCGAACTCCATCTCGGAATAGCATTCGTAGGGCTGCGACTTGCGCAGGTCCCAGGCCGCGCCCGAGCCGCGCACCATGACGCCCGAGAAGCCCCAGGCCCAGGCGTCGTCCAGCGACACCACGCCGATGTCGACGTTGCGCTGCTTGAAGATGCGGTTGGGCGTGATGAGGTCGTCGAGATTCTTCAGCGTGACGAAGAACGGGTCGATCCACTTGCCGATATCCTCGACGAGCTGGTCGGGAATGTCCTGGTGGACGCCGCCGGGGCGGAAATAGGCGGCGTGCATGCGCGCGCCGCAGGCGCGTTCATAGAACACCATCAGCTTCTCGCGCTCCTCGAAGCCCCAGAGCGGCGGCGTCAGCGCGCCCACGTCCATGGCCTGGGTGGTGACGTTGAGGAGATGGTTCAGGATGCGGCCGATTTCCGAATAGAGCACGCGGATGACCTGGCCGCGCTTCGGCACGTCGATGCCGAGCAGGCGTTCGACGGCGAGCGCGTAGGCGTGCTCCTGGTTCATCGGCGCGACGTAGTCGAGGCGGTCGAGATAGGGCACGGCCTGAAGATAGGTCTTGGCCTCCATCAGCTTCTCGGTGCCGCGATGCAGCAGGCCGATATGCGGATCGACGCGGTCGACCACCTCGCCGTCCAGTTCCAGCACCAGACGCAGTACGCCGTGCGCCGCCGGATGCTGCGGGCCGAAGTTGATATTGAAATTGCGGACCTGAGTCTCAGCCATGTTCAGCTTCCTGTTTGGCTGCCAGCGCCGTCCGGGCGGCCGCGCCGGTCAACGGGCGGCTCCTGTCGGCGAATGCGTCATTGGCGGGCTTGTGGGCGGCGGAGGGACGGCGGGCGAAACGCGCGGAACCATGGCCGGAGACGGCCATCGCCGGCGCGCCCAAAATTCCACTATGTCCCGCGCCCTCGCCCATCATTCAGTTCGCCTTGGCCTTCTCGTCGCCGGGCAGGACGTAGTCGGTCCCTTCCCAGGGCGAGAGGAAGTCGAAATTGCGGAATTCCTGGCGCAGCTCCACCGGCTGGTAGACGACGCGCTTCAGCTCGTCGCTGTAGCGCACCTCCACGAAGCCCGTGAGCGGAAAGTCCTTGCGCAGCGGATAGCCCTCGAAACCGTAATCGGTCAGCAGGCGGCGCAGGTCCGGATGGCCGGAGAACAGCACGCCGTACATGTCGTAGGTCTCGCGCTCGTACCATTCCGCGCCGACGAAGACGGCGGTGGCGGACGGCACCATCGTATCCTCGTCCGCCTGGACCTTGACGCGGATGCGCAGGTTCTGCGTCGGGGACATGAGCTGGTAGACCACGTCGAAACGTTTTTCACGCTGCGGATAATCGACGCCGGAAATGTCCGTCAGGTTGACGAAGCGGCACTGCACGTCGTCGCGCAGGAAGGCCAGCACCTTGAGAACGCTTTCGGGCGTGGCGTGCAGCGTCAGCTCGCCATAGGCCAGCGCGGCGTCCTCGACGGCGTCGCCGAGGCGCTCCCTGATATAGGCGGAAAGTTCACCGAGAGCTTCTTCGCTCATGATATCAATGTCCTTTCTTCGGCCTCAGCGCTCGATCGTGCCGGTGCGGCGGATCTTCTTCTGAAGAAGAAGAATGCCGTAGAGCAGCGCTTCGGCGGTCGGCGGGCAGCCCGGGACATAGATGTCCACCGGCACCACGCGGTCGCAGCCGCGCACCACCGAATAGGAATAGTGGTAGTAGCCGCCGCCATTGGCGCAGGAGCCCATCGAGATGACGTAGCGCGGCTCGGGCATCTGGTCGTAGACCTTGCGCAGCGCCGGGGCCATCTTGTTGGTGAGCGTGCCCGCGACGATCATCACGTCCGACTGGCGCGGCGAGGCGCGCGGCGCGATGCCGAAGCGCTCGGCGTCATAGCGCGGCATGGAGATATGCATCATCTCCACGGCGCAGCAGGCGAGGCCGAAGGTCATCCACATCAGCGAGCCGGTGCGCGCCCAGGTGATCAGCGCGTCGGCGGAGGTGACGAGAAAGCCCTTGTCGGACAGTTCGCTGTTGAGATCGTTGAAGAAGGCGTCGTCGGCGCCCACCGGCTTGCCGGTGCGCGGGTCGAGAATGCCCTTGGGTTGCGGAGCCACGAGCGTGTTGCCGGTCAATCCCATTCCAGCGCTCCTTTCTTCCATTCATAGATGAAGCCGATGGTCAGGACGCCGAGGAACGTCATCATCGACGCGAAGCCGAACCAGCCGATCTTGCTGAACGAAACGGCCCACGGGAACAGGAACGCCACCTCGAGGTCGAAGATGATGAAGAGAATCGACACCAGGTAGAAGCGGATGTCGAACTTCATGCGCGCATCGTCGAAGGCGTTGAAGCCGCATTCGTAGGCGGACAGCTTTTCCGGGTCGGGCTGCCTATACGCGACCAGAAACGGCGCAACCAGAAGGGCCACGCCGATGACGATCGCGATACCGAGGAATATGACTATCGGCAGATAAGAACTCAAAAGCTCGTTCATGATCCTTTTTCCGGCTTGAATACGAGGCTATGTCGCCTGTCATAAGCTATTTGAAACTTACGACCATGCGACACATTGCATCTGTTGCAACCTCGTCGCCCAGAGCAGCTTCAAAAGGCATGCCGTGCGAACTTAAGCGCTTTTCGCCGGGACGGTTAGCGCAGCAAGCGTTGAAGCGCAACCCCTCCGGCGCGATCAAATAGGCGCGGCGCACATGGTATGGTGAACGCCGCGTCCGCTCCCCCGCGCAGGAGCCCGTTTTTCAAGCCTATAGCATGGAAAGATCATAATTTCGTGAGGAAAGTGACGAAACGGCGCCCATAAAATTGCGGGATCGAGAATCACTCCGCCCCGCCCTTTTCGCCTCCCCGCGAAAAATCCGTCCGCTCCCGCGACCGCAAACAGAAAGAAAACCTTCCGGACGCCCACGCAACGCGACGCCTTGCCTTCTGGCGGCCGACGCATCGGCTATGATCGGGACAGGTCGAAACACGATGGGAAAGGACATCGCCATGGAACATTACGCACTGGTCGGCGGCGATTTCGCGGTGATCGCGTCCATCGTGTTTTCCGCGGTCTACCTGTCCCGCCGCAAAGCGCCGCGCTAAGCGACGGCGGCCTGAAGCGGCCGGCGCGCGACGAAACAGCCGTCTTAAAGCGCCGCTTGCGCTTCGACATACAATTCATTGAATTTCGGGAAGGAAAATGGCGCGAGTGACGGGGCTCGAACCCGCGACCTCCGGCGTGACAGGCCGGCACTCTAACCGACTGAGCTACACCCGCGCATTGTTTCCGATCGTCTTTCGCGACCAGGACCGGCGTTTCCGTCCGGCGTGAGCGGTCGTTTAAGTGGTTCTCCCGCAGCTGTCAAGCGAATGTCATGAAGAAAACCGGGAATCTTCGTTTTCCCAAAAACGAGGGCGTTTCAGCGCCCGATCCCGCCCGCAAACCGCCCGCTGCAAGCGCCATCGCCGCCTTCCCTCACAAAGAATCTGGCCCTGACTTTTACGCTTGCACTTGAGGGGCGAATTGCCTAAAGGGGCTGTCGGACTGGCTGTTTGAGCAGTCGGGCGATTAGCTCAGTTGGTAGAGCGCTTCGTTTACACCGAAGATGTCGGCAGTTCGAGCCTGTCATCGCCCACCATTTTATCCCATTGAAATTGCTTTATAATTTGCAGAAGTTGACTTCGCGTCGCCCGAGGCGCTTTACCCCTAGCAACAGCCTAGCAACTTAGCGCGGCGTAGCAATTTAGCGGCGCAAGCGCGCATTCAATTTCCATATCCCTATGAATCCCGCGTTTTCCCCCGGCAATCATTCGTGCGCCGAGCTATTGCTACCAGCCGCATAACATCTCAATAACGTTTTGACTCGCGATTTCCCGGATAGTCCCGTAGCGCCCTGCCCGACCCGGCCTTGAAATAAGCCCTCCGTGGAATCCCGCTCAAGCTAGCAACTGTTGCTAACGCTGCCTCGGCTTTCGCCCGGCGCGGCGGCGCTGGAACGTCTGGCGATGGTCCTAACATCTGCAAGAGAACCAGATAGACGATGCCAAGGCTGCACGTCATCGTGAAAACCGCACCATCGAGCGCGGAAACGAGGTGAAGACCTATCGTTTCTGACACATATAAGAATGGCCCGGATATCCGGGCCATTCCGTCTATTCAGGCGTCGGAGAACGCTTCTTTTTGTTCCGCCAGGGCGCATTCTTCTGGCAGTCTCCGGCCATGATGGAGCCATAGGGGATGACTTCATCGACGATCGCGGCCAGCCCATAGTCTCCGATCTGGGCTTTGACCTGTGCGGCGCTCTTGTAAGCGCCGGGCAGTTCAGACACATCGGCGTCACCGCTGAAGAAACGAACGTCCAGCCCGCTCGTTTCCTTCGCCAGGATATCGGCGATGTTATTCGGGCTCATCCCGCGTGAGTCCGCTCCATATTCCGCAGCCAGCTGACGCAGATGGGCGGTCCTGGAGAAGTTACGCCCGGCGCCGTGCGGCGAGAAACCGAGGCCGTGCGCGGCGTTCGAGCCTCGCACGATCAGGATCGGCTCCGCCATGTTGAGCGGAATGATCGTGAGATCGGTCGCATCGTCCGCCCAGCCGTCGAAGGCCGGCGTCGCGCCCTTGCCGTGATAGAAGAGGCCGTCGGATTTCCGGAAGACGAAGTTATGCTCGTTCCAGAAACGATCGGCCACTTTCGCGCCGAGCTTGGACGCAGCCATATCGTGAATGGCGAAGTGGTTCTCCTTCGTCCACCGGCGGACGATCTGCAGCGCCTGCCAGTAATGTTCCCCTTCCTCGCTTTCGGCTGGAATCCAGGCGTTCTGCTTCAGCGTCTGCGGCGAAAGCAACTCGCGGAAGCGGTTGGCGATCCTCATGCCCCGGTCGTAAAGCCGGGCGCCCGGCGCGCGCGAACCGTGATGGGTCACGAGCGCGGTTGCGCCGGTCGACTTCATCTGCCCGACATAGGCGAAATGATTGCCGTCGCCCTGCGTTGCAAAATGCTCGATGGCGACGCTTGCGATCTGGTTCAGATACGGGTTCGCATCGAAGGCTTCGAGCGTCGCGTCCGACGGCTTGATCTGCGAGCCGCGAGCACGCCCGCCCGGCCCGAAATGCGTCACGCCGTGAACGGCGTCGAGCAGGTCGCGCGGCGCTACGCCCGGCAGGATGGAGATCGCCATCGAGCAGCAGATATCGGCCGAGTGCATTCCGGGATGAATCGCTTCCGAAGCCACGACCCCACCGACCGGGATCGTGCCGATCGGCCCGGACGGGCAGGCGTCGGGCATGATCGCAGCGGCGCGAACGACGGGCGTCCGCGAGAGTTCACGCATGGTTGCGCTGACTTTTTCGACGTTCGCCTGTTCCGCTGCGTTTTCCGCCCGGATGTTCATGTGAATGTCGATGTCGCGGGTTCCCTTCAGCGGCAGCTTCGGAGCGGGCTGATAGGCCATCGCGGCCGCAAGCGCCGCCTCGCGCGATCCGCCGTCCCGCAGGACGTCGTTCCCGGCGTCGAGCGCGTCACGAAACCATTTACCCTGCAGTAAACCTGCATCGATCAAATCCTGGCCGCTGAGCGTCTTAATCATTGTCTTTCCTGCTTTTGCAGTCCTTCTTGGTTACCATCGTTTCAAAAACTGGCCCGCCAATGAAGCGGGAGGCTGTTTGCGCTTTTGAAAAGCGCATGTGTGAAGACGGGCGGCGGCGACAAGAATGGGCGAAACCCGGATGGCCCCGCTCGTGCCAGAGAGCGTATCGCAAAGGAGGAGTCGAACCTGCCAGACCATCCATGATGCGCTGTAGTTCCACCCTGCATTCGCAACCGCCCGTCTTCGATCCGGCGACGACTTTTTGAGAAACCCCCTCTCTTGCGAGAGCGCAGAATTTGAATCTGCTCGCCTTGCGGCTTACCGAATGTAGTTCCTCAGGCATTCGCCGGATATTCCGATTGTCCGCAACGACAAGTATTGGTGAAACGCCTGCTCTACCGCTGAGCTACGGGTCCATAAGGAGGAGAACCCGGCGGGATTCGAACCCGCGACCTGGAGAGTAACGATCTGTAGTTTCAACCGGCATTCGTTGCGGTCGCCCGCGCCGGAGAACCCGGCGCGGGCATTCTCTTTATCGAAGCTCTACGGCTTCGATCTCTTGCAGCCAGGCGTCAGGACCGTTCCCGCCCCTGGCGAAGGCCGCGATCGCCTCGAAGACGGCGTCCGAAAAACCGCCGACATTCAGCACGTCGCTTCGGATTTGCGCCTGCGTCGTCTGGTAGGGCTGGATGTCGAGGCACACCAGCTTTGCAGCCGGATTGAGCCTCTTTATCCGCGCCCATTCCTGCATCTTCGCGGTGGCGCCGCCATGGCATGGCTGATCCATCCACGACTGGTTATCCGAGATGAAGATCACCAGATCCACCTTCGCCCGCTCATTGGCGAGTTTCGCCAGAGGCGCGGAGCAGTTGGTTCCGCCGCCGCCGATGCTCGCCAGCTTCTCGGCGTTGGTCATGACCGAGTCGCGCCTGTTCAGGCGAACGTCGACGACGTCGACTTCAAACGGCGTCACTCGGGCGTTTGGGTTTCGCTGAAGGAACGCGGCGGTCATCAGCCCGGCCACGTCGATGCAGCGAACGACCGAGGTCGCGCCCTTGCGATATCCGGTGACCGGCGAACTCATCGAACCGGACACGTCGGGGCAAAGGACCACCCGACCGTCAAGCGCCGGCACATTGGCCAAGGCCGCGTCCATCGCCTCTTGAAGCGCGTCACGAACCTCTTCCGGAACCGCCTCCGACGCCGCCTTCCACGTCGTCATCAGCTGGTAGGGAAACGCTTTGGCTTTGCGAACCGCTTCCGGATCGGAAAGACGACGGGCGACTTCCCTTGTCATCCCTTCGACATCGAACACCCCCTTGCGCGCAAAAGTGTTGAGGTTCTGGCGCACCATCTGCCAGCTTCCGTTACGTGCGATCTCGACCCAATGCTCGCGCGTCAGCGGCAGCGAGGTCAGAAGCTGGAACGGAACGTCCGGCGTCGGTTGAGACAGGTCGCGCCGAAACGCTTCCAGGGCCTTCACCTCGTCCGGCAGCGCCGCATAGTCGTATGGCTTGCCGACCAGCCAGGCGTAGAACGCCTTGCGTTCTTCGCTTGCAGGCTTCGGATGGACCATTTTGACGACGTCCGCCAGAGACGGGTCGCCGCCGACCATGGCGTTCAGAAGCTGGCGCGTGCTGGCCGTTTCGAGCCATGCCTGCACCATTTTCTTTGGCCGCGTTCCAAGCGACTTGCGTCCCATCGCTCCCGAGCGCATGACCTGCACGAAACCGCGCAGCATTTTGCCGCTCTTCACCGCCCGCGGAAATGCAGACGCGAATGCGTCGCTTTGGAGGGTCGAAAGGAGCGCCAGCAGCGTGACCGGCATGTCCTTCATGAAGCCCTTCTGCGCGGCGTAAACGGCGAGCCTGGCCAGAAACTCGGGCTCGACCTGAGCGCTGAGTTCCTGCAAGGCGTGCACCTGCGTTTCGCCGTCGGCATAGAACGTTCCGTTGAAGGTCCCGGTAACCGCGAGTTGGGCCAAGGCTTCCTTCGGCGTCAGCTTATATGCCGGGGCGCCGGCTTCGTTCACCGCATTTGTCGATGGAAGCAGCTTGCCCAGATAGGTTTTGAAGATTGCCTTGTTCACCATGGCGTCACCTTTTGAATGTTCGTCGTCCTATACATTCCAAGAAGCGTGCCAGTTCGTGGAGCCGCGCCGCAAAATCGCGAAGAAAAATTATAACTAATTGAAAAAGCTAATAAATAAAAATCGGGAAAATTCACCGCTCGATTGTTGAGCAAAAAATCCGGCTGGCTTATATTATCTGTTAATAGAAGAATTTATATGAAAAGATAAAATGAAAAAGCGCGTCGCCTTCAGCATTCTCGGCACGACCCTCGACATGGGCAAGTGGGACAAACGATGGTCGCGCTGGAGACCGAATGTTGCGCTTTGCCAGCAACAGGGCCTGTTTATCGATCGGGTTGAATTGCTATACGACAATCATTCCGAAACCTTGGCGAAACGCATTATCGGCGATATCGGCACGGTGTCGCCGGCGACTGACGTCAAATGCAATATCGTCAATTACACCAACGCCTGGGATTTCTCCGAGGTCTACACCAAGCTTCGTGATTTCGCCCGCGACTATCCTTTCGATCCGGACGCGGAAGACTATCTGGTGAATATCACCACCGGTACGCACGTCGCGCAGATTTGCTGGTTTCTCCTGACAGAGGCCCGCATTATACCGGCGCGGCTTTTGCAGCTTTCTCCGACGCGCTACAAAGACGCCGATCCGGATGTCGAAGTCGATATCGCCGGCACGCACAGCATTATCGATCTCGATCTTTCCCGCTACGATGAGATCGCAAAACGCTTCGCTTCCGAGCGCGAGGACGCCGCAGCTTTCCTGAAATCGGGAATCGTCACACGCAATGCGGCCTTCAACCGGATGATCGACCAGATCGAGCGGGTGGTTATCCGTTCGACCGCGCCCGTATTGCTGACCGGGCCGACGGGCGCCGGAAAATCGCAGCTTGCACGCCGCATCTACGATCTGAAAAAGGCGCAGCGCAAGGTCACCGGCCCTTTTGTGGAGGTCAATTGCGCAACCCTGCGCGGGGATCAGGCGATGTCCACTTTGTTCGGCCATGCGAAAGGCGCTTTCACCGGAGCCGTTGGGGAGCGCGCCGGCCTTCTGAAATCGGCGGACAAAGGCGTATTGTTTCTCGACGAGATCGGCGATCTCGGTCTTGATGAACAGGCGATGTGCCTGAGAGCCATCGAGGACAAGCGATTTCTGCCGGTTGGCTCGGATAAGGAAACCTCGGCCGAGTTTCAGCTGATCGCCGGAACCAATCGCGATCTAGGCGACGATGTGCGGGCCGGACGCTTCCGCGAAGATCTTTATGCGCGTCTCAATCTCTGGACGTTTCAATTACCGGCCTTGCGTGAGCGCCCGGAGGATATCGAGCCGAATGTCGACTTCGAGCTAAGACGCCATCTGGAAAAGGAAGGGCGGAACGTAACCTTCAACAAGGAAGCCCGCCAATACTATCTCGATTTCGCAACCGGCCCGCAAGGCCAGTGGCACGCCAATTTCCGGGATCTTTCCGCCTCGATCACCCGCATGGCCACCCTCGCCCCTCAGGGCCGTATCACCGCCGACGAGGTCAAAGAGGAAATCGCCAGGCTCTCACGCCTGTGGCGTTCAAAGGCAGGCGAAGATCCCGATGAAGGGATTATCGAAACGGTGATCGGGAAAGAGAGCGTCGCCAAGCTTGACCTCTTCGACAAGGCGCAACTCTCCGCAGTGTTGAGAATCTGCGGAGAAAGCCAGTCGGCAAGCGCGGCTGGACGCATTCTCTTTGCTCAATCCCGGCAGGAAAAGAAAAGCGCCAACGACGCCGATCGCCTGATCAAATATCTGGCGAGGTTCGGCTTAAGCTTTGAAGAAGTAAGAGATCGGCTGCGCGAGGCAGCTCAATAAGACGGGACAATTTCGATTTCCGTCCTGTTCAAAATACCGTTCAGATTTAATTGATTATATTCGCGCTTGGTTCACCTATGCTCAAAGAAAGCGGAGCTCGTGACGCACGGCAAGGAACGAGGCTGAGACATATTCGAGAACCTCTGACGGTCTCACCAGCACAAATGAAGTTCTAGGAAAAAGCCGATCATCGGATCAGCTCCAGTGTCCGCTTATCCGGTTCACCGTCGAAAAATCTCTCCAGCGCGGTTTTAAAAAGCGTCGCGCTCCCGTCTGAGGCTTCATGGAACAATGTCATGGACGAACGAAATTTCAGATCGTCCGGCGAGCCGAAAATTTCATATGCGGAGCGTTCCGGCACGGCGCTCACCGCCTGCGCCAGACGATCGGCGAGAATAGGGTTTTGGAGATAGGCGCGCGCCTCATCCAGAGAGCCGACGCCATAAAAGTTCGCCGTCGCGGATTTTCCCAATGCGCGCAATTGCGGGAAAACGAACCACATCCAATGCGTTCTTTTCCTCCCGGCCCGCAGTTCGGAAAGAACCGTGTCGAACACGGGCGCTTGAGCGGCGATGAAACGCGAAAGCGTGTATGGATCATCCTTCTCCATTCATCTCTCCGTTTCGAAGTGCGTAGGTTTGATCAGCCGTCGGGCCTTGATCTTACCAGGCCATCCATATGGCGGTCACGCCTTTGAGTAGCGTCGAACTCGGATCGAAATTTTTCGTCGCGTATGACAATCGACGTGAACGTTTTTGCGTCTGCCACGTTGATAATCGCGCCGTCCGAATAGTATCGGACCCCCGCATAGTCCGCGCATCAACTTCAATGATGACGCTACCCATTATGTTTTGAAGAGCGGTACAAAAATGGCTGATTTTGTTTGGGCAAGCATCATGACGTTTGGAATGTTTTTTATGATTGTGTTTGCGCTTTTTTGGCAATGTAGAGACGAAAAGAACGGATAAAGGAAGCTTATTATCTCGTTTATATTAATCTCCCAGCGCGCCATCTGTTAGTGGTGACCTAACGGCACCGCCGAAACTTGAAGCGGATAGATCACCGCATTCCTCAAAAAGAACACTGAGGGCTTTTCAAGGTTGCCGCAGCCGTCACGATCCGCGCTCCCGGTATGACCTCACTTGATTTTCCGTGATGGAGAAGAAAGCTCCGCCTCCCAGCCGAACACGCTGCGTCCGTCGAGCATCGGAGAGCGGTCGAATTCGCCGGCGACAATCTCCTTGAGGTCGGGGCCAGTTATGTAGCGTTCCATTTGGCGGGCTTGCAGGTCGAGCCGTTGCAGCGCCTGCAACTCCTCATCACGGCCAAGCTTGCCCTTTTGAACCGCTGATTTCATCACCCGGATGGTCTCGTCATAGACCTTCAAGGGAACGGGAAATGGATGACGGTCCTTGCCGCCATGGGCGAAAGAAAAGCGGGCGGGGTCGGAAAAGCGGCAGGGCGCGCCGTGGACGACCTCGGCCACCATGGCGAGCGCCTCCACCGTTCTGGCGCCGACGCCCGGCGTCAGCAGCAAGCCCTCGAAGTCGGACGGGCCGCGCTCGGCCGCCGCCGCCAGATTGGCGTGCAGACGGCGCATATTGACGTCGCTCTCCCGAACATCGTGATGGGCCGGCATGACGAGATGCGGCAGCAAAGCCTGCTGCGTATCCTCGCCGGCGACGGCGACAGGTCTGTATTTCTCCAGTTCGATCACCTCGCGGACGATTCCATCCGGCCCCAGCGAAGTCAGCAGGTCGAGCTGTCCGTTCCGCGATGGCTTGGCGCGGCTATCGGCGAGGTTGACGATCTCCCCCTGCCCCCGGCCTTCGATGGCTGCATGCGGCGAGTCGAGAAAATCTTTCAGCCCCTCCGATCGCCAATGGTATCGCCGCGCCTGACGCTTGTCGCCGTTCATGCCCTGCTGCACGACGACCCAGTGACCGTCGTCGGCGATGATGAACCCGTGCAGGTAAAGATCGAAGCCGTCTTGCACGGCGGCGCTGTCGACCTTGGCGACCAGTCGGCTTTTCGTGCCGAGCGCCAGTCCGTCCATGCCGGTGCGCTCGCCGATCGCTATCAGCTCGTCCGGGGTCGCACGGGAATGAGCGCCGCGCCCGCCGCAGACGTGAATGCCGAGTTCGCCCGAAAGCGGAGCCAGACCCCGTTTCAGCGCGCCGATCACGGAGGTGGTTATGCCGGACGAATGCCAGTCCATTCCCATCACCGCCCCGAACGACTGGAACCAGAACGGATTGGCCAATCGGCGCAGGAATTCATCGCGTCCATAATGCTGGACGATGGCTTCCGTTATCACCGCGCCGAGACGCGTCATCCGGTCGCCAAGCCATCGCGGCACCCGCCCGCCGTGAAGAGGAAGATCCGCGCTGCCTGCCCGTCGCACCAAGATTCCGCTGTCCTTTCCGTCGATTGTCGATTCCGGTCGTCCGTATGCTTATATAGTCATCCGAAGCCAGATTTCGCCATTGCGCGCTCGGAAATCTGGGCGAGAATTGTCGGACGGTCGCCGACGACTGCACCGTGATCAATTGCGTTTCTCTTTTCAATCCCGCGGCTTTTTGAGCGGAATTTTCAGCCTGCCACGGAACAGGCCGCGCTTCTCAATTGGTTCGAACACGTCCTCGGGACCCTCCGGGTCGAGTATTTCGTTGTCGGCCAACCACTCCGCTATGCCGGAGATGTCCGGCGTTTCATAGGGAACAAGCGTGCGACGCGGCTCCGATCCGCCTTGCCGCAACGCTTCGATGGCCCCGATCAGCGATCCCTCCCTTTCGATCGCCTCGGCGACGTCCGCGACGCCGATTCCAAGATGCTCGGCCAGAAGGTCGTTTCGCAGGTCCGTCAGCCTTTCCGACACGATGGCGGTCCCTCCCGCCTCCAGCGCCACGTCGCATTCATTGTCGAAACGCATGCTTCGATTATTGAAATTCGCCGAGCCGACCCTCATTGCGCGGTCGTCGACGATCATCAGCTTGGAATGGACATAGATCGGCTGGCCTTTGGCGGTCACCGGATGATAAATCCGAAACCGCCCGTGTGGATCATGTCGGCGCAAGGACTCCCTCAAGCGCGCGCGTGCGGTGTCCATCGCCAGCGAGCCGAGCCAGTCGTCGGCTTTGACGGGATTTATGAGCACGAATTCAGGCCCGTCGGGCTCGTCGAGCCGCCGGGCGACCGCCTGGGCGACGATGCGGGAGGCGAAATATTGGCTCTCGGCATAGACGGTTTTCCTGGCAGCCATGATCATGTCGACATGGAGCCGCTCGATCTCGGTGATGCGCGCGCGATCACAATATGCGGGCGAGGTGCGGGCGATGGCGAGATCGACGCTTCCAAGGCCGCAGGCTCCCTCCACGGATGGAAAGTCGCTATGGGTTTCGGACGCTTCCAGCGTCTCGCCTCCGGCAAGCCTCCAACGCTCCCGGCAGAGATCGCCGAGCGCGCGCGCCGCCGGACCGACGCAATAGCTCGAGGCGTCGTGCCAGGGTCCATAGGGCGCTCCGTTTGGACGTTTGCGCTGGGGATTGGCGTCAAGGTGCTCACGGGTATCCCAGCGGTCGGTGGTGACGTCGATGCCGCCGCAGAAGGCGACGCTGTCGTCTATGACGAGGATTTTCTGGTGGTGGCTGCTGCCGACGGGATGGTTTCCGTCGAGCCTGACGCTTATCTGCGGATGCCATTTCCAACGCAGCAGATAAGGCACGTTGGCGAGCTTCGTCCAACTGGCGACGAAACCGGGATTCCACAGCAGAAGCCGGATTTCCAAATGCGGGTTTCGCTCGGCCAGCCAAAGCAGGAAATCGCCGACGCTTCTTGGTCCGTCGTCCTCGATATCCGGGTGGCCGAGGGTGATCCGCGCGTTGAAGTCCCACCCGACCAGGAATATCGAACGCCTAGCGGCTTTCATCGCCGCTCGCGCCGCGGTGAAGTAGTGATCCGCATCTATGATGAGAGCGAACTCGTCGGCGCGCTCGATACGCCAGCAATTTTTTGACGGCTCCAACAGCGACTGCGACGGCATCGATCCCCCTCGCCCAAACACCACTATGTGATCCCGCATTCTCCGGCGATGCAACTGTCTTCAGGAAAAAGAATCCGCAATTTCACCATGCTAGCCCATATAACGCTCTTCATGGGAGAAACGTTGTCAAATTGCGTTGCTGGCGCTGTTTTGCCCGTTCATACCAAATGCTTGCTGGGGCGACCACGGTCGAACTGACCGTAGCTTTGCGCATAAGCGGCGGATCGAGAGCTGCCGGCGCGATTTAAAACAAACCGTTTCAAACGATGCCCGCTCGGAACTTTAAGCGTTGACGCGCATTGTTCGGGAATATGCTGAAGCTAGCCCCACAGGAGCATTCGATGGATCGGCCCAACCATATTCGTCGAAGCCCTGACACGAGCAATCTCGAAGGCGTCGCGATCCACGCCAATAAGGTCGGCAAGATCGGCGTAAAGCAAGTGGCGGCTCCTCGCTCTTTTTGAGCCCATTCTGTGAAAAGAGAACGACCACGCGCAACTCCCTCGTAGTTCCCGGATGTTCTGGATGGACCCCATACCGAGCAACTTTGTGGGAACCAATCTTATCGTTCTCTCCTCAACCTCCCGCCGGCTCAAGCTCAACGCCATAGATGCTTTCGCCTCCGTTTCCGGTTGCTCGCGCGCATATTTGCACTGAAGGCGGCTTAGGGTGTCCCATCCAATGTAGCCGTCGCTGATCGAAAGAAAAATCATGGAAGCGAATAAAACGGACCAGGACGCACCCGTACCATCGGGGGTGGATAATGAACTGGACCTGACGCCGGAACAGGCCGAGGAGGCGCGCAGAAACTATCTGCTCAAGCGCTTCTGGATCAGCGCGCGTGGATATTGGGGACGGGAAGGCGATAAGCTGGCCTGGGTCGCTTCGATCGGGCTGCTGATCATGATCGCGATCAACGTCTGCTTCCAATACGGCATCAATGTCTGGAATCGCGGGCTCTTCGACGCCATTCAACAGCGCAACGCATCGAACGTCTATTTCCTCGGCGCCATATTCCCGCCGCTGGTGCTCGGCAGCGTCGGGATCGTCACGGCGCAAGTCTATGTCCGCATGCTGATCCAGAGGCGCTGGCGTTCCTGGCTGACGAAATCGCTGATTGCGCGGTGGCTGGCCAATGGTCGTTACTATCAGCTCAACCTTATCGGCGGCGACCACCAGAATCCCGAAGCGCGTATTTCGGAAGATATGCGGATCGCCACCGAGTCCCCCGTGGATTTCGTCGCCGGCGTGATCGCCGCCTTCGTCTCGGCCTCGACATTCATCGTCGTGCTGTGGACGATCGGCGGGGCTCTGACCGTGCCGATCGGCGGTTCGTCCGTGACCATTCCGGGCTTCCTGGTCGTCACGGCGGTCCTCTACTCGGTCATCACATCGGGTTCGATCACCTTCATCGGCAGGAAATTCGTGCGGATTTCGGAGGTGAAGAACCAGGTCGAGGCCGAGTTTCGATACGCGCTCACCCGCGTGCGCGAAAACGGCGAGAGCATCGCCCTTCTCGGCGGCGAGGAAGAGGAGCGCAACGATCTGGAGAAGACGTTCAAGGAGGTCCGCCGGCAATGGCGGATGTTGGCCCATCAATATATGCGTACGACCGTGGTGTCGCACGGCTCGATGCTGGTCGCGCCGGTCGTCCCGGTGCTGCTTTGCGCGCCGAAATTTCTCGATGGCGGCATGTCGCTGGGACAGGTCATGCAGGCGGCGTCCGCCTTCACCATCGTGCAAAGCGCGTTCGGATGGCTGGTCGACAACTATCCGCGTCTCGCCGACTGGAACGCCTGCGCCCGGCGCGTCGCATCGCTGATGGCGTCTCTCGATGGGCTGGAGCGGGCGGAGCAAAGCGAAGCCGTGGGCCGGATCAAGAGAGGCGAAACCGAAGGCGAGACGATGCTCAGCCTGAACGACGTCTCGGTGTCGCTCGGCGACGGCACGGCCGTGGTGAAGGAAACGCAGGTCGAGGTCGGGCCCGGCGAGCGCGTGCTGGTCGCCGGAGAATCCGGCTCGGGCAAAAGCACGCTCGTGCGGGCCATCGCCGGCCTCTGGCCCTGGGGCGACGGCAGCGTGAATTTCCGCGCCGACAAACAGCTTTTCATGCTGCCGCAGCGTCCTTACGTTCCATCCGGAACGCTTCGGCGCGCCGTCGCCTATCCTCAGGCCGCAGAAACCTGGAGCCTCGAAGAGATCGCCGCGACGCTCGAAAAGGTGGGGCTCGGCCATCTGAACGAGCGCATCGACGACGAAGCGCCATGGGACCACACCCTGTCCGGCGGGGAAAAGCAGCGATTGGCCTTCGCGCGGCTTCTGCTGAACAATCCCGATATCATCGTGCTCGACGAAGCCACCTCCGCTCTCGATGAAAAAACACAAGACAAGATCATGGAGATGATGATCGACGAGCTGCCGAAGGCGACCATCATCAGCGTGGGCCATCGCGCCGAACTCGAGGCTTTTCACAGCCGCAAAATCACGCTGGAAAAGCGGGCCGGCGGGGCGAGGCTCGTGAGCGACGTCGATCTGGCGTCCTACAAAACCAAACGCAACGTTCTGACCCGCCTCGTCAAATATTCCCGCAAGATCGGGACTCGCGACAAGTCTTTCGCGAACGATGACGGGATGTGAATACGCATATTCCAGATCGCCTCGGCCGCCCTGCCTTGCGCAACAAGCCTTTATTTTCACGCAATAAAAAAGCCCCGCCGAAGCGGGGCTTTGCAATCCGGCTTTCGCCAGATCAGAACTTGTAGGCGACGCCGATGCGGATCTCGTTGGTCGACAGCTTCTCGCGGACCGAGGGGTTCAGCACGCCGAAGTCGTAATCCTTGTGGCCGAAATCGGTGTAGCGATATTCGAGACGCAGGACGACGTTGTCGGTGGCGGCGTAGTCGACGCCGGCGCCGACGGTCCAGCCGGTCTGGGTCTTGCTCTCGGTGAAGGTGTTCGCGCCGTCATAGTAGGAGCTCTTCACGTCGCCGAAGGCCACGCCGCCCGCGATATAGGGCAGGAAGCGATCGATGGCGTAACCGGCGCGGGCGCGCACGGCGCCGGCCCAGCGCAGCTTGGAGTCGAGCGTCTCGACGCCGTTGGTGATGCCGCCGCTGATGTCGTTATAGGTCACGTCGCCTTCAAGGCCGAGGACGACGTTGTTGCCGACGTCGAAATTGTAGCCGCCGTAGATGCCGCCGAGGAAGCCGTTCGGGTTCGCCTTGGCGAGATCCTCGAAGTCGGCGCGGGCCCAGCCCCAGCCGACCTGGGCGCCGAGATAGGGGCCGGTCCAGCTGAAGGTCGGGGCGACGACGGGAACGGGCTCCTGCGAGACGATGGCGTCCGCAGCCTGCGCAGCGCCGGCGGCGCCGAACGCGACGACCGAAGCGAGAAGGAGGGATTTGACGTTCATGGTGGTTGCCTTTCGATAGTATGCAATGAAACTACTATGCGTAATGTAGGGTCGCGGATCGAAAAGTCTGTGACGAGAAAGCCACACTGGCTAAAAACCGAAAGGCGACGTTTCGGCCATGTCGCCGGAGCGCAATAGCGCCCTATTGACCGCGCCGATCAGGCGTCGACAGTGGTCGGCAGAACGATCACATTATAGTGACGCTGCGCGGCCGGCTGAGGATGAACGGCGCCGCCCGCGCTGCTTCGGACGGCTCGATCAGTGCGCCGGCGTTTTAGCGACCTGCAATCGATCTGTCGGGTTCAACGAAACAGGGCTATTTCTGACGGGTGCTGGCGAAAAAGCCGCTGCTAAATCATCTCGTTTTTAAACCAGAATGTCTGCTTTGCCCGTAGAAGCGAACGAGCCCCCGACCAGCGGCGTCCCGCTACCCGTGCCGGAGCTTTCAACACGAAGGTCGTGATTGCGAGCGAGCCGGAGATTGCGTTGGCGAAACGGCGCGCCGCCAATCATGGTCCCGTAGATCAGCCAGCAGGTATGACAACCGCTATGAGCGAAAACATGCCCAGCGTAGTGTCGACGGTCGAGCGTGTGCGCCAAGCTTTGAACGTTTGCGGCGCATAGGCTAGCGTTGCGCCGAGACCGAAGGATCGCTACGGAAAAATCCGCTCCTGCACCCTTCCCGTCGAGCCCGACCTAGGCCGTTTTCGGCGCGAAAAGCTCCATCAGGTCGATCGCCTCGCGCGGCTTGGCGTCCAGGCGCAGATGGCTTTCGATGTGCTTGAGGTGGACCGTCATCATCCATGCCGCCTTTTCGGCGTCGCGCATGTGGAAGGCGCCGACGATGGCCGAATGGTCGTCGTCGCGGCAGTCGCTCACGCCCGGCGCGCCGAAGAGGCCGATGATCAGCGAGGTGCGCGTCACCAGCTCCTTCATCGTGCGCAGCAGGATGGGGTTGCCGGCGATCTGCGCCAGCATGGTGTGGAACTGGCCGGACAGCCGGATCGCGTCGTGCCGGCGGCGCTCCCTGTGCGCCTCGTACTCCATTTCGAGCAGGCGGTTCAGCTCGGCGATGTCGCCCTCGCCGGCGCGCTGCACGGCGAGGCGCGTGATGTTGGGCTCCAGCGTCAGCCGCGCCTCGAAGACCTCGCGCGCCTGCTCGGGCGTCGGCGAGGCGACGAAGGCGCCCCGGTTCGCGTGAAGCTCCACCACCTCGCGACTCGCGAGCAGCAGCAGCGCCCGGCGGATGCGCATGCGCCCGACGCCGAAGGCCTCGCACAGCGCCGATTCCGAAAGCTTGGTTCCCGGCGGAAGCCTCTGCTCGAGGACGGCTTCGAAGATGCGCTCGACGATGTCGCCTTCGTCCTTTTCCTCGGCTTCGACGAGGGTCTCCCGTCCCAGATTCACCACTCCGCCGCCTCCATATACGCAATCCTCCCGAGCGCTTCGTTGATGAAGTGCTTATATATTGTACACGACTGCTTGACAATATTGTTAACAATAAGTTCAATGTTCGAGCCAAGGCCAAAACGTGGCCGCCCTCGCGGCCCGTTCGCCATCAGAAAACAAATCAATGGCCCAGAGGACGAACAACATGCACACCAAGCGCACATTCCTGAAGCTTTCGGCGCTCGCCGCGGCGAGCTTCCTGTCACAGCCGCTCATGGCCCACGCCGAGGACGCCACCCTGAAGGTCGGCTTCGTCGGCGTCACCTCCGGCCCGGCCGCGGCCTGGGGCATCTCCAACCAGCGCTCGATGGAGGCGCGCGCGGCCTGGCTGAACGAGCTCGGCGGCGTCAAGATCGGCGACAAGACCTACAAGATCCAGATCGTCGCCTTCGACGACCAGAAGGACCCCAAGCGCGCCATCGCCGGCATGGAGAAGATGGCGCAGGACGGCGTGCATTACGTCGTCGGCCCCAACGTCGACGACGGCGCGGCGGCCGTGCGCCCCGTGGCCGAGCAGAACGGCATCATCTATTTCCCCTATTCCTTCCCCAAGGCGCTGTTCTCGCCGCCGGCCTCCAACGCCATCCTCGCCATGGTGGCCAATTACCAGTCGGGCCCGGCCATCTATAAATATCTGAAGGAAAACAAGGGCGTGAAGAAGGTGGCCTTCGTCGCCGCCAACGAATCCGACCCGCTCAGCCAGCGCGAATCCGGCATCGCCGCCGCGAAGGCGCTCGGCCTCGAGGTGGTTTCGGGCAACGTCACCTATCAGGTCGACACCACCGACTTCACGCCGGTGCTGCTGCCGGTCATCCAGTCGGCGCCGGACCTGCTGGTGCTTTCGGGCGTCTCGCCGGCCAACGCGCCGCAGCTCATCCGCTCGGCGCGGGAGCTCGGCTATACCGGCCTCATCTCCACCGAGACCGGCCAGGACGCGAGCGTGCTGCACGAGGGCGCGGGCGACCTCGCCGACGGCTTCATCTCGGTCGGCGGCGCCTCGACGCCGGAGCTCGCCAGCGACGCGATGAAGGAATTCGTCACCCGCTACACCAAGATGTTCGGCGAATATAACGACGAGTCCAACACCAAGGTCTATGCGCTCGAATATATCATCGAGACGCTGAAGGCCAATCCGGCGGCGATCGACAACGTCGCCGAGTTCAAGAAGACCATCGAGACCTTCGAGGCCCCCAACCCCTTCATCAAGGGCGACGCCAAGCTGAAATATGTCGGCATGACCTCCTTCGGCCAGAAGCGGCAGATTTCCGTCCCGCTGGTCGTCAACGAGTACAAGGGCGGCAAGTTCGAGACGCTGTTCGTCGGTCAGGTCGACTGATCGGAGCCTAGGCAATCGAGGAAACGAAGCCCGGACGCGCGCAGTCCGGCCGGGCTTCCCTTCGCCTGAACCTTCCATTGGAGGCTCTCGATGGAACAGATAATCGCCAACGGTCTCTATCTCGGGGCGCAATACGCGCTGATCGCGCTCGGGCTCACGCTGATCTTCTCGCTGATGAACGTGCTCAACTTCGCCCATGGGCAGATGTACGTCTTCGGCGGCTTCGTCACCTATACGGTCGTGGTCCAGCTCGGCCTGCCCTTCGTCGTCGGCCTCGTCGCCTCGGCGGTGGTTCTGGCGGTGATGGGCGCGCTCATCGAAAAATTCCTCTTCGCCCCCGTCGTGCGGCGCTCCAAGCGCGACGAATCGACCATGCTGCTCGCGGCGGGCGTCGCCTTCTTCCTCGACGCGGTCATCCTGCTGGTCTTCGGCGAGAAGCAGCGCGGCGTGCCCAAGGTGCTCAACGGCGTGTTCAACTGGAACATGCGCATCATCATGCCCTATGACCGCATCCTGATCGGCGTGCTGGCCATCCTGCTGATCGTCGTCTTCATCGCCTTCATGAATTATTCGCGCACCGGACGCGCCATGCGGGCGCTGGCCCAGGACAAGATGGCCGCCCAGCTCATGGGCGTGAACGTAGAGCGCTATTCGATGATCGGCTTCGCGCTCGGCGCCATGCTGGCGGGACTGGTCGGCGGGCTTCTCGTCACCATCACCGGCGTCAATCTCGGCATGGGCGGGCCGACCTCGGTCAAGGCCTTCCTGATGATCATGATCGGCGGCGCCGGCGTGATCTCCGGGGCGATCGCCGGCGGCTTCATCCTCGGCATGATGGAGAGCGTCGGCCTCACCGTGCTCTCGGCCTATGGCGACATCACCTATCTCGTCATCTTCGCCACTTTGATGGTGTTCCTGGCCGTCCGCCCGCAGGGGCTGATGGGCAAGCCGTGGGGTTGAAATCCATGAACGCGAAAAAACTTCTCGGCTTCGCCGTCTTCCTGGTCGCGGTCTTCGTGCTCGTGCCGCTGTTCATCAGCGCGACGCGGCGCTGGGACTTCTATTACACGCTGACCTCGGTGGCCCTGCTCTCGGTGGGCGCGGCGGGCGTCTGGCTCACCTTCTATATCGGCCGCATCAATATCGGCCAGGGCGCCTATGCGCTGACAGGCGGCTACGTCTCGGCCATCCTGGTCACCAAGGCGGACGTGTCGTTCTGGCTGACGCTGCCGCTGGCGGGCCTGTTCTGCGCCGTGATCTCGGCGCTGATCGGCCTGCCGATCCTGAGGCTGCGCGGCGTCTATTTCGCCATGGTCACGCTGGTGCTGACCGAGGTCGCCCGCCTCGCCGCCCTCGCCCTGCCGATCACCAACGGCGCCAAGGGCATCACCTCGATCCCGCAGCCGGGCGAATTGTCGGTCTTCGGCCTGACGATCATCCCGGCCTTCAGCTCGCTCTCCAATCCGCGCATCGGCTTCTACATGATGGCGGCGGCGCTGATGATCGTCACCTATCTGGTGCTGTGGCGCATCGTCAATTCGCGCCTCGGGCATCTGTGCCGCAGCCTGCAGCAGAACGAGGAATTGTCGGCCTCCATCGGCGTCAACACCGCCTATCTGCGGGTGCTCGCCTATGCGATCTCCTCCTTCTTCGGCGGCATAGCGGGGGCGATGTTCGCCTCCATCGCGCAGTCGATCTATCCGTCCTCCTTCGTGGTTGCCGACAGCGTCAACTTCATGCTCTACTGCTTCCTCGGCGGGCTCGGCTACGTCTTCGGCCCGATGCTGGGCACGCTGCTGCTCTATTTCGGCTGGGACCTGCTGTCGGTCGCCAGGGAATACCAGCTCCTCATCTATTCCGGCGTCATGATCCTGCTCATGCTGGTGCTGCCGAACGGCGTCCTCAGCCTTTTCGACAAGAAGGAGGGCCGCGCATGAGCCCCATCCTGCAGATCAAGAACATCACCAAGCGCTATGGCGGGCTGACGGCGGTCAACGACGTCACCTTCGACGTCAACAAGGGCGAGATCCTCTCGGTGATCGGCCCCAACGGCGCCGGCAAGTCGACGCTGTTCAAGCTGATCTCCTCCTTCGTGCCGGCGACCAGCGGAGAGGTGCTGTTCGACGGCGCCCGCATCTCCAACCTCGCGCCGCACAAGGTGGCGCGGATGGGCGTGGTGCGCACCTTCCAGGAGACGACGATCTTCCGCTCCATGACGGTGCGCGAGAACATCATCGTCTCCCATCACCTGCGCTCGAAGGCCAACCTGTTCGGCTTCTTCCTCGGCACCAAGCAGGCGCGCGAGGACGAGGCGGCCTTCGCGGCGTCGGCCGACGACATCGTGGATTTCCTCGGCCTGCAGGCGATCCGCAACGAATGCGCCTCGAACCTGCCGCAGGGGCATCTGCGCGCGCTCGGCATGGCGATCGGCCTCGCCACCGATCCGAAGGTCATCCTGCTCGACGAGCCCTTCGCCGGCATGAACCACGACGAGACGATGAAGATGGTCGGCCTGGTGCGCCGCCTGCGCGACGAGCGCGGCGTCACCGTCCTCCTGGTCGAGCACGACATGCCCGCGGTGATGAAGATCAGCGACCGCATCGTGTGCATCAACTTCGGGCAGAAGATCGCCGAGGGAACGCCCAGGGAAATCCGCGAGAACGAGAAGGTGATCGAAGCCTATCTCGGCTCCGAAGACGCGGCGATCGGAATGTAGCCATGACCAAGATATTGAGCGTTGAGAATATCGAACTTTATTACGACCACATCTACGCCCTGAAGGGCGTGTCGATCGACGTGGACGAGGGCGAGACCGTGGCGCTGATCGGCGCCAACGGCGCGGGCAAGTCCTCGATCCTGCGCGCGATCACCGGGCTTAGGCCCATCCGGTCGGGCCAGATCCTCTACCAGGGACAGAAGCTGAACGGGACCTCGGCCGCCGAGATCGTGCGCAGGGGCATCTCCATGGTGCCGGAGGGCCGGCGCGCCTTTCCGCTGATGTCGGTGAAGGACAATCTGCTGATGGGCGCCTTCACCCGCACGGACAAGGCGGAGATCGAGCAGACGCTGGAGAACGTGCTGACGCGCTTTCCGCGCCTGCGCGAGCGCTATCACCAGCAGGCCAGCACCATGTCCGGCGGCGAGCAGCAGATGATGGTGATCGGCCGAGCACTGATGGCCAAGCCGCGGCTGCTGCTCCTGGACGAGCCGTCGCTCGGCATCGCGCCGAAGCTGGTGCAGGACATCGCCCGCGCCATCGTCGCCATCAGCCGCGACGAGAAGGTCTCCATCCTCCTCGTCGAGCAGAACAGCCGCATGGCGCTCTCCATCTCCAATCGAGCCTATGCGCTCTCCACCGGCTCGATCGCGCTGTCAGGCGTCTCCAGGGACCTGATGAACGACGACCGCATCAAGGCGGCCTATCTCGGAGGCGAAGTCTGACATGAAAATCCTCGTCATCAACCCCAACACCACCGCATCGATGACGGACCACATCGGCGAGGCGGCGCGCGCGGCCGCCCTGCCGGGAACCGAGATCGCGGCCGTCAATCCGGTTCACGGCCCCGTCTCCATCGAAGGCTATTTCGACGAGGCGATGAGCCTCGCGGGGCTGCTCGACACGATCCGCCGCAACCCGGATTGCGACGCGGTGGTCATCGCCTGCTTCGACGACACCGGCCTCGACGCCGCCCGCTGCCTCACCGACCGGCCGGTGATCGGCATCGGCGAGGCCGCCTATCATTTCGCCTCTATGCTCTCGAACAAGTTCTCGGTCGTGACCACCCTCGCCCGCTCGGTGCCGGCGCTGGAGCACAATCTGGCGCGCTACGGCCTCGACGCCCGCTGCGCCCGCGTGCGCTCGTCCGAAGTGGCGGTGCTGGAGCTGGAGCAGCCCGGCTCCAACGCGCGGCACAGGATCAGCGCCGAAATCCGCCTCGCCATCGCCGAGGACAAGGCGGAAGCCATCGTGCTCGGCTGCGCCGGCATGGCGGGCCTCGCCGCCGATCTCGCGGCGGAGCACGGCCTGCCCGTCCTCGACGGCGTCTCCTGCGCCGTGAAGATGGCCGAAGCCATGGCCGGCCTCGACATGCGCACGTCCCGCCTCGGCGGCTACGCCCCGCCGCCGGCGGAAAAGCTGAAGCGCGCGTTCGGCTGAGGGTTATGTGAGTGCAAGCGCCTACGGGTTGGATGGATCGCATCGGGGGTGCTGATCCTTCCGACATTGCGGACGAAGAATGGTCGCGGGTTACGCCATATGTGACGCCGCGACCATCTTTTTCTCCAAAGCGGATAATTCGCCAAGGGCTGCAAATTGGTAGAACAAAGCCCACAGCAGCGCGCCGTGGACGGGCCTGATCCTCTTTCGGATGGGAGCTTCATGGTCGGCGCGCGGCGCGGCGGGTGACTATGTAGAGTTGGGCTCTATTCCGGCTCCAAAAGCTGATCCAGGCGCGAAAGAGCTTGGCCACACCACCATGCCGACATTGCGATCAACGCCGGCACGTTTTTGTTCGCGCCGCAACTTGTGAGGCCTTGAAACCCATTACAGGCTGTGCACCCCGATTTGTAATAAATGCACCGCGTGAAGCGCCGCCTTCTCTTTTTCCCGTCCTGACGCTCACGATAAATTCAAACACGGTCCGGGCGCCTGCTCCTATATTAAAAGCCGATCATCGTCCGGTTCGCGCAAGTGCTCCGGGCGCATCGCCATCAAATCAGGAGCCGGACATTGATCGGGTGCATGCCTCCCCTCATCCTTCTTATTCTCGGCGCGCTTATCGGCTCGCTGATCGGCGGGACGTATGGAGCCATTTGGGGCAGCGGCGTCGGTTTCGCTATCGGCTTCGTGATAATGATCGTTCTGATCTGGACATTTATTCAGGCTCGGAATCGATAAACTGTCCAATATATCTCGGCATCATTCGCGGCTAATCGTTCGCAATGAGATTTTTGATTTAGTTGTTCAATGCCTTCCAAAGAACTAGTCTGCACTGTTTGTTCAATTGGCGCATCCGTCGGTTTGCTGACTTAACGGCCATCCGCCTTACTCGGAGCCCAGAACAGCGCCGACGCTTTCAACATCGATACTCGGCATCCGTTCTCTTGCGCCGCCACTCGGATAACGTCCCTGCGGAAAGACTTTCACCAACATAGCCGTTGAAGCGCCGCCGCCTTGGCGGTCAGTCCATTCCGCTCACCCCAAACGGCGATTTCCGAACGATCGATAAAGAAATGCGAACGACCGCGCATGGGCTCCGCGCCATCCCATCCGTAGAATGCGTCCATCAATTGCAGATCGAACGCCGCGCTGCTTCGAAGCGCTCCGCGATCGCAACATGGAAGGAAGAAGACAATGAAAAAGCTCGTTCTCGCCGCCTTCGCCGTCGCCCTCAGCGCCGGCGCCGCCTATGCGGAAAATCCGTTCGCCGGCAAGCCGGCGGCGATGGCCGCGCAGGAAAAGGCGTTCCTCGCGCCCAGCAACGGCGCAGTCGTGCGCGGCAATGTCGACTACACCGCCCCCGCCTCCAATCACGGCGCTCAGGACGGTTCGGCTCACCGCTTCGGCGACGCTTCCCCCTCCAGCTACGAGAACTGACCTTCGGGCCGGTTCCCTGGCTGGTGATCTCAGGGCGCCTTATGCGTCTGTGTCCCCTTACGCTCCCCGGGGCGCCCTGAGAGAAATTTCCGCAAATCGAATGCCGGCGATAATCTCCCGGCTTCATAAAGCGCTTTCGCGGCGAAATATTCCCGCCGCAAACCCTACGCGCGATCTCCGCGCTTTTCACAAGCCGGAACCCATCCATCACAATCAGGACAGCGGGAGTGAACAGGCCCCTGTTTCCCGTTGTACACATGGCTGATCCGGTTTAGGTCTCCAGATCATGGAGATTCCAGCTTCCCACGCCGCTTCGACAAATCCGCAGGGCCGCGCTTTTCACCTCGGCCAGCCGTCTCTCGCCTTTCGGAAAAAGGCGCCGGCGCCGCTTCCGAAACGATACGGCTTCACAGACGCATCGCCAAACCATAGCTGCGCCTGACCCGCCGCCGCCATGGAAACGATCACCTCCGCCCTGCTGCTTCTTCTGGCCGTCGTCTTTTCCGGCGCGATCACGCGCGCGCTGCCCTTTCCGGCGCCGATCCCGCTGGTGCAGATCGCGCTGGGCGCGCTGATCGCCTCGGTCGCCGATCTCGGCGTGCGGCTCGACCCGGACGTGTTTTTCCTTTTGTTCCTGCCGCCGCTGCTGTTCGTGGACGGCTGGCGCATCCCTAAGGAAGGGCTGATGCGCGACAGGAACACCATCCTCGCGCTGGCGCTGGGGCTGGTGGTGTTCACGGTGGTCGGCGTCGGCCTGCTCGTCTACTGGATGATCCCCGCCGTGCCGCTGCCCGTCGCCTTCGCACTGGCCGCGATCCTGTCGCCGACCGATCCCATCGCCGTGTCGGCCATCGCCTCGCGCGTGCCGATCCCCAAGCGCCTCATGCATATCCTCGAAGGCGAATCGCTGCTCAACGACGCCTCCGGCCTGGTCTGCATGCGCTTCGCGGTCGCCGCCGTGCTGACGGGGACCTTCTCGCTCTCGGCGGCGTTCGGGACCTTTCTCTGGCTCGCGGCGGGCGGGCTCGCCATCGGCGTGGCCGTGACGCTCGGCGTGAGCTTCGCGCAGAACCGCATCTCCCGCCGCTACGGCGAGGAGGCCGGCTCGCAGATCCTCGTCAGCCTGCTGATCCCCTTCGGGGCCTATCTTCTGGCCGAGCATCTCGAATGCTCGGGCATCCTCGCCGCCGTCGCGGCCGGGATCACCATGAGCTATACGGAGGATTCCGTGCAGGGGCTGGCCGGAACCCGCATCCGCCGCGCGGTGGTGTGGGACACGGTGCAGTTCGCGGCCAACGGCATGATCTTCACGCTTCTGGGCGAGCAGTTGCCGGTCATCGTCACCCATACGGCGGCGGCGGTGCGCAGCACCGGTCATTACGATCCGCTGTGGCTGATCGCCTATGTGCTGGCGATCAACGTGGCGCTGGCGGCGCTGCGCTTCATCTGGGTGTGGGTGTCGACCAATTTCGTGCTGTTCCGCAATTCCCGCAAGGGCGTGAAGCTCCAGCGGCCGAGCTGGCGCCTGCTGGCCGCCATGTCGCTGGCCGGCGCGCGCGGCGCGGTGACGCTCGCCGGCGTGCTGACATTGCCGCTGACGCTGGACGACGGCGCCGCCTTCCCGGCGCGCGACCTCGCCATCTTCATGGCCGCCGGCGTCATCATCGTCTCGCTGGTGGCGGCCAGCGTCGGCCTGCCCTATTTCCTGCACGGGCTGAAATTCCCGCCGGAGCCCTCGCACCGCAAGGAGGAGGACATGGCGCGCGCCGAGGCCGCCGAAGCCGCCATCAAGGCCATCGAGCGCGTCCAGCACGAGCGCGCCAAGGTCAAGGACGACATCAACATCTACGCCGATATCGGCGCGCGGCTGATGGACCTCTATCGCGAGCGGACGCAGGGCCACACGCAGCTCGACGAGGACGCCGAGATCGTGCGCAAATCCGAGCGCGTCGAGCGCGAATTGCGTCTGGCCGCCCTCAAGGCCGAGCGCGACGTGTTCCGCCGCCTCGGCCGGGCGCACAGGATTTCCGAGGAGCTGTCACGCACGCTGATGCGGGAGATCGATTTCCAGGAAGCCCGGCTGGGGTCGTAGCGTCGATGACGCCCCGCTTCCTTATGCTATGCTGCGGAAAATCGACGTGGAGAATCATGAAAGAACATGCGTTTTCCAAGGCCCGCCCGCGCGCGGCGGCGATAGCGGGGGCGTGATGGACCCGCTTTCCAGCGTCCTGGCCCTGTTGCGGCCGGAGGTTCAGCTCTATGGCGGGGTGGATCTCGGCGGCGACTGGTCGTTCGCCTTCCCGGCCGAGGACGGGATAAAATTCACCGCCATATTGAAAGGCGGCTGCTGGGGCGTGCTCGACGGCGGCGAGCCGATGCGCTTCGAGGAAGGCGAAAGCTATCTCCTGAACCGATGCGGGGTCACGCTCTGCTCCGACCCGTCGATCCCGCCGCAGGACCCGAAATCCATCATCGCGACGGCGCTCGACACGGGGCTCGCCGTCCACAATGGCGGCGGCGACGTGCTGATCAGCAGCAGCCTGTTCAAGTTCGGCAGCAACCGCGCCGCCCTTTTGTTCGACGACCTGCCGCCGATCATCCGCGCCCCGCGCCGGTCGAGCGAGGCGGGCGTGCTGCGCTGGTCGCTCGATCAACTGGCGCATGAGTTGCGGAGCGGCGATCCCGGCGCGGCGCTGGCGTCGGGGCATCTGATGCAGTTGATGCTGGTGCATATCCTGCGGCTTCACCTCGCCTCGTCGCCGGCCAACCGGACCACCGGCTGGCTGCGCGCCCTGTCGGACCAGCAGATCGGCGAGGCGCTGCACGCCGTCCACGCCGAGCCGTCGCGCCATTGGCATCTCGAAGATCTGGCGCGCATCGCGGGCATGTCCCGCACCGTCTTCGCCCAGCAGTTCAAGGCGACGGTCGGGCGCTCGCCGATGGATTATCTGGCGCATTGGCGGATGCTGATCGCCGCCGACCGCCTGCGCGACGACCGCCAGAGCATCGCCTCGATCGCCTTTTCGCTCGGCTACCAGTCCGAGGCGGCGTTCAGCACGGCGTTCAAGAAGATGGCCTCGCTGTCGCCGCTGCATTACCGGCAGCTTCTCCGGGACAACCCCTCGCCCGGCATGGGCTGAAGGAACGGCTCCAAGCTGTCAGTCCGCGCTCGCCCAGTTCGGCCGATCCGCGCGGATAGGCCGGCGATGGGTTCTTTCAAAAAGCACGTCGAGATAGCCGGACAAGGCGGCTTCCTCGGAGAAGAAGGCCCCGCGCTGCGCCAACCGGCGCCTGTCATGCGGCCGCCGGAGGTTGGCTATGATGGCGTCGGCCAGCGCGTCTTCGTCGCCAACCGGAACGAGATCGCCGAACTCGCCGCCTTCCAGAATCTCGTCCGGCCCGCTGGGGCAGTCGGTGCTGACCACCGGGCAGCCGCAGGCCAGCGCCTGGATGAGAACGCCCGGCAGGCCCTCATAGGCCGAAGACAGGACGAAGAGATCGGAATTTCTCATATATTTGAACGGATTGTCGGAAAAACCTTCGAAAGAGACGAAGGGCTCGATCTTCAGGTCCTCGGCCAGGGTCTTCAATTCGCGCGCCTGCGGCCCCGTTCCGAGGATGACCAGCCGGCAGTCGAGGACGTCCTTCACCTTCCGAAACGCCTTCAGCAAGGTGACGAAATCCTTTTGCGGCTTCAGCTTGCCGACCGCAAGGATGACGGGCGGGCGGGATTCGCCATACCAGGCATGGGCGAGCTCCTCCTGCGCGCGCCGGCGCAGGTCGTCGTTCGCCACGGCGTTGTAGACCGCAAAAACCTTTTCGTCGTCGATGGACAGGGTTTCGGACAGGTCCTGCGCCGCCGCCTTGGACACGGCGACGATCGCATGCGCCTTCTTGTAGAAATGGCCGAGCGTGGGCTTGACCAGCATCCGCCGCCAGCCGGCGCGGCGCTTATATTCCTCGCTCAGGTAATTGCGCTGGCCGATGACGACGCGCGCGCCGGTTCGCGCGCTTTCGGCGGCGACGATCGAGGCCACGTTGCCGTAATCGAGGACGGACATGAGCGCCGCCGGCCGGTTGCGCGTCAGATAGGCGGTCAGGGCCGGAACCACGCGCAGCGGCTTGGGCGAGCCGGGCAGGAGAAAGAGCAGGAAAAGGAAAAAGAGCGTGATCGGAGAAACGCTGAAGAGGGAGCGCCAGAGCGGCGTCTTGTCGATCTTGACGATATTGACTTTATCGCTGACGTCGCCGGTGAAAACGCCGTCGGTATTTCCCAGCAAAAGATCGATCTTCACCCCCGCCCGCGCAAGACCATTCGCCAGATTGACGGTAGATCGCTCCGCGCCGCCTCCCTGGAGAGATTGAATGAAGATGGCGACGGTCCTATCTTCCGTTTTCAAAAGCCCCAACCCCCTTTGAAATCCGCGACTTCGACGCCTCGTTAACGCGAAAGACCGCGAATTGGTTCAAAGCCGGGTTTCAATCTTCGGCGATACATTACGATTTCGTAAAATACAAGTTAGTTTATAACTAGATTCGCATATTATAATATATGTCGGGCGCGATTATATAGTTTGGAATGTTTCTACGAGGCCGTCCGACGAATAGCCGTCGCGGTCGGGAAACCGTGATTGGACGGATATTTGAGCAAGACGCAGCCGCATCGGCCAGATGGATCGCTTGAGCGTCGCCATGGCGCCGGATATTTCGCGGCGCGTTCTCATAACATGCGGATGGCGGCTGAAGGCTTGCGCGGCGGCATGAGGCGCCATGCGCCCCATGCCGGACGGGATCGATATTCCCGCATTCGCTTCATAGCCCGACAGACGAGAAAAGCCTTCGAGCGTTTCAATGCATCAAACAGGTCTTCGTCATCGCAATACGATGCGGGAGCCTAGAAGCAACCGCCGGTGTGGAAGCCGCCATCGACGGGCAGCGTGACGCCGGTGACGAAGGCCGCGGCCGGCGAAGCGAGGAAAAGGGTCGGGCCGACCAGATCGCCGGTCGTGCCCCAGCGCTTCAGCGCCGAGCGCCGGGCGATGGGCGCCTCGGTCTCCGGGTTCTCCCACAAAGCGCGCGTCATGTCCGTCCGGTGATAGCCGGGGCCGATGGCGTTGACGCGCACGCCGTCGGGGCCGAACTTGTGCGCCAGCACGCGCGTCAGCCCGAGAATGCCGGTCTTGCTCGCCGTATAGGACGGGACGCCGGCGTCGGCGAGATAGCTCAGCATCGACGCCACGTTGACGACCGCGCCCCTGCTCTCCTTGAGCTTCGGGTAGGCCGCCATCGTCAGGCGGAAGACGCTGTTGAGATTGACGTCCATGACGTCGTTGAAGACGTCGTTCTCCCATTCGGTCTGGTCGCGGGCGATGCCTTGCGCGTTGACCAGCACGTCGATGCGCGGCTGCTTCTCCATGAGGGCGACGGCGGCCTCGTTGCTGCGCACGTCCAGCGCGTGGAATTCGAGGCCCTTGTTGGCCGGGTCCTTCTCCGCCGCGGCGATCTTGGCGGCCGAGCTGCCGCTGGCCAGCACGGAGGCGCCCAGCGTCGCGAAGCCGCGCGCGATGTCGAGGCCGATGCCGCTCGTGGCGCCCGAGACCAGCACGCGCTTGCCCACGAAAAGATCGTCGGCGAAACTCGTTAGAACGTCCTGCATGATAATCTCCCTGTCTGCTCAGATGAGCTGCCTGAGCGCCGCCGCGACCATGTCAGGCGTCACCGCGATCGGCTCGTTATGGATGATTTCGCCGGCGCGGCAGGCGCGGCGGGCCACGATCTCCAGCTTTTCTTCCGTCGCGTCGGCGACGCCGATATCGGCCAGCCGCACCGGCAGGCGGACGGAGCGGCAGAAGTCGCGGACCTTGCGGAACTCCTCTTCCGCGCCGTGCAGCTTGAGGCCGGCCAGCACGCCGATGGCCACCTTCTCGCCGTGCAGGTGATGGTGCACGTCGTCCAGCTCGCACAGGCCGTGATGGATGGCGTGGGCGGCCGCGACGCCGCCGGATTCGAAGCCGACGCCGGAGAGCAGGATATTGGCCTCGACCACCCGCTCCATCGCCGGGCCCGCCTCGCGGGCGTCGCATTCGGCCAGGGCGGCGGCGCCGAATGCGAAGATCGTGTCGCGGCAGAAACGCGCCACCTCATAGGCGAGGCTGACGCCCTGCATCCCCATGCAGTTGAACGCCCCGGATTTGCGGCAGGACTCCGCCTCGTAGAAGGTCGCCAGCGCGTCCCCGATGCCGGCGGCGAGAAAGCGCGCCGGCGCCTGGGCGATCAGCGCCGTGTCGACCAGCACCAGGTCGGGATTGCTCGGCAAAAACGTGTCGTAGGCGACCGATCCGTCGTCGTTATAGACCACGGCCAGGGCGCTGCACGGCGCGTCCGACGCGGCGATGGTCGGAACCACGATCGCCGGCGCGCCGAGGTCGCGCGCCGCCGCCTTGGCGGTGTCGAGCGCCTTGCCGCCGCCCACGCCGACCACGACCCGGGCGTCCATGGCCCGCGCCTGCGCGACGAGCGCGGCGATCTGGCTTTCCGAGCATTCGCCGCCGTGGCGGACGATGCGGAATTCGGGGCCGCCGGCGAAGGCCGCCTCGACTTGCGGCCTCAGAAGGTCGAAGACGCCGTTGTCGAGCAGCGCGACCGCCTTGCCGCCGAAGCCCGCCGCCTCCGCGCCGAGCCGCGGCAGAACGCCGGCGCCCTGGATGTAGCGGCCGGGAAAGCGCGCGCCGCGCGGGGTCGGGCTCACCAGCATACATAGCCCCCGTCGGCGAGCACGATGGAGCCGGTCATCAGGCTCGACGCGTCGCTGGCAAGGAACAGGATGACGGACGCCACCTCGTCGGTGCGCCCAAGGCGGTTCATCGGCGTGCCGCCGACCCAGTGGCGATACATTTCCGGGTCGTCATAGACATATTTGTTCATTTCGGTGTCGATATAGGTCGGCGCCACCGAGTTGACGCGCACGCCCCGCGCGCCCCATTCGGCGGCGAGCGACCGTGTCAGGTGATGCACGGCCGCCTTGGAGGCGTTGTAATTGGCCTGCTCCTGCGGGCGGTTGACGATGAAGCCCGACATGGAGCCGACATTGACGATGGAGCCGCCGCCGTTCTCCAGCATCGACTTGCCGAAGGCGCGGCAGCACCAGAACACGCCGTTGAGATTGACGTCGACGACCTTGCTCCACACGTCGTCGGCCATGGTCTCGGCCGGATGGTTGCTGATCGCGATGCCGGCGTTGTTGACCAGGATGTCGACGCGGCCGTGGCGCGCGACGATGGCGTCATGGACGCGCTGGACGCCGGCGACGTCGGTCACGTCGAGCGTCTCGGCCTCGACGGCGTAGCCCTTGCCGGCCAGCTCGGCGACGGCCTTGTCCAGAAGTTCGGGGTTCATGTCGGTCAGCACGACCTTCGCGCCCGCCTCGGCCAGCGCCTCCGCCGCCGACAGGCCGATGCCGCGCGCGGCGCCCGTGACCACCGCGATCTTGCCGTCGATTCTGAATTTTTCAAGAAACATGGAAGCCTATCCTTGTCTGGCGTGCTGTTGGGCGGCCGCGTCGAAAAACGGCTGCAAGGCGGAAAGAAGATCGTCGGGCGCGGCCATTTCCACGCCGGCGGGGAAAGGCGCGTCGGCCCGGTGCGGCTCCGGCCAGGCGACCACCGTCATTCCGGCCGCCAGGCCCGCCAGCGCGCCGGGGGCGCTGTCCTCGACGACGAGGCAGTCCTCGGGCGCCGCGCCCAGCAGCCAGCCGCCGCGCAGATAGGGCTCGGCGGCGGGCTTGCCCTCGCGCACGTCGTTGCGCGTCACGCTGACCAGCCCCGGCCGCTGCAGGCCGACGGCGCGCAGATTGGCGTCCGCCAGCATGCGGTCGGAATTGGAGACGATGGCGTAGGCGACGCCGGCGCGGTCGAGGAAATCGAGCACCGCCGCCGCGCCCGGCCGCAGCTTCAGCGCCGCCGCGCCGCGGATATAGGCGGCGTATTTGGCCGCGACCAGCGCGTCGAGATCGGCCGCGAAGCCGGTCTCGCGGCGCAGGGCCTCATGGCAGTCGGCGATGGTCTTGCCGGTCAGGCGCGCCGCGAAACCGTCGGGGATTTCGCCGCCGAGCGCCAGCACGGCCTCGATGAAGGTGGCGTGATGCAGCGGCTCGCTGTCGACCAGCGTTCCGTCCATGTCGAAGAGAACGGCGGATTTCGTCATCGGGGCAACCTGTCCAGATCGTCGTAGAGCGCCTGGCTGTGGAAATAGAGCTTCTCGAAGAATTGCTGCATGGGGGCGTAGACCTCGCTCCAGCGCGGATCGGGCGCGATCTCGGCCGAATAGCGCACCAGCGCCTCGGCCGCCGCCTCCACCCCGCCGTAACGCCCCGTGGCGGCGGCGGTCATGACGGCGCAGCCGACGAGGCCGCATTCGGCCTCCTGCGGCACGAGGATGGGGATGCCGTAGACGCTGGCCTTGATCTTCAGCCACAATTCCGTCTTGGCGCCGCCGCCGGAGGCGATCACGCGCCGGAGCGGCGCGCCGGAAATGCGGTCGAGGATGTCGATATGCCGCTTGACCGCGAAGGCGACGCCTTCCAGCACGGCGCGGTGCATATGGGCGAGGCCATGAGCCGCGCCGATGCCGAAATATTGCGCCCGCGCGTTGCGATGGTCGCCGAGCCGCTCGCCCGCCAGATAGGGCATGAAGAACAGCCGGTCCGACCCCGCCGGCGCCTCAGCCGCCTTGGCGACGATGTCCTGATAGGAGACGTGGCCCTCGTGGAAGGCGCGCCGCGCCCAGCGCATGGCGTCGCCGCCCGATTCCAGCAGCATGAAGGCGCCCCAGTTGCCCTCCACCGTGCCGACATTGCAGACGGCCGGGTCGAGAAGCGGCTTTTCGGCGATCGCGGTGATGATGGCCGAGGTGCCCATCACCTCGGAGCCGACGCCCGGCCGGCAGACGCCGGAGCCGAGCAGCGCGACCGGATAGTCCGCCCCGCCGACCAGCACCGGCGTGCCCTCGCGCAGGCCGGTCTCGCGCGCGGCGGCGGCGGTCACCGCGCCCAGGATCTCGGTCGGGTTGCGCAGCGGCGCGAGCAGGCGCGGCTCGACGCCGAGCAGCTCCACCATGTGCCGCGACCAGTCGCCGGTGCGCGGGTCCATCAGGAAGCTGGCGCCGCCGTCGTTGCGGTCCATGGCGATCTCGCCGGTGAGCCGGAGATTGACGTAGTCCTTGGGCATGAGCATGGCCGCCGCGTGGGCGTAGGCGGCCGGGTCGTGGTCGCGCAGCCATTGCAGCTTGAAGCCGGGCCAGGCGGGCGTGGCCGGATTGGCGCTGTGCGCCATGTAGTCGGCGGGGCGGTGCCGGGCCTCGAAGGCGGTCACGTAGTCGACCGTGCGCTTGTCGTTCCAGAGCGGGGCGGTGTCGCGCGCCAGCTCGCCGTCGTCGTCGACCAGCACGGCGCCGTGCATCTGGCCGCAGGCGGCCACCGCCACGATGCGCTCGCGCGCGCCGGGGTTCCTGTCGAGGACCTCGCGGATCGACGCGGCCACGCCGCGCCACCAGTCGGCGGGGCGCTGCTCCGACCAGCCGAATTGCGGCACGATCTGCTCGTGCTCGCGGGCGGCCAGCGCCACGACGGCGCCGCGGGCGTCCATCAGGGCGGCGCGCACGCTGCCCGTCCCGACGTCGATGGCTAGGGAAAGTTCGTTGGTCATGGCGTCCCCGCCCGATCGATGAGCGCGTTACTTGCGCAGCCAGTTCGACGCATATTGCAGCAGCATGGCGCCGATGATGATGCATCCCATGAACACCTGCTGGTGATAGCCGGGGACGCGGGCGAGGTTCATCATATTGGCGATGACGCCGAGGATGATGACGCCGATGAAGGTGTTGAAAGCCCCGCCGCGCCCGCCCATCAGGCTGGCCCCGCCGATGACGACGGCGGCGATGGCGTCCAGCTCGGCGCCGACGCTGATATTGGCCGAGCCGATGCCGGTGCGGCTGGTGGAGATGACGCCGGCGGCCGCCGCCAGCACGCCCGAGATCACGTAGACGGCCAGCGTGTAATGGGCGACCGAGATGCCGGAAAGCCGCACGGCCTCGGCGTTGGAGCCGATCGCCTTCACGAGGCGGCCGAACCGGGTGAAGGTCAGCACCGCGCCGGCGACGACGAACACAACCGCCATCAGGATCACGGCATAGGGGACGGTCGCCACCGAGCCGGCGCCGAAGGCGGTGATCGCCGCGCCGGCGTCGCCCATGGTGATGGGCTGGCCGGCGGAGAAGATGAAGGCGAGGCCGCGCGCCACCGTCATGACCGCGAGCGTGGTCACGAAGGGCGGCAGCTTCATATAGGCGACCAGCACGCCGGAGACGAGGCCGCAGCCCGCGCCCGCCAGAAGTACGCCGCCGAGCGCCAGGCCGGTCCCGTAATGCTGGACCAGGATCGCCGACAGCACGCTGCCCAGCGCCGCGACGGAGCCGACCGACAGGTCGATGCCGCGCGTCAGGATGACGAACAGCATGCCCACCGCCATCAGGCTCGGCCCCGCCACCTGGCGCAGCACGTTGATCAGGTTGCGCTCGCTCAGGAACACGTTCGACAGCGAGGTCGCCACGATCACCACGGCGACGAGGATCGCGATGGTGCCGTAGCGCTGCAGCAGCGCTCCGAGGTTGAAGGATTTCTTCGGCGTTTCGGCAAGTTCGGTCACGGCTTCACCCAATCACTTGACTGCTGCGGACGGGCCGGCCGCGGTCGGATTGACCATGGCGAGCCTGAGCAGATTTTCCTCGGAATAGTCCTCCGGACGCAACGCGCCCGTCACCGCGCCCTCACGCATCACGAGGATGCGGTCGCAGAGGCCGAACAGCTCCAGATGCTCGGAGGAGATCACCACGATCGCGCGGCCTTCCGCCGCCAGCGACTTGATGAGCGAATAGATTTCCGTCTTGGCCCCGACGTCGACGCCGCGCGTCGGCTCGTCGAAGATGAGCACGTCGCCGTCGGCGTGGAACCATTTGGCCAGCACCACCTTCTGCTGGTTGCCGCCCGAGAGGCTGGAGGCCGGGTCGTCGATGCCGCCGGCCTTGAGCCGCAGGCGCTTGGCGAGCCGGTCGACGGCGGCGCGCTCGGCCGCGCCCTTGACGAAGCCCAGCGCGTTGACCAGCGGCGACAGCTTGGCCATGGTGGAATTGACGCGGATCGGGAAATCGAGGATCAGCCCCTGGTCCTTGCGGCTTTCGGGCACCAGCCCGACGCCCGCCTTGACGCCGTCGCGGGGGGTGCGGATCGTCCTTTCCCGCCCGTGGATGAAGATGCGGCCCGAGCGGGCGCGCTCGGCGCCGAAGACCAGCCGCATCAGTTCGGTGCGGCCGGCGCCGACCAGGCCGCCGAGGCCGACGATCTCGCCCGCGCGCACCGACAGCGACACGTCGCGGATGCGGGTCCCGTCGGAGAGGTTTTCGATACGCAGGATCTCGTCGCCGATCTTCCGCTCGACGTCGTCGCCGAACAGCGCCTTCAGCGAGCGGCCGACCATCAGGCGGATGACCTCGTCGACGGTGACGTCGGCGCGGTCGACGGTGGCCACCGAGGCGCCGTCCTTCATGACGGTGATGCGGTCGGCGATGCTGAACACCTCGTCCAGCCGGTGCGAGATATAGACGACGCCGACGCCGCGCCCGCGCAGCGTGGCGATGATCTGCAAAAGGCGGTTGGCGTCGCGCGCCGACAGCACCGCCGTCGGCTCGTCGAACACCATCACCCGCGCGTTGCGCGACAGGGCCTTGGCGATCTCGACCACCTGCTGGTGGGCGATCGGCAGGTCGCCGACGACGGCGTTGGGGGAGATGGAGAAGCCGAGGCTCTCGATCAGCGCGCTGGCGCGCTTGTTGAGCTCGGGCCAGGCGATGACGGAGGGCAGCGTCCAGAGGAAGATGTTCTCGGCCACCGTCAGGTCGGTCGCCAGCGCCATCTCCTGGTGGATGACCGCCACGCCCTCGGCCATGGCGTCCATGGGGCCGCGGAAATGCCGCTCGGCGCCCCCGACCCGGACCACGCCGGCGGTGGGCGCGAACTCGCCGCCCAAAACGCGCATCAAGGTGGATTTGCCGGCGCCGTTCTCGCCCAGAAGGGCGTGGACCTCGCCGGGGCGCAGCGCGAAATCGACGCCGCGCAGCGCGTGGACGCCGCCGAACGACTTGGCTATGCCCGTCAGCTCTACAAGATGTTCCATACCATACTTCCAGATCGCGAGGATCCGGGACGCTCCGCCCGATTTTTCCGCCCGCGCGGGACGGGCCGTCCGGCTTCTCTCAAGAAACTTTCCTGAGAAAACCGGGCCGCCCTCCCCGGACGCTCCCGAAAAGCGGCCGGCCCCTCTCCCAGGGTCGGCCGCGTGGATCAGCCGGCCTTAGAAGACGGCGTCCGGCTTGTAGTACTTGTCGACGTTGTCCTTGGTGATGGCGACCGGCGTCGTATAGGTGATCTTCGGCGTGTCGGAGGGCAGCGAGCCGTCGATCGCCTTCTTGGCGAGGTCGACCGCCGTGGAGGCGACCAGCGCCGGGTCGTTGAGGCCCGTCGCGCCGTATTTGCCGTCCTTGATCATGGCCATGGCCTCCTTCTGGCCGTCGGCGGCCGCGAGCAGCAGCACGCCGTCCAGATGGTTGGCCTGCTCCAGCGCCTTGCGCGCGCCGAGCACCATGGAGTCGTTCTCGCCGAGCACGACGTTGACGTTCGGATTGGCGGTGAGGATGTCCTCCATCGCCTTGAGGCCGCCCTCGTTGTTCCACATGCCCCAGCCCTGGCCGACGACCTCGAAATGCACGCGGCCCTCGTTGCGGAGCTGGCCCTCGACGAGGCCGGCGAGCACGCCGAGACGGCGCTCCTGGCCGACTTCGTTGCCCTTGTCGCCCGACAGGAGCGCGATCTTGAGGTCCTTGCCCTTGGTCTGGTCGGCGAGCCACTGGCCGACGAGCAGGCCGTTCTGCGAATTGGAGGACTGCACCAGCGTCACGAAATTGGCGGACGGGTCGAGCGTGGAGTCGATGACGAAAACCTTGACGCCGGCGGCGCTGGCGGCGTTGACGGCCGGCACCAGGCCCTTGCTGTCGCGCGGATTGATGATGAGGGCGTTGACGCCCTGCGCCACCATGTCCTCGACGTCGGCGACCTGCTTGTTGAGGTCGTTCTGGCCGTCGGCGGTCAGCACCTCGCAGCCGATCGCCTCGGCGCGCTTCTTGGCCGACGCCTCCTGCGCGGCGAAATAGGGCGCGTCGAGCGTCTTCATGGAAATGCCGATCTTGCAGTCGGCCGCATGGGCGGCCGCGAGGGCGAGGAACGACGAGGCCACGGCGAGCGACAGCTTCACGGTGACGGATTTCAAGGCTTGCATCCGGGTATCTCCTCCTGGTGAACGATCGGCTCCGACCGACCAATCTGAATTTGGGTAGCGTAATTACACAAAATTACCGTGTCAACAAATTAAACGACAGGAATAGGCTGATTTTAGCAGAAAAATATCTGTTTCAACCCCATTGATTGTCGACTTCCTATAATTTATGTAATTTCACTACCAAAATGGAGGATCACATGCTGCGTGAACCAGTATCGAGCGTCGTCAATCCGCAAAAGGGCGGAATGAGCGGCAATACGGGGCGCTACGAAAAGCGCCTGGCCGACCTCGCCGGGCTCTATCGCGACGAAAAGGCCTTCGAGGCGCTCCTCGGCGAGCTCGGCGACACGGTCGTCTACGACGTCGAGGACTTCAAGCCGGGCGACCGGAGCGGCGACCTCATCTACGGCGTCACCCGCATGAGCCCGGGCCGCGTCGGCGACGAGTTCTTCCTCACCCGCGGCCATATCCACGCCAAGGCGGACCGGCCGGAAATCTATTACGGCCAGGGCGGCCACGGCCTGATGCAGCTCGAATCGCCCGCCGGCGAGACGCGCATCGTGGAGATTTCGGCGCAGACCATCTGCTACGTGCCGCCGTTCTGGATCCACCGCTCGATCAATGTCGGCGAGACCGACCTCGTCATGGTCTTCGCCTATCCCTCCGACAGCGGCCAGGACTACGGCGTCATCGAGCGGTCGAACGGCATGCGCCACCGCGTGGTCGCCAAGGCCGGCGGCGGCTGGGAGCTGGTCGAGAACCCCGACTACAAGCCGCGCGACGCCGCCACCGTCGAGGCGCTGACGCGCCCCTGCGCATAGGCCGCCGTCCCCCGCCATTTCCATCGAGGAGCCCGTAATGAGCAACCCAATCGAACTGATCGCCAGCCTCGGCGTGGTGCCGGTCATCGCGATCGAGCGCGCCGAGCACGCCGTCCCGCTGGCCGACGCGCTGCTGGAAGGCGGCCTGCCGGTCGCCGAGATCACCTTCCGCACCGCCGCCGCGGCCGACGTGCTGGCCGCCATCCGCGACGCGCGGCCGGAGCTGTGCATCGGCGCGGGAACGATACTCGACGCCGACAACCTCGGCCGCGCCATCGGCAGCGGCGCGCGCTTCGGCCTCGCGCCCGGCTACGACCCGCGCATCGTCGAGGCCGCCGGCGCGGCCGGCCTGCCCTTCTGCCCCGGCGTCATGACGCCGACCGACCTGACGCTCGCCGCCGCGCAGGGCGTGCGGCTGGCGAAGTTCTTCCCCGCCGGCGTCGCGGGCGGGCCGAAGGCGCTGGCCGGGATCGCCGCGCCCTTCGCGCATCTGGGCCTGCGCTTCATCCCCACCGGCGGCGTGACGGAGGCCACCATCGGCGACTGGCTGGCGATCAGGCAGGTCGTCGCCGTCGGCGGCACCTGGATCGCCAAGACCGAGGACATCCGCGAGGGCCGCTTCGCCGAGATCGCCAGGAACGCCGCCAGCGCGGTCAGGACCGCCCGCCAAGCCCTGGAGAAACGCGCATGAGCAAATATCAGCCAGCCGCCCGGCCGACGCTCTATTTCATCGGCGTCACCACGGGCAAAAGCTCGATCATGAAGGTCTTCCCCGCCTGGGCCGACTATCTCGGCCTCAAGGACGCGGTCATCAAGGGCATCGACTTCAAGCTGCACGACGACCCCGCCGCCTATCGCGAGGCGGTGGAGTTCATCCGCGACGATCCGCTGTCCTGCGGCGCGCTCGTCACCACGCACAAGATCGACCTGTTCCACGCCTGCCGCGACCTCTTCGACGTGGTCGACCCGCACGCGCTGCTGATGGACGAGACGAGCTGCATCTCCAAGCGCGACGGCGAGCTGGTCTGCCACGCCAAGGACCCGATCTCGTCCGGCCTCGCCATCGACGGCTTCCTCGGCGCGGATTATTTCGAGCGCACCGGCGCGGACCTGTTCTCGATGGGCGCGGGCGGCTCCACCATCGCCATCACCTGGCACCTGATGCGGCGCGCGCGCGGCAAAAACGTCCCGGGCCGCATCGTCGTCTCCAACCGCAGCCAGCATCGCCTGGACGAGATCCGGCGCATCCACGCCGAGATCGCCAGCGACGTCCCGGTCGACTACGTGCTGGCCCCGCGCCCGGAGGACAACGACGCCGTGCTGTCCGGCCTCAAGCCCGGCTCGCTGGTCATCAACGCCACCGGCCTCGGCAAGGACGCCCCCGGCTCGCCGCTCTCCGGCGCGGCGGTCTTCCCCGAAAAGGCCGTGGCCTGGGACCTCAACTATCGCGGCGACCTCGTCTTCCTCGACCAGGCGCGCGCGCAGGAGAAGGAAAGGTCGCTGCAGGTCGTCGACGGCTGGACCTATTTCCTGCACGGCTGGACGCAGGTCATCGCCGAGGTGTTCCACATCGACATCCCGACCGGCGGCCCCGCCTTCGACCGCATCTCCGAGATCGCGCTGGAAGCGGCGGGACGGTGAGCATGGGCCAGCGCATTCTCGTCACGCCGCGCTCGCTGACCGCCGAGCCGCATCCGCATATCGAAGGCCTGCGCGAGGCCGGCTTCGACATCGTCTATTCGACGCCGGGCAAGACGCCCGACGAGGAGGAGCTGATCCGGCTCGTCGGCGACGTCTCGGGCTGGCTCGCCGGGGTGGAGCCGGTCTCGCCGCGCGTCATCGCGGCGGCGCGCAGCCTGAAGGCGATCAGCCGCAACGGCGTCGGCGTCGACAACCTGCCGCTGGACGCGATCCGCGCGCGCGGCATCAAGGTGCTCGTCGCCGAGGGCGCCAATTCGGCCGGGGTGGCCGAGCTGGCCATCGGCCTGATCTTCAGCGCGCTGCGCTCGATCCCGCAGGCGGACACCGGCATCAAGGCCGGCGGATGGCCGCGCCGGCGCGGCATCGAGATCCGCGGGCGCACCGTCGGCGTGGTCGGCTGCGGCGCCATCGGGCGCGAGGTGGCCCGCATGCTCGTCGCGCTGGGCGCCAAAGTGCTGGGCTTCGACCCGCTGAAGCCCGATCTCGGCCTGCCGGCCGAGGCCTTCGCCTTCGCGGAGGTGGACGAGATTCTCGCCACAGCCGACATCGTGACGCTGCACTGCCCCGCGCCGCGCGACGGATCGACGCTCATCTCGCGCGAGCGGCTGGCGACGGTCAGGCCGGGCCTGATCCTCGTCAACACCGCCCGCGCGCGGCTGGTGGACGACCAGGCCATCGTGGAGGCGCTCGACGACGGCCGCCTGTCGAACTACGCCACCGACGTCTTCGAGCAGGAGCCGCCGTCCTCCCTCGACCTCGCCGCGCATCCGGGCGTCATCGCCACCAGCCATATCGGCGGCTTCACGGCCGAGAGCGTCGACCGCGCCACCCGCATCGCCGCCGACAACCTGATCGCCGCGCTGAAGGAGTGAGGGACGGACCATGCCGGGATACTTGCCGGGACGCTTGAAAGAAATCGCGCAAGCGCTTCCGCTGTCGCAATATCTGCGCCAGCCGCCTGCGCCCGGCACGCGCCTTCTCTGGCTCGGACAGGCGGGCTTCGTGCTGGAGGCGGCCGGGACGCGCATCGTCATCGACCCCTATCTGTCGAACAGCCTGGCCGAGAAATACAAGGGGACGCCGCGCCCGCATATCCGCATGGCGCCCGCCCCGGTCGCGCCGGACGGCGTGTTCTTCGTCGACCTCGTCGCCTGCACCCATGCCCATACCGATCATATGGACCCCGGGACCCTGCCCGCCCTGCTCGCGCGCAACCCGCAGGCGCCTCTGCTGGCGCCACGCGCCGTGAAGGAGCAGGCGGCGCTCCGCTCGGGTCTTTCGGCGGAGCGGCTGCTTCCGGTCGACGCCGGCGAAAGCCTTCAACTCGGGCCGATCCGCGTCACCGCGACGCGCGCCGCCCACGAGACGCTGGAGACCGACGCCGACGGCGCCCACCGCTTCCTCGGCTACGTCTTCGATTGCGGCGGCCCGCGCATCTGGCATTCGGGCGACGGAATCCCGTTCGGGACGCTCGTCGAGGAAGTAGCGCCCCTGCGCCCGGACGTGGCGCTGCTTCCCGTCAACGGCCGCCGGCCGGAGCTTTCGCAGAACGGCGTGCCGGGCAATTTCACGCTTTCGGAGGCGATCGCGCTGGCGCGGGCGCTCGGATGCCGGGACATGGTCGCCCATCATTACGGCATGTTCGATTTCAACACGGCCGACCCGGAGGAGATCGACGCGGCCGCCCGCGCGACGCTGGACCTGCATGTCCATCGGGCGCGGCCGGCGATTGCGCTGGAATATGCGGACGGATAAAATGCGCCGGAACGACCCGGCGCGGCGAGAAGGATTTTCGGAATGGACATTGACGGGCGCGCCGAGGCGCGCGGCCTGAACGGCCGAAACATCCTCGAAGTCATCCGCACCATGCTGCCGCAATTGCGCAAGTCCGACCGCAAGGTGGCCGACGTCGTCCTCGACGACCCGCACCGCATCATGAACTCGACCGTGGGCGAGACGGCGACGCTGGCGGAAGTCAGCCAGCCGACCGTGCTGCGCTTCTCCACCGCCGTCGGCTGCGCCGGCTTCCAGGACCTCAAGATCCGGCTGGCGCAGAGCCTGGCGCTCGGCACGCCGGCGACGCATTCGGTGCTGGTGGAGACGGACGAGCCGGAAGTCGTCACCGAGAAGATCTTCGACTACACCATGACCAGCCTCGACTGGGCGCGCTCGCGGCTGGACAAGGCGGCCATGCACAAGGCCATCGACATCCTGGCGAGCTGCGATTCGATCGTCTTCTTCGGCTTCGGCGCGTCGGGGATCGTGGCGCGCGACGCGCAGCAGAAATTTCCGCTGTTCGGCGTGCCTTGCGCGGCCGAGCTCGATTCGCACCAGCAGCTCATGGTGGCGGCGATGATGAAGCCGGGCGCCGTGGCCTTCGTCATCTCCAACACCGGCGCCACGCGGTCGATCATCGAGATCGCCCGCATCGCGCGCGAGAACGGCGCCTCGGTGATCTGCCTCACCGGCTCGGATTCGCCGCTGACCAATTATTGCGACGTGTCGCTGATCGTCGAGACGCTGGAGAACACCAATATGTACACGCCCACCATCTCGCGCATCGCGGCGCTGGTGGTGGTGGACATTCTCTCAACCAGCGTGGCGATGCGCCGCCCGCCGGAGGAGCAGGCCCGCATCCACCGCATGAAACGCCTTTTGAGCGACATGCGGAAGATGCAGCCGATCTGAGCCGTCAGAACGGCGCGATGGTGATTCCGGCCGATTGCAGGCGCTCCCTGATGCGGCGGGCCATGGCGAGCGCGCCGGGGGCGTCGCCGTGGACGCAGACGGATTGGGCGGCGAGCGGGATCGGGGGGCCGTCGATCACCGGCATGTTTCCGGTTTCCAGGAAGCGGATCAGGCGGTCGGCGGCCGCCTCGGCGTCGTGCAGCACCGCGCCCTCGCGCGAGCGCGGGACGAGCCTGCCATTGGCGAGATAGGCGCGGTCGGCGAAGATTTCCGAATGGACGCGCAGGCCGGCGGCGCGGGCGGCGTGCTCCAGCTCGGTTCCCGAGATGGCGAGGATCGACAATTCGCCCGGCAGCGCCTTGACCGCCGCGGCGATGGCGTCGGCGACCGCGCGGTCGTCGGCGGCGAGGTTGCCGAGCGCGCCGTGCGGCTTGACGTAGCGCACCGGCGCGCCGGCCAAGGCGGCGAGGCCCTGCAGGGCGCCGACCTGCGCCGCGACCAGGCGGCCGATCTCGGCCGGCGTCATGGGGATGACGCGGCGGCCGAAGCCTTCGCGGTCGGCGTAGCCCGGATGCGCGCCGACCGTCACGCCGCGCTCGGCGGCGAGCCGCAGGGTGCGGAACATGGTCTCGGGATCGCCGGCATGGCCGCCGCAGGCGATGTTGGCCGAGGTCACCACCGACAGCATCGCCGCATCGTCGCCCAATTCCCAGCGGCCGAAACCCTCGCCCAGGTCGGAATTGAGGTCGATCCTCATGCCCCTCGCCCTCACATGCCCGGCTTGTTGGTGGCGCGGGTCAGCAGGGTGACGCCCGCCGCCTCGGCCGTGTCGTAATAGGTGAAGCCGGTGCGGTTGGGCCGGCGGCCGCGCATCTTCACCGCGATCCCCTTCGCCTTCGCCGCCGCCTCGGCGGCGTCGGCGTCGGGGACCTCGAAGCCGAGATGGAACACGCCCTCGCCCTTGGCGTCGAGATGGATGCGCTGCGGGCTCGGGTCGCTGCTCGGCTGGCAGAGCTGCAACTGGATGTTGGGCACGTTGCAGATGCGGTACTGCATCGCCATGAAGCCGTCGCGGCTCGGGACCTCCAGCTCCTCATATTCGCTCAGCGGCGGATAGGCGATCCATGGGCCGACGCCGATGGATTCGTAATAGGCCTGGGTCTTGTCGATGTCGTGAACGACGATGCAGACATGGTGCAGCTTGTCGAAGGGTCCGGTCATGGCTCACTCCTTCGGCGGCATGACGTAGTTGAGCACCCGGCGGCCGCCGTCGGGATAGATCGTCTCGCCGGTGATGTAGGAGGCGTCGTCGCTGGCGAGGAAGGCCACCACGGCGGCGATCTCCTCCGGCTCGCCGTAGCGGCCCATCGGCGTGCGCGAAATGATCGCCTGGTGGCCGGCGCTGTTGACGAAATCGCCCGCCACCATCTCGCTCATGATGGTGCCGGGGCCGACGCCGGCGACGCGGATTCCGTGCGGCGCGAAGGCCACGGCGGCGGTGCCCGTCACCTGGTTCATGCCGCCCTTGGAGATGGCGTAGGGCGCGACGTTGGGATTGGCGAGGCCGGAATTGATCGACGACATGTTGATGATGACGCCGCCGCGCCCCTGCGTGATCATCTGGCGTCCCGCCGCCTGCGTTCCGAGGAAGGCGCCCTTGAGGTTGACGCTGAGCACGCGGTCGTAGGTTTCCTCGGTCACGTCGAGGAAGGGGATGATGGGGCAGATGCCGGCGTTGTTGACCATGATGTCGAGCTTGCCGAACCTCTCCACCGCCTTCGCCACCAGCCCGTCGACGTCGGCCTTGGAGGCCACGTCGGCCACGACGGCGAGCACGCGGTCGGGCGCGCCGATGGCGGCCGCGGTGTCAGCGAGCCGCGCGGCGTCGTTGTCGGCGATGACGACGCTCGCGCCTTCCGCCAGAAGGCGCTCCGCCGTGGCGCGGCCGATGCCGCGCGCGGCGCCGGTGACGATGGCGACCCTGCCTTGCAGTCTCATGATATCCTCCTTCAATAAACGACGGTTTCGAGCATCGGCCGGCGGTCGCGGATGCGCGCCCAGCCGAGCGGCGACAGGTCCAGCGACCGATAGGCGCCGTGCATGACGAGTTCGGCCACGCCGCGCCCCACCGCCGGGGCGTGCATGACGCCGTGGCCGGAAAAGCCGGTGGCGAAGATCAGGTTGTCGATTTCGTCATGCGGGCCGACGACGCCGTTGTGGTCGAGCGCGTTGACCTCGTAATGGCCGGCCCAGGACCGCTCCAGCCGCAACTGCTCCATGGCGGGGATGCGGGCGGCGAGCAGCGGCCAGTAGACTTCCTCCATCAAATCGTGATGCGGCTCGAAATCGCCGGTGGCGTCGTGGTCGCGGTCCTCGGGCGGCTGGATGCCGCCGATGAAGCCGTCGCCCTCCGGCCTGATCCAGATGCCCGAGGAATCGAACAGCATCGGAAAGCCCTCCGGCGCGACCGGGGCGCGGAAATTGAACACGGTGCGCTTGCGCGGGCTGACGGGAAGATCGACGCCGAGCCCGGCCATCAGCCGCCCCGACGCGGCGCCGGCGGCGAGCACGCAGGCGTCGCAATCGAGCCGGGAGCCGTCGGCGAGCCGCACCGCCGTCACGCGCCCGCCGGCCGTGTCGAAGCCCGCGGCCTCGGCGTTGAGATAGGCCACGTCGCGCTCGCGCGCGGCGCCGCGGATCAGCGACAGCAGCGACCAGGCGTCGAACCAGCCCTCGCCGCTGGCGCCGAAGGTGCCGATCCCGACGTCGTCCAGCGCCAGGAAAGGAAAGCGCGCGGCGATCTCGCCGGGCGACAGCGTGAGCACGTCCGCGCCCTCGGCGCGCTGCATGTCGGCGCCCCTGCGGCGCGCCTCCACCGTGTCGGGCCCGCCGAGGATCAGGTAGCCGTTCTCGACATAGCCGATATCGGCGGCGGGGCCGAACGTGTCGCGGATGGCGCGGAAGAATTCGACGCCGTAGAGGCTCATATGGATGTTGACCGGCGTGCCGAACTGGGTGCGGATCGACGCCGCCGACAGCGCCGTCGAGGAGCGCTGGTAGGTCGGGTCCTTCTCGATCACCGTGACGCGGCCGGAAAAGCCCTCGCGGCGCAGGAACCAGGCGACGGCGCTGCCGATGACGGCGCCGCCGACGATTGCGATATGGCTGGGTTTCAGGGACATGCGGCCTCGGTATGGGAACAGATTCGCGAACCGGCCCAGCCTATCGCTTTCGCCGCCGCCGCGCAGGCCGGTTTCAGCATGGCGCGAAGCCCAGATGGGCGCGGAAGCGGTTCTTGACGAAAACCGCGTCGCGCGGCGGCAGCGAGCGCGGCAGGTTCTCGGCCTTGATCTTGAGCACGTAAAGGCGCGGGCCGGCGGCGGGGCGGCGCAGGGCCTCGGCCAGCGCGTCGACCTCCTCGAGCGTGCGCAGCTCGCCCGTCTCGGCGAAGCCCGTCGCGGCCGCCACGCGGTCGAGCGCGATGCCGCGCCCGGTATGGCTCTGCTGCATGCCGGTCTCGCCGAAATGCTGGTTGTCGAGCACGATGACGTCGAGGTTCTTGGGCGCCGCCACCGCGATGGTGGCGAGCGCGCCGAAGGCCATCAATTGCTCGCCGTCGCCGGTGATCACCATGACGCGCTTGCCGCGCTGCGCCTGCGCCAGGCCGAGGCCCACCAGCGCCGCGCCGCCCATCGCGCCCCAGAGATAGTAATTGTCGTCGCGGTCGCCGGCCGCGTGCACGTCGTAGCTGGGCGAGCCGAGGCCCGTCACCACCAGCGCGCCGTCGCGGGCGGCCAGGAGTTTCTCCACCGCCGCGCGGCGGTCCATCGCTTGCAGGCTCATCGTCTCACCACTTCTTCTTGCCGAGCAGGCGCTGGCCGATCAGCACCGCGATCTGCTGGTCCGCGTCGAAGGCCATGCCGGCGGCCTGCGCCGTCACCTCGACCACGTCGGCGCCGGTCTCGGCGCGCAGCACGGTGACGCCGATCGCCTTCAGCGAAGCCTCCACCGCCCGCCCCATCGGCACCTGCCACGGGTTGAACTCGGCCCATTCGCCGCGCATCGTCACCAGCATCAGGAGCGGCGTGCGCGTCTGCACCGGCAGCGACAGCATGTTGACGCAATTGCCGACGCCGGAGGACTGCATCAGCACCACGGCGCGCTCGCCGCCCAGCCACGCGCCGGTGGCGAGCGCGATCCCCTCCTCCTCGGTGGTCAGCACGTTGGCCGTCACCTCCGGGTCGTCGTTGAACAGGCGGATCAGGGTCGAATGGCCGGCGTCCGGCACATAGGACATCTGGCGGACGCCCGCCGCCTTCAGCGTCTCGTAAAGCTGCAGCGGCCAGTCCTGGCCCGGATCGCGGCGCGCTTCGGCCGCTAATGTCGCTTCGGCGACGGTCATCGCATATCTCCCGGCATGCTGTTTTTCTTTCTATAGCCTTGTCGGGAAAAGCGCACATCGACCCTTTTTCTCAATCAGCTATAGCGATATTGTATCGCTCATGGAATTCTCACAGCTTCGCACCCTCATCCATGTGGCCGAGCTCGGCAGCCTGTCCAAGGCGTCCGACCGGCTGCGCATCGCCCAGCCGGCGCTGAGCCGCCAGATCCGCCTCCTGGAGGAGGAACTGGGGGTGCGGCTGTTCGAGCGGCACGGGCGCGGCATGATCGTCACCGACCAGGGACAGGACGTGCTGCGCCACGCCGTGCAGGTGATGCGCGAGATCGAGGAGCTGCGCGCCACGGTCAAGGACGAGGATGCGCCGCTGACCGGCCATGTCGCCATCGGCATGCCGCCGACCGTGTCGGACATCCTGGCCGAGCCGCTGGTGGCGGCGTTCCGCGACAGCCATCCGGCGGCGACGCTGCGCATCGTCAGCGCCTATTCCGGCTATCTGACCGACTGGCTGCATCGCGGCCAGATCGACGTGGCCATTCTTTACGATCCAAAATCGGCGCGGGCGCTGCGCATCCAGCCGCTCCTGGAGGAGACATTGTTCCTGATCGGCCCGCCGGGCGCGGGGCTGGCGCCGGACCGGCCGGTGCGCTTTTCGGAGCTGGCGGAGCAGCCGCTGCTCTTGCCCAGCATCGGGCACGGGTTGCGCGCCATTCTCGAACAGAGCGCGGCAGAATGCGGGATCGAATTACATGTGCAGGTGGAGGCGGACAGCTATTCGACGCTGAAGACGCTGGTGCGCAGCGGCCACGGCGCCACCGTGCTGCCGCTGGCGCCGATCCACCGCGACCTCGCGGCGGGCGAGCTTTGCGCGGCGCCTTTGGTGGAGCCCGCGCCGCAGCGCCGGCTGGTGCTGGCTTTCCCGACCGACCGGCCCATGCCGCGGCTGGCGCGCTTCGCCGGCCAGACCATCGCCAACACGGTGTCGGCGATGGTGGAGAGCGGCGTCTGGGCCGGACGCCTCATCGAATAGAGCGGTTCCCGTCGGAACCGCTCTAGCCATTTGTTCTTACGCATTATCCGACGCGAAACCGCTTCGCACTTTCGCTGGAAATGCTTTTAGAGCGGCTCCTGTTGGAACCGCTCTATCTCTTTGTCTTCACGCATTATCCTGCGCGAAACCGCTTCGCGCTTTCGCTGGAAATGCTTTGGAGCGGCTCCTGTCGGAACCGCTCCATCTCTTTGTTTTACGCATTATCCTGCGCGAAACCGCTTCGCACTTTCGCTGGAAATGCTTTGGTTCAGCGCGCGGCGAGCGCCGCGATGGTCGCCGTCACCACGCTTTCGACATGCGCCCGCTCGTCGCCGACCAGCGGCAGGCGCGGCGCGCGCACCCATTCCGGCGCGCCATAGACCAGCTTTTCGGCGAGCTTGATATATTGCACCAGCTTGACATGCGTATCGAGGTGGAAGGACGGCGTCAGGATGCGATAGAGCTTGCGCGCGCCGGCGAAATCGCCGGAGGCGGCGAGGTCGAACAGCTCCACGCATTCGGCCGGCCAGGCGTTGGTCATGCCCGACACCCAGCCGGTGACGCCCAGCGCCAGGCTTTCGACGATCAGGTCGTCGACGCCGCAGAAGACCGCGAAACGGTCGCCGCAGGCGTTGTAGAGGTCGGTCACGCGGCGGATATCGCCGCATTCCTCCTTGATGCAGACGATCTCGGGCGTATCCTCCAGCTGCTTCAGGATTTCCGGCGTCACGTCGACGCCGTAGGCGATGGGGTTGTTGTAGATCATGATCGGCAGGCCGCTGCTGGCGGCGAGCGACTTGTACCAGGCCACCGTCTCGCGCGGATCGGTCTTGTAGGCGAGCGACGGGAAGGCCATCAGGCCCTCGGCCCCCAACTTCTCGTAATGGCGCGCGGCCTCGCCGGCGGCCTCGGTGGAGATCTGCGCCAGGCCGGACAAGAGCGGCACGCGGCCGGCCACCACCTCCTTGGCGGCGAGGATGACGCGCTCGCGCTCTTCGGCGCGCAGCGAGGCGTTCTCGCCCAGCATGGGCAGCACGATGACGCCCGACACGCCGGCGCCGATCAGCCGCTCGATGGAGGCGGCGGTGGCGTCGAGGTCGAGGTCGCCGTTCTGGCGCAGTTTCGTGGTGACGGCGGGAAATACGCCTTTCCATTGGCTCATGATGGTCTCCCTCTGTGGTTCGTTACGCCATCGGCGAAATGCCGGTCGGCTTCAGGATGCGGATGTTCTGCCGCTCGATCATGCCCCGGATCGCCGCCAGATAGACGGGCCAGCCGGGATGGGCGAGCATGCGGGCGCGCCGGCGCTCGCGGTCGGCGATGTCCTCGTAGCGCCAGAGCGACACGACATGGTTCAACTCGCCGATGTCGCAGACGAAATGGCCGACGAAGCCGCCCAATATCTCCTTCTGGATCGCGAGACCCAGCCGCTCATAGGTGGCGATGAACTCGGCCATGCGGCCCGGAACGATGTGGTAGTCGCGTTCTTCGAGGATCATGGCGGGGCTCCGGGCTCAGGAGAATCGGCTGACGGAAAAAGGCGCGAGGTCGACGGGCGGCGCGCGCCCGGCGACGAGGTCGGCCACCAGCCGGCCGGTGGTGGGGGCGAGCGTCAGCCCGCCATGGCTGTGGCCATAGGCGTGGATCACGTCGGCGCGGCGCGGCGACGCGCCGATCACCGGCAGGCTGTCGGGCGTGGTCGGGCGGTGGCCCATCCAGCGCGTCCCGCCCTCGGTGCGCAGCTCCGGCAGGTAGCGCCGCGCCAGCCGGGCCAGCGCGTCGGCGCGGGCGTAATTGGCCGGCGCGTCGAGGCCGGCGAACTCGGCCGCGCCGCCGATGCGCAGGCCCATATCCATGGGCGTGGCGACGAATTTGCGCTCGGCGAAGATGATCTCGCGGCCAAGCCGCACGCCGGAATCGGCAATGGTGACGTTGTAGCCGCGCTCGCTCTCCAGAAGCACGCGGTCGCCGACGGTCCGCGCCAGCCGCGCCGACCAGGCCCCGGCGGCGATGACCAGCCGCTCGAAATCGAGCTTTTCGCCGCCGGCGAGGCGCAGCGTCTTGCCCTCGATGGCGACGGCTTCACCCGTGACCAGCGTCGCGCCCATGTCCTCCACCCGCGCGCGCAGGCGGTCGACGACGCGCTTGGGGTCGTCGAAATGCGACCATTGCGGCGTCATGGCGGCGCGGACCACCGCCTTGCCCAGCGCCGGCTCGTGGCGGCGGGCCTCGTCGCCGTCCATCTCGTCGAAAATTATCCCGTGGCTGCGGCGCAGGTCGCGGTCGGCGGCGTCGGCCTCGAAGGCGGCCTCGGTCTCGTAGACCCAGAGCGCGCCGACGCGGTGCAGGTCGCCGCGCAGGCCCAACTCATCGAGAAGCGGCAGGAAATCGTCATAGACCGGCGCGGTCAGCGCCGCGAGCGCGCGGGTGATGCGCAGCATCTCCGGCCGCGAGCCGCTGCGCATGAAGCGCATCAGCCATGGGACCAGTTTCGGGAAATGCGCCGGGCGCAGGGCGAGCGGCCCGAGCGGATCGAGGAGCCAGCCCGGCAGCTTCCAGACCAGTCCCGGAACGCTGGCCGGCGCGATCTCGGTGACGCCGAGCCCGCCGGCGTTGCCGAAGGAGGCCTTGTCGCCGGGCGGGTCGCGGTCGACGACCATGACCTCGTGGCCGTCGGCCAGAAGCGCGCGCGCCGCGCAGAGGCCGACGACGCCGGCGCCGACGATCAGAACCTTGCCCATGCCGCGCCTCCCCCCTAAGAACGCGCCATCCGCCTCACCAGGCCGACATGCCGCCGTCGACGGTGAACATGGCGCCGGTGGCGAAGGAGGCCTCGTCCGAGGCCAGCCACAGGATGCAGTTGGCGATCTCCTGCGGCTCGGCCCAGCGGTTGATGGGCGCGCGCGCCTTGAGCGCGTTCTTGAAGCCCTCGGGATCGCTGGTCGAGGCCACCATCTTCTCGAAATAGCTCGACCAGGTGACGCCCGGCGCGACACAGTTGACGCGGATGTTCTCCTTGGCGTGGTCGAGCGCCATGGCCTTGGTCAGCGCGGCGACGCCGCCCTTGGACGCCACATAGGCGGCGCGGTCGAAGATGCCGACCGTGGCGACGTTGGAGGCGGTGTTGACGATGACGCCGCCGCCCTGCGCCGCCATGACGGGAATGGCGTATTTGCAGCACAGGAAGACGCCCTTGAGGTTGACCGCCATCAGCGCGTCCCAGTCCTCCTCGGCGGTGCCGACCACCGTGCCCGGAATGCCGTAGCCGGCGTTGTTGGCGAGGATGTCGAGCCGGCCGAAGCGCGCCACGGCGGCGTCGACCATGGCCTTGACCTGGTCGGAGCGGCCGACGTCGACCTGGAACGCCATGGCGGCGTCGCCGAGGGCCGCGGCCACGCTTTCGGCGCGCGCGCCGTCGCGGTCGGCCACCACCACTTTGGCGCCCTCGCGCACGAAACTTTCCGCCGCAGCCTTGCCGATGCCGGCGCCCGCGCCGGTGATGATCGCGACCTTGTCCTTGAGACGCATTCTATCCTCGATGAAATGGGGGTCAGTATGGGGGATCAGACGGTGTAGGGATCGGACGGCGGCGCGGCGAAGACCGTGTCCCGCTCGATCTGCAGCACGTTTTCGGGGCGCGGGAACGGCGCCGGGGCCGGCTCGCCCTCGCGGCGCGCGCGGCCGATGAGGCGGAAGAAATCCTCGAGCCCGTTGGGCACGATCAGCCAGGTCCAGACGATGTCGCCCTCGCCCTCATTGATGAACATGTGGCGGCGGTTCTTGCCGATGAAGAAGGCGGAGCCCGGGTTCATCGGATGGCTCTCGCCGTCGATCACCGCGCGGCCCCTGCCGGAGACGACGAAGATCACCTCCTCGTTCTGGTCGTGGGCGTGCTCGCGCACATAGCCGCCGGGCGGCACGGTCTGTGTGCCGAAGCCGATCGGATGCTCCATCGGCACGCGGTGCGGCGCGAAAATGACGTCGATGGAGCCGTTGGCCGGCACCGGCTGCCAGTGGCTCTCAGCCTCGCCCGGCTGCACGATCAAGACTTCGCCGCAGGGCCCTTCGCCCGCGACGGCGCGCGTTTGACTGCTGGTCATCACACCTTCCCCTGACGCGGGCTGGAGCCCGTCGATAATTGGATACGATATCCAATCGTATTGCAAAAAAGACCATCGTCAACCAAATTTATGGAATTATTTTTCTGATATTTTGCGATATCCGGTATATTATTCACATGTTGACTTGGATATTTGCATATCGTATCCAATTTGCAAAGGGAGAACGCCATGTCGAAAAAGATAGGCCGGCAATCGCTGACGGACCAGATCGTCGACGAATTGCGCCGCCGGATCATCGCGGGCGGGCTTCCCGAAGGCGCGCCGCTGAGGCAGGAGACGCTGGCCGCCGAACTGGGCGTCTCCCGCATCCCGGTGCGCGAGGCGATCCGCCAGCTCGAGGCCGAGGGCTTCGTGCGCTCGGAGCTGCACAAGGGCACGGTGGTGCGCGCGCTTTCGCTGGCCGAGATCCGCGAATTGTTCGACATCCGCATCCATTTCGAGACCTGGCTCTTCGCCATGGCGATCCCGCAGCTGACCGAGGACGACCTGCGTGAGGCCGACGCCATCACCGACGAGACGCTGGTGGCCGGCAATGTCGAGAACTGGGGCGACCTCAACTGGCGCTTCCACGAGACGCTGTACCGGCCGAGCGGCCACACGCTGGCGCTGAAGCTTCTGCGCAGCGTGCACGACAACGCCAACCGCTACGTCAACCTGCAGATCGCGGTGGCGCGCAACGTCGAGCTGGAGCTGGGCGATCATCGCGCCCTGGTGGCGCTGGCGCGGCTGCGCGACACGGCGCGCGCCGTCGACATGCTGCGCGGCCATATCCAGCGCGTGGCCGACAGCCTGATGAGCTCGCTCAGCCGCAGCCGCGCGGCCGAGGAGGCCGAGCGATACAATGTCGCTATAGCTGGTTGAGAAAATGGGTCGATGTGCGCCTCTCCGTCCGAGGCTAGCATCGGGAAAACGAGACGCAAAGGAGCCTTGACGAAGACGAAGCCGTCAGTGACTATTTTCATAAAAAACGGCCCCGAGGCCAAACCAAAAGAGGGTAACATGAAAATCTGCAAGACGTTCCTGGCGGCCGCCGTCGCCGCCACCTGCCTTTCGGGCGCGGCGCGCGCCGACGTCGTCATCGGCGCGGCGGGTCCGCTGACCAATTCCGACGGCGTCTTCGGCGTCTCCTGGATGAACGGCATGGAGCTGGCCTTCCGCCAGGCCAACGACGCCGGCGGCGTCCATGGCGAGAAGATCAAGCTGCAGCGCGACGACGACAACAGCGACCCCAAGCAGGGCACGCTGATCGCGCAGAAGCATTGCGACAACAAGGCCATGCTGGGCGCCATCGCCAATTTCAACAGCGGCGTCACCATCCCCTCCTCCGACGTCTATCACCGCTGCGACATGCCGCAGGTGACCAATTCGTCCAACCCGAAGATCACCAAGGCCGGCTACAAGAACCTGTTCCGCCCCATCGCCAACGACCTGTCGCAGGGCTCGGCCCCGGCCGAATACGCGCTGCAGAAGCTGGGCGCCAAGAAGGCCGCGATCGTGCACGACAAGCAGGCCTTCGGCCAGGGCGTGGCGGAAGTGTTCCGCGACACGTTCAGCAAGGGCGGCGGCAAGGTGACCTCCTTCTCCGGCGTGGCGCAGACCGACGTCGACTTCTCGGCGCTGCTGACCAGCATCAAGTCGGAGAATCCCGACGTGATCTATTTCGGCGGCGTCATGCCGGCGGTGGGCCTGTTCACCAAGCAGGCGCGCGAATTCGGCATCACGGCCAAGATCTTCGCGGCCGACTCCGCCTTCTCCTCCGACTTCATCGCCGGCGCCGGCCCCGACAACGCGGAAGGCGCGATCGTCTCCTTCCAGGCCCCGCCCTACGATTCGTCGCCCGAGCTCGAAGCCTTCGCCAAGGACTATAAGACGGCCTTCGGCGAGGACCCCGGCCCCTATTCGGCCTATGGCTACATGGAGGCGACGCTGTTCATCGACGCGATGAAGAAGGTGTCGGGCGACCTCAGCCGCAAGGCGCTGGTCGAGGAGATGGCCAAGAACGACGTCAAGACCATCCTCGGCACGGTGAGCTTCACGCCGGAGGGCGAGCTGAAGAAGCCGTTCATCTTCCTCTACACCGTCGAGGGCGGCAAGTTCTCGCTGGTGAAATGATCCGGTTCCGCGGCGGGGCGGCGTCCAAGGGGCGCGCCTTCCGCCGCGGCGGCGACACGGGGCGGGCGCAGCCGGGCCGCGCGGCGGCCATGCGCGCCCGTCCTGAAACAAGCGTCGGAACGGCCGCCCGCATTAGGTCGTCCCGGCCGGGTCATTCTGGATCGAGGCATCGCCCATGTTCACCTTCCTGCTCCAGCAGACCGTCAACGCGCTGACGGTCGGCTCGATCTACGCCCTCATCGCGCTCGGCTACACCATGGTCTACGGCGTGCTGCGGCTGATCAACTTCGCCCATAGCGAAATGTTCATGGCCGGCTCCTTCGTGGCGGTGTTCCTCGCCGGCGCGCTCGGCCTGTCGGGCTTTCCGGGCGCGGCGGTGCTGGTCGGCGTCGCCACCTTCGTCGTCATCGGCCTGCTCGGCATGGCCATCGAGGTGGTGGCCTACCGCCCGCTGCGCAACAAGTCGCGGCTGGCGCCGATGCTGTCGGCGCTCGGCATGGCCGTCATCATCCAGAACGTGGTGATGCTGGTCGCCGGCCGCCGCCCGCTGATCTATCCCTCCATGCTGCCGCGCGGCGTGGTCGACGTCGCCGGCGTCATCATCACCTGGAAGCAGATCACCATCCTTTTGATCGCGCTGGCGCTGATGGTGGGGCTGGAGCTGTTCGTCAACCGCAGCCGGCTCGGCCTGCGCATCCGCGCGGTGGCCGAAAGCGCCAACACCGCCTCGCTGATCGGCATCAATCCCAACATCCCGATCTCGGCCATCTTCTTCATCGGCCCGGGCCTGGGCGCCGTGGCGGGCGTGCTCTACGCCTCCTATTACGGCGTCGCCACCTTCACCATGGGCTTCGTCATCGGCATGAAGGCCTTCACGGCGGCGATTCTCGGCGGCATCGGCTCCATCACCGGGGCGATGCTGGGCGGCGTCCTGCTCGGCTTCATCGAGACCTTCGCCACCGCCCTCCTGCCCAGCCTCACCGGCGGCGTCATCGGCACGGAATATCGCGACATCTTCGCCTTCTCCGTCCTCGTCCTCATCCTCCTGTTCCGTCCGTCCGGGCTTCTGGGCGCCAAGGTCAGCGAAGAAACGATGGTGTACAAAAGTGACTTCTGAAGCCTCCTCCCCTCCCGGCGCGGGCCCGGCGCCCACAGCCGCCGTCTGGCGGACGGCGCTGGTGCTGGCGATCCTGCCCGTAGCCCTCATCGTTCTCGGCCAGTTCCTGCCCACCTATCCGCTGCGCGTGCTGGACACGATCCTGATCTACGCGGTGCTCGCCATGGGGCTCAACATCGTGGTCGGTTACGCCGGCCTCCTCGACCTCGGCTACGTCGCCTTCTACGCCATCGGCGCCTACACCTACGCGCTTCTCGCCTCCGACCAGCTCGGCCTGCACCTGCCCTTCCTGGTGATCGTGCTGATCGGCGCCGGGCTCGCGGGGACCGCCGGCGTGCTGCTCGGCCTGCCGGTGCTGCGGCTGCGCGGCGACTATCTCGCCATCGTCACGCTCGGCTTCGGCGAGATCATCCGCGTGCTGATGAACAATCTCAACGGCCTCACCAACGGGCCGCAGGGCATCGCCCGCATCGACGAGCCGCATCTTTTCGGCTGGACCATCTCGACCCCGCTCGACTTCCTCTATCTCCTGACCGGGCTTCTAGTGCTGGCGTTCCTGTTCGTATGGAAACTGCAGCAGAGCGCGCTCGGCGTGGCGCTGTCGGCGGTGCGCGAGGACCAGGACGCGGCGCGCGGCTGCGGGATCAACACCACGCAGGTCAAGCTGGTCGCCTTCGCCACCAGCGCCGTCATCGGCGGCACCTGCGGCGTCATGTTCGCCGCCATGCAGCGCTTCGTCAGCCCCGAGAGCTTCTCCTTCTGGGAATCGCTGACCATCGTGCTGGTGCTGGTCGTGGGCGGGCTCGGCAATCCCTTCGGCGCCATATTGGGCGCGGCCATCCTCATCCTCATCCCCGAACTGCTGCGCGACTATTCCGACTATCGCCAGCTCGTCTTCGGGCTGGCGCTGGTGACGGTGATCTTGCTGCGTCCCATGGGCCTGATCAGCCGCCATTACGGGCCGTCCTGGCTGGCGGCGAAGCTGGGGAGGCGCTGATGCTGGTTTTTGAGCACGTCACGAAAGCCTTCGGCGCGCACAAGGCGGTGGACGACGCCTCGCTGACCATCAAGCCGGGCTTGATCACCGCGATCATCGGGCCGAACGGGGCGGGAAAATCCACGCTGGTCAACATGGCCGCCGGCTCCTACCAGGTCACGTCGGGCCGCATCCTGCTCGACGGGACCGAATTGCAGCGCCTGCCCAAGCACCAGGTCGCCCATGCCGGGCTGGGGCGCACCTACCAGAACATCCGCCTGTTCGACGGCATGACGGTGATGCAGAACCTGGAAGTGTCGCTGGTGCCGCGCACGCTGGGCGCGCTGATCGCCGACGCCCTGCCCGGCCGCAGCGCCGAGCGGCAGCGGCGCGAGCGCTGCTACGCCACGCTGGAGAAGCTCGGCATCGCCCATCACGCCGAAAGGCAAGCCGGCTCGCTCGCCTATGGCCAGCAGAAGCTGGTGGAGCTGGCGCGCGCCATGGTCAACGACCCGCACGCCATCCTGCTCGACGAGCCGGCGGCGGGGCTCAACCACGGCGAGACCGAGCAGCTCCGCCATCACATCCTCGACCTCAAGACCAGCCAGATCGCCATCGTGCTGATCGAGCACGACATGAAACTGATCATGTCGATCTCCGACGAGATCTACGTGATGAACCGCGGCCGCGTGCTGGCGCACGGGACGCCGGCCGAAATCCGCGACAATACCCAAGTTCAGGAGGCCTATCTTGGTCAGCCAGGCGCCATCAGCGAAATCGAAGCCGCTGCTCGCGGTCGAGCAAATCGAGTCCGGATACGGGCGGGTGAAAGTCTTGCATGGCGTGAGCCTTGAGCTCTACGCCGGCGAGATCGTCTCGCTGATCGGCCCGAACGGGGCCGGCAAGACCACCTTCCTGCGCTCGATCAGCGGCGTCTGCCCGGTCACGGCCGGACAGATCAGCTTCAAGGGCGAGCGCATCGACCGGCTCAAGCCCTATCAGGTGGCGGGGCGCGGCCTCGGCCATTGCCCGGAAGGCCGCGCGGTGTTCCAGCATCTGAGCATCGAGGAGAACCTGATGGCCGGCTATCTGCCGGGGCGCGGCAAGACGGAAGCGGCGCTGTTCGAGGAGGTCTACGGCCTGTTCCCGGTGCTGGCCGAGCGGCGCAAGAGCCTCGCCGGCCAGCTTTCCGGCGGCCAGCAGCAGATGGTGGCGATCGCCCGCGCGCTGATGGGAAGCCCGGAGCTGCTGCTTCTCGACGAGCCGTCGCTGGGGCTGGCGCCGATCATCATCCACCAGATCTTCGAGATCATCATCAAGCTGGCCGAGGCCGGCGTGTCGATCCTGCTGGTGGAGCAGAACGTCGATTTGTCGCTGGAGATCGCCGATTTCGTCTACGCCTTCGAGCATGGGCAGATCCATGTCTCGGGCCCGGCCGAAAAGCTCGCCGGCGACGAGCGCGTCCGCCATATCTATTTGCCCGCCTGACCGTTTTCGGAGCTTAGCCCATGCGCACCACCAAAGTCGTCCATGTCGTGACCTGCCACGCCGAGGGGGAAGTCGGCGACGTGATCGTCGGCGGCGTCGCCCCGCCGCCGGGCGCGACGGTATGGGAGCAGTCGCGCTGGATCGCCGAGGACGAGACCCTGCGCAATTTCGTGCTCAACGAGCCGCGCGGCGGCGTCTTCCGCCACGTCAACCTGCTGGTGCCGCCCAAGGACCCGCGCGCGCAGATGGGTTGGATCATCATGGAGCCGGCCGACACGCCGCCCATGTCGGGCTCCAACTCGATCTGCGTGTCGACCGTGCTGCTCGACACCGGCATCATTCCCATGCAGGAGCCGATCACCCGCATGGTGCTGGAGCCGCCGGGCGGGCTGATCGAGGTCGAGGCGGAATGCCGCAACGGCAAGGCCGAGCGCATCCATGTGCGCAACGTCGCCTCCTTCGCCGACAAGCTGGACGTGTCCCTTGAGGTGGAAGGCGTCGGCACGGTGACGGTGGACACGGCCTATGGCGGCGACAGCTTCGTGCTGGTCGACGCGGCGGCGCTGGGGCTCGAATTGCGGCCGGACCAGGCGCGCGACATCGCCCGGCTGGGCGTGAAGATCACCGCCGCCGCCAACGAGCAGCTCGGCTTCCGCCATCCCGTCACCGACTGGAACCACATCTCCTTCTGCCAGATCACCGATCCGGTGGCGATGAAGGACGGCGTGCTGACCGGCAAGAACGCCGTCGCCATCCGCCCCGGCAAGATCGACCGCTCGCCCACCGGCACCGGCTGCTCGGCGCGCATGGCGGTGCTGCACGCCAAGGGCCTGATGAAGGCCGGCGACCGCTTCACCGGCGTGTCGCTGATCGACACCGAGTTCCACTGCCGCATCGACAGCGAGGTCGACCTCAACGGCAAGCCCGCCATCCGCCCCGTCATCTCCGGCCGCGCCTGGATCGTCGGCACGCAGCAATTGATGGTCGACCCCTCCGACCCCTTCCCGACCGGATACCGGCTGTCGGACACCTGGCCGATGGATATTTAAGTTCAATCGAATATCTCTACTTGCGAAAGGGCGCGGCGACGCGCCCTTTTTGTTGTTCCATATTGGAGCAATTCATTAATCATGCGGCGCGCTCACATTCCGTTTACCATAGAGCTTAAGGCGGCAAGAAGAATTCCCCGTATATGGTGGTCACAGGTCGGAAATGACCGGCAAACAACAAGACAAAGTCTCAGGAGCTGCAAATGACCAAGTTCTTCTCCCGCTTCCGCAAAAACGAATCCGGCGCCACCGCCATCGAATACGCCCTGATCGCCGGCCTGATCGCCGTCGCCATCATCACCGGCGCCAAACTGCTCGGCACCACGATCTCGGACAAGTTCACGACCATCGCCAGCGAAGTGTCGAACGCCGGCAACTAAGCCGTCCTTCACATCCGCACGGAAAAGCCGCCCTCGGGCGGCTTTTTCGCGTCATGCGCGGGTTTTTTCGTCATGACGTCCGGCAAGATTCGACTTCTGTATCAATAAATTTCAAATCACCTTTCATTTACCAAACAACTTAAAGCGGTAAATACAATTGCTCCGATATGCTGGCTACAGGTCGGAAATGGCCGGCAAACAACAAGACAAAGCCTCAGGAGCTGCAAGTGTCCAAGTTCTTCTCCCGCTTCCGCAAAAACGAATCCGGCGCCACCGCCATCGAATACGCCCTGATCGCCGGCTTGATCGCCATCGCCATCATCACCGGCGCCAAGCTGCTCGGAACCACGCTTTCCGACAAGTTCACGACCATCGCCAGCCAGGTCTCGAACGCCGGCAACTGAGCCGTGCTTCATATCTGCACGGAAAAGCCGCCCCAGGGCGGCTTTTTCGCGTTTCGGCGCGCCCGCATGGAACCGCCGCCGGCGCCGCGGCGTTTAAAACGGTCTTCATCAATTTCGGGAGGAAGCCATGCACGAAGCGCAAATCGGCTGGATCGCAGCCATCATCATCGGCGGACTGGCGGGCTGGCTGGCCGAGATGTTCATGAAAAGCAATCAGGGCGTGTTCATGAACATCATCCTCGGCATCGTCGGCGCGGCGGTGGCCAATGCGCTTCTGGGCGCGTTCGGCGTGATCCTGGGCGGCTGGATCGGCTACCTGATCGCCGGCTTCATCGGGGCCTGCATCCTGATCGCGCTGGGACGGATGCTGCGCCGGGCCTGAGCCCTATCACGGCCTAACGCGCTGTCATCATTCGTGATTATGGAAGCCATGGGGCGCGGTCCATAATCGAACTCACAAGACGTCAGCAATGGCGACGCAACCCCTTCGTCGCCGGATCGAGGAGATTTCGGAATGAGGTTCAAGGCTCTCTTTACGGCGCTCGGCATCGGCCTCGCCGGCCTGACATTGAGCGGCTGCGTGTCCGAAGGCTATTACGACAGCGGCTATTACGACCCGTATTACGTGCAGGGCGGCTATTACGGCGGCGGCGTCATCTATGACAGCGGCGGCTATTATTACCGCGACCATCGCCGTTATTACCGCGGCCGCGGCTGGCGCGATTCGCGTCCCGGCGGCTATCGCCCGGGCGGCCCGCGTCCGCCGCGCTACCAGGGCGGCGGCGGCCGTCCCGGCTATCAGTCGCGCAATCCCGGCCGCTATTTCGGCGGCGGCAAGCCCAGCGGACGTCCGCCGGAATGGCGCTCGCAGAAGTGAAGCAAAAAGGCCGCGGTCCTCGGACCGCGGCCTTTTTCATGAAAGCGTCCCGGTCAGAGCCGGATGACATATTCCTTGCGCGTCGTCTCCAGCACCTCCCACACGCCGCGAAAGCCGGGGCGGATGACGAAGCTGTCGCCCGCCTTCACCTCGCGCGCCGCGCCGCCCTCCTCGGTCAGGACCGAGCGGCCGGAGAGGATGTGACAGAATTCCCACTCGTCATATGCGACGCGCCACTTGCCGGGCGTGCTTTCCCAGACGCCGGCGAAGAGCTTGCCGTCGGGGCTTTCCTCCAGGTTCCAGGTGCTATGGCGCGGATCGCCGGACAGCAGGCGGTCCGGCGCGGGCGCGCCCTCCTCGGGCGCGATCCCGGTCAGGTCGAAGGCGACGAAACGCATCAGATCTTCGCCAGCGACTGTTCGATATCGGCGATGATGTCGTCGGCGTCCTCGATGCCGATCGACAGGCGCACCACTTCCGGCCCGGCGCCGGCTGCGGTTTTCTGCTCGTCCGACAGCTGGCGATGGGTGGTGGAGGCCGGGTGGATGACCAGCGAGCGGGTGTCGCCGATATTGGCCAAGAGCGAGAACAGCTCCAGCCCGTCGACGAATTTGACGCCCGCCTCGTAGCCGCCCTTCAGGCCGAAGGTGAAGACCGCGCCGGCGCCCTTGGGCGCGTATTTCTGCTGCAGCGCATGGTATTTGTCGTGCGGCAGGCCGGCGTAGTTGACCCAGGCCACCTTGTCGTGGCCGTGCAGCCAGCTCGCCACCTTGAGCGCGTTGTCGCAATGGCGCTGCATGCGCAGGGGAAGCGTCTCGACGCCGGTGAGGATCTGGAAGGCGTTGAAGGGCGAGATCGCCGGGCCGAAATCGCGCAGGCCCAGCACGCGGGCGGCGATGGCGAAGGAGATGTTGCCGAAGGTCTTGTGCAGCTCCATGCCGGCATAGTCGGGGCGCGGCTCGGTCAGCAGCGGATAATTGCCGGACTTGGCCCAGTCGAAGGTGCCGCCGTCGACCAGCACGCCGCCCATGGAGTTGCCGTGGCCGCCGATGAACTTGGTCAGCGAATGCACGACGATGTCCGCGCCGTGCTCGATGGGGCGCAGGAGGTAGGGCGAGGCCAGCGTGTTGTCGACGATCAGCGGCAGGCCGTTGCGATGGGCGATCTCGGCGATGGCCTCGATGTCGATGACGATACCGCCCGGATTGGCGAAGCTCTCGATGAAGATGGCGCGGGTGCGGTCGTCGATCTGCTTGGCGAAATCGGTCGGGTTGGTGGCGTCGGCCCAGCGCACCTGCCAGTCGAAGGCCTTGAAGGACTGGCCGAACTGGTTGATCGAGCCGCCGTAGAGCTGGCGCGCGGCGATGAAATTGTCGCCCGGCTTCATCAGCGTGTGGAAGACCAGAAGCTGCGCGGCGTGGCCGGAGGCGACGGCCACCGCCGCCGTGCCGCCCTCGAGCGCGGCGATGCGCTCCTCCAGCACCGCCGTGGTCGGGTTGGTGATGCGGGTGTAGATATTGCCGAAGGCCTGCAGGCCGAACAGCGAGGCGGCGTGGTCGGCGTCCTCGAAGACGAAGGAGGTGGTCTGATAGATCGGCGTCGCGCGCGCGCCCGTGGTCGGATCGGGCTTCGCGCCCGCATGGACGGCCAGGGTTTCGATACCGGGTGAACGCTTCGACATGGTTTCCTCCTCACAGCGGACACTGAAAATCGCGCCCGGACGTTAGGCTTATGGAAGAAGAAAGCAAAGAAGAAGATTGCGGGAAGGCGCGCTTTTACGGAAAATCGTTTCAGCCGATCAGGCGCGGATATTCGATGGCCGGGCAGCGGTCCATCACCACCTGGATGCGGTGCTTGTGGGCGCGTTTTCCGGCCTCCTCGTGGCGGACGCCGAGCTGCGTCCACAGCACCTTCGGCCGGTGGCGCAGCGCCAGCATCTCCTCGACGATCCCCGGCACGGCGTCGGAGGCGCGGAACACGTCCACCATGTCGATCGGCTCGGCGATGTCGGACAGGCGCGCCACCACGGTCTGGCCGTGGATCTCCTGCCCCGCTATGCCCGGATTGACGGGGATGACGTGATAGCCCTTGGACAGGAGAAATTGCATGACGTGGTTGCTGGGCCGGTCCGGCTTGGTGGAGGCCCCGAGCAATGCGATGGTCTTGACGGTGGTCAGGATGTCGCGCAGATAGGAATCGGGATAGTCGACGGCTCCGCCCATGATCTCCTCCACCGTTTATTGTTGTTTTTCTCAATCTGACAATTTTGAACGACGCGGGCAAGGCTTTGGTTCCGGGAGGAAGGGGCGAAAAATATACGGTATTATAATACCAATTTTTCAAGCCTTTGATTTTGCACGGTTTTTAAATCCGCGCTTCAAAGCCCGGACTTGACGGCGGCCGGGCTTTTGTGTATCGGACCGCGCTGGAAGCGGGTTTGCGCCCGTCTCCATCCCGGTTGGGCCCGGTTGGATAGCCCAACGCAAGCAACAAGAAAAGCTCCGGCTCTCAAGGGCTGGAGATCGAACTCAAGGAAGACTTCCATGGCAACTTTCTCCCAGAAGCCGGCCGAAGTGGTGAAGAAGTGGGTGCTGATCGACGCCGAAGGCCTCGTGCTCGGCCGTCTCGCCTCCCTCGTCGCCAATCGCCTGCGCGGCAAGCATAAAGCCACCTTCACGCCGCATGTCGACGATGGCGACAACGTCATCATCATCAACGCCGACAAGATCGTGCTGACCGGCAAGAAGTACACCGACAAAGTCTATTACTGGCACACCGGCCATCCGGGCGGCATCAAGGAGCGCACCGCGCGCCAGATCCTCGAGGGCCGTTTCCCGGAACGCGTCGTCGAAAAGGCGATCGAACGCATGATTCCGCGCGGCCCGCTCGGCCGTCGCCAGATGAAGAACCTGCGCGTCTATGCAGGCCCGACCCATCAGCATGAAGCGCAGCAGCCGGAAGTCCTCGACGTCGCCGCGCTGAACCGCAAGAACAAAGGGAATGCATAATCATGGCTGAGCAGCTCAACTCGCTCGAAGAACTCGGCGCCGTCGCCAAGGTCGAAGCCGCCGCTCCGGTCCACGTCCAGAAGCTCGACGCCCATGGCCGCGCCTACGCCACCGGCAAGCGCAAGGACGCCGTCGCCCGCGTCTGGGTCAAGCCCGGCTCCGGCAAGATCGTCGTCAACGACAAGGAATTCGACAAGTACTTCGCCCGTCCGGTCCTGCAGATGATCCTGCAGCAGCCGATTGTCGCGTCGAACCGCGTCGGCCAGTTCGACATCGTCGCCACCGTCGCCGGCGGCGGCCTCTCGGGCCAGGCGGGCGCTGTGCGTCACGGCATCTCCAAGGCGCTGACCTATTACGAGCCGGGCCTGCGCACCGCGCTCAAGAAGGGCGGCTTCCTGACCCGCGACAGCCGCGTCGTCGAACGCAAGAAGTACGGCAAGGCCAAGGCCCGTCGTTCGTTCCAGTTCTCGAAGCGCTAATATTCTACGCTTCAGAGCTTACGGAAAAGCGGGCCCTCGGGCCCGCTTTTTTGTTGGCCGCTTTTGTCGTAAAGACGCGAAAGAACTCCGCCTAAAGTCTGACCGACAGCGACCATCATCGGAATCGGCCGTGCCTGCACCAGCCTGCAATCATTTCGTATCCATGCCGGAGCGGCCCTGTTTCGTCGCGGCCTTTCCTTCGCAGCGGGGCGAGACGGCGGAGCGGCGGCCGGGTTGTCCCGGCTTCGAGATCGCCAATTCCTTCCGGGCCGAGGAAAAAGCATCCGCGTGGAAGCGCGAACGGCATGAAACCCGCCGCGTGCGGATCGGCCGCATCGGCCGCGCCCATGATTTCACCGCCGCAGGCGCATAAGCCGCCTCCCCATCCGCCCCGCGAACCGCTATAGAAGCCGACGATAGCAAGGAGCCGGCCATGCCCTCGAAGACCATCGACCACGCCGTCACGGCGCGCAGCCTCACCGGCGCCGCCACCGATCCCACCCATGCGGGCGCGCTGTCCTTCATGCGCCGGGCCTATCGCAAGTCGGCCAGGGGCGCGGAGGCGGTGGTGTGGGGCGTTCCCTTCGACGCCGCTGTCTCCAACCGACCCGGGGCGCGCTTCGGTCCGCAGGCGATCCGGCGCGCCTCGGCGATCTTCGACAACGATCCGCAATATCCCTTCGCGCGCGACCTGTTCGAGGACCTCGCCGTGATCGATTACGGCGACTGCCTGCTCGACTACGGCAACCATCAGAAGACGCCGGCGACCATCGAGCGCGAGGCGGCGAAAATCCTCAAATCCGGCGCCTTCCTGCTGACGCTCGGCGGCGACCATTTCGTCACCTGGCCACTCCTGAAGGCGCACGCCGCCCTGCACGGCCCGCTGGCGCTGGTGCAGTTCGACGCGCATCAGGACACCTGGTTCGACGACGGCCGGCGCATCGACCACGGCTCCTTCGTCGGGCGCGCGGTGCGCGACGGCGTGGTCGATCCCGACCGTTCGATCCAGATCGGCATCCGCACCCACGCGCCGGAGGATTGCGGCATAAAAATCCTCCACGGCCACGAGGTCGAGGACATGACGGCGGCGGCCATCGCCGACGCCATCCTCGAACGCACGGCCGGGCGCAAGGCCTATCTGACCTTCGACATCGACTGCCTCGACCCGGCGTTTGCGCCCGGCACCGGCACGCCGGTGGCGGGCGGGCCGTCCTCGGCCAAGATATTGTCGGTGCTGCGCAAGCTGGGCGGGCTCGATTTCGTCGGCGCGGACGTGGTCGAGGTCGCGCCGGCCTATGACCACGCCGACATAACGGCCATCGCGGGCGCCACCATCGCCATGTATTATCTCGGCCTGCTCGCGGAGAAGAAAGCGCGACGATGACTTCACGAATCGATTCAACACGCTCCTGAACCGAATCCGATTCTCGTCGCAACCTATTGATAAAAAGGCGAAACCATGAAACCGAAAATCTTCATCGACGGCGAACACGGCACCACGGGCCTGCAGATCCGCACGCGGCTCGCCGCGCGCGGCGACCTGGAGGTGATCTCTATCCCCGAGGCCGAGCGGCGCAACAAGGACCTGCGCGCCGACTATCTGCGCGCCGCCGACATCGCCATCCTCTGCCTGCCGGACGACGCGGCGAAGGAATCCGTGGCGCTGCTCGAAGGCCATAACGCCACCCGCGTCATCGACACCTCGACCGCGCATCGCGTGCATCCCGACTGGGCCTATGGTTTCGCCGAACTCGCCAAGGGCCAGCGCGAGCGCATCGCCGGCGCGCGGCTGGTGGCCAATCCGGGCTGTTATCCGACCGGCGCCATCGCGCTGGTGCGGCCGCTGCGCGACGCCGGCCTGCTGCCGGCCGACTATCCGGTCAGCGTCAACGCCGTCTCGGGCTATACGGGGGGCGGCAAGCAGCTCATCGCCCAGATGGAGAACGGCGACCATCCCGAGCATCTGGCGGCCAACAACTTTCTCTACGGCCTGCCGCTGCGCCACAAGCACGTGCCGGAGCTGCAGCTGCACGGGCGGCTGGAGCGCCGGCCGATCTTCAGCCCCAGCGTCGGCCGTTTCCCGCAGGGCATGATCGTGCAGGTTCCGCTGTTCCTCGACGACCTGCCGGGCAAGCCGTCGCTGGCCGCCGTGCATGAAGCGCTGATGGCGCATTACGCCGGGCAGGACGTGGTCGAGGTCGTGTCGCTCGCGGAAAGCGGCAAGCTGCCGCGCGTCGACGCGGAGGAGCTGGCCGACAGCGACCGCATGAAGCTTTTCGTCTTCGGCACGGAAGGCGACGGCGAAGTCAACCTGGTGGCGCTGCTCGACAATCTGGGCAAGGGCGCCTCGGGGGCCGCGGTCCAGAACATGGACCTGATGCTCGGCAAGTGACAAGCGGGCCGGCCTTTCCGCCCGGATGGGCCATCGGCGCGGCCGCGCCGCTGGCGGACACGCGGTCGAGCCGCGTCTGGAAGGTCGAGCGCATCGGCCATCCGGGCGCGGCTTTCGTCGTCAAGGCGCTGAAGCCCGCCGGCATGGAGGAATTGCGCGGCGCGCATTATCTGCGCTGGCGCGACGGCCAAGGCGCGGCGCGGCTCCACGACCTGCAAGGCGCGACGATGCTGCTCGAATATGCGGGCGACCGTTCCCTCGACGCGCATCTGAAAGAGGGGCGCGACGAGGAGTGCGTGGAGATTTTCGCGCAGGCGCTGACGGCGCTGCATGCGCCCTCGCCTGCGCCGGTTCCGGCGGACCTGCAACCGCTGGAGTGGCATTTCGCGGCCCTGTTCGCGGCGGCGGGGACGAAGCCGCTCTATGCGCAAGGGGCGCGGACGGCCGAGCGGCTGCTCGCCATGCCGCATGAGGCCATGCCGCTGCATGGCGACCTGCATCACGGCAACGTGCTCGAAGGCCCGCGCGGCTGGCTGGCCATCGATCCGCATGGGCTTTTCGGCGACGCTGCCTTCGACGCCGCCAACATCTTCTACAATCCCTATGACCGCGACGATCTCTGCCTCGACCCCGCGCGCGCCCGGCGCATGGCGGAGCGTTTCGCGCGGGCGATGGGCTGCGGGCCGGCGCATGTGCTCGACCACGCCTTCGCCTATGGCTGCCTGTCGGCGGCCTGGCACGGCGAGGACGGCGACGGGGAAAACGAAGCGCGCGTGCTGCGGATAGCCGCCATGCTTAAAGCGTTGCGCGAGGCGGATTATCCGGCGTAAGCGCCCTTGGTTCCGCGCCAATGCGCCACGGCGAAGGCCAGCACGACCAGCGCGAAGGCCTGGTGCGTGAGGCCGAGATGCAGCGGCACGCTCATCAACAGCGTGGCGACGCCGAAGGCGGCCTGGACCAGCACCAGCACGACCAGAAGCACGGCGCGGCGCGCATGGGTGGTGTCCGGCGCGCGCCGCCAGACCTGCGCGGCGTGGAGGATGGCGAGGAGCAGCACCGTATAGGCCATCATGCGGTGGACGAACTGCACGGTCTTGGGGTTCTCGAACAGGTTGCGCCACCAGGGCGACTGGGTGAAGAGGTCGGAGGGGACGATCGCGCCGTCCATCAGCGGCCATGTGTTGTAGCTGAGGCCGGCGTGCAGGCCGGCGACGAGGCCGCCGAGATAGATCTGCGCCAGCACCGCGACCACCAGCCAGCCGGCGAAGCGCTGGATCGGGCGGCTGGCGGGGGCCTGGCTGTAATTGGCGAGGCCGCGCGCCACGTAGAGCACGGCGGTGATGATGACGCAGGCGGTGGTGAGGTGGATCGCCAGCCGGTACTGGCTGACGCTGGTGAGCTTGCTCAGGCCCGAGGCGACCATCCACCAGCCGATGGCGCCCTGTACGCCGCCGAGCGCCAGGATGCCGAGCATGCGGTATTTGAGCCCGCCCCTCAGCCGCCCGGTGATCCAGAAGAAGGCGAGCGGCAGCGCCACCACGAAGCCGACCAGCCGCGCCAGCAGCCGATGCGCCCATTCCCACCAGAAGATCGACTTGAAATCGTCGAGCGACATGCCCTTGTTGATTTCGACATATTGCGGGATCTGCTGGTATTTCTCGAATTCCTCCTGCCACTCGGCCTGGCTGAGCGGCGGGATGACGCCGTGGATCGGCTTCCATTCGGTGATCGACAGGCCCGAGCCGGTCATGCGGGTCGCGCCGCCGACCATGACGATGGCGACCAGCATCAGCACGACCACATAGAGCCAGCACCGCACCAGGCGGCGGTCGCGCGCGTCCCGGGACGCATTCATCGCCCGGGATGCATTCATGGATTGTGCGGTCATGCGGTCGTCCTTCAAAATCAGCCGCCCGGATACATGCCGCATAGGGTCGGCCGACACAAGACGAAGCCGCGCGACATTTTGCGCCCCGCCTCCCTGTGGCGCCAAATGTTTCCATTCGGCGGCGAAATGGTCTAGGGAAGGACCATCAGGGAGGCGCCCATGCCGGTCAGGCTGAAAAAACTCATCGGGACATTTCTGCTCGTCACGCTGGTGATCGTCTATGCGCTCTTGGCCACCATCATCGCCGTGGCGCATCTGGGCGGGGCCAGCCCGTGGGTGCATTTCGTCTATTTCCTGGTCGGCGGCCTGCTGTGGGTGCTGCCGGCCATGGGCATCATCTGGTGGATGGCGCAGCCGCCGCGCAAGAAACAGAGCTGACCCGCGTGCGGTCCCTCGTCCCGCGCGTCTTCACCGATTTTTCGTCCTGGCCTGAAACGCCGGCCGTTCACGGCCCGGCGCAGGGTCGGCGCTGGGCCGAGGCCTGGCGCGCGCATGTCAACGCCGACTGCTTTCTGGCCGGGCTTTTCATGGACGACGCGCCGGCGCTGCTGCTGCCGCTGGAGGTGGCGGCGAGCGGCGGCGCCAGAGTGGCGCGCTTTCCGGGCGGCAACCACGCCAACGGCAATTTTCCATGGCTGGCGCGCGAATGGGCCGAGGCGGTCGACCGCGCCGCGCTGGACGGGCTGGTGGCGGCGATCCGGCGGGCGCGGCCCGACGTGGCGGCTTTGTCGCTGACTAGGCAGCGGGCGGCGCTCGGCGGGCTCGCCAATCCGCTGCTGCTGCTCGGCAAGGCGCTCAATCCCAATCCGGCGCTGGCCGTCTCGCTTGGCGGCGGCTTCGAGGCGGCGCTGGCGCATGGCAACGCCAAGCGCAAACTGAAGAAGCACCGCCAGCACGGCCGCCGCTACGAGGAGGCCGGCGGCTGGCGCGTGACGGGGCCGGAAACGCCGGAGCAGTCCGACGCCATGCTCGACGTCTTCTTCCATATCAAGGCGCAACGCTTCCGCACGCTGGGCATAGACGATCCCTTCGCGGACGCGGGCGTGCAGGCCTTCTTCAGGGCCTGTTTCGGGCCGGACGCAGGCCGCGCCGCGCCTGAGTTCGAGTTGCGGGCGCTGGAGGTGGGCGGCGAAATCCGCTCCGTCATCGGCAAGGTTTTTTCGCCCGAAGGCCCGACGGTGGAGTTCGGCGCGATCCGCGAGGACGCGCTCGCCAGCGCCAGCCCGGGCGAGTTCCTGTTCTTCGAGGATATCGCCCGCAGTTGCGATCAGGGCCACGCCGTCTACAGCTTCGGCATCGGCGACGAGCCCTACAAGCGCGAATGGTGCGACCGCGAGGAGGCGCTCTACGACACGGCGCTTCCGCTCTCGGCGCGCGGCCGGCTTTTCGTCGGCCTGCACGGGGCGCGGAACGCGCTGGCCGGCGCGGTCAAGCGCAATCCGCGCCTGTGGCGGCTGGCCAAGGGCCTGCGCCGCCGGCTGTCGCGGCGCTGACCGCTGGAGCGATGATTCCGGCCGTCGCTCCAAACACTTGTTTTCACAAGACCTTATTCAGCCCGCGCTCGACGCCTCGGGCTCGCCGTCGCCGCCGGTGAGGATCAGCACGTCCTCGAAGCCGCCCTCGTCCAAATCCAGCGCCGACAGCGCCACGGCGCGGTTCTCGGCGTCGACGATGCTCATGATCACCATGGCCGGGGCGTCGGTGACGCGGCGGATCTGCGCGGCCGAGGACGGGCCGCATTCGACGATGACGAGGTCGTAGACCGTCTCCAGCGCGTCGAGGATCAGCGGCAGGCGGTCGGCCGAGCGCATGGCCGCGACCGGGTCGGACTGGCCGAGCGGAATGACATGCGCCTGCGAGAAGCGGTCGCTGTGGATGACCTCGTTGAAGCGGCGTTCGCCGGCCAGAAGATCGGTGATCCCCGGCTGCTCGCGGCCGTCCAGCATGGCCATGCCCACGGTGCCGAGCGCGGTCATGTCGACCATGATCACGCGCTTGCCGCGGTCGGCCAGCTCGCGCAGCAGCCGCACCGTCATGGCCGAGGCGGCGTCGCCCTCGGGCGACACGACCACGGCCCGCTTCAGCGGCCCGCGCATCAGGCGGTCGGCGATGGCGTCGAGCCCGTTGGGATTGCCCGGCTTGCCGCCCTCGCGTCGAAATGGCGCTGGCGCCATGGCTTCCTCCTCGCCGTCTTGCGGTCGCCGCGGGCGGAACGGGGTCAGCCACGCGCGGCGCGCGGCCTTGTCCCGTTCGGCCGGCGACGGCGGCGCGACGGCGGCTTGCGTCGCGGCGGCGATGACCGGGGTTTCGATATCCTCGACGCGCGGCGCGGGAGCCTCTACTGCTCGGCCGGCGACGACGAAGGCGCGGCCGCTGAACAATTCGCGCAGCAGCACGAAGATCGACAGCAGCAGCAATCCGGCGGCGAAGACCGCGCCCACCACGGGCAGCGTCATCGGGAAATAAGGCACGGCCGGCGTCTCGGCGCGCGAGAAGACGCGCGCGTCGGCGGGCACGTAATTGCGGTCGGTGCGCGAGGAGGCCTCGCGATAGCGCGTGAGATAGGTCTCCAGCAATTGCCGCTGGGCGGCGGCCTCGCGCTCCAGCGCGCGCAACTCCACCTCCTGCTCGCCCGCCTGGGCGGCCTGCGCCTTGACGCGGTTGACCTCGCGGCCGAGCTCGTCCTCGCGCAATTTCGCCGCCGTCACCTCGTTGTCGAGGCTGGCGAGCAGCTTGCGCCCCTCGGCCTTGATCTGGCGGTCGAGATCGGCGAGCTGCGAGCGCAGCGCCTTGATGCGCGGATGGTTGTCGAGCAGCGTCACCGACAGGTCGGCGATCTGGGCGTTGAGCTGGATGCGCCGCTCGGACAGGCGCTGCATCATGCCCGAGGCCACCACGTCGGGCAGCGTGTCGACGCCGGCGCCGGCGGCCAGCGCCTTGCGGATGCTCTGCGCCTTGGCCTCGGCGGCGGCGCGGCCGGCGCGCACGCGCGTCAATTCGCTCGACGCCTCGGAAAGCTGCTGCGTGGCGATGGTGCTGTTGCTCTGGCCGTTCAGAAGCCCGTTGGCGGAGCGGTAGTCGGCGACCTTCTTCTCCGCGTCGCGCACATGCTTGCGCAGGTCGGCGATCTCGGGGGCCAGCCAGCCGGTGGCGTCGTCGTTGGATTCGAGCTTGGCGGCGCTTTGCAGCGCGATATATTCGTCGGCCGCCGCATTGGCCACGTCGGCGGCGACCTTGGGGTCGGCGTCGGTATATTGCACGGCGATGACGCGCGAGCCGGTGACGTTGAAGACCTGCAGATGCTTGCGCAGCTTCTGCTGCACGCGCTCCTCCGGCGTCAGCCGCGCCGGATCGGTGCGCAGGCCGAGCAGGATCAGCGCCCGCGTCCACGGCTTGACGGCGGTGGAGGTGAAGGCCGGGGCCGAGACGAGGTTGAGCCGGTCGGAGACCTTCTTCAGCAACTCGCCGGAGGTGAAAAGCTCGACCTGGCTCTTGACGCCCTCGGGGTCGAAAAGCGGGCGCTCGGCGGCGGTCTCGCCATTGGGGCGGGTATAGATCGATTCGCGCGCCTCGATCAGCAGGCGCGCCTCGGCGCGGTAATCGGGGGTGAGCAAAAGGCAGACGCCCCAGGCAAGCGCCGCCATCAGCGCCGCCCCGCCCAGGATGAAACGCCAATGGCGGCGCAGGCTCGCAAAGAGCGCGCCGACATCCATATCTGCGTCTTTCGACAAAGGATCGACTTCCGACATTACGACACTCCGCGGCGGCGGCCTCGCGACGACCGCCCCGCCCGCTTCGGGCCTTCGCCCCCATTCCTCGACCAAAAGTAAACGGACAAGGTAACCAGAGCGTTAAACGGTTGCATCGCCGCGCCCTGCAATCTGGAGCGGTCCAGAACACGGACCCCCGCGGCCTTTGTCTACGCATTCCCGGGCGCAAAACCGCTTCGCACTTTTGCTGGGAATGCTTGGGGCCCCCCAAAGTTTTTACCGCCGACCGCCGGTTCTTTACCGGCCATTAACCCTAATCAATCGATAACGAATGCACCAACCGGCCGCTTCGGCGGCGATGCAGGCGCGAGCCTTCCGGAAGACCGAGGCGGAAGATGACGGAACACAACAACCGAAACCGGCGCATGGGACGCGCGCTCCTCGCGGCGCTCGGGCTCGCCGCCCTGTCGCTCTCCGCCTGCTCCAGCTACCGCCCGGCCCCGTCCGCCTTCAACGAGGCGCTGAACCAGCCCTATGTGCTCGATTCGGGCGACCAGGTGCGCATCACCGTCTTCGACCAGCAGAGCCTCACCAACACCTACAATGTCGACCAGTCGGGCTATCTCGCCTTCCCGCTGGCCGGCAGCATCCCCGCGCGCGGCAAGACCACCAAGCAGCTCGAAGGCCTGATCGCAGGCAAGCTGCGCGGCGGCTATCTGCGCGACCCCGACGTCAGCGTCGAGATCGACCGCTACCGGCCGATCTTCGTCATGGGCGAAGTGGGCGCCGCCGGGCAATATTCCTACGTGCCGGGCATGACGGCCCAGAAGGCGATCGCTGCGGCCGGCGGCTACAGCCCGCGCGCCAACCAGTCCAATGTCGACATCACCCGCCAGATCAACGGCAAGACGCTGACCGGCCGGGTGACGATCTCCGATCCGATCCTGCCCGGCGACACGATCTATGTGCGCGAGCGGCTGTTCTGACGGCGATCGATGACCGATGAAGGGCCGCTCCGCATCCTGCACTGTTTCCGCGAGCCGACGGGCGGGCTTTTCCGCCACGTGCGCGACCTCGCGGCGGCGCAGGCCGCGGCCGGCCACACGGTCGGCATCCTCTGCGACGCCGGCACGGGCGGCCCGCGCGAGGACGCGCTTCTCGAAGCCCTGCGCCCGCGTCTGGCGCTCGGCCTCCACCGCATACCGATGCAGCGCCGCGTCGGCCCCGGCGACCTCGCCGCGGCCTGGAAGGCCTATCGCATCGTCACGCAATCGCGGCCGGACATATTGCACGGGCACGGCGCCAAAGGCGGCGTCCACGCCCGGCTGTTCGGCACAGTCTTACGGGTTTTCAGGTTCCGCGTAGCCCGTATCTATTCGCCGCATGGCGGCAGCCTGCATTTCGACCCGAAGACGCGGCGCGGCGGCGCCGTCTTCGCGGCCGAGAAGCTGCTGGCCCGGCTCGGCGACGCCACGCTCTTCGTCTGCGATGACGAAAAGCGCGTCTATGAGGAGAAGGTCGGCCCCGCCCATGGCCTCGCCGCCGTGATCCATAACGGCCTCGACGCGGCCGAATTCGCGCCCGTCCTCCCCGCCCCCGACGCCGCCGACTTCGTCTTCGTCGGCACGATGCGCGACCTCAAGGGGCCGGACCTTCTGATCGAGGCGCTGGCCGCCACGCCCGGCGTCAGCGCCGTGCTCGTCGGCGACGGGCCGGACAAGGCGCGCTTCGAGCGGCTGGCGCGGGACAGGGGATTGGGCGGCCGCCTCCGCTTCCTGCCCGGCATGGCGGCGCGCGAGGCCTTCGCGCTCGGCCGCGTCGTCGTCATCCCGTCGCGGGCGGAATCCTTCCCCTATATCGTGCTGGAGGCGCTGGCCGCCGGCAGGCCGGCGATCGCGAGCCGCGTCGGCGGCGTGCCGGAAATCTTCGGCCCCGCGCAGGCGGCGCTGGTCGCGCCCGAGGCCGGCGCGCTGGCGGCGAAGCTCCGCGAGGCCCTCGCCAACGAAGCCGCTTTCCGCGCCGCCATGCCCGACGCGGCCGGGCTGCGCGCCCGCTTCGACGCGGCCGCCATGGCGCGGGCGGTCGAAAGCGCCTACCGCCGCGCCCTGCTCTAACGCCAGCGCGCCCTCGCCGCGCTTCAGCCTTCGTTTACTCTACATGACTGTCGCGGCGGAAACGCTTATACCTTCTTAGGACTTCCGGGTTTAGCACTAGAGCGCTTCCGGCGAAGGCCCAGGCGGTCTTGCGTCGGGGAATGCATAGAAAAGACCGACGGAACCCTCCTGGGCGGTCTTATCGAAAAGGGGCAGGCGCGATGCGGGACAGTGACGGTTTTTCTCCCTTCAGCCGGAAGGCGCTGGAAGGCGAAGCGCCGGATTCCCAGGCCAGGAAGCCGGTCGAGCTGAACGAGATGGCGCGGCGCATGGCCGACCAGTACCGGCGCGACACCTTCTCGCCGGTGATGCTGAGCGGCGTGATGCGGCTCGCGGATTTCGGCCTCATCTTCCTGTGCGGCGTGCTGGCCTTCGTGCTCTATGTCGGCTTCGACACCGACCTCAACCTGCATTATCCGGTCATCGTCGTCGGCGGCGGCGTGCTGTTCGTGCTGGTGATGGAGCTGAACGACGGCTACCAGCTCAACATCCTGCGCAACCCGGCGCGCAACGTCCGGCGGCTGGTCATCTGCTGGGCCTCGGTGCTGGGCGCGCTGGCGGTGGCGGGCTTCCTGTTCAAGACCTCGGCCAGCTTCTCGCGCGGCTGGTTCCTGATCTGGGCCATGGCCGGCTTCGCGCTGCTTCTGGCCTCGCGGCTGTTCGTGTCGTGGAAAATCCGCCGCTGGGCGCGCAACGGGGCCATGGAGCGCCGCGCCGTCATCGTCGGCGGCGGCGCCAACGCCGAGACGCTGATCCGCTCGCTGGAGCAGCAGCCCGACAACGACATCCGCATCTGCGGCATCTTCGACGACCGCGACAACCGCCGCTCGCCGCCCATCGTGGCCGGCTATCCCAAGCTCGGCAACATCGACGAGCTGATCGAATTCGCCCGCATCGCCCATATCGACATGCTGATCGTGTCGCTGCCGATCAGCGCCGAGGCGCGGGTGCTGTCGCTGTTGAAAAAGCTGTGGGTGCTGCCGGTCGACATTCGCCTCTCGGCGCTCAACAACCATCTGCGCTTCCGGCCGCGCGCCTATTCCTATGTCGGCTCGGTGCCGATGCTGGACATTTTCGACAAGCCGATCAACGACTGGGACTCGGTCGCCAAGCGCATCTTCGACATCGTCTTCAGCGTGCTGGGCATCGTGGCGCTGTCGCCGATCATGATCGCGACCGCCATCGCCATCAAGCTCAACAGCAAGGGCCCGGTGATCTTCGTGCAGAAGCGGCACGGCTTCAACAACGAGATCATCAACGTCTGGAAGTTCCGCTCGATGTACACCGACCAGTGCGACCCCACGGCGCGCAACGCGGTGACCAAAAACGATCCGCGCGTGACCTCCGTCGGCCGCTTCATCCGCAAGACCTCGATCGACGAGCTGCCGCAGTTCTTCAACGTGCTCGCCGGTACGCTGTCGCTGGTCGGCCCGCGCCCGCACGCCGTGGCGGCCCTGTCGGGCGACATGCTCTACACCGAGGTGGTGGACGGCTATTTCGCCCGCCACCGCGTCAAGCCGGGCGTGACCGGTTGGGCGCAGATCAACGGCTGGCGCGGCGAGGTCGACAAGCCGGAGAAAATCCGCATGCGCACCGAATACGACCTGCAATATATCGAGAACTGGTCGCTGTGGTTCGATCTCAAGATCCTGTTCCTCACGCCGATCCGGCTCATGAACACGGAAAACGCCTATTGAGCGCCGTCGCGGTCCATAGCGCGCCGGCGGCGACCGGCCCGGACCGGATCGCCCGCATCCGCGCGGTGAACCGCATGATCGGCAATGCGGCGCTCGCCGTCGGCGTGCTGCTGCTCGGTTTCGTGATGAGCGAGCCGGCGCCCTACGAGCTCTACATGGCCGGGCTGATCGCCGCAGCGCTGCCCTTCGGCCTGCGGCTCGGCCGCACCAGCCTGGCGCTGATGGCGCTGTTCGTCGTCTTCAACGTCGGCGGGCTGATCTCCATGCTGCAGATGCCGGCGCTGAAGGACGCGCCGCTCTATGTCGCCGTGTCGCTGTTTTTGGCCATGACGGCGGTGTTCTACGCCGCCGTGATCGAGAGCGACCACCGCCGGCTCGCCACCATCTTCAACGCCTATGTCGCCGTCGGCGCCGTCTCGGCGCTGCTGGGCATCGTCGGCTATTTCCACCTGCTGCCCGGCTCCGACGTCTTCACCCGCTACGGCCGCGCGCAAGGGGCGTTCCGCGACCCCAACGTCTACGGGCCGTTCCTGATCCTGCCCTTCACCTGGTGCCTGCTGCGGGTGCTGAAGGGCGCGCTGCGGCTCTATCTGCCGCTGTGCTGCCTCTTGGCGCTGGGGGTGCTGTTCTCCTTCTCGCGCGCGGCCTGGGCGATGATGCCGCTCTCCTACCTCGTGCTGGTGGGAACGCTGTTTTTGCAAAGCGACAGCCCGCGCTACCGCTTCCGGCTGGCGGCGACGAGCGTTCTCGCCCTCGTGCTGGTGCTGCTGGCGGTGGTGCTGGTGCTGCAGATCCCCGGCGTCGGCGATTTCTTCCTCGAACGCGCCAAGCTGGAGCAGAGCTACGACAGCGCCCGCACGGGCCGCTTCGCCCGCCACTGGCTGGGCCTGCTTCTCGCCATGCAGCGCCCGCTCGGCATCGGCCCGCTGGCCTTCGGCCCGATGTTCGGCGAGGACACGCACAATATCTGGCTCAAGGCGGCGCTGGATTACGGCTGGACCGGCTTCGTCGCCTTCCTCACGCTGACCGCGCTGACGCTGGGGCTGGGCTTCAAGCTCCTGTTCCGCAACCGGCCGTGGCAGCCCTACCTCCTCGCCGCCTACGCCACCTATCTCGGCCACGTCATGATCGGCAACGTCATCGACACCGACCACTGGCGGCATTTCTACCTGCTGTTCGGAATCATCTGGGGCTGCGCGGGGCTGGAATATAAATGGCTGCGCCGAACGCGGGGCGCTGCCTGAAGGCTGCAAAAACAACATCGCCTTACAGAGCACCGGATTGTCCGATGTTCTGTAAGGCGATGATTTCCTTAAGGAAAAATGGTCGGAGCGGCGGGATTCGAACCCACGACCCCTTGACCCCCAGTCAAGTGCGCTACCGGGCTGCGCTACGCTCCGAACCGGGGAAAGCCCTAGAAGATAAAGGATATTTCCGCAAGCCCCTTTCATCATAAAAAGGAAAAAATGCACAGCCGCGCGGCAACGGCGCTGGTCTTTCATCGGGGCCGAGATCGACGCCCGCATGAAGCGTCGGAGTTGAAAAATCCGGTTTTCCTTGCAATTCCGGCGCTGCGGCCCTATCCAACGCCTTGCGCGGGACGGCCCGCGCCCTGGTTTCGTCGGGGACGGCCCCATGGGAAAGGGATTCCTGTGGCGGCATTTTCATCACAATTCGGCGTTCGGCCCGGTCCGCTTGCGGAGCCGGGTTCTTGCGCGCGCGGTGACGAGCCGTCTTATTTCAAGGAGCGATCGATGGCGTGGTTCTATGTGGCGCTGGCGGGCCTTTTGGAGGTCGTCTGGGCCTATTACATGAAGAAGTCGGAGGGGTTCTCGATCCTGGTCCCGAGCGTCGTCACGCTGGTGACGATGATCGGCAGCTTCCTTTTGCTGTCGGTCGCCATGCGCAGCCTGCCGCTCGGCACGGCCTATGCGGTGTGGACCGGCATCGGGGCGCTGGGGGCGTTTCTGGTCGGCATCGTGTTTCTCGGCGAGGCGGCGAGCGTCTTTCGCGTGCTGAGCGTCGGGCTGATCCTCGCGGGGCTGGTCGGGCTGAAGCTGTCGACGTGAAAAGGGAGGCTCGCGCCTCCCCCTCATGCTTCAGCGCACCTGGTCCAGCAGGCGCTTGCATTCCAGGAGGTCGAACAGCGCCTCCTGCAACAGCGAGCGGTTGTCCTTGGAGGGGCGCTTGCCGTCGGCGCCGATGGGGCCGTCCTCCTCGCCCTTCAACAGGCCGAAGAGCTTGCGGGTCGGCTGCGGCGCGGGCTTGATGCCGTTGGGCAGCGCCAGCTCGTTGTCGGCCGCCTCCTCCGCCGCGCGCTTCTCGGCCGCCTGCTGCTTCTGGCGGGTGATGACCTCGACGGCCTGCACGTCGCCATTGCCGAGCGCGATGATGAACTGCGCGTTGTTCTCGCGCAGAAGCCGCTGCACGCCCTTGATCGTATAGCCCTGATCGTAGAGCAGGTGCCGGATGCCCTTGAGAAGCTCCACGTCGAGCGGACGGTAATAGCGCCGCCCGCCGCCGCGCTTCATCGGCTTGATCTGCGTGAAGCGCGTCTCCCAGAAGCGCAGCACGTGCTGCGGCAGGTCGAGATCCTCGGCGACTTCGCTGATCGTCCTGAAAGCATCGGGACTCTTGTCCATCCACTTGCCCCTTAACGCGATTCGTTTCCGGGAACAGTATATGACAACATGGTTCTACAAGCATCCCTTCATCTGCGAAGAGAAGCCCGGACGCGAAACAGCCCCCGCGGCCAAGGCCTGCGAGGGCTGTTTCGATGCATGGGAAGCTTGGGAACTCAGCCCTGCTTCTTGCGTTTCTGGTGTTCCTGCAGGATGCGCTGCTTGAGCACGTTGGAGGCCTTGAAGGTCATGACCCGGCGCGGCAGGATCGGAACCTCCTCGCCGGTCTTGGGGTTGCGGCCGATGCGCTCGTTCTTGTCGCGCACCTGGAAGGTGGCGAAGGACGACAGCTTGACCGTCTCGCCATTGACGATGGCGTCGCAGACTTCGTCGAGGATCATCTCGACCAAGGCCGCCGATTCCGTCCTGGACAGACCCACCTTTCGGTAGACGGCTTCCGCCAGATCAGCCCTTGTGACCGTCTTGCCTCCCATATCCGAACCTGCCCGTTTAGCGTTGGAACCGATAATAATCCTTACGTGACAGGACGTTACACAAAGAAAAGCCGCGCGGTCAAGCCGCGAGCGCCCTGGATTGGGATCAATTTTGCGCCCTCACCAGCGCAACAGCACCGCGCCCCAGGTGAATCCGCCGCCCATCGCCTCGAGGAGGACGAGGTCGCCCTGCTTGATGCGGCCATCGGCGACGGCGGTGGCGAGCGCCAGCGGAACCGAGGCCGCGGAGGTGTTTCCGTGCCGGTCGACGGTGATGACGACCTTCTCCTCGGCGATGTCGAGCTTCTTCGCGGAGGCGTCGATGATGCGCTTGTTGGCCTGGTGCGGCACGAACCAGTCGATGTCGTCGGCGGTCAGCCCCGTCTCGGCGAAGGAGGCCTCGATCACGTCGGTGATCATGCCGACCGCGTGCTTGAACACCTCGCGGCCCTCCATGCGCAGGTGGCCGACCGTCTGGGTGGTCGAGGGGCCGCCGTCGACATAGAGCTTGTGCTTGTGCGAGCCGTCCGAGCGCAAATTGGCGGCCAGCACGCCGCGATCCGAGGTCAGGCCCTTGCCCTCGCCCGCCTCCAGCACCAGCGCGCCGGCGCCGTCGCCGAACAGCACGCAGGTGGTGCGGTCGTTCCAGTCGAGGATGCGCGAGAAGGTCTCGGCGCCGATGACCAGCACGCGCTCGGCCATGCCGCCGCGGATATAGAGGTCGGCCGTGGTCAGCGCGTAGATGAAGCCGCTGCACACCGCCTGCATGTCGAAGGCGAAGCCGCGCGTCATGCCCAGCGCCTGCTGGATCTCCACGGCGCTGGCCGGAAAGGTGTTATCGGGCGTCGAGGTGGCGACCAGCACCAGGTCGATGTCGTCGGGCTTGAGGCCGGCGTTCTCAAGTGCGGCCCGCGCCGCCGCCGTGCCGAGCGAGACGGTCGTCTCGCCCTCGCCGGCGATGTGGCGCTGGCGGATGCCGGTGCGCTGGACGATCCACTCGTCCGAGGTGTCGACGACGCCCTCGAGGTCGCTGTTCTTCATGATGCGCCTGGGCAGCGCCGAACCCACGCCCCGCACGACTGATCGTATCATCGTCCTGTCCTGTCCTCACATGCGACCGGAGCGCGATCGCCGCGCGCCGTCGAAATTCCGCCCCGCGAGGCGCTCGTTATTTGGCGGCCTCGCCGCCCGCATGGCCTTCCTGAGGCGCAACATGCGGATGACTGTGGTGGAAATGCGCCAGATCGGCCTCGATCTTGCGCAAAAGCTCGTTGCGGACCATGTCGTAGCCGACCTCGACCGCCGAGCAGAAACCCTCGGCGCTGGCGCCGCCATGGCTCTTGATGACGATGCCGCTCAGGCCCAGGAACACGCCGCCATTGACCTTGTTGGGGTCCATCTTCTCGCGCAGCCGGTCGAAGGCGCCCTTGGCGAAGACGTAGCCGATGCGGGAGAGAAGCGTGCGGCTCATGGCCTGGCGCAGCAATTCGCCCATCTGGCGCGCGGTGCCCTCGGCGGTCTTGAGCGCGATGTTGCCGGTGAAGCCTTCCGTCACCACCACGTCGACGCGGCCCTTGCCGATGTCGTTGCCTTCCACGAAGCCCGCATATTCCAGCCCCTCGACGGTGATGTCGCGCAGGATCTGGCCGGCCTCCTTGATCTCGTCGAGGCCCTTGGCCTCCTCGGTGCCGACATTGAGCAGGCCCACGGTGGGGCGGCGCACCTCGAACAGCGCCCGCGCCATGCCCGCGCCCATGACGGCGTAGTCGACGAGCTGGCGCGCGTCGGCGCCGATGGTGGCGCCGATGTCGAGCACGATGCTTTCGCCGCGCAGCGTCGGCCAGACGCCGGCGATGGCCGGGCGCTCCACCTCCTGCAGCATGCGCAGGCAGAATTTCGACATGGCCATCAGCGCGCCGGTGTTTCCGGCCGACACGCAGGCGTCGGCCTCGCCGGTCTTCACCGCCTCGATGGCCTTCCACATGGTGGACTTGCCGCGGCCGGTGCGCAGCGCCTGGCTGGGCTTGTCGTCCATGCTGACGGCCAGCTCGCAGGCGCGGAACTCGGAAGCCGCCTGCAACTTCGGATAGCGCGCCAGCACCGGCTCGACCTGGCCCGCCAGGCCGAAAAGGATGAACCGCATGTCGGGATGGCGCTCGAGCGCCTTCGCAGCGCCGGGGATGACCACTTCAGGGCCGAAATCACCGCCCATGGCGTCGATCGAAATCTTGATCACTCTTGATTGTTCCTGTGCGATCCCTGAGCCGATTCCGTCTGGTCGGCCGTCACGCCGGGACGAAAGGTCTTTTTGGCGAAAATAGTGGTTTTGCGTTTCCGCACAACCAGATTCTGTCGCGGCGCCGTCAAATCAGGGTTTCTTCGACCAGTCCGACAGCTTGGCGAAAGGCGATTCCGGCTTGTCGTCGCCGGCGTCGCCGAAGCTTTGCGGCGCGCTTTCGTCGGGCAGGCCGGGCTTGCGCGGATAGGGATCGATGGCCAGATCGAAGAATTCCTCCGCCACCGCGCCCATGTCGATGCGGTCGCCCTCGAAGGTCTCGGGAATGTCGGCGCCCTCGGCGTCGATCAGCATCTCGCCGCTCTCGTCGAGCTTGATGCGCGCCAGACGCGAGTTTTCCGGCACGAAGATGGTGTCGACCTCCTCCGAGATTTTGTTGCGCAGCGGCTCCAGCGTGACGACGCAGGCCTGCACGATCTCGGCCTCGATGCGGCCGCGCACGCGAATCCCGTCCTTCTTCCAGCGCGTCAGCAGGAATTCGGCCGAGAAGCTCTCCACCGCCTCCAGCTCGTGGCCGGCGGCGAGCGCGGCGCGCTCGCGCTCGTCGGTGGCGATGGTCACCGTCAGGCCCTTCTGCGGCAGGTGCAGCACGGGCACGGGATAGGTCAGCGCCGGTTTGTCAGTCATTCGCCTCGTCCTTAGTTTGGGAAGCCGGGGGTTCGTAAGCCAGCTCGTCGACGTTCATAAACGAAACGCCGCCCGCCGCCAAAACCTCGTCGGGGATTTTCCCGAGCCAGTCGTCGCAGGCGCGCATATAATGCGCCAGCGCCGCCGCATGCGGCCAGTATTCGAGGTCGGGGCGGATGTTGCGGGTGAGCGCGGCGGCGAGCGCCGCGTCGTCATCGGCGTCGAGCGCCGCCTCATAGGCGCCGACGCGGCCGTAGAACATGCGGGCGAGCTTCTTCATGCGCTTGGGCACGCCCTGGTCGCCGATTCCGAGCTCGCGCAGGGAATGGTCGACGTCCTTGAAGAATTCGTCGGCGATCTCCTGCGACAGGGCGGAAAGCGCCGGATCGCCGCCCTTCATGCGGCGCATGGCCATGAAGACGTGCAGGCCCAGCAGCTCGTAACGGCCCAGCGGCGTGTCGGGCGCCTGAAACTGTGCATAGAAGCGTTTCTGCCGCGCCGCCGCCACGATCGTCTCATAGACACGCAGCACGATGGCTTCGTTCGCCTTCGACCGGCGGCGGAATAATTGGAGAATCATGGCTGTTCGACCGTTCCAGTTGCATCGGGAAGCAAGGTGGTTTACCGAAGTTCTCTGAACGGCGAAAGTGCCGCGCTGATATGGAATTGATGGAGAGATCTTTGTTGCAGCGGATTTTCACTGGCGCGGGCCATAGGCGCGCGTTTCTCGCAGGCACGGCAATTCTCTGTTCGGCGCTGGCCGGGTGTAACACCGCCCATACGCTGAACCCGTCCGAGACGATCTCGGAAGGCTATGTGCTGGACCAGGACGCGCTGGCCGCGACGCCGGTCGGCTCCAGCCGCGAGCAGGTGCTTCTGTCGCTGGGCACGCCGTCGACCACCGCCACCTTCGACAACGAGGTCTTCTATTATATCTCGCAGAAGCGCTATCGCGCCGCGCAGTTCATGAAGCCCAAGATCGTCGACCGGCACATCCTCGCCGTCTATTTCGACAAGAACGGCAAGGTGCAGCAGCTCGCCAATTACGGCCTCAAGGACGGCAAGCTGTTCGACTTCATCAGCCGCACCACGCCGACCGGCGGCAAGGACCAGACCTTCATCGGCCAGGTCATCCAGGGCGTCAACAAGGCCCCGACCTCCCTGCCCGGCATGGGCGGCGACAAGGGCGCGCCCACCGGCGGCGCCGGCGCCTGACCGCCCGAACATCCGTTCATGCAAAACCCGCCTTTCGGCGGGTTTTGTTTTTTGGGGATCGGAAGGACCGCCGATCAGCTTATATGCGCCAGCACGGCCAGAAGCAGCAAAGCGACGATGTTGGTGATCTTGATCGCCGGGTTGACGGCGGGGCCGGCCGTGTCCTTGTAGGGGTCGCCCACCGTGTCGCCGGTCACCGAGGCCTTGTGCGCCTCCGAGCCCTTGAGGTGCTTGACGCCGTCGGAATCGGTGAAGCCGTCCTCGAAGCTCTTCTTGGCGTTGTCCCAGGCGCCGCCGCCCGAGGTCATGGAGATGGCCACGAACAGCCCGTTGATGATGACGCCCAGAAGCGACGCGCCGAGCGCGGCGAAGGCCGCCGCCTTGGAGCCCGAGATCAGGAGCACGCCGAAATAGACCACCAGCGGGGCCAAAACCGGCAAGAGCGACGGCAGGATCATCTCGCGGATCGCCGCGCGCGTCAGCATGTCGACGGCGCGGGCGTAGTCGGGCCGCTCGCGGCCCTCCATGATGCCCGGCTTCTCCTTGAACTGGCGGCGCACCTCCTTGACCACCGCGCCGCCGGCGCGGCCGACGGCCGTCATGGCCATGCCGCCGAACAGATAGGGGATGAGGCCGCCGAAGATCAGCCCGGCCACCACGTAGGGGTTGGACAGCTCGAAGGACACCGCGCCCATGTCGGCGAAATAGGGATAGGTCTGGCCGTTGGCGGCGAAATAGGCGAGGTCGTTGGAATAGGCGGCGAACAGCACCAGCGCGCCGAGGCCGGCCGAGCCGATGGCGTAGCCCTTGGTGACGGCCTTGGTGGTGTTGCCCACCGCGTCGAGCGCGTCGGTGGCCTTGCGCACGTCGGGGTCGAGCCCGGCCATCTCGGCGATGCCGCCGGCGTTGTCGGTGACCGGGCCGAAAGCGTCGAGCGCCACGATCATGCCGGCGATGCCGAGCATGGCGGTGACGGCGATGGCGGTGCCGAACAGGCCGGCCAGCTGGTAGGTGGCGATGATGCCGCCGACGATGACGATGGCCGGCAGCGCCGTCGATTCCAGCGACACGGCGAGGCCCTGGATGACGTTGGTGCCGTGGCCGGTGACGGAGGCCTGGGCGATGGAGTTGACCGGGCGCTTGTTGGTGCCGGTGTAATATTCGGTGATGACGACGATCAGGCCGGTGACGACCAGCCCGACGAGGCCGCAGACGAAGAGGTTGACGCCGGTGACGCTCTTGCCCGCCACGACGCCGATCTCGCCCCAGCCGACGGTGAGAAAGTTGGCGATGGCGAGGCCGGCGATGGAGAGAAGCCCCGTGGCGATCAGCCCCTTGTAGAGCGCGCCCATGATGGAGCCGTTGACGCCGAGCCGCACGAAGCCGGTGCCGACGATGGAGGTGATGACGCAGGCGCCGCAGATGACCAGCGGATAGAGCATCACGTTGGGCAGCACCGAGGAGCCGTTGAAGAAGATCGAGCCCAGCACCATGGTGGCGACCACGGTGACGGCGTAGGTCTCGAACAGGTCGGCGGCCATGCCGGCGCAGTCGCCGACATTGTCGCCGACATTGTCGGCGATGGTGGCCGGGTTGCGCGGGTCGTCCTCGGGGATGCCGGCCTCGACCTTGCCGACCAGGTCGCCGCCGACGTCGGCGCCCTTGGTGAAGATGCCGCCGCCCAGACGCGCGAAGATGGAGATGAGCGAGGCGCCGAAGCCGAGCGCCACCAGCGCGTCGATGACGACGCGGTCGGAGGGCGCGTAGCCGAGAAGGACGGTGAGGATGAAATAATAGACCGAGACGCCGAGCAGCGCCAAGCCCGCCACCAAAAGGCCGGTGATCGCGCCCGACTTGAAGGCCAGTTCCAGCCCGCCGGCGAGGCTGAGCGTGGCGGCCTGCGCGGTGCGCACGTTGGCGCGCACCGAGACGTGCATGCCGATGAAGCCGGTGAGGCCCGACAGCACGGCGCCGATCAGGAAGCCGATCGCCGCGGTGATGGAGAGAAGATACCAGGCGGCGAGGAAGACCACGACGCCGACCAGCGCGATGGTGGTGTATTGCCGCGTCAGATAGGCCTGCGCGCCCTCGCGGATGGCGCCGGCGATTTCCTGCATGCGCTGCGTCCCCTGGTCGGCCGCAAGCACCGACCGCGTCGCCCAAGCGGCGAAAAGGACCGAAACCAGGCCGCAGGCGATGACGAGAAGAAGAACTGCCATTCCCATTTGCATCAAGGCGAACTCCCATAAGCTCGCGCCAGCCGCCCCGGACCTCGTAGCGGCGGCGCATGACGGCCCGAAAACCCCTCCCCGGACCAGGAACAGCGGCATGGAAGCCCTGAAGCCGACTTTCCACCGGGCTTCGACGGCGCAGTTCTTCTCGATTCCGACCAAGGTTTTTCCCGGCGGCCGCCCATGGCGGAAACAGACCGGGATTCAAGCGATTGGCGGGACTTTCATTCCAGCATTCTCAATGCCGCGCCGCAAGGATGCGAAACGGCCGGGAAAAGGTCAAGCCGTTCTTTGCCGCAGCCGGCTAAGGCGCAAAAACAAGGGGCCGCGGTCGCCCGCGGCCCCTCCATGGGGATAGTCCGGCCGCGTCAGCCGCGCGGCCTGGGGCCGGCGCCCCGGCTTTCGCCGCGAATCACGAAGGCCAGCCGGTCGAGGACGGCGTTGACCAGCTTGGGCTCGTCCTCGGCGTAGAAGGCCTTGGCGATGTCGACATATTCCGACACGATCACCGCCGTCGGCACGTCCTTGCGGGTCTTGAGCTCCCAGGCGCCGGCGCGCAGGATGGCGCGCAGGGTGGAGTCGAGCCGCGACAGCGGCCAGTCCTCGGTCAGCGCCTGGTGGATCATCGGGTCGAGCCGGAGCTGCTCGTCGACCACGCCGGCGACGATGGCGCGGAACCATTGCGGGTCGGCGTCGAGATACTGGGCGCCGTCGACTTCCTTGCCGAGGCGGAAGGCCTCGTATTCAGCCACGACCTCCATCACGCCGGTTCCGGCGACGTCCATCTGGTAGAGCGCCTGCACCGCCGCCAGGCGGGCGACGCCGCGCTTGTTGGCGGTGCGCGGAAGATTGGGGGCGGAGCTGTTGTCCGTGGGGGTGGTCATGGTGGGCTCCGAAACTTCTGGCGCGGATCGATCATAGGCAAGCCCCCGGCGTCACGAGGACGCGCGGCGGCGACAGGCGCTAGGCTCTAAGCCTATTTCCGGTATTGCGCAAGCCTCGCCGCGTAACGGGCGAGCTGATCGATCTCGATATTGACGCGGTCGCCTGCCTTGCGCTCGCCCCAGGTGGTGGCCTCCAGCGAATGGCGGATCAGGAGCACGTCGAACTGGGCGCCCTCGACGCCGTTGACGGTCAGCGAGGTCCCGTCCAGCGCCACCGAACCCTTCTGGGCGATGAAGGGGGCCAGCGCCTCGGGCGCGCGCAGCGTGAAGCGCACCGCGTCGCCCTCCTCCTTCCGCGAAACGATCTCGGCCTGCCCGTCGACATGGCCCGACACGAGATGGCCGCCCATCTCGTCGCCCAGTTTCAGCGAGCGCTCCAGATTGACGCGGGCGCCTGTGCGCCATGCCGCGATGGTGGTCAGCCGCAGCGCCTCCTCCCAGGCCTCGACCTCGAACCAGCGCGCGTTGGAGCCCTTCTCCGGCAGCGCCACCACCGTCAGGCAGACGCCGCCGCAGGCGATGGAGGCGCCGAGCGCGATGGTCTCGGGATCGAAGCGCGTCTCGACGCGCAGGAGCACGCCCTCGTTGAGGGGTTTCACCCGCTCGATCCTGCCGATGTCGGTGACAATGCCTGTGAACATCAAGCCTTCCTTACATATTCGGTATATTCGTCGTCGCCGTAGCGCGCCGCGCGCAGAACGACGAAGCCGCGCTCGATATGGGCATCGAGCGCCGGAACCGCAACGCCCCTCTCCGCCCCGATCGCCTCAGGGCCGCGGAACAGCACGATGCGGTCGACCAGGTCCTCGGCCAGGAAATCCGCCGCCACGCGCGCGCCGCCCTCGACCAGCACGCTCGCCACGCCCTGCGCCGCGAGGTCCTCCATCAGTTCGGGAAGCGCGATGCGACCGCAATGGTCCTCGGTGGCGAGGATGCGGCAGCCGGCCGCCTGCAAGGCGGCGCGGCGGTCGGCGGGGGCGCTTTCGCCACAGGCGAGCCAGAGCGGGATCGCCCCGGCCGAGCGCGCCAGCCGCGACGACAGGGGCAGCCGCAGCGCCGTGTCGAGCACGAGGCGCACCGGCGAGCGCCGCTCCAGCCCCGGCAGGCGGCAGTCGAGCATGGGATCGTCGGCCAGCGCCGTGCCGGCGCCGACCAGGACCACGTCGCTCCCGGCCCGCAGGATGTGGGATTGCGCGCGCGAGACGGGGCCGGAAATGGCGAGCTGCCCCTCGCCGCGCCGGCCGATCATGCCGTCGGCGGAAAGCGCAAGCTTCAGAATCACTTCCGGGCGTTTTTTCGAAGATCGATTCAGGTAGCCGGCGAGATCGTCGGCGGCCTCGGCGGCCAGCACCCCCGGCGTCACGTCTATGCCGCCGGCGCGCAATATGGCGAAGCCCTTGCCGCTGACGCGCGCGTCCGGGTCGGTGGCGGCGGCCACGACGCGGGCCACGCCGGCGCGCACCAGCGCCTCGGCGCAGGGCGGCGTGCGGCCGTGATGGGCGCAGGGCTCCAGCGTCACATAGGCCGTGGCGCCGCGCGCCGCCTCGCCGGCCTCGGCCAGCGCCTGCGGCTCGGCGTGCGGCCGGCCGCCCAGCGCGGTAACGCCACGCCCGACGACGACGCCGTCCCTGACGATCAGCGTGCCGACGGAGGGGTTGGTGTCGGTCAGCCCCTTGTGGCGGCGGGCGAAGCGGATCGCCGCCGCCATGTAGCGGCGGTCCTCGGCCGAAACCCCGTCCTGGGAAACGCGCCCCATCATGCCTCCGGCTCGGCCTCGCCGGTCAGCTCATCGATGACGTTGTGGAAATCGACCGCCTTGCGGAAATTGCGATAGACGGAGGCGAAGCGGATATAGGCGATGTCGTCGATGCCCTTCAGCGCGTCCATGGCCAGCCGGCCGATCTCGTCGGAGGTCACCTCCGGCTCGCCGGAGCTTTCGAGCTGGCGCACGATGCCGGAGACGGCGCGCTCCACCCGCTCCTCGTCCACGTCGCGCTTGCGCAGCGCCACCTCGATGGACTTCATCAGCTTGTCGCGGTCGAAGGGCACGCGGCGGCCGCTCTTCTTGACCACCATCAGGTCGCGCAGCTGCACGCGCTCGAAGGTGGTGAAGCGCCCGCCGCAGACCGAGCAGACGCGGCGGCGGCGGATGACGGCGCCCTCTTCCGCCGGGCGGGAGTCCTTCACCTGCGTGTCTTCAGACTGGCAATAGGGGCAACGCATGAAACTCTTTCGGGATACGGATAACTGATTCCGCCGGCATCATAGCCCATCGGCCGCCGCCCGCCCACGCCCAAAAAAGACAGCCCCGCCCGGCGAGCGGACGGGGCTGCGGACAGAAGGCCGGAACGCTTATCCCTGATAGCCGTACATGGGGAAGCGGTCGGTGAGCGCCACCACCTTGGCCTTGACGGCGGCTTCCACGGCGGCGTTGCCCTCGTCGGAATTGGCCGCCTTGAGCCCGTCGAGCACCTCGGCGATCAGCGCGCCGATCTCCTTGAACTCGGCGACGCCGAAGCCGCGCGTCGTGCCGGCCGGCGTGCCGAGGCGGACGCCGGAGGTGACGAAGGGTTTTTCGGGGTCGAAGGGAATGCCGTTCTTGTTGCAGGTGATGTTGGCGCGGCCGAGCGCCGCCTCGGCGCGCTTGCCGGTGGCGTTCTTGGGACGCAGGTCGACGAGCATCAGGTGGTTGTCGGTGCCGCCCGAGACGATGTCGAGGCCGTGCGACTTCAGTTCCTCGGACAGGGCGCGGGCGTTGTCGACCACGTTCTTGGCGTAGAGCTTGAATTCCGGCTTCAGCGCCTCGCCGAAGGCCACGGCCTTGCCGGCGATGACATGCATCAGCGGGCCGCCCTGCAGGCCGGGGAAGACGGCCGAATTGATCTTCTTGGCGATGTCGGCGTCGTTGGTGAGGATCATGCCGCCGCGCGGGCCGCGCAGCGACTTGTGCGTCGTGGTGGTGCAGACATGGGCGTGCGGCACCGGCGACGGATGCTGGCCGCCGGCGACCAGGCCGGCGATATGGGCCATGTCGACCATCAGATAGGCGCCCACCTCGTCGGCGATCTCGCGGAAACGCTTCCAGTCCCAGATGCGCGAATAGGCGGTGCCGCCGGCGAGGATCAGCTTGGGCTTGTTCTCGCGGGCGAGACGGGCGACCTCGTCCATGTCGAGGAGATGGTCTTCCTTGCGCACGCCGTAGGAGACGACGTTGAACCACTTGCCCGACATGTTGACGGGCGAGCCGTGCGTGAGATGGCCGCCGGAATTGAGGTCGAGGCCCATGAAGGTGTCGCCGGGCTGGAGAAGCGCCAGGAACACGGCCTGGTTCATCTGGCTGCCGGAATTGGGCTGCACATTGGCGAATTCCGCCCCGAACAGCTTCTTGGCGCGCTCGATGGCCAGCTCCTCGACCACGTCGACATACTGGCAGCCGCCGTAATAGCGCTTGCCCGGATAGCCCTCGGCGTATTTGTTGGTGAGGATGGAGCCCTGCGCCTCCAGCACGGCGCGCGAGACGATGTTCTCCGAGGCGATCAGCTCGATCTCGTGGCGCTGGCGGCCCAGCTCGCTGCGGATCGCGCCGAAGATCTCGGCGTCGATGTCCTCGAGCGCGGCGTTGAAGAAGACATCCGACGATGCGCCGTTTGCGGCTGCATTGGCTTGCGACATGTTTCACACCCTCCGGGTTTGCCGGTCATAGCTTGTCCATGACGCGCATTATCACACTTGATCGATCGAGGCCAATGGCCGGCAGGCGAAAAGCATGTTCCAAAATGCGGCACGGCGTCGGATTTCGGCAGGAAAAAGCGGGGCGAGATTTCCGGCCCCGCGCCCGTCCCGTTTCAGACCGCCAGGTCGAGATAGTCCACGCTGACATGCTCGATGTCGCGGCCGAGCCCGAGCGCCTCGTCCACGAAGCCGGAATCCACCGGGCCGTGGCGGCCGGCCCGGACCGGCCCCTTGACATGGACCTCGTCGTAGCGCGTGTAGGCGGCGTTCATCACCGCGCTGACACCGCGACGGTAGGCGGGGGACTTTCCCTCGAATATGGAGAAGTCCGAGCTCAGATAGGTCCGGTTGAGGTCCGTCCGGCCGCCTTCGATCGTGTAGCAGACGAAAGTGTCGCCGTAGCGCTCGTAAAGCTCCCGCAGCGGCAGCGCGCGATGCGTGTCGGCCCTGATCCGGTAGAGCTTGGGCGTGACCGCGTCCTCCACGGACAATGTCGAGGCGGCGAATTGCGGCGTGCGCTGGTGCGGCGCGTGGTCCTGCAACGCCTGCCATCGGCGGATCACGCCGTCGCCGCGCCGATAGATGTTCAGGTCGTGGCGCAGATAGTTCTCCGCCCCGCCCCGCGACGCCGCGCCGAAGACGGTGTCGCCGCCGAACAGCGCGACGTTGGGCGGCGAGTCCCCGCCGACCGAGCCGACATAGCGCGGATCGGCCCAGCCCAGGAAGCCTTCCCGCGCCACGACGGAAGGCGGCCGCGCGTCGTAGCGATAGACGGAGAACGGCCAGGCCTCCGCCTCGAAACTGCGCAGCCTGCCGTTCAGGAAAAGCCTCGGGTCGTGGTCCATCGCGTCTCCTCCGGTTGGGAAGACGCATGCTAGCCCGCGCCCAGCGGGCGCTGAACCGTCGGCCATGACAGGTCGGACGAAAAAAGCCGCCCGGTGGTCCGGGCGGCTTCAGGAAGGATCAGGCGGCTGCGATCAGGTGTTGGTGCCGAGCGACAACGAGGCCGCGCCGTCCATCTTGTAGATGTCGTCGCGGAACTGCACCACGCCGTCGCCGGTGGACCAGGCGGTGATGTAGACGAAATGCAGCGGCACCGGGTCGGCGAGCTGCACCGGCGTGTTGACGCCGGAGCGGATGGTGTTCTCGATGTTCTCGCGGTCCCAGCCCGGCGTGTTCTGCAACAGCCACACGTCGAGGTCGCGCACGTTCTGCACGCGCACGCAGCCGGAGGAGTCGAAGCGCATGAGCTTGTTGAAATAGCTCTTCTGCGGCGTGTCGTGCATGTAGACGGAATAGGGATTGTTGAAGTTGATCTTGGTCGAGGACATGGCGTTGATCTTGCCCGGGTCCTGGCGGAACATCAGCTTCACCGCGTCGTCGGTGTTCCAGTCGACGCTTTCCGGCGGCACTTCCTGGCCTTGCGCGTTGTAGAGGCGGATCTTGTTCTTGGTCAGATATTGCGGGTCCTTCCGCATCAGCGGAATGATGTCCTTCTGGATGATCGACTTGGGCGCGTTCCAGTAGGGATTGAGGATGACCTCGTGGATCTTGGAGGCGAGAAGCGGCGTCTGGCGGTCGATCTTGCCGACGACCGCCGTGTGGCGCTGCACGACGCTGCCGTTCTCCACCGCCTCGATGCGGGCGGCGGGGATGTTGACCATGACGAAGCGCGGCTCCTTGGAGGCCTCCTCGGCCAGCGGCGCGAGGCGCTGGAGATTGGTCTGGAGCTGGCCGAGCCGCACATTGACGTCGATATTCATCGCCGCATAAGTGAACTGGCCCATAACGCCGTCGGTGGGCAGGCCGTGGCGGGCCTGGAAGCGCTTGACGGCGGCGTCGACATAGGTGTCGTAGGCGGTGGAGACGCCGGCCTCGCGCGGCAGGTCGCCCGAGACGATCAGGCGCTTGCGCAGCACCTGCACGGCCGGATCGTCGGCGCCGAGCCGGAAGGCGGCGTCGCCCGGCACGGTCGGCCAGCCGCCCTGCGCGGCGAGCTCGGAATACTGGCCGATGGCGGTCTGGAGATTGGCCATGGTCTGCTGGCTCAGCACCGGCTGGTTGGTCGCCACCTTGGCCGCGCCCGTCGCATGGGCGTCGAACTGGTCGTCCCAGTTGCCGCGGCGCGGCGCGCCGATGACGTCGGTCAGCGTCTGGGCGAAGGCCGGCGACAGGAAGGCGGAGGCGGCCACGGAAAGGCCGGCGGTCGCCGCGCCGCGCAGGAAGCGGCGGCGGTCGAGCGCATAGGCGGCGGTCTTGTCGGTCTTGGTCATTTTGCTCGGTCCCAACACGGCTTGCCGCTCGCGCGGCGCTGATCCAGAAGCATAGCAGCAACGGCGTTTCATGGCGACAAAAAGGGCGGCGGAAAGCGCGTATGCGCGGCTTTCGGCTCGCCCGTCGCCGAGGCGGCGCTTGATCCGCGCCGTTCGTGCATGCTTATGGCGGTTTTTATGGCTTATTCATGTCGCGCGGCGCGGATTTCAAGCCGCCGCCCCCACGATTCCGCCCGCAAGGCGCAGCCACGCAGAAATGCCGCCATGGTTGTGGCCGTTCGGCAACATGTCGGAGCGTCTATTGCACGCGGTTCGGGCAGAGCGCCTTGAACTGGCCGAGCGCCACGTCGTAGCCGGAGGCGCTCGAACCGTCCAAGGGTTCGCCGCCGCCCGCCTCGACCAGAATATATTCGACGCCCATGCCGGTCGGGTCGTAGTCCGGGTTCGGCCCCTTGAACCAGTAGCCCTGCCCGTAGAGCGTCGTGAACCGGCCGGTCCGGCAATTGGCGGCGATTTCGGTGCGCAGCGGCGTCTTCATCTCGTCGGCGACGCATTTGGGCGTCACCTTCCGCACGTAGTCGCGGCAATAGGCGACGGCGTTCGCCTTCGTGTGCCTGGTGGTGATCCTGGCGTGGGTGGTCCCGATATTGGATTTCTTCACCACCGTCACCAGCATGCCGGCGCGCGAGCCGTAATAGAGCGTCTCGGCCGAGGCGGCTGTGGCGCAGGAAAGAGCGAGCGCCGCGATCGTGGTTCTGAGGAGCATGGTCATTCCTCCCAAGGTCGCCGCCATTCTCCACGCCCCGCCGCGCGGGTCAAGACGCGCGTCAGAGCCGATAGGCGATGCTGTCGTTCCAGAAGCGGTCGAGGCGCTGGAGCGAGCGGTTCATGGCGGTGAACTCCTCGACCTGGATGCCGCCGACCTGCTCGATGGAGGCGATATGGCGTTCGTAGAGGGCGGCGACCTGGGCGGCGATCTCGGCGCCCTTCTCCGTCAGGCTGACGCGGACCGAGCGGCGGTCGACGCGCGAGCGCTGGTGGTGGACGAAGCCCAGCTCGACCAGCTTCTTGAGGTTGTAGGAGACGTTGGAGCCGAGATAATAGCCGCGCGAGCGCAGCTCGCCCGCCGTCAGCTCGGAATTGCCGATGTTGAACAGGAGCAGCGCCTGCGTGGCGTTGATGTCGCTCCGGCCGCTGCGGTCGAACTCGTCCTTGACCACGTCGAGCAGGCGGCGGTGCAGCCGCTCGACCAGTTGCAGCGCCTCCAGATAGAGGCCGCGCAGCGCCATGTGCGGGGCCTGAAGCGGGAAGGAAGCGTCCATTGCGCGCCGGGTGTTGTTCATGTTCGTCGCCTCTCTGTCGGAGCGGCTCGTCCGGTAAACCGGGGGCCGCTCTCCTGTCCTGTTACGCGGTCCGTTTTCCGACCGTCGATGGGAGGAGATTAGGCGAGACGCATAAAATTCGACTTAAAAGTCAGACTTAACAGCTACTTACCGGAAAGAACGGCGATTCTGGCTTAATGTTTGCTTACCGCCGGGGCCTCGCGGCCGGGCAATGCGTCGCGCGCCTGGCGGCGTTTTTCCAGGAAAAGCGCCACGCGGAAGCCCAGATAGACGACGAGGCAGGCGGCGTTGAAGCCGACCAGCCAGGGCCGGTAGGCGAAATAGCGCGACAGGACCGAATAGATGGCGATTTCGCCCAGCGCCGCCACGAACCACAGCACCGGCCCCCAGGGCGCGCGCATCCACAGGCCGGTGGCGGCGACCGGCAGCAGGATGGCCAGCGCCACGGTGGCGGCGCGCCAGGGCCAGGGCATCAGGTCGAAGCGCCACAGCAGGCCCGGGCGCAGGCCGATCAGCCGCACCCAGTAATAGACGCCGCAGGCCAGCAGGATCAGCGCCAGAATCCGCATGAACCAGGTGAAGGACCATTCGATTCCGCTGGGCTTGGAATACTGCCGGATTTCGTCCAGATGCATCAGAAGCTCAATTCCCCGTCGCCCAGAGTTGCGAAATAGGCGCTCACCGCCTCGGGCCGCACCGCGTCGAGCGCGGCCGGGCGCCAGACGGGCGCGCCGTCCTTATCGATCAGCGCGGCGCGCACGCCTTCGTAGAAATCGTGGCCTTCCAGCATGCGGCTGGTGATGCGGAACTCCATCCGCATGCAGTCGTCGAGCGACAGCTTCGCGCCGTCGGCGAGCTGGCGGAAGGTGACGGCGAGGCTGGTCGGCGAGCGCGTCGCCATCACGCCGAGGATGTCGGCCGCCCCCGCCTTCTCCAGCGCCGCCATGCAGCCCGCAAGCGTCGCCTCGCCGAAGCAATCGCGGATGGTCGCGCGGGTCTCGGGCGCGGTCTCGAAATCGGGATACTGGCAGCGGGCGAGCGCGGCGTCGAGATCGGCATTGGCGACCAGGTCGTCGCGCAGGTCATTGAGTTCCTCGGCCGCCACGGCGTGGGTGGCGACGCCGCTTTGCAGGCAGTCGCCCCAGCGCACGCGGTTGCCGGTCAGCGCGAGATAATAGCCGAAATTGTCGTGCAGATGCGGCAGGAAGGCGCTGCCGCCGACGTCGGGGAAGAAGCCGATGCCGGTCTCGGGCATGGCGAAAAGCGTGTTCTCGGTGACGATGCGGTGCGAACCGTGCACGGAGATCCCCGCGCCGCCGCCCATGACGATGCCGTTCAGAAGCGACACATAGGGTTTGGGAAACCGGCCGATGCGGGCGTTGAGGCGGTATTCGTCGCGGAAGAAGTCGTAGGCCGCCCCGCCTTCCTGCTTCGCCCTGTAGGCCGCGACCACGTCGCCGCCGGCGCAGAAGGCGCGGCCCTCGCCCTCGACGACGACGCAGGCCACCTCGGGATCGTCCGCCCAGGCCTGCAATGCGCGGTCGAGCGCCAGAATCATGCCGTGGGTCAGCGCGTTGAGCGCCGAGGCGCGCGTCAGCCGCACAAGCCCGGCCTTGCCCTTGCGTTCGAAGACGATATCGTCGCCGCCGCCGAAATCGATGCGCATGCTCACCTCCATTCACCCCCAAGGGGTAGGAACAGTTCGCCCCCGCGTCAATCCTGCACAGGCCAATGTTCTTGGTTTCACCGCTTTTCCCGTGATAAACGACGCGCGACCGATGTCAGGCTCTCCCTCTCATCCTTCTTGCGAGTCCTTTTTCTCGGGAACACCGTCATGAGCGAACAGACCAGGAAACATACGCCGGCCCATCTGCGACAGCATGTCGACGAGGTGACGGGTAGCCGCCGCCTGCGCCGCATGCGCAAGACGGACTGGTCGCGGCGGCTGGTGCAGGAGACGCGGCTGACGGTGGACGACCTGATCCTGCCCTTCTTCCTCTGCTACGGCACGGGCGTGACCGAGCCGGTCGAGGCCATGCCCGGCGTCGAGCGCCATTCGGTCGACATGGCGGTGCGGCTGGCCGAGAAGGCGGCGAAGCTGGGCATTCCCGCCATCGCGCCCTTCCCTTGCGAGAAGGCCGAGATCAAGACCGAGGACGGCGCCTTCGTCGCCAGCCCCGACAACCTCATCAACCGCGCCGTGCGGGCGATCAAGAAGGAAGTGCCGGAGATCGGGATCATCACCGACGCCGCGCTCGACCCCTTCACCACCCACGGCCATGACGGCATCCTGCGCGACGGCGAGATTCTCAACGACGAGTCGGTGGCGATGGTGGTGCGCGGCGCGCTCTCGCAGGCCGAGGCCGGGGCCGACATCGTCGCCCCCTCCGACATGATGGACGGGCGCGTCGGCGCGGTGCGGCGGGCGCTCGACGAGAACGGTTTCCAGCACGTGCCGATCATGTCCTACGCCACCAAGTTCGCCTCGGCCTTCTACGGCCCCTATCGCGGCGCCATCGGCACGCTGGGGCTGCTCAAGGGCGACAAGAAGACCTATTACCTCGACCCCGCCAATATCGACGAGGCGCTGCGCGAGGCCGAGCAGGACGTGGCCGAGGGCGCGGACATGCTGATGGTCAAGCCCGGCATGCCCTATCTCGACGTCATCCACCGGCTCAAGGACACGTTCCGCATGCCGACCTACGCCTATCAGGTGTCGGGCGAATATTCGATGATCCGCGCCGCCGGCCTCAACGGCTGGATCGACGAGGAGAAGGTGATGATGGAGAGCCTCTTGGCCTTCAAGCGCGCCGGCTGCGACGGCGTGCTGACCTATTTCGCGCTCGAGGCCGCCGCGCGGCTCAAGGCCTGACCCGCCGCCTATCTTGAAAAGGCCGCCTCCGGCTCCCATCTGTTGACGGGCGGAATTTTTCCGCGAGCCCGCAACGATGAGAGAACCGATGTCCGATCATATCCTTCACGGCGAGATCCTTTCGCCGCGCTTCGACAGCCGCGCGCTTTACGACGGCGTGCGCTCGCGCCGGATCATGGCGTTCCTGATCGATTATCTGATCGTGTTCCTGCTGTGCATTCCGGTGGCGATCCTGATCGCGGTCTTGGGCGTCGTCACGCTGGGGCTGGGCTGGGCGCTCTACGGGATCATGTTCCCGCTGGTGGCGCTGTTCTACGTCTCGCGCACGCTGGGCGGGCCGAAGCAGGCCACCAAGGGCATGCAGATGATGAACATCAAGCTCGCGCGGCTGGAAGGCGGAACGGTCGACCCGCTGCTGGCGGTGGTGCATACGGTGCTGTTCTGGGGCCTCAACGTGCTTCTGACGCCCTTCGTGCTGCTGGCGACGCTGGTGCTCGACCGCAAGCGCACCGCGCACGACCTCCTGCTCGGCACCGTCGTCATCCGCTCGGACCGATAGCGAAAAATTCAAAACGGCCGCGCGAATGACTCTTGACCTTTCGCGCGGCCGGTTCATCCTGTTGGCGAACATGGTGGTTCCGGTTTCGCCAGCTTCGGATAGTGAATGACCCATCACCCGCAACAGTCTCCGCAGTTCTTCCTGACCGCGCCCTCGCCCTGTCCCTATCTCGAGGACCAGATGGAGCGGAAAGTGTTCACGCATCTGGTCGGCGACAAGGCGAGCGAAATCAACGACCTGCTGACGCAGGGCGGCTTCCGCCGCTCGCAGAACATCGCCTACCGGCCGGCTTGCGAATTCTGCCGCGCCTGCGTCTCGGTGCGCATCCTCGCGGACGAGTTTGAGACGACGCGCAACATGCGCCGCGTGCTGCGCCGCAACGACGACCTGGTCGGCCGCGTCCACAAGGCCCAGCCCAGCACCGAGCAATATGCGCTGTTCCGCGACTATCTCGACGCGCGCCATTCCTCGGGCGGCATGTCGGACATGACGGTGCTCGACTACGCCATGATGGTCGAGGACACCCATGTCAAAACCGAGATCATCGAATATCGCCGGCGCGGGCCGGACAGCTTCATCGACCCCAAAGGCGACGGCGAGCTGATCGCCGTGGCGCTGACCGACGTGATGTCGGACGGGCTGTCGATGGTCTATTCCTTCTATACGCCGCATATGCCCGAGCGCTCGCTCGGCGCCTTCATGATCCTCGACCATGTCCAGCGCGCCCGCGCCGCCGGCCTGCCGCATGTCTATCTCGGCTACTGGGTCGAGGGCTCGCGCAAGATGCAGTACAAGATCCGCTACCGGCCGCAGGAGCATCTCGGCCCGCGCGGCTGGCAGCGCTTCGAGGGTTGAATCAAAAAGAGCCGTTATCTTTTTGTTTTCACGCATTGTCCTGACGCAAAAGCGCTTCGCGCTTTTGCTGGAAATGCTCAGGCGGCTCTTTTTTTATTCAAAACTTGCCCGACCTCGGAAACCCTTTCGGCACCAGCCGCCCGGCCGTGCCGCGCGCGGCGATCCATTCGGCCAGCTCGTCCTTGTCGCGGGTGAAGGTGCGGTCGGCGGAATCCTGCCAGCTCAGGCCCTCGGCCAGCGTGAAGGCGCGGATGTCGGAGACGCCGCCGTCCTTGTATTTCTGCAGCCGCACGCCCTTGCCGCGCGTCATCTCCGGTATGTCGGAAAGCGGGAAGACCAGCATCTTGCGGTTCTCGCCCACCACGGCGACATGGTCGCCGCCGACGCGCATGCAGATCTTGGCCTCGTCGGGGGCCTTGACGTTCATCACCTGCTTGCCCTTGCGGGTGTTGGCCACGGCCTCGGCCTCGGGCACGATGAAGCCGTTGCCCTCGTGCGAGCAGAGCAGCAGCCGGCCGGCCGGATCGTGGACGAAGGCGGTCAATATGTCCTGGTCGTTCTCCATGTCGACAAGGATGCGGATCGGGTCGCCATGGCCGCGCCCGCCCGGCAAGGTGTTGGCGCCGATGGTGAAGAACTTGCCGCCCGTGGTGAAGAAGAGGAGCTTGTCGGTCGTCTCGGCGTGGAAGGCGAGCCTGAGCTTGTCGCCTTCCTTGAAGGCCAGCGCGGAGAAGTCGGCGAGATGGCCCTTCATCGCCCGCAGCCAGCCCTTTTCCGACACCACCACCGTTACCGGCTCGCGCTCGATCATGGCGTGGTGGATGTCGGCGAGGTCGTGGGTGGGGGCCTCGGCGAAGGCGGTGCGGCGCTGGCCGAGCCTGGTCTTCGGCCCGAATTTCTCGCGCACCGCCTTGATCTCGGCGCTGATCTTCTTCCATTGCCGCGTGCCGGAGGCGAGCAGGCCCTCGAGATCGGCCTTCTCGGCGGTGAGGCCGTCGAACTCCTTGCGGATCTCGAACTCCTCCAGCTTGCGCAGCGAGCGCAGGCGCATGTTGAGGATCGCCTCGGCCTGCACGTCGTTCAGCGCGAAGACCCGCATCAACTCCTGCTTGGGCTCGTCCTCCTCGCGGATGATGCGGATCACCTCGTCGAGGTTGAGATAGGCGATCAGGAAGCCGCCCAATATCTCCAGCCGCTTCTCGATCTCGGCCAGCCGGAACTGCGAGCGGCGGACCAGCACCTCCTTGCGGTGGTCGAGCCATTCGCGCAGCACCGCGCCGAGCGGCAGCACGTTGGGCACCTTGCCGTGCGACAGCACGTTCATGTTGAGCGAGACGCGGCTTTCGAGCTCGGTCAGCTTGAACAGCGACTCCATCAGCAATTCGGGATCGACGGCGCGGGTCTTGGGCTCCAGCACGATGCGGATGTCCTCGGCCGATTCGTCGCGCACGTCGTCGAGAAGCGGCAGCTTCTTGGCCAGAAGCAGTTCGGCGATCTTTTCGATCAGGCGCGATTTCTGCACCTGGTAGGGGATCTCGGTGACGACGATCACCCAGGCGCCGCGCGCGCCGTCCTCCCTGTTCCAGCGCGCGCGCACCCGGAAGGCGCCGCGGCCGGTGCGGTAGGCGTCGACGATGCTGGCGTGGTCCTCGACCAGCACGCCGCCGGTGGGAAAATCCGGCCCGCGCACCTTGCATTTGAGAAGCGCCGCCGGGTCGGTCTTCGCCTCGGCCTCGATCTCGGCCCATTGCGCCGGCGAGGTGATCAGCTCCTCCACCGTCGCGTCGGGATGGCTGATGAGGTAGAGCGCGGCCGAGCACAGCTCCGCCACGTTGTGCGGCGGGATGTTGGTGGCCATGCCGACCGCGATGCCGGCGGCGCCGTTGGCGAGAAGGTTCGGGAACGCGCCCGGAAGGACGATCGGCTCCTCGTCCTCCTCGTTATAGGTGGGGCGGAAGTCGATGGCGTTTTCCGTGATGCCTTCGAGCAGCAGCGTCGCCACCTCGGTCATGCGCGCCTCGGTGTAGCGCATGGCGGCGGCGTTGTCGCCGTCGATATTGCCGAAATTGCCCTGCCCGTCGACCAGCGGATAGCGCACGGCGAAATCCTGCGCCAGACGCACCAGCGCGTCGTAGATCGAGGCGTCGCCGTGCGGGTGGAACTTGCCCATCACGTCGCCGACGATGCGGGCGCATTTGGCGTAGGCCTGGTCGGGATTGAGGCGCAGGAGCCGCATGGCGTGCATGATGCGCCGGTGCACCGGCTTCAGCCCGTCGCGCACGTCCGGCAGCGCGCGATGCATGATCGTCGACAGCGCATAGGCGAGGTAGCGCTCCTCAAGGGCGGACTTGAGGTCGACCTTTTCGATGTTCTCGTCGCCGTCGTCCGGCGGAATCAGAGCTTTTCCCATGGCCTTTGGTACCAATTGCGCGATTCGTCAGCAAGAAGGCGGGAGAACCAATCCAGTACATTTGTCGCAAATCCGTCGCCATTGGCGGCTATCGAGCGGATACGGGCCGTGGAATTTCGCGGTCCGGCGCGGGGCCGCGGTCGAATCGCGATTGAGCGGACGGGGTCTTTGCGCTTATGAAGGTGGGATATTATTTGATCAGGCAGGAGTTTCACATGCATATTTTCACTCTCAAGCCGGCGGCGCGCATTCTGGCGGCGGGCACGGCGCTTTCGATCGCCTTCGGCGGCGCGGCGCTGGCCGCCGACGCCAATGCGGTCGCGAACCGCATCAAGGAGATTTACGGCAAGCAGGGCGTGGAGCTGACCTTCGCCGGCGTCAAGGGCGACAGCAGCACCGTGGTGCTGCAGGACGTGAAGGCGAAGATCGCCGTCGCGAAAGCCCCGGACCACAAGGAATTCTCCGTCGGCGACATCCAGCTCAACAACGTGCAGGACGGCGCGGACGGCGCCTACAAGATCGGCGAAGTGGTGGTTCCCGACGTCGACGTCCAGGAGCCGGGCAAGAACGAACAGGGCCATTTCACCGTCACCGGCATCCGCATGAGCGACGTCGAGCTGCCCTCGCCCAACGCGCAGGGCGCGCTGGCGCAGATGATCTTCTACCACAAGGCCAACGTGGCCGAGATGACCTTCGGCAAGCCGGGCGAGGACGGCATGACCGTCAAGGACATCTCCGCCACGCTCGACAGCGCCGACCGGGCCAAGAAGATCGACTTCTCGATGACCGTCGGCAGCATCGACGCCGCCTTCAAGTCCAAGAACCCGCTGGAGGCGCTCGACACCGACAAACTGCACGCCACCGTGCAGAGCAGCGGAAGCTGGGCCCCGACCGACGGCGACGCCAGGCTCGACAACGTCACCATCGACGCGCAGGACATCGGCAAGCTGACGCTCTCGGGCGATATCGGCGGCTATGACGTGGCCTTCGTCGAGGCGGTGCAGAAGATGCAGCAGGACATGGTCAAGAACCAGGGCAAGCAGGACAACAGCGCCGCCGGCCTCGCCATGCTGGGCCTCGCCGAGCAGCTCAACCTCAAGAACCTGTCGATCCGCTTCGACGACGCCTCGCTGACCGACAAGCTGCTCACTTATTACGCCAAGAAGCAGGGCTCGGACGCCGCCGCGCTGCGCGAGCAGATCAAGATGATGGTTCCGCTGATGGCCACGCAGCTCAAGAACCCCGACTTCATCCAGTCGGTCAAGGACGCCTCGGACAAGTATTTCACCGATCCGAAGTCGCTGACCCTGTCGGCCTCGCCCGACCAGCCGGTGACCTTCGCCTCCATCGCCGCCGCCGCGTCGCTGGACCCGACCAAGCTGATCCAGCTCCTCAAGGTCGGCATCGTCGCCAACAACTGATCCCGGCGCATGTCATGAGAAAGGCCCGAAATCGGAAACGATTTCGGGCCTTTTTTCGTCGCGGGCGACGGGTGAAAGCGCCCTATTCCTTGTGCAGGGCCGCCGCCTTGGCCAGCGCCGCGGGCATGTAGCCCTCGACCTGCTTCTCCATGGCCTCGTAGGCCTCCATGGGCTTGCCCCAGGCGTCGAGCACGTCCTCGTTCTTGCCAGTGGCGTATTCGGCCAGCGTGAAGGTCTTGTCCTTGGCCTCGGGGAACTGCTGGATCACCTTGGCCTTGTGCTTGGCGGTCGCCGTCAGGATGAGGTCGGCGTGGCGGACGTCGTTCTCGCCGAGCTGCACCGAGCGATGCGCCGAGACGTCCATGCCCTTGGCGGACAACACGGCCACGGCGTTGGCCTCCGGCATGGTGTCGAAGGGGTCGACGTCGACGCCGCGCGAGATGACGGCGATCGGCAGCTTCTTCTCCGCGATGTCGCGCCGGGCGAGCGCCTCGGCCGTCACGCTGCGGCCGGTGTTGCCGGTGCAGACGAAGGCCACCTTCACCGGCCCCTCGGCCCGCGCGGCGACGCTTGCGGCCAGCGACATCGCCGCGGCGGCGGCCAGCATGATCAACTTGTTCATTGTCCGTCCTGTGTCTTTTGAAACGATGCGCCCATCATAGGCGATTTCGATAACGCCCATATGAAAAACCCGGCGCGAGGCCGGGTTTTTTGCGTGAGGCCGGAAACCGGCTCAGCTCTTCTGGACGGGCGCGAGCCGGATGTTGAGGTCGCGGAGCTGCGCCGGCGTCACGTCGGACGGCGCGCCCATCAGGAGGTCGAGCGCCTGCTGGTTCATCGGGAACAGCGAGATCTCGCGCAGGTTCTTGGCCCCCACCAGCAGCATGATGACGCGGTCGATGCCGGCCGCCATGCCGCCATGCGGCGGCGCGCCGTACTGGAAGGCGCGGTAGAGGCCGCCGAAGCGCTCCTCGACGTCCTGCTGGCTGAGGCCGACCTTCTCGAAGGCCTTGACCATGACTTCCGGCAGCTGGTTGCGGATCGAGCCGGAGGCGATCTCGTAGCCGTTGCAGACGAGGTCGTACTGATAGGCCTTGATCGCCAGCAGATCCATGTTTTCCAGCGCCTCCATGCCGCCCTGCGGCATCGAGAACGGGTTGTGGGCGAAGTCGAGCTTCTTGTTGTCCTCGTCCCATTCGTAGAACGGGAAGTCGATGATCCAGGCCAGCTCGAAGCGGTCGCGGTCGACGAGGTTCAGCTCCTCGCCGGCGCGGGTGCGGGCGTCGCCGGCGAATTTGTAGAATTTCTTCGGGTCGCCCGCGACGAAGAAGCAGGCGTCGCCGTCGGCGAGGCCGAGCTGGGCGCGGATCGCGTCGGTGCGCTCCTCGCCGATGTTCTTGGCGATGGGGCCGGCGCCTTCGAGCTTGTCGCCCTCCTTGCGCCAGAAGATATAGCCGAGGCCCGGCTGGCCCTCGCCTTGCGCCCAGGAATTCATGCGGTCGCAGAAGGCGCGGCTGCCGCCGGTCTTCGCCGGGATGGCCCAGACCTCGACCTTGGGGTCGTTGGCGATCATGTTGGCGAAGACCTTGAAGCCGGAGCCGGCGAAATGCCCGGTCACCGCCTGCATCTCGATCGGGTTGCGCAGGTCGGGCTTGTCGGAGCCGTAGGTGCGGATGGCGTCGTCATAGGCGATGCGGCGGAATTTTTGCGTCACCGGCTTGCCTTCGGCGAATTCCTCGAAGACGCCGCGCATGACCGGCTCCATCGTCTCCCAGACTTCCTCCTGGGTGACGAAGCTCATCTCCAGGTCGAGCTGGTAGAACTCGCCCGGCAGGCGGTCGGCGCGCGGGTCCTCGTCGCGGAAGCAGGGCGCGATCTGGAAATAGCGGTCGAAGCCCGCCACCATCAGAAGCTGCTTGTACTGCTGCGGCGCCTGCGGAAGCGCGTAGAACTTGCCGGGATGGATGCGGCTCGGCACGAGGAAGTCGCGCGCCCCTTCCGGCGACGAGGCCGTCAGGATCGGCGTCGAGAACTCGTTGAAGCCGATCTCGGTCATGCGCCGGCGCATGGCGGCGATGATCTTCGTGCGGCTCATGATGTTCTTGTGCAGCGTCTCGCGGCGCAGGTCGAGGAAGCGGTATTTCAACCGGATGTCCTCGGGATAGTCCGGCTCGCCGAAGACCGGCAGCGGCAGCTCCTTGGCGGCGGCCAGCACCTCGATCTCGGAGGCGAAGATCTCGACCTCGCCGGTCGGCAGGTTCGGGTTGACCGCCTCGCCGGCGCGCGCCTTCACCTGGCCGTCGACGCGGATCACCCATTCGCCGCGCACCGTCTCGGCGACCTTGAAGGCGGGCGAATCGGGGTCGGCGACGATCTGCGTCAGGCCGTAATGGTCGCGCAGGTCGATGAACAGGATGCCGCCATGGTCGCGGACGCGATGAACCCAGCCCGACAGGCGAACATTGGAACCGGCGTCCGACTTGCGAAGGGCTGCGCAGGTGTGGCTGCGGTAACGATGCATGATTTCTGCCTTCCGGAAATTGTCAGATCGTGTGCGGGCGAACGCGCCCGTAAATTCCGGCGGAAAAGCGCATTTTGACCGGGTTTTGTCAAGCCTGCATCGGCCCCGGCGGCCCGCGCCCGCGCCCGTTCACGCCGCATGTCGGCGAAAAATACGATTTTCCCTTGTCGTTTCTGTTGGCGCGCGCAACTATTCGCGCATTCTTCCGCGACAATCCCCGCCGCTTCGTTCTAAAAGGAAGCCATGCAACTGATCACAACGACCCCGGCCCTCGAAGAGGCCGTCGCCGCCCTCGCCAAATCCGACTTCGTCACGGTCGACACGGAATTCATCCGCGAGACGACCTTCTGGCCGGAATTGTGCCTGATCCAGATGGCCTCGCCCGACCATACGGCGCTGGTCGACCCGCTCGCGCCCGGCCTCGACCTCGCGCCCTTCTTCCGGCTGATGGCCGACGAGAAAGTGGTCAAGGTGTTCCACGCCGCGCGCCAGGACATCGAGATCGTCTTCCATCTCGGCGACCTCATCCCCGCCCCCATCTTCGACACGCAGGTGGCGGCCATGGTCTGCGGCTTCGGCGACGCCATCTCCTACGACCAGCTCGTGCAGAAGGTCACGGGCCAGCATCTCGACAAGTCGTCGCGCTTCACCGACTGGCGCCGGCGGCCCCTTTCCGACAAGCAGCTCGACTACGCGCTCGCCGACGTCACCCATCTGCGCGACGTCTACCTGCACCTCAAGGCGGAGCTCGCCAAGGAAGGCCGCAGCGAGTGGGTCAACGAGGAGATGGCGGTGCTGTCGGCCAAGGAGACCTACGACCTGCATCCCGACGACGCCTGGCGGCGGGTCAAGGCGCGGGTGCGCAAGCCGATCGAGCTCGCCGTGGTGCAGGCCGTCGCCGCCTGGCGCGAGCGCGAGGCGCGCGAGCGCAACGTGCCGCGCGGCCGCGTCATCAAGGACGACACCATCGCCGAGATCGCCCAGCAGCAGCCGCGCGACGCCGAGGCGCTGGGCCGGCTGCGCTCCATCCCCAAGGGCTGGGAGCGTTCGGCGCAGGCGGCGGGCCTGATCGCCGCCGTGCAGTCGGCGCTGGCCCTGCCCAAGGAGGAGCTTCCGCGCATGCCCCGCCAGCAGCAATCGCCCGAAGGCAGCGCCGCCGCCGCCGACCTTCTCAAGGTTCTCCTCAAGCTCGTGACCGAGGCGCACGGCGTCGCCGCCAAGATCGTCGCCAGCTCCGACGACATCGACCGCATCGCCGCCGAAGGCGACAAGGCCGACGTCCCCGCCCTGCACGGCTGGCGCCGCGACGTCTTCGGCCAAAAGGCGCTCGACCTCATCGACGGGAAGGTGAGCATTCGGTTTGAGAATCGGAGGATTTGTTTAGGGGAATAGGGGAATAGGGAAGTATGGCAATAAGGCAGTAGGGCAATATGTTTTTTCAGTGATCGAACATATGCCCTGCCCTTCCCTATTCCTCGGAAGGCGGCCATTGCATGGCGGTGTGGACCAGCGCCATGATCCAGACCACGTCGGCCACTTCGTAGACCAGCCGGTAGTGCTCGTGGATGATCAGTTCGCGCGTGCCGGCCAGCCGCCCCGCCCGGCCAAGCATGGGGAAACGGGCCAGCCTTTCGGCCGCTTCGCTGAAAAGATCGTCCATCCTCAGGGCGGCGTGGGGATTGTCGACGGCGATATAGTCGATAATACCGGCGCGGTCCCGGTTGGCGGCGACTGTCCAGCGGACCTTCACGAAGCGGCCTTAGCCCGCCGCAGCAGATCGGCGCGCCGCGCCGCCGCCTCGGCCTCCACCTCCTCGTTCGACAGATGCAGGCCTGCGTCCCGCTGCCGGCGGGAAATCTCCAGCTTGCGCCGCAGGAAATCGTCGTATTCGCCTTCTTCCTCGCGACGCGCGATATAATCGCGCATCAACTCACGCACCACCTGCGATGCCGAGCGGTCTTCCTCGGCGACGACGGCCATGAACCGCTCGCGCAACTCGGCCTCGATCTTCAATGTGAACGTCGTATCCTTGGCTTTCATGACCTCGCCTCAGGTAATTACAAGGTAATTACCTATCGTGCCACGAATCATCGTCTCATTCAACGAAAAGCCCGCCGGAAGCGGATAGAGGGCAGTTCAACAGCGACCCAACATACTGCCTTATTGCCCTACTGCCCTATTGCCTTCCCACCTCATCCCACCGCGAAATACAAATTCCTCCCCGTCACCTTCGCCAGTTGCTGCAATCGCCCTTCCGGGCGGTCGGAGATGAGGTCGGCGAGGTCGGCGGGGACGACGAGGGCCAAGCCGTTCTCCTCCTCGCGCCAGATGAGGCGCGGGATGACGCCGGGCATGGAGGCGGAGAGCAGGTAGACGACGCGCAGCAGCGCGCCCAGGAGCTTGGCCCTCTCGCGCAGGCGCGGCGTGGCGAGGTGCACGATGGAAGGCGCGATCTCGTCGTCGATCAGGCCCTCGTGGCGGTAGAAATTGGCCATGGCCATGAAGGAGCGCCCGGCATGGTCGATGCCGCCGAAGGAGCCGTGCGAGATGATGTTGAGCGCCTGCGAGCCGCGATAGTCCGGGTGCGCGCGCCAGCTTATGTCGGCCACCAGGCAGGCCGCCTCGCGGTAGCGCGCCTCGTCCTCGCTCTCGTCATAGCCGAGCAGCGGCAGGGTCAGGCTGGTCCAGATCGCCAGCTCGCGCGCGTGGCGCGGCGAGCGCGAGCGCAGGATCGCCAGCTCCTCCGCCGAGGAGAGCAGCGGGTCGAGCTTCTGCTCGTTGCGCGGCAGCAGCGAATAGACGTAGCCCTCGCGCACGCCCAGCGCCGAGAAGACGATCTTCGACGGCTTCATGCGGCGGATGGTCTCCAGCAGCACCGTCGCGCCGTAGGAGAGGAGCTGCCGGCGGTTCTTGGAGATGGCCTCGATGCCGCGCATCGTGTCGAGGTCGCCCTTGGCCACGCGCTTGAGGAAGGGGGCCGCCTCCGTCGGCGTCATCTCGTAGCCGTGCATGACGTGCAGCGGATAATGCTTGGCCGTCATGTGCAGCTTGGCGAGATTGCGCCATGTGCCGCCGACGGCGTAGAAGATCTGGCCCTGGTTCTCCTTCAGCATCGTGGCGCGGGCGAGCTCCGCGCGGGCGATTTTCGTGGCTTCCGGCAGCTTGTCGTTGGACATGTCCTGCAGGCGCAGGCCGCCCAGCGGCAGGGTGATGCCCTCGCCCACCTCGTGGTCGTTCAGCGCCACCAGCTCCAGGCTGCCGCCGCCGAGGTCGCCGGCCACGCCCTTCGGCTTGTAGAAGCCGGAAATGATGCCGAGCGCCGAATAATAGGCCTCCTCCTTGCCGGAGAGGACCTCGATATGGCGGCCGAGGATGGCCTCGGCCTCGCGGATGAAGTCGGGGCCGTTCTTCGCCTCGCGCGCGGCGGCGGTGGCCAGCGCGTGCAGCGACACCGCGCCGGCCTGCTCGGCCAGCGCGCGGAAGCGCTTCAGCGCGCGCAGCGCGGCCTCGACGGATTTCTCGTTCAGCTTGCCCGTCTTGGCCAGCCCCTTGCCGAGGCCGCAGAGTATCTTTTCGTTGAACAGCAGCGTCGGCGAACGGACGATGCCTTCATAGACCACGAGACGGACGGAATTGGAGCCGATGTCGATGACCGCCACCGGCTTGAGGCCCTTCAATCGGCCTTGCGCGTTGGCGGCGCTCATGCAGTCGTTTTTCGCTCGGCCTGCGCGCGCTTGCGATGCGCGATCAGACGGGGGGCCGAAGACTTCAGAGACTTTCCGCGGCCCGACAGGCTTGGATTGGTCATGAAATATTCCTGCGCGTTAAATGCTTCCTCACCGGGTTCTTTTTCTACCCGGCGCGACGTGCCGTCCGCAAGTAGCTGATAGCTTTGTTGGTTATCAATTATGTTGGCGAACATGATCTGCGACAGGATCTGCTGGTGCACGGTGGCGTTGGTGATGGGCACCAAGGTCTCCACCCGGCGGTCGAGGTTGCGCGGCATCATGTCGGCCGAGCCGATATAGACCACGGCCTTGTCGGAGGGCAGGTCATGGCCGTTTCCGAAGCAGAAAATGCGGCTGTGCTCGAGAAAACGGCCGACGATGGACTTGGCGCGGATCGTGTCCGACAGGCCCGGGACCCCCGGCCGGAGACAGCATATGCCGCGCACCACGAGGTCGATCTGCACCCCCGCCTGGCCGGCGCGGTAGAGCGCGTCAATAATCTGTGGATCGACCAGCGCGTTCATCTTCATCCAGATCGCCGCCGGCCGTCCGGCGCGCGCATGCGCCATCTCGTTCTCGATATGCTTGAGGATTCGCGTCCGCAGCGTCAGCGGCGAGATGGCGATCTTCATCGCCTCCGCCGGCTGGGCGTAGCCGGTGATGAAGTTGAAGATATGCGCCACGTCGCGGGCGATCTCGGGGTCGGAAGTGAAGAAGGAAAGGTCCGTATAGATGCGCGCCGTGATCGGGTGGTAGTTGCCGGTGCCCAGATGCACATAGGAGCGCAGCCTCTGGTCCTCGCGGCGCACCACCAGCGACATTTTCGCATGCGTCTTCAATTCGATGAAGCCGAACACGACCTGCACGCCGGCGCGCTCCAGGTCGCGCGCCCAGCGGATATTGGCCTCCTCGTCGAAGCGCGCCTTCAATTCGACCAGCGCGGTGACCGACTTGCCGGCCTCCGCCGCGTCGACCAGGGCGCGCACGATGGGGCTGTCGTTGGAGGTGCGGTAGAGCGTCTGCTTGATCGCCAGCACGTCCGGGTCGGCGGCGGCCTGGCGCAGGAACTGCACCACCACGTCGAAGGATTCGTAAGGGTGGTGGACGACGATGTCCTTCTCGCGGATGGCGGCGAAGCAGTCGCCGCCATGCTCGCGGATGCGCTCGGGGAAGCGCGGATTGTAGGCGACGAATTTGAGGTCGTCGCGCGGGATGGCGACGATCTCGGAGATCATGTTGAGCGCCAGCAGGCCCTCGAGCACGCTGACGCGGCTTTCCGAGACGCTGAGCTCGGTGGTGACGAAATTGCGCAGCGCCTCGGGCATCTCGGCGTCGAACTCGATGCGGATCACCTGGCCGCGGCGGCGGCGCTTGAGCGCCGTCTCGAACAGGCGCATCAGGTCCTCCGCCTCCTCCTCGACCTCGATGTCGCTGTCGCGGATGATGCGGAAGGTGCCGGCGCCGCGCACCTCGTAGCCGGGGAACAGGCGGCCGATGAACAGGCTGACCGCATCCTCGATGGTGATGAAGCGATAGACCCCGGGCTGCTCGGCCGGCAGGGCGATGAAGCGCTTGAGCGCCACCGGAATGCGCAAGAGCGCCGTCATCGGATTGCCGTCGGCGCGCCGCGCCAGCTGCAGCGCGATGGAGAAGCCGAGATTGGGGATGAAGGGGAACGGATGCGCCGGATCGATGGAGAGCGGCGTGAGGACGGGGAAGATGGTTTCGAGGAAATGGTTCTCCAGCCACTCCTTCTCCGGCTTGGTGAGGGCCGCGGGGCGGACGATGTCGATGTCCTCGCGCGCCAGCTCCTCGCGCAATTCGCGCAGGCGGCTCTGCTGGTCGTGCTGCAGGCGGCCGACCTCCTCCAGCACGAAATCGAGCTGCTCCTGCGGCTTGCGGCCGTCGGCGCTGCGCAGCGCCAGCCCGGCGCGCACCTGCGCGGCGAGGCCGGCGATGCGCACCATGAAGAACTCGTCCAGATTGCCGGCCGAGATCGATAGGAAGCGTAGCCGCTCCAGCAGCGGCTGGCGGCGGTTGGCGGCCTCCTCCAGCACGCGGCGGTTGAATTGCAGCCAGGAGAACTCGCGGTTGACGAAGCGTTCCGGGCTCTCCATCAGCGTCGGCGGGGCGGTCTCGGTGGGGGAGCCGGGGAGATGGTCGGCGCTTTCGGCCGCTGGGTGGGTTTCGCTCGTCATGTCGCTCGGTTCGTTCGGTTTTTCGGTCCGGTTTTCTGTTCCGGCGTGGCGGGCCCGCCTCGTTGCAGAGTCTTATGACGGTCCTGTGACAGTTTGATAGCAAATCGCCCGAAAAGTCCTCAGAATTGTTGAAAACGCTTCCGCCGATGCGACATTCGCGCTAAACCCTGCCTGTTCGCCATCGACCGCGACCTATCAAGCATCGGAGCCTGTCCATGTCCGCCCACATCATTCCGCACTTTCAGAACGACGCCGGTCATCCCCTGATCGAAATCGGCGTGAAGGAATTCATGTGCGTCGGCGCCAACCCGCCCTTCGACCATCCGCATGTCTTCCTCGACATGGGCGACGAGAACGAGGTGGTCTGCCCCTATTGCTCGACGCTCTACCGCTTCAACGCGCAGCTTCACGCCGACGAGACCGCGCCGGCCGGCTGCGTCTACGAGGTTTCGGCCGAAAAGGCCGCCTGACAAGGCTTTTCATGACACCGGGCAAGGGGCGCATCGCCATTGCGGGCGCGGGCGTGGCGGGACTGGCCGCCGCGCTGGAGCTGGCCGCGCGCGGCTGGCGCGTCGACGTCGCCGAGCGGGCGGCGGAACTGTCCGAAGTGGGCGCGGGATTGCAGCTTGCGCCCAACGCCACCCGGCATCTGCAAAGGCTGGGCGTGCTGGAGCGGCTGCGGCCGCAGGCGGTGACGCCGGAGGCGCTCTACCTCGTCGACGGGCGCAGCGCGCGGGCGCTTCTGCCCATGGCGCTGGGGGTTGCGGCCGAGGCGCGCTGGGGCTTTCCCTATCTCGTCTGCCATCGCGCCGACTTGCAGGCGGCGCTGCTCGACGCCTGCCGCGCGCAACCCGCGATCACGATCCGGCTCGGGACCGACGCGGTCGCGGACGACGCGGATTGGACGATCGGCTGCGACGGCGTCTGGTCGGCGATGCGGGCGCGGGCCGGCTTCGAGCCGGCGCGGTTCAGCGGCCATATCGCCTGGCGCACGACGCTTGAAAGCGCCGCCCTGCCCGCTTCCTTCCGCGCGGCGTTGCCGCATAAGGAAGCCGTCTCGGCGTGGCTGGGGCCGAAGGCGCATTTCATCGCCTATCCGGTCAAAAGTGGGGATTTCTTCAATTTCGTGGCCATTACGGCGGGGGAAAACCCCGGCGAGGTCTGGTCGCGCAGCGGCGACCGAACGCGGCTGCAAGCGGCCTATGAAGGCTGGGCCGCGCCGGTGCGCGAGGCTTTGGCCGCGGCCGAAAACTGGACCTTCTGGCCGCTGTTCGAGATGGCCGAGGCGCAATTCCTCGCCGGCGAGCGCCGGGTGCTGATCGGCGACGCGGCGCACGCCGTCACCCCCTTCGCGGCGCAGGGCGCGGCGATGGCGATCGAGGACGCGGCGGCTCTGGCCGTGGCTTTGGACGCGGCGGACCGGGAGGCGGCGCTGCGGCGTTTCGAGGCGGCGCGCAAGGCGCGGCTGGCGGCGGTGGCCAAGCGCGGGGCGCTCAACCGCTTCGCCTATCACGCCACCGGGCTGGCGGCGTTGGGACGGAACACGCTGTTCTCGCTGCGGCGGCCGGAGCGGTTCCTGAAGGATCTCGACTGGCTTTACGGTCATGATTCGAGCGCGGTCTGAAACGGACCTTCGCCATAGAAGCGACGCTTTATTGCCATGTCTTCGCCTCATTTCGCGCAGGTTTCAGCGTCGTGTCGGGCGCGGTGGGCCGCGAAATCCGTATTTGGCGGCGGGTTTGACACAATTCGCGGCGCTTTCGCCGGACGATCATTCGATCTGGTTCGGCAGGACGCGACAATGACGCGATTGGCATGAATCGGAGGGTCGTTGAGCACGACCATGCGCTGGCCGTCGAGGTGAACTCGACCGTCGCCGCATCGGTTTTAGTCGTCGGGTTCGGAGGACGGAAGGTTACGACCTTATCCACCGAAGCGGACCGACGGAGGGCGTGAAAGATTAGGCCGAGTTTCGGCCCCCTCCTCCACCACCATCGCCCTTCACCCATCGAACAGGCGCCGCGTCCGCCCGAGCAGGCGCGGCGTCCGACCTACTCCTCCTTCCGCCCCATGGTGCGGGCGGCTTCGTCCATGTCCATCCACATCAGCTCCCAGATATGGCCGTCGAAGTCTTCGAAGCTGCGGCCGTACATGAAGCCGTAATCCTGCTTCGGGCCCGGATCGGCGCGGCCGCCGGCCTTGGCCGCCTGTTCCACCAGATCGTCGACCTGGGCGCGGCTTTCGGCCGACAGGCAGAGCAGCACCTCGCTGACCGCCGTGTCGGCGATGGCCTTGGGCGTGAACTGGCGGAACTTGTCGTGTTCGAGCAGCATGGCGTGGATGGTTTCGGAAAACACCATGCAGGAGGACTGCGCGTCGGAGAACATCGGGTTCTTCCGCGCGCCGACCGCTTCGTAGAACTCCGTCGCGCGCTCGACATTGCGGACGGGCAGGTTGACGAAAATCATTCTGGACATGACGTCTCTCTCCACATGTGCGTGGCGCATCATGCCATTTCGGGCGGCGTCCGTACAGTTTGCAACGCAAAACGCCCGCCGGTCGGGGACCGGCGGGCGTTTTTGCGAAAGGTCGAATCGCTCAGTGCAGGATCTGGC
>UBKJ01000053.1 GCA_900465915.1 Hyphomicrobiales bacterium
CGCTATATAGGACCCCAAGAGAGGTACTGTCAACGGCGTTTTATCGCGCTCTTGAAGATTTTTTGACAGGAGGAATAAAAACAACGGGTTCCGGGTCATGCTAGGCTCCGGCGACCAGCGATTCCGGGTGTCGGGAGAGACCACATAGAATGACGATGCGATATTTCATGGGCGTGGACGGCGGCGGAACCGGCTGCCGCGCCGTTCTCAGCGACGCCGACGGGACGATTCTGAGTTTCGGCCAGGCCGGGCCGGCCAATATCAGCGCCGACACGCCCACGGCGCTTCTCCATATAGAAGAAGCGGCGCGCCATGCGGCGCAGGCGGCCGGTCTCGATATATCTATATGGGAAAGGACGCAGGCCGTGCTGGGGCTGGCGGGGGCGAACGCGCTGGCCGACCGGGATTCGGTCGCGCAAAGGCTGCCTTTCGGCCGCAGCCGCATCGTTTCCGACACGGTGACGGCGTTGCAGGGCGCCCTGGGCGCGGGCGACGGGGCCATCGCGATTCTCGGCACCGGCTCGGCTTTCGTGCGGCGCACCGCCGATAGTATAGAGACGGTGGGCGGACGCGGCTTCATGCTCAGCGACCACGCCGGCGGGGCGCGGCTGGGGCGCGAGCTATTGGAGCACGCGCTGCTCGCCGCCGACGGCATGGCCGGCCGCACGCCGCTCGTCGACGCGGCGCTGGCGCGGTTCGACGGCGACGCCCGCAAAATCACCGCCTTTTCCCGCGCCGCCGCGGCCGCCGACTACGCCGTCTTCGCGCCCGCCGTCTTCGACCATGCGCAAAAGGGCGATTCGCTGGCGCTGCGGCTGCTCGAAAACGCCTGCGCGGCGATTCGCGCCGGGCTCGACCGCGTCGAGGCGCAAAGCTTCGGCCGCTTCAGCCTGACGGGCGGGCTGGCCGCCGCCTACGCCGCCCTTCCCTTCTTTCCCTATCGCGAATTCTACGTCCCGCCGCGCGGCGACAGCCTGCAGGGCGCGCTGCAACTGGCGCTGGCCGGGCGATGAAACGAAAAGGCTTGTCGCCCGTTCTCTAAACACGTAATTTTGAACGGGAAACAGTCGGCGTGCGAACCGGCGATCCGGAGGGCGGGCATGCTGACGAAGAAGGGAAAATATGGCCTCAAGGCCATGCTGCACCTGGCCAAGGTGCCGAAGGGGCGGCTGGCCTCGGCCAGCGAGATCGCCGAGGCGCATCGCATCCCGCGCAAATTCCTCGACAATATCTTCACCGAGCTGCGCAACGCCGGCTTCGTCGTCAGCCGCAAGGGCAAGGGCGGCGGCTTCTGCCTCGCCCGTCCGGCGCAGGAGATCGCCATCGGCAACATCGTGCGCGCGCTCGACGGGGCGCTGGCCCCAATCGCCTGCGCCAGCAAGACCGATTACCGCCCCTGCGACGATTGCGACGAGGATGAATGCGAGGTGCGCCGGATGATGCTGGCCGTGCGCGAGGCCATCGCCAATGTGCTCGACCGCCGCATGCTGGCCGACGGCCTGCCGCCGGAAGCGGCGGCGGCCGAACGCGCCTTAGCGTGACAGGCAGGTCTTGAGCGAATCCGCCAGGTTGCGGATGAGCTGCGGATAGAGGTCCGGCCCGTCCTTGAGCTCGGCGCCGAGCGGGTCGAGCACGCCGGTTTTGGCGTCCGTGCCGTCGATGACGGTCTTGACCAGCTTGGGCTCGAATTGCGGTTCGGAGAAGACGCAGGTCGCGCCCAGCGACTTGATCTTGGCGTGGATGGCCTCGATGCGGGCCGCGCCCGGCGCCTTTTCCGGGCTGACGGTGATGGAGCCCGCCGCGCGCACGCCGAAGCGATTCTCGAAATATTGATAGGCGTCGTGGAAGACGATGAAGGGCTTGTCCTTCACCGGCTGCAATTCCTGCGCCACGTCCTGCCTCAGCGTTTCGAGCCTGGCGGCGTAGTCGTCGGCGTTCTTCTTGTAAAGCGCGGCGTGGGCGGGGTCGCTTTCGCTCAGCGTCCTGGCGATGTCGGCCACCAGCGCCTCGCCGTTCTTCGGGTCGAGCCAGAAATGCAGGTCGTAGGCGCCGTGGTCGTGATCGTGATCGTCGTGGCCATGCTCATGGGCGTGATCATGGCCATGGTCGTGGTCGTGGTCGTGATGATCGTGACCCGCCTCGTCCGCGTCCTCATGGCCGTGGTCATGCGCCTCGAACGGGCCGCCCTCGCGGAATTTGAGCCGCGTCAGGCCGTCGGCCTCGCTGAGCGCCACCACTTTGGCGCCCTCGCCCAGCGTGTCGATGGGCTTGTCGAGGAACGTCTCCATCGACGGGCCGGCCCAGAAGATGACCTTGGCCTGCTGGATCGCCTCGGCGTCGGAAGGCTTCAGGCTGTAGGAATGCTCCGAGCCCGCGCCCTGCACGATCAGCTTCGGCGTGCCTGCGCCCTGCATGACGGCGGCGACCAGCGAATGCAGCGGCTTGATCGAGACGACCACGCCGTCGCGCCCAGCAGCGGAAGCAGAGTCGGCGGAGGCGGAGCCGGCGAGCGCGGCGAGGCAGGCGGAAGCTAGAAGCAGGGAAAGACGCATGGAAAGGCTCCGGTTTTCGGCGACGGCGCGCGGGATAATATGTAATCTTATTACATCAATTGTGTTACGCTATAACGTATGGCATAAGGAGAGGCAATCCCCGCGGCGGAAATTCCGCGCGGGCGCGTCGGCGGCGGGGGACAAACCGGCCGGATGGGCGAAAACGCCCCCGAAAACGCTCGAATCGACGGACGATCCGGTCCATAAAGGCCCGCGCCCCACTCTTGAAAGCCCGATTTCATGGCCCGTAACACCGCCCTTCCCGCCGCAGCCGCGCGGGAGTCCCTGATCGAACTGGCCGACGCCGGCGTCTATCGCGACGGGCGCTGGCTGGTGCGCCATGTCGACCTCGCCGTCGAGCGCGGCGAGATCGTCACGCTGATCGGCCCCAACGGCGCGGGCAAGAGCACGGCGGCCAAGATGGCGCTGCGCATCGTCCGGCCGGACGAGGGCGCGGTGCGGCACGCGCCGGGCCTGCGCATCGGCTATGTGCCGCAGAAGATCGCCATCGACCGCACCCTGCCGCTGTCGGTCGAGCGGCTGATGAGCCTGACCGGCCCGCTCGACAGGAAGGCGATCATGGCGGCGCTCGAGGCGGTCGGCGTGGCGCATCTCGTCAAGGCCGAGACGGCGCATCTGTCCGGCGGCGAGTTCCAGCGCGTGCTGATGGCCCGGGCGCTGGCGCGCAAGCCCGACATCATGGTGCTGGACGAGCCGGTGCAGGGGGTGGATTTCTCCGGCGAGGCGGCGCTTTACGAATTGATCGCCCGGCTGCGCCGCGACACGGGCTGCGGCGTGCTGCTGATCTCGCACGATTTGCACCTGGTCATGGCGGCGACGGACCGGGTGGTGTGCCTCAACGGCCATGTCTGCTGCAGCGGCACGCCGCGCGACGTCACCGCCAGCCCCGAATATCTGCGCCTGTTCGGCGCCCGCGCGGTCGGGCCGCTCGCCGTCTACGAGCACCATCACGACCATACCCACCTGCCGGACGGGCGCGTGCTGCACGCCGACGGCTCGGTGACCGACCATTGTCACGGCGGCGACGGGCATCACGACCACGACCACCACCACCACGACCACGACCACGACCATGGTCCGCATCATCACGAAGGGGAGGAATCCCGTGCTTGACGATTTCTTCACCCGCGCGCTCGTCGCCGGCGTCGGGCTGGCGATCACGGCCGGACCGCTCGGCTGCTTCATCGTCTGGCGGCGCATGGCCTATTTCGGCGACACCATGGCCCATTCGGCGCTGCTCGGCGTGGCGCTGGCGCTGGCGCTCGACATCAACCTGATGGTCGGCGTCTTCGCCGTGGCGGTGGCGATCTCGGCCGCGCTGCTGGTCCTGCAGCGCCGCCACACGCTGTCGGCGGATTCGCTGCTCGGCATCCTGTCGCACGCCACCCTGTCGCTGGGGCTGATCGTCGTCGCCTTCATGACATGGGTGCGGGTGGACCTTCTGTCCTTCCTGTTCGGCGACCTTCTGGCCGTGTCGCGGATGGACATTTTGTTCATCTATGGCGGCGGCACGGTCGTGCTGGCCGTTCTGGCCTGGCTGTGGCGGCCGCTGCTGGCGACCACGGTCAGCGAGGACCTCGCCCGCGCCGAGGGCATGAACCCGGCCGCGACGCGCATCGTCTTCATGCTGCTTCTGGCGCTGGTCATCGCCATCGCCATGAAGATCGTCGGAATCCTGTTGATAACGTCGCTGCTCATCATCCCGGCGGCGACGGCGCGGCGCTTCGCGTCGACGCCCGAGCGCATGGCCGTGCTAGCATCGCTGATCGGCGCGGCGGGGGTGCTGGGCGGGCTGTTCGGCTCGGTTCGCTTCGACACTCCGTCCGGGCCTTCCATCGTGGTCGCCGCCTTGGCCATTTTCATTTTGAGCCTGCTGCCCCCACATAAGGGCGAGGCCTCACCGAAACGGATCGCTGGACAATGAGCACGCACCATCATCATCACGACCACCCCGCCCCCGATTTGACCCGCAACCAGACGCTGGTCTTCGACGCGCTGTCGCGGGCCGAGGGGCCGCTCAGCGCCTATATGATCCTCGACCAGTTGCGCGGCGACGGGTTCCGCGCGCCGCTCCAGGTCTACCGGGCGCTGGAGAAACTTCTGGAATACGGCCTCGTCCACCGGCTGGAGAGCCTCAACGCTTTCGTGGCCTGCGCGCATCCGCAATGCCACCAGGAGGGGCTGATCGCCTTCGCCATCTGCGAGAAATGCGGCCAGGTGACCGAGTTCGCCGATCCGGTGATCGACAATCTCGTCGACGCCTGGAGCGTCCAGCACGGGTTCCGGCCGCGCAAGACCACGCTGGAGCTGCGCGGCCGCTGCGAGAAATGCGGCGACCACTAAAGCATTTCCAGCAAAAGTGCGAAGCGGTTTTGCGTCCGGAAATGCGCAGAATAAAGAGCGTTTCCAGCGAAAGCGCGAAGCGGCCCCGTGGAACCGCTCCGGGCGCGTCTCACATCAGATGCTGCACTTCCGGCATGTCGATGATGCCCAGCGACAGCGCCGTGGCGACGGCCGAGGTGCGGTTGGAGCAGTTAAGCTTGATCTTGGCGTTCTGCAGATAGGTCACCACCGTCCAGCGGGCGATGCTGAGGATTTCCGCGATCTCGCCGTCGGTCTTGCCGTTGGCGGCCCAGCGCAGGCAGTCGACCTCGCGCGGGGTGAGAAGGTTCGCCACCGCGCCCGCGTCCTTGCAGCCGCAGATCGAGGCGTGGATGGTCCCCGACAGGCTCAGGAGCCGTGGCCGCAGGCGGGCGACGAAGGCCGCGCGCTCCTCGCCCTCGGGCAGGTCGAAGGTGAACAGCGTGCAGCCCGGCGCGCCCTTGGGGTTGCGCGCCGACACGCCGATCAGGAGATTGCCCAGCCCGTGCTTTTCGGCGTCCTGCAACAATTCCGCCACCGCCGGGCAGGCTTTGGCGTCCTCCGCCAGGTCGCGCACCACGCCGCCGGCGTCGTTGCGGAAATAGGGCGCGTCCTCCTGGAAGATCGGGTCGACCGCGAAATAGTTCTTGGCCGAATAGCGCGCCGCCCAGGGCGTCGACACGGTCATGACCACGGTCAGGTCGGAGGAGTTGGACTTGGCGCAGTCGCCCATGCGGCCGCGATAGGTGTGCAATATGTGCCGGCAGCCGATCTCGTCGCGGACGCGCGTCAGCAGGGCCAGCGCGTCGCTCTGGAAAGCCGTGCCGAAAAACGTCTTCTTGAAATTCGGAAAATGAACAAGGTCGAGACTCATCGATAATATCCTCAACAAATCGCCGCGCCGCGAATATCGGCGCGGTTTCATCAGGTGAATCGCTCCTTTCGAAGCGCGCAATCGTTTTTCATTGACATAAAAATCGTAGCTTCTGGCAACCCGCAATAAATATGTGACAATAGCTTACCGGCAAAAGAGCCGGACGGCACAATGCAAAACAATCAGGAAAAGAATATGGCGTCGAACGTCACGAATCCGTGACCGGGTTCGATTCAACTATACTGGCGGGGAGCGATCAGTTCTTCTTGCCGTAGGCGCGGTAGAAAAAATCCACTGCGGATTCGACATTGGCGCGGATGACGTCTTCGGACGGCGGCTCGGCCAGAGCGCCGAACAGGCGCGGGCGGTAGAGGCCGGAAAGGAACAGGTCGGACAGCTGGCCCGACACCTTGTCGGCGTCGAAGGGCTCGAGCTCGCCCGCGTCGATCATGCGCTGGAGATAGTCGGCGAGCACGACGAGGCTGCGCTTCGGCCCGCGCTCGTAGAAGCGCACCGCAAGCTCCGGCTTGCGCTCGCTGACGCCGAGCACGATGCGCTGGGCGCGCACCGCGGTGGTGGAGGTGATGAGGGTGACCAGCGCCACGCCGAAATCCACCAGCTCGCGCCGGTTGCGGAACCCCTTCTCGATCTGGTTCAGCAACCCGCCGAAGGTGGTCTGGCGGTAATGCTCGCACAGGGCGACGAACAGGTCTTCCTTGCTGTTGAAATAGACGTAGATCGTGCCCTTGGAGACGCCGGCCTCGCGGGTGATGTCGTTCATGCTGGCGGCGTCGAAGCCCATGCGCAGGAAGACGCTCTGCGCGCCGTCGAGGATCTGCTGGCGCTTGACGGGGTCCTGGCCGGCGGCGAGCCGTCCACGGCCGCATTCGCCGTCCTCGCCGGCCGGGCCGGAAGCCAGGACCGCCTCTATGTCGCACTTCGGTTTCATGGGCTAACACTCTGTGACCATTTTTTCGAACCAAACAGTTCGATACCCCTTGATATGGGCCTGTCATTGATCTAAGTCAACATCGAACCAAGCGGTTCATTCTCGTCGTCGTGCAGAAAGTTGTCGTCATGTCCGCACCGAAATCCGTCGATCAGGCCGAAATCCGTCCGTTTCCGGGCCCGAAGCCCCATGTGGTGTCCAATGACGCCCCTGAACAGCCCGCGACGGGCGAAGCGCCGCTCGGCGAGAAGTCGCGCCCGGTGACGGCGCCCGACGCGGCGCCCCCCGCGGGCGGCGAAGCCGCGCAGGGCGGCGGCGCCAAGGGCGGCCGCAAGCGCATGATCCTCACCGGCATCGGCCTCGTCGCCCTGGCCGGCGGCCTCTGGTACGGCTACGACTACTGGACGGTGGGCCGCTTCATGGTCTCGACCGACGACGCCTATGTGCAGGGCGACCTGTCGTCGATCGCGCCCAAGGTCACGGGCTATATCGAGAAGATCCCGGTCGCCAACCAGCATGTGAAGGCGGGCGACGTGCTGTTCCAGCTCGACGCCGGCGACTACCAGATCGCGCTCGGCCAGGCCGAGGCGCAGATCGCCACGCAGAAGCAGACGCTCCTGCGCATCCAGGCGCAGGGCGAGGCCGCCAAGGCCGCCCTTGCCCAGGCCGTGGCGCAGCAGCAGTCGGCCGACGCCGTGCTGGTCAACGCCCAGGCCACGCAGGACCGCGTCAAGAAGCTGCACGACACGCGCTTCGTCGCTCAGGCCGACCTCGACAGCGCCAACGCCGCGCTCGACCAGGCCCGCGCCGGCGTGGCCGGCGCCCAGGCGCAGGTCGCCTCGGCCAAGGCCAATATCGACGTGCTCGACGCGCAGTACAAGGAAGCCGAAAGCGGGCTGCGCTCGCTGGAGCTGACGCGCGACAAGGCGGCGCGCGACCTGTCCTTCACCACGCTGCGCGCGCCCTTTGACGGCGTGGTCGGCAATCTCTCGGCCAAGATCGGCGACCTGGTGTCGCCCGGCCAGAAGATCGCCGCCGTGGTGCCGGTGGGCCAGCTCTATATCGACGCCAATTTCAAGGAGACGCAGCTCGCCCATATCAAGGGCGGCGAGACGGCGCATATCCGCGTCGACGCCATCGACGGCGTCACCTTCGACGGCAAGGTCGCCTCGATCGCGCCGGCCTCGGGCGCGGTGTTCTCGCTGCTGCCGCCGGAAAACGCCACCGGCAACTTCACCAAGGTGGTGCAGCGCGTGCCGGTGCGCATCGCCATCCCGCAGGACGCGCTCGATTCGGGCAAGATCCGCGCCGGCCTCAGCGTGATCGTCGACGTCGACACCCGCACCGCGCCGGACCAGAAGGCGGACGCGCCGAAGCCGTAAAGGCCCGGCCCCCGCCGCATTTTCGGAGTGCGCCGCCATGGCCGCAGACACAACCATAAGCGCAGCCGGCCATCCGGCCGGCGACCGCATCGACCCGCGCAAGGCGGTGGCCTTCCTGGCCATGGTCTTCGGCATGTTCATGGCCATCCTCGACATCCAGGTCGTCTCGGCCTCGCTGTCGGAGATCCAGGCCGGCCTCAGCGCCAGCTCCGACGAAATCTCCTGGGTGCAGACCTCCTACCTGATCGCGGAGGTCATCATGATCCCGCTGTCGGGCTTCCTCGGCCGGCTCCTGTCGACGCGGGTGCTGTTCACGATCTCGGCCGCCGGCTTCACGCTGGCGAGCCTTCTCTGCGCCACCGCGACCAATATCGACCAGATGATCATCTACCGCGCCATCCAGGGCTTCATCGGCGGCGGCATGATCCCCAGCGTCTTCGCGGCGGCCTTCACCATCTTCCCGCCCTCCAAGCGCTCGATCGTCTCGCCGATGATCGGCCTCGTCGCCACGCTCGCCCCCACCATCGGGCCGACGGTCGGCGGCTATCTCAGCCACGCCTTCTCCTGGCACTGGCTGTTCCTGGTCAATGTGGGGCCGGGAATCATCGTCACCATCGCCGCCTGGAACCTGATCGACTTCGACCACGGCGACAGCTCGCTGATGAACAAGTTCGACTGGTGGGGCCTGTTGGGCATGGGCGCCTTCCTCGGCGCGATGGAATATGTGCTGGAGGAAGGCCCGCGCAACGACTGGCTGCAGGACGACACCATCTTCGCCATGGCCATCGTCATGACGGTGGGCGGCGTGGTGTTCTTCTACCGCGTCTTCACCGCCGAGCAGCCCATCGTCGACCTGCGCGCCTTCACCGACGTCAACTTCGCCTTCGGCTCGCTGTTCTCCTTCGTCATGGGCGTCGGCCTCTACGGCCTCACCTATCTCTATCCGCTCTACCTCGCCTCGATCCGCGGCTATGACGCGCTGATGATCGGCGAGGCGCTGTTCGTCAGCGGCCTCGCCATGTTCTGCACCGCGCCGGTGGCGGGCTTCCTGTCGAGCCGGGTCGATCCGCGGCTGATGATGATGGGCGGCTTCCTCGGCTTCGCCGCCGGCACCTGGATGGTGACGGGCCTGACCGCCGACTGGGATTTCTACGAATTGCTGCTGCCGCAGATCCTGCGCGGCTGCTCGCTGATGATGTGCATGGTGCCGATCAACAACCTGGCGCTGGGCACGCTGCCGCCGGCGCTACTGAAGAACGCCTCGGGCCTGTTCAACCTGACGCGAAACCTCGGCGGCGCGGTCGGGCTCGCCGTCATCAACACGGTGCTGACGCGGCGCGGCGACATGCATTACGAGCGGCTGGCCGAGCATGTGCGCTGGGGCGACGCCCAGGCCGAATCCATGGTGGCCAACCTCACCGCCAAGTACGACGGCGCCGGCATGAACGGCCCCGCCGTGGCGCTGGCCAAGCTGTCGGGCATGGTGCGGCAGCAGGCGACGCTGATGGCCTTCATCGACGTCTTCTTCATCCTCACCATGATGTTCTGCACGCTGGCGGTCTGCGCCATGATGCTGCGCAAGCCCCGCGCCGGCGCGGGCGGAGGCGGCGGCCACTGACGCCGCCCCCATCGCATCCCGTTCGCGTGAACGCGGCGAAACAAGGAGATAGCGCGAAAAGCGCTTCTCCGGCGGCCGGTTCCGGCCGTCATATTTTTCTGTCATAAAAAGCTGCTATCCCCCTTTTCGCGAATTGCTAAGTGCCTGAAAACATGTTTCACTTTCGCCCGATGGCGGAGTGACGCAGGACGTCGCCGAAACCGGCGCCTTTTTCAGGGATGGAAGTCGAATGCGCGCCGGGCGCAAACAGGGGAGAAATCTGACAATGCTGAACCATCTTACGCGGGTGCTGTCGCTGACGACGGCCGTCGCCATGGCCGGGGCGGCCGTCGCCGTGGCCGAACCCTCGGCCGACCTGGTCGCCGCCGCCAAGAAGGAAGGCGAGCTGACCACCATCGCCCTGCCCCACGACTGGTGCGGCTATGGCGAGATCATCCAGAGCTTCAAGGACAAATACGGCATCAAGGTCAACGAGCTGAACCCCGACGCCGGCTCCGGCGACGAGGTCGAGGCGATCAAGGCCAACAAGGACAACAAGGGCCCGCAGGCGCCCGACGTGATCGACGTCGGCTACGGCTTCGGCGATTCGTCCAAGAAGGCCGGCCTGACCCAGCCCTACAAGGTCTCGACCTGGGACGAGATCCCCGACAGCGCCAAGGACGCCGACGGCCACTGGTACGGCGACTATTACGGCGTGCTGGCCTTCGAGATCAACAAGGACATCGTCAAGGACGCGCCCAAGGACTGGGAAGACCTGCTGAAGAGCGACTATGCCAACGCCGTGGCGCTAGCCGGCGATCCGCGCGCCTCGGCGCAGGCGGTGCTCAGCGTGCACGCGGCCGGCCTCGCCGCCGGCGCGGAGCCGGGCGAGGCGGCGGCCAAGAAGGGCCTCGAATTCTTCAAGGAGCTGAACGCCAAGGGCAATTTCGTGCCGGTCATCGGCAAGGGCGCCTCGCTGGCGCAGGGCTCCACCCCGATCGTCATCCGCTGGGACTATAACGCGCTCGCCGACCGCGACACGCTGAAGGGCAACCCGGAGGTCGAGATCGTGGTGCCGAAGTCCGGCGTCATCGCCGGCGTCTACGTGCAGGCGATCAGCGCCTACGCGCCGCATCCCAACGCCGCCAAATTGTGGATGGAGCATATCTATTCCGACGCGGGCCAGCTCGCCTATCTCAAGGGCTATTGCCATCCGATCCGCTTCGGCGCGATGAGCAAGGCCGGCAAGATCCCCAAGGAGCTGCTCGACAAGCTGCCGCCGGCGGACGCCTATGAGAAGGCCGTGTTCCCGACGCTGGAGCAGATCGACGCCGGCCAGGCCGAGATCACCAAGAACTGGGACAGCGTCGTGGGCGCCAACGTCCAGTAAGGACCGAAGGCCCATGGCTTCCATCGCCGAAACGACGGGTCCGGCAAGCGGCGCGCGCAAGCGCCGCCTGCCGCTCGACTGGCTGGGCGTCGCGCCCTTCTTCCTCTTCGCCATCCTGTTCCTGCTGTGGCCGACCGCGCGGCTCGTCATCGGCGCGTTCCAGGACGCGGACGGCAATTTCACGCTCGGCAATATCCAGGGCCTGTTCCAGCCGCAGATCTTGAGCGCCTACGCCATCTCGCTCAAGGTCAGCCTGGCCTCGGCGGTGGGCGGCGCGATCATGGGCTTCCTGCTCGCCTGGGCGGTGGTGCTGGGCGGGCTGCCGCGCTGGCTGCGGCCGACGCTTCTGACCTTTTCCGGCGTCGCCTCCAACTTCGCCGGCGTGCCGCTGGCCTTCGCCTTCCTGGCGACGCTGGGGCGCACCGGCCTCGTCACCGTGCTTCTGCGCGACTGGTTCGGCTTCAACCTCTACGCCACCGGCTTCAACCTGCTCAGCTTCTTCGGCCTGACGCTGACCTATCTCTTCTTCCAGATCCCGCTGATGGTGCTGATCCTGACCCCGGCGCTCGACGGGCTCAAGCGCGAATGGCGCGAGGCGGCCGCCATCCTCGGCGCCACCAACGCGCAATATTGGCGCATGGTGGCCTTTCCGATCCTGTGGCCGAGCCTGCTCGGCACCACGCTGCTCCTGTTCGCCAACGCCTTCGGGGCCATCGCCACCGCCTATGCGCTGACCGGGTCGTCGCTCAACATCGTGCCGATCCTGCTCTATGCGCAGATCCGCGGCGACGTGCTGCACAACCAGAATCTCGGCTATGCGCTGGCGCTGGGCATGATCGTCATCACCGGCTGCTCCAATCTCCTCTATATCTGGCTGCGCATGCGCGCCGAAAGGTGGCGGCGATGAAGACCTCCCCGGCCCAGAAGATCGGCGCCTGGATCGCCTTCATCCTCGGCGCCATCTATTTCCTCGCGCCGCTGATCGGCACCTTCGAGTTCTCGCTGCGCATGAAGCGCGGCGAATATTCCTTCGAGGCCTATCGCGTCGTCTTCTCCGATCCGAATTTCCAGGCCACCTTCGGCTATTCTCTGGTGCTGGGCTTGCTCACCATCGTCTTCGGCGTGCTGCTGGTGGTGCCGACCGCCTATTGGGTGCGGCTGCGCCTGCCGCAGCTTCGCCCGGTGATGGAGTTCATCACACTGCTGCCGCTGGTGATCCCCGCCATCGTCATCGTTTTCGGCTATCTGCGCATCTATAATTCCGCCTCCTGGCTGCCCTTCACCGCCTCGACGCGGGCGACGGACCTTCTCCTGATGTTCGGCTACATGACGCTGTCGCTGCCCTATATGTACCGCGCCGTCGACACGGCCATGGGCGCGCTCGACGTGACGACGCTGACGGAAGCCGCGCAGAGCCTCGGCGCCGGCTGGGGCACGATCCTGTTCCGGGTGATCTTCCCCAACGCGCTGTCGGGCGTGATGAGCGGGGCCTTCATCACCTTCGCCATCGTGATCGGCGAGTTCACGCTGGCCTCGCTGCTCAACCGGCCGGCCTTCGGGCCCTATCTGCAGCTCATCGGGGCCAACCGCGCCTATGAGCCGGCGGCGCTGGCGATCATCTCCTTCGGCGTCACCTGGTTCAGCATCGCCATGCTGCAGCTCGTGTCGCGCTTCAACAAGTTCAAGACAAACGCCGGGTGACCGCATGGCCTTTCTCGATCTCCGCCACCTGAAAAAAAGCTTCGGCGCGAACACGGTCGTCCACGACTTCGACCTCGCGGTGGAGAAGGGCGAGTTCATCTCCTTCCTCGGCCCGTCCGGCTGCGGCAAGACCACGGTGCTGCGCATGATCGCCGGCTTCGAGACGCCCGACAGCGGCGCCATTCAAATCGCCGGCAAGGACGTGGTCGACCTCAAGCCCAACCAGCGCAATATCGGCATGGTGTTCCAGGCCTATGCGCTGTTTCCCAACATGACGGCGGCGCAGAACGTCGCTTTCGGCCTGCGCGTCTCCGGCAAGCCCAAGGCCGAGATCGACGCCACGGTCAAGGAGATGCTGAGCCTGATCCGGCTCGACCATCTCGCCGACCGCTACCCCTACCAGATGTCGGGCGGCCAGCAGCAGCGCGTGGCGCTGGCGCGCGCGCTCGCCACCAAGCCGCAGGTGCTGCTGCTCGACGAGCCGCTGTCGGCGCTCGACGCCAAGATCCGCATCTCGCTGCGCGAGGAGATCCGCGCCATCCAGCAGAAGCTCGGCATCACCACCGTCTTCGTCACCCACGACCAGGAGGAGGCGCTGTCGATCTCCGACCGCATCGTGGTCATGCACGAGGGCCGCGCCGACCAGATCGCCACGCCCTTCGACATCTACAACCGCCCGGCGACGCGCTTCGTGGCGCAGTTCGTCGGCACGCTCAACATGCTGGAGGCCGAGGTCAGCGCGCCGGACGAGAACCTCGTCGACCTCGACGGCCACAGGCTCGCCGTGCAGGGCGCGCTGGCGCAGCATCCCGCAGGCTCGACGGTGACGCTGGCGCTGCGGCCCGAGGCCGTCAGCCTGGAGGCGCGCCGCAGCCACGACACCGCCCTGCCCGCCACCATCGAGGACGTGCATTTCCTCGGCTCCGTCATCCGCACCCGCGTGGCGCTGGGCAGGAACCGGCTGTCCTTCGACATGTTCAACGACCCGACCCAGCCGCCGCCGCAGCGCGGCGACGCGGTGACGGTGCATTTCGCCGCCCACGACCTTCTGGTGCTGGCCGACTGACCCGGAAAGCGCCCAATAAAAAAGCCGCCCACCGGGCGGCTTTTTCGTTTCTGTAAAAGGCTTATTCGCCCCAGGGGCCGTGGAAGTCGCCGGCCTCGTCGACGCGCTTGAAGCCGTGCGAGCCGAAGAAGTCGCGCTGGCCCTGGATCAGGTTGGCGGTGCCGAGCGGCTGGGTGTAGCTGTCGAAATAGCTGAGCGCGGCGCTGAGCGCCGGCGTCGGCAGGCCGGCCAGCGCCGCCTTGGAGATGACCTGGCGCAGGCCCTGCGAGGCCTTCTTCATGCGCTCGATGAAGGCCGGGGCGAGCAGCAGGTTCTCCGCGCCGCTGTCGCCGAAGGCCTGGGCGATGTCGTCGAGGAACTGCGAGCGGATGATGCAGCCCGCGCGCCAGATGCGCGCCGTGGTGGCGAGCGGGATGTTCCAGTTGTGCTCCTTGGAGGCCGCCGTCATCACCGCGAAGCCCTGCGCATAGGCCGCGATCTTGCCGGCCAGCAGGCCCTGCTCCAGATCGGCGAGGAAGCGGGTCTGGTCGGAGACGTCGAGCGTGCGCGGGCCGGGATTGTAGGCCTTGAACGCCGCCTCGCGCTCGTCCTTGAGCGAGGACAGCGAACGCGCCGCCACGGCCGCCTCGATGGCGGTGTCCGGCACGCCCAGCATCTGCGCCTCGATGGCGGCCCAGCGGCCGGTGCCCTTCTGGCCGGCCTCGTCGAGGATCATGTCGACCATGGCCTTGCCGCTGACCGGGTCGGAGGTCTTCAGCACCTTGGCGGTGATCTCGATCAGGTAGGAATTGAGCGGGCCGCCGTTCCACTTCTCGAACACGTCGCCGATGGCCGGGGCCGACAGGCCGAGGCCGTCGCGCAGGATGCCGTAGATCTCGGCGATCATCTGCATGTCGGCATATTCGATGCCGTTGTGGATGGTCTTGACGAAATGGCCGGCGCCGTCGGGGCCGACCAGGGCGCAGCACGGCTCGCCCTTGTAGCTGGCGGCGGCGGAGAGCAGGATCGGCGCGATGCGGTCATAGGCTTCCTGCGTGCCGCCCACCATCATGGAGGGGCCGTGGCGCGCGCCTTCCGCGCCGCCGGAGACGCCCATGCCGACGAAGGTCGGGTCGTTGGGGCCGAGCGCCGCGAGGCGGCGCACCGTGTCGCGGTAATCGGAATTGCCGGCGTCGATCATGATGTCGCCCTTCTCAAGATAGGCCTTGAGCCGGGTGGTCTCCGCGTCGACGGGCGCGCCCGCCTTGATGAGGAAGATGATGGGGCGCGGCGGACGGATATTCGCCGCCAGATCCTCGAAGGTCGGGCAGGGAATGATGCGATCCTTCAACGCGCCGGCGTTGTCGTAGAACGCCTGCAAGACGGGCGCCTCGCGGTCGTAGACGGCGACCGTGTGGCCTTTTTCGGCGATGTTGAGCGCGAGGTTTGCCCCCATGACGCCAAGGCCGACCATTCCGATATCTGCTTTTGTCATTTTCTGTCCTTCAAGAACGTCTTCGGCGGTTTTATCGCATATGCGCCGAAGCTATCCAAGCCTCTATCGCATTGGTATGACGGTCTTGAACATATGACAAAAAATTGATGCGCCGCGGGCCGCCGGGGCCCGCGGGCGAAGGCCTCAGGCGGCCGCCGCGCGCGGCG
>UBKJ01000007.1 GCA_900465915.1 Hyphomicrobiales bacterium
GCCTCCGCATCGGCGGCTACATCCGTTACGACGTGCACGGCGGCGGCAGCGCCTACTCGAACGTGGATCGCCGCGGCTGGGACAGCACGGGCCGTATCGCTTTCCAGACCTACACGGCTTCGGAAACCGAGCTCGGCACCCTGAAGACCTTCACCGAGTCGCGCTTCGACTGGAGCCAGCTCAACTCGCGTGAAGACGGCTACTACGGCAATTCCGGCTCGAACCCGTACATGGAATTCGCCTACATCCAGCTCGGCGGCCTGCGCGTCGGTCTCGACGAGTCGGAATTCCTCGAGTTCACCGGCTACCTCGGCGACATGATCAACGATGACGTGATCTCGACCGGCACCTACCGCACGGGCAAGATCTCGTACACCTTCACCGGCGGCAACGGCTTCTCGGCCGTGATCGCTCTGGAGCAGGGCGGCTACAACGACGGCGGCATCGGCTTCTCCGATACGGGCGTCGGCCGTCACGCCAATGGCTCGAACGGCTACGAGATCGACGGCTACGTGCCGGACGTCGTCGGCGGCCTGAAGTATGAAGGCGGCTGGGGCAAGATCGCCGGCGTCGTGGCTTACGACTCCGTCATCGAAGGCGCTTCGGTCAAGGTTCGCGGCGACGTGAACATCACCGACCAGTTCTCGGCCTGGTTGCAGGGCGCCTGGTCGCAGAAGTCGACCTGGGACCAGAACTACGGTCAGTGGGGCGGCAACTGGGCTGTCTGGGGCGGCTTGAAGTACAAGGCCACCAGCAAGGCCACCTTCAACATCCAGGCTGCGCATGACGATTGGGGCCACACGACCCTCGGCGCCAACGTCGCCTACGAAATCGTCCCGGGCTTCACCATCACCCCGGAAGTTTCCTGGTCGCACCTCTCCAACAAGTGGCGCAACGAATACGCCGACAACGCCGCTCTGGGCAATGTCGACGTCAAGAAGGACTCGATCGAGGGTATCGTTCGCTTCCAGCGCTCGTTCTAATCCGATCCGGATTGGTTGCAAGGAACCCGGCAGCGTCGCTGCCGGGTTTTTTGTTGCGGGCGGCGCTTGCCTTTCCGGCGCGATGGCGTTTTATCCGGGAAGGGGAGCGATCCAAGGAGTGACGGCATGTGGAAATGGTTCTGGCCCGGCGTGACCTGGACGGCGGCGCTGACGGCGGTGGCGCTGTGGTTCGGCGCCGACGACGTGCAGGGCGACATCGGCGACCGCAGCGGCGCCGCGCTCAAGTCCCAGGTCTGGGCCGGCTTCGACGTCGACGGCCGCGACGTGACGCTGAAGGGCATGGCCCCCGACCCGCAGGCGCAGGCCGCCGCCCTGTCGGCCCTGCGCGAGACGCCGGGCGTCCGCGAAGTGACCGACCTCACCACGGTGCTGCCGCTGGCCTCTCCTTATATATTCACCATAGACAAGGACGCCGACGGGTTGCGCCTGTCCGGCTCCATTCCCGACAACGACGCCCGCGAGCGCCTGACCGCGGCGGCGGAGGACAGCGCGCAGGGCGGGACCATGGACGACGAAATGGCGCTGGCGCGGGGCGCGCCGCCCGCCTTCGCCGACGCGGCCGCCTTCGCGGTGGGCCTCGCGAAAGACTTGAAGCAGGGCCAGATCTCCATCGCCGACGGCAAGCTCGCGCTCAAGGGCGAGGCGACGGACGCGGGCGCCTATCGCCGGCTGCAGGCGGCTTTGGCCGCGCCGCTGCCGGCCGGCCTGCAGGCCGGCGCGTCGGACCTGGCGCCGCCCGCCGGCGGATCGTGATTCGACCACTGTCGCCCGGCTTCATCCCCTGTTTCTTCGCCGCGCGGAATTGACAGGCGCGGTCCAAAAGCCTTTCCTCATGCGCAGGCCCCGCCGGCGCAAATCACCGGAGACGATCGGGGCGGTCCCGGATCGGTTGGTTGCATTCCATGCTTTATCTCGCGCAGACATTCTGGCCTTTTCTCGTGCTGGCGCTGCTTGCGGGCGGCGTGGTGGGCTGGCTGACGGCCGCCCGCTGACCGGGCCCGCCGCATAACAGTGGAGACGACATGCCGTTCTTGATCCTGCAACTGGCCGTTCTGATCGCGCTCGCCTTTTTCGTCGGCTGCGTCGCGGGCCGCTTGATAAGAGGACGCAAGGCCACAGCGCCCGAGCGGGAGCAGGTGATCGTCGCCGCCGCGCTGGCCGAGCCGCCCGCGGCGCCCGCGCCGGAGAAGCCCGTGCAGCCGCAAGCCTCCCCCGCGCCGGAAGTCGCCGCCGAGGAAGCCGAACCCAAGCCCGTGCCGGCGGCCGAAGTGGTCGGTCCCGCGCCCGAACCGGCGCCGCCCGCGCCGGAAGACCCCGACCGTCCCGCCTGGCGCGACGCGCCGCGGCGCGGCAAGGCGGACGACCTCACCGCCATCGCCGGCATCGGCAAGGCGGTCGAATCCATGCTGCATGAAATCGGGATTTTCCACCACGACCAGATCGCCGGCTGGACGCGCGAGGAAGCGCGCTGGGTCGAGCGCCGCATCGGCTTTCCGGGCCGGGTCGAGCGCGAGGGCTGGATCGCGCAGGCGACTTCCCTGACGGAAGCCGCCGCGAAGCCTGCGGCCAAACGCGCGCCCCGCGCCCGCAAAAGCCCGGCGCGGACGAAGACCAAGGCGAGCTGAAGTCTACCCTTTGTTTTCGCTGACTAAACGCTCTTAGCGCCGGCCGTAGATCAGGTCCGTCTCGATATCGGCGCCGCCGGTGAGCCGCGCCTTGTAGACCTCGTAATTCTCCATCACGCGCTGCACATAGTTGCGCGTTTCGGAATAGGGGATGCGCTCGATCCAGTCCACGACCTCGTCGATGGGCTTGCCGCGCGGATCGCCATATTTGGCCATCCATTCCTCGGCCCGGCGCGGCCCGGCGTTGTAGCCGGCGAAGGTGAGGATATAGGAGCCCTTGAAGCGGTCGAGCTGCTCGCCGAGGAAATGCGCCCCCAGCGTGGCGTTATAGGCGGCGTCGGTGGTGAGCTTCTGCGGCGAAAACTCCATGCCGTTGCGGCTCGCCACGCCCTTGGCCGTGCCGGGCAGGAGCTGCAGAAGGCCGCGCGCGCCGGCCTTGGACACGGCGCCGATGTTGAACTCGCTCTCCTGCCGCGCGATGGCGTAGGCCAGCGCCGCGCCGGAGCCGCCGATATTGGCGCTGGCCGGGATCGCGCCCAGCGGATGCGACAGCGCGCCGACGTCGAGCCCGCGCGCGGCGGCGTTCTTGCCGATGCGCAGCGCCACGTAATGATTGTCGCCGCGCTCGGCCATCGACGCCAGCAGCGCCACCTCGCCGACGCTGTCCAGCTCCTGCGAAAGCTGGGTGTAGAGCATGGTGGCCTGCGCGCCGTAGCCCACTTCCTGCAGGCGCTTGATGGCCTGGATGGCGGGCCGGGCGGCGAAGCGGGCGCGGTCGGCCTCGGTCGGCTCGGGATAGAGAAGCTCGGGCGCTTTCTCGCCCAGCCGCGCGGCGGAAAGCTGGCCGTAGAAGGTCGTGCCGAAATGCGCCGAGCGGCGATAGCTCGCCATCGGGTCGCCGCCCGCGCCGGCCTCGCTGGCGCGCGCCAGCCAGTAGAAGGCGCGCGCGGTCGAGATCGGCCCGGCGGCGATCTCCGTCATGCGGAAGAAATGCGCCGAAGCCAGCTTCGGCTGCTTCAGCGCCCGCAGCGCGTACCAGCCGGCGTGGAACTCCGCCTCGGCGGCGAGGGTGGGGCTTTCGCCGCCATTCGCCGCCACGATGTCGTAGGCGAGCCTGGCCTGCCCGGCGTCGAAGAGGTTGCGCGACAGGATGCGCCGCTCCACCCACCAGGCGTCGGGATCGACGAGCTTGGCGGCGTCGCGCGGCGCGCGCAGCATGGCCGCGCCCGCCTCAGCGTAGCGATGCAGGCGGCGCAGGTAACGGATTTCGAGATAGAGCCGCGCCGGATCGGACCGCCACGCCGGCTCGACGGCGGCGAGCAGCTTTTCCGTCTCGGGCGATTTGCGCTCCACCGCCTGATAGGCGGCGTAGAGCGCCTGCGCCCCGGCGGGACCGGCCAGAAGCTTGGCCGATTCGGCGTTGTTGGCGTAGAGCGCGCGGATGAAGCGGCGCTGGTGATCCTCCGGCGCGATGACGGCCGAAAACTCCTTCAGCACCTTCTGCTCGTCCTCGGGCGCAAGCCGCTGCGTCGCCCACCACGGGCCGAGCAGCGCCCGCGCCTTGGCGGAATCGCCCGTGGCCACATAGGCGCGGGCGAGCGCGATCATGCCCTCGACGGTCAGCGGCCGCGCGTCGCCGAGCCGGGCGATGACGGCCGTGGCCGGCGGATTTTCCTTGAACAAAGCGCGTTCGGCGTTGCGGCGCAGCGCCGCCTGTCCCGGCCAGCCGCTCAAATCTTTCGCCGCGGCGAGGATTTCGGCGCTGCCGACGCCGTCGACGCCCGAAACCGCGATGGCCCAGGTCAGGATCTGCCGGTCGAGCGAGCCTTGCGCCATGCCGTCGCGGACGCCGAGCGCGCCGGCGACGTTGCGGGTGTAGAGCGCGTCGAGGCCGCTTTTCAGCGCCCCGCCCGCCAGCGCCGCCGGATTGTCGATCGGGCCGACGGCGGAAGTGGTGATGGGATCGGACGGCCGCGCCGGCGGCGCGGTCAGGGTCAGCGGCGAGGAGCGCGCCGCGTCCGGCGCGAAGGGCTGCGCCAGCGGGGCGGGCGGCGGCGATTCGGCGGCCGAGCGCAGGGCGTGCAGCAGCGGCGCTCCCGCGATCACCATCAGGCCGCCCGCAACAAGCGCCTTCCTTTTCCTCGACGTCGCAATCACCTCTGGCTATCCACCTGAACAGGGACCTTTCTCGACGGCTCCATAACGCGGGAATCCGGCTTTTCTGGGCCTTTTCCATGCGAGCGCGTCATGGGTCGCATTTTCGCCGCTCCCATCCTGCGCGTCAAAGGTGAAGCCATGGTTAACCAAGTCTTGCCGGAGCGGCGGCGAAAAGGGCGCGGATCGGCCATAAAAGCGGCGCGGCGGCGCTTTTTTGCCGCGCGGACCCGCTTGCTCCCCGCCTGCGCGGAGATTATGGTGCGGGCCTCGCGAGGCTCCGTCGCCCGCCGGGCGGAGGACGGAGTTCCATCATTTTTATCAGGAGTTCACCTTCATGCTGAAAGGCTCAATCACCGCGCTTGTCACGCCGTTCGATTCCGAAGGCGCGTTCGATGAGAAAGCCTTTCGCGCCTTCGTGGACTGGCAGATCGTGGAAGGCACGGACGGGCTGGTCCCGGTCGGCACCACGGGCGAGACGCCGACCCTGACCCATGACGAGCACAAGCGCGTCATCGAGGTCTGCATCGAGGTGGCGGCGGGCCGTGTTCCGGTGCTGGCCGGCGCGGGCTCCAACAACACGGTCGAGGCCATCGAGCTGGCGCAGCACGCCGAAAAGGCCGGCGCCAGCGGCGTGCTGGTGGTGACGCCCTATTACAACAAGCCCAACCAGCGCGGCCTCTACGAGCATTTCTCGCGCGTGGCGCGCTCGATCTCGATCCCGCTGGTGATCTACAACATCCCCGGCCGCTCGATCATCGACATGACGCCCGAGACGATGGGCCGCCTGGTCGCCGACCACAAGAACATCATCGGCGTCAAGGACGCCACCGGCAAGATCGAGCGCGTGTCCGAGCAGCGCGCGACGTGCGGCAAGGATTTCGTCCAGCTCTCGGGCGAGGACGCCACGGCGCTCGGCTTCAACGCCCATGGCGGCGTCGGCTGCATCTCGGTGTCGTCCAACATCGCGCCGCGCCTCTGCGCCGAGTTCCAGCGCGCCTGCCAGGCCGGCGATTTCGCCAAGGCGCTGGACTATCAGGACCGCCTGATGCCGCTGCACAAGGCGCTGTTCGTCGAGCCCAACCCGGCCGGCCCGAAATACGCCCTGTCGCGCCTCGGCCGCATCCAGAACGTGCTGCGCTCGCCTATGGTGCCCATCGAGGCGTCGACGGCGGAGAAGATCGACCAGGCCATGAAGCACGCCGGCCTGATCAACTGATCCGGCCCATCGGCGCATAATGCTTCGGAGCGGCCCCGGCCGCTCCGGCTCTCTGATTTTCCGGCGCGCAAAAACCGCTTCGCGCTTTTGCTGCAAATGCACTATATGGTTCCATCATGAACAAGCCGAAGACATCTGCGGCGCGCAAGGTCGTGGCGGACAACCGCAAGGCGCGCTACAATTTTGAAATCCTCGACACGCTCGAAGCGGGCCTGGTGCTGACCGGCACCGAGGTCAAGTCGCTGCGCGCCAACCAGGCCAACATCGCCGAAAGCTACGCCAGCTTCGAGCACGGCGAGTTCTGGCTGATCAATTCCTATATCCCGGAATATACGCAGGGCAACCGCTTCAACCACGACCCGCGCCGCCTGCGCAAATTGTTGGTCAGCCGGCGCGAGATGGCGCGCATGTTCAACGCCGTCTCGCGCGAGGGCATGACGGTGGTGCCGCTGCGGCTCTATTTCAACGACCGCGGCCGCGCCAAGCTCGAGATCGCCGTGGCGCGCGGCAAGAAGACCCACGACAAGCGCGAGACCGAGAAGCAGCGCGACTGGAACCGCGAGAAATCCCGCCTGCTGCGCGACCGCGGCTGATCTTCACCATCGATCCCTATAAGACGCCGGGCCGCCGACAGGGTGGGCCGGCGTCTTCGCGTTTCGGGCCCCTCAATTGCGAGCCCGCGCCGGCGAAAACTTGCGGAAGGATAATTTCCGTAAATGAGCGCGGCATATATTACGGTTTCGCGTTTTTCCGAAGCATGAATAATGATCCTTGCTTCGGACGGGATGTTCTGCCGTTTGAAGCGAATTTCAAATATTTTATTCAAAGGTGATATCATGAAGAAAGTATTTGTCGTGACATGCGTCGTCGGCGCGTCTCTTTCCGCCGCGAACGCCGCTTCCGCCTGCGGCTTCCTGCGCGAGGACCTTCAGCCCCTGTGCAAGGCCGCCTGCCAGGTCCTGCCCGACGGCTTCTTCAAGCAGGGATGCCTGATCGGCGCGCCCGCGCCGCAGGAGAACGGCCGCTCCTGATCGCTGTCGCGCGTCCCGGACCTTCGGGCCCGGGGCGCGTTCTAAAGCGCGTCGAGATAGGCGCGCACGTTGCGGAACACGTCGCGGAACATGGCGTCGGTCAGCACGCCCGTATTGGTGTTGTAGCGCGAGCAATGATAGCTGGAGAAAATCCTGAGAGCGCCGATGTCGGCGACGCGGCCGTGGCCGAAGGGATGCCGCGCGGCCGGCAGGCCCAGCGCCCGCACCGTCGACTGGTGCGCGATCGAGCCCAGCGTGACCACGGCGCGCAGGTTGGGCAGGCGCGTCAGCAGCGGGGTGAGGAACCGGCGGCAATTGTTGATCTCGGCCCCAACCGGCTTGTTCTCCGGCGGCACGCAGCGCACCGCGTTGACGATGGCCGCGTCGGTCAGCCGCAGGCTGTCGTCGGGCCGGGCCTCGAATTTTCCGGTCGCGAAGCCGAATTCGCACAGGGTGCTGTAGAGAAGCGCGCCCGCATAGTCGCCGGTGAAGGGACGGCCGGTGCGGTTGGCGCCGCGCAGGCCGGGCGCGAGGCCGACGATCAGCAGCCGCGCGTCGTCCTCATGCGCCGGCAGGAAGGGCGCGACGGGGGCGTTGTGCCAGCGCGGCTCCCTGTGCCGCCATTCCTGCAGAAAAGCGTGCAGGCGCGGGCAGATGGCGCAATCGGGGGAGGGTTCGTCGGCGGCGGTGATCATGCCCCTGCATGGACCGGGGCGGCTTCGCCGTCAATAGTTCTCGTGCTCTTCCTCGACGCGGCGCGGCGCGCGCTCGGCCGGGTCGCGGCCGATTTCCGGCTTGAGCGAGACGAGGTCGATGAAATGGTCGGCCTGACGGCGCAGGTCGTCCGAGATCATCGCCGGCTGCGTGGTCAGCGTCGAGACGACCGAGACCTTGCGGCCCTTGCGCTGCAGGGCCTCGACCAGCGAGCGGAAGTCGCCGTCGCCGGAGAAGATGACGAAATGGTCCACCGTGTCGGTGAGCTGCATGGCGTCGACCGTCAGCTCGATGTCCATGTTGCCCTTGACCTTGCGGCGGCCGGTGGAGTCGGTGAATTCCTTGGCGGCCTTGGTGACGACCTTGTAGCCGTTATAGTCGAGCCAGTCGATCAGCGGGCGGATGGACGAATATTCCTGGTCCTCGACCAGCGCCGTGTAATAATAGGCGCGCAAAAGGTAGCCGCGCTTCTGGAAGGCCTTCAGCAGCTTGCGGTAGTCGATGTCGAAACCGAGCGTCTTGGAGGCGGCGTAGAGGTTGGCGCCGTCGATGAAAAGGGCGATCTTTTCGCGGGGATCGAACATCTTTTAATATACCCACTCTACGGCCGGCCGGCGGGTGGCCCGGCGGCCGCGTATTCCGATTGTGTCCTGGACGACGTATGGCTTTTTGAAAATACCAGCGGCGTTATTGCGTTCTAAGGATATCCGATAGAAAAACAAGCAATCTGCGGTTGTTATTTCGGTAAAAATCGCGTTATCCGGCGCGGTTTTCTGGCGCGCGCCGGTCAAAGGAAAGTGAATATTGTACCATTTTGAACCTCGCCATGTTTACGAAAGTCGACATCTGCGCGTCATATGTCATGAATGTGCGACGGATGTGCGTCAAACGGGCGGAAGGGCGGGGCGTTCGGTTTTGCTTGTAATTTCGCGCCGCAGGCGCTATGTGCAGGGAAAATTCCGCACAGCTTGAGATATGAAAGGGACCGTGCATGGCCCGCGTTACCGTTGAGGATTGCGTAGACAAGGTCGAGAACCGCTTCGAGCTGGTTCTCCTGGCCGGTCACCGCGCCCGCCAGATCTCCCAGGGCGCGCAGATCACCGTCGACCGCGACAACGACAAGAATCCCGTCGTGGCGCTGCGTGAGATCGCCGACGAGACGCTCTCGCCGGACGACCTCAAGGAAGACCTGATCCACTCGCTGCAGAAGCATGTCGAGGTCGACGAGCCCGAGGCCGCCGCCCCCGCGCAGATCGCCAGCGCCTCCGACGAGCTGGCCGAGGGCATCGCCGACGCCGGCGAGGAGGACGTGGTCGCCTTCGACCGCATGTCGGAGGAAGAGCTTCTGGCCGGCATCGAAGGCCTGGTCGCGCCGGAAAAGAACGACGACTTCTGATTTTCCGCCCTTCGGGTCGGTTTTCGCATGCGCTGCGGCTTTTCAGCCGCAGCGCATGTTTTTGTGCGCGCCCTGCGCATGAAACGCTTGCCGGAAGCGATTTTCTGAAGGAAATTAATCCTGTTGTCAGAGAAACGGCCTTAACTATCGCCAGATGTTCGCTTTTTGCGGACGGCGCGGTCAAGATGCCCCGACTTTGATATGTCCGGTTCGGGTTGCGAAGGAGTCGCCGTCGATGATGCGCCAGTATGAGCTTGTGGAGCGGGTCCAGCGATACAAGCCCGATGTCAACGAGGCGCTTCTCAACAAGGCCTATGTCTACGCCATGCAGAAGCACGGCAGCCAGAAGCGCGCCTCGGGCGATCCTTATTTCTCGCATCCGCTCGAAGTGGCCGCCATCCTCACCGACATGCATCTCGACGAGGCGACCATCGCCATCGCGCTTCTGCACGACACCATCGAGGACACCACCGCCACCCGCGCCGAGATCGACCAGCTCTTCGGGCCGGAGATCGGCAAGCTGGTCGAGGGCCTGACCAAGCTCAAGAAGCTCGACCTCGTCTCCAAGAAGGCGGTGCAGGCGGAGAACCTGCGCAAGCTGCTGCTGGCCATTTCCGAGGACGTGCGCGTGCTCCTGGTCAAGCTCGCCGACCGCCTCCACAACATGCGCACGCTCGGCGTCATGCGCGAGGACAAGCGCCTGCGCATCGCCGAGGAGACGATGGACATCTATGCGCCGCTCGCCGGCCGCATGGGCATGCAGGACATGCGCGAGGAGCTGGAGGAGCTGGCCTTCCGCTACATCAATCCCGACGCCTGGCGCGCCGTGACCGACCGCCTGGCCGAGCTTCTGGAAAAGAATCGCGGCCTGCTGCAGAAGATCGAGAAGGATCTTTCCGAGATCTTCGAGAAGAACGGCGTCAAGGCCAGCGTCAAGAGCCGCCAGAAGAAGCCGTGGTCGGTGTTCCGCAAGATGGAGACCAAGGGGCTGTCCTTCGAGCAGCTTTCCGACATCTTCGGCTTCCGCGTCATGGTCGACACGCTGCAGGACTGCTATCGCGCGCTGGGGCTGATCCACACGACATGGTCCATGGTGCCGGGGCGGTTCAAGGACTATATCTCGACGCCCAAGCAGAACGATTACCGCTCCATCCACACCACCATCATCGGACCGTCGCGCCAGCGCATCGAATTGCAGATCCGCACCCGCGAGATGGACGAGATCGCCGAATTCGGCGTTGCGGCGCACTCCATCTACAAGGATCGCGGCAGCGCCAGCAATCCGCACAAGATCTCCACCGAGACCAACGCCTACGCCTGGCTGCGCCAGACCATCGAGCAGCTTTCCGAGGGCGACAACCCGGAGGAGTTTCTCGAACACACCAAGCTGGAGCTGTTCCAGGACCAGGTCTTCTGCTTCACGCCCAAGGGCCGGCTCATCGCGCTGCCGCGCGGCGCGACGCCGATCGACTTCGCCTATGCGGTCCATACCGACATCGGCGACAGCTGCGTCGGCGCCAAGGTCAACGGCCGCATCATGCCGCTGATGACGGAATTGAAGAACGGCGACGAGGTCGACATCATCCGCTCCAAGGCGCAGGTGCCGCCGGCGGCGTGGGAATCCATCGTCGCCACCGGCAAGGCGCGCGCCGCCATCCGCCGCGCCACCCGCTCGGCGGTGCGCAAGCAATATTCCGGCCTCGGCGTGCGCATCCTCGAACGCGCCTTCGAGCGCGCCGGCAAGACCTTCAGCAAGGACATCGTCAAGCCGGTGCTGCCGCGGCTGGCGCGCAAGGATGTGGAGGACGTGCTGGCCGCCGTCGGGCGCGGCGAGCTGCCGTCCTCGGACGTGGTCAAGGCGGTCTATCCCGACTATCAGGACACCCGCGTCACCAGCCAGAACCATCCCGCCAAATCGGGCGAGAAGGGCTGGTTCAACATCCAGAACGCCGCCGGCATGATCTTCAAGGTGCCGGAGGGCGAGAGCACCGGCGAAAGCAAGGGCGAGGGCGAGACCAAGCCCGAGCGCAAGGCGCTGCCGATCCGCGGCGCCAATTCCGACCTGCCGGTGCGCTTCGCGCCCGAGGGCGCGGTGCCGGGCGACCGCATCGTCGGCATCCTGCAGCCGGGCGCGGGCATCACCATCTATCCGATCCAGTCGCCGGCGCTGACCGCCTATGACGACCAGCCCGAGCGCTGGATCGACGTGCGCTGGGACATCGACGGCGAGATGAAGGAGCGTTTCCCCGCCCGCATCTCCGTCTCGGCCATCAATTCGCCCGGCTCGCTGGCCGAGATCGCCCAGATCGTCGCCGCCAACGACGCCAATATCGACAATCTCTCCATGGTGCGCACCGCGCCCGACTTTACCGAAATGATGATCGACGTGGCGGTGTGGGACCTCAAGCACCTCAACCGCATCATTTCCCAATTGAAGGAAAGCGCCTGCGTCAGCGGCGCCAAGCGCGTGAACGGATAGGAACAGCATGAACACCGAAGACGTATTGGCCGTCTTCCGCGAGGCGGGAGCGATTCTGGAAGGCCATTTCATCCTCACCTCGGGCCTGCGCAGCCCCATCTTCCTGCAGAAGGCGCGCGTCTTCATGCACGCCGACAAGACCGAGAAGCTGTGCAGGGCGCTGGCCGAGAAAATCCGCGCCGCCGGCTTGGGCCGCATCGATTATGTGGTCGGCCCGGCCATCGGCGGCCTGATCCCGTCCTACGAGACCTCGCGCCATCTCGGCGTGCCCTCGGTCTGGGTCGAGCGCGAGAACGGCGTCTTCCGCCTGCGCCGCTTCGAGGTGCCGAAGGGCGCGCGCGTCGTCATCGTCGAGGACATCGTCACCACCGGCCTGTCGATCCGCGAGACCATCGCCTGCATGAACGACCTCGGCGTCGAGGTTCTGGCCGCGGCCTGCATCGTCGACCGCTCCGCCGGCAAGGCCGACGTCGGCGCGCCGCTGATCGCTTTGGCCGAATACGAGGTCCCGGCCTATCCGGCCGACGACCTGCCGCCGGAATTGGCCGCGATTCCCGCCGTCAAGCCGGGCAGCCGCAACATCTGACCGTCGGCGCGCCCGCGATCCGCGGGCCGCGAAATAGGGTGCTTAAAGGCGGAGGCAAGTCCGCGCGATCCGGCGCGCGCACGAAAAAGTGATTTTTCGACCCCATTTACAGCCCTGCGGCGAAATTGTGCTTTGCGCTTCGCCGCAGGTTGCCTAACTTAGAGGCACGGCGGATGGTCCCGCCGGCCGGCTTTCGCCGATCCACGTTTCGGGGTCCCTCATCGTGCCAGTCGCGCCTCTCGCCTTCGACCGTAAGCCTCACCGCGCGCCCTGCGGCGTCTGCGCGGAATGCGACGTGCGGCGCATGGCGGTCTGCGCCGCTCTGGACGACGGCGACCTCGGCCTGCTCGAAGCCATCATGAGCTCGCGCAAGCTCGACGCCAACGAGATGCTGATCGAGGCGGGCGAGCCGAAGCGCAGGGTGTTCAGCCTCACCTCCGGCATGTTGCGCGTCTATTCCTCGCTGCCGGACGGCCGCCGCCAGATCGCGGGCTTTCTCTTCCCGGGCGACTATATCGGCCTCGCCGACGACGAGGTCTATTCGCAGACGGCCGAGGCGGTGACGCCCTCGGTGCTCTGCGCCTTCTCCGCCCGCGAGATGGAAGACCTGATGGAGCGCTTTCCGCGCCTCAAGGAAAAATTGCACCAGATGACGCGGGCGGCCCTGCGCGCCGCGCGCGACAGCCAGCTCGTGCTGGGCCGGCTGGCGCCGGTGGAGAAGCTCGCGAGCTTCCTCCTCGTGCTCTCGGCGCGGGCCGAGGCGCGCGGCGAGCCGGCCAATCCGGTGCACCTGGCCATGAACCGCACCGACATCGCCGATTATCTCGGCCTCACCATCGAGACGGTCAGCCGCAGCTTCACCAAATTGAAGACGCAAGGGCTCATCCACCTGCCCGACGCCAACACGGTCGAAATCCTCTCCCCCCGCGCGCTCGCCGCCGTCGCCGCCATGGACGCGGGCGCGTTCTAAAGCATTTCCAGCGAAAGTGCGAAGCGGTTTCGCGTAGGATAATGCGTAAAACAAATAGATAGAGCGGCTCCAGCGCCTTTCGCAGCCGAACGGGACCATTCGGCGTCGCATGAATGCGGCGTAAAAAGAGCGCTCTAGGCGGAATTTTTCGCCAGAAACCGTCCTGTTGATCCAAATCAATGCGGCTTCCCGATCCGTCCTTTATCCATCCATCATGAAGAACGCGGGCGTGAAATCGCGCCGCGGGATTTTTGGGGAAACGAGGTGGATAGGTGCTGACGTGGCGGGAATCAACAGGATCGGCTGTCATTCATGCGGGCTTCCGTGCCGCATCACGCCGTCCTGTCCGCCCGGCTGCCCTTTCGCGCAAAACCGCGCGCAGCTTGGCCGTGTCCGGGCCGGCCGCGCTTCGCCCGAGCGCGTCGATCGCCGCATGGAGGCGTCATGCGTGAAGAAGCGATAAGGCGCTACGCCGCGCTGGCGGTTCCGCGCTACACCTCCTTTCCGACGGCGGCCGATTTCCAGCCCGCGACCGAAGAGACCACGCGCCGCTGGCTGCGCCAGATCGGCCCGGACGAGCACGTCTCGCTCTATATCCACGTGCCCTATTGCCGCGAGATCTGCCATTATTGCGGCTGCCACGCCAAGATGGCGGTGCGCGACGAGGTGGTGGCCAATTTCGTCGAGTCGCTGTTGAGCGAGATCGAGACGGCGGCCACGAGCCTCAGCGCCCGGCCGCGCGTGATGCATCTGCACTGGGGCGGCGGCACGCCGTCCATCCTCGGCGGCTGGCAGTTCATGGGCGTGCTGTCGGCGCTGCGCTCGGCCTTCGATTTCGATCCCGCCATGGAGCACGCCATCGAGCTCGACCCGCGCACGGTGACGCCGGAGCTGGTCCATGCGCTGGCCGTGATGGGCGTCAACCGCGCCAGCTTGGGCGTGCAGGACGTCGACCCGGAGGTGCAGCGCGCCATCGGCCGCGTGCAGCCGGTGGAGAAGGTGGCCGAGGCCGTGCGCCTACTGCGCGGCGCGGGCATCGAAAAGCTCAATTTCGACCTGATCTACGGCCTGCCGCTGCAGACCGTCGAGACGCTGCGCCGCACCTGCGCCACCGTGGCCGAGCTGCGCCCCGACCGCGTCGCCTGCTACGGCTACGCGCATCTGCCGCAGCGCCGCGCCAACCAGCGCCTGATCGACGCGGCGCTGCTGCCCGACGCCGACGCGCGCTTTGCGCAGGCGCAAGCCGTGGCCGAATGCTTCGCCGCCATGGGCTACGCGCCGATCGGCATCGACCATTTCGCCCTGCCGGACGACGCGCTGGCCGAAGCGGCGCGGCAGGGGACGCTGCACCGCAATTTCCAGGGCTACACCGACGACCGCTGCCAGACGCTGATCGGCTTCGGCCCGTCCTCGATCTCGCAATTCTCCGGCGGCTATGCGCAGAACGTGGCCGATATCGGCCAGTATCGCCGCCGCGTCGCCAATGGCGAGCTGCCCACCGCGCGCGGCTACGTCATGCGCGAGAACGACAGCCTGCGCGCGGCGGTGATCACGCGGCTGATGTGCAATTTCGAGGTCGACCTCAACGCGGTCGCCCCGGAGGCCAATTTCTCCGACGAGCTGGCGCTGCTGCGGCCGCTCGCCGCCGACGGGCTGGTGGAGGTGCGCGACGGGCTGATCCGCGCCACCCGCAGCGGCCGGCCGCTGATCCGGCTGATCGCCGCCGCCTTCGACGAGTTCCGCAGGGAGAGCATGCACGGCTTCAGCTACGCCGTGTGAATGAATTGCCGCTGACCCGGCCGTCAAAGGTCAACGGCATTAGAAGCGCCGCACGTTGGGGGACGTGTGGCGCTTCGCCTTTTTCAGGCCTGCCGGCGCTTTTCGAGCTTCGGCAGGAACACCGCCAGAAGCCCCAGCAGCGGCAGGTAGGAGCAGATCTGGTAGACGAAGTCGATGCCCTTCTCGTCGGCCACCACGCCCAGCACGGCGGCCGCGATGCCCGCCACGCCGAAGGCGAAGCCGAAGAACAGGCCCGACACCATGCCCACCCGTCCGGGCAGCAATTCCTGCGCGAAGACGATGATCGCCGGGAAGGCCGAGGCCAGGATGAAGCCGATGATCACCGTCAGCACCGCCGTCACGCCGAGACTGGCGTAGGGCAGGGCCAGCGTGAAGGGCAGCACGCCGAGGATCGACACCCAGATCACCTTGCGCGCGCCGATGCGGTCGCCGATGGGGCCGCCCAGGATCGTGCCCGCCGCCACCGCGCCCAGGAACAGGAACAGCAGCAATTGCGAGGTCCGCACCGACACGCCGAAATGATGGATCGTGTAGAAGGTGTAGTAGCTGGTCAGGCTCGCGAGGTAGATATATTTGGCGAAGATCAGCAGGATCAGCACCGTCAGCGTGGCGATCACCTGCTTGCGCGGCAGCGGCAGCGTGGTGTCGGCCTTGGGCCGGCGGGCGTTGGCGAGGCGGTAGCGCTGGTACCAGCTTCCCACGTGCCAGAGCAGCACCATGCCGGCCAGCGCCGCCACCGAGAACCACGACACCGAGATCTGGCCGAAGGGCAGCACCACGAAGGCGGCGAGCAGCGGCCCGATCGACGAGCCGAAATTGCCGCCGACCTGGAACAGCGACTGCGCGAAGCCGTGCCGCCCGCCCGAGGCGAGCCGCGCCACGCGCGCCGCTTCCGGGTGGAACACCGACGAGCCCGAGCCGACGCAGGCGGCGCCCAAAAGCAGCATCGTATAATGATGCGCGGTGGCGAGCAGGATCAGCCCCACAAGCGTGCAGCCCATGCCGAAGGGCAGCGAATAGGGCATCGGCTTGCGGTCGGTATAGACGCCGACGATGGGCTGCAGCACCGAGGCCGTCATCTGGAAGGTGAAGGTCAGAAGGCCGATCTGCCAGAAGGACAGGCTGTAATTGTCCTTCAGCATCGGATAGATGGCCGGAAGCAGCGACTGCATCATGTCGTTGAGGAAATGGGCCATGCTGGTGGCCAGGATGATGCTCAGGACGGTTCCGTCCGCGCTGGGCGTGCTGCTGTTCGATGGCTGCCTGGCGGCGCTCATGCTCATGATGGGACTCCGATGGTGATGCGGTTCCGCGCCGAAGCCGCGCCTGCGGGCGGCGCGGAAACCGGATCGCACCATAGGACGGTTGCCTCGCGCCCGCTTTCGTGATTTGGTCCAAAGCTATCGCGACTGGGCCAGAATTATGAGCCGATCATGAAACCGCAGAAAGAAAGCCCCGATCTCCAGCGCCTGCACGAGCGCCGCATCGCCCTTCTGGAGACGCTGCCCGGGCCGGTCGTCGCCATGCCGACGCGCTACCCGGACGGCTATTTCGTGCCGCGCCACAGCCACAGCCGGGCGCAGCTTCTCTGCGCCTCGCAAGGGGTGGCGCTGGTCACCACCGACGCCGGCCGCTGGCTGATCCCCGCCGACCACGCCATGTGGATACCGCCCGGCGTCGAGCATTCGGTCGAGATCCAGGGCGACGTGCTGATGCGCTCGATCTATATCGCCGCCGACGCCATGGCGGGGCAGGGGCAGGGGACGGGGCTGCCGGACGGCCTGCACGTGGTGGGACTGACCGAGCTGATGCGCTGCCTCATCGACGACGCCTCGGCCGCCGCCTCCGCCGGCCCGCCCGCGCCGGGCGGCCGCGACGCGCTGGTGATCGAACTGATCCTGCGCGACCTGCCGGCGCTGCCCCGGCGCGCGCTCGGCCTGCCTTTCCCCGCCGATCCGCGCCTGCAGAAACTCTGCCGCGATTTCGTGAAAGCGCCTTCTTCGCGCGCCACCATAGACGACTGGGCCGACCGCATGGCGATGAGCCGGCGCTCCTTCACCCGCCGCTTCCAGCGCGAGACGGGGGTGAGCCTGTCGGTCTGGCGCCAGCTCGCCTGCCTCTTCGCCGCCGTGCCGCGGCTTTCGGAGGGCGAATCCGTCACCAGCGTGGCGCTGGACCTCGGCTATGACAGCGTCTCGGCCTTCACCGCCATGTTCCGCCGCATGCTGGGCGTTTCGCCGCGCTTCTACCGCCCGCGCATCGATTCCGCGCCTTTCGAGCGCAGCGACCGGCTCACGGGATGGTTAACGGAAGAATAACAATTGTGTCCGCCGCCGCGGGCAAGTATGAGAAGCCTATTATGCTGTTCCAACGCCGAAATCCCCCGACCAGAAGCGAGCGCATCAAGCTCATGGTCTGGCCGCGCCGCTCCTTCTCCCGCTCGCTGCGCTATGGCGGCAAGCGGGTCCTGCGCATCACCGCCTCGCCGCATGCGGTGGCGGCGGGGCTGGCGGTGGGGGTGTTCTCGGCCTTCACGCCCTTTTTCGGCTTCCACCTGATCATCGCCATCGTGCTGGCCTATCTCATCGCCGGCAACATCGCGGCGGCGGCGCTGGGCACCACGCTCGCCAATCCGCTGACGCTGCCGCTGATCTGGGGCGGCACCTTCGAGTTCGGCCGCTTCATCATGAGCGGCGGCGGCGCGGGCGCGGCCCCGCCCATGCATATCGGCCGCATGCTCGCCACCATGCGCTTCGAGGACGTGTGGACGCCGCTGCTGAAACCCATGCTGTTCGGCTCCACGGTTCTGGGCGGCGTCGCGGCGGTGATCGTCTATTTCGTCACCCGCTACGCCGTCGCCGCCTTCCGCCGCCGGCGCATGGAGCGGCTGGCCGAGAAGCACCGCCTGCGGCGCGGGCCGCAAAGCGCATGATCGTCGGCATCGGCTCCGATCTCATCGACATCCGCCGCGTCGAGGAGACGCTGGCGCGCCATGGCGACCGCTTCCGCAACCGCGTCTTCACCGCAATCGAGCAGCGCAAGTCGGAGGCGCGCAAGGAGCGCGCCGCCTCCTACGCCAAGCGCTTCGCCGCCAAGGAGGCTTGCGCCAAGGCGCTCGGCACCGGCATCGCGCAGGGCGTGTTCTGGCGCGACATGGGCGTGGTCAACGCGCCCTCGGGCAAGCCGACCATGCAATTGACCGGGGGCGCGGCGGAAAAACTCGCCGCCCTGGTCCCCCCCGGCATGCGCGCCGCCATACATCTGACAATTACCGATGATTTTCCTCTAGCCCAGGCTTTCGTGATCATCGAGGCGGTTCCGGCCACGGAATAGAGGTCGGACAGGCATAATCGCGCGCGAAATCCCCGGCCGCATTGCTTCGCGCGGCCTGAATCGTTATGAGATCGCGTTATCGGAACCGGAGATGAGATGAGCGTGTCCAGCAAGAGCGAAACCAAGAAGTCCGGCGGCATCGGCGAAACCGTCAGCGTCATCGTGCAGGCGCTGCTTTTGGCGCTCGTCATCCGCACGCTTTTGTTCCAGCCCTTCAGCATCCCGTCGGGCTCGATGCGGCCGACGCTGCTGGAAGGCGACTACCTCTTCGTCTCCAAATACGCCTATGGCTATTCGCGCTTCTCGCTGCCCTTCGGCCTTAACCTGTTCTCGGGCCGCATCTGGAGCGCCGAGCCCAAGCGCGGCGACGTGGTGGTGTTCAAGCTGCCGAGCGACACCTCGGTCGACTACATCAAGCGCGTCATCGGCCTGCCGGGCGACCGCGTGCAGATGCGCGCCGGCGTGCTCTACATCAACGACCAGCCCGTCAAGCGCGAGCGCGTCGGCACCATCGACAATCCCGACGTCACCGAGCAGAACCGCCCGGTCGAGGTCTATCGCGAGACGCTGCCCAACGGCGTCACCTACGACACGCTGGACCTGTCGCCCAACTCCATCGGCGACGACACCCGCGTCTTCGAGGTGCCGGCGGGCCATTATTTCATGATGGGCGACAATCGCGACAACTCGCTCGACAGCCGTTTCGGCGTCGGCTACGTGCCGTTCGAGAACCTGGTCGGCCGCGCCAACATGATCTTCTTCTCCATCGCCGACAAGGCCAGCCCGCTGGAAATCTGGAAATGGCCGGCCGACATGCGCCTCAACCGCCTGTTCACGCTGGTCTATGGCGCGCCGCACACCGTCATCACCGGGAACTGAGATGGCCTCGACGCAAAAGGCCGCCGAGATCCTGGCCGAGCGCACCGGACACCGTTTCTCGGACCTGAAGCGGCTGGAGCGCGCGCTGACCCATTCCAGCGTGCAGGCGCCGCAGCGCGCCAATTACGAGCGGCTTGAATTTTTGGGCGACCGGGTGCTGGGCCTCGCCGTGGCCGAGATGCTGTTCCTGTCCTTCCCCGACGCGCCGGAGGGCGAATTGTCGGTGCGGCTCAACGGGCTGGTCAACGCCGAGACCTGCGCGGCGGTGGCGGACGAGCTGGACCTCGCCAGGCTGATCCATACCGGCTCCGACATCAAGTCGCTGACCGACAAGCGCCTTCTCAACGTGCGCGCCGACGTGGTGGAGGCGCTGACCGCCGCCATCTATCTCGAAGGCGGGCTGGAGGCGGTGCGCCCCTTCGTCAAGCGTTTCTGGGGCGGCCGCGCGCTGGAGACGGGGGCGGCGCGGCGTGACGCCAAGACCGAATTGCAGGAATGGGCGCACCAGCAGGGCAACGTCCATCCTTCCTACGCCGTGCTGAGCCGCTCCGGCCCCGACCACGACCCGCTCTTCGTGGTCGAGGTGACGGTGGCGGGCTTCGCGCCGGCCGAGGGGCGCGGACGCTCCAAGCGCGTCGCCGAGCAGGGCGCGGCCGAGGCCATGCTGCATCGCGAGGGCGTGTGGACGCGCGACGCGGCCGAGGGCTAGGCGCGCCCATGCCTGCAATTTCAAACGCCGGGAGCCGGTCCGAAGGATCGCGGCGCGTTCCGCGCCGATCCCTGCTATAATCGAAGCCATGGCGGGCCGGCGGTCCGCCGCAATCGGGCGCCGCGTCCGGGAGGACAGGGATGCGGCCCCGCAATAATCGTCTGAAGGGATGAAGAATGGACAACGGGACGACGCCGCCTGCCGGGGGAATGGAAGCCGAGCGCACGCGTTCGGGCTTCGTGGCGCTGATCGGGGCGCCCAATGCGGGCAAATCCACGCTGGTCAACCAGCTCGTGGGAACCAAGGTCTCCATCGTCACCCACAAGGTGCAGACCACGCGCGCGCTGGTGCGCGGCATTTTCATCGAGGACCGCGCCCAGGTGGTGCTGGTCGACACGCCCGGCATTTTCAGGCCCAAGCGCCGGCTCGACCGCGCCATGGTCACCACCGCCTGGGGCGGGGCCAGGGACGCCGACGTCATCCTGGTGCTGATCGACGCGCAGGGCGGGCTGGACGACAACGCCGCGGCGCTGCTCGAAAGCATGAAGGACGTGCGCCGCGCCAAGGTGCTGGTGCTCAACAAGGTCGACCGCGTCGAGCGGCCGCGCCTGCTGGAGCTGGCCAAGGAGGCCAACGAGAAGGCCGCCTTCGACCGCACCTTCATGATCTCCGCCCTGACCGGCTCGGGCTGCAAGGACCTGTCGAAATATCTGGCCGAGACGGTGCCGGAAGGCCCGTGGTATTACCCGGAGGACCAGATCTCCGACATGCCGATGCGCCAGCTCGCCGCCGAGATCACGCGCGAAAAACTCTATCTGCGCCTGCACGAGGAGCTGCCCTACGCCTCGACCATCGAGACGGAGCGCTGGGAGGAGCGCAAGGACGGCTCGGTGCGCATCGAGCAGGTGATCTATGTCGAGCGGGAGAGCCAGAAGAAGATCGTGCTCGGCCACAAGGGCGAGACGATCAAGGCCATCGGCCAGGCGGCGCGCAAGGAGATCGCCGAGATCCTCGAGCAGCCGGCGCATCTGTTCCTCTTCGTCAAGGTGCGCGGCAACTGGGGCGACGACCCCGAGCGCTACCGCGAGATGGGGCTGGATTTCCCGGCCTGAGATAAACAGGTCAAAACAAGAGGTTGGGGCGGAATGACGATTCGATCCGGCGTCGCGCTCCAGGCGGCCCATGGAATGGCGTGACGAAGGCGTGGTGCTGGGCGCGCGGCGGCATGGCGAGACCAGCGCCGTCATAGAGGTGATGACGCGCCTGCACGGCCGCCATATGGGGCTGGTGCGGGGCGGGCGCTCGCGCCGCATGCAGCCGCTCCTGCAGCCGGGCAACCATGTCGACCTGACCTGGTGGGCGCGGCTGGACGAGCATCTGGGCGCCTTCACCGTCGAGCCGCTGGGCTTCGCGGCGGCGCGGCTGATCGAATCGCCCGTCGCGCTGCACGGCGTCCAGCTCGCCGCCGCCCATCTGCGGCTCCTGCCCGAGCGCGACCCGCATCGCGGCCTCTACGAGACTTTGCGCCTCATCATCGAGCACGCCGACGACCCGCTGGCGGCGGGCGAATTGCTGCTGCGCTTCGAGGTGATGATGCTGGAGGAGCTGGGCTTCGGCCTCGACCTCAGGCAATGCGCCGCCACCGGCGCCACGGCGGACCTCGTCTATGTCTCGCCCAAATCCGGCCGCGCCGTCAGCCGCGAGGCCGGCGCGCCCTGGGCCGACCGGCTTCTGGCGCTGCCCGCCTTCGTCAACGACACCGCCATCCGCGCGGCGAGCTACGGCGACCTCGACCGCGCCTTCGCCATGACCGGCTATTTCCTCATGCGCCACGTCTGGGAGCCGCGCGCCCAGACGCCGCCCGAATCGCGCGCCAGCTTCCTCGCCGCCGTGGCGCGGAGGCTCGGATGATCCGGCTGCTGCTCGCCCTCTCCATGGCCATGCTCGCCGGCGCCGCCTTCGGCGCGGATTTTTCCGAGGAGCCGGCCGAACTGGATGGTCTGCGCGGAATGCTGACATGGCCCTCCGGGACGGGAAGGGTTCCGGCCGCGCTGATCCTCGCCGGATCGGGGCCGACCGACCGCGACGGAAACGGGCCGGGCATGGCCAATGACAGCCTCAAGCTGCTGGCCCACGATCTCGCCGCGCGCGGGATCGCCTCGCTGCGGGTCGACAAGCGCGGCGTCGGCGAAAGCCGCGCCGCCGCGCCCGACGAGGCGGGCCTGCGCTTTGCCACCTATGTCGACGACGCCCGCCGCTGGGCGTGTTTCCTGCGCGCCGCGCCGCGCGTGCGCTCGGTCTTCCTGGTCGGCCACAGCGAAGGCGCGCTGGTCGCGACGATGGCGGCGGAGGAGGGCGACGCCGGCCTCGTCCTTGTCGCCGGCGCGGGCAGGCCGGCGGGCGACTTGATCCTGCGCCAGTTGCAGGCGGCGGGAACGCCCGCGCCCCTTCTGGCGGAAGCGGGCGCGGCGCTCGACAGCCTGCGCGCCGGCCGGCCGGTGGCGACGGTCTCGCCCGCCTTGCAGCCCTTGTTCCGCAAAAGCGTGCAGCCCTATCTGATGTCATGGCTTCCGCTCGATCCCGTGGCCGAGCTGCGGCGCGTCGACATCCCCGCGCTGGTCGTGCAGGGCACGACCGACCTGCAGGTCTCCGCCGACGACGCCCGCAGCCTCGCCGAGGCCCGCCCCGGCGTCGAGACCCTGACCGTTCCCGGCATGAACCATGTCCTGAAAGCCGCGCCGGCGGAGCGCGCCGCCAACCTCGCCGCCTATTCCGATCCGAGCCTGCCCTTGGCGGACGGGCTCGCGGCGGGCGTGGCCGGCTTCATCCTGCGCCATGCAGGGCAAGAGTGAAGACCTCGCCCTCATAGGCCTCCGCGCCGCGCCCGATGGCCTCGATCGCCGCCGTCATGCGCCCGCCGCGCCCGAGCAGGGCGTCTCCCAGCGCCACGAGGCGGCTGTTGGGCGTGGCCGAGGGCGACAGCGCGCGCAGCCTTTGCGCCAGCGCCGCCGGGTCCAGCTCGGGCGCCAGCGCCAGCGCCGCCACATAGGCCGCGGCGGGCGAGCGCGACACGCCGGCGTAGCAATGGATCAGCAGCGGCGCGCGCCGGTCCCAGCCGCGCGCGAAATCGATCAGCCGCGCCACATGGCTTTCCTGCGGCGCGACCAGCCCTTCGCGCGGCGCGGTAATGTCGTGGAAGGTGAGGCGCAGCCATTCGCAGGTGCACGCCGGCGGCTCGGCCTCGCCGCTGGCCAGCGTCGCCACATGGCTGGGCCTGTGCAGCGCGATCTGGCGTTGTAGCTGCGACAGGGGGCTCACGACGATATAGGGCATGGTCAGCGCGCGGCTTCCAGCGCCGCGAAACAGGCGAGGAAATCGTCCTGCACCACGGAAGTGGGGCGCGGCGAAAGGTCGAGCCCGGCCGGGTCGAAGCCGCGCGGCCGGCCGAAATATTTCACCGCCTCGCTCTCCGAAAAGCCGGCCAGCCGCGTCGCCTCGAAGAAGGCCGCCACCTGGTCGGCGCGCTTGATAAGCGCCTTCAGCCCCGCCGGCGTCTGCGCCGGCAGCGAGAAGCGCAGGTGAATGGCGCTTTGCAGCCGCCCCTCGATGGTCTTGTAGTCGCCGCCCATCACCGCCTTGAAAGGCGAGATCATGTCGCCGATCACATATTCCGGCGCGTCGTGCAGCAGCGTCATCATGCGCCATTCGACGCCGGCCTCGGCTTGCAGCCGCTCGAAGATCTGCAAGACCAGCAGCGAATGCTGCGCCACCGAAAAGGCGTGCTCGCCCACGGTCTGGCCGTTCCAGCGCGCCACGCGGGCCAGCCCATGCGCGATGTCGGTGATCTCAACGTCGAGCGGCGAGGGGTCCAAGAGGTCGAGCCTGCGCCCCGAAAGCATGCGCTGCCAGGCGCGCGGAGCACCTGCGGTTCGGTCGGCGGCGGCCATCAGGCGCCCGTATCCGTGGCTTCGGGAAAGCCGAATGTTACGCGCGGCGGCAGCGACAGCGTCAGCGCCGTCTCGCCGGCGAGGATCGGCGTTCCCGCATCCATCGCATCCTTGACCCGGTCGATGCGCGCCAGCGCCAGCCCGACGCCGCCGGACGAGCTTCCCATCGCGCCGATCTCGCGGCCGCCGGCCGTGATCGGCGTGCCCATGGCGGGCAGGGGCGTTTCGGCGCGCGCCGTCAGCACCCGCCGCCGCGCCGTGCCGCGATGCTGCATGCGCGACACGACCTCCTGCCCGATGAAGCAGCCCTTCCTGAACGAAACGCCGCCGGTCTGGTCGAAATTCACGTCATGCGGAAAGGCGTCGCCATAGGCGAAATCCGCGCCGCCCTCGGCCACGCCGTGCTCGGCGCGCAGCCGGGTCCACGCGCCTGCATCGTCGGTTCCCTCCGCGTGTCCATAGACGCGCCGCACGTTGAGCTCGACCGGAAAGCGCGCGTCGCGCCGGCTTGAATCGCTTTGTGAAGAAGCGGATTCTTCGCCCCAGCAAACGCTCACAAGCGATTCAGGCAACAGAGTAATTTCCGCCTTGGCGCGCAGGCGATAGAGCGTGAGCCGCTTGACGAAATCCGCCGCGATCGCCGCCGGCAGCTCGAAGCGCAGCCCGTCCTCGATCCGCGAAACCAGGAAATCGAACTGGATTTTTCCCTGCGGCGTCAACAGCGCGCCGGGCTTGGCCTCGTCGGCGGCGAGCGCGCCGAGATCGGTGGTGACGATGGCCTGCAGGAAGGTTTCGGCCTCGGCGCCGGTCACGTCCACCAGCGCCCTTTCGGAAAATCTCACCATTTCGGCCGTGCCGCCCATCGCTTCTTCCCTGCCTTTCGCGCTTGCCTTTCGCGCCCCCGTTACGTAAGCCGCAATGAGGTGAGCCGCAAGACCGGAGGCAGGACATGGCTGAAACGTTCGACACGATTCTGAAAGGCGCAACCCTCGTCAACCATGACGGCGTCGGCCAGCGCGACATCGGCCTCAGGGACGGCCGCATCGCCGCCATCGGCGCGCTCGGCGGCGCGTCGGCGGGCGAGGTGATCGACTGCACGGGCCTGCACATCCTGCCGGGCGTGGTCGACAGCCAGGTCCATTTCCGCGAGCCGGGGCTGGAGCACAAGGAAGACCTCGAGACCGGCTCGCTGGCGGCCGTGCTGGGCGGCGTGACGGCGGTGTTCGAAATGCCCAACACCAAGCCGCTCACCACCTCGCCGGAGGCGCTGGAGGACAAGATCCGCCGCGGCCGCCACCGCATGCATTGCGATTTCGCCTTCTGGGTCGGCGGCACGCGCGACAACGCCAAGGACGTGGCCGAGCTGGAGCGCCTGCCGGGCGCGGCCGGCATCAAGGTGTTCATGGGCTCGTCCACCGGCGACCTGCTGGTCGAGGACGACGCCGGCGTCGCCGCGATCCTCAAGAACACCCGCCGCCGCGCCGCCTTCCATTCCGAGGACGAGTTCCGGCTGGAGGCGCGCAAGGGCCTGCGCGTCGAGGGCGACCCGTCGAGCCATCCCGTCTGGCGCGACGAGACGGCGGCCCTGCAATGCACCGAGCGCCTGGTGCGCATCGCGCACGAGACCGGCGCGCGCATCCACGTGCTGCATATCTCGACGGCGGAGGAGATTCTTTTCCTCAAGGACCACAAGGACGTCGCCACCTGCGAGGCGACGCCGCACCACCTGACGCTGTCGGCCGACGACTACGCCACGCTCGGCAACCTGATCCAGATGAACCCGCCGGTGCGCGACAAACGCCATCGCGACGGCGTCTGGCATGGCATCGGGCAGGGCATCGTCGACGTGCTCGGCTCCGACCACGCCCCGCACACGCTGGAGGAGAAGCGGAAACCCTATCCGGCCTCGCCCTCCGGCATGACCGGCGTGCAGACGCTGGTGCCGATCATGCTCGACCACGTCAACGCCGGCCGGCTGTCGCTGGAGCGTTTCGTCGACCTTTCGAGCCACGGCCCCAACCGCATCTTCGGCATGGCGCGCAAGGGCCGCATCGCCGTCGGCTACGACGCCGACCTCACCGTCGTCGACATGAAGCGCCGCGAGACCATCACGCATGAGCAGGCCGGCTCCAAGGCCGGCTGGACGCCTTATCACGGCAAGACGGTCACCGGATGGCCGGTGGGCACCTTCGTGCGCGGCGTCAAGGTGATGTGGGAAGCGGAGATCGTCAACCCGCACAAGGGCGAGCCGGTCGAGTTCGTCGAGGCGCTGCCGCGCCGCTGATCACTGCTCCTCCCCGGCGGAGAAGAAGCGCCAGCTTCCGTCGGGGCCGATGCCGATGCTGTAGAAGATGTAGCCGCCGGCCTTCTTCATGTCCTCGAAGTCGCCGGCGGTGACGATGCGGAACAATTCCACCGTCTGCGGCGGCGTCAGCCGGTCGAGCGGCATGGCGTAGAAATAGGGCCAGACATAGACCTCGTCCTCCGTCCCCGGATGCAGGCGCACATAGCCGGTGTCGAGCAGGTCGACGATGATGGCGAGGATCTCGCGGCCCTCGCTGTCGCCGGCCAGCGACTTGAGGAAGGCGATGGCGTCGCCGTCCTGCCTCTCCTGCGGCAGTTGCGTGGCGTGGTCGCGAACGTCGAGCAGCGGGCGCAGCTTCTCGATGTCGCCCGACTGCGCGGCTTCGAGCAGCTGCTCGCGCATGCGGCGCACCGGCGCGGGCAGGGCGTCGAAATCGCGATGGATCTCGGGGATGGCCTGAACGTTCCGCCTGTCCGGCGCGGGCGCCGAGCGCGGCGTCTCGGGCGCGGCGTCGCGCGGGGCCGCGGGCAGGGGGACGGGGGCGAAGCTTTCGAGCCGCTTGCCGGCCTGCGGCGCGGGCGGCAGGCCGAGATCGCCGCGGTCGATCAGCGCGAGCTCGAGGCCGCGCGCCGGGGCGGGGCTTGCGCCCGCCAGCCAGAACGCCGCCAGCAAGGCCAGCGGCGGGACGATTTTCCTGTCGGAAGCGAACATGGATTTTTGGGGGAACGGAGGAAGAGGCGGCGCGCCCGATGCGGGCGCGTCAGGGACGGGCCAAGACTATTGCAGCACGCGGTCGGCCAGGAAGGCGCCGGAGACGATCTGCTCGCGCATCTTGTCGAGAAGCTCCAGCGCGCAGTCCTCGCCGGCGTCGCGCAGAAGCTCGGTCAGCGCCGTGGTGAAGGCGGCCTCGGCGAGAATTTCCGGCTCGATGCCTTCGGAGGCGCCGTCGGCCCAGGCCTCGTTCTGATACTCGATCGCGGCCAGCTTCTTTTCGCGGGCGATCATCTCGTCCAGATCGGCGGGTGCATGTTCCATGGGTTTCATCCTGACCTTCGCCTTTCCGCCCGCTTCCGGCGCGGCCCGCATGGGCGCGGCGCGGCGGCTGGCTGACCGGCATCTTAAGACAGCGTTAACAGATAATCACGGATTTGAGAGCGGCGATCGCCGCCAATCCGCATGAGAGTTAATCCTTGGTTAATTTCCATAGCGCGAGATGATGTCGCTCGACAAGCCTTCGCCTTCCTTCATGTAGCGGTCGATCGCCGCAAGGGCGGAGGGCGTGCAGCGCCGGTAATTGTCGGCGAAGCCGCGATAGCCGCGGTTGAAGCTCGACACCAGCCGGGTGCGCTCGGCCTCGGAGGGCTTTTCGGCGGCGATCAGCGCGTCCATGCGTTCGCGCCATTCGCTTCCCGTCTCGCCGCAGAGATTGCGCAGGTAATGCAGCGAGCCGAGGATTTCGGCGAGCCGCGCCAGCTTGCCCTCATAGGGCGCGTCCTGCGCCACGGCCGGCGAGGCCGCCGCGACACACAGGAAAACCGCCAGAACCGATGCGCCCTTCAATCGAACCCCCACCGTCGTCGCCTTCTTGTGGCGCGCAAAAGCGGCGCGTTCAAGGCCGCGCCCCGTCTTCCCGACCCTCGTCTTCCCGGGCCGCGATCTGGCGCGCCACGTCGAGCGTGCTGTCGGTGACGCGCGCCGAAACCATCTCGTCCACCGTCAGCCAGCGGATCGCCGCCGCGTCGTCGCCGGCGCGCGCCTCGCCCGTCACCTCGAAGGCGCGGTAGACGGCGAGGAAATAGCTGCGCGCATAGGCCTTTCCCTCCAGCGCCAGGTCGAGCGTGACCACATGGGCGAGCCTGGCCGCCGCCAGCGCCGTCTCCTCGGCCAGCTCCCGCCGCGCCGCGTCCTCGGGCGTTTCGCCCGGCTCGACGCCGCCGCCGGGAAAGGCCAGCCAGCCCTTCCAGGGCTCCTTGCCGCGCTCGACCAGCAGGAACCGGCCCTCGCGCCGGCACACCAGCGAGACGCCATGGATTATTTCGGGGACGACCGTGCTCATTCCCCAGCACTATCGCGGACTTCGCTTGACCTGCAACCGAAAAGCCGGAAACTCGGCGCCATGTGTGGACGTTTTTCACTGACAGCCAGCCGCGCGGAGGTCGAGGCGCTTCTGGGCGCGCTGATCGCCGAGGATTTCCCGCCGCGCTACAACATCGCGCCGACGCAGCCCATCCTCGCCGTGCTGGCGGGCGAGACGCCGCCGCCGGGCAGCAACCGGCCCGACCGCGTCGGCATGCTGGCGCGCTGGGGCTTCATCCCCGGCTGGGTCAAGAATCCCGACGACTGGCGGCTGGTCTTCAACATCCGCTCGGAGACGGCGGCCGAGAAGAATTCCTTCCGCGCGGCGCTGCATCATCGCCGCGCGCTGGTTCCCGCCTCCGGCTTCTACGAATGGCGGCGCGTCGACAAGGAGCGCGCGCAGCCCTATTGGGTGCGGCCGCGCGACGGCGGCGTGGTCGCCTTCGGCGCGCTGGTCGAGACCTGGAGCAGCGCCGACGGCTCGCAGATCGACACCGCCGCCATCCTCACCACCGCCGCCAACGCCGCCCTGCGCCCGATCCACGAGCGCATGCCGGTGGTGGTCGAGCCGCGCGACTTCGCCCGCTGGCTCGACTGCAAGACCCTGCTGCCGCGCGACGTGGCCGACCTCATGCGCCCGGTGCGCGACGATTTCTTCGAGGCGATCCCCGTCTCCGACCGGGTCAACAAGGTGGCCAACGCCACGCCCGACCTGCAGGAGCGGGCGGCCGAGGACTTGACGCCGCGCGCCGCCGCCCCGAAAAGGAAGGCCGGGCCGGAACCGGGGGATTCGGGCGGCCAGCTCTCCATGTTCTGACGCGCCGTCTATTTCATCGGGAAAAAATATCGTGTTTTCAGCCGCTTTTTCGGGCTTTCTTCTCGGCGGCTCGCTGATCGTCGCCATCGGCGCGCAGAACGCCTTCATCCTGCGGCAGGGCCTCCTGCGCAGCCACGTCTTCGTGCTGTGCCTGATCTGCGCCTTGTCGGACGCGCTGCTGATCGCCGCCGGCGTCGGCGGCCTCGGCGCGCTCATCGCGCAATCGCCGAGGCTGATCGGCTTCGTCACGCTGGCCGGCGCGGCCTTCCTGTTCTGGTATGCGGCGGTGGCCTTCCGCCGCGCCTTCCACCCGGAAGCCATGACGGTTCGGTCCGAAGGCGGGCAAAGCTTGAAGGCGGCGGTGGCGACCTGTCTCGCCTTCACCTTCCTCAACCCGCATGTCTATCTCGATACGGTGCTGCTTCTCGGCGGCCTGTCGGCCCGCTTCGAGGGCATGGCCCGCGCCGCCTATGGCGCAGGCGCGGCTCTCGCGTCCTTCGTCTGGTTCTTCTCGCTCGGCTACGGCGCGCGCCTGTTGCAGCCGGTCTTCGCCAAACCCGCCGCATGGCGGGTTCTGGATTGCGTCATCGGCCTGGTGATGGCGCTGATCGGGCTCAGCTTGTTAGCCCGCTTTCTTCACGCCTAGCACCGATTGCCGGCGATTGTCGTTGCGCGCCACCGTCGAGCGCTGGCCGGCGTTGAGAAGGGCGGCCACCAGCACGGCGGGGCCGATCTCGCGATATTGATCCACCAGTCGGTCCTGGCGGGGCGTCAGTTGTTGCTTGGTCATGGACCTTTCCTCTGTTTCGTCCGATCACTATTGTGTGAAGGATTAAGACTGAATGAAGGCTGGACGGGGCCGGATTCAGGGAAATCCGGTTAACGCCGATTCACCATGACGGGTGTTGCCTTTGGGTGACTCTTTCCCCTTGCGCGCCCGCGAAAACGCTTGACGGAAGCCGGCCGGGCGGGGATAAGTGCTCTCATGAAAACGCCGACCGCGATCATTTGTATCTGTGCGACTATCATTGGCTAGCAGCCTGCTGGCCCGGCCGTTTTCGTCTCCCCCCCCATGAACAGGATGATGACGCTCCGGCCGGCCCGGCGGCCCGATCCGCGTAAGGCATTGCAAGGGGAAATTCATGGCCGCGCCGCAATTGCGTCTCTACAACACGCTGACCCGCTCGAAGGAGGATTTCGTCCCCATCGATGCGCAAAACGTGCGCATGTATGTCTGCGGCCCCACGGTCTACGACTACGCCCATATCGGCAATGCGCGGCCGGTCATCGTCTTCGACGTGCTTTACCGCCTGCTGCGCCACGTCTATGGCGAAAGCCACGTCACCTATGCGCGCAACATCACCGACGTGGACGACAAGATCAACGCCCGCGCCGCGCGCGACTATCCCGACCTGCCGTTCAACGAGGCGATCCGCAGGGTCACCGAGACCACCAACGCGCAATACCAGGCCGACGTGACGGCGCTGGGCAACCTCGCCCCCAGCGTCCAGCCGCGCGCCACCGAGCATATGGACGAGATGCGCGCCCTGATCGAGCGCCTCGTGCAGCGCGGCGTCGCCTATGTGGCCCAGGACCACGTGTTGTTCTCGCCCTCGGCCATGAACGCGCACAAGGGCCCGCGCTACGGCGCGCTCGCCCGCCGTTCGCTCGACGAGATGCTGGCCGGCGCGCGCGTCGACGTCGCCTCCTACAAGCGCGACGAGATGGATTTCGTGCTGTGGAAGCCCTCCAAGCCCGGCGAGCCGGGCTGGCCGTCGCCGGCGGGCATCGCGGTTCCCGGCCGTCCCGGCTGGCATATCGAATGCTCGGCCATGTCGATGGCCGAATTGCTGGAGCCCTTCGGCGGCGGGCTTTTCTGCGACGATCCGATGAAGAACCGCTTCGACATCCATGGCGGCGGCATCGACCTCGTCTTCCCGCATCACGAGAACGAGATCGCGCAGTCCTGCTGCGCCTTCGGGACCGACCGCATGGCCAATGTCTGGATGCATAACGGCTTCCTGCAGGTCGAGGGCCAGAAGATGTCGAAGTCGCTCGGCAACTTCATCACCATTCGCGACGTGCTGGAGGGCGGCCTGCCGCAGCTCGGCGACTGGGCCGACAAGGCGGCCCGCGACCGCTGGGTCGGGCTGGCCGCGCGCCTGTCGATGCTCCAGACCCATTATCGCGAGCCGATCAACTGGACCGCGCAGCGCCTGGCCGAATCCGCCGACGAGCTGCGCCGCTGGTACGGGCTTCTGCGCGAGACGGGCTTTTCCGCGCCCGCAAGCCTGACGGCCGCCGACGAGGTGATCGAGGCCCTGGCCGACGACCTCAACACCTGGGCGGCGATCACCGCCCTGCGCAAGGCCTTCAAGGCGCGTGACGCGGCCGCCCTGGGCCAAGGCATGGCGCAGATGGGCCTGTTCGACCCCGCCTTCGTGACGACGGCGGACCTGCCGGTCTTCGCCGCCGCGCGGGTGGACGCGGCGGCGGTCGAGGCGCGCATCGCCGAGCGTCTGGCCTTCATCCGCGACCGCAATTTCGCCGAGGCCGACCGCATCCGCGACCAGCTTTTGCAGGAAGGCGTGCAGCTCAAGGACGGCAAGGACCCCGCCACCGGCGCGCGCGTCACCACATGGGAGGCGGCGGGCTGAATCCCGCCGGGGACGACATGACGCTTGACGACAAGCCTTCGCACAGCGGCGGATGCCAGTGCGGCGCGGTGCGCTTCCGGCTCGAAGGCGCGCCGGGGCAGGCCTCCATCTGCCATTGCCGCATGTGCCAGAAGGCCTTCGGCGCCTTCTACGCGCCGCTGGTCTCGGTGGGCGAGGCGACGCTCGTCTGGACGCGCGGCGAGCCGGCGCGGTTCCAGTCGTCCAACCATGTCCGGCGCGGCTTCTGCGCGCGATGCGGCACGCCGCTGACCTACGAGGCCCCGGACGGCGTGGCGCTGGCCATCGGCGCCTTCGACGCGCCGGAGGCGTTTCCCCCCGCCGTGCAATGGGGCGTCGAGAAGAAGCTGCCCTATGTCGACGGGCTTTCGGCGCTTCCCGGCTACCCGACCGAGCGCGACCTCGAAAGCGTGGCCTTCGTCCGCTCGATGCGCTCCAACCAGCATCCCGACCACGACACCGACGACGGCCCCGACGACGGCTCTTGGCCGAAACCGTAACCAGACCCACCGACAGGCAGGCACATGGCGCGCGAACGCATCTATATCTACGACACGACCCTTCGCGACGGGCAGCAGACCCCCGGCGTCGACTTCTCCGTCGAGGACAAGAAGGCCATCGTGACCCTGCTGGAGGAGCTGGGCGTCGACTATGTCGAGGGCGGCTATCCGGGCGCGAACCCCACCGACACGACCTTTTTCCAGAAAAAGCGCACGACGCGGGCGCGTTTCGCCGCCTTCGGCATGACCAAGCGCGCCGGCGTCTCCGCCTCCAACGATCCCGGCCTCGCGAGCCTCTTGCAGGCCGAGGCCGACGCCGTCTGTTTCGTCGCCAAGAGCTGGGACTATCACGTGCGGCTGGCGCTCGGCTGCACCAACGAGGAAAACCTCGACGCCATCGCCGCCTCCGTCGCCGCCGCCCGCGCGGCGGGCCGCGAGGCGCTGGTCGATTGCGAGCATTTCTTCGACGGCTACAAGGCCAATCCCGCCTATGCGCTGGCCTGCGCGAAAGCCGCCCACGAGGCCGGCGCGCGCTGGGTGGTGCTGTGCGACACCAATGGCGGCACGCAGCCCTCCGAGGTGGGGGAGATCGTGCGGGCGGTGACGGCGGTGGTCCCCGGCGACCGGCTCGGCGTCCACGCCCATAACGACACCGAACAGGCGGTGGCCGTGTCGCTCGCCGCCATCGACGCCGGCGTGCGCCACGTGCAGGGCACGCTCAACGGCATCGGCGAGCGCTGCGGCAACGCCAATCTCGTCTCGCTGATCCCGACGCTGGCCCTGAAGCCCTATTGGGCCGAACGCTTCGAGCTGGGCGTTCGCCCCGAGGCGCTCAAGGCCGTCACCCGCATCTCGCGCGCCTTCGACGACATCCTCAACCGCGCCCCCGACGAGCAGGCGCCCTATGCCGGAACCTCGGCCTTCGCCACCAAGGCCGGCATCCACGCTTCCGCGCTTCTCAAGGAGCCGCAGACCTACGAGCACGTGCCGCCGGAGACGGTCGGCAACCGCCGCCGCGTCATGGTCTCGGATCAGGGCGGCAAGTCCAATTTCATCGCCGAGCTGGAGCGGCGCGGCATCGCGGTGGCCAGGAACGATCCGCGCCTCGACACGCTGATCGCGCTGGTCAAGGAGCGCGAGGCCGAGGGCTACGCATACGAGGGCGCCGACGCCAGCTTCGAGCTGCTGGCGCGCGGCATGCTCAACCCCATGCCGGCCTTCTTCACCGTCGATTCCTTCCGCTGCCTGGTCGAGCGCCGCTTCGACGCCAACGGCATGCCGAAGACCGTGTCGGAAGCCGTGGTCAAGGTCGAGGTCGACGGCGAACTGCGCATGTCGGTGGCCGAGGGCCACGGCCCGGTCAACGCGCTCGACATCGCGCTGCGCAAGGATCTCGGCCGCTACCAGGACGAGATCGAGGACCTGGAGCTGGTCGACTTCAAGGTGCGCATCCTCAACGGCGGCACGGCGGCCATCACCCGCGTGCTGATCGAATCCGGCGACGCCACCGGCGCGCGCTGGCGCACGGTCGGCGTCTCCGACAACATCATCGACGCCTCCTTCCAGGCGCTGATGGATTCGGTCAATTACAAGCTGATGAAGAACCGCGCCGCGGCCGGCCAGGTCGCCGCCGAATAATCACGGCGATTGATCCGTCGATCAGTATAATTGAATGGATTTCATGGGTCGTTGGGCGCATAGCTGGCGGCGAAGGCCGCGACGATCCGGGGAGGGGACCCATGACCGACCAGACCATGACCGGCGTCCGCCTTTCGGACGGCGCGCGCGGCGCGCTGATGGCGGCCGGCGCCTATGGGCTGTGGGGCGCGCTGCCCTTCTACCTCAAGGCCATGCATCACGTCTCGCCGATGGAGATCGTCGCCCACCGCGTGCTGTGGTCGGTGCCGGTGGCGCTGGCGCTTCTGGTGCTGCTCGGCCAGTTCCAGGCCATCCTCGACGCCGTGCGGCGGCCGCGCATGCTGGCCATGGCTGCGCTGACCGCGGCGCTGATCACCGCCAACTGGTCGATCTATGTCTGGGCCATCGAGCACGGCCAGATGATGGGCTCGGCGCTCGGCTATTATATCAGCCCGCTGTTCAACGTGGTGCTGGGGGCGCTGTTCCTCGGCGAGCGGCTGACAAGGCTGCAATACGCCGCCGTCGGCTTCGCCTTCGCCGCCGTGGCGCTTTTGACCGTCAACGCCGGCGGCCTGCCCTGGGTGTCGCTGGCGCTGCCGCTGACCTTCGGCCTCTACGGCTTCTTCCGCAAGTCGCTGCCCATGCCGCCCCTGCAGGGCTTCACGCTGGAGGTGCTGCTCCTGTGCCTGCCGGCGCTGGCCTACGCCGTCTGGCTCGCTTATAGCGGGCAGGACCATTTCACCCATGGGACGTCCTACGACGTCGGTATGCTGCTGCTCGCCGGGCCGATCACCGCCATCCCGCTGATCCTCTACGCCGGCGGCGCCAAGCTCCTGCGCTACGCGACGCTCGGCCTGATGCAATATATGACGCCGACCATCCTGTTCGTCTCGGCGGTCTTCGTCTTCCACGAGCCCTTCGCCCCGGTGCAGCTCGCCGCCTTCCTGCTGATCTGGATCGGGCTGGCGCTCTACACCTGGTCCATGCTGACCGAGCACCGCCGCGCCCGCGCCGGGTGAAAATGTGATTCGCCGCCGGTGGATAAGCCACGATCGGGCCTTATTTTGGCCGCGGTCTGCTCCTTGGGTCCATCTTTGCTTTACAAGGACCCAACAGGTGCGGACGATATGATTCCGAAGGCGGCGCGTATCAAGGGAAGGCGCGTGCTCATGACGTCCACGTCCGCGCCCACCGGCGCCCGCAACGATCCGCTCAGCGCCGACGCGCTGAAGACGGCCTGGTCGGTTCCTTTCTCCTTCCGCTCGCACGCCCGTTTCTGCGCCGCGCTGGCCGCGGCCCTCTTGATCGCCGGCGGCGGGCTGGCGGTGACGACCGGGCGGCTCGCCCCGCACGGCCACGCCGCCGCGCCCGTGCTGGTCGACCCGGCCAAGCTCATGCATGGCGAGCCGGCCGCGCCCAAGGAGGCGCGCCTCGTCCCCGCCGTCGACGCCGCCGCCGCGCGCCGCATCTCGCACCGCATCGACATCGCCGAGGGCGTGGAGGACGGCGCCGCCCGCGTCTACACCTACCAGCACGTCGTGCTCGACCTCAAGACCGACGCCGCCACCGGCGCGCATGGCCGCTTCGCCCATTGGCGCAGCGATCCCACTTTGCCGGTCTCGCCGCGCACGCCGGTCGGCGGCGTGCCGATCAATGTCAGCCTCGCCAAGCCCGCCGCGGGCAGGGGCGACCGCATGCACGAGATCGTGCTCGCCCCGCAGACGCGCGAGAAGCTGGAGCCGATGCTGCGCGCCGCCGGCGTCGACGCCGGCGACGGCGCGCGGCTGGAAGAAGCGCTGGGCCGCAGCGAGCTGGCCCCCGGCGACAATCTCGAGCTTCTGACCGACAGGCGCGACGACGGCGCGCCGGCCCATGTGACGCTGGCCCGGCTCAAGCACGGCGACGTCGGGCGCGGCGTCTATGGCCGCACCGACGACGGCGCCTTCCGCGCCAACGGCAACGAGCGGCTTTTCGCCCGCCTGTCGCAGGACGCCATGCTGACCGCCTATCACCCGCCCGCGGGCGACGCCGGCGCCTCCATCCCCGCCCGCCTGCGCCAGGCCGGCGCGCCGGCCGACATCGTGCGCGAGGTGGGCCGGCTGGCGGCGAAGAACGGCGTCTCGCTCGACGGCTCCGGCCGCGCGCCGGACCTGATCGACCTTCTGTTCCGCAAGAGCGCCGAGACCGATCCGGAGCTGGTCTTCGTCGAGTTCACCACCGACGGCAAGAGCCAGCGCCTCTACCGCAACGGCGACGGGACGGGCGATTATTTCAACGAGGACGGCTCCTCGATGACCAAGTACCTGATGTCGAAGCCGCTGCCCAACGGCCGGCTCAACGACGGCTTCGGCTGGCGCGTGCATCCGGTGCTGCACGTGCGCAAGCACCATAACGGCGTCGATTACGACGCGCCGATCGGCTCGCCGATCGTGGCCGCCGGCGATGGCGTGGTCGAGGTGATCTCGGCCGAGAAGGGCTACGGCAAATATGTGCGCATCCGCCACCAGGGCGGCTACAGCACCACCTACGCCCACCTGTCGGGCGCGGCGCGCGGCCTCAAGGTCGGCCAGCACGTCAAGCAGGGCCAGGTGATCGCCTATGTCGGCTCCACCGGCTATTCCACCGGCCCGCATCTCTATTACGAATTGAAGGTGGGCGACCGCTACGTCGACCCGCTCAAGGCCCATCTCAACGCCGGCGAGAAGCTGACCGGCTCGTCGCTGACCAGCTTCCGCGACGAGATCGACCATGTCGGCCAGATCGTCAACGAGATGAAATGGCCGACCCTGGGCGACGCCCCGCCCGGCGGCCCCCCCGGCGCCATGCCCCCCGGCGGCGGCCCGGACCATGGCGGCGGCGGCCGGCGATAGGCTGTTCCGCTCGTTTTTCAGGGCGGAGAACTAATCCCTAGGCGATTAGCGCTGTCGGCTATCAGAATGGCGGCGGTGTGATTGTGCGGAACCCGGCGCTCAGGCGTTGGCCAGCGCGACGAATTCGGCGACGGAGAGGGTCTCGGCCCGGCGCGCGCCGTCGATGCCGGCTTTTTCCAGCAGCGCCGCGCCGCCGACCGGCTTGAGGCTCTGGCGCAGCATCTTGCGGCGCTGGCCGAAGGCGGCCTGCGTGACGCGGCCGAGCGCCGTGGCGTCGCAGGGCAGCGGAGCGTCGCGCGGGACGATATGCACCACCGACGAGGTCACCTTGGGCGGCGGCGTGAAGGCCTGCGGCGGCACGTCGAAGGCGATCTTCGCCTGCGTCCGCCAGCCGGCCAGCACGCCCAGCCGGCCGTAATGGTCGGTGTCGGGCGCGGCCACGATGCGCTCGGCCACCTCGCGCTGGAACATCAGCGTCATCGAGGCGTAGAAGGGCGGCCACGGCTCGACCAGCAGCCAGTTGAGGAGCAGTTGCGTGCCGACATTATAAGGTAGGTTGGCGACGATGCGCGGCTTGACGGCGCCCGGAAACAGCGTCGAGAAATCCTGCTCCAGCGCGTCGCCGGAAATGACGCGCAGCCGGCCCGGATAATGCGCCTCGATCTCGGCCAGCGCGCCGAGGCACCGTTCGTCGCGCTCGATGGCCGTCACCAGCGCGCCCTGCGCCAGCAGCGCCCGCGTCAGCCCGCCGGGGCCGGGGCCGACTTCGATCACCGGCTGGTCGCGCAAATCGCCGGCCTGCCGGGCGATCTTGGAGGTGAGGTTGAGGTCGAACAGGAAATTCTGCCCGAGCGATTTCTTCGGCGCGAGGTCGTGGCGCTCGATCACCTCGCGCAGGGGGGACAGGCCGTCGATACTCATCGGACGCTCATCGGGGGGCGGCCTTGCGCGCCATCTCCGCCGCCATGCGCAGCGCCGCCACCAGGCTGTCGGGCCGCGCCGCGCCCGTGCCGGCGATGTCGAAGGCGGTGCCGTGGTCGGGCGAGGTGCGGATGAAGGGCAGGCCGAGCGTCACGTTGACCGTCTCGTCGAAGGCCAGCGCCTTGGCCGGGATCAGCGCCTGGTCGTGATACATGCAGACGGCGGCGTCGTAGGTGGCGCGCGCCTGTGGGTGGAACATGGTGTCGGCGGGCAGGGGGCCGCGCGCGTCGACGCCTTCGCGGCGCAGATCCTCCACCGCCGGGCGGATGACGGCGTCGTCCTCCTTGCCCAGCGCCCCGCCTTCGCCCGCATGCGGGTTGAGGCCGGAGACGGCGAGCCGCGGCGCGGCGACGCCGAAGCGGCTTTTCAGCGCCTCGGCCGTGATCCGCGCCACCTCGACGATGTCCTCGCGCGTCAATTGCTTCGGCGCTTCCGACAGCGGAATGTGGATCGTCACCGGCACGGCGCGCAATTGCGGCCCGGCCAGCATCATCACCGGACGCAGCGGACGGCCGGCGTGGCGGCTGGCCAGCTCGGCCAGGAATTCCGTGTGGCCCGGATGGGGAAAGCCCGCCTCGTAGAGCGGCTTCTTGGCGATGGGGCAGGTGACGACGGCGGCCGTCTCGCCCGCGAGCGTCAGCGCCACGGCGCGCTCGATGGCCTCGACGGTCCCGGCGGCGTTTTCCGGCAGCGGCGTCCCGCAGCTCTCGCGGTGCCGGTTGGCGAGCGGCAGCACGGGCAGCGCGCGCGGAAAGACGGCCAGGGCCTCGGCCGGCGCCGCGATGGTCTCGATCGGGATCGTGAGCCCCAGCCGGCTTGCGCGGGCGGCGAGCTGGTCGGGATCGGCCAGCAGCGCGAAGACCGGCAGGTCGAGTTCGTCCCGCTTCAGCCATGCGGCGAAGCTCACGTCCGGGCCGACGCCGGACGGATCGCCGATGCTGAGGGCGAGCGGGAGAACGGGGGAGGCGCTCATGCGGCGGCGGTCTTTCGGCTCAGCGATTGACGATCTTGGCCTTCTTGCGCAGTTCCTCCAGATAGGACTTGCTCAGCTCGTTCGCCTTCTTTTCCTGTCCGGCGGCCGAATCCGTGCCTTCCATCGAGAAGACGAGCTGCGCCACGCGGTCGTCGTTGACCTGCCGCGTCGAGCAGACGGCGAGGAACTCCACGCCCTTCTCGGTGTCGTGCGTCGGCGTGGTGCGGCCGACGCCGGCGGCCTTGACGTCCTTGCTCCACTCGTCCGGCAATTGCTGCTCGAGGATGCGGCCGAGGTCGCGCACCGTCACGTCGAGGGTGCCGAGCGCCTGCTGGCGGGTGGAGTCGCAGTTCTGGAAGCGGGCGCGCAGCGCGTTGGCCTCCTGCCGGCGCTTGGCCAGCACGCCGGCCGAGCGATTGGCGGCGGGGACGACGAAGATTACCTGCTGCAACTGATACTCGGTGGCGACGGGCTTCTTGCCGCCGTCCTTCAGCATGCGCTGCACGGCGTCCTGCTCGCTCATCATGCCGGTGGCGCGGAAGCGCGCGCTGACCAGGCGGCCCCAGCCCATTTGCACCATGATGAATTTCTTGAAATGGTCCGGCGTCACGCCGGCGTGGTCGAGCACCTGGTTGAGCTGCGCCACCTTCATCTTGTTGCGGCTGGCGAAGCCGGCATAGGCGGTCTCGACCTCCTGGTCGCTGACGGTGACGCCGCGCGCCTTCATCTCGACGCGCTTGAGCATTTCGTCGGTCAGCTCCTCGCGGGCCATCTGCTGGAGATTGCCCTTCTTGTGCTGCAATTTGAGGAAGGCCACGCGGTGCTGGATGTCGCCGTTGGTGATGGCGTTGCCGGAGACGATCACCCGGACCTCCGTGCTGCCGCCGCCGGCCGCGAAGGCCGCCTGCGGCGCCGCGCCCAGCGCCGTCAGGCAGACGGCGGCGCTCAAGGTGGAGGCGAAAAGGGATCGTGCAAACATCGTCTTTCTTTCCCGGTTTCGTCCCGCCGCCTGGGTCTGTCTTCCGGCGGGCCCGATTGTGATGGAGCCGCTTTATCGTCTCATTGTGTCGCAATTCCGAACGGAAAAGCGCCGGCTCCGCGAGCTTAGAGCATTTCCCCGCGGACCGGAAGCGCGCGCCGCGCTCCCGGATGTCAGTTGGAGAAGGTTTTCGGTCCGGTGCCCACGTCGCCGAGCGTGCGGAACGAGATCTGGAAGCCGACCGTATGCGCGGTCGAGCTCTCGCCCGGATTGCGCGTCTGGATATAGGCCATCGAATAGGTGAAGCACTCGTCGTCATAGGCGAGGCCCGACGTGGCCTTGGTCAGCGTGTCCGACACCAGGTCGTAGGTGCCCGAGCCGAAGACGCGCCAGTTGTCGGCGAAGCGGTAGGAGGCGCCGCCGCCGACTTCCTGGCGCAGGTAGTTGTAGCCATAGGCGGGCTGCGGCGCGATATAGGCGTAGCGCGCCGACACCTGCAGCTTCGACCAGCTCTGCTGCGCTTCCAGTTCGCCGCGCTGGACGCTGAAATCGTCCTTGTCGAAGCGGCCGCGCGCCGCCAGCGCCAGGCCGGTCGAGTTCGACGCGCCCAGCATCGCCACATAGTCCGAGCGCGCGCCCTGCAGGCCGGAATCCGCGCCGACATTGACGAAGTCGCTGGTTCCGTAGGAATTGACGCCGCCGAGCTGGAACGACTGGCCGCCGAGGCCGTAGAGCGCCCAGTCGCTGTTGTTGAAATTGCCCGAATAGCGCACGCCCAGATTGGCGCGCGTGCCGCCCTCGACGCGGTCGTAGCCCGAGAACTTGTCGCGCGAGAACAGGTTGGTGGCGTCGAAGACGAAGCTCTGCGCGTCCTCGTTGGGAAGCTGGCCGGCGTAGCGCTCGTTGTTGCGCACGAAGATCTGCGCTTCCGGCTCCAGGATATGGGTGGCGCTGGTGGTCGAGAACAGGATCGGCCAGCGCAGCTCCAGCCCGGCGGTGGCCATGGCGCGGAAGGCCTGCGAGCGCATCACCGCGTCGGTGTAGCCGGCGTCGGCCAGGTTGAAATTGGTGCTGTCGCCGATGGCGTCGCCGCGCAGCGCGAAGAGCGGCGTGATCACCAGGCCCTGGTCGGTGATGAAGGTGCGCTTCCACTCCGCCTCGCTGGTCAGCCGCGCGTCCGTGCCGTTGATGCCCGCGAGCCGCGGGAACAGCGAGGTCGAGCCGTCGAGGCTGGTGGCGAAATCCGCGTCGTTGCGGTAGATCGCCTGCAGGTTGGTGTTGAAGTTCAGCTCGCCGCCCAGCACCGGCTCGGGCGCGGTATAGGAATAGTCGATGCTGGGGAACACCCAGGGCTGCTTGCCCGCCATGGCGTAGGGATCGCTCGACAGCAGCGATTCCTGCACGTTGAAATGATAGAACCGCATGTCGAAATAATTGCGGTTGTTGACGCCGGTCAGATAGATCTGCGACGTCTGCGTGGCCTGGTTGTAGCCCTCGATATTGTAGGTGCGCGCGAAGTTGTGGTCGGACTCGAACATCACGTCCCAGCCGAACTTCCAGCGCGAATTGATCTCGAAGTCGCCCTTCGAGGCCACCATGCCGCGATTGCGTTTCTCGCTGTCGATGGTGGTGTCGTCGAAGGCGCCCGGCTTCATCTGGTGGATGCCGGCGATGCGGAAGTCGTAGGTTCCGTTTTCGAGCCGGTGCCGCCATTCGGCCTCGGTCAGGAAGCCCTGCTTGCTGTAGGCGGTCTCCGACAGCGTCATGTCGTAATTGGGCGCGAGCGCCCAGAAATAGGAATTCTTGATGCTGGCGCCGAGATTGTCCTTGTAGCCGATCATCGGGAACAGGAAGCCGCTCTTGCGCTTCACCGTCGGGTCGGCCATCTCGAAGGCCGGGAAATAGGCGAGCGGCATGCCGAGAAACTCGAAGCGGCCATGCTCGAAGCGCACGCGCTTGGTGACGCTGTTCCAGATGATGCGGCGGGCCTTGATCTGCCACAGGACCGGCTTGTCCGGGTCCTTCTTGCACGGCTCGCAGGCCGTGTAGACGCCGTTGTTGAAGGTGGTGATCTCGCCGTTGCTGCGCTCGCCGCTCTCGGCCGCGAAGCGGGTGTTGTCCTGCGTCTCCACGCGCAGCCCGTTCACGAAGCCGTCGCGGAAGTCGTCGGTGACGTCCATATGGTCGGAATAGATCTTGTTGCCGCTGCGCTCGACCACCTCGACGTCGCCGGTGGCGGTCATGCGCTTGGTCTGCTGGTTGTAGGTGACCTTGCGGGCGACCAGCCGGTTGCCGTCATATTCGATGCGCACCTTGCCCTGCGCCGTGACGGTGTTGTGGTCGCGGTCGTAGACGAGCTCGTCGGCCTGCAAAAGCATGCGGGCGTTGGGATCGCCCTTGTAGTTGGACGACAGGGCGTCCTGGGCGAAGGCCTGCGGTGCGGCGGCGACGGTGATGAAAGGCAAGGCAAGGACGCACGCCAACGCGGTCCCGCGCGCGAAGCGCGAGCGCCAATGGGGCAATACCATGCGGGCGTGACTCAAACCCACTAACCATCCTCCTTGTGCAAAAGAAAGGAGACACCAAAGAATGTCGCGATGACGACCGGAACCCAGGCGGCCACGAACGGCGGGACGAATCCCGCGTTCCCGAACGCCTTCACCAGCACCGAGACGACATAAAGCATGAAGCCTGCCAGAACGCCACCCAGAATCATCGCTCCCGATTGGCCGAACCGCACAAATTTGAGCGACACCGTGGCGGCGATCAGCGTCATGGCCATCAGCAGCGCCGGCAAAGCCAGAAGCGACTGGTATTGCATGTCAAATGCGTTCGCCGAGTAGCCGAAGGAGCGCGCCACCTCGACCTTGTGGCGAAGCTGCGTGAAGGGGATCGTGTCGGGGGAGGCGAGCTGCTCCTCGACATATTCGGGGCGGAGCTGCGTGGCGATCTGGAAAGTATCCAGATGGCGCGGCTCCTCGCCGCGCGCGAATCGCGTCACGTCGGTCAGGAGCCAGTGGCCGGTCTGCAATTCGGCGCGGTGCGCGTCGTAGCGCTCCTTGATGTTCTTCTGGTCGTCGAAGCGGATGAAGGTCGCGTCGATCAGCGTCTTGCCGTGGTCGAGGATGTTGCGCGTGCCGATGATGGTCTCGCCCTCGTCGGTCTTCTGGCGCAGCCACGGGTCGCGCAGCGCCGAGGCGTCGGCGGCCTTGCCGGATTTCCACGTCGTGGCGATCTCGTTGGCCTTGGCGAAGCCGTGGGCGGCGAGGGGGTTGAGGACGAAGATCGTCGCCAGTCCGAACAAAAATGCGCCGAGGCAGGCCGGCAGCAGGAACTGCCAGGCCGACACGCCGACCGAGCGCGCCACCACCAGCTCGTATTTGCGGTTGAGCGAGATCAGCGTCGTCATGGCCGAGAACAGCGCCACGAAGGGCACCATCTGCTGCATGATGAAGGGCACGCGCATGGCCGAGATGCCGAGCGCCGCCCATACCGAATAGGCGGGCAGGTTCGACATCTTGCTGGCGTTCTCGGTGAAGTCGAGAAGCAGCGTCAAGGCGAAGATGCCGAGCAGGAAATAGAGCGTGATCTGCACGTAGCGCGTGAAGAAATAGCGTCCGAGGGTCCAGCCGATCATGCGCGCCCTCCCGCGTCGCCCCGGAAGCGCGACAGGAGCCGCGCCACCAGCGCCGGGCCGAGCTGGCGCACGCGGTCGAAGGCGTCGAGCATGCGGTCGTGCCACTTGGCGGGCAGGCCGATCCTTCGCCCGGTGGCGACCATATAGCCCGCCGCCGCCATGACGCCGAGCGGCGCCAGATACATCACCACCATGTAGTTCTCGTCCTGGTCGGCGCGGTCGGAGGCGAAATAACCGGCCCAGTAGACCAGAAGCGCGATGGAGATGGCGGTGAAGGAGGCCGACACCCGCGCCTCGCGATGCGAGCGGGAATCGCCCGCCACCGCCAGCGCGATCAGCGCGAAGACCACCGGATAGAGCCAGCGCGACAGGCGGCGGTTCAGTTCGGCGCGATAACGCAGCGGCCGCGTCTGCAGGGTCGGGTCGTTGGGATCGGGATGCATCAGATAGGGCAGCGGCCGGTCCTTGGCGTAGATCACCATCTCGTCGCCGGCGGTGGCGAACTGGCTGAGGTCGAAGGCGTAGGAGTTGAACTTGATGATCGAGACGGTGCCGTCCGACACGTTGCGCCGCTGCACCTCGCCGTTGCGCATCAGGAGCATCTCGCCCTGCGGCGTGCTCGCCACCGCGCCGTCGGCGGCGTAGTAGATGAGGTCGAGGCTCGGGTCGCGCGTGTCGGCGATGAACAGCCCGCCGATGCCGCCGTCGGCGCGCCGCTCGGCGATCTGGATGTAGAGATTGTCGGCGAGCTTGCGGAAGCTGCCGTCCTGCACGATGACGTTGAGCAGGTCGGCGCTGGCCTCGGCCATCATGGCGCGCATGTTGAGGCTGGCGTAGGGCGCGACGAAATTGGAGACGACGAAGGACATGGCCGACAGCGCCAGCGCCAGGCCCAGGATCGGCCGCGTCACCACGCTGCGCGGCGCGCCGGAGGCGTTGATGACCACGAGCTCGGAATCCTGGTTCATGGTCGACAGCGTCTGCGTGATGGCGATGATCAGCGCGAAGGGCGTGACCAGCGGGATCGCCGACGGGATCAGCAGCGAGGAGAAGCGCACGATCGTCGTGAAGGTCTGGCCGCTGGTGGTCAGGAAGTCGATGCGCTGCAGCACCTGCACGGTCCAGGTGATGCCGACCGCCGCGCCCATCACGGCGAAATACATGACGGCCACCCGGCGCAAGATGTACAACTCTAACAGTCGCATGAGTGGAGTCTACATCCCGGTTCCGTTGGGGAGCCGCTCCGAAGGGACGAGGGCTCGCGTTTATGATCCAGTCTAGGGGCGGTTGGCTAACATCGTCCCAACAAAGGCAGTTAACAAACTCTGAAGCGGCGTCAAGGGCGCCGCCGCCACAGTCGCGGCGCGTTTTGCGCGCCTGCCTATCAATTCGCCGCGGTTAACGCAAATCTGATCGGCTTTAGGTCCGGCTCACGACTTGGGCTTGCGGTTTCGCCATAATCGTCTCACATGAGTGGGAAAAAATCGCGGCGCCAATGCGTCGTTTCTCAATCGGAGTCATCATGTCCAAACGTCCTTCCATCTCCTTCAGCGAATTTTCGGCGCCGGAAAAGGGCGTGGCCATCGTGCTGGTCGCCAAGGGCGGCGCCTTCTGCGACGAGGCCGCGCAGGCCGCGGGCGGGGCCGACAGGATCGCCCGCATCGCCGAGATCACCGGCTTTTCCGGCGCCCTGGGCAAGACCGCCGAGGCGGTGGCGACGACCGCCGGCGGCGTCGAGAAGATCGTGCTGGTGGGCGTGGGCGAGCCGGGCCAGCTCGGCAACGACGACTGGATCCGCATCGGCGGCGCGGCCTTTTCGCGAATCGGCAAGGGCGAGCGCGCCACGCTGACGCTGGCCGTGCCCGACACGTCGGTGGCCGGCGACGAGGCGGCGGACGTGGCGCTGGGCATGATTTTGCGCGCCTACGCCTTCGACCGCTACAAGACCAAGAAGAAGGACGACAACGGCGAGACCGGCAAGCACGCCGCCAAGGTGACGATCTGCGTCGCCGACCCCAAGAGCGCCGGCAAGGCCTTCGAGGTCGCGGAAGCCGTGGCCGACGGCGTCGTGCAGGCGCGCGACCTCGTCAACGAGCCGGCCAACGCGCTCGGCCCGGTCGAATTCGCCGAGGAGGCGGAGAAGCTGGAGAAGCTCGGCGTCAAGGTCGAGGTGCTGGGCGAGAAGGAGATGCGCAAGCTCGGCATGGGCGCGCTTCTCGGCGTGGCGCAGGGCTCGGCCCGTCCGCCGCGGCTGGTGGTGATGGAATGGCATGGGGCCAAGTCCAAGGAGCAGCCGGTGGCCTTCGTCGGCAAGGGCGTGGTCTTCGACACCGGCGGCATCTCGATCAAGCCCGCCGCCAACATGGAGGACATGAAGGGCGACATGGGCGGCGCGGCCGCCGTGACCGGCCTGATGCGCGCGCTCGCCGGCCGCAAGGCCAGGGTCAACGCCATCGGCGTCATCGGGCTGGTCGAGAACATGCCCGACGGCGCGGCGCAGCGCCCGGGCGACATCGTCACGTCCATGTCGGGCCAGACCATCGAGATCATCAACACCGACGCCGAGGGCCGCCTCGTGCTGGCCGACGCGCTGCATTACACCAACGAGCGCTTCAAGCCGCGCTTCATGGTCAATCTCGCGACGCTGACCGGCGCCATCATGGTGGCGCTCGGCTCGCACCACGCCGGCCTGTTCTGCAACGACGACGAGCTGGCCGACCAGCTCTACGACGCCGGCCAGGCGACGGGCGAGAAGCTGTGGCGCATGCCGCTCGGCAAGGAATACGACAAGATGATCGATTCCAAATTCGCCGACATGAAGAACAGCGCCGGCCGCATGGCGGGCTCCATCACGGCGGCGCAGTTCCTCAAGCGCTTCGTCGGCGACACGCCTTGGGCGCATCTCGACGTGGCCGGCACGGCGATGGATTCGATCTCCAGCGAATACAGCCAGAGCTGGGCCTCGGGCTTCGGCGTGCGGCTGCTCGACCGCCTCGTGCGCGACCATTTCGAGAACTAGCAATTCCAGGAAAAGTGCGAAGCGGTTTTCCGTCCGGAATTGCGAAAAAGGAAAATGAAACAGTACCATAGGGCGGAGATCGGAATCACTTTCTCCGCCCCCATACGGACCCGGCGATGGCTGAAATCCTGTTCTACCACCTCACCGAATCGACGCTCGACGAAGCCCTGCCGGGCCTTGTCGAGCGCTCGGTCGCGCGCGGCTGGCGCGTGGCGATCCAGACGGTGAGCGAGGAGCGGCGCGACGCGCTGGACAATCTGCTCTGGACCTTTTCCGACGCCTCCTTCGTCGCCCACGGCACGGACAAGGAGCCCTATCCCGACCGCCAGCCGGTGCTGCTGACCACCACGGAGGCCAATCCGAACGGGGCCTCGGTGCGCTTCCTGGTCGAGGGCGCGGCGCTGGCCGATCCGGGCGCCTATGAGCGCATCGTGGTCATGTTCGACGGCCACGACCAGGACCAGCTCGACCATGCCCGCGCGCAATGGAAGGCTTTCAAGGCCGGAGACCACGCGCTCACCTACTGGCAGCAGACGCAGGACCGCCGCTGGGAGCGGAAAGCCTGATGCGCCCTATTTTCTTCGTCATGATCGCCGTCGGGCTGGCGCTGGGGCTGGGCTATCCGTGGTGGCTGAGGCATTTCTCCGGCGACGAGATCGGCCGCTACACGCTGCTCGAAAACCGCGCCGCCGGCTTCAAGGTGCGCGAGGTGCGGCTGTCGGCCGCCGACGCGCCGGTGCGGGTCTTCATCGACGCCACGCCCATGCCCGGCTACGCCCCCGCCGCCAACCGCACGGCGATGACGCTGGCGGTAAGCCGCGACGGCCAGCCGGTGCTGTCACAGCGGCTCGATTTCGCCGCGCAGAGCGGCTCGACCAGCCACCCCGAGCCGCGCGACGCCGGCGTGCTGCGCCAGAGCGCCGGCGACATCGACCCGGTGCTGCCGGGCGACTACGCCTTCCGGCTGGTCTGGGGCGCGGCGGACGGCTTGCAGATCTCCCATGTCGACCTGGTGCTGCGGCGCGGGGCGGAGACGCCCGACGACGCCTACACCACCGCCGGGCTGGTCATCGGCGTTCTCGGCCTCTATGGCCTGATGCGCACGCGGCTGCGCCGCCCGCAGGCCTGACCCGCATGGCCGCGCTCGACCGTCTTCTGCTGCTGCTTCTGGCCGCGCTCGTCGCCATGATCGCGCTGATCCCGCCGATGGAGATGGGCCTGTTCGGCTCGTCCTTCGAGGGATCGAGCGGCTACATGGCCATGTTCGTGGCCTTCCCGGCGCTCACCGCCGTGCTGGCCGTGCTCGCGGTCCGCTTCACGCCGCGCCCGCTGCCCAAAGCCTTGCGCATCGGCGGCTGGGGGCTGGTCGGGCTCGTCTATATCGTCTTTTTCGCGCCGTGAGGCGGGCGGATCACTCCGCCATCGCCTCCTCGTATTCGGCCGACATCTCCAGCCATCGGTCCTCGGCGTCGGCCAGCGCCGACTTGGCGTCGCTCATCTCCTTGTTGAGCCGGATCGCCTTCTGCGGCTCCTTCTCGTAGAGCGCCGGGTCTTCGAGTTGCGTCATGCAGTCCTGAATCCGTTTCTGCAGTTTCTGGATCAAGCCTTCGCTTTCCTTGATCTTTTTCTGCAGCGGGGCCAGCGCCTCGCGCCTTTGCGCGGCGAGCTTGCGCTGCTCGGCCTTGTTGACCCTGGGCCCGTCGTCGCGCGCGTCCGGCGCCGGATCGCCCTTGGCGTCGGCCAGCACGATCTGCCGGTATTCGTCGAGATCGCCCTCGAAGGGCTGCACGCCGCCCTCGCGCACCAGCCACAGCCGCTCCATCGTCGCCTCGATCAGGTGGCGGTCGTGGGCGATCAGGATCACCGCGCCGTTGAAGGCGTTGAGCGCGTGCACCAGCTCCTCGCGGCTGTCGATGTCGAGATGGTTGGTCGGCTCGTCGAGGATCAGGAGGTTCGGCCCGTGGAAGGTGGCGAGCCCCATCAGCAGCCGCGCCTTCTCGCCGCCGGAGAGGTCCCGGGCCGGCGTCAGCATCTTCTCGGTCGAAAGCCCCATCTGCGCCACCCGCGCGCGCACTTTCGCTTCGGGCTCGGTCGGCATCAGCTTGCGCACATGCTCGATGGCGTTGTCCTCGGGCACGAGGTCGTCGAGCTGGTGCTGGGCGAAGAAGGCCACCTTCAGGTTGGGCGAGACGGTCAGCGCGCCCTTTTCCGGCGCGAGCCGCCCGGCGATGAGCTTGGCCAGCGTCGACTTGCCGTTGCCGTTGGAGCCGAGCAGCGCGATGCGGTCGTCATTGTCGATGCGCAGCGTGACGTTGCGCAGCACCGGCTTGCCCGGCGCATAGCCGACATCGGCGCGGTCGAGCGCGATGATGGGCGAGGCGGCCTTCTTCTCCGCGTCGGGGAAGGTGAAGGGCTGCACATGGCTTTCGACGTAAAGCTCGATGGGCTTGAGCTTCTGCAGCGCCTTGAGGCGCGACTGCGCCTGCCGCGCCTTGGTCGCCTTGGCGCGGAAGCGCTCGACGAAGCTCTCCATATGCTTGCGATGCGCTTCCTGCTTGGCGTGCGCCTTCTGCTGCAATTCCAGCATTTCGTGGCGCTGGCGCTCGAACTGGTCGTAATTGCCGCGCCAGAAGGTGAGCTTCTTCTGGTCGAGATGCAGGATCGACGTGGTGGCCGAGTTGAGCAGGTCGCGGTCGTGGCTGATGATGACGACCGTATGCGGATAGCGCTTCACATAGTCGACCAGCCACAGCACGCCCTCGAGGTCGAGATAGTTGGTCGGCTCATCGAGAAGCAGCAGGTCCGGCTGGGCGAACAGCACGGCGGCGAGCGCCACGCGCATGCGCCAGCCGCCGGAAAAGGCCGAGGCCGGCCGGCGCTGCGCCTCGGGCGAGAAGCCGAGGCCGGACAGGATGGCGCCGGCGCGCGCCTCGGCCGAATGGGCGTCTATGTCGGCGAGCCGCGTGTGGATCTCGGCGATGCGGTGCGGGTCGGCGGCGGTCTCCGCCTCGGCCAGAAGCGCCGCGCGCTCCGTGTCGGCCTTCATGACGATCTCGATCAGCGGCTCCTCCGTGCCGGGCGCTTCCTGCGCCACCTGGCCGATGCGGGTGTGCCTGGGCAGCGAGACGCCGCCCGTCTCGGGCGCGAGGTCGCCGGTGACGACGCGGAACAGCGTCGACTTGCCGGTGCCGTTGCGGCCGACGAAGCCGGTCTTCGAGCCCGCCGGCAGCGTCACGCTGGCGTGGTCGATCAGGAGGCGTCCGGCGATGCGGACGGAGATGTCGTCGAGAATAAGCATGGAGGGGCTTTTGCACGGGTTGGGCGTTTGCGCAAGTCTCAGGCGAAGCGCCGGCCGCCCTCGCTGCGCTGGAAGGCGGAAAGGTCGAGCGCCGGCGCCTCGGCGCCGAGCCGGGTGAGGGCGGCGTGGATCTGGCCGCGATGATGGGTCTGGTGGTTGAACATATGCGCCAGCGCCGGCGCCAGGCGCTGGCTGATGCGGCGCATGTCGCTGAGCGTGAGATAGGTGAAGCGCCCGGCGAGCCCGGCCTCGTCCATGCCGTCGACGAAGCGGCAGATGCGCTCGTCCTCGGCCTGGCGCAGGTCGCGCAGCGCGATGAAATTGTCCGCGATGATGGCGTCGAGCCGGTCGGGATGGTCGCCCTCGCCGGTGAAGCGCTTCATCCACAGCCGGTCGGTGACCAGAAGGTGGTTGAGCGTGCCGTGGACGGAGCCGAAGAACAGGCCAAGGTCGAGCCGGTATTCCGCGTCGCTCAGTTCCGCCGCCGCGTGATAGACGAGCCCGTTGGCCCAGCGGTTGTACCAGGCGAACATCTGAAAATGCTGCTCCATCCCTTGCCCCCTGAATCGTGTCTCCCTTCTCTATGCCGTCAATTTTCCGCCGTCTCAAGCGCGTCGGGCGAAATGTGCGGGGCGGGGCCTCTTGGCAAGTCGGCGCTTCGACGGTATAGAGCCTCACTTTCCTCCGTTTTCCCACGATACAAGGTGTCAATAATGGCCATCGAACGTACCTTCTCCATGATCAAGCCCGACGCGACCCGCCGCAACCTGACCGGCGCCATCACCGCCAAGCTCGAGGAAGCGGGCCTGCGCGTCGTCGCCTCGAAGCGCGTCTGGATGAGCCTGCGGGAAGCGGAAGGCTTCTACGCCGTCCACAAGGAACGCCCCTTCTTCGGCGAGCTGACCGAATTCATGTCCTCCGGCCCGACGGTCGTGCAGGTCTTGGAAGGCGAGAACGCCATCGCCAGGAACCGCGAAGTGATGGGCGCCACCAACCCGGCCAACGCCGAGGAAGGCACCATCCGCAAGACCTTCGCCCTGTCGATCGGCGAGAACTCCGTGCACGGCTCCGACGCCCCGGAGACCGCCGCCGAAGAGATCGCCTACTGGTTCTCGGGCGCCGAGATCGTCGGCTGATCGATCCGCATGCATGAAAAAGCCCGGCGCGAGCCGGGCTTTTTTGTTGGAATTTTTTTGGCCTTACAGGCTCTGCGCCAGCCGCGCGATCTCGCGGCCTTCCTCGTCCAGCAGCACCAGCTTGCCCATGTCGATCTTGTAGGACCGCGTCTTGCCGAGCACGTCGAGGAACTTGCGCTCCTGGTTCATCAGCGCCGTCGGGCATTGCATATAGGTCGAGCCGATATCGGCGAAGGCGATCTCCTGGCCCGACAGCGTCGCCTTGCTGACATAGCGGTTGCAGCCGCCCGAGCCGCTGACCGCGCCGTCGCTGGCCACCGTCAGCGTGGTGTGGGCGTTGTCGATGACGCCGCCGCCCTGGATATCCTCGGCCAGCCAGTCCTTGCCCTCGATGCCCGACGCCACCGTCTCGTCGCCGCCCTTGCGCACCATCACGAGATGCATGTCCACCGGCGCGGCGGCGTGGGCGGGGTCGACGGCGTAGCGCTCGCTGTTGACGAACCACAGCGTGTCGCCGGCGGCGATGCGCGCCTGCAATGCGTAATGATGGCCGGGCTTGATCTCGGTCGTCTCGAAATGGATGGCGAAGGGCGTCGGCGAGCCGGCGACGGAATCGATATGCGTCTCCGCCACCACCTGGGCCGCCGCCGACAGGTCGGTGAGCTGCACCGTCAGGTTGGCTTCCGGCGGCAGCGTCACGCGCTCGTGAAAGGTCACGCGCCCGCTGACGGTCTTGTCGGCGGCGATGCTGGCGCTGGGCATGGAGGCGGTGACGACCAGCGCCGCGCCGCCGAGCGCGGCGACGCCCGCCGCCACAGCGGCCAGCACGGGAAGCGTTTTCTTCAGTCCTTTGTTCATGATCCAGTGTTTCATGGTCCAGATCCGAAACGTGTCCGGCCGCATGGGGCGCGGCGCTGAAACCGTTGTCGGCGGACGATTGAATCGATCCGCGACAATAGCGGAATCTTCGTGTGAAAAATGTGGCGACGCAAGCGAAGCTCCCTTTATTTTAGGAGCTTAAATAGTTAATTCGCGTTTAAGCCGGCGAAAGGAACTATTCCCAGCGTCTGCGGCTGGCCGCGTCGGCGTCTTTCGCCGCCACCCAGCCGCTCTCGGCGCCGTCGCGCCGCCGCTCGCGCTTCCAGAACGGCGCGTCGGTCTTGAGGAAATCCATGATGAAATTCGCCGCCTCGAAGGCCGCCTGCCGGTGGGCTGAGGCGGTGGCGACCAGCACGATGTTTTCGCCCGGACGAATCAGCCCGTGGCGATGCACGACCGTGACGCCGAGAAGCGGCCAGCGTTGCGCCGCCTCGCGCGCGATGCGGCCGATCTCGGCCTCGGCCATGCCGGGATAATGCTCCAGCTCCAGCGCCTCCAGGACGCCGCCTTCGTCGCGGCAGAGCCCGGTGAAGCTCACCACCGCGCCGACGTCGCCGCGCCCGGCGCCAAGCCGCGCGATCTCGGTCGCGACGTCGAAATCCTCGCGCCGCACGCTGACGGCGATGGGGCAGGGCGCCGTCATCTCAGCCCCCGGTCATGGGCGGGAACAGCGCCACCTCGTCGCCGTCGCCGATCAGGTCGTCGGCCTCGGCGTGCTCGTGGCCGATGGCCGCCCGCACCACGTCCTCATGCTCCAATGCCGTTTGATATTCCGCCCCGCGCGCCTTCAGCGCCGCGATCAGCCCGCGCACCGTGACCGGGCCGGGCAAGTCGATCGTCTCCTCGCTTTTGCCGATGGTTTCGCGCACCCAGGCGAAATAGACGAGCCGGACGCGCATCGCCTCAGTCCATCACATGCTTGAGCCCGGCGCGGAAATAGTCCCAGCCGGTATAGAGCGTCAGGATGGCCGAGATCCACAGCAGACCGATGCCGATCTGCGTCGTGTGCGGCATCACCTTGTCGCCGGCGGGACCGGCCAGCAGGAAGGCGAGCGCGATCATCTGCGCCGTGGTCTTCCATTTGGCGAGCTGCGACACCGGCACGCTGACCTTCAACTCGGCGAGATATTCGCGCAGGCCCGAGACGAGGATCTCGCGGCACAGGATGATGATGGCGGCCCACAGCGTCCAGCCGGCGATGGTGCCGTCGGCGGCGAGCAGCAGCAGGCAGGCCGAGACCAGCAGCTTGTCGGCGATGGGGTCGAGCATGCGGCCGATGGTCGAGGTCTGCCGCCAGGCGCGCGCCAGGTAACCGTCGAGGAAATCGGTGATGCTGGCGACGATGAACAGCGCCAGCGCCGTCCAGCGCGCGAAGTCGCTCGATTGCAGCCGCCCCTCGGCGAAGAAGCACAGCACGACGAGCGGCACCGCGACGATCCGTCCATAGGTGAGCATGTTGGGCAGGGAGAGGGTGTTCTTGTTCTGCATCGCTTCGCCGTCTTGGTTATGGTCGCACATCAACAGGGATGGGCGAGAAAATCAACACCCGCCGACCCGGCCGGCGGGGACTGTGACGCCCCCCGCCGCGGTTCTGGCGGCGAAAGCGCGCTTTTTCATGTTAGCGCTCGCGAAAATGGTCGTGGATGACGCGCGCCATCGCCTCCGAGATTCCCTCGATCTGCATCAAATCTTCGACAGCGGCGCGTGACACCGCCTTGGCCGTTCCGAAACGGTGCAGGAGCGCGCGCTTGCGCGCCGGACCGATTCCCGCGATTTCGTCGAGCGGGTTCTTCACCATCTCCTTCTTGCGCCGCGCCCGATGCGTGCCGATGGCGAAGCGGTGCGCCTCGTCGCGCAGGCGCTGCACGAAATAGAGCACCGGGTCGCGCGGCGGCAGGGTGAAGGGCGCGCGGCCCTCGACGAAGAACCGTTCGCGCCCCGCCTCGCGGTCGACGCCCTTGGCGATGCCGATCGCCGTCACCCGGTCGCCGACGCCGAGCTCGGCGAGCATCTGCCGCACCGCGCCCACCTGTCCCTGGCCGCCGTCGATCAGGATCACGTCGGGCCAGGCGGGGAAGCGGTCGTCGTTGTCGTCGGCGGGCTGCGGCCCGTCATGCTCGCGCACCAGCCGCGAGAAACGCCGGCCGATCACCTCGCGCATCATGCCGAAATCGTCGCCGGGGGTGATCTCGGTCGAGCGGATGTTGAACTTGCGGTACTGGTTCTTGACGAAGCCCTCGGCCCCCGCGACGATCATGCCGCCGACGGCGTTGGTCCCCATGATGTGCGAATTGTCGTAGACCTCGACGCGGCGCGGGGGCGAAGGCAAACCGAAAGCCTCGGCCATCCCCTGCAGGAGCCGCGCCTGCGACGACGTCTCGGCCAGCCGGCGGCCCAGCGCCTCGCGGGCGTTGGTGAGCGCGTGGTCGACCAGCTCCTTCTTCTCGCCGCGCTGCGGCACGCTCACCTGGATGCGGTGGCCGGCGCGCGCGGTCAGCGCCTCGCCGATCAGCGCCTGGTCCTCGACCGCCTCCGACAGCAGCACCAGGCGCGGGCAGGGCTTGTCGTCGTAGAACTGCGACAGGAACGCCCCCAGCACCTCGGCCGGGCCGAGCGAGGCGTCGGCGCGCGGGAAATAGGCGCGGTTGCCCCAGTTCTGCCCGGTGCGGAAGAAGAAGACCTGGATGCAGGTCATGCCGCCTTCCTGATGGATGGCGAAGACGTCGGCCTCCTCCACCGTCTGCGGGTTGATGCCCTGGTGCGACTGCACATGCGACAGGGCGGCCAGTCGGTCGCGATAGACGGCGGCGTGCTCGAAGTCGAGATCGGCGGAGGCCGCCTGCATGGCCTCGGCCAGATGGTGCTTCACCGACTGGCTCTTGCCCGACAGGAACGCCTTGGCCTCGTCGACCAGCTCGCCATAGTCGGCGTCGCTTATCTCGCGCGTGCAGGGGCCGGAGCAGCGCTTGATCTGGTAGAGAAGGCAGGGCCGCGTCCGCGTCTCGAAGGCGGAATCGGTGCAGGTGCGCAACAGGAAGGCGCGCTGCAGCGCGTTGATGGTGCGCCCCACCGCGCCGGCCGAGGCGAAGGGGCCGAAATAGTCGCCCTTGCGCGAGCGCGCGCCGCGATGCTTGAAGATGCCCGGCGCGCGATGGTCGCCGCTGATCAATATATAGGGAAACGACTTGTCGTCGCGCATCAGCACGTTGAAGCGCGGGCGCAGGCGCTTGATGAGGTTGGCCTCCAGCAGCAGCGCCTCGGTCTCGGTGCGGGTGACGACGAACTCCATCGTCGCCGTCTCGCGGATCATCCGCGTGATGCGGTTGGAATGGCCGACGCCGCGCGCATAGTTGGAGACGCGCTTCTTCAGGCTGCGCGCCTTGCCGACATAGAGCACGTCGCCCTCGGCGTTGAACATGCGGTAGACGCCGGGGCTGTTGGGCAGGCGCCTGACGAAGGCGTTGATGATGTCCGGCCCGCTCAGCCCCTTGGTGTCGGGCAGGCCGTCGGACGAATCCCACTGGATCGAATCGGCGGCCGAGGGCGCGGCGGCGGGCTCGGCCGCCGCATCGTCGTCTTCCTCCTCCTCGGCCTCGGCGTCGCCGATGATGAGACCGGCCACGTCCTGCTCGTCTTCGTCCTGCTGCTTGTCGCGGCCTGTCATTCGCTGATCCCTGCGATGTCGGGCGTCTCCCACGCCAGATGCTGGCCGCCGTCGAGCGCGATCATCTGGCCGGTGATGGAGCGGTTCTCCCAGAAATAACGTACGGTGCGCCCGAATTCCGACAGATCCGGGGCGCGCTGCAAGGGCACCGCCGCCACCTGCCGCGCGAAGTCGCCCGGCTGCTGGCGCTCGCTGGCGAGCGTCGGGCCGGGCGCGATGGCGTTGACGCGGATGCGCGGCGCCAGGGCCTGCGCCATGGTGCGGGTGGCGTTCCACAGCGCCGCCTTCGACAGCGTATAGGAGAAGAATTGCGGGTTGAGCTTCCAGACGCGCTGGTCGATGACGTTGACGGCGAGCCCTTCCTCGCTTTCGGGCAGGGCCTTGGCCATCTCCTCGGTCAGGATGACGGGCGCCTTCAGGTGCACGGCGAAATGGCGGTCCCACAGCCCCATGTCGAGCGCGCCCAGCCGGTCGTCCTCGAACAGCGAGGCGTTGTTGACCAAGATATGCACCGGGCCGAGCGCGCGCCCGGCCTGCGCGACGAGCCCGCGCACCGCCGCCTCGTCGGCGAGGTCGCCGGCGACCGCGCAGGCCGCGCCGCCTTCCGCCCGGATGCGCTCGGCCAGCGCCTCGCCCTCGGCCAAAGAGCGGTTGCAATGGATGGCGACGGGAAAGCCGTGCGCCGCCAGGTCCTCGACGATGGCCCTGCCGATGCGCCGCGCGCCGCCGGTCACCAGGACGGGGCGTTTTGCAAGCGGGGGCCGGGCTTGTTCGTGAAACACGGTAAATACTTTCCTATCGGGATTCTTCGTTCTTTTCATGCCATTTCGGGCCGCAAAATGCAGCTAAAAACCGCGCGCGCGCCGCTCCTTCCTGACAAAATATGTGTGAAATCAGCATGTTCGGCAAGGTCGGCGGGCTATAGAGGCGCATCCTCGCCCGACGCGCTTGCCCCACCGTCAGGTAAGGTGGCCGTTGCGAAAATACAACATCATAATTTAGCCACCTTCCCGTCCGGTTTCCATCACACAACGGGGCATAAGACGCCGCAATTGGACACGATGTTGCGTCTCGTGACAGCGCGGCATGGGCGGAGCTTCCCAAGACTGTCCGCCCGATAAGGGACCGCGCGAAACGTAATTTGTAGATTAGTTAAGGAGAATGCCATGCGCACTCTTAAGTCTCTCGTTCTCGCCTCGGCTGCGCTGCTGCCGTTCTCTGCCACCGCCTTCGCCGCCGACGCGATCCAGGAACAGCCCCCGGTTCCGGCTCCGGTCGAAGCCGCTCCGCAGTCCAGCTGGGCCGGCGGCTACACGGGTCTCTACCTCGGCTACGGCTTCGGCAAGACCAAGACCTCGCCGGACGTCGGCTCGGTCGACTACGGCAACGTGAAGCCGAAGGGCGTGGACCTCGGCGGCTACGCCGGCTGGAACTTCCAGCAGGACCAGTTCGTCTACGGTGTTGAAGGCGACGCGGGCTACTCCTTCGCCAAGAAGACCAACGACGCCGGCCTGCGCACCAAGGAAGGCTTCGAGGGCTCGATCCGCGGCCGTATCGGCTACGACCTCAACCCGGTCATGCCCTACCTGACCGCCGGCGTCGCCGGCAAGCAGGTCAAGCTGAGCGACGAAGTGCTCGACGACAGCAACAGCAAGTTCCGCGTGGGCTGGACCGCCGGCGCCGGTATCGAAGCCAAGATCACCGAGAACATCCTCGGCCGCGTCGAATACCGCTACAGCCAGTTCGGCAACAAGGACTACGACCTGGCCGGCAACACCGGCAGCAGCAAGCTTAGCACCAACGACATCCGCGTGGGCGTCGGCTACAAGTTCTGATTTCTTTGAAATCGAACACGAAGAACCGGGCGGTTTCCGCCCGGTTTTTTGTTGTCCGCGGTTGGAGAAACGTCGGCGGCGAGGTGCGGCGGAAATCCGCCCGCAACCCCCGCAAACGAAAAATCCCGCGAGGCCATCGCGGGATTTCCTGTTTCAGCCGCGCGGCAGGAGTTCGGCCAGCTCGGGATGCAGTTCCTCGAAGCGCTTGCGCCAGCGCTTCAGCTTCGGCCGGCCCCGCTCCCATTTGCCGTCGAAGCGCAGCGCCAGGTAGCCGAGCGCGGCGGCGACGGCGAGATGGCCGGCGTGCAGCTTGCCGGCCAGCCGGGGCGGGGCCTCGTTGAGCAGGTCCATGGCGCGTTCGGCCTTGCGCCATTGCAGGTCCAGCCAGGGCTGGTGCACCTTCTCCTGCGGGCGGGCGCGGCGCTCGTAGACATGGGCCAGCAGCACGTCGCACAGGCCGTCGGCCAGCGCCTCGTAGCGTTCGGCCACGGTGCGCTTGTCGGCGTTGCGCGGCAGAAGCTTGCCGCCCGAGACGCGGTTGAGATATTGCACGATGGCGCGGCTGTCGAAGATTCCCTCGCCGCCGTCGGTGGCGAGCGTCGGGATCTTGCCCAGCGGATTGGCGGCCAGCAGCGCCGCCGGCTCGGCGGCGGTGTCGACGATCACGCTTTCCGCCTCCACGCCCGCGAGGCGCGCGGCCATGCGCGCCTTGGCGCTGTAGGGCGAGGCGGGCGAATAGAAGATCTTGGTCATGGTCACGTCCTGGATGAAGCCGTCAGCGGGTCGCGGGCAAGGTCACCGAGCGGCTGCGGCAGGCGTTGAGATTGGCCTCTCCGCAAGCGCGGAACGTCATGTCCCGGCCCATGCAGATGCGCACTTCCTGGAGATAGTTCTTCTGGCACGTCACCGCGATTCCCGCCGGCGTCATGCCCGGATTGGCGGCGATGAAGGCTTTTTCCACCAGCATCGGGTCGACGCGGCGGTCGAAGGCGACGCTGCGCAGGCTGGGCGGAATGGAGACGTGATTATAGGCGTCGCGCACCGTGGCGAAATAATCGCGCTGCGACAGTCCCGTGCAGCTTCCGTGCTTGCGCCATTCATAGGCGGCGAGCCCGGCCGAGGGGATGATGTCGGACAGGCTGGAGACGATCTGCCGCGGCACGTAGCCGCCGCGATTGCCGCCGGCGTCGAGCCGGCAATTGGCCGGATAGCCCCATTCGTTCTGCGGCCACAGCCCGTGCACGACGAAGCCGTAGGGCCTTCCGCCGCCGCATTGCTGCGCATTGGCGCGCGGCCCGGCCGAGGCGCAATAGCTCGGCGACCACGACAGCGACAGCACGTAGAAGTCGAACGCGCCGGGCTGGCCGCGATCCTCGGCCATGGCCGGCGCGGCCAGGGCCGTGGCGATCAGCGCGCCAAGAAGCGCGGCCGGGGGGCGCATCGCGGCTTCCGCTTAGCGCAGGACGCGGCAGCGCGCGTCGTAGACGTTCCAGCGGTCGAAGCCGTCGACGCAGAATTCGACGTTGCGGCCGACCGAGGCGAAGCCCTGGCCTTCCTCGACCATGTACCACACCGAGCGGTAGCGGCCGTCGGTGAAGGTGCCGGTGGCCTTGCAATAGGTGCGCTCGATCTGGGCCGGATTGGTCTTGGGCTCGTAGCGGGTGAGGCGGATGTCGCCCATGGCCGCGATGCCGACCTGCGGCAGGTGCGGCACATGCGTGACCTGGTAGCCGAAGCGCGACACCACGGTCCCCAGCACGCTCTGCTGGCTGCACACGCCCGCGTCGGCCACGGGCCCGCGGCTTTCGAGGAAATCGGCGGCGCGCGCCGGCATGGCGGCGAGGGCGAGAAGCGACGCCGCGGCGAGCGCGGCGCATGAAAGGCGGTGCGGATGATGATGCATGTGCTGATCCCGTGCGAAAGGCGAGTCGCTTGCGCGCCCCGTGATTGGGCGCAGTTTCGGCCAGCCGGCCGCGCCGGTCAAGAGCGATCCGCCTCGCCGCGTATCCAGTCGAGCGCGAAATCGCCGCGGCCGTCTTCTCCGAGCAACAGCGCCAGTTCCGGCAGCAGCGTCCGCATCTCGCTTTCCAGCGTGAAGGGCGGGTTGACGACGATCATGCCGGTGCCGTCGAGGCGCGGCTCGGGCGAGGGCGGGCGAATCGAAAGCTCGATCCGCAGGATCTTGGCGATCCCCGTCTCGTGCAGGCGGCGGACGAAGCGCGCCGTCTCGCGCCGGTCCTTGACCGGATACCAGAGCGCGAAAGTCCCGCCCGGAAAGCGCTTATGCGCCTTTGCGAGCCCGTCGACCATGCGGTCGAAATCGCCCTCCACCTCGAAGGGCGGGTCGACCAGAACCAGCCCGCGCTTCTCCTTCGGCGGCAGATGCGCGCCCAGCGCCAGCCAGCCGTCGAGCTCCGTCACCCGCACCTGGAAATCGCCGGCGAAGAGCTTGGCCAATTTCGTCGCGTCCTGCGGATGCAGCTCGATCGCCGACAGCCGGTCCTGCTTGCGCAAAAGATGCCGGGTCAGGAGCGGCGAGCCGGGATAATGCCGCAGGCCGCCCTTGGGGTTGGCCGCCCGCACCGCGTCGAGATAGGGCGCGAGCAGCGCCAGCGCCTGCGGGCCGACGCGGCCTTCCGCCACCGCCTTCATGACGCGGTCGATCCCGCCGGCGCGCTCGCCGGTCTTGCCGGCCTCGACGCCGGCGAGGTCGTAGAGGCCGATCCCCGCATGGGTGTCGATGACGCGGAAGGCCTGCTCCTTGCGCTTGAGATAGTCGAGGATGCGCGCCAAGACGACGTGCTTGACGACGTCGGCGAAGTTTCCGGCGTGATAGGCGTGGCGGTAATTCATGTCGGCGCTTGTTTCACGTCGCGCGGCCCCCCGCAAGGGGGATGCGGCGCCGGCGCGATATCCACGCCGTCGCAAATGTGACATATAGCCGACACCCGTTTCCCCGAATCGAGATCGCAATGTCCGGCGGCGTCCTCCTCATCGTGCTCTTCGGCGCCTTCCTGCATGCGAGCTGGAACGCCATCGTCAAGAGCAGCGGCGACAAGTTCTTCGCCGCCGCCGGCGTCAACGCCGCGGCGGGCGCGGTGGCGCTGTGCCTGGTCTGGTTCCTGCCCATGCCGGCGCCTGCGAGCTGGCTCTACATGGCGGCCTCGACCACGACGCAGATCGTCTACATGTCGCTGGTCGCCGCCGCCTACAAGTCGGGCGACATGAGCGAGGCCTATCCGATCATGCGCGGAACGCCGCCGCTCTTGGTGGCGCTGATGAGCGGCCCGCTGGTGGGCGAGGTCATGGGCTGGCGCAGCTTCGCCGGCGTGGCGCTGATCTGCGCCGGCGTGCTGGCCATGGCGCTGGAGGCGCGGCGGCGCAACGGCGGCGGGTCGAGCCGCACGCTGACGCTGGCGCTGGTCAACGCCGGCTTCATCGCCAGCTACACCATCATCGACGGGTTGGGCGTGCGCGCCTCGGGCCATGCGCCGTCCTATGTCATGTGGCTCGCCGTCATCAACGCGCTGCCGCTGCCCGGCTGGGCGCTGCGCCGCGAGCCGGACCGCTTCGTCGCCTGGCTGCGCCGCCACTGGCGGCAGGCCGTCATCGGCGGGCTCGGCACGCTCGGCTCCTATGGGCTCGCGCTCTGGGCCATGACCATGGCCCCCATCGCCGTGGTGGCCGCCCTGCGCGAGACGGCGATCCTGTTCGGCGTGCTGATCTCGGCCCTGGTCTTGAAGGAAAAGGTCGGCCCCGCGCGCATGGCCGCCGCGGCGCTGATCGTGCTCGGGGCCATCGTCTTGCGCCTTGCATGACGGCCGGTTTGAGCGCAGAACAGGCGCATGAACGAGAACGCCCGCCTGTCCAACATCCGCATCGGCCATTCGGCCTGCCCGCATGACTGCCCGTCCACCTGCGCGCTCGACGTGGAGCTTCTGGACGCGCGCACCATCGGCCGGGTGCGTGGGGCGAAGGACAACAGCTACACCGCCGGCGTGATCTGCGCCAAGGTGGCGCGCTACGCCGAGCGCGTGCATCACCCCGACCGGCTCAGCCATCCGCTGGTGCGTACAGGCGCCAAGGGCGAGGGCGCATGGAAACAGGCCTCGTGGGAGGCGGCGCTCGACCTCGTCGCCGAGCGTTTTCTCAAGGCCGAGCGAGACTATGGCTCCGAAACCGTCTGGCCCTATTACTACGCCGGCACGATGGGGCTGGTGCAGCGCGACTCCATCAACCGGCTGCGCTTCGCCAAGCGCTATTCCAACCAGTTCGACAGTTTCTGCACCAACATGGCCTGGACCGGCTATTTCGCCGGCACCGGCAGCCTGACCGGCCCCGACCCGCGCGAGATGGCCAAGGCCGACGTGGTGGTGATCTGGGGCACCAACGCCGCCGCCACGCAGGTCAACGTCATGACCCACGCCGTGCGGGCGCGCAAGGAGCGCGGGGCCAAGATCGTCGTCATCGACATCTACGCCAACGCCACCGTGCGCCAGGCCGACATGGGCGTGGTGCTGAAGCCCGGCACCGACGGAGCCTTCGCCTGCGCGGTCATGCACGTCCTGTTCCGCGACGGCCTCGCCGACTGGGATTATCTCGACCGCTACACCGACGACCCGAAGGGGCTCGAGGCGCATCTTTCCACCCGCACGCCGGAATGGGCGGCGGCGATCACCGGCCTGACGGTGGAGGAGATCGAGGCCTTCGCCCATCTCGTCGGCAAGACGAAACGCACCTTCTTCCGCCTCGGCTACGGCTTCACGCGCCAGCGCAACGGCGCGGTCAACATGCATGCGGCGGCCAGCATCGCCTGCGTCACCGGCGCGTGGAAATACGAGGGCGGCGGCGCGTTTCATTCCAATTCCGGCATCTTCCGCATGGACAAGCGCGAGATCGAGGGCAGCGCCATGCAGGACAAGAGCATCCGCTTCCTCGACCAGTCCAAGATCGGCCGCATCCTCACCGGAGACCCGCAGGCGCTCTATGGCGGCCCGCCGGTGACCGCCATGCTGATCCAGAACACCAACCCGGTCAACGTCACGCCCGAGCAGCGGCTGGTGAAGCGCGGCTTCGCCCGCGAGGACCTGTTCACGGTGGTGCATGAGCAGTTCATGACCGACACGGCCAAGATGGCCGACGTGGTCCTGCCCGCCACCACCTTCCTCGAGCATGACGACATCTACCGCGCCGGCGGCCAGCAGCACGTGGTGCTGGGGCCGAGGCTGATCGAGCCCTACGCCGAGGCGCGGCCCAACATCTTCGTCATCAACGAGCTGGCCAAGCGGCTCGGCGTCGGCCATCTGCCGGGCTTCGGCCTCGACGAGCGCACGCTGATCGACCACATGAACGCCGGCAGCAACCTGCCGCATTTCGACGAATTGAAGGAAAAGCGTTTCGTCGACCTTCAGCCGCCCTTCGACGAGGCGCATTATATCAATGGCTTCAAATGGCCGGACGGCAAATTCCGCTTCCGCCCCGACTGGGCCGGCAGCCCGTCGCCCAACCGCCCGCCGGAAAACATGGGCCTGCAAGGGGCCTACGAGACCATCCCCGCCTGGCCGGACTATTGGGAGGCCATCGAGGCCGCCGACGCCGAGCATCCGTTTCGCCTCGCGACCTCGCCGGCGCATAATTTCCTGAATTCCAGCTTCGCCGAGACGCCGACCTCGCGCGCCAAGGAAGTGCGGCCCGAACTGCTGATCCACCCCGACGACGCGGCGGCGCTTGGCATCGAAGACGGCGAACTCATTGAGATCGGCAACCACCGCGGCGAGGTGGCGCTGCACGCGGTCCTGCGCGCCGGCCAGAAGCGCGGCGTGGTGATCTCGGAAGGCATCTTCCCCAACTCCGCCTTCGAGCGCGGCGAGGGCATCAACGTCCTCGTCGGCGCCGAATCCGCGGCCCCCTATGGCGGGCTGGCGGTGCACGACACCAAGATCTGGATTCGCAAGCTCTAGGCGGAGCGCCTGCGCTGCGCGAAGACCGGTGTCGGAATCGGCCTTTTCCGGCGGCTAGACCGCCGAAACCCCGGATGACCGCCGCAACTGGTGAACGCGGCGCACGAGATCGTGCTCGTCGGCGTCGTCCAGCCGGGCCAGCCGTCGCTTGCCGCAACGGGCGTCGAGAACGCCGAGCGCGCGGATCAGCGGCCTCGGGCTTGCGAGCATTTCCTCGACGGATTGGCTGAGCGATTCGAACATCGCGCGATGCAGCGCGACATGATCCGCCACGCCTTGCGCTTCGAGCTTCCCTTCGATGTCCTGCGCGCCGGCGTCCGCCTCCATCGCGGCGCGCGCCTTCAAATACCGATAATAGGCGGCGCCGTAGATTTTGTCGCCGTCCAGCGTCACGAGGAATTCTCCCTCCTGGTCGTGCGCATGGCGATATCGCGTCGTATGCACCTGCACCCGGCCGACGGCTTCCGGGGCGAAACGCGCTTCGACGAGCTGCTTCAGTTTGGTCCATTTCATCGGCGCGCCCATCGATCCGGGTTGTCGGCGGCCAATGCCGCGTTCCATAGCTGGTCATAATATGCCCGCGCCGGTCCGCGATCCGCAAACAAAAAACGCTGGCGCGGGCCGCGCTGTCGGCAAGATTTGTCTCGCCCAAGAACCCGTTGCGCCGGTTCCGGCGCGCATCGGAAGCCGGCGAAAGGGCCATCGCCGAACAACCCGCGCCCATGGCGGCTCGCAACGTCAAGATACGGCTCCGCAAGCTCCAACCGCTTACACGCCCCGGCTCGGCCAAAACCCGCGCTTTCGCATCGAGCGCTTGTATTTCGCCACGTTGCGTTTCAGGAGCGGCTCGCGGGGGACGCCGCGGGCGACGAGCTTGTCGAGCGCGGCCTTGATGTCTGGCCGGTCGCGCCAGGGATAGAGCGACAGGTTTCGGAAGGCGCCGAGCACGACCTCGCTGCGAAACCTCATCCTGAGCACCTGCTCCGGCGTCACCGGCGCGCCGAGCGCGGGAAAGTCCGTCACGCCGTTGGCCATGAAATTGAGCTTGGTGCGGGTGCATTTCTCGCAGGTCCCGCAATTGCCCGCGGTCTCCGGGTGCTCCCAGCACACCCGCAGGTTCGCCAGCACCGGCTTCTCCGTGGCCAGCGCCGCCGCCTTTTCCGTCCGGGCCGTTCCGCCGCCGGTGAAGCGGATCGGGAAGGACGGGCCGCTCATCATCGGGTTGCTGACGGCGTTGCTGCCCCAGCCCAGCATCTCGCCTTCATAGACCTCGTCGGCGGCGACGATCCCCGCCGACACGCGGCCCTTGAGCAGGTGCAGCACAGAGGCGAGGGCGAAGACGTGATATTGCTCCCAAGGAACGTTGAGCCGGCGCAAATCGGTGCGCACGACGGTGAGCGTCGCGCCGTAATGCTCCAGGATGGCGGCGGCGTGCAGCCGCGCGCCCTCGAAGCGGTCGGGCCGCTCCAGCGGCACGTCGAAGCCGTGCACCAGCACGCCCGAGCGGATGTCCATGCCCCGGCGGCCGATCAGCCCGCGCTTATGCGCGTGAAGGGCGAAGGTCGCGTCCAGGCCGCCGGAGAAGGCTGCCGCCGCCGTCCGGTCCGGCGGCAGGGCGACCGGGGTGACGGTAGGGGCGTCGATATCGACATGCCTGAACAGGTCCGGGCGCCAGCGCGTCCACGCGTCCTGCGCTTCGTCGAGCTGCTCCAGCAGGCCGGCGTCCACCGGGGCCTCGACCCTGAGGCTAAAACCCTGCCGCATGGCGTAGGGCAGGAAAGCCAGCAGCGCCGCGTCGCCGATCCCATCGGCATGCGGCGTCAGCGCGCCGGAAAACTCATAGAAGATCGACGTCCGCAAGCCCGAATCCGCAACGGCGTCGACGGTCGTCGTCGCGCCTGCGATGGAAGGCGTGAGCCGCAATGTCGGCATGATCTGTTCCCCAAGTCCCATGGCCTTTTTACAGCAACGCGGGCGCGGTGAGAATTGCCGTTCGGGCTTATCCGCGCCATGGCGCTGTTACGCCGCGCCCCCGCGCTTCAGCCGGGCCAGAGCCCGCGTTTCTTCAGCGATCGCTTATATTTTGCCACATGGCGCCGCAATCCCCGGTCCTTCAGGCCGCGCTCGATGCGCTTGAGCAGCGCGGCCTTGATGTCCGGCCGGTCGGTCCAGGGATAGAGCGCCAGCTCGCGCAGAAAATTGAGCGCGATCTCCTCATAGATCGGCGCGTCGAGGATCTGCTGCACGGTGACCGGCGCGCCGAGCGCGGGAAAATCCTCCACCCCGTTCGCCATGAAATTCAGCTTCGTCCGCACGCATTTCTCGCATGTCCCGCAATTGGTGGGGCTTTCGGGATGCTCCCAGCACACGCGCAGATTCGCCAGCGCCGGCGCTTCGCCGCAGAGCGCGCCCGCCTTTTCCGTGCGGGTCCATCCGCCGCCGGTGAAGCGGATCGGGAAGGACGGGCCGCTCATCATCTGGTTGGTGACGCTGTTGCTGCCCCAGCCCAGGATCTCCTGGTCGTAGACCTGGTCCGGGGCGATGGTCCCCGCCGACACGTGCCCCTTGAAGAGATGCAGCATGGAGGTGGTGGCGAATATGAAATACTGGCCCCACGGAATATCCACGCAGCGCAGATTGGTGCGGACCACCGTCAGCGGCACGTCGTAATGGTCGAGAATGGCCTTCGCGCGCACCCTTGCGTTCTCGAACCAGCCCGGCTGTTCCAGCGGTATGTCGAGCCCGTGCCCCAGCACGCCCGCGCGGATGTCCAGCGTCCGCCGGCCCATCAGCCCGCGCTTGTGGGCGTGAAGCGAGAAGGTCGAATCCAGCCCGCCGGAGAAGGCGACGACCGCCGTCTGGTCCGCCGGCAGGGCGTCGGGGATGGTTTCGGCGGCGTCGATGGCGACGCGCCTGTACATGTCCGGGCTCCAGCGCAGCCATGCGTCCTGCGCTTCCTCGAGCTGCCGCAGCAGCCCGGCGTCCACGGCGGCCTCGACCTTGATGTCCAGCCCCTGCCGCATGGCGCAGGGCAGGAAGGCCAGCAGCGCCGCGTCGCCCAGCCCGTCGGCGTGCGGCGTCAGCGCGCCGGAGAATTCATAGAAGATCGACGTGCGGAAGCCCGAATCCGCAACCGCGTCGATGGTCGCCACCGCGCCTTTGATGGAAGGCGCGACCCGCAATGTCGGCATGATCCGTTCCCCCGAAAATCCGTCGCCTTGTTACAGCATCCCGCGCGCGATGAGAATTGCTTCCTCGATATTGTCCGCGCGCCGCGCGCCGCTCCAGCGCGCGTCGAAAGCCGACGAAAAGCGCGCGATCTTGCCGTAGCTGTTGTCCAGCACGACATGCGGTATGCCGAGCAGCGTCGCCAGGATATGGGCGTGCAGCCGGTCGGTGACGATCACCCGCGCGCTCGACAGGAGATCGAGGCCGCGCCCGATGCGCTGCTCGGCCAGCCGGTCGAAAAAAGCCGCGCGCCGCCGGCTTTTGGAGGCGTGCAGCCGCGATTTCAGCCAGCTCTTCTCGCGATAGCGCGGCGTCTCGTCGAGCCAGTCCCGGCACAGCCAGCCGTCGGGCAAAGCGGGCAGGGCGGCCGCGGCCCCTTGCGTTTCCTTGTCGTTGCGCAGCAGAAGCAGCACGTCGTAAGCCGGCTCGCGCGGCCGCTCCACCGGGCCGAGCGCGAAGGCCATGTCGGGACAGAGCAGCGTCCGGCAATCGAACCGCGCGCAGGCGAGGTCGTAACTCTCCTTGTCCCGCACCAGAAGCGTGAAGGCGCCGTGCCGGGCGATGGCCCGGGCGGTGCGCTCGACGGCGGCGGGATCGTCGTAATGGATCGATTGCGGCAGCTGGATGATCGAACGTCGCGGATGGCGCGCCAGCAGCGTCTCCCGGAACGTCTGGTGCTGCGGCCAAAGGTCGCCGAAATTGCCGCCGCCATTGATGAAGACCGGCCCTTGCGGCAGGACGGCGTCGGGGTTGAGCCGCGCCACCGCGGCCGGCGGCGCGCCGAAATGCCGGTTCAGCCAGGTGAGCTCGCCCGCCCAGATGGCGCTGTCGCCGACATTGGCGTAGTCGGGGAAGTCGAGGACGGCGTAGGGCTCACCGCTTCCGGCCGGCGGGAGAATGGACTTGAGGACTTCGTCGATCCGGCCTTGCAGTCTCGCGATCAATTCGCGATGGCCCGTTTCTGAATAAGAAGGCGTTTCGGCTCCCGTCATGGCGTTCTCCTCAAGCAACGTCCGGTCATCTCCTCGTGGATGGAAACAAGATCGGGCCAGCTAAAGCATGTCGCGCAAAAGTGCGTAGCGGTTTTGCGGTAACGACATGCGCAAAAACAAAAAGCTAAAGCGCTGAAAGCGATCTGAAAGATCGCGACGCGCTTTAGATGACGTGGGATATTTTGGCAATACGGCCTTTCGCCGCGCCGCGCTCTCTCGGATATTGGGGCGGGTTTCGTAGCGCGCTGACAATATGCGCGATTATTGCCGCGCGAGGCGCAAACAAAAACGCGCCGGGCGAGGCCCGGCGCGTTTTTTGAAGCCTGGATGCGGCTGGGATCAGCCTTCGTAATGCAGGCGGAGCTGCGACACGCCGACGGCGGCGTTGAGGCCGCGCTGGCCCTGGATGGAGATCGGCTGCAGCGAGATCGTCTTCCACGAGCCGCCGGTCAGGATGTTGGTTCCAGCGCCCACGCCGATGGCGGCGTTGGCGGAGGCGCCGACATATTTGCCCTTCAGCACGCCCGCGGGGCGGACGGTCGGAGCCCAGACGGCCCAGACGATGCGGCCGCCATTGATGAAGCCCACGTCGACGCCCAGCTTGGTGATGTCGCCGCTATAGCGCTCGATATGGCCGCGATAGGGCTTGAACACGCAGTCCACGTCCTGCCGGCTGCCGATGATGACGCCGATGGCGGGGGAGATTTCGCAGTCCAGCGTGCCGATTTCCGAGCGGGGCTGGGTGCGGCCCGCCGTCGGAGGCGCGATATAGTCCGCGGCCACGGCCGGGGCGACGGCCGCGAGGCCCGAGACGACGGCCATCGTCGACAGGAAGGAAGTGGAGAAACGGAGAGACATGAGCTTGTCCTCTTCTTGAAATGTGCTGTTACCTAAAACTGGGCGTGAAGCGCCGCAGCGCCGTCCGTTACGCTCCTGAAATTAGGACTTTTTGCAGGGAATTAAAGTTCGATTAACAAAAAACTTCAGGTGTGGTGAATTTGTCGCGTCGCCGGAAAGCCGTCAGAGGCTGACGATCACGCCGTCCTCGGCGGCGGGCAGGGGCGCGCCGGCGAAGCGCGCCAGCGTCCGCGCATAGAGCCGGTGCTCGGCCGTAAGCACGCGCGCCGCCAGCGTCTCGGGCGTGTCGCCGGCCAGAACCGGCACGGCGGCCTGGCCGAGGATCGGCCCTTCGTCCATGCCCTCGGTGACGAGATGCACCGTGCAGCCGGCTATCTTCATGCCCGCTTCCAGCGCGCGCTCATGCGTGTGCAGGCCGGGAAACAGCGGCAGCAGCGACGGGTGGATGTTGAGGATGCGCCCCGCATAGGGCGCGATGAAGCGGCCCGACAGGAGCCGCATGTAGCCGGCGAGGCAAATGATATCGGGGGAGAGCGCCGAGAGCGCGGCGAGGATCGCCTCCTCATGCGCCTCCTTGGAGACGAAGCCCTTGCGCGGAAAGGCCTGCGTCGGCACGCCGGCGGCCTGCGCCTTGGCGAGGCCCCCGGCGTCCGCCTTGTCGGAGAAGACGGCGACGATCTCGGCCGGATAGTCCGGGGCCGCGGCGGCGCGGATCAGCGCCTCCATGTTGGAGCCGCCGCCGGAGATGAAGACGACGACGCGCTTGCGGCTCATAGCGCGAGGCGGCCCTTGTAGACCACGCCGTCGCCGTCGCGCGCGACCATGCGGCCGAGCGTGACGACCGTCTCGCCCTCGGCCTCCAGCGCCGCCTTGGCGGCCTCGGCCTTGTCGGGGCTCGCCACCACGATCATGCCGACGCCGCAATTGAAGGTGCGCAGCATCTCGCGCGGCTCGACGCCGCCTTCCTGCGCCAGCCACGAGAAGACGGGGGGCACGGAAATGGCGTCGAGGTCGATCTCGGCCGACAGCGTGTCGGGCAGCACGCGCGGAATGTTGTCGGGAAAGCCGCCGCCGGTGATATGCGCCAGCGCCTTGATCCCGTCGCAGGCGCGGATGGCGGCCAGAAGCGGCTTGACATAGATGCGGGTCGGCGTCAGCAGCGCCTCGCCCAGCGTCGCGCCGGGCTGGAACGGCGCTTCCGACTTCCAGCCGAGGCCGGAGCGCTCGACGATGCGGCGCACCAGCGAGAAGCCGTTGGAATGCACGCCCGACGAGGCGAGGCCGAGGATGACGTCGCCTTCCGCCACGTCGCCGCGCGGCAGCAGCCGGTCGCGCTCGGCCGCGCCCACGGCGAAGCCGGCGAGGTCGTAGTCGCCGTCGCGATACATGCCCGGCATTTCCGCCGTCTCGCCGCCGATCAGCGCGCAGCCGGCCTGCCGGCAGCCCTCGGCGATGCCGGCGACGATGTCCGCGCCCTGGTCGGGCGAAAGCTTGCCGGTGGCGAAATAATCGAGGAAGAACAAGGGCTCCGCGCCCTGCACCACGAGGTCGTTGACGCACATGGCGACGAGGTCGACGCCCACCGTGTCGTGCTTGTCGGCGTCGATGGCGATCTTGAGTTTGGTGCCGACGCCGTCATTGGCCGCCACAAGCACCGGGTCGCGGAAGCCCGCCGCCTTGAGGTCGAACAGGCCGCCGAAGCCGCCGATCTCGCCGTCGGCGCCCGGACGCCGGGTGGAGCGCACCAGCGGCTTGATCTTCTCCACCATCAGGTTTCCGGCGTCGATGTCGACGCCCGCCTGGGCGTAGGTCAGTCCGTCGCCGCGCTTGTCTTCCATGCTCATGGCCTGCTCCTGAAACTGGGCGCTGTTCCACGCTTGCGCATCGTTCTGCGCGCAATGGCATGAGTTCGCGCGCCCCGCAAGGCCGCGCGGCGGGAAAAGCGAAAAACCGCGCAGGATTCTGCCCGAAACGCCGCTTTCCGGGAGTGGTCTCCGCGCGGCCATTGCATTTGGCGGCGGGCCGTCTAGTTTCGTCTGACGGCCCGCTTGCGGCCGGACGAAACGGAGCGCCATGGTCAAGAAACCCAATCCCGTGCGCCAGAGCATGAGCCGCACCATCCGCCAGTCGGAGGCGGCCGCGCGCGACGGCGACATCCACGTCAATGTCGAGGTCGGCGGCTTCACCGGCTCGGCGGTGCGCCGCCAGGCCATGTTCTGGATCGGCGCGGCGGTGTTCTTCGTGCTGTTCCTGGTGGTGTTCTCCTCGATCCTTTTGCCCTTCGTGGCCGGCATGGCGCTGGCCTATTTCCTCGATCCGGTCGCCGACCGGCTGGAGCGGCTGGGCCTGTCGCGGCTGGCGGCCACCATCGTCATCCTGCTGGTGTTCCTCACCGTGCTGGTGGTGATCCTGATGGTGGTGGCGCCCATCCTCGCCACCCAGCTCGCCGATTTCATCTCGCGGCTGCCCGGCTACATCACCCAGCTCCAGTCGCTGCTCGCCAACGAGAACTCCCGCTGGCTGCGCCGCTATATCGGCATCGACAGCTCCGTCATCCAGCAGAACCTCAGCTCGCTCCTGCAGCAGGGGGCCGGATTCCTCTCCACGCTGCTCGGCTCCCTGTGGAATTCGGGGAAATCGCTGATCGACATCGCCGGCCTCTTCATCGTCACGCCGGTGGTGGCCTTCTACATGCTGCTCGACTGGGACCGCATGGTGTCGAGCATCGATTCCTGGGCCCCGCGCGTGCACCTCCACACCGTGCGCCGCATCGCGCGCGAGATGGACGCGGCGGTGGCCGGCTTCATCCGCGGGCAGGGCACGCTCTGCCTCATCCTCGGCGGCTATTACGCGCTGGGCCTGACGCTGACCGGGCTCAATTTCGGCCTGCTGATCGGCTTTTTCGCCGGCCTGATCAGCTTCATCCCCTATATCGGCTCCTTCGTCGGGCTGGCGCTGGCGATCGGCGTGGCGCTGGTGCAGTTCTGGCCGGACTGGATCATGGTCTGCGCGGTGGCGGGGGTGTTCTTCGTCGGCCAGTTCATCGAGGGCAACATCCTGCAGCCCAAGCTGGTGGGCTCCTCGGTGGGGCTGCATCCGGTGTGGCTGATGTTCGCGCTGTTCGCCTTCGGTTCGCTGTTCGGCTTCACCGGCATGCTGGTGGCGGTGCCGGCGGCGGCGGCGGTCGGCGTTCTTGTGCGTTTCGCGCTGAGAAGTTATCTGCATTCTCCGATGTACGACCCCGCCTATCGCCGCCCCGAGCCGGACGACGGGCCGCTGATCGAGGCGGGCGACAATGCAGGCGAGAAGAGATGAGACAATTGCCGCTCAACCTGGAGCACCGGCCCGGCTACGACCGCGACGACCTCATCGTCACGGAGTCCAACCGCGCGGCGGTGGAGCTGGTCGACCGCTGGCCGCGCTGGCTGTCGCCGGTGACGATCCTGGCCGGGCCGACCGGCGCGGGCAAGACGCATCTGGCCGAGATCTGGCGCGCCGGAACGGGCGCGCTTCTGGCCGACCCGGCGCGGATCGGCGAGGCGGTGGTGACGGCCGCCGCCGAGCGCCCGGTGCTGATCGACGACATCGGCGCCGCGCCCTTCGACGAGACGGGCCTGTTCCACCTCATCAACAGCGTGCGCCAGAACGCGGCGCAGGGGCCGGGGCCGTCGCTGCTGATGACCTCGCGCCTGCTGCCGGCCAATTGGAGCGTGCGCCTGCCGGACCTCGCCTCGCGGCTCAGGGCGGCGACGGTGGTGGAGATCGCCGCCCCCGACGACCTGCTTCTCTCCGGCGTCATCCACAAGCTGTTCTCCGACCGGCAGGTCAGCGTCGAGCCGCATGTGGTGGCCTATCTGGTCAGCCGCATCGAGCGCTCGCTGCTGTCGGCCATCCGCATCGTCGACCGGCTCGACCGCGCCGCGCTGGAGCAGAAGACGCGCATCACCCGCGCGCTGGCCGCGCAGGTCCTGGCCGAGGGGGACGACGGCTGATGCGCGTCGCCGTCACCGGCGCCGGCGGCTTCGTCGGCTCGGCGCTGGCGGCGCGGCTGCGCGAGGAAGGCCACACCGTCGCCCCGCTGTCGCGCGCGGAACTGGCGGAAGCGGACTTCCGCGCCGTCGACGCGGTGGTCCATTGCGCCGCGCTCGCCCACCGCACCGGCGCGGAGCGCCCCGACGCCGACGCCTTCGACGCCGTCAACCACTGCCTGACCGTCGACCTCGCCCAGAAGGCGCGCGAGGCCGGCGTGCGCCGCTTCGTTTTCGTCTCCACCATCCACACGGTCGCGGGCAATCCGCAGCCATTGACGCCCGACATGCCGCTCGCCCCGCGCGACGGAGACGATTACGCCCGCGCCAAGGCCCGCGCCGAGGCGGCGCTGATGGAAATGACCGGGATCGAGATCGTCGTCGCCCGCCCGACGCTCGTCTACGGGCCGGGCGCGCGCGCCAACCTGCGCGCGCTGGCGCGGCTCTGCGACAGCGGCCTGCCGCTGCCCTTCGGCGCGGCGCGCAACCGGCGCAGCTTCGTCTCTCTGGAGAATACGGCTCGCGCGCTGGCCTTTCTCGCCACGACGCCGCACGAAAAACTCGCCGGACAAGTCTTCCACCTGGCCGAGCCCGAACCGCGCTCGACCCGCGAGGTCGCGACCAAACTCCGCCGCGCGCTCGACCGCCCGCCGCGCCTCCTTCCCGTCCCGCCGCCGCTCATGAAGGCGGCGCTGATGGCGCTGGGCCGCAAGGCCCTCTACGAACAGCTTTTCGGCGACCTGGTCGCCGACGGAACCGCCCTGACCACCGCCGGCTTCGCCTACCTTCCCGGCGACCCGCAACTGGAAGCCATGGCGAAAGCGGCGCGCCGGGGCTGACGCGCTGCGCCGCGCCGCGAATTAGCGGCGAATCTGCATCGCAATATCGTCCTTCCGTCTTCCTTCTCGCCGCGTTTCATATAGGCGGCTTCGGAGCGCAAAGGCTCAATAATTTTTCGATGATCTGGCTTGTTCGGAACGGTCCCGCCGGCTTCGGGCGAGTTTCACCTATGCGCAAATGATGGCAGGCGTCGAGGCGAGGCTAAACGCGCCTTATCACCGCGTCGGATGTGCCAAAGGGAGCTGATCCAGCCAGCGTTGCGAGGCGAGAAACTACTCCACGCTCACGCCTGCCTGCCGCTGCTGATTATGCGGTGACGGCCTTAGCCAATGACGCTGGGGCGTACCTAATGCGCCCCCACCGCGCGCGGCGGCAGCGGATGCGAGGCCGCCAAGGGATGCGGCTTGGGCGCGGGTTTGGCGATGGAGCCGGTGGCGAGGCTGGCGCTGTCGGGCTTGTCGCGGCCGCCGATCAGCTGGTCCTCGTGCACCCAGCCGATCAGGCTGGTCGAGGGCACCACCACGCGATGCCAGCGCCCGGTCTTGCCGTAGGAGCGCATCTCGCGGCCCTTCTCGACCATGCCCATGGCGGGGGCCTTGTCCCAGGCGGTCTTGCGGATGGTGAGGTTGGTGCGCGCGTAGACGACCGAGGGCGAATGCGCCGGCGTGTTGACGCCGCGCGGCGGCATGAGGTTCCTCAGCCGGGCGGAGGAGATCGGCGCGGCCGGATGCGGCGGCCGCGCGGCCTGCGCCATCACCGGCAGGGCCTGCCTGATCGGCGCGGCCGCGGGCCTGGGCTGCGCCGGGGCCACCGGCGCGGAGGGCCGCGGAACGGGGCCGACGGCGGCGGCGAGGTCCTTCGCCGCCGGCTTGCTTTCCGCCGGAGCCGCCGGGGCCGAAACAGGCGCAGGGGCCGCGCGCTGCGGCGCGGGGCGGTGGAACAGGGCGGAGAGCGCGGCGTCGGGGCTCTTGTGCGTCGCGGCCGACCACAGGCCGAGGCCGCCGAGCGCGAGGATGGCCCCCAGCGCCAGCGTCGAGCCGGACGAGCCCGAGGCGCTCTTGCCTTTCGACCGGGCGGTCGAGCGGGAACTCCGTTTTCTTGCGGCCATGGCTGCCCCCCGTAACGAATCGCGTCGGAAAAACCCTAGCGGCTCTTCCTTCGCATTTCGTTACCGGCGCATTTCGCCGCCGGGTTCAGACCGAGCGCATCAGCCCGCCGTCGACGCGCAGGTTCTGGCCGGTGATGTAGCCCGCGCCCTCCGAGGCGAGGAAGGCGACGGTGGCGGCGATCTCGGCCGCGGTTCCGTAGCGCTTCATCGGCACGCTGTCGCGGCGCTCCTCCGTCGCCGGCAGGCTGTCGATCCAGCCGGGCAGGACGTTGTTCATGCGGATGTTGTCGGCGGCGTAGGTGTCGGCGAACACCTTGGTGAAGGCCGCGAGCCCGGCGCGGAACACCGCCGAGGTGGGGAACATGCCGCTCGGCTCGAAGGCCCAGGCGGTGGAGATGTTGACGATGGCGCCCGATTTCTGCTTCTGCATCACCGGCGTCACCAGCCGGGTGGGGCGCACGGCGTTGAGGAAATAGACGTCCATGCCGGCGTGCCAGTTCTCGTCGGTGATGTCGAGGATCGGCGCGCGCGGCCCGTGGCCGGCGCTGTTGACCAGCACGTCGATGCGGCCCCATCGGTCCAGCGTCAGGTCGACCAGCCGGCGCAGGTCGTCGTTGGACTGGTTCGAGCCGGTGACGCCGACGCCGCCCAGCTCGGCGGCCAGCGCCTCGCCCTTGCCGGAGGAGGACAGGATGGCGACGGCGAAACCGTCCTCGGCCAGCTTGCGCGCCGACGCGGCCCCCATGCCGCTGCCGCCCGCCGTTACGATCGCCACTTTCTGCGCAGTCATGCTTCATCCCTCGATGCTTGTTCGGTGGCGGCAGGATAGCGGCGGGGCGGCGAAACCCAAATGAATTTTATTGAAGCTGGCCCGATGCGCCGCGCCGTTGCGCGGGCCGGGCGATCCCGTCATGATCGACGCGCGAGGGGGGACGATGCTTCGACGTGTCTACGACAGAAAGGTGATGCGGGAGATGGCGGTGCTGAAGGCCTTCTCCTTAGCGGCCGGCTTCGTCATCTGCGCCGGCGTCTTCGGCCTTTATTTCTGGCGGCTGCATCATTTCGAGCACGCCGTGGCGAGGATCGAATGCGTATGGGAGGTGAAATCCCACCGCCGGGGAAGCCTGCTGGCGACGATGGCGGAGCTGACCTTCGTGAGGAAGGACGCGGCCGGAAAATCCATCCCATGCCGCTACGCTTTCGAGATCGGCCGGCCGAGCGACGGCTTCCGCGCCGGCGACAGGCTTGAGGTCGTTCCCGCGACCGGCACCTGCCAGCATGTCGACATCATCGGAAGGGCGCCGGCCAAATAAAAAGGCCGCCCGGCTGAGCAGGGCGGCCAATATATGTTCGACTGGAAGTTCTTAGAACTTGTAGTTCAGGCCGACGCGCACGGTATGGAAGCGCACCTTGTTGTCGAGCGAGAGACCGCCTTCGTCGTAGAGGGTCTGCTTGCCGAGGTCGGTGAACAGATATTCCGTCTTGACGGTCCAGTTGTTGGTGAGGGCGTATTCGACGCCGGCGCCGACGGTCCAGCCGGCCTTGGTCTTGGAGAGCGAGTCGCCGCTGCCGTCGAGGTCGTAATAGGACTTGACCTTGCCATAGGCGAGGCCGGCGGTGCCGTAGACGAGGAAGCGGTCGACCGGGCTGTAGCCGACGCGGGCGCGGACGGTGCCGAACCACTGCACCTTGCTGCCGGCGCTCAGGCCGCCGATGCCGTCAATGTCGCCCGAGACTTCGCCCTTCAGCGTCGAGCCCTGGAAGTCGGCTTCGGCGCCGATCACCATGCGGTTGTCGAACTGCCAGTTATAGCCGACCTGCACGCCGCCGACGAAGCCGCTGGACGTGATCTTGGCCGAGGCGATGTCGCCGATGCGCTCTTCCGAAGCATTGTACTTGAACGAGCCGCCGGCATAGCCGGCGTTGACGCCGATATAGCCGCCGGTCCAGGAGAAGGTGTCGGGCGCGACCGGCGGGGTCGGCTCGGAGACGACGGCGTCGGCCGCGTAAGCGGCGGACGAGGCGAGAAGAAGCGCAATCGCGCTGGCGGTGACGATTTTCATTGTCCAAGCTCCACGGTTTTATTGTGCCTCTACTCTTATAGATTGCGCCGCGGGGAGTCTGTAACATATCTGCAACAAATTCTATTTTACTAATGTATGCATTTTTAATTTAGCTGCGAAGTAATATGACTGTTTTTGTAGGGTTTGAGAAGTTTTAAGTCGATTTCCCGGCTTGCCCTGTCGCACGGTCAGGTTGCGGCGATGAACGCGACAGTCCCGGAAACGCCCAGTGCAGAGCATGGGATTTCCAAAATGGAACAGCGGCGCGTTGCTTGAGTTTTGCTTTTCATGATCGGTTTTATACTCATGCGCCTTTCGTCCCGCGCGCGGCATTGCCCGGGCGAGAACCGGCGTTGACGCATTTGTAACCGACTTGGATTGGAATTTGCGGCGGGCCGGATTTTCACGTCGGGGCAAGGCGCGGGCGTTTGACAGCGCGCTTCAAGCGCCGGGCAGGGCCGGCTTTCCATGTGTAAGAGGCGTTTCCGTCCTATTTCCGCCGGTTGGACAGGGCGATTTCCGAAACTCTCCCACCCATTTTGGCCACGCTCGGGCGATAATGCGCGAAAAGGCCGTCGATTCGACGGCTCCCCATTCATGAGGAAAATCGAAGCCTGTCATGAAGTGCTACCTCATCAACCTGGACCGCGCGCAGGAGCGCCTGGCGCGCATGGAGACGCTGCTGGGAAATCTCGGCCTGCCTTTCGAGCGCGTCGCCGCGATCGACGGCAAGGCCTTGTCCATCGATGAGATGCAGGCGCTCGGCCTGTCCAAAACCATCGACCGCACCCTGCGGCCGACCGAATACGCCTGCGCGCTGTCGCATTACAAATGCATCGAGGCCATCGCCGAGGGCGACGACGCTTATGCGCTGGTTTTGGAGGACGACGTCCACTTTTCCGCCTCCGCCCGAAAATTTCTGACCGCCGCCGACTGGATTCCGCAGGACGCGGACATCGTGAAGATCGAGACCTATCTGCAAAGGGTCCGGCTGCGGGCCGGCCCGCGCCTGGACAGGAAATATCGTCTTTTCCGGATGCTGAGCCTGCATTACGGCTGCGCGGCCTATATCGTCTCCAGGGAAGCCGCGCGAAAAATCCGCCGATTTCCGAACTTCTTCGACTGGCCGGCGGATCACACCTTCTTCAATCCCGACGCCGGATTGTTCCCCGAGCTCGTCGTCTACCAGATGTCGCCCGCGATCGCCATTCAGGACGACATGAACACGGAAACGCATCGGGACATGCTCGTGTCCCAGATCGACCACATCAGCTATTTCGAAGGCGCCAACCGGAAGCGCAGGGGCCTGGCGAAAGCATGGCGCGAATTCGCCCGCCTGTTCGAAAGGACCGGGCGTCTGTGCCGGTGGATCGTGCTGCGCGAAAAATTCGTCGAGGTGAAATACAAGCCCTAGGATAAACTGGCGATCCCGGCAGGATTCGAACCTGCGACCATCGGCTTAGAAGGCCGGTGCTCTATCCAACTGAGCTACGGGACCATGCCATGCGGGGCGGGTGCGAAGGTCCCGAGCCCCATGGAGCGGCGAAGCTGGCCCTTAATGCGTCCAGGGCTGGGGACGGTCGAAGCGGAAATTGTCCGAATAGGACACCTTGCGGCGCTTCGGATCGTGCGGCTCCACCACGCGATAGGCGATGCCGTTGCGGGTGGCGTAGGCGACCGCGTCTTCCTGGCTGTCGAAGAACAGGCGGATCTGGCTTTTCATGTCCCGCGAGGAGGTGTAGCCCATCAGCGGCTCGACGTTCCGGGGGCTTTCCGGTTCGTATTCCAGCAGCCACTGGTCTGTCTTGGCCTTGCCCGACTGCATGGCCGTCTTCGCCGGACGATAGATTCGCGCAACCATTTGTAGAACCCTGATCCTAGGTTTCGACGCCCGCAAGCGCCAGATTTCCTCAACGGAATAGTGGAGGCGTTAGGGCATGTCAACGCGATAAAGGGGCGCGCCATGCGCCGGATTCCCGATCTCCGGCGCGGGATTCGCCGCCATGCGATCCGAAATCTCGCACGATCTCGCGCAATCCGGCGAGGCGCATTCACAACAAGTTGATTTTATTGAGGAAAATGGTCGGAGCGAGAGGATTCGAACCTCCGACCCCCTGATCCCAAATCAGGTGCGCTACCAGGCTGCGCTACGCTCCGGACACCGGCGTCGCTAGGGCGCTTTTCGATCCGAAGGACTCGGACCGGCGCTCTATCTCTTTGTTTCCGCCGCATTTATGCGACGCCGAACCTTTCCGTCCGGCTGCAAAATGCTCTAGATAATCGACCGTTATAAAGCAAGCGCCTTTTCCCGGCCATCGATAAAAAGCGCTCTCACCGCCGATGCCGCAGGATGACGGCGATGGCGAGGGCCGCGAGGCCGATCGCCATCACGCCCTGGACGATGAAGACGGCGGTCATCATCATGACGGCAGCGCCGCGAAGCCGGCTTCGAGGTCGGCGATCAGGTCGGCGACGTCCTCGAGGCCGATCTGCAGGCGGATGACGGGGCCGCTATAGTCGCCCTTGGCCACGGTGCGGTCGGAGAGGTCGACATGCACGGCGAGGCTCTCGTAGCCGCCCCAGGAATAGCCGAGCCCGAAGATGCGGAGCGCGTCGAGGAAGGCGTGCGCCTCGCGCCTACCGCCGCTCTTCAGCACGAAGGAGAACACGCCCGACGAGCCCTTGAAGTCGCGCTTCCACAGCGCATGGCCCGGATGGCTTTCGAGCGCGGGGTGCAGCACGCGGTCGACGGCGGGATGGGCCTCCAGCCAGCGGGCGACCTCCAGCGCGCTCTTGCGGTGATGTTCCAGCCGCACGCCCATGGTGCGCAGCCCGCGCAGGATCTGGTAGGTGTCGTCGCCCGCCGCGCACAGGCCCAGCGTGCCGTGCGCCTCCAGCAGGCGCGGCCAGCATTTTTCGTTGGCCGAAACCATCCCGAACAGAATGTCGGCATGGCCGGCCGGATATTTGGTGGCGGCGTGGATGGTCACGTCGACGCCGAAATCCAGCGCCCGGAAATAGACCGCCGTGGCCCAGGTGTTGTCCATCATCACGATCGCGCCGGCCGCGTGCGCGGCCTCGGCGATGGCCGGGATGTCCTGCACCTCGAACGTGTTGGAGCCGGGCGATTCGGTGAACACCACCTTGGTGTTCGGCCGCATCAGGCCGGCGATCCCCGCGCCGATCTCCGGCGCGTAATATTCGACCTCGACGCCCAGCCGCGTCAGCATCGTGTCGGCGAAATGCCGCGTCGGCCCGTAGAGCGAATCCACCAGCAGCGCATGGTCGCCCGGCGACAGGAAGGCCAGCAGCGGCAGCGTGACGGCGGCGAGGCCGGACGGCACGCAGACCGTGCCCGCCGAGCCCTCCAGCGCGTCGACGGCGGCGCAGAGCGCGTCCGAGGTGGGCGTGCCGCGCGTGCCGTAGGTGTATTTCTGATTATGGCTGGCCATGGTCCCTGCGTCGGGAAACAGCACCGTCGAGGCGCGCACCACCGGCGGATTGACGAAGCCGTGATAGTCGCGCGGGTCGTAGCCGTCATGGGCGAGCCGCGTGTTGACGCCGGGCGTTTGATCCTGCTTTTTGGTCACGAAATCGCCTCCAGACCGTGTTGCATGCGGCGCGGGGAACTTTGATTCCAGGCCGCGCGGAAATCGCCCTCTTCGATAAGGCGCGCGGGAAACGGATGCAACCATGCGCTTGGCCGCAAGGGCGCGCCGAAGCAAAAAGGTTCAAGCGATGCCGCCCTCCGGCCTTCTCCTCACGCCCTTTCACGCCGCCCGCGAGCTGCTTTGCCGCCTGCGCCGCCCGGCGCCCGGCGCGGCCCCGGCCTGGACGCGGCGGATGACGGGCGCGGCGCTGCTCCTGCCCGTCCTGCTCCTCGTCCTGCATCCCTGGGACGCCCAGATCGTCCGCGCCGCAGCGTCCAGCGACCTTCTCGTCATGGAGGTCCTGCGCGCCGTCACCGATCTCGGCCGCCGCCTCTATTGGTGGCCTCTCGCCGGCCTCGTCTGGATCGCCACCTCCGGCGCGGCCACCGCGACGCCCGTCCGCCTGCACGGCTGGGCCACGCTGATGCTGGGCGCGCTCGCCGTGGCCAGCATCCCCGTCGAGATCGGCAAGCGCGTCGTCGGCCGGGCGCGGCCGGCGCTGCTCGACCAGGCCGGCCCCGATTCCTTCACGCCCTTCCAGGGCGGCTTCCTGCACCAGAGCTTTCCCTCCGGCCATGCCATGATGGCCGGCGTCCTGTTCGTCTCGCTGTGGATTTTCCTGCCGCGCTGGCGTCTTCTCACAGCATTCGCCTGCCTCGCTCTCGCCTACAGCCGCCTCGCCGCCGGGGCGCATTTCCCCACCGACGTCGTGGCCGGCTTCGCCATCGGCGCGCTCGCCGCCTGCTGGACGGCCCGTTTTCTCGCCGCCCGCGCCATTATTTTCGTGGTCGAGCCCGGCCGCACGCTGCCCCGCGCCTGATCGCGCGCCCGCAAAAACGTGGGGTCCCGCCGCGAACGCCTTCGCCCCTTCCGCGTTATCGCCTTGACCGCGGGCGAAATATCGCCTTCGATACGGTTTCGAGAAAGCGCTGGAATGAAGGTTGCGGAATGAAAAAAGCTGTTTTGACGGGAATTCTGGGCGCGGCGGCGTTGTGGGCCACGGGCGCTTCCGCCGATACGCTGTCCGACGTGAAGGCGAAGGGCTTTCTGCAATGCGGCGTCAACACCGGCCTCATCGGCTTCGCCGCGCCCAACGACAAGGGCGAATGGTCGGGCTTCGACGCCGATTACTGCCGCGCGGTGGCGGCGGCGGTGTTCGGCGACCCGAGCAAGGTCAAGTTCACGCCGCTCAACGCCAAGGAGCGCTTCACTGCGCTGCAATCGGGCGAGGTCGACGTCCTCATCCGCAACACCACCTGGACCGTCAGCCGCGATTCCTCGCTGGGACTCGATTTCGCCGGCGTCAATTATTTCGACGGCCAGGGTTTCATGATCAACGCCAAGAAGCTGTCGGGCATCAATTCGGCGCTGCAACTGTCCGGCGCGTCGATCTGCGTGCAGTCCGGCACCACGACCGAGCAGAACCTCGCCGATTATTTCCGCGCCAACAAGATGGAATACAACCCCGTCGTGTTCGAGAAGCTGACCGAGGCCAACGCGGCCTATGATTCCGGCCGCTGCGACGCCTACACCACCGACCAGTCCAGCCTCTATTCGCTGCGCCTCACGCTCGCCCACCCCGACGATCATGTCGTGCTGCCCGAGATCATCTCCAAGGAGCCGCTCGGCCCGGCCGTGCGCCAGGGCGACGACAAATGGGCCCATGTGGTGCGCTGGGTGCATTACGCGCTGCTCGACGCCGAGGAGCTGGGCGTCACCAAGGCCAATGTCGAGGAGATGCGCAAGTCCGACAATCCCGAGATCCGGCGCCTGCTCGGCGCGGAGGAGGGGGCCAAGATCGGCGTCGACCTCGGCCTCGACAACGACTGGGTGGTCAACATCGTCAAGAGCGTCGGCAATTACGGCGAGATCTTCGAGCGCAATCTCGGCTCCGGCAGCCCGCTGAAGATCGCGCGCGGCCTCAACGCGCAATGGACCAAGGGCGGCCTGCAATACGGCATGCCGATCCGCTGACCCCGTTCGGGGACCGGCCGCCGCGCCGGTCCCGCCGGTCCTCCGCTTCATAAGCCGGAGCCCGGAACGACAGGGAGCCGTAAGGGAACCCATGGCTGCTTCCATAAAGGCCCGCCGCGCCGGCGCGCCGCTTCTCAACGATCCGCGCCTGCGCGGCCTGTTCTGGCAGGCCGTGGCCTTCGCCGCGCTGGTCGCCTTCCTCTACTGGGTGGTCGGCAACACCGTCGCCAATCTGGCGCGCGCCAACATCGCCTCCGGCTTCGGCTTCCTCAAGGGCCGCGCCGGCTTCGACATCTCCTCGACGCCCATCGCCTATTCGAGCGACTCCACCTACGCCCGCGCCGTTCTGGTGGGGCTTCTCAACACGCTCAACGTCGCGGTGCTGGGCGTGGTCACCGCCTCGGTCATCGGCTTCCTGGTCGGCGTCGGGCGGCTGTCGCGCAACTGGCTGGTGCGCAAGATCTGCATGGTCTATGTCGAGATATTCCGCAACATCCCGCCCTTGCTGGTGATCTTCTTCTGGTATTTCGGCGTCTTGTCGGTGCTGCCGCAGGCGCGCGAAAGCATCGCGCTGCCCTTCGGGACCTATGTCAACAATCGCGGCGTCTTCATGCCGGCGCCGGTCTGGGGCGAGAGGGCGTGGACGGTGGCGCTGGCTTTGGCCGTGGGCGTGCTAGTCGCCGTGCTGCTGGCGCTCTGGGCGCGCCGGCTGCGGCGGGCGACGGGCCGGCCGTTCCCGACCTTGCCGGTCGCGGCGGCCTTGGTGGTCGTCCCACCGGTCGCGGCTTTGGTCCTCGCCGGCTTTCCGCTTTCCTTCGATTTTCCAAAACTCGGCACGTTCAACCTCAGCGGCGGCGCGCAGGTGCGGCCGGAATTCCTGTCGCTCTATCTGGCGCTCTCCTTCTACACCGCCGCCTTCATCGCCGAGATCGTGCGCGGCGGCGTGCTGGCGGTGGGAGCGGGCCAGACCGAGGCCGCCTATGCGCTGGGCCTGCGCCCGCGCCAGACCATGCGGCTGGTCGTCGTCCCGCAGGCGCTGCGCGTCATCATCCCGCCGCTGTCGAGCCAGTATCTCAACCTGACCAAAAACTCCTCGCTCGCCATCGCCATCGGCTATCCCGACCTCGTCGCCGTCGGCGGCACCATCCTCAACCAGACCGGCCAGTCGGTGGAGGTGGTGGCGCTGTGGATGGCGATCTACCTCGCCGTCAGCCTCGCCACCTCCGGCCTGATGAACTGGTTCAACGCCAGAATGGCGCTGGTGGAGCGATGAGCATGGCTTCCGAATCCGCTTATGTCCGCGCCCGGATGATCGAGGCCGAGGCCCCGCCGCGCGCCGCGCGCGGGGTCGGTCGCTGGCTGCGCGACAATCTCTTCGCCACGCCGCTCGATTCGCTGATGACGGTGCTGGCGCTCCTGTTCCTCGCCTGGATCGCGCCGCCGGTGGCGCAATGGCTGTTCGCCAAGGCGGTGTGGACCGGGGCCGACCGCGTCGCCTGCCTCACCGTGGCGCAGGGCGGCGCGCAGCCCGAGGGCTGGTCCGGCGCCTGCTGGGCCTTCGTCGACGCCAAGTTCGGCCAGTTCGTCTATGGCCGCTATCCGCTCGACCAGCGCTGGCGCATCGACCTGCTGGCGGCGCTGTTCGTGGCGCTGCTCGCGCCGCTGATGATCCCGAGGGTCCCGCGCAAGGGGCTCAACGCGGCGCTTCTGTTCCTGGTCTTTCCGGTGGTCGCCTTCTTCCTGCTGGTCGGCGGCCGCTTCGGCCTGCCTTACGTCGAGACGCCGCTCTGGGGCGGGCTCCTGGTCACGCTGGTCCTGTCCTTCGTCGGCATGACCGTGTCGCTGCCGCTGGGCGTGCTTCTGGCGCTCGGGCGGCGCTCGTCCCTGCCGGTGATCCGGGCGCTCGCCACCGCCTTCATCGAGATCGTGCGCGGCGTGCCGCTGGTGACGGTGCTGTTCATGGCGAGCGTCATGCTGCCCTTGTTCCTGCCGCCGGGGGTGAGCTTCGACAAATTGCTGCGCGCGCTGATCGGCGTGGCGCTGTTCGCCTCGGCCTATATGGCGGAGGTGGTGCGCGGCGGCCTGCAGGCCATCCCGCCCGGCCAGTACGAGGGCGCCGACGCGCTGGGGCTGAGCTATTGGCAGCGCACCGGGCTGATCGTGCTGCCGCAGGCGCTGCGGCTGGCGCTGCCGGGGATCGTCAACACCTTCATCGGCCTGTTCAAGGACACCAGCCTCGTCTACATTATCGGCATGTTCGACCTTCTGGGCGTGGTGCGGCAGAGCTTCGCCGACGCCAACTGGGCTTCTCCACAGACGCCCGCGACGGGACTGGTGTTCGCCGGCTTCGTTTTTTGGATTTTTTGTTTCGCAATCTCGCGATATTCGATATTCATGGAAAGAAGGCTCGATACGAGCCGCCAGCGATAAAAAGACAAAACAAGGGAATTCGCCGTATGAGCGCACAGCCAAACCGTCTCGCATCCACGGATGCCGTGATCGACCGCTCGAAAATGGAGGTCTCCAAGACCGAGGTCGCGGTGGAGATCACCGACATGCACAAGTGGTATGGCGACTTCCACGTCCTGCGCGACATCAACCTGAAAGTGATGAAGGGCGAACGCATCGTGGTGGCCGGCCCGTCGGGCTCGGGCAAGTCGACCATGATCCGCTGCATCAACCGGCTGGAGGAGCACCAGAAGGGCAAGATCGTCGTCGACGGGATCGAGCTCACCAACGATCTCAAGAAGATCGACGAGGTGCGGCGCGAGGTCGGCATGGTGTTCCAGCACTTCAACCTGTTCCCGCACCTGACCATTCTCGAGAACTGCACGCTGGCCCCGAT
>UBKJ01000016.1 GCA_900465915.1 Hyphomicrobiales bacterium
CGACAACGCCTCGCCGCGCAGATCGCTGGAATCGAAGCCGCCGACCTCCGCGCGGGCGGCGTCTTCGTCACCGGCGGCGACACCCTGTCGGCCGTGTTGCAGGCGACGGATGCCCGGTTCCTCGAATGCGTCGGCCAGGTCCAGACCGGGATTCCGCTGGCGCGCATCCGCGGCGGGCGCTGGGACGGCGTCATGCTGCTGTCCAAATCCGGCGGCTTCGGCGCGCCCGATTTCTTCCTCGACCTGTTGCGGTGACGGCGGCGCGGATTTGCCGCCGCCGCCCGCCCCTTTCTCAAACGCAAGATTCCGCTTGACCGAAAAAAACAATCGTGCCTAACTGGGAACGTTCTCAGAGAACGTTCTCACAAGCAGGACGCCAACGGGAACCGGGAGGAAGACATGAACAGAGAAGCGCTCCACGCCCCTGCGGGCGAAGGACTTCGCGCGCCCATCGCGCTGACGGCCGCGGGGCTCGGCAAATCCTACGGCGCGACCGTCGCGCTCGCCCATGCGGACATTTCGCTTTCGTCCGGCGAGGTCCACGCGCTTCTGGGCGAGAACGGGGCCGGCAAATCCACCCTGGTGCGCATCCTGGCGGGCGCGGTCGCCCCCAACGCCGGCGAAATGGCGCTGGACGGCGCCGCCTATGCCCCGCATTCCCTGCTCGAGGCGCGCCGGTTCGGCGTCGCGACCGCCTTCCAGGAACTGAGCCTCGTCCCCAACCTGACCGTGGCGCAGAACCTGCTGCTGCCCGACCTGCCGCGCGGACGCCTGGGGCTGGTGGCGGGCGGCGAGGTGCACGACCGCGCCGCCGACATCCTCGCCCGCAACGATCTGGAGCGGATCGACCCGCTCGCCTCCGTCGCCGACCTGCCGCTGGCCGAGCGCCAGCGCATCGAGATCGTCCGCGCCATCGAAAGGGCGGGCCGCATCCTCATCCTGGACGAGCCGACCGCGGCGCTGGCCGAGACGGACTGGCTGTTCGAGCGCATCCGCATGGCCACGGCGCGCGGCGTCGCCGTGCTCTATATCTCGCACCGCCTGGCGGAGGTGCGCGAGATCTGCGCCTCGGCCACCGTGCTGCGCAACGGCCGCTCCATCGCCTCGGTCGGCCTGTCGGAAGCCTCCGACGACGATATCTTCGAGATGATGGTCGGGCGGCAGGTGGACCATTCGCCGAAGGCCCGCGCCGAGCGGCCGCAGAACGACGCGCCGGCCCGCCTGTCCGTGTCGGAGCTGAGCGGCCATGCGCTGCACGGCGTCAGCTTCGACCTCAAGCCGGGCGAGGTCCTCGGCGTGGCGGCGCTGGAGGGCCAGGGCCAGCGCAACCTGTTCCGCCTCCTCGCCGGGCTGGAGCGCCCCCTCTCCGGCCAGATCCGCCTCGACGGCGCGGCGATGAAACGCGGCAGCCCCCGCCGCGCGCTCAAGACCGGCGGCGGCGTGGCCTATCTGCCGGAGGAGCGCAAGACGGAAGGCATCCTGGCCGGCTTGTCGGCCGCGACCAATGTCGTGCTGCCGATCATGCCCGCCGTCTCCGCCGCGGGGCTGCTCTCGTCCCGGATCGAGTTCGACGCCGCCGCGCCCTTCGCCGAGAAGGTCGACATGAACCCGCGCTATCTCAAATTCCCCATCGGCGACCTGTCGGGCGGCAACCAGCAGAAGGCGCTGATCGCCCGCACCATGGCCTCCGGCGCGGGCACGCTGCTTCTCTACGACCCCACCCGCGGCGTCGACGTCGGGACCAAGCAGTCGATCTACGCCGCCATCCGCGCCTTCGCGGCGGCGGGCGGCAGCGTGCTGTTCTATTCGTCGGAGCTGCCGGAAGTGGTCCAGCTCGCCGACCGCTGCATGGTCGTCTATGGCGGCCGCATCTTCCGCACCTTCGAGGGCGCCGACATCGTCGAGCAGAAGCTGGTGGCGGCGATGCTGGGGCACAAGGCCGAACAGGCGAAGGAAAACCGGGCATGAGCATGACGCAAGCGAACACCTCCGCCCCGCGCAGCGCGCGGGGGACTTGGGCCGGCGTCCTGAAAAGCGCCTCGGCCGGCGCGTGGCTGATCGTCCTCATCTATGCGGTGCTCTACGCGCTCTACGCCTTCCAGCAGCCGCGCGCGCTCAACGCCTCGGCCATCGCGGCGCTGATCAACAACACCGCGCCCCTGGCGCTGGCCGCGGCGGGACAGGCGGTGGTGGTGATCAGCCGCGGCTTCGACCTGTCGGTGGCCGGCGTCATCTCGATCTGCAACGTGGTGCTCGCGGTCTATCCGCTGCAGGGGCCGGCGGGGGGCTTCATGTCCATCCTGATCTGCCTCGCCATCGGCGTGGCGGTCGGGGCCGTCAACGGCTGGCTGGTGGCGGTGCTGCGGCTGCAATCCATCGCCGCGACGCTCGCGACCATGATCATCTGCCAGGGCGTGGCGCTGGTCATCCTCAAGGCCCCCGGCGGCGCGGTCGCCGACTGGATCGCCAACGAAATGACCGACCGGCTCTGGAAGCTGATCCCCGTCTCGGGCGTGATGGTCGGCCTCGCCGTCCTCGTCTGGCTGGCGATCCGGCGCACCCGCTTCGGCCTGTCGCTCTACGCCATCGGCGCGGACGAGAACGCCGCCGCGCTGTCGGGCGTCGACGTGGTGCGGGTGCGCTTCCTCGCCCATGTGCTGGCCGGCGCGGCCTATGGGCTCGCGGGCTTCATGCTGAGCGCGCAGACCGCCACCGGCAACCCCACCTCGGGCGCGCCCCTCCTGATGCTGTCCTTCGCGGCGGTGGCGCTGGGCGGCACCTCGCTGTCGGGCGGGCGCGGCGGCGTCGTCGCCTCGGTGATGGGCGCGGCCACGCTGACGCTGCTGCAGAAGGTCCTGTTCTCCAGCGGCGTGTCCTCCTTCTACACCGGCGTGTTCCAGGGCTGCGCCCTGATCGTCGCCGTGGTCTTCAGCAGCCAGCTCGCCCAGATCGGCAAGGGAGCGCATCGATGAACGGCAAATCCATCCAGGCCGAAAGCCCTTTCGCCCAGCTCGGCGACGCCCGGGCCAGCGCCAGGATCAGCCGCGAGGCCATCAGCGCCTCCACCGTGGCGATCCTCTGCGTGCTGCTCCTGTTCGGGGCGCGCTTCGTCAGCCCCTCGCTGGGCTCCTGGGCGCAGGTCGAGACCGTGCTGGTGCTCGGCTTCTTCCTCGTCATCCTGTCCTTCGGGCAAGGACTGGTCATCCTGTCGGGCGGGCTCGACCTGTCGCTGCCGGCCACGATCACGCTCGGCGGCATATTGGCCACCAGCGCGACCGGCTTCGGCGAGGCCGGAAACTGGCTGCTGCCGCTCCTGGTCGTCGGCGTTTGCGGCGCGGTCGGCCTCGCCTCGGCGATCGGCGTGGTCTGGCTGCGGGTGCCGCCCTTCATCATGACCATGGCGATGTCGATCATCGTCGCCTCGGCGCTTCTGGGCTACACCAGCGGCACGCCGCGCGGCTCGGCGCCGGAGGCGGCGCTGATCCTGATGAAGAGCCGCGTGCTCGGCATGCCGGCGCCGATCCTCGTGCTCCTCGGCTTCGTCGTGCTGGGCTGGCTCTTCCAGAGCCGCTCGGTCATCGGCCGCTACATCTACGCGGTGGGCACCAACGAGCAGGCGGCGCGCATCGCCGGCGTGCCGGTGACGGCGGTGCAGATCCTGCCCTATGTGGTCAGCGCCGTCTGCGCCGGCTTCGTCGGCGTCGCCCTGGTCGGCTATTCCAACGGCGCCACGCTGCGCATGGGCGACGACTACCTGCTGCCCTCGATCGCCTCGGTCGTCATCGGCGGCTCGTCCATCCTCGGCGGGCGCGGAACCTTCCTCGGCACGGTGGGCGGGGCGATCCTGCTGACCACGCTGGGCACCATCATCTCCGCGCTCGGCCTCGAATTCGGCCTTCGAACGATCATCGAGGGATCGATCGTGCTCGTCGCGCTGCTTCTGCTGCGCGAGGAGCTTTTCCAGAAACTGCGCGGCCTGTTTCGCTGAAGCCGGCCGAAACAATCCTAGACAAATCCAAGGAGGAGGAATGTCATGACCAAGAAATGGATGAGGACTTCGGCCCTGATGGCGGCCGTCGCGGCCGCCGCGCTGGGCCTGTCGGGCCAGGCGGACGCCAAGGACAAGTACAAGGTCTATCTGAGCCTGTCCTATTCGGGCAACGCCTGGCAGTCGGAGGCCGCCAACATCGTCAAGGCGCTGGCCAAGACCGCGCCCTACGACAAGCAGGTCGAGCTGAAGGAGGTCATCTCCGGCACCGATCCGCAGGCGCAGATCTCGGCCTATGAAAGCATGATCGACGACGGCGCCGACGCCATCATCAGCTTCCCCATCTCCTCGACGGCGCTCAACCGCACCATCAAGCGCGGCTGCGAGGAGGGCGTGCTGTTCTTCATGTACGACGCCACGGTGACGGAGAGCTGCGCCTACAATGTCAGCTACCTGTCGTCGGGCTTCGGCGAGAACACCGCGCAGGCGCTCGTCAACGCGCTGGGCGGCAAGGGCAAGATCTTCCTGTCGCGCGGCGTGCCGGGCAATTCGGTCGACCAGCGCCACACCGACGGCGCGATGAGCGTGTTCAAGAAATATCCGGGCATCCAGGTGGTGGCCGAATATTACTCCTATTGGGACGACCGCACGACCCAGCAGGAGACCGCCAAGGCGCTCGCCGCCCATCCCGACGTCGACGGCGTCTGGGCGCAGGCCGGCGAATACGGCGTCATCCAGGCCATGCTCGACGCCGGCGGCCGCCTGACGCCGCTGACGGGCGAGAACTCGGCCGGCTTCCGCCTGGCGCTGGCCGACCCCAAGATGCAGGAAAAGGGCCTCAAGGGCGTCTCGGCCGGCTCGCCGCCGGCGCAGGCGGGCTACGCCTTCAAGCTGGCGATGGAGATCCTGACCGGCAAGCGCAAGCTGGAGCCGATGAGCATCGAATATCCGCTGCCCTGGGTGCCCGCCGACGCCGTCAAGGTCTGCGAGGGCGACCGCTACGAGAACGGCTGCAACGTGTTCCCGGCCAGCCGCGTGCCGACCTCCTTCGTCTCGGAAGTGCTGAACGCCGAGCTTCTGCCCGAGGTCAACGTCGAATCGGCGCTGAACGGCACGCCGGTCCCCGGCGCCACGATCCAGCCGCTGCCGGCCGAGGTGCGCAAGGCCGGCGCCGAACCGGGAATCAACTGCGACAATTGCGAGGCCCCGGCCGATCACTACAAGCTGACCAAGGTGGAGGCGACGGTGCAGCCCTGAGGCGAGCGCCCGCGCCGCCCGCTTTCGCGCAAGCGGGCGGGCGGCGGCTCGGGAGCCGGTTGAAAATGACAGGCGGACGGTGAATCTTCTGAGCTCTGAACTGTCATTTGAAAGATTGGACAATCCGTGAACCGCAAAGACAAGACGACCCGCAACCGCGTGACCGTGAAGGACCTGGCCAGGGACCTGGGCATGTCCGTGTCCACCGTCTCGCGCGCCTTCTACCCGGAGGCGGTCATCGCCGACAAGACGCGCAAGGTCGTCCTCGAGCGGGCGCAGGAGATCGGATACCGGCCCAATCCCTTCGCGCAGAGCCTGATCACCAAGAAGACCCATATCGTGGGGATGGTCGTGTCGGACCTGACCAACCCCTTCTATCCCGAGGTCATGTCGCAATTGACGACGCTTCTCCAGCAGTCCGGCATGAACGTGATGCTGGCGGCGGCCGACCAGCCGGACCGGATCGACGAGGCGGTGGAGCTTCTGCTGACCTACCAGCCGGACCTGATGATCGTGCTCGCCACCAATCTCGAATCGCATGCGCGGGAGAAATGCGAGGCGGCGGGCGCGCCGGTCATCTTCTTCAACCGCCTTTCGGCCGACGGGCTCGGCTTCGGCGTCTCCTGCGACAACGTGGCCGGCGGCCGGCTGGCGGCCGAGCACCTGGTCGAGCTGGGCCATCGCGACCTGCTCTACGTGTCGGCCTTTCCGGGCGCCTCGACCAATGTCGAGCGGCGGCGCGGTTTTTGCGAACGCGCGATGGAGCTGGGGCTGCCGACGCCGCAGATCATCGAGGCGGGGCGCTTCTCCTACGAGGCGGGCTACAATTCGGGCCTTTTGCTCGGCGCGCTGCCGCGCCGGCCCGACGGCGTGCTCTGCGCCAACGACATCGTGGCGATCGGCTTCATCGAAGGCGTGCAGGAGGGGCTGGGCCTGAAGGTGCCCGAGGACCTGTCGGTGATCGGCTACGACAACATCGCCATGGCCGGCTGGCCGTCGCACCGCCTGACCACGGTGGCCCAGCCGCTCGACGAGATGATGGCGGCGACCGTGTCGCTGGCGCGGCGGCTGGCGACGGAAGCCCATGTGGACCAGCGCATCCTGCGCGCCGCGCCCGGCCCGCTGGTCAAACGCGGAACCGTCGCCGACCGGCGCGGCGAAAGGAGGAACTGATGGGCGACAAGCGGCTTTTCATGCGTCTGGCGAGCGGCCACAAGCCGTCCTGCTCGATGTCCTTCGACGGCCCCGAGCCGGAGGCCGTCGCCGACCCGGCCGAGCTGGCGCGCACGCTCGGCGACGACGCGCTGGCGCGCTACGCCGCCGACTGCCGGCCGATCTACGACGACCTCCGGCGCGTCGTGGGGCAACTGGCCGGCCTGTCGATCCTGCTGCGGCTGACCGCCAGCCGCGAGGTCGCCGGCCTCGCCGAACTGGACGCCTGCCGCGCCCGCTGGCGCGAGGCCGGGGAGCGGCTCGCGGCCCTCGACGCGCCGGCCGCCGCCGCCCGGCACCGGCGCCAGCTCGACGCCTGCCGGCATTTTTGCGGCCTCGTGATGGGAACGTTCTCCGAGGCCTTCGACGAGAGCCGCGCCGACGAGGCGGACCTGATGATCAAGCGGGCCTACGCCCATCTTTCCGCAGCCAGCGCCGACCGCGCCGGCCTGCAGATGGTGGATTTCGCCAACGCCTGCTGTTCCTGCATGCATTGAACTTATCGAAACGAAACGGGAGGAAGACCATGGCCGATTATTCCATCTGGGTGCTCGAATATTCCTATGTCAGCAAATATCACAAGAGCGGCGTCCTCTACGGCGCCCATAACCAGGGCTATGTGAAGCTTCCCTATTGCTACGTCGTCATCAAGGGCAAGGGCCGCACGGCCATGGTCGACGTGGGCTACAACCACAAGGCCTATGGCGCGACGCTGGGCGAGCGTTTCGGCGTCGAGAACTGGCGCGCGCCGAAGACGGTGCTGGCCGAGGTGGGCATCGCGCCGGAGGACGTCGACACCTGCTTCATCACCCACGCGCATTTCGACCATTTCGGCAATGTCGAGGATTTCCCCAACGCCCGCTTCTACATCCAGGAGCGCGAGATCTCCAAATGGGTCTGGGCCATGTCGCTGCCCGACCGCCTGCGCTGGATGATGATCGCGGTCGATCCGGGCGACATCGTGCGCGGCGCCGACCTCGCCCGCCAGAAGCGCCTCGTCACCGTGGACGGCTCGCTGGAGGACGCGCTGCCGGGGATCGACCTGCACGCCGCCCCCGACAGCCACACCTGGGGCTCGATGTGGGTCCATGTCCGCAACGACGGCGAGAAGCGGTCCGCCGACAGCTGGGTCTTGGCCGGCGACCTCGTCTACCAATTCGACAACCTGCGCTCCTCCGGCGCCGCCGTCGACGTGGAGGAGATGTACACGCCCGTCGGCCTCGCCGTCGGCAGCCAGGCCAACCTGGTGCTGGCCACCGAGGCGATGATGGCCCAGGTCGGCTACGAGGCCCGGCGCGTCATCCCCATCCACGAGGAGCGCCTGCGCGACGCCTTCCCCTCGCGCATCAGCGGCGAGGGCCTGCGCATCACCGAAATCTGCCTCGCCGACGGCGAAACCTCGAAGGTGGCGTAACTTGGAACAGGATACGGTAGCGATCGTCGGCGCCGGCCTGGTCGGGTCGGGCTGGTCACTGGTCTTCGCGCGCGGCGGCTATCGCGTGCGGGTCTACGATCCCTCGGCGGAGATCCGGGCGCGCGTCCCCGGCTGGGCGCGCGACAGCCTCGACGAACTCGCCCGCAACGGCCTCGTCGAAGATCCCGACGCGGCGCTGGCGCGCATCTCGGTGCACGACACGCTCGCGGCGGCGCTGGAGGGCGCCTTCTACGTGCAGGAATCGGTGTTCGAGACCGTGGCGGCCAAGACCGAGGTCTGCCTCGCCATCGACGCGCTGATGCACCCGCGGGCCATCGTCGGCTCGTCCTCCTCGGGCATTCCCGCGTCGCAATTCACCGCCGGCTGCGCCAACCGCGCCCGCTTCCTCATCGCCCATCCGGTCAATCCGCCGCATCTCGCGCCGGTGGTCGAGCTGGTCCCCGCGCCCTGGACGGAGCCTGCCGCGGTCGAGGCCGCCGCCGCGCTGATGCAGAAGGCCGGGCAGGTGCCCGTGCGGCTCACGCGCGAGATCGAAGGCTTCGTGCTCAACCGCCTGCAGGGGGTGCTGCTCAACGAGGCCTGGGCGCTCTATCGCGACGGCGTGGCGAGCCTCGAGGACATCGACGCCACCATCGCGCACGGGCTCGGCCTGCGCTGGTCCTTCATGGGCCCGTTCGAGACCATCGACCTCAACGCGCCCGGCGGCATCGAGGACTACGCCGCCCGCCTGCGCGGCCTCTACGCCGGCATGGTGCGGCTGCCGCCGCCGGGGCCGTGGCCGGACGAGGTCATCCGCAAGGCCGCCGCCGAGCGCCGCGCCCGGCTGCCGGCGGACAAGCTCGCCGACCGGCGCGCCTGGCGCGACGCGACGCTCGCCCGGCTGGCCGCCTTCAAGAAAAACCTGCCCGACGGGAATTGACCCGCCGGGGCCCCTCATCCAGTCATTGACCAAGGAAGATTTGACATGTCCATAACTTACCTGAAGCGCGGCAAGCCCGAAGATGCGCGATCCGAAGACGACGCCAAGGTGCGGGGGGCTGTCGAGGCGATCCTGAAAGACATCGAGGCCCGCGGCGACGCGGCGGTGCGCGCGCTTTCGGAGAAATTCGACAGATATTCGCCGCCGTCCTTCCGGCTTTCGGACAGCGAGATCGAGGCGCTGATGGCGCGCGTCTCGGCGCGCGACATGGAGGACATCAAGTTCGCCCAGGCGCAGGTGCGCAATTTCGCCCAGGCGCAGCGGGATTCGATGAAGGACATCGAGATCGAGACACTGCCGGGCGTCGTGCTGGGCCATCGCAACATCCCGGTGCAGTCGGTCGGCTGCTACGTGCCGGGCGGCAAGTTCCCGATGGTGGCCTCGGCGCATATGTCGGTGCTGACCGCCGCCGTCGCCGGCGTGCCGCGCATCGTCGCCGCCACCCCGCCCTTCAAGGGCGAGCCCAACCCGGCCGTCATCGCCGCGATGAAGCTGGGCGGCGCGCACGAGATCTTCGTCATGGGCGGCGTGCAGGCGATCGGCGCCATGGCGCTCGGCACCGAGACGCTCAAGCCCGTCGACATGCTGGTCGGGCCGGGCAACGCCTTCGTCGCCGAGGCCAAGCGCCAGCTTTACGGCCGCGTCGGCATCGACCTCTTCGCCGGCCCCACCGAGACCATGGTGATCGCCGACGACACGGTCGACGCCGAGCTTTGCGCCACCGACCTGCTCGGCCAGGCCGAGCACGGCTACAATTCGCCGGCGGTGCTGGTCACCAACAGCCGCAGGCTGGCGGAAGGCGTGCTGGACGAGATCGAACGCCTGCTCGCCATCCTTCCCACCGCCGAGACGGCGCGCAAGAGCTGGGAGGATTACGGCGAGGTGATCCTGTGCGACACGCATGAGGAGATGCTGGCGGTGGCCAACGACATCGCCAGCGAGCATGTCCAGGTCATGACCGACCGCGACGACTGGTATCTCGACAACATGCGCAGCTACGGCGCGCTGTTCCTCGGCCCGCGCACCAATGTGGCGAACGGCGACAAGGTGATCGGCACCAACCATACGCTGCCGACCAAGAAGGCCGGCCGCTACACCGGCGGGCTGTGGGTGGGCAAGTTCCTCAAGACGCACAGCTACCAGAAGATCCTCACCGACGAGGCGGCGGCCATGATCGGCGCCTACGGATCGCGGCTGTGCATGCTGGAGGGTTTCGTCGGCCACGCCGAGCAGTGCAACATCCGCGTCCGCCGCTATGGCGGCCGCAACGTGCCCTACGGGGCGGCGGCGGAATGACGCCCGCCCTCCCCGACTTCCGCCTCGACGGCAAGCGGGCGCTGGTCACCGGCGCGGGGCGGGGCATCGGCCTCGCCATCGCCCGGACCTATGCGGCGGCCGGCGCGCGCGTGACGCTGTGCGCGCGCACGCGGGACGAGATCGAGGCGGAAGCCTCGGCCCTTCGCGCCGCCGGCCTCGATGCCGAGGCGCTGGCGGTCGACGTCACCGACGTCGCGGCGCTGTCGCAGGCGCTGGCCGGCGCCGCCTTCGACGTCTTCGTCAACAATGCGGGGACCAACCGCCCCAAGCCGCTTCTCGACGTGACCGAGGAGGACTACGACGCGGTGATGGGCCTCAACGTCCGCGCCGCCGTCTTCGCCGCCCGCGAGGCCGCCCGCGGCATGATCGCCGCCGGCCGCGGCGGCTCCATCATCAACATGTCGTCTCAGATGGGCCATGTCGGCGCCGCCGGCCGCACCATCTATTGCGCCTCGAAATGGGCGATCGAGGGTTTTACCCGCGCGCTGGCGATCGAGCTGGGGCCGCACCGCATCCGCGTCAACACGCTCTGCCCCACCTTCATCGAGACGCCGATGACGCAGCCCTTCTTCCAGGACGCAGCGTTCCGGGCCTCGGTGCTGTCGAAAATCAAGCTCGGCCGCCTCGGGACGGTCGAGGACGTGACGGGGGCCGCCCTTTTCCTCGCCGCCGACTGCTCGTCCCTGATGACCGGAAGCTCCCTGATGCTCGACGGCGGCTGGACCGCCGACTAGGCGGACGCCGGACGCGCCCGTTCGACGAACGGGCGCGGAGAGGTGGAGTGGGTGGCGGACTGTGATATAGTCAAAAGGGTCGTTTCCTGCACGGAGGCGTGGTTTGAAACATCACCAACGCCTATGCGGATCGCGGCGCGATTGAGTTGCCTCCTACGCGGAGGCGTGGTTTGAAACATCGCCTCCAGCCAGCGGCAAAACTGTTCCGGGGGTCGCCTCCTACCCGGAGGCGTGGTTTGAAACGAGCCCCGCAACACCGCCTTCGTGCGGCCGATGAGTCGCCTCCTACGCGGAGGCGTGGTTTGAAACCGCGACCTCGTGCTCGAATGGGGCTACGCGCAGGTCGCCTCCCATGCGGAGGCGTAGATTCAGATACGCGCCTTAAAAACAATAGGCCAACGCCGCCCCAGCCAACCGGCGGTGCGGGCGGGCGCGGAGAGGCCCGGCCTTTTGGCCGGGCCCTGTTTCAGGCGGCGAGGACGCCGTTCTTTTTCGCCGTCCAGGTGGCGATGTAGTCCATCAGCGGCGGGTTGAGGCAGTCGTAGGGTTCCAGGTCCAGCTCGCGCAGGCGGTCGCGCACGCCGTCCATTTTGCCCGGATCGTAGCCGCTTTCGATGATCGACGACACGAAGGCGGCGAAGCCCGGCTTCTCCCAGCCCTGTTCCTCGAAGCGCTCGGGATGCACGAAGGACAGGCCGCGGAACGGATGCTCGCGCTCGACCGGGCCGTACATGTGCACGCCGCAGGCCTTGCAGGCGTGGCACCGGATTAGCGCGGCGGCGTCGACCACGGCGAGCTTGTCGCCGTTCTCCACCACCTCGACATTCTCCGTCGGCGCGACCGCGACGATGGAGAACGCCGCGCCTTCCGGCTTCCAGCATTTGGTGCAGCCGCAGGCGTGGTTGTGGGCGATGTCGCCCTTCACCCGCACCTTCACCGGACGGTCCGTGCAGGCGCAGACGAGCGTCCCGCCGGAAAAGCCCGCATCGGCGGCCCGGAAACCGGAATCGACGGCGGGATGTATCGCTATTCTGGTCATGTGCTTCTCCTCCTGATTGGCCGGCTAGAGCGTTTGCGCATTTCCGAACGCAAAACCGCTTCGCACTTTTGCTGGAAATGCTTCAGGCCGGCAGCAGCGCCCAGAACGCGAAAAGCGGAGCGTCGAGCGACCGCATGGCGTGACGGATATTGGGGACATTATAGAACGAACCGCCGACGCCGGGAACGAACCAGTCGCTGTCGCCGTGGCGAAATTCGCTCTCGCAAAGGACGAGATAGGTCTCCTCCGGCGCGTGGGTGTGGTCGGGATAGCGGACGTTGGGCGCGAGCAGCGACACGCCGAGCCAGGCGTCGGTGCGGTGCTCCAGCCCGCGCGGGCCGGCGATCATCGCATTGGCGTGCCCGTCGGGGAAATTGGCGCTGGCGGTGTCGTCCCAGGTCGCCCGCCGTCCCCAGTCGAGCCGGGGAGCCACGGCGCGGAAAGCCTCCGCCAGCGGCTTGAGATCGGGCCGGGTCCGGCCTGCGATGTCGAGCGCCGGCCCCAGATGGTCGCAGACCGGCAGACGCGTCCCCTCGCCCGCCCGCTCGGCCGCCGGCTTTTTCAGCGCCGCGAAGATCGCGTCGATGGAGCGGCGCGACGCCGGCTCCGTCACCGCCGCGTCGAAACCGGCGTGGGAAAGATCGATCAGCTCCTGAAGATCGCGGCTGCGTGCGGTCATTTTTCTTCTCCCGAAAAGAATAAGGTCCCCGAAAGAAAACGGGCCGGCGGGCGGCCCGTCAACGCCTAAATGTCCTTGGCCAGCCGCAACCCGTCATAGATGGCGGCGTGGGTGTTGCGGGCGGCCACCGCGTCGCCGATGCGGAACAGCTGGTAGCGCCCGTCCGGGTTGCGCTCCACCGTCTGCGGACGCCCGCCCAGAAGTTCGTCATAGGACACCTCGCCCAGGTTCTTTGACTTCGGCTTCAGCTCGAAATAGAGTTCGTCCAGCGGGATGGTCCCATGATTGACGACGATCTGATCCACCGTGCGCGTCTTGTGGACGCCGCCGTAATCGCTGCCGACATGCGCGACGATCTGGTTGCCGCTCCGTTCGGCCGCCTCCAGCCGGAACGTCACCGTGAAGGTCGCGTCGCGCTTCTGCAGCGAACGCATATAGGGCACGAGGTTCATCGCCATCACCTCCGGCGCGAAGGCGCGGTCCGGCGTCATGATCTCGACCTTGCCGCCGGCCTCGGCGACGATCTCCGCCGCCTGCAGGCCGGCATGGTCGCCGGCGTCGTCGAAGACCAGCACGTTGGCGCCCGGCTTGACGTCGCCGGAGATGATGTCCCAGGACGACACGACCAGCTCGTTGCCCTCGCCCAGAACCTCCGTATGCGGCAGGCCGCCGGTGGCGACGATGACCACGTCGGGGTTCTCCGCCTCCACCGTGTCGGCCTCCGCCCAGGTGTTGAAGCGGAAGACGACGCCGAGCTTCTCGCACTGGCTCATGCGCCAGTCGACGATGCCGATCATCTCCCTGCGGCGCGGGCTCTGGGCTGTCAGGCGGATCTGGCCGCCGGGCTGCGCCGCGGCCTCGAACACCACCACCTCGTGGCCGCGCTCGGCGGCGACGCGCGCCGCCTCCAGCCCGGCCGGGCCGGCGCCGACGATCACCACCTTCTTGCGCGCGGCCGCCTTCTCGATCTTGTGCGGCATCGTCTCCTCGCGGCCGGTGGCGGCGTTGTGGATGCAGAAGGCGAGCCCGCCCTGGTAGATGCGGTCGAGGCAGTAATTGGCGCCCACGCAGGGGCGGATGTCGTCCTCGCGCTTCTCCATGATCTTGCGCACGATATGCGGGTCGGTCATGTGGGCGCGGGTCATGCCGATCATGTCGACCTTGCCCGAGGCGATGGCGTGGCGGGCGGTGGCGACGTCCTGGATCTTGGCGGCGTGGAAGGTGGGAAAATCGGTCGCGGCGCGGATCTCGCCGGCGAAGTCGAGATGCGGCGCGCTGGCCATGCCCTGGATGGGGATGACGTCGGTGAGGCCCGGATCGGTGTCGATATGGCCGCGGATGACGTTGAGATAATCGATGAGGCCGCTTTCCTTGAGCCGCCTGGAGATTTCGAGCCCTTCCGCCTTGGCCACGCCGCCCGGCAGGCGCTCGTCGGCGGTGTAGCGGACGCCGAGGATGAAATCGTCCCCCACCCGCTCGCGCATGGCGCGGAACACGTCGAAGCAGAAGCGCAGGCGGTTGTCGAGCGAGCCGCCATAGGGCGCGTCGAGCTGGTTGGTCAGCGGCGAGACGAACTGGTCGATGAGATGGCCGTAGGCCTCGAGCTCCACCCCGTCCATGCCGCCGGCCTTCATGCGCTCGGCGGCGTCGGCGAAGTCCTTGACGATGCGCGCGATGTCCCAGTCCTCGATCTTCTTGGGGAAGGCGCGGTGCGCCGGCTCCTGCCGGTGCGAGGGCGCCACCACCGGCAGCCAGTCGCCCTTGTCCCAGCGCGTGCGGCGGCCCAGATGCGTGAGCTGGATCATGATCGCCGCGCCCTGCTCGTGCACGGCGTCGGTCATCTCGCGCAGCCAGGGCACGATCTCGTCCTTGTAGGCGAGGAGGTTGTTGAACACCGGCGGGCTGTCCTTCGACACCGCCGCCGAGCCGGCCGTCATCGTCATCGCCACGCCGCCCCTGGCGCGCTCCACCGTATAGGCGCGGTAGCGGCCCTTGGGCATGCCGTCCTCGGGATAGGCCGGCTCGTGCGAGGTGACGATGATGCGGTTGCGCAGCGTCAGGTGCTTGAGCTTGTAGGGCTGAAGGAGAGGATCGTTCGACATGCGCCGGCTCCGGTAATAAAGCTTCGGCGAGACGCTATGAAGATTGTACACTAGTGTCAAGTGAGACAATCAGCCGCGTTCAGGGCGTTGACATGAGTGTACATTTTGGTTGTGGCCCGTGGGGCCGTTTGTTAGGATTTCAGGCATGGATCAGGTGGTGAACGACACGGGCTGGCGCGGATCGCAGGAGGCTTGGCTGGAGGCGGCCTACGATTCCTTGCTCGAATCCGGGGTGGATTCGGTGAAGATCCTGCCGCTGGCCAAGAAGCTCAACCTGTCGCGGACCAGCTTCTACTGGTTCTTCAAGGACCGGGAGGAGCTATTGGCCGCGCTGGTGGCGCGCTGGCGCGACAAGAACACCGGCGGCATAGTGCGACAATCGGAGGCCTATGCGGAATCCGTCGCCGAGGCCATGCTGAACGTGTTCGACTGCTGGCTGAACAAGGAGCTGTTCGACTCGCAGTTCGAATTCGCGGTGCGAAGCTGGGGCTTGCAATCGCCGGACATCCTGGCGGAAGTGCGGGCCGCCGACCAGGCGCGGATAGAGGCGCTGGGCCGCATGTTCATGCGGTTCGGCTACGGCGAGGGGCCGGCGGACGTGCGCGCGCGCACCACCTATCTGGTGCAGATCGGCTATATCTCCATGCAGGCGAACGAGGATCTGGCGTTGAGAATGAAGCGTATCCCGGAATATATCGCCATCTATACCGGCCAGGCGCCGCAGCAGCGGGAGCTGGACCGCTTCTTCGCCCGCCACGGCTACAGACCGGAGCCGGCCTGATGGCGGCGCGCATCGGCGTCGTCGGCGGCGCGGGCTGGCTGGGCGGCGCGGTGGCGGGCGCGCTGCTGGAGGCGGGCGTGGTGCGCCCCGAGGACCTGGCGCTCTCCTATCGCAGCAAAAAGCCCGACCGCTTTCCCGGCGCCTTCTGGACAAACGACAACGCGGGGCTCGCCGCGCGCTCCGACGTGATCCTGCTTTCGGTGCGGCCGGAGGACTGGCCGGCGGCGGAATTCGACGCCGAGGGCAGGCTCGTCGTCTCCGTCATGGCCGGCGTGCGGCTCGACCGCATCGCTGAGCGCCACGGGACCGCGCGCGTCGTGCGCGCCCTGCCCAACGCCGCGGCCGAGGCGCGCAAATCCTTCACGCCCTGGACCGCCTCTCCCGCCGTCACCGCAGAAGACCGCGCGCTTGTCCGCGCCCTTTTCGCCGCCTGCGGCGTCGAGGACGAGGTGGGCGGCGAGGCGGAGATCGACTATCTCACCGGCCTCACCGGCTCCGGCCCCGCCTTTCCGGCGCTGTTGGCGCAGGCCATGATGGACGACGCGATCGCGCGCGGCCTGCCGCGCGACGTGGCCCGGCGGGCGGTCAACACGGTGCTGGCCGGTACCGGGCGGCTCGTCGAGCTCAACGATCCCGATCCGGCGGAGACGGTGAAGGCCTTCGTCGACTATCGCGGCACCACGGCCGCGGCCATCGAGACCATGCGGGCGGCCGGTTTCGACGCCGCGGTTTCGCAAGGACTGGCCGCAGCGGTCGCAAAAGCGACAAGGATGGGAGACGCCTTTTGATAAGGTCGGGCGGGTCCGCGCGGCGCCCGCCCGTCCGATGATAACGCCGCGCCAACCGAGGGAACCACAATGAAGACATTTCTTGCATCCACCTGCCTGGCCTTCGGGCTTCTCGGCGCCGCCTCCGCGGCGCAGGCCGCGAGCTGCGGCAGCCTCACCATCGCCAGCATGAACTGGCAGAGCGCCGAGGTGTTGTCGAACATCGACAAGATCATCCTCAACACGGGCTATGGCTGCGAAGCCGACATCACCATCGGCGACACGGTGCCCACCATCACCTCCATGGCCGAGAAGGGCCAGCCGGACGTCGCCCCCGAGGCTTGGATCGACCTGGTGCCCGACGTGACCAAGCGCGGCCTCGACGAGGGCAAGATCGTCACCGCCGCCAAGTCGCTGTCCGACGGCGGCGTGCAGGGCTGGTGGATTCCGAAATACGTCGCCGACGCGCATCCCGACATCAAGACCATCGGCGACGCGCTCAAGCATCCCGAACTGTTCCCCGACCCGGACGACAAGGGCAAGGGCGTCATCTTCAACGGCCCGCAGGGCTGGGGCGGCACGGTGGTGACCAGCCAGCTCTACAAGGCCTTCGACGCCAAGAAGGCCGGCTTCAACCTCACCGACACCGGCTCGGCCGCCGGCCTCGACGGCGCCATCGCCAAGGGCTACGAGCGCAAGGAAGGCTTCATCACCTATTACTGGGCCCCGACGGCGCTGCTCGGCAAATACCAGATGGTCAAGCTCGATCCGGGCTATCCGAACGACGCCGCCGAGTGGAAGCGCTGCAACACAGTCGCCGACTGCCCAGATCCCAAGCCCAACGGCTGGCCGGTCGACCGCGTCGTCACGCTGGTCGCCAAGCCCTTCTCCGAGAAGGCCGGGCCCGAGGTCATGGACTATCTCAACAAGCGCGAATGGTCGAACCAGACCGTCAACGCGCTGATGGCCTGGATGACCGACAACCAGGCCAGCGGCGAGGAAGGGGCCAAGCATTTCCTCAAGGAAAGCCCGGACCTGTGGAAGAAGTGGGTGTCGCCGGAAGCGGCCAAGAAGATCGAAGCCGCGCTCTGACGAAAAGGCGGCGCGCTTCCGGGCGCGCCGCATATAAAAGACGCACAAGGGAACCGGAATGAAAAAGCTGCTCGCATCGACCTGCCTCCTGTTCGGCCTTCTGGGCGGAACCTCCCTCGCCTTCGCCGCCGAATGCGGCTCCGTGACCATCGCCAGCATGAACTGGTCCTCGGCCGAACTGCTGGCCAATGTCGACGACTTCGTCCTCAAGAACGGCTATGGCTGCGATTCGACCATCGTGCTGGGCGACACCGTGCCGACGCTGACCTCGATGGCCGAGAAGGGCCAGCCCGACGTGGCCCCCGAGGCCTGGTACAGCCTGCGCCCGCCGGTCACCCAGAAGAACATCGACGAGGGCAAGCTGATCGTCGCCGGCAAGGCCTTCGAGAAGGGCGGCGTGCAAGGCATCTACGTGCCGAAATTCATCGTCGACGAGCATCCCGACATCAAGACCATCGCCGACGCGATCAAGCATCCCGAGCTGTTCCCCAATTCCGACGACCCGTCCAAGGCGGCGTGGTCCTCCGGCCCGCAGGGCTGGGGCGGCACGGTGGTGGCGAGCCAGTATTACAAGGCCTACAAGGCCGACGCCGCCGGCTTCGCCAATGTCGACACCGGCTCGGCCGCCGGCCATGACGGCTCCATCACCCACGCCTACGAGGCGCACAAGGGCTGGATCGGCTATTACTGGGAGCCGACGGCGCTCTTGGGCAAATACGACATGGTGCGCCTGCCCTCGGGCGTCGCCTATGACGAGGCCGAGTGGAACCGCTGCAACAAGGTCGACAACTGCCCCGACCCCAAGCCGAACGAATGGCCGGCCGACGCCGTCGACACCATCGTAACGCAGAAATTCGCCGAGAAGGCCGGTCCGGCGCTCGACTATCTCAAGCAGCGCACCTGGCCGAACGAGCTGGTCAACAGGATGCTGGCCTGGATGGCCGACAACCAGGCCACGGGCGAGGACGGCGCCAGGCATTTCCTCAAGGAGAACAAGGACGTCTGGACCAAATGGGTCTCGCCGGAAGCGGCGTCCAAGATCGAGGCGGCGCTCTGATCCGCCCCGTTGCGACACGGCGCGGCGCGCATCTTCGCGCGCCGCGCCTTCCATCATCATAAGAACAAGACCGTCAAGACGGCTTCGACAGCAGGGCGCAGATGGCGCGCCATGCCGGAAAAAAGGGGAACCGCATGGAATGGTTTTATAAATTTCCACATATGAACGACGATTCGCTGCGCGCGCTGAAGAAGGCCGTCGACGACGGCTTCCGCGGCTTCACCCGCGCCTATGGCGACGCGATCGAGACGTTCTTCTCGCCGCTTCAGACCTTTCTCATCCAGGCCGACCGCTTCATGACGCAGACGCCGTGGCCGATCATCGTGGCGCTGATCCTGGTCATCGCCTGGTTCGCGAGCCGCAGCCTCAAGATCGTGCTCGGCTGCCTCGTCACGCTGCTGCTCATCGGCTATTTCGACATGTGGGACGACACGATGCGCACCGTGTCGATGATCTTCGTCTGCACGGTGCTCTCGATCGTCATCGGCCTGCCCATCGGCATCCTGATGGCGCGCTCCGACACCATCCAGCGCATCATCAATCCCATCCTCGACGTGATGCAGACCATGCCGAGCTTCGTCTACCTCATCCCCGTGGTGATGCTGCTCGGCATCGGCAAGGTGCCGGGCCTGATCGCCGTCGTCATCTACGCCATCCCGCCGATGATCCGCCTCACCGACCTCGGCATCCGGCTCGTCGACAAGGACGTGCTGGAGGCCGCCGACGCCTTCGGCACCTCCAACTGGCAGAAATTGTTCAAGGTGCAACTGCCGCTGGCGCTGCCCACCATCATGGCCGGCATCAACCAGACCATCATGATGGCGCTGGCCATGGTCGTGGTCGCCTCGATGATCGGCGTGCAGGGGCTGGGCCAGCCGGTGCTGAAGGCCATCGCCAACCAGTATTTCACGCTCGGCGTGTTCAACGGCCTCGCCATCGTCGGCATCGCCATCATCTTCGACCGCGTCAGCCAGGCCTACGGCAAGCGCCTCCAGAAGCACCGGGAGATCGTCCATGGCTGACCACGTCTTCGGCGGCATCAAGATCCGCCATCTTTACAAGATCTTCGGCGCCGATCCCGCGGCCCACGTCAAGGCGGTGCAGGACGGGCTCGGCAAGACCGAGCTCAACGAGAAATACGGCCATGTGCTCGGCCTACGCGACATCAACATCGAGATCCCGTCCGGCTGCATCCAGGTCATCATGGGCCTGTCGGGCTCGGGCAAGTCGACGCTGATCCGCCACATCAACCGGCTGATCGACCCGACCGCCGGCGAGGTGCTGGTCGACGGCGTCGACGTGGTGAAGATGAACGCGTCGGAATTGCGCGAGTTCCGCCGCCGCCAGACCGCCATGGTGTTCCAGAAATTTGCGCTGCTGCCGCATCGTAACGTGCTGGACAACACCGTCTTCGGCCTGGAGGTGCAGGGCGTCGACCGCGCCAAGGCCACCGACGTCGCCATGCGCTGGCTGGAGCGGGTCGGGCTCAAGGGCTTCGAGAAGAAATATCCGAACCAGCTCTCGGGCGGCATGCAGCAGCGCGTCGGCCTCGCCCGCGCGCTCGCCAACGACGCGCCGGTGCTTCTGATGGACGAGGCCTATTCGGCGCTCGACCCGCTGATCCGCACCGACATGCAGAGCGTGCTCCTCGACATCCAGAAGGAGATCAGGAAGACCATCGTCTTCATCACCCACGACCTCGACGAGGCGCTGCGGCTCGGCGACCAGATCGCCATCCTGCGCGACGGCCAGATCATCCAGCAGGGCGGCAGCCAGGACATCGTGCTGCGCCCGGCGGACGACTACATCGCCAATTTCGTCAAGGAGGTGAATCGCGGCCGCGTCGTGCAGGTGGAGGCGATCATGTCGCCGCTCGCGGCCGGCTCGGCGCCCAACGGCGGCCTGACCATCCCCGCCGGCCTCACCGTGGAGGAGGCCGTGCGCACGCTCGCCTCCGCGCCCGAGGGCGACGTCACCGTGGTGGCCCCGTCGGGCGACCCGATGGGCGTCGTCACCTTCCGCCAGCTCGCCTCGGCCATGGTCAACTCCCACAACGCCGCCGCTTGACCGGCAGCGCGCTATCCGCCGGAATCATTCCGGCGGAAGCTGCTCCAGTCTGTGTACTGGTTTGTTACGCCTTTGCTATAACGCATTGGAACCACGGCAAGCCTTTGATGCGTCGTATTATATGAACACTATCGTAGACGCTTCTCGATCGGCTGTGAGCCTACCAAATCGCCAGCGGCGTGCGCCGCGCTCCTCAGCCGGACTCGCCGAAATCACCATGATCTCCGTGATCTTGTCCGCTTCCTTCAACTGGATCGCCTCTTCCACCGCGATCTCGTCGAACGTGTTCGGCACCTTCGCAAATTCAACGCCCGATCCGTATCCTTCACGCAGACCTTGAGATTGTGACCAGCGATATGTTCGGCATCCTCACGCCGTCTTATAATAGGGCGCGTTCGACGGCGGTAGCGCCGGCTTGTTGAGGATACGGTCGGAAATCTTTTCGGCCATCATCATGATCGCGGCGCTGAGATTGGCCGTGACGATGCGGGGCATGATAGAGGCGTCGACGATGCGCATCCGGCGCACCGCCTTCACCCGGGCCTCGCTATCGACGATCGCCTCGTCGTCGACGCCCATGCGGCAGGTTCCGGCCGGGTGATAGGACGTGCCGAGATTGGCGCGGACGAATTTTTCGAGGTCGGCGTCGCTTTGCGCGTCGGTGCCGGGGGCGAGCTCCTGGCCGCGATATTTATCCCAGGCCGGCTGGCGGATGAGTTCGCGGGCGAGCCGCACGCCGTCGACGAGGTCGCGCAGGTCCTGACGCGATTGGAGATGGTTGAAGACGATCGACGGCGCGTCGCCCGGATTGGCCGAGCGCAACGTCACCCTGCCGCGGCTTTCCGGGCGCGACAGGTCCATCCAGAACTGGAATCCCGGAATGGCGACCAGCTTGCCATTCCTGACGTGGCGCGTCAGCGGCAGGAACTCGAACTGCATATTGGGGAACGAAACGTCGTCGCGGGTGCGCAGGAAGGCGCCCGTCTCGAAGAAGTTGGTGGCGCCGAGCCCCTTCTTCGTGAGCAGCCATTGCGCGCCCAGCTTGGCGCGGCCGAACAGATCGAGTTCGGACACCAGCGAATCCTCGTGACTGGTGGCGTATTGCAGATTGACGCCGGGATGGTTCTCCAGGTTCCGCCCAACCTGCCGGGCCTCCGCCTTGAGGGGGATTCCATGGCGGCCAAGCTCGTCGGGGTCCCCGACCCCTGAGAGCATGAGCAATTGCGGGCTGTTGAAGGCGCCGGCGCAGAGGATGACCTCCCGTTCGCATGTCACCAGCTGCGGCGCGCCGTTCTCGACGATCTCGACGCCGACGGCCGCGCCGTTTTCGATGGCGATGCGGTGCACTGTCGCGTTTTTCAGGACCTGAAAGTTTTCCCGTCCCTCGGCGGGATGAAGATAGCCCCGCGCGCTCGACCAGCGCCGCCCGTCATGGATGAAAGACTGGGCGACATGCAGCCCTTCCTGGCGATAGCCGTTATGATCCGGCGTGATCGAAAAGCCGGCCTGTTCGCCGCCGCGCAGGAAGGCGTCATAGAGCTTGTGCCCGGCCTTGCACCGGCTGATCCGCATCGGGCCTTCGCCGCCGCGCCATTCGTCCGCGCCGCCGTCGAAGGTCTCCATCTTTCGGAAATAGGGCAGGCAATGCGCAAAATCCCAGTCGGTCAGGCCGCTCTCCGCCCAGCCGTCGAAATCCATGGGATTGCCGCGATTGTAGATCATGGCGTTGATCGACGACGAACCGCCGATGAGCCGGCCGCGTTTTTCGTCGATGGTGCGGCCGTCGAGATGCGGCTCGGGACCGGACTGGTATCCCCAGCTGATCTTCGCGTTCTGGTACACGAAGGGAAGCGCCGCCGGCATCGACAGCATCAGGCCGCCGTCCGAACCGCCCGCCTCTATCAACAGCACCTTGATCGACGGGTCCTCGCTCAAGCGCGCCGCGACGATGCAGCCCGCCGATCCGGCCCCGACGACGATGTAGTCATAATTCCCGTTCGTCACCATGGACTCCATGCGCCCGAGAAATTCCGCATCCTTTGCGCGAGTATTGGATACGATATCAATTCCACACAAGCCTCGCTGTTCCGGCCCTTCAGCGGATATGCTGGAGGAAGGTCGCAAGACGCTCGCTCGGCGGGTTCGCCAGCAGCGCCTTGGGGTCGCCGTCATGCAGGATATGGCCCTTGTCGATGAACAGGAGCCGGCTGCCGACGTCGCGCGCGAAGCCGATCTCGTGCGTGACGACGACCATCGTCATGCCTTCGTCCGCCAATTGGCGCATGACCTGGAGAACCTCGTGGCGCAGTTCCGGATCGAGGGCGGAGGTCGGCTCGTCGAACAGCATCAATTTCGGGCGAACGGCCAGGGACCGGGCGATGGCGACGCGCTGCTGCTGGCCGCCCGAAAGCTGGCCCGGATAATGGTCGGCGCGTTCCTTCAATCCGACCTTTTCGAGCAGGTCGCGCGCGATCCTTTCGGCCTCAGCTTTCGGCGAGCGCCGCACCTTCAAGGGGCCGAACATGACGTTTTCGAGCGCCGTCAGATGCGGAAACAGGTTGAACTGCTGGAAAACCATGCCGGCTTCGAGCCGGATCTGGCGGATTTCGGCGGCCGTTCCCTTGGCGCTGATTCCGTCGACGATAAGATCGCCTCCCTGGATCGTTTCGAGCGCGTTGATGCAGCGCAGCAGGGTCGATTTTCCGGAGCCGGAAGGCCCGATCAGGAAGACGATCTCGCCGGGCTCGATGGAAAGGTCCACGCCTTTCAGAACCTCCAGCGTGCCGAAGCTTTTCACGACTTTTCGGAATTCGACGATGCTCATTTGACGTGCGCCCGCTTTTCGACAAGGCGGAAAACGATCGCCATGGCGGAGATGATCGCCAGATAAATGGCTCCGACCGCCGTCCATATCTCCACGGCGCGATAGTTCTCCGTCATGATCTCCTGGCCGGTGCGCGTCAGTTCGGCCACGCCGATGACGATGAGCAGCGACGTGTCCTTGAGGCCGATGATGAACTGGTTGCCAAGCGCCGGGATCATCCGCCGGAAGGCGACGGGGCCGATGATATAAAGCAGCACCCGGTGAAGCGGCAGGCCCATCGACAGGCCGGCCTCGCGCAGCCCGTCCGGGACCGCAAGGAATCCGCCGCGGACGATTTCGGCGAGATAGGCCGAGGAGTTGACCGTAAGCGCGATCATGCCGGCGGTCAGCGCGGTGAGCTTTATTCCCAGGAGCGGCGGCAACGCGAAATAGATGAACATGATCTGGACGACCATGGGCGTGCCGCGGATCAGGCCGACATATATCTGCATGACGGCGGAAACGGGCCTTGGCGCATAGGTCCTGAGAACGCCGATCGCCGTTCCCAGGATCATGCCCGCCGTCAGCGACGCGGCGGCGACCATCACGGTCACGGCCGCGCCGCGAAGCAGCGCGGGAAGAGCGTCGACGATCGCCGACCATTCGAAGGTCATGACAGCTCCGCTTGACTGTTGATTGCGTCAGGGCCGCGCGCTTTCCTCACTCGGGAAGCTTGCCGAACCACTTCTTGTAAATGGCGTCGTAGCGGCCGTCGGCCTTCACCTTCTTGAGCGCCTCGTTGACCTCTCCGACCAGCTTGCTTCCCTTCGGGAAGGCGATGCCGACCGGGATGCCTTCGCCGACGGGCCTGTCCAGGATCTTCATCTTGCCGTCGCCCTCGGTCTGGACGTAGTAGGCGAGGAAGGGATAGTCGTAGACGACCGCCTGGGCGCGGCCCGCCTGCAGTTCCATGAACATGTTGGTGACTTGCGGGAACAGGGTGACGTCCGCGGTCGGGGCGTTCTTCTTCAGCCAGGTCGCCGCGGCCGATCCGGTCACGGAGGCGACCTTCTTCCCGCCCAGATCGTCGCCCGACTTGATCGTCGCGTCGTCGGCGCGGACGAGAACGCCGAGCGAGCTGGTGTAATAGACGTCGGAGAAATCAGCCACCTGCTTGCGGGCGTCCGTCATGAAAATGCTGGAGATCGCTATGTCGATGGTCGCCGTCTGCAGCGCCGGTATCAGCGCGCCGAAATCCATCGGGCTCACCGTGTATTTGAAGCCGGCTTCCTTGGCGATTTCGACGAGAAGGTCCTGGTCGAAGCCGACATATTCGCCGTCCTGCATGAAGTCGAACGGCTTGGAATCCATGGCGGCGCCGACGGTTATCGTCTTGTCCTCCGCCCAGGCGGTGTTTGCGAATGCGGCGGCCGTTATGACCGCTGCGAAAAATGCGCGTCTGTTCATCGTCATGCTCCCCTTTTGAATTGATGCGTCGGGCTTATGGGTGCGCCGCGTCATTTCTTGCAGCGCCGCGCCGCTCGCTAATTTGGATACAATCATAACATAAAAAATAAATCAATGAATTAATGTATAATATTTTGACGTTTGGAATAATCGAAGGCGTCGGCCTCCATGCAAGCCAACGCCTCATCGCTCCTTGGCCGCTTCAGCCGATATTGATTGGCGGGGAAAGTAACGCTTTGAAAACGTTGACAGGAAGGCGTCAGGCATCGGCCGCGCCCACCCGTCAAATCCGCTTCTCGGAAATCATCTTCGTCCGCAGATAGGCTTCCAGCCCTTCCGCGCCGCTTTCGGCGCCATAACCGGATTCGTTGACGCCGCCGAAGGGCGTTTCGGCCTCGTGAACGGAGGTGTGGTTGACGCCCACGACGCCGGCCTCGAGCGCCTCGCCGACATTCGTGGCGGTCGCCAGATTGGTGGTGAACACATAGGCCGCAAGCCCGAACGGCAGGGAATTGGCCCGTTCCACCGCCTCCTCGGCGGTGTCGAAGGGCGTTATCTGCGCCAGCGGCCCGAAAGGCTCCTCCATCATGACGCGGGCGTCGTCCGTCACGTCGCGAAGCACGGTCGGCGCATAGAAATTGCCCTTGCGGTCGAGACGCTCGCCGCCGAGCGCGACCGTCGCTCCCTTCGCGACCGCGTCCCGCACATAATCGTCCATGAGATCGAGCCGCCGGCTGGTGATGAGCGGCCCCATGGCCGTGCCCGCGTCGAGGCCGTCGCCGACGACGATCTTCCGGCTGCGCTCGACGAAGCCGGCGATGAACCGCTCATAGGCGTTCTTCTGCACGTAAAACCGCGTCGGAGACGTGCAGACCTGGCCGGCGTTGCGGAATTTCGACGCGACCAGAACGTCCAGCGCCTTTTCGAGATCGGCGTCGTCGAAGACGAGAACCGGGGCGTGGCCGCCCAACTCCATCGTGCAGCGCTTCAGCGTCTCGGAGGCGAGGCGCTGCAGAAGCTTTCCGACCGGCGTGGACCCGGTCAGGGAGAGTTTTTTCGGGATCGGGGAGGCGATCAGATGCTCCGAAATCGCCGCGGCGGGACCGAAGACGATGTTGAGCGCGCCGGCGGGCGTCCCTGCGTCCTGAAAGCAGCGGCCGATGGCGACCGCCGCGCCCGGCGTTTCGTCGCTCGGCTTGACGATGATGCTGCAACCGGCGGCAAGTGCTGCCGCGACCTTCAGGGCGACGTTGCCGGCCGGAAAATTCCAGGCGGCGAAGCCCAGCGCCGGGCCGACCGGCTCCTTCGTCACCAGTTGGCGCACGCCGGCCGCGCGGGCGGGGACGATGCGGCCATAGGCCCGCTTCGCCTCCTCGGCGTACCAGCGGGTGGCGTCGGCGCAGAACTGCACCTCGCCCATGGCCTCGGCCAGCGGCTTGCCGTTTTCGATGGTCAGGGTCCGCGCGATGTCGGCCTTCCTCGCCTCGATGAGATCGGCCGCCTTGCCAAGAACGCCGCAACGATGGGCGGCGGTGACGCCCTTCCAGGCGCGAAAGGCGCGGCCGGCGGCCTCGAGCGCGCGATCGAGGTCGTCCTTCGCCGCATGGGGAACGCGGCCGATCTCGGACCCGTCGGCGGGATTGAGGACCGCGCCGCTTTCGCCGCCGCTCCCTTGCGTCCACGCGCCGTCGATGAGCATTTCGAGTTTTTCGGCGTACATGATCGGTCCTCTTTTCCGTGTGCGTCGCTTTGTGGGATGCTGTCGGGCATTGTATAAACGAATAAATTAATGTATGCAATTAATCACCATCGCATAAGATTGACGCAGATCGGGAGTCCGCGAAAATGGTCACGCAAAATCCGTCCGTAGAAGTCGCGATCATTGGAGCCGGCAATGTCGGGATCGCGGTCGCCTACTATCTCTGCCGCAGGCATGGGCTTCGGAACCTCGTCATCGTCGACCCGCGCGATCCGATGAGCCTGACCTCCGCCCAATCGGGCGAGAACTACCGCAACTGGTGGCCGCATCCGGTGATGACCGCCTTCACCGACGACAGCATCGCCATGATGGAGGAGATCGCGCGCGAGACCGGAAACCGGATCAACATGACCCGTCGCGGCTATGCGCTCGTCACCCGCCGCGCCAAGCCTGACGATCTCATTGAGGACCTTTTCCGCGGCTATGGCGCCGAGGCCGAACGGCTGCTGCGCTTCCATGATGGCGCGGGTCCGCGCGCCTCTTATCGGCCCGCGCTCTCGGCCGATTGGCAAAGCGCGCCCGGCGGCGTCGACGTGCTTCAGGACAAGGCTCTCATTCGCCGGACCTTCCCCGCTTACGCCGACGACGTGCGGACGGTCCTGCACGTGCGGCGCGCCGGCTCGATCAGCGGCCAGCAGCTCGGGCAATTCATGCTCGAATATGTGAAGGCCCATGGCGGACGTCTGGTGCGCGGCGAAGTGACCGGGATCGAAACCGGCTCGCCGCTGACCCTGCATGTAAAGACGCCGGAAGGCGCGAACGCCATCCGCGCCGAAAAGGTGGTCAACGCCGCCGGCCCGTTCCTCAAGGACGTGGCCGCGATGGCCGGCGAGGCGCTCGACGTTTCCTGCGTCTACCAGCAGAAGATCGCCTTCGAGGACCGCGAGGGGATCGTCCCGCGCAATCTGCCCTTCACCATCGATCTCGACGGGCAGCAGCTCGCCTGGACGGAGGAGGAGCGGGAGATTCTGGCCGAGGACCGGGAAACGGCCCGGCTCACGCAATTCCTGCAGGGCGGAATCCATTGCCGGCCGGACGGGGCCGAAGACGGAAAATGGATCAAGCTCGGCTGGGCTATCAACCACACGCCGTCCGATCCGCACGCCGCCGAGCCCATCGATGCGCAGTTCCCCGACATCGTCCTGCGCGGCGCCAGCCGCCTGCAGCCCGGCCTTGCGAATTATATCGGCAGATTGCCGCGCGGCGCGCATCATTATGGCGGCTATTATACGATGACGGAGGAAAACTGGCCGCTGATTGGGCCGATGAAGACGCCCGGCATGTTCGTCGCCGGCGCGCTGTCCGGCTTCGGCACGATGGCCGCCTGTGTCAGCGGCGCCCTATGCGCCGACTGGATCGCCGGCGAGCCGACCGCGCCCTATGCGAGCCTGCTCGCGCCGTCGCGCTACGCCGATCCGCGCGTCATGGCCGAACTGAAGGCGCAGGCCAGCCGCGGCCATCTCTAGGATTGATCGAAGGCAGCGGCTCGCCCGGACCTTTCGATCCGCACGCAATGAAGGAGAACAATGTGAAGAAAGACGTCGTCATTATCGGAGGAGGCGCGATCGGCGCCGCGGTCGCCTATTATCTCCGCGGCATGGACCCCAGCGTTTCGGTCGCCGTCGTCGAACGCGACCCCACCTATAGCCTCGCCTCGACGCCGCGCGCCTCGGGCGGCGTGCGCCGGCTGTTCTCCTTGCCGGAAAACATCGCCCTGTCGAACTACTCCATCCCGTTCTTCGACAATTTCGCGGAGACGATGGCGGTGGACGGAGCTCTCGCCGAGATCGGCTTGAAGAAGAACGGCTATCTCTTCATCGTGCCGCCGACCAGTCGCGAGATGCTGAAGGAGAATTACGACACCGAGCTTTCCATGGGCTGCAACGTCGTCTGGCTGGAGCCGGACGAGATCAAGCACAAGTTCCCCTCGATGAACGTCTCCGATCTTGGCGCGGCGGTGCATTCGCCGGACGACGGCTGGCTCGATCCGCACAGCGTGCTCATGGGCTTCCGCAAGAAGGCGCGCGCCATGGGGGCGGAATTCGTCGCCGACGAGGTCGTCGGCTTCGACCGCGCGGGCGCGTCGGTTCAGCGCGTCAAGCTCAAGTCCGGCCAGAGCATCGAGGCCGACCACTTCGTCAACGCCGCCGGCGCCTGGGCCAAGGACATCTGCGCCATGCTCGGCTTCAAGGCCCCGATCGAACCGCTGCGCCGCTTCGAGCATTATTTCGAGACGGAAGATCCGATCGAGCCGCTGCCTTACCTCAAGGATCCCGAACGCCTCGCCTTCCGGCCCGAAGGCAAGGGCTATTCCGGCGGCGTGCCGACGCTCGCCGAACCGCGCGGCTACAATTTCGAGGTCGACCACGATTATTTCGAAAACGTCGTGTGGCCGGCGCTCGCGCACCGCTTCCCGCAATTCGAGAAGACGAAATGCAAGAACACGCTTCCCGGCCTTTATGACCAGAACGACTTCGACGGAAACATGATCATCGGCCCCGGCGCGGACGGGCTGGAAAATTTCCATATGCTGGCGGGCTTTTCGGGCCACGGCCTCATGCACGCCCCCGGCTGCGGCCTGGCGATGGCGGAACTGCTCCTCAAGGGGCGCTACGAGACGATAGACCTCACGCGCTTCGGCTGGCGGCGTCTTCTCGACAATACTCCGCTGCCGGAACGGGGCATTATCTAAACGAGAAGGCTGGCGGCCATTCCCGTGTCGCCAGCCAGCGCTCAGGCTTGTTCGGCAATATACGAATTCGACCAGAGCAAGCCGCCGGGTTTGCAATGAGCCTTTTTCAAGAATTGTCGGCAGTGAAAACGCATAAAAGCAGGATAGGTTTTCAAGCCATGGAACGGGGATTAATCCCCGTTCTGCAAGGATAGAAATCTCAGGAAATCCTCCCCACCGCGCATCAGGTCACGCTCCATCGCTTCGCGCGCGGCCTTGCCGTTCCCCTTGCTCAACGCTTCAAGCGCTATCTTGTGCTCCGAGCTTGCGATGAGCTGGTGATGTCCATGCTGAAAGAAGATCGTGAACATCGGCCCCATGAGCACCCATAGGTTCTCGATCTGGTCCACAAGCATGTCCATTCCGCTCAAGCGATAGATGCCGAAGTGGAATTCGCGGTTGTAGCGAAACGCCTTCTCCGCATCGCCGGCCAGATCGTGCCTGGCGTAGAGTTCGTCGACCTCATGCAATCTGGCGATATCGGCGGAGGTGACGTATTGGGCGGCGAGCTCGGTCGCCAACCCCTCCAGCGCCAGGCGAATCGTCTTCACCTGCACATAACGCGTCTTCGTCATTTCCGGCACGATGGCGAACCGTCCCGAGCGAAGCTCAAGTCCTTTTTCGCTGACGAGCCGCAGGCAGGCTTCGCGCACCGGCGTTATGCTCGTGCCCAGCCGGTCCGCCAGATCCTGCATGACAAGTCTTTGCCCCGGCTGGAACTGCCCGGAAATCAGCCCCTCCCGCAAGACGGCGTATGCCCGGACGGAAAGACTACCTTGGTCAATTTTCTCGATTTTCAAAAAACACCACCTCGCCGCCGGTTCGATTCCCGGGAAAACGTCTTCGAACCTATTGGAGCAAATTCCGCAAGCTTCCTCCACCGGAATGAAAGCAGGCCTTGAACCCGCTTTTTATTCTCACGTCCGACAGGGACGCCTCCCTCCTCCAACCGCTCGATCGCGGCCCACATTTTTTGTCCGCGTGACGCTTGACATCATATTTTATAAGATACATCGTGTACGAAACAAAATATAAATTCAAGAGGGCGACACGCTGGATACGAATGCGCAAAGGCGTGCGTATCCAGCCAGGACGGAAACCTCTCGCATGACGAAACGCGTCGCGCACGGCTCCGCGGCGAGGACGATTTAAGAGCCGAAACAATCAAACGGCCGTCAAAGGCCGTCACGGAACAAATGGGAGTCACCGATGAGATTCATAATGCGGCATGCGGCCGTCATCGCCGCCGCCACGATGCTGGTTTCGGGGCTGGCCTCGGGCGCGGCGCAAGCCAAGGACTGGTGGCCGTTCAAGATCGCGGCGGCCAAGGACGGCGACGTCAAGCAGTTGCACGATATCGAATACACGCCGCTGGAAAAGGCGGACAAGCCCTGGAAGCTCTGCGTTCTCTACCCGCATATGCAGGACAGCTATTGGGTTTCCGTCAATTACGGCCTGATCGAGGAAGCCAAGCGGCTCGGCGTCAAGGTCTCCGCCTTCCAGGCGGGCGGCTATACGGCGCTGCCCAAGCAGATCTCGCAATATGACGATTGCCTGGCGTCGGGCGCCGACGCCATCCTGATCGCGCCGATCTCCGAGGCCGGCGTCGCCGCCAAGATCAAAGAAGGCATGGGCAAGGGCCTGGTCAACATCGCCTTCGTCAACCCGATCGGCGACGTGCCGGTCACGGCGCGCGTGACGCCGGACTTCTACCAGAAGGGCTTCCAGACCGGCGAATACATCAAGAAATATCTCGGCTCCAAGAACGGCGCGGCCGTGGCCTTTCCCGGCCCGCAGGGAAGCGGCTGGGCCGAAACCTATATGAACGGCTTTCGCGACAGCACGAAAACCGGCAACGTCAAGCTGCTCGCCGAGCAGTTCGGCGAGGCGAGCGTGCCCGCCCAATTGCGCCTGGTCGAGGACGCGCTTCAGACCTATCCCGACATGAACGTCATCTGGGGCGGCGCGCCGACGGCGGAAGCCGCGATCGGCGCCGTCGCCGACGCCGGCCGCAACGACGTCACGATCGTCTCCTCCTATGAGAACCAGACCATGCTGAAGGCGGTGAAGGACGGCAAGGTCGTCGCTTTCGCCACCGAATATCCGGTCATCATGGGACGCATCGCCGTGGACCTCGCCGTCAGGGCGCTCGAAAAGAAGCCTTTCGAAAAGGCGCTTCTCGTGTCTCCCGGCATCGTCACGTCGGACAATATCGCCAGCTTCGACACGACGCAGATCTTCGCGCCGGACGGCACGCAGCCGGAATTTTCCGTCAAGTAAATCGCTGACAGAACCGGCGTCCCGCGCAGAGCGGGACGCTCGGAATCGTCTCGCCGCCCGTGACGAGCGGCGGGCGAAATGCGGAGATTATTCATGCTTGAAGCCCTGGGCCTGACCAAAGCCTTTCGCGAGCACAAGGCCTTGCAGTCGGTCGACCTGTCCCTGAAAGCCGGCGAAGTCCACGCCCTGCTTGGCGAAAACGGCGCGGGCAAATCCACCCTGATCAACCTTCTGGTGGGAACCTTCGCGCCCAGCGGCGGGCGGCTTCGCATGGACGGCCGCGAATTTTCGGCCATGACGCCCGCTTTGGCGCGCGAGCTCGGCATCTCCGTGGTGTTCCAGGAATTCAGCCTGGCGCCCGATCTCACCGTCCTTGAAAATATCTTCCTGGGCCGCGAAAGGCGAAAAGGCGGCTTTCTCGATCACAAGACCATGCGCGCCGAGGCCGCGGCGCTTCTGGAGCGCCTGTCCTTCGATCTGCCGCTGGACACGCTGGTCAACCGGCTTTCGCGCGCGCAAAAGCAGATGGTCGAGATCGCCAAGGCTTTGCGCATCTCGCCCAGGATCCTGATCCTGGACGAACCGACCGCTTCGCTCACCGACGGCGAGGCCGAGAAACTTTTCCACGCGGTCCGCACGCTGCGCGCCGAGGGCGTGGCGATCGTCTATGTTTCCCACCGCATGGCGGAAATACGCAATTTGTCGGATCGCGTCACCGTGCTGCGCGGCGGCCAGCGCATCGGCACGGTCAACACGGCGGACGTCAGCGACGACGACCTGATCGAAATGATGGTCGGCCGTCCGGTGGAGCAGCTTTTCCCCGTCATCGAAGCGACGCCCAAGCATCGCGTCCTGGAAGTGGAGGACCTTTCCACCGCGGACGGCTCGGTCAGAAACGCCTCCTTCCATGGACGCGCGGGCGAAGTCATCGGTCTCGCCGGCCTCGTCGGCTGCGGCCGCAGCGAATTGTGCCGGGCCATTTTCGGCCTCGCCCCCGTCGCGTCGGGCAAGATCAGCCTTTCAGGAGCCGCTATCGCCCATCCGAAGCCGCATTCGATGCTGCGGCGCAAGCTTTGCTATTTTCCCGCCGACCGCGGCGCGGAGGGATTGGCGCTCACGCGTCCCGTCCGCGAGAACGTCACCATGGCCGGCCTGTGGCTGAAATCGCTGAGTATAGGGCCGTTCCTGAAGCGTCTGCGGGAAAGGGACCTCGTTCGCGGGCCGCTGGAGAAGCTCGGGCTGCGGCCGATGGCGCCCGAACGGCGCGTCCTGGCTTTCTCGGGCGGCAATCAGCAAAAGGTGATGCTGGCGCGCGGCCTGCTGCAATCCTTCGACGTCTATCTCTTCGACGAACCCACCGTCGGCATCGACGTGGGCGCGAAGGTGGACGTGTACAACCTGATCAAGTCGCTGGCGGAATCCGGCGCCTGCGTCGTGGTGTCGACCTCCGAACTGCCGGAACTGCTCAACCTGTCCTCGCGCATCTACGTCATGCACGAAGGCAGGATCATGGCTGAAATCGACGAAGCCGAGAAATCGGAGACCGGCGTGCTCGCGCATTATTTCGGCCGACGCGAAGACGATATCAAGGTGCATCACTGATGAGCGATCTCACCACGAAAAGCCCTGCGCCGACGGCTTCCGCGTCCGGGCTCGAAAGATTCGCCGTCAATGGCGGCGTATTGGCGCTCTGCCTGATCGCGGTGACCATCGTCACGGCGGCGATCGAGCCGCGTTTCATGACGCGGCTCAACATCATCAACGTCCTGCGCAACTTCGCCTTTCTGGCCCTGCCCTCCCTGGCCCAGATGCTGGTCATGATCACCGGCGGCTTCGATCTTTCCGTCGGCGCCGTCATGGCCATTTCCTCGGTCCTGACCGCCATGACGATGCTCGCCTTGACGCCGCTCATGCCCGGCATGGACGTCGCCATCGTCCTCGTCGCCATGATCGCGGCGTGCGGCTTCGGCGCGGCGGTCGGCCTCGTGAACGGCCTGCTGGTCGCCCTGTTCAACCTATCGGCCTTTATGGTCACGCTGGCCGTCACCTCGGCGCTGATGGGAATCATCCTCTATTTCACCCAGGGCATTCCCGTTTACGGGGTGCTGGATTCCTTCATCTCCGCCGTCGGACGCGGCAACATGTTCGGCGTCCCCACCGTCACGGCCATAGCGCTCGCCATCGCCGTCTGCATGGTCGTCATGCAGCGCAAATCGGCGCTCGGCCGCCACTTCTACGCGGTGGGCAGCGACGCGCGCGCCGCGCGGCTTTCGGGGGTGAAGGTCAAGCACACGATTGTCGGCGCCTATGTCCTGGCGGGCGTGCTCTCGGCCTTCTGCGGCTTCCTGATGACCTCCCGGCTCGGCTCCGGCCAGGCGACCTTCGGCGACACGCTCGCGCTTCAGACCATCGCGGCCGCGGTCATCGGCGGCGTCTCGCTGCGCGGCGGCGTCGGCCGCGCCGAAATCGTCGTGCTGGCCTCGCTTTTCCTGTCCGTGCTCGCCAACGCCATGAACATCCTGCAGTTCAACAGCAAATACCAGACGCTGATGCTGGGCGTCGTTCTGATCGGCGCCCTGGCGAGCGAACGCCTGCTTTCGCGGAGGAACTAATGTCACCACTTGCCGATCAGTCCCGCGGCGGCTTTTCATGGGCGCGGTTCCTTCAGACGGGCGCCCTGCCGATCGCCATCGTCATCGTCTTCGCCGTGTTCGGCGTCCTGGACGAACGCGTCTGGTCCCCGTCCAATATCCTCAACATCGCCGTGCAGGCGAGCTATCTGGCGATCTTCGCCATGGCGCAGACCATGGTCATCCTGACCCGCGGCTTCGATCTGTCGCTCGGCGTCAGCGTATCGCTCGCCAGCGTCGTGGCCGCGCTCGCCATGAGCGGGGGCTCCTCGCTCGCGGCCGGGCTCGCCGCCGGCGTCGGCGTCGCGACGGCCGTGGGCTTCGTCAACGGTCTGTTCGTGGCCGGAGCCGGCATCAATCCCTTCGTCGTCACCCTGGGCATGGCCAACATCATCCTGGCGCTGGCTTCGACCGTCAGCGGCGGATTTCCGGTCACCGGCCTGCCGGACAGTTTCAGCGCCATTCTCGCGCAAGGCTCCTTCCTCGGCGTCCCGGCGCCGCTCGCGCTGGCGCTCGTCGTCTTCGTGGTCCTGCAGGCGCTTCTGCAAATCACCCGTTTTGGGCGCAGCCTCTATATTCTCGGCGCCAATCCGGCGGCCGCACGCGCCGCCGGCATCCGCGCCGTGCCGGTCCTGACGGCGGCCTACACGCTCTGCGGCCTGCTGATCGGCCTCGGGGCCATGATGCTCACGGCGCGCACCGGCTCCGGCGAGCCCAATCTCGGCGGCAACCTGACGCTGGAATCCATCGCCGCCGCCGTCGTGGGCGGGGTCAAGCTGTCGGGCGGCGAAGGCGGCGTCGGCGCCGCGGTCCTCGGCGCCCTTTTCATCACTGTATTGTCCAACGGCATGAATCTCGTGCAGGTCGACGGCTATCTGCAACAGATCTGCCTCGGCCTCATCATCATCGTCAGCCTTATCGTCAGCCGCCAGGAACTGCGGCGCTGAAACCATCCTCCGAGGAATCATCATGGCATACCAGGTTTGCATCGATATCGGCGGCACGTTCACCGATTGCCTCGTTTCCAACAGCAAGGGCGAGATCTCGATCTTCAAGTCGCCGACGACGCCGGGCGAATTCGAAAAGGGCTTCATCGACGTCCTGCACGTGGCCGCCGAAGGCTACGGTCTTTCGCCCGAGGCCTTCATGCGCGAGATCGACCTGATCGTGCACGGCTCGACGGTCTCCACCAACGCCCTGGTCGAACGCAAGACCGTCAAGGTCGGACTGCTGCTGACGGAGGGGCACCAGGATATCCTCGTCCTGCGCGAAGGCCCGCGCAAAGGCGCGTTTCAGTGGAAGCTCGACTATCCCGAGCCCTATGTTCCGCGGCACTTGACCAAGACGGTCGGCGGGCGCATAGACGCACGCGGCCGCGTGCTGAAGCCGCTTTCGACCGACGACGTGCAGAAGGCGGCGGCGGCGCTGAAGGCCGCCGATGTCGAAGCAGTCGCCGTCGGCCTGCTGTGGTCGGTGGTCAATCCCGAGCACGAGCTGGCGGTGCGCGAAATCCTGGAGCGCGAGCTGCCGGGCGTGCCGGTCACGCTCAGCCACGAGATCAATCCGATGCCGCGCGAATACAAGCGCATCATCGCCGCCGCGATCGACGCCTCCATCAATCCGATCGTGCGCACCTATATCGAAAAGCTGCAACAGGCCCTGCTGCGGGAGAATTTCAGCGGCGAGCTCCTGCTCGCCAATTGCGTCGGCGGCATGATGCCCGTCGCCGAAATGATCCGCAAACCGATCTACAGCGTCATGTCCGGCCCGACGCTGGCGCCGATGGCGGCGCTGGCCCTGTCGGACGAGCCGGACATCATCGTCGGCGACATGGGCGGCACGACGTTCGACGTCTCGGCGCTGCGCGAACATCATATCATCGTCACGCCCGACAGCATGATCCATGACGATTCCCTCGGCATTCCCAAGGTCGACGTGCGCTCCGTCGGGGCCGGCGGCGGGTCCATCGCCTTCGTGGACGACGGCGGCCTCCTGCATGTCGGCCCGCACAGCGCCGGCGCGCGGCCCGGCCCGGCCTGCTATCAGAAGGGCGGCGTCGAGCCGACCGTCACGGACGCCAACGTGGTTCTCGGCATCGTCGACCCGGATTACTTTCTGGGCGGCAAGATGAAGCTCAGCCGCGATCTGGCCGAACAGGCCGTCGCCAAGGTGGCGCGCCGGCTCGGCGTCTCCACCGAGGAAGCCGCCTACGCCATCTACACCACCAGCAACCACAACATGGTGGCGGCCATCGAGGAGATCACGGTCCGCGAGGGCATCAATCCGCGTGAGAGCTTCTTCGTCTGCGGCGGCGGCGCCACGGCGATCCATATCGCCGATATGGCCGACATCCTGCAGTTGCGTCGCTACATGATCCCGCGCTTCATGGCCGGCCTCAGCGCCTTCGGCGGCCTGATCTCCGACATCCGGCGCGAGGACACGGCGGTGCTGCTCACCTCCAGCGCCCGTTTCGATCCCGCCGCCGTCACCGAGGCGCTGGACAAGCTCAAGGCCATCGGCGACGCCTTCCTCGCGGAAGCCGGCGTGCCGGTCGAAAACCGGCGTTTCGAGTTCTCGTTCCTCGGCCGCTACGAATATCAATCCTTCGAGATCGAAGTTCCTTTCGCCTTGTCGGACGGAAAGATCGGCGACGGCGACCTCGCGACGCTGGTCGAGGACTTCCATCGCATGCATGAGCGCATCTATTCGATCCGGTCGGACGGCGACATCGTCGAATTCACGGCCTGGAAGCTGCGCGCCATCGGCAAGCGGGCGGGGCAAGACGTGTGGCGTGATTACACCCTCGCCGACCATCAGGGCCCGGTCACGCCCAAGACCCATCGTCCCGTCTACAGCCACAAGGCCGGAGCGACCGAGAACCTGCCGGTATACGAGCTGGGCCTGCTCGGCGCCGGCGCGCAGGTCGCCGGCCCCTGCCTGGTCGATGCGGAAACCTTCACCGCATATCTGAAGCCGGGCCATGACGGGCGCGTCGACCGGCATGGCAATCTTGTCGTCCAGGTCGGCTGAAACCAACGCTTTTGGAAGGAATTTCGCAATGAACAAGCAAACTTCTGTCGAAGCGCCGATCGGCGGACGCCGTGTCGATCCGTTCCTCATGTCGGTCCTCAAAAGCCGGTTCGAGGCCATCGTCCGTGAAATGACCCTGGTGGTGATGCGGGCCAGCCGCTCCGCCGTCATCAAGAACGCGCGCGATTTCAGCTGCGCCATCCTGACCTACGATCACCGGCTGGTGTCGGTGGAGGACGCGCTTCCCATCCACGTCATGTCGATGGACCTCGCCACGCGGCCGATCACACAACTGTTCGACGACATCAAGCAGGGCGACATCTTCTTCAACAACTGCCCCTTCACCGGCGGCACCCATCACGCCGACCTGATCGTCGCCATGCCGGTCTTCCACAATGGCGAGCCGCTGTTCTGGATGATGGCGCTGTCGCATCACGCCGACACCGGCGCGCCGGTCCCCTCGACCTACCTGCCCTTCGCCAAGAACATCTTCGAGGAAGGCATGCATTTTCCCTGCGTCCGCGTCGCGCAGGACTATAAGGAGAAGGCGGACATCCTGCGCATCGGCTCCATGCGCAACCGGGTGCCGGAGCTCTGGCTCGGCGACGTGCGCGCCCAGATCGGCGCATGCCGCACCGGCGAGCGGCGCATCGCCGAGCTTCTCGAACGCTACGACCGCGACACCTTGATGAACTTCGTCGAGGACTGGTTCGACTATGGCGCGCGCTGCGCCAAGGCGGCGATCAGGAAGCTTCCCGCCGGGCGCTACAGCTACGAAGTGCGCCACGATCCCGTTCCCGGCGTCGCCGACGAAGGCGTGCCGGTGCGGCTGACCATCGACGTCGATCCCGAACAGGGGGAAATCACCGTCGACGTGCGCGACAATATCGACAACCTGCCCGGCGGGCTCAATCTTTCCGAAAACACCTGCACCGGCTCCTGCCGCATCGGGGTCTTCAACAATCTGGACGAAAGCGTTCCCCATAACGAGGGCGCGAAATCGCAGATCAAGGTGCTGATGCGCGAGGGCAGCGTCATCGGCAAGCCGAAATATCCCGTCGGCACCTCCGTAGCGACCACCAATGTCAACGATCGCCTGATGGTCGCGGGCAATTGCGTGTTTTCGCAGATGGGCGCGCCGCACGGACAGGCCGAAAGCGGCTCGCATCTGCCGGCCGGCGTCGGCGTCATCTCCGGGGCGGACCCGTTCAAAGACGGCCGCGGCTATGTCAACCAGATCTTCATCGGCTACGCCGGCGGCGGCGCCCGCAGCGGCTATGACGGTTGGCTGACCTATTGCGGGCCGGCCAATGGCGGGTTGATCCAGCTCGATTCGGTGGAGGTCGATGAATCGATGTATCCCATCGTCATCGAAAGCCGCGGCGTGGTGCCGGATTCGCAAGGCTATGGCGAGTTCGAAGGCGCTCCCACCATGGGCGGCGTCTTCTATCCGCTGGAGCACGACATGACCATCGTCTACGCGGCGGACGGCACGGCCTTCCCGCCGCGCGGCGTGCTCGGCGGCGGAACCGGCAAGGCGAGCGAAACCGTCAAGATCACGCCGGACGGCGAGAAACATACGCTGCCGGCCTTCGCCGAGATCGTCATCGAGAAGAACGCCAAGATCGCCTTCACCGCCAGCGGCGGCGGCGGTTACGGCGATCCGCTCAAGCGCGATCCGCGGCGCGTCGCGGCCTCCGTCAATCGCGGTTGGCTCAGCGTCGAAAAGGCTCGCTCCGCCTATCGCGTGGCGCTGGTCGAAAATGGGCAGGAGGCCGGGCTTTTCGAGGTGGACGCCGGCGCGACCGCCGCGCTCCGGGCCTGAAACACGGAGCTTGCCCCTGCAACGGAAAACGGGGGCGAGCTTACCCAAAAGATTGTGCGGAAAAGGAATTTTCAGTGGTCGCGCAAAACGCATTCAGCGCAAAAATAGAAAAAACGCCGCTCGACCGCGTGGAAATGCTCGCTCACCGTCATTTCGGCGTGGCGGGAACGGCGAGCGTTCTGTCGAGCGAACGTGACGAAACGTTCCTCATCCGCACGTCCGGCGGGGCCGGCTACATCCTGAAGATCGCCAGTCCCCAGGAACGCGCCGACATATTGCAGTTTCAAACGGAAGCGCTCGCGCATCTGAGCGCAAAACGCCTCGCCGTTCCCGTGCCGCGCCCTGTATTCGACAAGGACGGGGCCGGTTTGGTCGTCCTGCCGGACGACGGCGGAATCCGCATCATGCGTATGCTGACCTATATGGAGGGCGTTCTGCTGAGCAGCGCGCCGCGCCTGCCGGGGCAGATGAGCGGGCTGGGGCGAGCGCTCGCCTCCATCGGCGTCGGACTGGCCGATTTTTCCCGGGAAGCTCCGCAGCAAGAGCTCATCTGGGATCTCTGTCGCGCCTCCGGCCTGCGCCAGTTCGTTCCGCATGTGGCGACGAAACGTCAGGCGATCGTGGTCCAGGCTCTCGACGCTTATGACAGGATGGTGGACGGCGTCTGGTCCGACCTGCCCCGCCAGGTCATTCACAACGATTTCAACCCGCACAATATCGTCGTGGACGCCGATGCGCCCGACCGCGTCAGCGGCGTCATCGACTTCGGCGACATGGTCAAGGCGCCCGCCGTCAACGACCTCGCCGTAGCGCTCGCCTATCACGTATTCGCAGGTCCCGGCCTCGAAGACGTCTTGGCGATATTGCGCGCCTATAACGCCGTCCGCCCGCTTTCCGCGCCCGAATTCGACTGCCTGCCGACGCTATTGCGCACCCGCCTCGCCATGACCATGATCATTTCCGAATGGCGTTCGTCGCTGCATCCCGAAAACAGCCGCTACATCCTGCGCAATCACGCGGCCGCCCATGCGGGCCTGCTCAAGCTGGCCGGCCGCAGCGACGCCGAACTCGCCACCTTTTTCAGAAACTCGACAGGAGACGCGGCATGACGATGGCCAACGCCTTTGGGGCCGATGATTTCGCACGGCTCAGCGAGACCGAACAGGCCATGATCCGCCGCCGCGAAAAAGTGCTGGGCCCGGCCTATCGCCTGTTTTACGAACGCCCGATCCATTTCGTGCGCGGCGAAGGCGTCTGGCTTTACGACGCCGATGGCCGCGCCTATCTGGACGCCTACAACAACGTCGCCTCGGTGGGACATTGCAATCCGACCGTGCTGGAAGCCATCGGCCGGCAGGCGGCGACCCTCAACACGCATACGCGCTATCTGCACGACAACATCCTCACCTATGCGGAATCCCTCACCGCGACGCTTCCGGCCGAATTGAGCCAGGCGATGTTCACATGCACCGGCAGCGAAGCCAACGATCTGGCGGTCCGCATCGCGCGCAGCCATACGGGGGGAACCGGCGTCATCGTCACCGCCAACGCCTATCACGGCGTCACCGACGTGACTTCGGCCTTCTCGCCGTCGCTCGGCGCGGGCGTCGACCTTGCCCCACACGTCCGCACCGTCAATCCTCCGCTTGGACTTTCTTCCAGCGTTTCGGCGGGCGAATTCTTCGCAAGGGAGGTCAAGGCCGCAGCGGCGGACCTTCGTCGACACGGAATCAAGCCGTCGATGCTGATCGTGGACACGATATTCTCCAGCGACGGCGTCATAGCCGACCCGGCGGGCTTCCTCGCGCCGGCGGTGGCCGCCATCCGCGAGGCGGGCGGTCTTTTCGTCGCCGACGAAGTGCAGCCGGGCTTCGGCCGCACCGGCGACGCCATGTGGGGTTTCCAACGCCACCGCGTCACACCCGACATCATGACGATCGGAAAGCCGATGGGCAACGGCTATCCGATGGGCGGGCTGATCGTCAGGCCGGAGATTGTCCAGGAGTTTGGCCGGAAGTCGCGTTATTTCAACACGTTCGGCGGCAATCCGGTCGCCGCCGCCGCCGGCCAAGCCGTGCTGGATGTCATCGCCCGTGACGATCTTGTCCATAACGCAAAGGACGTCGGCGCTCTGCTCAGAGCCGGAATCGAGGCGGAGGCCAAGACCTCCGCAATCATCGGCGACATCCGCGGCGCTGGCCTGTTTCTCGGCGTGGACATTGTCGAGGACAGCCGGCCATCCCCAACCTTGGCGGCGGCGATCGTCAACGGAATGCGCAATCAAGGCGTCCTGATCAGCGCCAGCGGCGTGCACGCCAACACCTTGAAGATCCGTCCGCCTCTCATCTTCTCGCGTAAGAACGCCGAGCAGTTCCTCGATGTCTTTCATGCAGTGCTGAAATCAATAAAGTTCTGATGCAGCATGCGCGTGGATCGTTCTGCGCGCGAGATCAAAATCTCTCAGCAGACGGAAAGGCCCGCCTCCAGTCCGGCGACGAGGTCGTCGATATGTTCCAGCCCGACGGAGAGGCGCAGCAATCCGTCGCTGATGCCGGCCTTGGCGCGGGCTTCCTCGCCCATGTCGACATGGGTCATCGTCGCCGGATGCGCGACGAGGCTTTCGACGCCGCCGAGCGACTCGGCGAGCGTGAAAACGCGCATCGCCCGCACGAAACCGCGCACGGCCGACACGCCGCCCGCAAGCTCGAAGCTCATCATCGCGCCGAAGCCCTGCTGCTGCCGGGCGGCGAGCGCATGGTCCGGATGATCCTCGAGGCCGGGATAATGCACGCGCGCCACCGCCGGATGCGCGCGAAGACGTTCCGCGATCGCCATGGCGTTGCGCTCCTGCCCCGCCATGCGGGCGAAGAGTGTTCGCAAGCCCCGCAGCGTCAGCCATGAATCGAAGGGCGCGGCCGTCGCGCCGGTGACGTTGGCCCAGCGTTTCAACGCGCCGGCCTCGTCCTTGTCGGCCGCGATCACCGCGCCGGCGATGACGTCCGAATGGCCGTTGAGGAATTTCGTCGTCGAATGCAGCACATAATCGGCCCCGAGAGACAGCGGCTTCTGCCGGGCCGGAGACAGGAAGGTGTTGTCGACGGCGACCCTTCCGCCCGCCTTTCGGGCGAGATCCGACAGGGCGGCGATGTCCACGACGCGCATCAGGGGATTGCTCGGCGTTTCGATCAGCACGAGCGCCGGACGATCCAGAAGCGCCGCCTTGAAAGCCTCCATATCCGATTGATCGACCAGCCGCAGTTGCAACTGGCCCAGCACCGCGCGCGCCTTGAGAAGGCGCATCGTGCCGCCGTAGCAGTCGTGCGGAGCCAGAACCAGACTTCCGACCGGAAGTCGCCCGATGAGAAGATCGACGGCGGCCATGCCGCTCGGCGTCAGCACCGCGCCCGCGCCGCCTTCCAGCCTTGCGATCGCGTCCGCCAGCATATCCCGCGTCGGATTGCCGACGCGCCCGTAATCATAGGCGCGCGGGGCGTCGAAATCGGAAAACGCATAGGTGCTGGAAAGATAAAGCGGAGGCGCGACCGCGGCGAAAGCCACGTCGCTCGCCACGCCGTGCGCCGCGGCGATGGTCTCCGGTTGAAACTCGATCGCCTTTCGCTCGGACATCGATACCTGCTCCTGTTGTCGTCGTGGGGAAAATGGCCGGCGCGCCTCGCGCAGACAAATGAATTCTATTGCACGCTGCGCGCAAGAATTTTGCAGTCAATTCCATCGGATGGCCCGGCACATGCGGGGAAAGGAAGCGCCGATCGCAAGGTCACGACCTGCCGTTTCGCATCCAGTCCTCAATAGAAAGATCGTCCGGCCGCAGCCAGACGGTTCCCGGCGCGAAGGCCGTCCAGGCCTCGACGTGCTTTGACGAAACGGTCGTCAGCAGCGGCTTTCCGGCGTCGAGGGCCATCGAAAACGCTCGCCAGAGTCCTTTCCGGTCGGCTTCGAGCTTGCCGAACTTGCTGATGATCACCAGATCGGCGGCCGCAATCCGGGGCAGAAGCGCTTCGCAGGCCTCGTCCATCCCATGCGCGTCGAGTCGGCATGTCGTACCGGAAGGCGCGCTATCGAGCCGAATGACGAACCGTTCTCCCGACGCGAGATCGCGCAGGAAGCCGGCGCTGCATCCGCCTTCGTCCATTCTTTCCGCGATGAGGCCCGCGATTTTCAGGCCCGTCTCGGCCCATGCCGCTGCCTTCCTCGCCAGCAGCGGCTGAAAATCCTGCCCCTCCCGGTTGCGCAGGACGGCGATCGTCGCATTTTCCCGGTTCATGACGGTGACAATACCACTGATCACGCCATACTGAATCAAGTATAAATGCAAAAATTTTGCATCGTCCGAGGCGCAGATGGATATCGACCGGGTTCGCACATTTCTGGAAATCCTCCACACGGGAAGCTTTCTCAAGGCGGCCGAACGGCTTCACGTCACACAGACCACAGTGAGCGCGCGCGTCCGTACGCTGGAGGAGGCGCTTGGCCGAAAACTGTTCATACGCACGCGCAACGGCGCGGCTCCGACGGCGGCGGGGCGTGAATTCGAGCGTTTCGCGCAGTCCTTCGTTCAAGTCTGGGAGCGGGCGCGCCAGCAGCTCACCGTGCCGCCCGGCCGCACCAGCGTCATCGCCGTGGGCGGAGAGCTCAACCTGTGGAATTCGCTGCTTCTCGACTGGCTCGTCTGGATGAAAAAGGAGCAGCCGCATATCGCCGTTCATGCGCAGGTGGGCCTCGCCGACCAGCTTCTGGAACAATTGCGGGCGGGCGTTCTCGATCTTGCCATCCTCTATGCGCCGAAACTCCTGCCCGGCTTCAACGTGGAACTGATCGAGGAGGAGAAACTGGTGCTGGTCCGGTCCACCGTCGACCGGCAGGAAGGCCGCGAGCCCGACTATGTGCATGTCGACTGGGGATCGCAATTCGCCGGGGAGCGCGGCTTCGGCCCCATCGCCTTCACCGAGCCGTCCCTCCGTGTCGGCCTCGGCCTTCTCGGTCTCAACTATATCCTGCGCGCGGGCGGCATGGGCTATTTCCGCAAGGGCGTGGTGGCTGCGCATGTCGAGGCCGGAGAGCTGGAACTGGTGGAAAACGCGCCCCAGTTCGTCTATCCCGCTTACGCCGTCTACCCGGAATCGGCGGAAGGCCGCAGCGACATACAGGAGACGCTACGCGGCCTGAAGCAGGTCGCGCACTGAAATCCGCCAAAAAAACAGCATGGCCGGAAAAGCAAGATCGTCCCACGGAATCCCGCCGCGGCGAAAAATGCTACGCGCCCCGTCTCAACTCCGTAGCACGGCTTCCTCGCAATCGGTTGACTGCAATTTTTTTGCGCTCAAACCGCAATATCATTCATTTGTCTGGGGTACACAGCGGCGTCAATAGTTCCGCCGAAACCATTGAACGCGCTGGATTTCCGGCGTCACGAGGCAGGCGGACAGATGACTCTTTCGGAATTCAACACGCTGGGGCTGACCGAGCAACAATGGGCCTCCGTGCGCTCGGTGGCGCAGTCCCTTTCGCCGCAGCAGGCGCTGTGGCTGAGCGGCTATTTCGCCGGCTTCGCCGACGGCGGACAGGGACGAGCCGGCCTTTTGCAGCCTGCGGAGACGCTCCGCGACGCGCCGTCCGGGCCTGCCGCAAGCCCGGCCTCGGTGCGTAGCCTCACCATTCTCTATGGCAGCGATACCGGCAACAGCGCGCAATTGGCGAAGCTGCTGCTGGATCACGCGCGCCGGGCGGGTTTTGAACCAAGGCTGGCGGACATGGCCGATTACAAGCCCCGGCAGTTGAAGGAGGAGGAGGACCTGCTGATCGTCACCTCCACCCATGGCGAGGGCGAACCGCCGCCTTCCGCGGCTGGCTTTTTCGAGTTCGTCGAAGGGCGCAAGGCTCCCCGGCTAGAAGGGCTGCGCTACGCCGTGCTGGCGCTCGGCGACTCCACCTATGAATTCTTCTGCGGCGCGGGACGACGCATCGACGACCGGCTGGCCGAACTGGGCGCGCAGCGGCTCTGCGCGCGCGTCGATTGCGACGTGGACTATGACGACCCCGCCGCCGCGTGGATGGAGAAGGCGCTCGCAGCGCTCGCCCCGGCGAGGCCGGCGGCAGCTCTTGCGGCCACCCCCGTCGCAGCCCCAACAACCGTCCACGACAAACGCAACCCCTTCCCCGCGACGGTGATCGAGAATCTCGCCCTCACCGGCCCGGACTCCTCCAAGGAGACGCGCCATATCGAGCTGTCGCTGGAAGGCTCCGGCCTTACCTTCGCGCCGGGCGACGCGCTTGGCGTGGTTCCGCGCAACGATCCGACGCTGGTCGAAGCCCTGCTTTCGACGCTCGGCCTGTCCGGCGGCGAGACCGTGACGCTCAAGGACAGGACGATCACGCTCGGCACGGCGCTCGGCGAGGCGCTGGAGATCACCGCCGCCACGCCGCGCTTTCTCGACCAATGGACGAAACTGAGCGACGCCGCCGCGCTGAAGGAGCTGCAAGGCGACGCGCGCACCGCCTTCCTTCGCGAAAACCACGTCATCGACATCATACGCCGCTTTCCGGTCGCGGGCGTCGACGCGGCAAGTTTCGCCGCCGGTCTCCGTCCCTTGCAACCGCGGCTTTACTCCATCGCCTCGTCCCTGAGCGCGCTTCCCGGCGAGGCGCATCTGACGGTCAGCACGGTGCGCTACGATCTCAACGGCGAGCAGCGCTTCGGCGTCGCGTCCGGCCAGTTCTCGCGCCTCGCCCCGCCAGACACGGTCCTGCCCGTCTATGTGCAGGAAAATCCGCGCTTCCGCCTGCCCGCCGACGACGCGCCCATCATCATGATCGGCGCGGGCACGGGAATAGCGCCCTATCGCGCCTTTCTTCAGGAGCGCGAGTCGCGCGGCGCGACGGGCCGGTCGTGGCTGTTCCTCGGCGAGCGCAATTTCGACAGCGATTTCCTCTACCAGACAGAGTGGCAGGATTTCCTCAAGGAAGGCGCGCTTTCGCGCATGAACGTCGCCTTCTCCCGCGACGGCGCGCAGAAGACCTATGTACAGCACCGGCTGATGGAGCACGCCCGCGACGTCTATGGGTGGCTGGAGGAAGGCGCTCATCTCTATGTCTGCGGCGACGGGGCCAGGCTCGCGCCGGACGTTCACGCCGTCCTGCTCGCCATCGTCAGGCAGGAAGGCGGTCTCGGCAAGGCGGCGGCGGCCGACTATGTCGGCGCGCTGCAACAAGGCCGCCGCTACCAGATCGACGTCTATTGAGGAGCCGGCGATGACCACGCTCGAAACCGACCGCAGCCGCGACATTTCCCAGCCGCTCGAACGGCTCAACCCCGACGAGGCCATGAAGGCCCGCAGCGACCAGTTGCGCGGCGACATCGCGCAAGGGCTGGAGGCCGAACTGACCGCCGCCGTTCCCGGCGACGACGTCAAGCTGATGAAGTTTCACGGGCTTTACCAGCAGGACGACCGCGATATCCGCGACGAACGGCGGCGGCGGAAGCTGGAGCCCGCCTATCGCTTCATGGCGCGCGTGCGCCTTCCCGGCGGCGTGCTGACGCCCGCGCAATGGCTGAAGCTCGACGCGCTGGCCCGCGCCTATGCCGGCGACACGCTGAGGCTGACGACGCGCCAGACTTTCCAGTTGCACCGCATCCACAAGAAGCATCTGCGCGCCGTCATGCGGGGGCTGCGGGACGTGCTGCTCGACACCAAGGCCGCCTGCGGCGACGACGCGCGCGGCGTGATGGCCTCGATCAATCCCGAGCTTTCGGCGCTCCATGCGGAAGTCTACGCGCTGGCCAAGAGCGCCAGCGATCACGCCATCCCCAAGACCGGGGCCTATCGGGAAATCTGGTACGGCGAGGAGCGCGAGGCGACCGGCGACGGCCCGGAAGAGCCGCTTTACGGCCGCACCTACATGCCGCGCAAATTCAAGATCGGCTTCGTCATTCCGCCGGTCAACGACATCGACGTCTATGCGCAGGACCTCAGCTTCATCGCTGTCACCGAAGCCGGACGGCTGACCGGCTTCAACGTCGCGGTGGGGGGCGGCATGGGGCGGACGGACAAGGCCCCGGCCACCTATCCGCGGCTGGCGAGCGTCATCGGCTTCGTTCCCAAGGACAAGGTGATCGAGACCTGCGACGCGGTGATGGCGGTGCAGCGCGACTACGGCGACCGGGCCGACCGCAGCCACGCCCGCTTCAAATACACGGTCGACGACAAGGGCCTCGACTGGATCAAGGCCGCGATCGAGGCAAGGCTCGGTTTCGCCTTGGGCGCGGCGCGGCCCTTCGCCTTCACCTCGAACGGCGATGCGCTCGGCTGGCGGCGCGGCGAGGACGGGCGGGAACATTTCACTCTGCGTATCGAGAACGGCCGGGTGAAGAACCTCGAAACGGTAGCCCTGTTCGACGGTTTGCGCGCCGTGGCCGAGGCGCATCGCGGCATGTTCCGCGTGACGCCGAACCAGAATCTCGTCATCGCCGACGTCGCGCCGACCGACAGGCCGACGATCGTGGGCCTACTCCGGGAATATGGGCTCGACGCGCTCAACGGCGGCAGCGGGCTTCGCCGCAACTCCATGGCCTGCGTGGCGCTGCCGACCTGCGGGCTGGCGATGGCCGAAAGCGAACGCTACCTGCCGACGCTGATCGGCAGGATCGAGGAAATTCTGGCGGCGCACGGTCTTTCCGACGAGCCGATCACCATTCGCATGACCGGCTGTCCCAACGGCTGCGCCCGGCCCTATATCGCCGAGATCGGACTGACCGGCCGGGCTCCCGGCAAATACAACCTCTATCTCGGCGGCGGCTTCGCCGGCCAGCGCCTCAACAAGATGGCGCTGGAGAACGTGGCGGAACCGGCGATCCTCGCCCTTCTCGGCGAAGTGATCGGCCATTTCGCCCGCGAGCGCCGGCCGCACGAGCATTTCGGCGACTTCGCCATCCGCGCCGGTTACGTGGCCGAAGTGACGGAAGGCCGCTATTTCAACGATTGATCGGGAGAGGTTCTCGGGGCGTTCGCCGCACAGCGATGGTGCAAATCAGCTTCATCAATCGATGGACAATTGCGCTGATCGGACCTCATCAGCGCCTGCTCGCACACGCGCACAGCTCTCACAGGTGACCGGCCTAATCAATTCACGCTGTTGGGGTAATCAACAGCCGGCACCTTACCTATATCTCATGATGAAATCGTGATCCCGCGTCGCACATGGCGTTGGCGGAACTGTTCCATGACGGGCCGCCTCGCCGGCGCTTTCGGAAACACGAACTCAAGCGATCGGAGGCGTCATGACATATCGCAAAACACTTCTGGCGTCGCTCGCCCTCGTCGCAGCGCTGACTTTGCACGGCGTTGCGCAGGCCCAAAGCATCAATGCGGGCGACCGTGTGGCGACCTCCAACCTGCCGTTCGCCACCCAGACGGTGGCCGAGTTCGACACGCCCTGGGCCATCGCCTTCCTGCCCGACAGGCGGCTTCTCCTCACCGAGAAACCGGGACGCATATTCCTCGTCACCCAGACGGGCAAGAAAACCAAACTCGCCGATGTATCGGTTTTATATTCAGGGCAGAACGGCCTGCTCGACATCGCCGTCGCGCCCGATTTCGCGACCAGTTCGCATATCTACTACACCTATGTCGAGCCAGGCGACGGCGGACGGCTGGCGCTAGCGCGCGCCACGCTTTCCGTTTCGGGCGACGCCCCCTCGCTCACCAATTCCACGGTGATCTGGCGCCAGAAACCGGCGGGCGGAGGCGGCCAGCCCGGCGGGATCATCGCTTTCGATCCGCAGGGAAAGCATCTGTTCCTGACGGTCGGCGACCGGATGCGGCCGAAAAGCGCGCAGGACCCCGATCAGGCGCGCGGCAAGCTGCTGCGCTTCGACCTCGACGGCGGCGTTCCGCCTGACAATCCGCACGCCAGGGAAGGAGGCGTGCGGGCGCTGACATGGACGACCGGCCATCGCAATCCCTACGGTCTCGCCTTCGCGCCCGACGGCCGCCTCTGGCTGCACGAGATGGGACCGCGCGGCGGCGACGAATTGAACCTGATCGAGCCCGGCCGGAACTATGGCTGGCCGATCGTCTCCAACGGAGACGAATATAGCGGCGCAAAAATCCCCAGACACGACACCCGCCCGGAATTCGCCGCCCCGTTGCTCTATTGGACCCCGGTCATCGCACCGGCGGGCTTGGCGTTCTACGAAGGCGACCTGTTCCCGAAATGGAAAGGCTCGGCCCTGATCGGCGGCCTGGCCGCGCACGCCCTCGTCCGGGTCGCATTCGACGCCCACGGCCGCCCCGACGAAGCGGACCGCTGGAACATGCACACTCGCATCCGCGACGTCGCCGTCGCGCCGGACGGGGCCGTCTGGGTGATCGAAGACGCCAATCCCGGCCGCCTGCTACGCCTGACGCCGAAGGGTTGATCGCTGTCTTGAGTGACAAGCTGATGGCCATTAAATTGCCGATGATAACGGCAACCCGCTTCTTTCCACGTGTGAAAAGACAGGTTGCCCGCGCGAATGCGCTGATGGGTTAGGCTTGCAGGACAGCGGCCGATATCCATTATGCTGGACGCCATCACTCAGGCGCTACATCCAATTTCTTGAAGCTATCGCTTTCGTCCTTTAGCGCGACGCCAGTGAGTTTCCGCTTCAAGGCCTCTGTAATGATCCAGGAAGCTTTCCGGGCCGCCTCGGCGGGCGACAGTCCGCCGAGGCGGACATTGGAGATGCAGTTGCGTTCGGCGTCTGTGCGGCCCGGTTTCGGATCATATGTGATGTAAACCCCGAGGCTGTCGGCGGCCGAAAGGCCAGGGCGTTCGCCGATCATCACAACGACAATCTGGCCGTCCAGCCTTGCGCCGATCTCGTCGCCGATCGCGACCCGGCCGTTGCGGACCAGCGCCACCTGCGACGCCGCCAGATTGGCCGTCTTCAAGCGCTCCAGCAGGAAAGCCATGAAAGGTGGGGCGTTTTCCTGAACCGCCGTCGATGAAAGGCCGTCGGCGACGACGAGAACGATCGGCTCATCGGACGCCAGAGCCTGTAGAGCCGCATCCGCCTCGTCGGCGAGCATACGTCCGAGATCGGGTCGCTTGAGATAGATCTGACGGTCGCGCGCACGACTATCGAGCTGGACGCTTGCAAGACCGATCGCCGCCAAGTCTCGGCTCAGCTTCTCGAAGTCCAGCGGGGTCTGGACGGCGTCGCGTGCGTTCGCATGCGCGTAGGTGAATTTCAGCACTTCGTGCGTGGGCATCGAAGAGCCGACTCGTCCAAGCGCGATGCGCGCATCCGTGAACCGCGACAATTGCGTCCAAGGATCCTCCGTAACGCCTGCGTGTGACGCTTCCATGCGGTCGAGGTCCTTCATGGCGTTGGCCTCCTCAAGACGCGATGGCCAGCAGGACCTGATTGGCGGTCTGCGGCAGGAGCATGCCCTTCTCGTCCGTCACCCGCATGCGGACGAGCCATGCCTCGAATTCCGGCGCCCGCTTCAATTTCAGGACGTCGCGGACATAGAGCTGGTCATGGAAGGAAGTGGACTGGTAATTCAGCATCACATCGTCGGCGCCCGGCACTCCGATGACGAAGGAAACGCCCGCGGCGGCCAGCAGCGTCAGCAGGCCGTCCATGTCGTCCTGGTCGGCTTCCGCATGGTTCGTATAACAGATGTCGCACCCCATCGGCACGCCCATCAGCTTGCCGCAGAAATGATCCTCCAGGCCGGCGCGGGTGATCTGCTTGCCGTCATAGAGATATTCCGGGCCGATGAAACCGACCACCGTGTTCACGAGCAGCGGCTCGAAAGCCCGGCAGACCGCATAGGCTCGCGCCTCGCAGGTCTGCTGGTCGACGCCATGATGGGCGTTAGCGGACAGCGCCGAACCCTGCCCCGTTTCGAAATACATGACGTTGTCGCCGACCGTTCCGCGCTTCAGCGACCGTCCCGCCTCCAGCGCCTCCTTGAGGATCGCCAGGTCGACGCCGAAGGATTTGTTCGCGGACTCGGTTCCAGCGACCGACTGGAAGATAAGATCGAGCGGGACGCCCTTTTCGGCCATGGCGATCGATGAGGTCACATGGGTGAGGACGCAGGCCTGCGTGGGGATTTCGTAGCGCGCTATGATTCCGTCCAGAAGGCGCGCGAGATCGGCGAGGCCCGCTACGTCGTCAGACGCCGGATTGACGCCGATCACCGCATCGCCGCAGCCATAGAGCAATCCGTCGACGACGCAGGCGGCAATGCCCATCTTGTCGTCGGTCGGATGATTGGGCTGCAGCCGCACCGCCATGCGGCCCGGCAGACCGATCGTGTTGCGGAACTTCGTCACCACCGAGCACTTCCTGGCGACCACGATCAGATCCTGCAGGCGCATAATCTTGCAGACAGCAGCGGCCATTTCCGGCGTGACGCCCGGCGCGATCGCACGCAACTTGGCCGTGGTCGCCTGTTCCGACAGAAGCCAGTCGCGAAACTGGCCGACGGTGAAATGGGAGATCGGCGCGAAAGCTTTCGCATCATGGCCATCCATGATCAGCCGCGTCACCTCGTCGGCTTCGTAGGGGATGAGCGCCTCGTTGAGAAAGGTTTTCAAAGGTATGTCCGCAAGACATATCTGCGCCGCGACGCGCTCCTTCGCATCCGACGCGGCGAGGCCGGCGAACTGGTCGCCCGACCGAAGCGGCGTGGCCTTCGCCATCAGCGTCCGAAGATCGTCGAAACGCCATGTCGTCTGGCCGACGGAAACGCTGTATCCCATGATTGTTCCTCGTCAGATCGACCGATGGTAATGGTACGCAGCCCTGCGAGTCCAGCCCCGTGTCAGGACGGCCTGATATGTGAAGAGTGGGGACGCTTTTACTTCTTTGCGGTGGAGACTACCCGCCAGTCACGGGCTGAGCGTAAGGCGATTGTCGCCGCGCCCGGCGCCGCCGTCGGATGAATACGCGGCTTGTTCAATATCAACGAAGAGTCGCCCGGTCGACAAGGCCAACCGGAGCGAGACCAGCGCGCAGCAATTTCAGATTTTCTATCGTCGTCATCGCGGCTGATTCTGGTTGGGTGATCGCTGCGACATGCGGCGTGATCACGATCCTGGGATGAGTCCAAAGCGGATGACCAGGCGGCAGCGGCTCAGGGTCGACGACATCGAGAAACGCTCCCGAGAGATGGCCGCTGTCGAGAGCGGACATTAGTGCGTCGGCGTCGAGCTGGCGTCCCCTGCCAGCATGGACAAGGCTTGCGCCTTCGGGCAGTCGCTCGAAGAGTTCCCGGTTCAGGATTTCGGTCGTCTCAGGCGTCAAAGGCAACAGGCAAACGAGTATGTCGGTGTTGGTCAGCATATCGCGCAGGCCACCATCGCCATTGAAACATGCAACGCCGTCGATGGCGCGCGGCGTGCGGCTCCATCCCGAAAGGCTGAAGCCGAAGCTCTGAAGTCTGGATAGCGCCGCGGCGCCGAGAACGCCCATGCCGAGCACGGAAACCCGCCGGTCGGCCGCCTGGGGCTGCAGGACGATTTCCCGCCAGACATGCCGGCGCTGTTGGTCCATATAGATATGCAAATTGCGGTGAAGCGAAAGAACGGCCATCGTCACATATTCCGTGACCATGCGGGTGATGCTCTCGTCCACCATCCGGATCAGCTTGACGCCCGAAGGCCAACCGGCGTTCGCGAATTGATCGACGCCCGCGCCGATGCAGAAGATCGCTTCGAGATTTGGATAGCGGCGCGGATCTTCGAGCGGCTTCCAGGTCATGATGTAACGCACATCACCGGGATTCACCGATCCCGGCTCCATGGAAAGCCGGATGTCGGGCAGATGTTCGGCGAACGCCCTGGCGAAGACGGCGCCCCGCTCCGCGTCGCAGAAGAACAGAAAGACTGTTTCCCGGCTCATCGACGCTTCACCTTTCGGAGCGTCTTTTTATCGTGGCGCTCATACATCGAATAAACGATCGGGATGAACCAGGGACGTCCGCTATAAAACGGAATGGATTTCGGCGCGGGATCGAAATCGAAAACGCTGCGCGCCCGCTCCTTGTCTCCGAGGATCTTGAACGCGGCCTTCTTGCCCAGCCAGCGAGCCCATACCACCCCGGAGCCGCAATAGCCGGTGGCGTAGACGGTGTTTTCGGAAGAAAATATCCTCGGGATCATGTCCCGATGCATGGCCACATAGCCGAACCAGCTATGGGTCAGTACTATTCCGGCCAGTTCAGGAAAAAGGCGCGCGAGCTCCGCTTGCAAATGCACCGTGGGAGCGCTGGGGTCGCCCTCGGTCGTGCCGTCCCGACCGCCGAAGAGGATGCGCGAGCCGTCCGGCGACGGACGATAGTAATAGCTCAGCTTACGCATGTCCCCATACATCATGCGCGGCGGCATCAGCCGGTCCATGACGCCCGCGCCGAGGGGCTCGGTGGCGATGATGCGGCTGCGCACGGGCACGAGACGGCGGCGAAGCCAGGGATCGAAGCCGTCCGTATATCCGTTGGTGCAGACAAGGAGCCGTCTAGCGAAAACCTCGCCGCGCTCGGTCCTGATCCGCACGCCATCGGCTTCGTTGGACAGGCCGAGCACCGCGGTGTTCTCGTGGATGACCGCCTCGGTGGACGCCGCGATCCGCATCATCCCCGCCAACAGCTTCGCCGGGTTCAGCCCGCCGATGTCCTTTCTGACCAATCCTCCGACATAAAGCTCCGAGCCGATATATTTTTCGACGTCGGCCCGCTCCACCGGGAAAGCCTCGACGCCGAGCATCCGATGAAGAAGGTCCGCGTTGCGGCGAAGATCCTCCGCCTCCTCGGGCGTCATCGCACCGTCGAAAAGTCCCGAAAGGAAGAAGTCGCAATCGAGCTTTTCCTCTTCGAGAAAACGCCACAGATCCTCGCGCGCGGCCTTGCCTTCGAGAAGAACGCCGTTGGCGCGTTCTTCGCCGAAACGCCTGATAAGCTCCTTTCGGCCGGGCCGGATGCTGCCGCTGGCCATGCCGCCATTGCGGCTGGAGGCGGCCTTGCCGATCGGCTGCCGGTCGAAAAGCTGCACCTGCCGGCCGGCGCGCGCAAGCTCGATCGCCGCGGAAAGTCCGGTATAGCCGCCGCCTACGATCGCCACGTCGCAGGTCGGGCTAAGCGGCTGGACCGGCAGGGATGGAAATTCGCAATCGTCCCACCAGTAAGGTGTCGATTGAACCGATGTCTGAGCTTTTTGCGTCATGAGCGAGCGCCGTGCTTGGTGTTGACGATAAGGGCCGCGGGCAGGGTCAGCTGCGCTCGACCCAGATTTTCCGCGTCGTTTCGATCACCCTCCAAACGCCTTCGAAGCCCGGATGCATGACGAAGGAATCGCCGGCGGAAATGCGGCGCGTTTCGCCTCCGTCTTCGGTCAGTTCGGACACGCCGGAGAGGATGTAGCAGAATTCGAACACCTTGCCCTTGATCGATCGATAGGCGCCTGGCGTGGCTTCCCAGAGACCGCAGGACACCTGGCCGTCGTCGGTGCTGGCGATGTCCCAGGACAGAAAACGCGGATCGCCTTCGATCAGCCGCTCAGGAAGAGGCTGGCCCTTGCGGGGCTCGGGAAGGTTGCCTTGATCGATGAATGTGAGCTTGGACATGATGCGCCTTTCGGGGTTGGTTAGCGGGGGAACGACAGGCGTCGTTCGAGAAGTTTCAACGACGTCAATGCGACGACGTTGATGACCAGGTAGAAAGCGGCGGTGATGACGAATATCTCCATGATGGCGAAGGTCTCGCTCATCAGGCGCTTGGCGTAGCCGGTGATCTCAAGCACGGTGATGGTCGATGCGAGACTCGACTCCTTGACGATAACCGCAACCTCGGTGCTGTAGGAAGGCAGCGCCTGCCGCAGCGCCAGCGGAAACTTGACCCGGGCGAACACATGCCATGGGGTCATGCCGCAGGCTTCGGCGGCTTCGATCAGGCCTTTCGGCAGCGACAGAAACGCCGTGCGGAAGATTTCGGCGGTATAGGCGCCGGTGTTCAGCACCACGGCCACGATGGCGGCATTCAGGCCGTCGCCGATCAGCCACCAGATCACCGGGTTGTGGCGTATGAAGCTCACTTGGGCCAGCCCGTAATAGATGATGAAGATCTGGACCAGCATCGGCGTGCCGCGGAACACCGCGCAATAGATGTCGCAGACGCGCCGGAGCAGCCTGTTTCGCGCGCCACGACCGAGACCGACGAGAACGCCGAAGGGTAGGCCCAGACCGACGCCGAAGACCGCGATCAGCAGCGTCGTCTTCGCGCCGGCGAGCAGGAACGGCGCCGCATAGCTGATGATGCTCAGATCCATGCTCAGCGCCCTCCGAAACCGCGATTGAGGGAGCGTTCGGCGATGGAGAACAACGATTGGCTGGCCGCGGTCATGCAGAAGAACATCGCCGCAGCGATGCAGTAAAAGAGCAAGGGCGAACGGGTAATGCCGGCGGCGATCGCCGCGGTCCGCATCAGCTCCTGCAAGCCGACCACGGAAATGAGCGACGTATCCTTGATCGTCATCTGCCAGACATTGTTGATCCCGCCCAAGGCTATCCTCAAGGCGAGCGGAAAGACGATCCGCATGAAGGCGACCTTGCGCGGCAGCGCCAGCGATTGCGCCGCCTCCAGAAGCCCGCGCGGCACCGCCTCGAGGGCGCCTCTGACGACCTCGATCGAATAGGCGCAGGAAATCACGGCGATCGCCAGCACCCCGATGATGAAAGGATAGGCGTTCTCGGCCGTCTGCTGATAGCCGAAGGCCGTGGTGACGGCGCGAATCCAGTCGATCGAGCCGAAAAACAGCAGATAAATCACCAGAAGGCCCGGAACGCCGCGGATCGCGACGCTATAGGCGTCGACCAGTTGCGACAGTCCGGCGGTCCGCCGCCAGCGCAGCACCGCAAGCGGCGTTGCGACGACGAACCCCAGCGCCATGCCGAGCAATCCGATCGCGACCGTGACGACGCTTCCCTTCAACAAGGCCAGCGCCCAGCCGCGCTCCACCATCAACACCCAGAAATCATGCAGCATGAACACCGTCCCATGGGCCCGCCCCGGACGCGCCGAGGCGGGCCGTTCTTAAAGGATCACTTCTTGCAGGGGATGGTGTAATCGTCCTGGAACCAATGCATGGACGCTTCCTTGACCTTACCGTCGTTGATCATGGCGCAAAGAGCCGCGTCGATTTTCGCTTTCAGCTCGGTGTTGCCCTTCCGCAAGCCGACCCCCATGCCCTGGCCGAGCGTGTCGGGATCGTCCATGGACATGACCTTGACGTCGATCCTGGTGAAATTCGCGCCTTCCGGCGTGGCGAAGAAATCCATCCAGGTCGGCGAGTCGCCATAGGCCGCGTCGATGCGGCCGCCGGAAAGATCGGCGAGCTGCTGCGTCGTCGCGTCATAGGTCTTCAGGTCCGCCGCGGGGATGTTCTTCTGGACGAATTTCGCATAGGTCGTTCCCGTCACGACGCCGACGCTCTTGCCTTCCAGCGCCTTTTCGACCTCCGCCAGCGTCTTCAGCTTCGCCAGGGGCGAGTCCTTCGCCACGACGAAATATTGCGGCGTCGTGGCGTAGGGAATGGAGAAGTCGATCTTCTTCGCCCGCTCGGCGGTGATGCTGAGGCCGGAGATGATGACGTCGAAGCGGTCGCTGTCCATGGAGGGGACGAGCGAGCTGAAGGTCTGGACCACGAATTTGCACTTCACCTTGAGTTCGGCGCAGATGCCGTTCGCGATATCGGCGTCGAAGCCGGTGACGTTTCCGCTGGGATCGGCCATGCTGAATTTTGGCGCGTCTCCCTCGGTCCCGATGCGAAGAACGCCCTCCTCCGCGGAGGCCGAGGAGATCACGGCCGCCAGAAGCAGGCCCGATCCGAATGCGGCTTTGATGAATGCGCTGCTGATCATTTTCGTTACCCCTTTTATGGTTGTCGTCGCCTGGCCGTTCATACGTTGGCCGGCATGACGCTGGAGAGAAATCGCTTCACCGCCTCGGAAGCGGGGTTGTGAAACAATTCTCCCGGCGCATCGTCCTGCTCAAGACGTCCTTTTTGCAGGAAGATCATACGGTTCGACACATCGCGCGCGAACCGCATCTCGTGGGTGACGAGGAGGATCGTCGCCCCCTCCTCCGCCAATGTCCGGATGACTTTCAGCACCTCGCCGACCAGTTCGGGATCGAGGGCCGAGGTCGGCTCGTCGAACAGCATCAGCTTCGGACGCATGGCGAGCACGCGCGCGATCGCGACGCGCTGTTGCTGCCCGCCGGACAGTTGATGGGGATAGCGATCCCGGAAATCCGCCATACCCACTTTCGCCAGCGCTGAAAGCGCGTCCTCCTCCGCTTCCTTCTTCCGCAGCTTCAGCACATAGATCAGCGCTTCCGTCACGTTGCCGAGGGCCGTCCGGTGGGGCCAGAGATTGAAGTTCTGGAACACCATGCCGATCTGACGGCGGAAACGCATGATGTTGGCGGCGTTCGCGACCACGCTTTTTCCGCGCTCGTCCGCAGTCACCGACACCGTATCGCCCATCACCTCCACCTGCCCCGATGTCGGGGTCTCGAGAAAGTTGACGCAGCGCAGCGCCGTGCTTTTGCCGCAGCCGGAGGAGCCGATCATGGAGACGACCTCTCCCTGGCGCATGCGGAAGCTCAAACCATCCAGCACCCGCGCGGCGCCGAACGACTTGACGAGATCTTGGACCTTCAGGACGTCTCTCATCCGCGCGGCTTCTCCCGTCGGTGAATATCCATCAACCTTTCACGGCGCCCTGGCCGTCGAGCTCTTTCATCACCTCGTCGACGGCGGCCTTGGCGATCGACACCATCTCGTCGATCTCCGCCTCGGTCATGACCAGCGGCGGCGCGAAGCCCAGAATATCGCCGTGCGGCATGGCGCGGGCAATCAGATTCCGATCGCGCGCGGCCTGGGATATCCGTGCGCCGACCTTGAGCGCCGGATCGAACGCGGTTTTTTCGCCGCGATCGGCGACGAATTCGACCGCCGCCAGCATGCCGACGCCCCGCACCTCGCCGACGATCGGATTCTGCTCGAAGGCCGCCTTCAGGCGCTTCATCAGATAAGCGCCCTTCTTCGCCGATTGCCCGGCGAGGTCTTCGCGTTCGACGATATCCAGCACGGCGTTGGCCGCGGCGGCGCCGATCGGATGCCCGGAATAGGTGTAGCCATGAGAGAAGGAGCCGACGCGCGGGGTCCCCTCCTCCATCACCTCATAGACCTTCTTCGACACGATCGACGCGGACAAAGGCACATAGGCCGAGGTCAGGCCCTTGGCGACCGTCACCAGATCGGGCCGCATGCCGTAAAGCTCGGACCCGAACATCGCGCCGGTGCGGCCGAAACCGCAGATCACCTCGTCGGCGATGAGCAGCACGTCGTATTTTTGCAGGACGGCCTGAATCTTCGGCCAGTAGCCGGCCGGCGGCGGCGTGATCCCGCCGGTGCCGAGCACGGGCTCGGCGATGAAGGCGCCGACCGTTTCGGGATCTTCCGCGATGATCAGCGCCTCCAACTCGTCGGCGCGGCGCTGGGAAAACGCCTCCTCGGTCTCGCCCGGCAACGCGCCGCGATAAAAATGGGGAACCCCGGTGCGCAGGATACCGGAAACCGGCAGGTCCATATGGTCGTGATAAAAGCTCAGGCCGGTCATGGAGCCCGCGACGACCGAACAGCCGTGATAGCCGCGCTCGCGCGCGATGATCTTCTTCTTGCGCGGCTTGCCGCGCAGATTGTTGTAATACCAGACGATCTTGGCCTGCGTCTCGTTGGCGTCCGAGCCCGACAGGCCGTAGAAGACCTTGGACATGTCGCCCGGCGCCATTCTGACGAGGCGATCCGAGAGCCGCGCCAGCTCTTCGGTCGTATGCGCGGCGTAGGAGTGGTAATAAGCGAGCTTGTAAGCCTGGCGGGCGATGGCTTCGGCCACTTCCGTGCGCCCGTAGCCGATATTGACGCAATAAAGCCCGGCGAAGCCGTCGATATATTCCCGGCCGGTCGCATCCTGGATGCGGACGCCTTTTCCGGTCTCCATGATGGTGGGATCGGCGTCTCCCCTCGCATAGTCCTTCAGATAGGTGAAGGGATGGAGGACTGTCCTGCGGTCCATTTCGGCGATTTCAGCGATATCGGTCATGATCGTTTCCTCATGCGGCCAGGCCGCCAAAGCAGACATATTTCAGTTCCATGAATTCCAGCAGCCCGTGGCGCGAGCCTTCGCGGCCGAGTCCGGATTGCTTCCATCCGCCGAAGGGGATGGGCGCACCGGTGAAGGAGGCCGTGTTGACGCCTACCATTCCATATTCGAGCGCATCGGTGAGACGCAGCGCGCGGTTGATGTCGCGCGTATAGACATAGGCGGCCAGGCCCATCTCGCTGGCGTTCGCCGCCGCCCTCACCTCTTCTTCGCGGCCGAAACGCAAGATCGGCGCGATGGGACCGAACGTCTCCTCGAACGCGATGAGCATGTCGTGGCGGACATCGACGAGCAGTGTCGGCGCGACGAAATTGCCGTCCTTCGGATCGGGAGCGCCGCCGGCGAGAATCCTGGCGCCCTTCCCGACCGCGTCGAGAACGTGCGAGCGGCACTTCTCCACGACGGCGGCCTTCGTCATCGGACCGATATCGACACCCGGCTGAAAGCCGCAGCCGACCGTCAATCCTTCGATCCGCGCCTGCAAGCGCTCCACGAAAGCGTCATGAAGGCCGTCCTGCACGTAAATCCTGTTGGCCGCCAGGCAATCCTGACCCGAAGTCGTGAATTTTGCGGCGATGCAGCCTTCGACGGCCTCGTCCAGATCCGCGTCGTCGAAAACGATGAACGGCGCATGGCCGCCAAGCTCCATCGAGACCTTCTTGACCGTCCGCGCCGCCTTGGCGAGCAGGAGGCGGCCGACTTCCGTCGAGCCGGTGAAGCTGAAGGCGCGAACCCGCTCGTCCGCCAGCAGCCCTTCGGTCAGCAGCACGGCGTCGCCGGTCACCACCTGCAACACGCCCGCCGGAAACCCCGCCCGATGGGCGAGCTCGGCGAGCGCCAGCGCGGAGAGCGGCGTCTCCACGGCTGGCTTGACGATGACCGGACATCCCGCCGCCAAGGCCGCGGCGGCCTTGCGCGCGATCATCGCGCTTGGAAAGTTCCACGGCGTGACCGCCACGCTGACGCCGACGGGCTGCAGGGAGACGAAAAGCCGGCTGGAAGGCTTGTGCGCGGGGATCGTCTCGCCATAGGCGCGCTCCCCTTCCGCGGCGAACCACTCGATGAAGCCCGCGCCGTAAAGGATTTCCGCCTCGGACTCGCCGACGGGCTTTCCCTGCTCCGCGGTCAGGATAAGGGCCAGGTCGCGCGCATGGTCACGAATGAGCCCGGCCCATTTGAGCAGGAGCCTGCCTCGTTCACGCGCCAGAAGCTCCCGCCAGCCGGGGAAGGCCTGCCCGGCGGCTTCGATCGCCTGCCGAAGCAGTTCGCTATCGCAATCGAAAACCTGCGCGATTTCTTCCCCAGTCGCCGGATCGAAAACAGGCGTGGACGCCGTTGCGCCTGTCCAGGCGCCGCCGATGAAGGGCTTGTCGCGGAGAAGCGCCGGATCGCTCAATTGGGTCAAGGTGTGGCGCGCCGTCAATATCGTGTTCAACATTCCGCCTCTCGATCCAAACGCCTTATGACGAGAAGATTACGGGCTGTGCGACGCCTACATCCGGCAAGATTGCTTGCCATGATGAAGAAATCCTGCTTTCTTTGACATAGTTAAGAGGAAAACAGGTGGATTTTGATGCAACTCGACCGGCTCGACGCGCGACTCCTCAACATTCTCCAGACCCACAATCGGCACAGTTCGGAGGAATTAGGGGCGATGGTCGGCCTCTCCGCCACCGCAGTCCAGCGCCGAATGAAGCGCCTGCGAGAGGCCGGCGTGATCGAAGCCGATGTTTCGATCGTCAAGCCCAAGGCGATCGGACGCCCCATCGCGATGCTCGTGTCGGTGTCGCTGGAGCGCGAACGCGCCGACATCGTCGACCGCTTCAAGCAATCGATCCGGCAAACGCCCGAGGTCATGAACGGCTATTATGTCACCGGAGACGCCGACTTCGTGCTAATCGTCACCGCCCGCAGCATGGAGGATTACGAGGGGTTCACCCGCAAGTTTTTTTACGAGAATCCCGATATCAAGGGATTCAAGACCATGGTGGTGATGGACCGGGTCAAGGTCGGCTTCTCCGTGCCGATCGACTTCGGCGATTTTGCATGAGTTGAAAACATTGCACGCTCGCTGAATTCAGCGTTGGCGCTGCGCCGGATTCCGCAATGAGCCCCATCGCATTTCCTGCGGCAAAGGCCGATGGGCGCGTCTCCGAACGAGTTCGCATTGTTGCGCTTTTTGGCTCGCCGGAAAGCCATCGGTGCCTTAGCGGATCGATCTGCTCTACAGCCGGGTCACGCGCCCGGGCTCTCATCTATCAGCCGCGACGCCTGTACTGCAGGACACGGGCGTCGTCGGTTGCTTACGCAGAAAGATGCTGATTGAAGAAGTCCGTGATCTTGTCGAAGGGGATCACATCCACCTTGTCGTAGAGATCGGTATGGTTAGCGCCGGGAATGATCATCAGTTCTTTCGGTTCGGCGGCGTTGGCGTAGGCGGTTTCGCTGAAATAGCGCGAATGCGCCTTCTCGCCATGGATGAACAGCACCGGCCGCGGCGAGATTTCCTTGATGTAGCTCAGGATCGGCATGTTCATGAACGATAGCGGCGTCGTGATCGTCCATGCGTTGCCGGAGTTGACCGCGCGCTTATGATAGCCGCGCGGCGTCATGTAATAGTCGTGGTAATCGACCAGGAATTGCGCCTCGCCGCCCTTTAGTTCGTTATAGGGCGGCTGGTAGGCCGGGGCGCCCTTCTCGGCGTCCGCCCAGCGCTGCCGGCTGAGTTGCTCCAGCGTTTGCGTGCGCTGTTCGAGAGTCACGCTGTCGTTATAGCCCTTCGACATGACGCGGGTCATGTCGTACATCGTGCTGGCGACGACGGCCTTGACGCGCTTGTCGGCGGCGACCGCATTCAGCGCTATGCCGCCCCAACCGCAGATGCCGATGACGCCGATGCACTCGCGGTCGACGGCGTCATGCAGGCCGAGATAGTCTACGCCCGCCATGAAATCCTCGGTGTTGATGTCCGGCGAGGCGACATTGCGCGGCTCTCCGCCGCTTTCACCGGTATAGGAGGGATCGAAGGCCAGCGTGACGAAGCCACGCTCGGCCATGGTCTGCGCATAAAGGCCCGATGACTGCTCCTTGACCGCGCCGAACGGGCCGCTGACGACAATAGCCGGCAGGCGCTTGTCCGCCCGGTCCTGCGGCAGATAGAGATCGCCCACCAGCGTGACGCCATAGCGATTCTTGAAGGTGACCTTCCGATGGTCGACTTTTCGCTCCTGGGGAAAACCTTGTCCCATTCTTCCGACATGGTCTGAGCCTTTGCGTTGGAAGTCTTGAAAAACGAAGACGCGCCGAGGGCGGCGACGCCCGCGCCGGTCAGCTTGAGCAGGTTGCGGCGACCTGCATCGGGCGCGCTCCGATGCTCGGCTGTATTTGCAGATTGATTCTGGTTCATGGCGGGTTCTCCTTGCGATTTTTGATGACCGTGCGTCCCGTCAGGACATTGCTTCGACACGAAGCGGAAATTCGCCGCGCACCAGCAGCGGCTTCGCGCCCTGATCCAGACGTCCGAGCCGGATCAGTCCGCGAGACCAGCGGTAAGGACCGTGGAACATCGCCAGATTGCCCCAGGGCGTGTAGTAGCAGAGGTCGCCGACCGCCTCGTTTCCGAAGCGTGCCGCGCCGTCGCCGGTCAATTTGCGCGGCAGATAGGCGATCTTTTCGTTGGTCGAATAATCGTCGATGGTGAGATTCAGCGGCAGCATCGCGAATAATTCGCGCGCCGAGGCGTTGTCTTCCAGCGTCGCGGTGAAACTCTGATCCGCGAAGGTGAATTTGAGGCGCATGGCGGTCTTCTCCTGAGCTTGAGCGGTGCGAGCAATTGAGGGGACAGCAGCAACGCCCACGGCGATGGCCGCCAGCAATGTTCGGCGGGAGATTCCGTTGGAAGCGGCCATCTCAGGCTCCCTTCGGCTTCAGCAGGCCGCGGCCGTCGCCGATCAGCGCAACGGCGAGGACGGCCAGGACAATGCTGCCGATGAAGGTCGCCTGAATGGAAAGGCTGTCGAGCAACGCTCCGCCGACCACCGCACCAAGCAGGATCGAGGCCTGAATCGCCGCGACCATCAGGCTGCCGGCGGCCTCGGGCGCGTCGTCCACGTTCTGCGACATCCACGTCATCCAGATCACCGAGAACATGGTGTTCATCGCGCCCCAGATCGCCATGAACAACGCCGCCGCCACGACCGAGAAGCCCAGCAGGAGAAGCCCCAACGTCGCCCCGCCCATCACGAGCGCAGGAAGCTTGAGGAACGGCGCGACATTCCCTTTGAGAAACCGGCCAGCCGCCCATGTGCCGATGAAGCCGGCGCAGCCGAGAAGAAGAAGCAGGACAGAAAGCGTGGCGACGTCCACACCCGTCACTTTTTCCAGAAACGGGCGCAGATAGGTGAACATGGTGAAGGCCGATCCCCAGGACAGCATGCATGCCACAAGGCCGCGCAGGAAATAGGGACGCCTCAGAAGGCCGAACATGGCGCGAAAATCCTGCCGCTGCGCGGTGGGCAGCGACGGCAGCGCGACCATGTGCCAGACGAGGTTGATGGCGACGACGGGCGTCAGCGCCCAGAACACGGCGCGCCAGCCGAACATCTCGCCGAGATAGCTGCCGACCGGGGCCGCGAAGGCGGCGGCGATGGCCTGTCCGCCATACATCAGCGCCAGCGCGCGCGGCACTACGCCGGCCGGGACCAGCCGCATGATGACGGCGGTGGCGAGCGCCCAGAAGCCGCCGATGCAGATACCTAGCAGCGCACGACCGATCATCAGCACCGCGAAATTCGGCGCGGCGGCGACCAGAACCAGCGACAGCAGCATGCAGGCTGTCATCGCCACCAGAACCCATTTCCGGTTCACCTTTCCGGCCGCCGTGGTGATGAGCATGCTGGCCAGCACCGCGAACAGTCCGCTGATCGAAATCGCCTGCCCGGTCTGGCCTTCGGTCGCGTGCAGGCCTTCGGTCGCGCGCAGGCCTTCGGCCATCGGCGTCAGCAGGCTGACCGGCATGAATTCCGAGGCGATCAGCATCGCCACGCACAGCGCCATCGATAAAACAGCGCCCCATGCGGCGGCGGGCCTGCCGCCGATATTTTCTTCCACGGCGGAAACCATTCGTCCGCTTTCTCCTGATTATGGGGTCTGGAAGAGGATATAGCCCACCGAAAACAAAACGATTACCCGTCACGATTTGATTGGATCAATCGATGGCATCGATTAATCTCTCCGCGCCGGAATGCAGCGAGGGCGCATGGAAAAGACGGATTTCAATCAACTGACCTGGTTCAGGATCGTCGCCGAGGAGAAGAGTTTCACCAAGGCGGCAGCGCGGATCGGCGTGGCCCAGTCCACGCTCAGCTACGCCATCAAGCAGCTTGAGACCGGCATGGGCATCCGTCTTCTGACCCGGACGACCCGGAGCGTTTCGACGACGCCCGCCGGCGAACGGCTGCTTCAGACGATCACGCCGCGCATGGCCGAGATCGAGGAGGAAATCGCCGCCCTGACGGCGTTGCGCGACAAGCCATCCGGCACGGTGAGGCTGACGCTGTCGGACCACGCGCTGGAAAGCGTAGTCTGGCCGAAACTGAGGCCCGTCCTGCGCGATTATCCCGACATCAGCGTCGAACTGATCCTCGACAGCACCTTTCGCAACATTGTGGAGGAAGGTTTCGACGCCGGCGTCCGGCTGGGCGAGAGCGTCGAGAAGGACATGATCGCGGTTCGGATCGGGCCGGACTGGCGGCTGGTTGCGGTGGCCTCGCCGGCCTATCTGGCTGAGCACCGCGCGCCGGACCATCCGCAGGATCTGGTCGGCCATTCCTGCATCAACATGCGCCACGAAACCGCCGGTGGCCTTTATGCCTGGGAGTTCGAGAAGGACGGGCAGGAACTGCGCGTGCGGGTGAGCGGCCAGCTCACCTTCAACAACTCCTACGCCATGATCGACGCGGCGGTGAACGGCTATGGCGTCGCCTATGTACCGGAGGATATCGTGGCGTGGCAGATCGCATCGGGCACACTGGTGCAGATTCTGGACGACTGGTCGCCCTTCTTCGACGGCTATTTCCTCTATTACCCGAGCCGCCGCCAGAACCTTCCCGCCTTCAAGGTTATCGTCGACGCGTTGCGGCATCGGGCTTAGACGGAAAGTAATCGGGCAGATCGTCCGCTCTCCTGCCCGGCCGACATGCGAAACACGGCATAAGAACAACGGCGCAGCCTATGTATCCCGAGTCAGTCGGTAGGGCGTAGCCTCGAGATCACCTGCAACACGGGCTTTGTTGCGCAGCCAAAAACCGGCTCCAGTCCGGCGACGCGAATTTGGCTCGACGCCTTCTCCTCGGTGATTATGCGCATCGGCAATCGCCCGATACGCATCCAATTTTCATCGAACGAGATGCAGGTGTTTTCCATCGAACGGCAGAGCTAGTCGGGATTTGACCTTCCGTCAGCTCGCCTCGGCCATGGTCAACTCGCACAACGCCGCCGCCTGACCGGGGCCGCCGCCTGAACGGGCGGCGCTATCCGCCGACGCCGTCGAGGAAGGACGACGTCGGCGCGAAGAACAGGCAGCCGGTCGCGGCGCGGCTGAAATCAAGGATGCGGTCGTAGACGCCGGGCGGATCGCCCACGAACATGTTCTCCATCATCCGCTCGATGCGCGCCGGCGAGCGCGCGTAGCCGATGAAATAGGTGCCGAACTCGCCCTTGCCCACCGCGCCGAAGGGCATGTTGTCGCGCAGGATCTGCAGCTGCTCGCCGTTCTCCTCGATATTGGTCAGAACGTTGTGGGCGTAGGGCTTCTTGTCGGCGTCGCGCTGCTCGATGTCGGACAGTTTGTGGCGGCCGATGATGTTCTCCTGTTCCTCGACCGGCAGCCGGTTCCAGGCCGTGAGGTCGTGCAGGTATTTCTGTACGGCGACATAGCTGCCGCCGGCGAAGGCGGCGTCCTCGTCGCCGACCTGCGTCGCCGCCACGGCGGCCTCCGCGTCCGGGTTCTCGGTGCCGTCGACGAAGCCCAGCATGTCGCGGTCGTCGAAGAACTTGAAGCCGTGCACCTCGTCCGCCACCGTCGCCATGCCCGAGAGCCGCGCCATGATGTGGGTGGCGAGCTCGAAGCACTGGTCCATGGCGGTGGCGCGGATATGGAACAGGAGATCGCCCGGCGTCGCGACGGCGGTGTGCACGCCGTGGATCTCACGGAAGGGATGCAGCTCGCGCGGGCGCGGCGCGCCGAACAGCCGGTCCCAGGCCGCCGAGCCGAAGCCCATGACGCAGGACAATTGCCCCTCGAAGCGGCGGAAGCCGACGCCGCGCACCAGGCTCGACAGGTCGGCGCATAATTCGCGCACGGCCTTCTCGGCCTCCGCGCCGGGCTCGATGGTCACGACCAGAAAGATGGCGCAACGGGTGAGTTTCGCCGCCACGCCCTGGGCGACGGGAAGGGACTGCCTGTCCATGGTCTATCCTTGAAAACGCTCAGGCCGGGTCGCGGCCCAGTTCCTTGCGCAATTGCTCCAGCGTGCGGCGCATGCCGTGCATCTGGTCGAGAAGATGCAGGATGATGTCGATCCCGGCGTCGTTGGCCCCGAAATCGCGCTGCAATTCGACGATCAGCCGCGCCCGCGCAGCGTCGGTCTCGGAAAATCGCGCGCCCGCCTCCGTGCGGCGCGGGACCAGCCATTCCTGCTCCAGCCAGATCTCCAGCGTATGCGTCTCCAGCCCGGCGACGAGTAGAAATTCCTCTTTGGTCATGCTCATGACGCGCTCTCCCTGCGCGGATCGAAATCATGCGCCTTGCTCCAGCTGGAGACGAAGGCCTCCAGCTCCGGGTCGGGCTCCCTCGGCAGCGTCACCTGCAGCCGGACGAAGAGATCGCCATGGCCGCCGCCGCGCTTCGGCGCGCCCTTGCCCTTCAGCCGCAGCCTCGTGCCGGTGTTGGAGCCTTTCGGAACGGTCATCGTCACGTCGCCGGTCGGCGTCGCCACGCGGACGCGGCCGCCCAGCACCGCCTCGGCCAGCGACACCGGCAGGTCGAGCGTGACGTCGTCGCCCTCGCGCGTGAAGCGCGGATCGGGCAGCACCTCGATCTCGATCAGCGCGTCGCCGGGCGCGCCGGTCCCCAGCCCCGGCCCGCCCTTGCCTTTCAGCCGCAGCGTCTGGCCGTCGGTGACGCCGGCGGGGATCTTGACGTCCAGCGTGCCGCCCTCCGGCAGGGTCAGCCGCTTGACCGCGCCGGCGACCGCCTCGACGAAGTCGATGGCGAGCCGGTAATGGCGGTCCTCGCCGCGCAGATTGGCCCGCCCGCGCCGGCCGCGCCGCAACAGGTCGGCGAAGGCGTCGCCCGAATCCATGAAATCGGCGAAGCCGCCCATGTCGGCATAGGGGTCGGCGGCGTCGGCCCCGGCGTAATCGCGGTAATAATGCTGCTGCGGCCGCTCCGCGCCCGAGGCGTCGATCTCGCCGGCGTCGAAGCGCTTGCGCTTCTCGGCGTCGCCCAGGAGATCGTAGGCGCCCGCCACTTCCTTGAACTTCTCCTCCGCGGCCTTGTCGCCGGGATTGAGGTCGGGATGCAGCTTTTTGGCGAGCTTGCGATAGGCGCTCTGAATTTCGGCGGCGGTCGCCGTGGACGCGACGCCCAGAACCTCATAAGGATTGTTCACATGTCACTCCGGCGCAAAGGCTGACGACGAGATAGGCGCGCATCCCCGGACCCCGCACGGCGCGGCCGGCCCGTCGCCGTCAGTCTAACCTTCTCCGCCGCCGCATTTCCAGAGCTAAACGGACCGCGCCCATGATCCTGCGTTCAAAACCCGGCTTCCACGACATCCTGTTCACGATCAACGGCTCGATCCTGCCCCGCATCGTCTTCCACCTGATCGGCATGGCGGCGGTCAGCGTCGTCGCGATCTACGCCGCCGAGGAGCACGCCGGCATCTTCGCGCGCGTCAGCGCCATTCCCTTCACGCTGATCGGCATCGCGCTGTCGGTGTTCATGAGCTTCCGCAACAACGCCTGCTATGCGCGCTGGCTGGAGGGCCGCCAGCTCTGGGGCGAGCTGCTGATCGCCGCGCGCTCCTTCGCCCGCCAGACGGCGGCGCTGGACGAGGCCGACCGGCGTTTCCTGCTGCGCGGCCTGTGCGGCTTCGCGGCCGGGCTGGCGGCGCGGCTGCGCGGCGAGAGCGAGGCGGACGCCATAAGGCCGTGGTTCATGGGCGGCCTGGCCCACGACCCCAACCCCACCAACGGCGTGCTCGACGCGCTCGGCCGCCGCTGCCTGGCGCTGACGCGCGACCGGCAGATCGACCCGATCCATTATTCCGTGCTCGAAACCCAGCTTTCGGCGCTGGCCCGCGTGCAGGGCGGCTGCGAGCGCATCGCGTTCACGCCGGTGCCCTTCGCCTATTCGCTGCTCCTGCACCGCACGGCGATGATCTTCTGCGTGACGCTGCCCTTCGCGCTGGCCGGCGCGCTCGGCTGGTGGACGCTGCTGCCGGTGCTGCTGGTGGCCTACACCTTCTTCGGCCTGGAGGCGCTGGGCCACCAGCTCGAGGACCCGTTCGGGCAGGAGCCGAACGCCCTGCCGCTCGACGCCCTGCGCCGCACGGTGGAGCGCGAGATGCTGGCGCTGGCGGGCGAGACGGAGCTGCCCGAGCCGCTGCGCCCGGTCAAATACCGTCTCCGCTGACGGGAGAAAACCGCAGGTGGACGCCCGGCTTCGCCGCCGCGAGGAAGGCCAGCAGGTCGTCGCGCGCCAGCGCGGCGCAGCCGGCGGTGGGCGCGTAGTCGGGCCGCGCGATGTGCAGGAAGATGGCGCTGCCCGCCCCCGCCACGACCGGATCGTCGTTATAGCCCAGCGGAACCACGCAGTCGTAGACCGCGTCGTCGCGGAACATCTCCTCGTGGCTGGCCGCAAAAGGCAGCCGCACCAGCCGGTTATAGTCGGGATGGGCGGGATCGTCGCACCAGCCGTCCTCCGGCGTCACCGCGCGGCAGGGCAGATGCGTCAGCGGCCGCGCCATGCGGTCGGCGCGATAAAACACCTCGCGCAGCGGCCAGCGGCCGATCGGGCTGGCGCCGTCGCCCTCGACCTTTTCGGCCGCAGGCCGCAGGCCGGCGCGGCCCACGGCGCAGCGCCAGCCATGCCCGCCGAGGCGCGCCCGCCAAAAGTCTCCGTCGGGCTCCACGATCAGGTCCATGCCGCGTCTCCTCAGATCTTCAGGGCCAGGGTCTTGGAATTGTTGATATGGTCGACCAGCGCCTCGACGGCCTTGGCCGGGTCGCGGCTCTCGATGGCCTCGATCACGCGCAGATGCTCGCGCATCACCGGGGCGACGCGGCCGCCGATCGTGTAGCGCTCCTGGTTGATGAGCCGCGTCTTGACCGAATTGACCCGGTAGGCCATCGAGATGATGCTGTTGTCCATGGCGTCGATCAGGGTGTCGTGCATGCTCCAGTCGATCTGCTGGGCCTCCTCCTCCTCCTGCGGCGTCAGCGGGCGCGCCAGCGCCAGCGCCAGCATGGATTCGTGCCTTTCGCGCAGCGCCCTGACCGCGGCGTCGGGCGCGGTGCGGGTGAACTGCGCCACCGCCTCCTTCTCCATCACCAGCCGGAACTGGAACGCCTCGCGGATCAGGTTAAGGTCGACATGGGCGATCTGGATGCCGCGCTGCGGCAGCGCGGTCAGGAGCCCCTCGGATTCGAGCCGCGGGATGATCTCGCGGATCGCGCCCAGCGGCAGGCCGGTGCTTTCGACAAGCTGGCGCTGCGACAGGAACTGACCCGGCACGAATTCGCGCGCCAGCAACTTATCGATGATGCTCGCATAGGCGAGCTCCCGCTGTTTCACCGTCTCCTTGCCGCCGGACCGAGCGGGGCGCGCTATCGCCATCAATCACCCTCTGAGATCGCCTGATTCTCCCATGGCTATTGGACGCCTGTTCCGGGAAAATGCAAGCCGTGTCACACGCGAAGCGGGACGCGCGGGCCTCCGTTTTCAGGCCGGAGGCCCCGCGTCCCGTCCGATGAAGCCCGACTGTCCCGCTCAGTGCAGGATCTGGC
>UBKJ01000015.1 GCA_900465915.1 Hyphomicrobiales bacterium
CGCGGCGCTGCGCAACTTGAAATGGACCAACGTCAAGCCGCAGGTCGACCTGATCGAGTTCCCTGACGGCAAGCGCCTCATCCTCTTGTCGGAAGGCCGGCTGCTCAATCTCGGCAACGCCACCGGCCATCCGAGCTTCGTCATGTCCGCCTCCTTCACCAACCAGGTCCTGGCGCAGATCGAGCTCTTCACCCGTCCCGACGCCTATAAGAACGAGGTCTATGTGCTGCCCAAGCATCTCGACGAGAAGGTGGCGCGGCTGCATCTCGACAAGCTCGGCGCGAAGCTGACTGTGCTTTCCGAGGAACAGGCGGCTTATATCGGCGTGACGCCGCAAGGCCCGTTCAAGTCCGAACACTACCGCTATTAACCATAGCTTAAGCATTCCACTACATGTTGAGATCGGGCGATTGACAAATCGCCCGATCTTTCTTTTTGCGCGCGGCCTGCTTCACGTGGATTCGCTGGAAGGGTATTGTGACGGCGAATCAAGGTGTTTCGGTGGGCGTCCCGCGTATGCGTTTTTTGCCGGTTTCGGCGGAAGACGGCGGGTTCATTCGTTCCCGAAACCTCCCGTTCGGACGCATTGGGGCGATGCGGCGGGGCGGGTTCGACAGGTTGTGACATACGGCTGGGAAGCCGGGCGGCGGAGAAGACGAAACCATGCCAGAGGTCGGCGCACCGAAGAAATCCGGGAGCAACAAGGCGGATGGGAAGCGATATCCCCTTCTCCGCGGCTCCCGCGTCGCCGCTCCGCTCCGGCGGCGTCTTTTGGGGGCCGGCGTCTCCTGCGCAGCGCTTCTTTCCTCGGTCTCAGCCTTCGCGCAATCGGCCGACGGCGCGCGCGTGGTGCTGCCCTTCGGCGGCAGCTTCGGCGCGATGGAGGTCATCCAGTTCTCGATGTTCGTGGGCGCGCTCGGCGCGGCGCTGCTGTCGGCCGGCTGGCTGATCCGCGAGCGTTCGCGCGCCGCAGCCGAGAACAGCGAGCTGCGCGCCAAATTCGCCGATCTCAGCCTCGTCGCGCAGCGCAACGACGCGCTCCTCAATCTCAAGGACCAGCGCATCGTCGTCTGGGACAATCACGCGTCGCGCGCCGCAGGACCGCTCGGCCTTCCTCGCCTTCGGGCGCTGGCTGACGCCGCATTCCGTCACCGCGCTGGAGCGCGGCGTCGTCGCCCTGCGCGAACAGGCGCGCGCCTTCGACCTGACGGTGGAGACGCTCGCCGGCGCGCTTCTCGACGTGCAGGGCCGCATTTCCGGCGGCTACGCCGTCACCCGCTTCATGAGCCTCGAAGGCGTGCGCGCCGACCAGGCCGCGCTGCAGGCGGAAAGCCGGGCGCTGAGCGAGAAGCTGGCGCTGCTGCATCGCCTGCTCGACCATATCGACCAGCCGGCCTGGACGCGCGACGTCGACGGCCGGCTCGACTGGGTCAACACCGCTTACGCCCGCGCCGTCGACCGGCCCGACCCGCGCGAAGTGGTGGCCGAGGGGCGCGAATTGTTCGGCGGCCAGGCGCGCCAGCGGCTGGAGCGCAACCGCTTCGCCGAGCCCGACCTGCACGAGGCGCTGGCGGCGGTGGTCGGCGGCGACCGCCGCATGCTCGACGTCACCGATGTCAGCGCTGCGGGCGGCTCGGCCGGCATGGGCTTCGACCTCAGCGCGATGGAGCGCGTGCGCGAGGAGCTGAACCGCACGCTGAAGAGCCACGCCGAGACGCTGGACCAGCTCTCCACCGCCGTGGCGATCTTCGATCCCGAAATGAAGCTGCAATTCTTCAACCAGGCCTTCGTCCGGGTCTGGTCGCTCGATCAGGGCTGGCTGGAAAGCCGGCCCAGCAACGCGCTTCTGTTCGACCGGCTGCGCTCGGACGGCCGCCTCCCCGAGCAGCCGGAATGGCGCAAGTGGAAGGATTCCATGCTTTCCGCCTATCACGCCGCCGAGCCGCAGGAGCATATGTGGCACCTGCCCGACGGCCGCACCATGCGCGCGGTGGCCAATCCGCATCCGCAGGGCGGCGTGACCTGGTTCTTCGAGAATATGACGGAGAAATTCGAGCTCGAAAGCCGCTACAACACGCTGATCAAGGTGCAGGGCGAAACGCTCGACCATCTGGCCGAGGCGGTGGCGGTGTTCGGCTCCGACGGCCGGCTGCGCCTCTCCAACCCCTCCTTCGCCGATCTGTGGGCGCTGCCCGCGGCGCTCGCCGTGGAAGGCACGCATATCTCCAGCATCGCCAAGCTCTGCGGCCAGCGCGGCGCGAAAGACGTATGGGAGGATTTCGTCTCCACTGTCGCCGGCTTCCTCGACAAGCGCGACGGCCGCATGGGGCAGGCTGAGCTGGACGACGGCGTCATCCTCTCCTACGCCGTGGTGCCGCTGCCCAAGGGCCAGACGATGCTCACCTTCATCGACGTCACCGACACGGTGCGCGTCGAGCGCGCGCTCAAGGACAAGAACGAGGCCCTGCGCCGCGCCGACCAGATCAAGAACGATTTCGTCCAGCACGTCTCCTATGAGCTGCGCTCGCCGCTCACCAACATCATCGGCTTCACCGAACTGCTGCAGACCCCGGCGGTCGGCCCGCTCAACGAGCGCCAGCACGAATATCTCGACCATATCGGCGCCTCCTCCTCGGTGCTGCTCACCATCGTCAACGACATTCTCGACCTCGCCACCGTCGACGCCGGCATCATGCAGCTCGACATCGGCGCGGTTTCCGTCACCGAGGCCGTCGCCGCTGCGGCCGCGCGCGTCGGCGAAAGGCTCGGCGACCACGACATCGCGCTCGACGTGGAGATCGCGCCCGAGGCGGAAGTGTTCCGCGCCGACGCCAACCGCGTGCGGCAGGTGCTGTTCAACCTCCTCTCCAACGCCGCCAATTACGCGCCGGAAGGCTCGACCGTCACCCTCGACGTCGCCCGCTCCGGCGGCGAGGTGGTGTTCTCCGTCCATGACGACGGCCCCGGCATGCCGCGCGAGGTGCTGGACACGGTGTTCAAGCGCTTCCAGGCCTATCCCAATGGCGGCCGCCGCCGCGGCGCCGGACTGGGCCTCGCCATCGTCAAGAGCTTCGTCGAGCTGCATGGCGGCAAGGTCGAGATCGACACCGGCGCTGGCCGCGGCACCACCGTCATCTGCCGCTTCCCGACGGAAGCGCGCAGCTTCCGCGCCGCCGCCGAATAGGATAAAGCGTGCCCATGAGCGCCGCGACCAGCCTGCAAGTCTTCCTTCCCGACGAAACCGCCACGCTTCGCTTCGGCGAGGATCTTGCGCTGGCGCTGCAGAAGGGCGACCTGGTCACGCTGTCGGGCGATCTCGGCGCCGGAAAATCCTCGCTGGCGCGCGCGGCGATCCGCGCCGTCGCCAACGATCCCGTCCTCGACGTGCCGAGCCCGACCTTCACCCTGGTGCAGACCTACGACGCCCTGCGCCTGCCCCTCGCCCATGCCGACCTCTACCGCCTGTCGGCGCCGGAGGAACTGGACGAACTGGGTCTGACCGAATTTCTGCAGGACGGCGCGGTGCTGGCCGAATGGCCCGAGCACGGCGCGGGCTTCCTGCCCGAAGCCGCCTTCGCCGTCACGCTGACCCACGAAGGCGCGGGACGGCGCATCGCCGTCGACGGGCCGGAACCGGCCCTCGCCCGGCTGCAGCGCTCGCTTTCGATCCGCGCCTTTCTTGACGCGAACGGGCGCGACGGCGCCGAGCGCCGCTATCTGCAAGGCGACGCCTCGCCGCGCAAATACGAGACGGTGACCAGCCGCCACAGCGTCGAAATCCTGATGAACGCGCCGCAGATGCCTTATGACCCGCCGCTGCGCGACGGAAAATCCTACCGCCAGATCGCCCATATCGCTGACAATATCGCGGCCTTCGTCGCCATCGATGACCTGCTCGGCGGCAATGGTTTCCGCGTTCCGGCGATGCGGGCGGCCGATCTCGACCGTGGTTTCCTCATCCTTGAAAATCTCGGCGCCGAAGGCGTGCTCGACGCCGCCGGCCGCCCCATCGCCGAGCGCTATGAGGCGGCGGGCCGCTTCCTGGCGCATCTGCACGGCGTGGCATGGCCGGACCATGCGCCGGTCGCCGGCCGGCCGGACCATGTCATCGCCGGCTTCGATCGCGACGCGATGATGATCGAGGTCGGCCTCGTCGGCCAATGGTTCGCCCCGCGCATGATGGGACGCCAACTGACGGCGGAAGAAAAGGCGGCTTACGAATCCGCCTGGGACGCGGTGATCGCCGCCGTCGCCGGCGCGGAAAAGAGCCTGCTCCTGCGCGATTACCATTCGCCCAACCTGTTCTGGTTTCCCGAGGCCGAGGGCAAGGACAGGATCGGCGTCATCGATTTCCAGGACGCCATGATCGGCCCCGCCGCCTATGACCTCGCCTCGCTGGCGCTCGACGCGCGCGTCACCATCGCGCCGGAGCTGGAGCAGGCCGTCGTCGCCGCCTATTGCGACGAGCGCCGCCGCCTCGGCCACGCTTTCGACGAGGCCGGCTTCCGCATGGCCTACGCCGCCATGGGTGCGCAGCGCAACGCCAAGCTTCTGGGCCTGTTCGTGCGGCTGGACGAGCGCGACGGCAAGCCGCATTATCTCAGGCATCTGCCGCGCATCCACGATTATCTCGGCCGGACGCTCGCCCATCCGGTGATGGAGCCGGTGGCGCGCTGGTTCCGCGAGCGCGGTCTTTTGCAGCAAGAGGCGAAACGCGATGAAGAAGCCTGAAACCGCGATCATGCTGGCGGCGGGGCTGGGAAAGCGCATGCGCCCCATCACCGAAACCATGCCCAAGCCGCTAGTCAAGGTGGCGGGCAGGGCGCTGATCGACTGGGGGCTGGACGCGCTGGAGACGGCCGGCGTGGCCAGAACGGTGGTCAATGTCCATTACTTAGCCGACCAACTGGTTTCCCATCTGGCGCAGCGCGAGCGCCCGCGCATCGTCGTTTCCGACGAGCGCGACCTGCTGCTCGATTCCGCCGGTGGCGTCGTCAAGGCGCTGCCGGAGCTGGGCGCCAAGCCGTTCTATCTTCTCAACGCCGACACGTTCTGGGTCGGCGACGAGACGCATCCCAATCTCGACGCGCTGGCCGCCGTGTGGGACGATGCGCGGATGGATATTCTTCTCATGACGGCGCGGCTCGACCAGGCGACGGGCTTCGAGGGCGCGGGCGATTTCGTGGCCGACGCCGCCGGCCGCCTGCGACGGGCGCGCGACGCGGCCGGCGCGCCGCTGATCTATGCCGGCGCGGCCATCCTGCATCCGCGCATTTTCGCGGACGCCGCGTCCGGCGTCGCCTCGCTCAACCGCTTTTTCGACGCCGCCATCGCCGCCGACCGCCTTTACGGCATGCCGATGCGCGGCCATTGGCTGACCGTCGGCACGCCGCAAGCCATCGGGGAGGCGGAGGCGGCGCTCGCCGCCCTGGCCTGAGCGATGGCCCGCCGCCCGCCACGGCTGTTCTCGGTTCCGCCCGGCGCGGCTTTTCTGTCCGTCTGCGCCGAGGCGCTGCTGTCGGGCGCGCTGGTCGAGGGCTTTCCCGGCGATCCGTCCGACCCGCTGGCGCTGGCCGGCGCCACCATCTTCGTGCCGACGCGCCGCGCCGCCCGCGCGCTGCGCTCCATCCTGGTGGATAGGAATCCGGCTAAGAGCGCCATCCTGCCGACCATCCGCCCGCTCGGCGACGTCGACGAGGACGCCGCCTTTTTCACCGCCGGCGCCGCCGCGCTCGATCTCGACCCGCCCATCGCCGGGGCCGAGCGGCTTCTCTTGCTGGCGCGGCTGATCCGGCCGTGGCGCGAGCAATTGCCCGCCCATGTGCGGGCGCTGTTCGGCGTCGAGGATGTGTCGGTGCCGGCCACCACCGCCGACGCCATCTGGCTGGCGCGCGATCTGGCCGGGCTGATGGACCAGGTCGAGACCGACGGCGCGGACTGGAGCGAACTGACCGGGATCGCCCCCGACGACCTCGCCGACTGGTGGCGGGTGACGCTCGGCTTCCTCGATATCGTCACCCGGCTCTGGCCCGCGATTCTGGCCGAGCGAAAGCTCTCCAATCCCGCCGCCCATCGCAACGCGCTCATTCGCGGCGAGGCGGCGCGGCTGGTCGACAATCCGCCCGCCGGCCCGGTGATCGTCCTCGGCTCCACCGGCTCCATTCCCGCCACGGCCGAGCTCATCGCCGCGATCGCGAAACTTCCCAACGGCGCGGTAGTGCTGCCGGGGCTCGACCGCGACCTCGACACGGCCGCCTGGGACGCGTTGGGCGACGTGGAGCGAAATCCCTCCACCTTCGGCCACCCGCAATATGGCCTGCGCAAGCTTCTCCGGGCGATCGGCTGCCTGCGCGAGGACGTGCTGCATCTCGACGCCGTGCCGCCCGCCCGGCGTATCCGCGAAAGGCTGGTGAGCGAGGCGCTGCGCCCGGCCGAGACCACCGACGCCTGGCGGCTGCTCGCCTCCGATCCCGCCATGCGGCCGGAGTCCCTGCGCGAGGCGGCGCAGGGCGTCGACCTGATCGAGGCGGCCAACGAGCGCGAGGAAGCGCTGGCGGTGGCGCTGGCTTTGCGGGTCGCCATCGACCAGCCGGGCCGGACGGCGGCGCTGGTCACCGCCGACCGCAATCTCGCCCGCCGCGTCGTCGGCGAGCTGGCGCGCTTCGGCGTTGAGGCCGACGATTCCGGCGGCCGCCCCTTGCGCGACGCCGAAAACGCCACCCTGTTGCGGCTTCTGGTGGAGACGGTCTTTTCGCCCGGCGATCCGGTGGCGCTGCTGGCGCTGGTCAAGCATCCGCTCTTGCGGCTCGGCGGCCCGCGCATCGACCGGCGGCTGGCGGCGGAGACGCTGGAGCTGGTCGCCTTTCGCGGCGGCGCCGGCCGCGCTTCGCTTCTCGACCTGCCGGCCTTCTTCGACCGGCGGCTGGCGGAAAGCGCCGGACAGGCCTGGCGGCCGGCATGGCACGACACGGTGACGCCGGAAAGGATCGAGGCGGCGCGGACCCTCTGCGTCGATCTCGCCGCCGCCGTCGCGCCGCTCGCGCCCTTCGCGTCGATAAGCCGGCGAACGGATTGCGCCGAGATCGCCCGCGCCACGGTCGAGGCGCTGGAAAATCTCGCCCGCGACGAGGCGGGAAGCGTCGCCGGCTTTTATTCGGGCGAGCGCGGCGAGGCGCTGGCCGCCTTCCTGCGCGGACTGGTGGCGAGCGCGGCGGGGCTCGATTTCGAGCCGCATGAATGGCCGGCCGTGCTCGACGCGCTGATGGCCGGCGAGACGGTGAAGCCGCATCCCGGCGGCCATCCGCGCCTGTTCGTCTGGGGCGCGCTGGAGGCCCGCCTGCAAACCGTCGACACGGTGGTGATCGGCGGCCTCAACGAGGGCAACTGGCCCGCTCGCACCCGCAACGATCCCTTCATGTCGCGGCCGATGAAGGCGATGATCGCGCTCGATCCGCCCGAGCGGCGCACCGGTTTGGCCGCGCATGATTTCCAGATGGCGCTGGGCATGGGTCATGTCGTGCTGTCGCGCTCGGAGCGTTCCGACAACGCGCCCACCGTGCCGTCGCGCTGGCTGCAGCGGCTGAAGACCGTGGCGGGCGAGGCGGTGACAGAGGAGATGCGCGCGCGCGGAAAACGCTTCCTGCACTGGGCGCGCGCCATCGACCGCGCGCCGGACGTGCCTTTCGTCCGCCGGCCGGAGCCGGCCCCGCCGGTGGCGGCGCGGCCGACGCATTTCTCGGTCACCGAGATCGAGACCCTCCGCCGCGACCCCTATGCCGTCTTCGCGCGCCGCATCCTGCGCCTGCGCCCGCTGGAGCCGCTGATCCGCGACCCGGCCGCCGCCGAGCGCGGTACGCTGTTCCACGACATCCTGTCCCATTTCACCCGCGAGGGGATCGATCCGCTGTCGCCGCAGGCGGCGGAGAGGCTGATCGAATTCGGCCGGCTGTTCTTCGCCGACATGGACCTGCCGGTGGAGATCGAGGCGGTGTGGTGGCCGCGCTTCACCGCCCTGGTCCCGAATTTCCTCGAATGGGAGCGCCGGCGCGCGCCCGATGTCCAGGAGCGCTTCGCTGAGATCGCGGCGCAGAAGCGCGAGGTCGACGGGCTCGGCGTCACCCTGTCGGGCCGCGCCGACCGCGTCGACCGCATGCGCGACGGCTCGGCGGAGATCGTCGACTACAAGACCGGCTCCACGCCGTCGCCGCGCCAGGCGCATGTGCTTCTGTCGCCGCAGCTGGCGCTGGAGGCGGCGCTGCTTGCGCGCGGCGCCTTTGGCGAACTCGGCGCGGTTCCGGCCTCCGACCTTCTCTATGTGCGGCTCAAGGCCGGCGGACGGGTGGAGCCCGAATCGATCCTCAGCGTCGGCCGCCCGCCCTCGGAAAAATCCGCTCCCGCTTTGGGCGAGGAAGCGTGGCGGCGTCTGGCCGAATTGCTGGCCGACTATAAACGGCCCGAAAAAGGCTATCTGTCGCGCGCGCTGCCGTTCCGCGAAAGCGACCTGACCGGCGATTACGACCATTTGGCCCGCGTGCTGGAATGGTCGGCCGGCGGCGACAGCGGCGGGGAGGACGGCGAATGAAGAAAATACCGGCCATCCCGCAGGAAACCATATCGGCGCAGAGCCGCGCCGCCGATCCGCTGGCCTCGGTCTGGGTGTCGGCCAACGCCGGCTCCGGCAAGACCCACGTGCTGACCGAGCGCGTGGTGCGCTTGCTGCTCGAAGGCACGGACCCGTCCAAGATTCTCTGCCTCACCTACACCAAGGCGGCGGCGGCGGTGATGCAGAACCGCGTCTTCGCGCGCCTGTCGGAATGGGCGGTGCTGCCCGACGACCAACTCGTCGCGCGGCTGACGAAACTCGAGGGCCGCCGCCCCGGCGCGGCCCGTCTCGCCGCCGCGCGCCGCCTGTTCGCGCGCGCGCTGGAGACGCCGGGCGGGCTGAAGATCCAGACCATCCACGCCTTTTGCGAGGCGATCCTGCACCAGTTCCCGCTCGAGGCCAACATCGCCGGCCATTTCGAGATGATGGACGACCTGATGCAGGCGGCGCTGGTGGGCGAAGCGCGGCGCGGCCTGCTCGAGACCGCCCATGGCGGCGGCGACGCGGCGCTTGCCGCCGCCTTCGCCGACGTGCTTCAGGCGGCGGGCGAGACGGGGCTTCAGGCGCTGCTGGACGAGGCCGTCAGCCGCCGCAACGGCTTGCAGCAGTTCCTTTCCGCGCTCGGCTCCGGCGAGGACCGCGCGCGCAGCCTGCGCCGCGCCTTCGGCTTTTCGCCCGAGGACAGCGAGGAGGCGTTTCTGGCCGCGCTCTGGCCCGCGCCGGAATTTCCCGACGCCCTGCTGGACGGCGTCCTGTCGATCCCCAAGGGCGCCGCGCGCGCGCAGGAATTCGCCCTGCAATTGAAGGAATTTCCCAAGGTCGCCAAGGCCGCCGACCGGGAAAAAGCGCTGCGCACAGCCTTCCTCAAATCCGCCGGCGGCCCCAAATCCGGCTCCTATGTCGGATCGGCGGCGGTGAAGAAGCTGGCGCCGGATTTCGAGGAAATTTTTGACGCCGTCGCCGCGCGCGTCGAGGCGGGGCTCGACCGGATCGCGCAATTGCGGCTGCTGCGGCTCAATTGCGCCGCGCTGACGCTGATCGACGACCTGCTGCAACGCTATTTCGACCTCAAGCGCCGGCGCGGCCTGCTCGATTTCGAGGACCTCATCACCCGCACCGTGGCGCTGCTGGCGCGCGACGGGGCGGGGCAGTGGGTGCAATACAAGCTCGACCGCGGCGTCGATCACATCCTGGTCGACGAGGCGCAGGACACCAGCCCCGACCAGTGGCGGGTGATCCGCATGCTGTCGGAGGAGTTCTTCGCCGGCCTCGGCCAGCGCGACGTCCGGCGCACGCTGTTCGCGGTCGGCGACGAGAAACAGTCGATCTATTCCTTCCAAGGCGCCGTGCCCGAGGATTTCGCCGCGCAGGGCAGGGCGGTGGCCTTGCGCGCCGGCGAGGCGGATCTGAAATTCGAGCGCGTCAGCCTCAACTTCTCCTTCCGCTCCACCCCGGACGTGCTCTCGGCCGTCGATACGGTTTTCGCGCGCGAGACGGCGCATCGCGGCCTCGCCGGGCCGACGGTGCACGAGGCGATCCGCTCCGACGCGCCGGGCGAGGTCGAGCTTTGGGACATGCTGACCCCGGAGGCGACCGAGGAGCCGGACGACTGGCGCACGCCGGTCGACCATCTGCGCGCGCCCGCCGTGCGGCTCGCCGACCAGATCGCCGCAACCATCCGCCATTGGCTCGACACGGGCGAGACCATTCCGGGGCAGGGGCGCAAGATCGCCCCGCGCGACATCATGGTGCTGGTGCGCAAGCGCGACCGCTTCATGCCGGCGCTGTCGCGGGCGCTGAAAAATCTCGGCGTGCCGGTGGCGGGCGCCGACCGGCTGCAGCTCACCAGCCACATCGCCGTGCAGGACCTGATGGCGCTGGGGCGCTTCGTGCTGCAGCCCTCCGACGACCTGTCGCTGGCGGCTTTGCTCAAGAGCCCGCTTTTCGGCTGGGACGACGACCGCCTGTTCGATCTCGCCCATCCGCGCGGCGCCGGCGAGACCCTGTTTGAGCGGCTCTACCGCGTCTCGCGCAACGACGCCGAATTGGCCGAGACGCATAGGACGCTGAGCCGCTGGCGCAACCTCGCCGACACCATGCCGGTGTTCGAATTCTACGCCCGCATCCTCAGCGCCGACGGGGCGCGGCGGAAATTCCTCGCCCGGCTCGGCCCGGAAGCGGGCGACGTCATCGACGAGTTCCAGAATTACGCGCTCTCGGCCGAACGCGCCGGCCTGCCGGGCCTGCAATCCTTCCTTGAAACCCTGTCGGCCGCCGCGCCCGAGATCAAGCGCGAGCTGGACCAGGGCCGCGACGAGGTGCGCATCATGACCGTGCACGCCGCCAAGGGGCTGGAGGGCGCGGTGGTGTTCCTGGTCGATCCGGGCAGCGCGGTCTGGACCGGCGGCCGGGCGCCCAAGCTCATTCCGTTCGATTTTACCGGCGACGGTCCTCCGACGCCGGCCTTCCTGTGGCAACCCAGCGCCGCCTACCAGACCGGCTTCACCGCCGGGCGGATCGAGGCGCTGAAAATCCGCGCCGAGGAGGAATATCGCCGCCTGCTCTACGTCGGCATGACGCGGGCGGAGGACCGGCTCATCATCTGCGGCTATCGCGGCGCGCGCGAAAGCGGCGAGACCTGGCACCGGCTGGTGGAGGACGCGCTGGGGCCGGAGGCGCAGGCCTATGACCATCCGGTCGAGGGCGTCGCCGCGCGGCGCTATCGCCGCACCGCGCGCGCCGAGCTGGACCTGGCCGAACCGGAGCCCGTAGAGGCGGAAACCGCCACGCCGCTGCCGCCGCAATTCCTGGAGGTTCTGCCGCGCGAGCCGGGCCTGCCGCGTCCGCTGGCGCCGTCCGGCGCCTCGGCTTTGATCGAGGCGGACGAGGAGCCGCCGCTCGACATCGCCTCGCCGGTGCTGGAGGCGGGCGACGACGCGCCCGGCTTCGCGCTTCGGCGCGGCGTGGCGATCCACGCGCTGCTGCATCATCTGCCGGGCACGCCGGAAGCCGGGCGGGAAGGCCTCGCCATGGCCTATCTCGATCGCGTCGCCGCCGATTGGCCGGAGAGCGAGCGGCGCAGGACATGGGAGAGCGTCGCGCGCATTCTCGCCGATCCGCGTTTCGCGCCGGTCTTCGCCGAAGGCTCGCGCGGCGAGGTTGCGGTTATGGGGACGATCGCGCTCGACGGGCGCGACCACGCCGTGTCGGGCCAGATCGACCGCATCGCCGTGGACGGGGAGCGCGTGCTGATCGTCGACTACAAGACCAACCGCCCGCCGCCCAGGACGCTCGACGCCGCGCCTTTCGCCTATCGGGCGCAGCTCGCGCTTTACCGCGAATTGCTGGCGCCGCTTTATCCGGGCCGCGCGGTCGCGGCGGCGCTGCTTTTCACCGAGGGCCCGTTCCTGATGGAAATTCCGGCCGCCGCGATGGACGAAGCCCTGGCCGCCTTGAAGACGTCTTAACGAAAGGTTTATCGCGGGCGCTTGACGGACGCCGTGCGACGCGCCACATGATAACGTTGAATGAAGCGGCTTGAGTCTCTCGCGTCCGTTTCACCAACGAAAGAGGATAGACCAATGGCCACCGTGAAGGTCGATAACAGCAATTTCCAGTCGGACGTTCTCCAGTCGAGCGAGCCGGTCGTCGTCGATTTCTGGGCCGAATGGTGCGGCCCGTGCAAGATGATCGCCCCGGCGCTGGACGAGATCGCCACGGAGATGGCCGGTCAGGTCAAGATCGCCAAGGTCAATATCGACGAGAACCCGGAACTCGCCGCCCAGTTCGGCGTGCGCTCCATCCCGACGCTCCTGATGTTCAAGGGCGGCGAGATCGCCGCCAACATGGTCGGCGCGGCCCCCAAGAGCCGTCTCGCCGACTGGATCAAGGCTTCCGCCGCCTGATCCGCGACAGCATCGCATGAAAAACCCGGCCTCGCGCCGGGTTTTTTATTGCATCATGCCGGCGGCGTGCCGTTGTCGCGCAGCACCTCGCCCGCCAGATAGAGCGAGCCGCCGATCAGGATGCGCGGCGGCATGTCGTCGGGGGCGGAGACGGTGCGCAGGAGTTTCAGCGCGTTGGCGACCGAATGCACCGGCTCGGCCGATAGTCCGGCCTTTTCCGCCGCCGCCGCCAGCACGTCGTTGGGAATGCCCGCGTCGCTCGACGGGATCGGCACGGTGAAGACGTGCCGCGCCATGCCGGCGAAGGCCTCGAAATAGCCGACCGGGTCCTTGGTGCTGATCATGCCGGCGATGAGATAGAGCGGGCGCGAGCTGCGCTCCTCCAATTCGCCGAAGGCTTCGGCGATCACCGCGCCCGCGCCGGGATTGTGGCCGCCGTCGAGCCAGATTTCCGAAGCCGGCGGCGCCAGATCGACCAGCGCGCCATGGGTGAGCCGCTGCATGCGCGCCGGCCAGTCGACCACGGTCAGCGCCTTCTCGATCGCCTTGTCGGGAATGACGAAGCCCGCCATCGTCACCGCCTCGATTGCCGCGGCGGCGTTGGAAAGCTGGTGGCGGCCCGGCAGGCGGGGCAGGGGCAGGTCGATCAGCCCGTCCTCGTCCTGGAACACCATGCGGCCGTGCTCCTCATAGGCCAGGAAATCCTGCCCGTAGATCACGAAGGGGCAGCCGAGCCGCGCGGCGGTGGAGACCAGCGCCTCGCGCGCCTCGTCGAAGGGCTGGAAGCCGATCACCGCCGGGCAGCCGCGCTTCATGATGCCGGCCTTTTCCGCCGCGATCTGCTCGACCTTGTCGCCGAGATAGGCCTGGTGGTCGACCGAGATCGGCATGATCAGCGACACGGCCGGATCGGGGACGACGTTGGTGGCGTCGAAGCGCCCGCCGAGGCCCACTTCGAGGATGACCGCGTCGGCCGGATGCTCCGAAAACAGCACGAAAGCGACAGCGGTGAGGATCTCGAACACGGTGATGTGCCGGCCGTCATTGGCCGCCGCCACGCGCTCGATGGCTTCCGCCAGCACGTCGTCGGAAACGAGCTTGCCGCCGCCGGGCGCGGCCAGGCGATAGCGTTCATGCCAGTTGACCAGATGCGGCGAGGTGTGGACATGCACGTCGAAACCGCCCGCCTCTAGGAGCGCGCGGCAGAAAGCGCTGGCCGAGCCCTTGCCGTTGGTGCCGGCGATATGGATCACCGGCGGCAGTTTCAGATGCGGATTGCCGAGCTTTTCGAGAAGACCGCGGATGCGGTCCAGCGAAAGGTCGAAACCCTTGGGATGCAACTGCATCAGCCGCTCGATCGCGGCGGCGGCTTTTCCTTCCACGATCAGGCGGCCTTGCCGTCGGCCTTTTCGGGAGCGGGCGCGTCGCTGTTGGCGGGCTGCCGGGTCATGATCTTGAGAAGGCGCGCGATGGTCTGCTTCAGCTCGGTGCGCGGCACCACCATGTCGACCATGCCGTGCTCCATCAGATATTCCGAGCTCTGGAAGCCTTCCGGCAGCTTTTCGCGGATGGTCTGCTCGATCACGCGCGGGCCGGCGAAGCCGATCAGCGCGCCCGGCTCGGCGATGTGAATGTCGCCCAGCATGGCGTAGGAGGCGGTGACGCCGCCGGTGGTCGGGTTGGTCAGCACCACGATATAGGGCAGGCCCGCTTCCTTCAGCATCTCCACGGCGACGGTGGTGCGCGGAAGCTGCATCAGCGACAGGATGCCTTCCTGCATGCGCGCGCCGCCCGACGAGGCGAACAGCACCAGCGGCCGCTTCAGCTCGATGGCCTTCTCGAAGCCCTGGATGATGGCCTCGCCCGCGCCCATGCCGAGCGAGCCGCCCATGAAGGAGAAATCCTGCACGGTGGCGACGATGGGCAGGCCCTCGATGGTTCCGAGACCGTTGACGATGGCGTCCTCCATGCCGGTGCGGGCGCGATAGTCCTTGAGACGGTCGATATATTTCTTCTCGTCGCGGAATTTCAGCGGATCGACCGGCACCTTGGGCGATTCCAGCGTGGTGTATTCGCCCTTGTCGAAGAAGAAGCGCAGCCGGTCCTTGGCCTTGATGCGCATGTGATGGCCCGAGGACGGGATCACGAACTGGTTGCTCTCCAGGTCCTTGTGGAACACCATTTCGCCGGTGGACGGGTCCTTGATCCACAGGTTCTCGGGCATTTCCCGGCGTCCGAGCATCGAATTGATCTTCGGGCGGACGTAATTGGTGATCCAGTTCATGACGTGCTTCCTGTCTTCGGCTCGCGTCTTGTTATGATTATATATTGAACGTCTTATTCGGCGGCTTCAAGGCGCGTCGCGCGCACCGCCTCGGCCAAGGCGCCGACGAGCTTCGCGGCGGCCGCCGCCGGATCGCCCTTCACGCGGTTGTCGGGGCCGAGCTCGCCCGCCACCGCGTTGACGATGGCCGTGCCCACCACCACGCCGTCGGCATGCGCGGCGATGGCCGAGGCCTGTTCCGGCGTCTTGACGCCGAAGCCGACGCAGATCGGCAGATCAGTGCTTTTCTTGATGTGGCGCACCGCCTCGCCCACGCGCGCCGTGTCGGCGATCGCGGAACCCGTGATGCCGTTCATCGAGACGTAATAGACGAAGCCCGACGAATTGTGCAGCACCTTGGGCAGGCGCTTGTCGTCGGTGGTCGGGGTGGTGAGGCGGATGAAATTGAACCCCGCCTGCATGGCCGGCACGCAAAGCTCCGCGTCCATTTCCGACGGCAGGTCGACCACGATCATGCCGTCGACGCCGGCCGCCTTGGCGTCGGCGAGGAAACGCTCGACGCCGTGGATATAGATCGGGTTGTAATAGCCCATCAGCACGATGGGGGTCGTGTCGTCTTCCTTGCGGAATTCGGCCGCCATGGCCAGCGTCTTGGCCAGCGTCTGCCCGGCCTCCAGCGCGCGCAGGCCCGCCGCCTGGATGGCGGGGCCGTCGGCCATCGGGTCGGAGAACGGCATGCCGAGCTCGATCACGTCGGCGCCGGCCTTGGGCAGCGCCTTCATGACCGCGAGCGAGGTTTCGTAATCGGGATCGCCGCCCATGAAATAGGTGACGAGGGCCGGGCGGCCTTCCGCCTTCAACTGGGCGAATTTGGTGTCGATGCGAGTGGTCATGCCGTCTTCCCTCAAATATCCCGTCAAATATCCATGCCGAGCAGCTTGCCGACCGTATGCACGTCCTTGTCGCCGCGGCCGGAGAGGTTGACGATCATGATCTGGTCCTTGCCCATTTGCGGGGCCATCTTCATGGCCTGCGCGATGGCGTGCGCGGATTCGAGCGCCGGGATGATGCCCTCGGTGCGGGTGCAGAGCTGGAACGCCTCCAGCGCCTCGTCGTCGAGGATCGGCACGTATTCGACGCGGCCGGTGTCGCGCAGCCAGGAATGCTCCGGTCCGACGCCGGGATAGTCGAGGCCGGCGGAGACGGAATGGCCTTCGAGGATCTGCCCGTCGTCGTTCTGCAGCAGATAGGTGCGGTTGCCGTGCAGCACGCCGGGGCGGCCGGCGCTCATCGAGGCGCAATGCTCGACGCCGTCGAGGCCGCGCCCGCCCGCCTCGACGCCGACGATCTTCACCGAGGCGTCGTCGAGGAAGGGATGGAACAGGCCGATGGCGTTGGAGCCGCCGCCGACCGCGGCCACGATCACGTCGGGCAGGCGACCAGCCTGCTCGACGATCTGCCGGCGGGCTTCCGTGCCGATCACCGACTGGAAGTCGCGCACCAGTTCGGGATAGGGATGCGGGCCGGCGGCGGTGCCGATCAGGTAATAGGTGTCCTCGACATTCGTCACCCAGTCGCGCAAGGCCTCGTTCATCGCGTCCTTGAGCGTGCCGTTGCCGGCGGTGACGGGCTTCACTTCCGCGCCGAGCAACTTCATACGGAACACGTTGGGGGCCTGCCGCTCCACGTCGGTCGCGCCCATATAGACCACGCAGGGCAGGCCGAAGCGCGCCGCCACCGTGGCCGAGGCCACGCCGTGCTGGCCCGCGCCGGTTTCGGCGATGATGCGCGTCTTGCCCATGCGCCTGGCGAGAAGAATCTGGCCGAGGCAGTTGTTGATCTTGTGACTGCCGGTGTGGTTGAGGTCCTCGCGCTTGAAATAGATCTGCGCGCCGCCCAGATGCTTGGTCAGGCCCTCGGCGAAATAGAGCTTCGACGGCCGGCCGGCGTAATGGGTCGACAGGTTGGAAAGCTCGGCCTGGAATTCGGGATCGTGCTTGGCCTTGTCGTAGGCGTCCTGCAATTCGAGGATCAGCGGCATCAGCGTCTCGGCGACGAAGCGCCCGCCGTAAATGCCGAACATGCCTTCCTCGTCGGGGCCTGTCTTGTAGGAATTGGGTTCAACCGGCTTGTTCAACGCTCGCTACTCCGTCAGTTCCGACCGCGCCGCGGCGACGGCCCGGAAAAATTCCTCGATCAGGCGCACATCCTTTTCGCCGGGCGCGCGCTCGACGCCGGACGACACGTCGACGCCCGGCGCGCGGGTCCGCGCCAGCGCCTCGGCGATGTTGGCCGCATTCAATCCACCGGAAAGCATGTAATCCACGTCCGCGTCAAGCGCGGCGAGCAGGCTCCAGTCGAAGGAGACGCCGTTGCCGCCGGGAAGCTCCGAGCCTTTCGGCGGCTTGGCGTCGAACAGGAAGCGGTCGGCCACGCCCCGGAAAGGCGTCACGGCGGCGAAATCGCCCGCCTCGCGGATGGAGAAGGCCTTCATCACCGGCAGGCCGTAGCGCGCCTTGACCGCCGCCACGCGCTCCGGCGTCTCGGCCCCGTGCAATTGCAGCATGTCGGGCGCGATCGCCGCGACGATTCCGTCCAGCGTGGCGTCGTCGGCGTCGACCGTCACGGCCACCGCCTGCGCGCGGCCGCGCGCCGCCGCGCGCAGGGCGGCCGCCTGCGCGGGCGTCACGTGGCGCGGGCTCTTGGGGAAGAAGATGAAGCCGACATGCGTCGCGCCGCCGTCAAGCGCGGCGGCGACTGCTTCCGGCGTCTTCAGGCCGCATATCTTGATGTCCAGACCCATTGCGTTCCCGTCGCACAAAACCCGGCTCCGCTCAAGGCGTTATCGGCCGCAAGCAAGGATCATATCACCGCATGCCGGGCGCGTCATGAGAAGTCGATGGCCTGCAGCGCGCCGCCGTTGCGCTTGAGCCAGGCCTTGCAGCGCTCGGTGTCGGGGCAGAGCGCCTGGCACAGTTTCCAGAATTCCGGTCCGTGGTTCATCTCCTTCAGATGCGCCACCTCATGCGCCACCAGATAGTCGATCACCGCCGGCGGCGCCATGCCGATGCGCCAGGAAAAGGACAGCACGCCGTCGGCGGTGCAGGAGCCCCAGCGGCTCCTTGTGTCCTTGAAGCGGATCGCCTTGGCCTTGCGCCCCACCGTCGCGGTGTGGCGGGTGACCAGCGCCTCGATGTCGCGCTTCACCTCGCGCTTGAGATAATCGGCCACCCGGCGCGGCAGATGGGCGGGATCGCCATGCACCAGCAATATGTCGCCCGCGCGGCGCTCGACCACACCGCGTCCGGGCTGGTGCGCGATGAGATGCGGCGCGCCGCGAATGGGGATCTTGACGCCGGGCCGCACTTTGGGCTGGTCGGGCAGGCGGGCGAAGCGGCTTTCGATCCAGCCCTCGTGGCGGGCGAGAAAGCGCTGCACCTCGCGTTCGGGCAGGCCGGGGGGAACGGTGACGCGCAGGCCCTTGCCGTCCGCCTCGATGCGCAGGGTCAGCCGCTTGGCGCGCGGGTTCTCGAACACGCGCAGCGGCAATTCGCGTCCGGCGACCGCGTGGACGCGTTCGCTGCGCACGGTCGTGGAGGAGGGGCGGAGGGAGAAAAGTGCCATGGCGGCAGGATAGGCGATTCGCGCCGAAAGCCAGCGGATAAAATGGCGCGGCCGAGCTGCTCGGCCGCGCCATTTCTTGTTTTAAACGTCCGTGACGGGCGGGTTTTTCGGCGCGTTGCGGCGCGCGTTCATGAAGCGCTCGAATTCCTCCCGGTCGCGGGCGCGGCGCAGCTCGGCGGCGTAGGTCTCGAATTCGGCGCGCGCCTCTTCGAGCTTGCGGCGCTCCTCGGCCAGGCGGTCCAGCTCGGCGCGGCGCCAGTCGTCGAAGGCGGCGTTGCCGGTGTCGCCGCCGAAGCCCGTGAAGCCGGCCCGTTCGGCCTTGTGGCGGCAGCCGCGGAACGCGCCGAACATGGAGTCGGTCTTCGCGTTCACGTCGCGCTTGAAGCCGTCGAGGCGGTCGCCCCATAGGATATAGGCCAGCATGGCGAGGCCGAGCGGCCAATAGAGAATGAAGCCCAGCACCATCAGCGCAATCGTGGCTGGCGTCCATGCCGGGCGGATCAATGCGGAATTGGTCATGGTCTGCTCCGTAGGTCAGGCGCGCCTCGTTCTGCACCGTGCAGGGGATTCGATCGGCGGCTTGATGACGACGTGGGAAAGCGATTGCGGCTTTTCAAGAACGGCCGATTTCGATTTCCGCCAAGCAACGTGATCAATTACGGAATTTTTTGCGCGCATGCTCCAGCGCGGCGACGCCGAGCCCGGCGAGCAGCGCCCAGAAGGCCGAGCCGACGCCGAAGAAGGCCATGCCGGAGGCCGTCACCGCGAAGGTGACGGTGGCGGCGAGCCGCTCCTGCTCGTCCTTCAGCGCCAGCGCCATGGCGTTGATGAAGGGGCCGGTCAGCGCCAGCCCCGCCACCAGCGCGATGAGCGAGACGGGCAGCACGGCGAAGATCGCCACCAGCGACGCGCCGAACAGCGCGAAGACCACATAGATCGCCGCATAGACCGGCCCGGTCAGCCAGCGCTTGTGCGGATCGGGATGCGCGTCGGGATTGGTGCAGAGCGCCGCCGAGATGGCGGCGAGGTTGCTGGTCGCCGCGCCGAAGGGGGCGGTGACCAGCGAGCACAGGCCGGTGACGCGCAGGCAGGCGCTGGTCGGCGGCTCGTAGCCCGACGCGCGCAGCACGGCGAAGCCGGGCAGGTTCTGCGAGGCCATAGTGACGAGATAAAGCGGCAGGGCGAGGCCGATGATCGCGCCGGCGTGGAATTGCGGCCAGACCAGCGTCAGCGTCGAGATTTCCGGCGCGGGCAGCGACGGCGAGCGGCCGGTGACGAGCGCGTAGAAGACGCCGATCACCAGCACCGCGATGACGGCGAGCGAGGGATTGAACAGCCGGATCAGGAAGAACAGCGCCGCCAGCGGCAGCACGAAGGCCGGATCGATCGGCACGGTTTTCGCGGCCGCGATGACGAAGCTCAGAAGCACGCCCGCCAGCATGCCGGAGGCGACCGAGGCGGGAATGCGCGACACCAGCACCGAGAGCTGGCGCACCAGCCCGGTGGCGATCAGCGCCAGCGCCGTGACGATGAAGGCGCCGACCGCTTCGGGAAAGGTGAAGCCGCTGCTCGCGCCGATCAGCGCCAGGCCCGGCGTGGACCAGGCCGCGATGATCGGCATCTTGTAGCGCATGCTGAGCCAGGCGGAGGCTGCGGCGACGGCGAGGCAGACGGCGGTGACCCAGCTCGCGGTCTGCTCCTGCGTCGCGCCCAGGACCTTGGCCGCGGCGATGATCAGCGCCAGCGTGCCGCCGAAGCCGACGATGGCCGCCACCGCCGCGGATGCGAAGACCGAAAAGCGCATGGATCAGGCTCCGACGCGGTCGGCGAGGCCGGAGACGGCGCCGATCAGGAGGTCGAGGTCCTGCGGCCGCGACAGCCGGTGGTCGCCGTCGCGCACCAGGGTCAGCGTCACGTCGTCGACGGGCAGGTGCTCGACCAGCTTCAGCGCATGGGCGTAAGGCACGTCGGCGTCTTGCATGCCCTGCAGGATATGCACCGGGCAGCCGGTCTCGATGACGCCTTCGAGCACGCGGTTGCGGCGTCCGTCCTCGATCAGCGCGCGGGTATAGACGTAAGGATTGGGCGCGTAGTCGGACGGCTCCTCGAAATAGCCCTTCTCAGTGAGGTCGCGCCTCTGCGCCTCCGTCAGCGCCGGCTCGACCAGCTCGGCGGTGAAATCGGGCGCGGGCGCGATCAGCACCATGCCGGCCGGGGCGAGGCCCTGCTTCTTCAATTCCTGCGCCATGCGCAGCGCGATCCAGCCGCCCATGGAGGAGCCGACCAGAATCTGCGGCCCTTGCGCGAAGCGGCGATAGACGGCGAGGCTTTCGGCCAGCCAGCGCGAAATCGTGCCCTGGTTGAAGTCGCCGCCGGATTCGCCGTGGCCGGAATAGTCGTGGCGCAGCGCGGCGTGGCCGGTCTGCTCCGCCCATGCGTCGAGCGCCGCGGCCTTGGTTCCGAGCATGTCGGAGCGGTAGCCGCCGAGCCAGACGACGCCGGGAGCGGCGCCCGCGCGATGGCGCACGGCGATCGGCGCTCCGTCGACGTCGATGAATTCCGCAACGCTCATGCGCATCTCCCGAAGCAGTCTTTCGTTCCGGTCGCACTCTTGCCACGGCGCGGCGCGGGAGAAAACCCGCCCGGCGGAGAAGCGTGGCGAAACCGTGGCGGATGTGACCGATTTGCCGCTTTTTTCGCGTGAAAACGCACTTTATGATGCGGGGGTGATTTTTCCTGGCAAAGATGCTATTGACTTCGCCGTCCGCTTGACCACATTTCCGCCTTCGAGTGCGGTTCGATGGGCAGGACATCCGACCGTATTGACAACATTCAGGAGTTAACGACCATTCGCCGACCGTTCAGAGCGACGCCGGTCCAGAAAGACGGACCGCGCTCCAACCGTGATATCCGGGTTCCCCGGGTGCAGCTTATCGACGCCGAAGGCCAGAACCACGGCAATGTCTCCATTCAGGACGCCATCGCCATGGCGGAGGAAGCGGGGCTCGATCTCGTCGAGATCGTTCCGAACGCCGAACCGCCGGTCTGCAAGATCGTCGATCTGGGCAAGCTGAAATATCAGAACCAGAAGAAAGCCGCCGAGGCGCGCAAGAAGCAGAAGACGGTCGAGATCAAGGAAATCAAGATGCGGCCGAACATTGACACCCATGACTATGAGGTGAAGATGAAGGCCGTGCAGCGTTTCTTCGAGGAAGGCGACAAGGTCAAGGTCACGCTGCGTTTCCGCGGCCGCGAGATGGCGCACCAGGAACTGGGTATGAAGCTTCTCCTGCGCGTCAAGGACGACACCGCCGAGATCGCCAAGGTGGAATCCGAGCCGAAGCTCGAAGGCCGCCAGATGATGATGGTGCTCGCCCCCCGCTGATCGTTTCCCGTGCCCAAGCGGCGCGACAGGGATACAAGAGGCGTGGAGCGCCGCAGGCGCGACGGGGAACGAACAAAGAAGCCGCCTTCGGGCGGCTTTTGTTTTGGGCGCGCGATTCAGCGGTTGCGTTTTTCCGCGTCTATGCCTATAAGGCCGCGTTCGAACCGCCCGGCAGGGCATGCCGTGGCGGTTTCGTATGCTTTCCGGGCTTTGGTCGGCCCGGAAGTGAAATTAGTTCCCGGTCCGCCGGCGAGCGCGTCTCGAACAAGAGGCGTGGAGCGCTAAAAGCGCGACGGGGAACGCAAAATAAGGAGTAGCAAAATGCCCAAGATGAAGACCAAATCGGCCGCCAAGAAGCGGTTCAAGATCACCGGCACGGGCAAGGTCAAGGCCGCCGCCGCCGGCAAGCGTCATGGCATGATCAAGCGTTCGAACAAGTTCATTCGCGATGCGCGCGGCACGATGGTTCTGGCCGACGCCGACGCGAAGATCGTGAAGCAGTTCCTGCCGAACGGCCTCTAAGACAAGTCTGAGAAGGAGATCATAACATGGCACGCGTAAAACGGGGCGTCACCGCCCACGCCAAGCACAAGAAGGTTCTGGATCAGGCCGCCGGCTTCCGTGGCCGCCGCAAGAACACCATCCGCACCGCCAAGGCGGCCGTGGACCGTTCGAAGCAGTACGCCTATCGCGACCGCAAGAACCGCAAGCGTTCGTTCCGCGCCCTGTGGATCCAGCGCATCAACGCCGCCGTCCGCGAGCATGGCCTGACCTATGGCCGCTTCATCGACGGTCTGGCCAAGGCCGGCATCGAGATCGACCGCAAGGTCCTGTCCGACGTCGCGATCCACGAGCCGGAAGCTTTCGGCGCGCTGATCGCCTCGGCCAAGAAGGCGCTCGAATATCTCAAGAACACCGAGACGCCGAACGCTTTTGAAGGCGCTGTCCGCTAAGCCAGCAGCCTTTCCCATAGCGATCGACATATTGGGAACCCGCGCTGGCTCGGCTGGCGCGGGTTTTTCTCTTTCAGGACTTAGCAAGAGGCGCGGAGCGCTGTAAGCGCGACAGGGATACAGACAAGAGGCGTGGAGCGCCGCAGGCGCGACGGGGAATGTAGAGATGAGCGATCTGGAACAACTGGAACGGACTATTCTGGCGGATATCGCCAATGCGGCCGACGAGCAGGCCATCGAGGCGGTGCGCGTCGCGGCGCTCGGCAAGAAGGGAACGGTTTCGGAAAAGCTGAAGACGCTCGGCTCCATGTCGCCGGAAGAGCGTCAGGCGCAGGGTCCGGCCATCAACGGGCTGAAGAACCGCGTCACCGAGGCGTTGGCCGAGCGCAAGACGAGCTTGCGCAAGGCGGCGGTCGCCGCCCGGCTGGAGCGCGAGAAGGTGGACGTCACGCTGCCGGTGCGCGAAAGCGCCGCCTCGCGCGGGCGCATTCATCCGATTTCGCAGGTCATCGACGAGATCACCGCCATCTTCGCCGATATGGGCTTCTCCATCGCCGAGGGGCCGGATATCGAGACGGATTACTACAATTTCACCGCGCTGAATTTCCCCGAAGGGCATCCGGCGCGCGAGATGCACGACACCTTCTTCTTCAACCCGGACGCGACGGGCGAGCGCAAGTTGCTGCGCACGCACACCTCGCCGGTGCAGGTGCACACGATGGAGAAGTTCGCCGCCATCCGTGACAAGGAAGGCCGCGACGAGCCGATCCGCATCGTGATCCCCGGCAAGACCTACCGCATGGATTCCGACGCCACCCATTCGCCGATGTTCCATCAGGTGGAGGGCCTCGTCGTGGACAAGGCGGCCAATGTCGCCAACATGAAATGGGTGCTGGAGGAGTTCTGCAAGGCCTTCTTCGAGGTGCCTTCGGTGACGATGCGCATGCGCCCGTCCTTCTTCCCCTTCACCGAGCCGTCGCTGGAAGTGGATATCCAGTGCGACCGCTCAGGCCCGCATGTGAAGTTCGGCGAGGGCAGCGACTGGCTGGAGATTCTGGGCTGCGGCATGGTGCATCCGAACGTGCTGCGCATGTCGGGCTATGACCCGGAAGTCTATCAGGGCTTCGCCTGGGGCATGGGCATCGACCGCATCGCCATGCTGAAATACGGCATGCCGGACCTGCGCGCCTTCTTCGACGCCGATGTGCGCTGGCTCGATCATTACGGTTTCCGCCCGCTCGATATCCCGACGCTGTTCGGCGGCCTGAGCGCGTAAGACAGGAAGGACGACAAGAGATGAAATTCACGCTTTCTTGGCTCAAGGATCACCTCGAAACCGACGCGACGCTGGATCAGATCGTCGAGAAGCTGACCGATATCGGTCTGGAAGTGGAATCGGTCGACGACCGCGCCGCCTTCAAGGCCTTCAAGATCGCCAAGGTCCTGACCGCCGTGCAGCACCCCGACGCGGACAAATTGCGCGTTCTCACCGTCGACACGGGCGACGGCAAGCCGGTGCAGGTGGTCTGCGGCGCGCCCAATGCGCGCGCCGGCCTCGTCGGCGTTCTCGGCCGTCCGGGCGATTATGTTCCGGGCCTCGACGTGACCTTGTCGGTCGGCAAGATCCGCGGCGTCGAAAGCTTCGGCATGATGTGCTCGGAGCGCGAGCTGGAGCTTTCCGACGAGCATGACGGCATCATCGACCTGCCCGCCGACACGCCGGTCGGAGCCAGCTTCGCCGCCCTGATGGGCCTCGACGATCCGGTGATCGAAATCGGCCTGACGCCGAACCGCGCCGACTGCGCCGGCGTGCGCGGCGTCGCGCGCGATCTCGCCGCCGCAGGGCTTGGCGCGCTGAAGGAACTGGCCGCAGCGCCGGCCAAGGGCGAGGGTGAGACGCCGGTCAAGGTCGTGCTCGATCAGGATGCGGAAAACCCGTTCTGCCTCGGCTTCGCGCTGCGCATGGTCAGGGGCGTCAAGAACGGCCCCAGCCCGAAATGGATGCAGCAGCGGCTCAAGGCCATCGGCCTGCGCCCGATCAACGCGCTGGTGGACGTGACCAATTACGTCACCTTCGATCTCGGCCGTCCGCTGCACGTCTTCGACGCCGCCAAGGTCAAGGGTGACCTGACCGTGCGCGCGGCGAAGGACGGCGAGACCATTCTCGGCCTCGACCAACGCGAATACAGGTTCAAGCCCGGCATGTATGTCATTGCCGACGCGAACGGCCCCGAATCCATCGCCGGCGTCATGGGCGGCGAGCATTCGGGCTGCGACGAGAACACGACCGACGTGCTGATCGAATCGGCCTTGTGGGACCCGCGCGCCATCGCCCGCACGGGCCGGGAGCTGGGCATCGTCACCGATGCGCGCTATCGCTTCGAGCGCGGCGTGGACCCGGAAATGATGATCCCCGGCGCGGAGATCGCCACCCGGCTGGTGCTGGAGCTGTGCGGCGGAACGCCGACCGCGCTCGACGTGGTGGGCTACACGCCGGCCGCGCCGCGCGTCGTCGATTTCCCGGTGTCGGAAGTCAAGCGCCTGACCGGCATCGACGTTTCCTATGACGACGCTTTCGCCATCCTCCAGCGCCTCGGCTTCGGCGTCGAGGGCGACGGAAAGACGATTCATGCGACCGTGCCGAGCTGGCGCGGCGATGTGGAAGGCAAGGCCGATCTGGTCGAGGAAGTCATGCGCATCCACGGCGTCAACCGGATCGCGCCGCAGCCGCTGCCGAGCCATGGCGCGGTCAACGGGCGCATCCTGACCATGCTGCAAATCCGCACCCGCCACGCCCGCCGCATGCTCGCCTCGCGCGGCATGATGGAGGCCGTGACCTATTCCTTCATTCCGGAAGCGGCGGCGAAGGCCTTCGGCGGCGGCAAGCCGGAACTGAAGCTCGCCAACCCCATCGCCGCCGACATGTCGGACATGCGTCCCTCGCTGCTGCCGGGCCTGCTGGCTGCGGCCCAGCGCAATGCGGATCGCGGCTTCGGCGATCTGGCCCTGTTCGAGGTGTCGGGCGTCTATGAAGGCGATACGCCGGAGAAGCAGCGCCGCGTGGCGGCGGGCGTGCGCCGCGGCACGGCGCGCGTGGATGGCGCGGGCCGCTTCTGGTCCGGCAACGCCGCGCCGGTCGGCGTGTTCGACGCCAAGGCCGATGCGCTGGCCGCGCTCGAAGCCGCCGGCGCGCCGGTGGACCGCGTGCAGATCGAGGCCGGCGGTCCGGCATGGTTCCATCCGGGCCGCTCCGGCACGCTGAAGCTCGGCCCCAAGGTGGTGCTGGGTTACTTCGGCGAGTTCCACCCGGACACGCTGGAGGCGCTCGACCTGTCCGGCGCGCTCTGCGGTTTCGAGGTCTTCATCGACGCGATCCCGGAGCCGAAGGCGAAAGCCACCCGCACCAAACCGGCTCTGTCGCTGTCGCAGTTCCAGAGCCTCAAGCGCGACTACGCCTTCGTAGTCGACGCGGGCGTGGAAGCGGGCAATCTGGTGCGCGCCGTGTCGTCGGCCGACAAGAAGCTGATCGCCGGCGTGCAGGTGTTCGACGTCTTCACCGGCGGCTCGCTCGGCGAAGGCAAGAAGTCGATCGCGGTGGAGGTGCTTCTGCAACCGCAGGACCGCACGCTGACCGACGAGGATCTGGACGCGCTGTCGAAGCAGATCGTCGCCAGCGTCGCCAAACAGACCGGCGGCGTGCTGCGCGGTTGACCGCTGTCGCGCTGAACGAGAAAAAAGCCCGCGCGGAGCGATCCTCGCGGGCTTTTCGTTTCTGGATAAAAATATCAGGCCGGTTCGCTTTCCCGCGCCGGCATGGCGCGCATCGCCATGTCGATGATTTTTTGCGCCGCCGCGCGCGTGCCGCCGTCGCGCGCCTCGTAGGACAGGCTCTGCTGGAGCGCGAAATAGAACTCGGTCATCTGCGCGATGTCGGCGTCGGGCGGCAGGTCGCCGTCGCGTTGACCGCGCAGCAGCCGCTGGTGCAGGCTTTCGCGGCTGGCGTGACGGACTTCGGTCAGGAAGGCTTTCACGCCGGCGTTCTCCGGCTTGCACTGGATGGAACTGACCGAAATCATGCAGCCGCCCGAGGGGCAGGCGAAGGCGCTGTCGGCGCTCAGCTCCAGCCAGCGCCGCACGGCGTCCCGCACCGGCTCGGTCTGCTCCAGCGCCGCATAGGCGGGCGCGCCCACCGTGCGGCGATAATAATCCGCCGCCTCGCGAAACGCCTGCTCCTTGTTGCCGAAGGCGGCGTAGAAGCTCGGCGGCGTCACGCCGATGGCGGCGGTGAAGTCGTTGATCTGGGCGCATTCATAGCCCTTGGCCCAGAAGACCTTCATCACCTTGTCCAGCGCAGCTTCGCGATCGAAACTGCGCGGGCGTCCGCGTTGCGCCATCTCCGTTCCCTTTCTATAGCTGCCTTTATATAATTCGCTTGACCTCCCGGAACAAGCCGGTATGTATTATATAGTATCGACTATATAAATCAGGATTCGTCTCATGAACGATTTGTGCGATTCCGCCCTCGCGGCGGAAGGGGTTTCTGCGTCCGCGAAAAAGCCTCGCGCCATCCCGCTGGTGGTCTATTGCCTGAGCCTCGGCATCTTCGCGCTCACCACCTCCGAGCTGATGATTTCCGGCATGTTGCCGTCGCTGCAACAGGCCTTCGGACGCTCCATTTCCGATATCGGCGATCTGATTTCGCTCTATGCGCTCGGCATGATGGCCGGCGGGCCGCTGGTGACGCTGGCCTTTCTGGCGCTGAAGGTGGACAACAAGCGCGGCCTTCTGATCCTGCTGGTCTTCTATGCGGCGGCGCAGGCCGTGGCCGCCTCCACCAGCAATTTCCATGTGCTTCTGGCCGCGCGTCTTCTCACCGGCATGGCGGCGGCGGGGGCTTTCGGCCTGATGCTGGCCATTTCCGCGCAGCTCGTCGCGCCCGACCTGCGCGGCCGCGCCGCGTCGCTGGTCTTCGGCGGGCTGATGATGTGTACGGTGATCGGCGTGCCGGTCGCCACCGCCGTCGACAACGCTTACGGCTGGCGCGCCAGTTTCTGGGCCATCGTGGTGCTGGTCCTGTTCTGCGCGCTGGTCATCGCGCTCAGGATCGAGCAGTCGCCCGACGCGCCGCAGGCCGACCTGCGCACGGAACTCGATGAAATGCGCAAGCCGAAGCTCTGGGCCGCCTACGCCACCAGCGCGCTGGTGATCGGCTCGGCCTTCGCCATGTACGGCTATTTCTATCCCATCGTCACAGGCCTGTCCGGCTTTGCGCCGTCGCAGGTGCCGCTGCTGCTCTCCGTCTACGGCGCGGGCAATATCGCCGGCAATTACGTGATCGGCCGCTTCGCCGACCGCCACGCCATCGCGACCATTTTCGCCGGCATCGTCGTGATGATCGCCGCCATGCTGGTCTTCGCGCTTTTCGGCGAGTGGCGGCCGGCCTCGGTGCTCGCCATCGTCATGATCGGCCTCACCGGCATCGCGCTCAACCCGGCGCTGGTCGCCCGCGTCATGCGCCTCGCCCATCCCGGCGCGCTGGTCAACGCCATGCACGCCTCGGTGGTCAATATTGGCCTCGCCGCCGGCCCATGGCTGGGCGGGGCCGCGCTCGACGCCGGCTACGGCCTGCATGCGCCGCTCTGGGTCGGTTTCGCCATGAGCGTCGGCGCTTTGCTGACGCTCGCGCCGCGCGCCATGCGCCGGTTCTGAACGAAAAAGGGGAGCCGGAAAGCTCCCCCTTTGTCTTACAGCCCGGTGAGAGCGAGCTGGTTGTCGTTGTAGCGCTTGCCGGCGATCTTGTCCGGCGCGGAAGCCGCATCCAGCCGCGCCCTGTCCTCCGCCGTCAGCACCACATTCACGGCCTGCACATTGTCTTCCAGATGCCTGATCTTGCGCACGCCGGGGATCGGCACGATGAAATCGCCCTGCGCCAGCACCCATGCCAGCGCCAGTTGCGCCGGCGTCACCTGCTTTTCCTTGGCCAGTTCCACGATCAGGTCCACCTGCCGGTTGTTGGCTTCGAGATTTTCCGGCTGGAAGCGCGGCAGCGTCTTGCGGAAATCGTCCGCCGCCAGATCGCTCTGCGAGCGCACCGCGCCGGTCAGCATGCCACGCCCGAGCGGGCTATAGGGCACGAAGCCGATGCCGAGTTCGCGGCAGACCGGCAGCACGTCATGTTCCGGATCGCGCGCCCACAGCGAATATTCGCTCTGGATGGCCGCGACCGGATGCACCGCATGGGCGCGGCGCAGCGTGGCCGCACTTGCCTCAGAAAGGCCGATGGCGCGGATCTTGCCTGCGTCGATCAAGTCCTTCAGCGCGCCGACCACGTCCTCGATCGGCACGTTCGGATCGACGCGGTGCTGGTAAAACAGATCGATCACCTCGACGCCGAGGCGCTTCAGCGAGGCGTCGGCGACCTGACGAATATGTTCGGGGCGGCTGTCCACGCCCTCGAACTGCTTGCCGTCCTCGATGCGGAAGCCGAATTTCGTGGCGATGGTCACCTGATCGCGAAACGGCTTCAGCGCCTTGCCGACCAGCTTTTCGTTCTCGAACGGGCCATAGACCTCGGCCGTGTCGAAGAAATTGACGCCGAGATCGACGGCGCGGTGCAGCGTGCGGATGGCGTCCTGCTCGTCCTGCCCGCCATAGGCGTAGGTCATGCCCATGCAGCCGAAGCCGAGCGCCGAGACGGTGAGTTCGCGGCCGAGTTTGCGCTGTTGCATATCGAATTCCTTTCGTGATTGGACCGGAGTATTTCCAGCGAAAGCGCGAAGCGGTTTCGCGTGGGATAATGCGTAAAAACAAAAAGATGGAGCGGTTCGCCGACTCCGTGAAAACATGAACCGCTTTGAACGGACAATAGATTCCTGCGCGTCGTTCGATAATACGGATTTATTTTCATATGCTGTTCTATAAATTGGTACAATGAATCGCAGCCAACTGTCCCAACTCGCCGTTCTCGCCGCCGTCGCCGCGCATGGAAGCTTCCGCGCCGCCGCGAAGGAACTGGCCGTCGCGCCCTCCGCCGTCAGCCATGCGGTGGCGGCGCTGGAGGAAAGCCTCGGCGTGCGGCTTCTCGCCCGCACCACGCGCTCCGTCGCGCCGACCGAGGCCGGCCGCCGGCTGCTTGAACGCCTCGCGCCGGCGCTGGAGGAGATCGATCAGGCGCTGGGTGCAGCAGTAGAGGCGAAGGATCGCCCGGCGGGAACCTTGCGCATTTCCGCGCCGCTCATCGCCGCGCAAGTAGCGCTCGCGCCGCGCCTCGGCGAGTTCGCCCGCCTCTATCCCGACGTCACGCTCGACTTGCGCATCGAAAACGGCTTCACCGACATCGTTACGGCCGGCTTCGACGCCGGCGTGCGGCTGGGCGAGAATCTGGAGGCCGACATGATCGCCGTGCGGCTGGGCGCGGAGCTGCGCGCCGCCATCGTCGCCGCGCCCGCCTATCTCGAAACCCGTCCCGCGCCGCTCCACCCGCGCGACCTGACGCGGCATCGCTGCCTGCGCCAGCGTTTTCCGGGCGGCCGCATCTATCGCTGGGAGTTCGAGAAGGACGGCCAGCCGCTGGAGGTCGGCGTCGAGGGCCCGCTGATCGTCAATGACGACCGCGTGCTTCTGGAGGCGGCGCTCGACGGGGCGGGGCTCGCCTGGCTGATGGAGGATTTCGTCCGCGATCATCTCGCCGCGGGTCGGCTCGTGCGCGTGCTGGAGGACTGGTGCCCGCCCTTCGCCGGGCTGCATCTTTATTATCCGAGCCGCCGCCAGATGCGCCCGGCGCTGCGCGCCTTCGTCGATTTCTTCCGCCGCGCGGCGTGAGGCGGCGTTTTCGCTTTCGTCCCGCGCGCAATCGTGGCATCGATGACGGCCTGAACGGGAATGGAGGAAAAAGCATGTTCCGCTGGGGTGTTCTGTCCACCGCGAAGATCGGCGTCACGCAGGTCGTTCCGGCGCTGTGCGCGTCCGAAAACGGCGTCGTCCACGCCGTCGCCAGCCGCGACGCGGCCAAGGCCCGCGCCGTCGCCGACCGCTTCGGCGCGCCGCTCGCCTTCGGCTCCTACGAGGACCTGCTGGCGAGCGACGAGGTGGACGGCGTCTATATCCCGCTGCCCACCGCCCAGCATGTCGAATGGACGCTGAAGGCGGCCGAGGCCGGCAAGCATGTGCTGTGCGAGAAACCCATCGCGCTCAAGGCCGGCGACATCGACCAGCTCATCGCCGCCCGCGAGCGGCACGGCGTGACGATCGCCGAGGCCTTCATGGTCTATCACCACCCGCAATGGATCAAGCTCGGCGAACTGATCGCGGAAGGGGCCATCGGGACGCTGCGCCACGTGCAGGGCGTCTTCTCCTATTTCAACACCGACCCCGCCAATATGCGCAACCAGCCGGCGCTGGGCGGCGGCGCGCTGCCGGATATCGGCGTCTACCCCACCGTCGCGACGCGCATGGTCACCGGCAAGGAGCCGCTGTCGGTGCAGGCCACGGTCGAGTTCGATCCCAAATTCGGCACCGACCGCTACGCCAGCGTCTCGGCGCGCTTCGACGGTTTCGACCTCACCTTCTACGTCGCCACCCAGCTCGCCGGCCGCCAGCACATGGCGTTCCACGGGGACAAGGGTTTTATTGAAGTCCATGCGCCCTTCAACACCGGCAAATACGGCCATGGCCGCCTGACCCTGCACGACGCCGGCCACACGCGGGCCACGGAATGGTCGTTCGGCGACGCCGACCAATACCGGCTCCAGGCGGAGGCCTTCGTGCGCGCCGCGCGCGGCGAGAAGGCGCGGCTGTTCCCGCTCGAAAGCTCGAAGGCCAACCAGGCCGTCATCGACGCCATCTACCGGGCGGGGAAAAGCGGACGGCCGGCAAGCGTCTGAGCCCCGTGGGCGACGCCGGGGAGGATTCTTGCTTTCCGGCGCGCTTGTGACTTGCAGTGAAAAACCGGCTTTCTTATATACGCGACGGAACGCGGCTTTGCGGCAGGAAGAACGGTCGGAAAAGCAACGTGAACAACTCGTAGGAACCGCCTTCGGGAACGCTCAGGTGAGGTCCCGGCGGTTTGCTGGATGGAGAGACATATGGCTAAAGTAATTGGTATCGATCTGGGAACGACCAACTCCTGCGTCGCCGTCATGGACGGCAAGAACGCGAAGGTCATCGAAAACGCCGAGGGCGCGCGCACGACCCCCTCGATCGTCGCGTTCACGGACGGCGACGAAAGGCTCGTCGGCCAGCCCGCCAAGCGTCAGGCCGTCACCAATCCCGAAGGCACCCTGTTCGCGGTCAAGCGCCTGATCGGCCGCCGCTACGACGACCCGATGGTCGGCAAGGACAAGGACCTCGTCCCCTACAAGATCGTCAAGGGCGACAATGGCGACGCGTGGGTTGAAGTCCACGGCAAGAAATATTCCCCGTCGCAGGTCTCTGCGATGATCCTTCAGAAGATGAAGGAAACCGCCGAATCCTATCTCGGTGAAACGGTCACGCAGGCCGTCATCACCGTTCCGGCCTACTTCAACGACGCCCAGCGTCAGGCCACCAAGGACGCCGGCAAGATCGCCGGCCTCGAAGTGCTGCGCATCATCAACGAGCCGACCGCGGCCGCGCTCGCCTATGGCCTCGACAAGAGCGAAGGCAAGACCATCGCCGTCTACGACCTTGGCGGCGGCACCTTCGACGTGTCGATCCTCGAGATCGGCGACGGCGTGTTCGAGGTGAAGTCCACCAACGGCGACACCTTCCTCGGCGGCGAAGACTTCGACATGCGTCTGGTCGACTATCTGGTCACCGAGTTCAAGAAGGAGAGCGGCATCGATCTCAAGAACGACAAGCTCGCCTTGCAGCGCCTGAAGGAGGCGGCTGAAAAGGCCAAGATCGAGCTGTCGTCCTCGCAGCAGACCGAAGTCAACCTGCCCTTCATCACCGCCGACGCCACCGGGCCGAAACATCTGGCCATCAAGCTGTCGCGCGCCAAGTTCGAGAGCCTCGTGGACGATCTGGTGCAGCGCACCGTCGAGCCGTGCAAGGCCGCGCTCAAGGATGCGGGCCTCAAGGCCGGCGAGATCGACGAAGTGGTTCTGGTCGGCGGCATGACCCGCATGCCCAAGATTCAGGAAGTGGTGAAGGCCTTCTTCGGCAAGGAGCCGCACAAGGGCGTCAACCCGGATGAAGTCGTCGCCATGGGCGCGGCCATTCAGGGCGGCGTGCTGCAGGGCGACGTCAAGGACGTGCTGCTGCTCGACGTGACCCCGCTGTCGCTGGGCATCGAGACGCTGGGCGGCGTGTTCACCCGCCTGATCGAGCGCAACACCACGATCCCGACCAAGAAGTCGCAGACCTTCTCCACGGCTGAGGACAACCAGTCGGCCGTGACGATCCGCGTCTTCCAGGGCGAGCGCGAAATGGCGGCCGACAACAAGATGCTCGGCCAGTTCGACCTCGTCGGCATTCCGCCGGCGCCGCGCGGCGTGCCGCAGATCGAAGTGACCTTCGACATCGACGCCAACGGCATCGTCAACGTCTCGGCCAAGGACAAGGGCACCGGCAAGGAGCACCAGATCCGCATCCAGGCGTCGGGCGGCCTGTCGGACGCCGACATCGAGAAGATGGTCAAGGACGCCGAGGCCAACGCCGAGGCCGACAAGAAGCGCCGTGACGCCGTCGAGGCGAAGAATCAGGCCGAAAGCCTGATCCATTCGACCGAGAAGTCGCTGAAGGACTATGGCGACAAGGTTTCGGCCGACGACAGGAAGGCGATCGAGGACGCGGCCGCTGCGCTCAAGACCGCCGTCGAGGGCGACGACGCCGAGGACATCAAGGCCAAGACGCAGGCGCTGGCCGAGGCGTCCATGAAGCTCGGCCAGGCCATGTACGAGGCCGCGCAGTCCGAGGGCGGCGCGTCCGCCGAGGCCGGCGACCATGCCTCGTCCCCCAAGGACGACGTGGTGGACGCCGACTATGAGGAAATCGACGACAAGAAGAAGTCGTGATTTTTCGCTGCTGAACGCAAAAGCCCGGTGGTCACACCGGGCTTTTAGCGATTTCAGAACGACGACTATTATCGACTCCGGTTGGGAGTCCGGTCCAGCCGCCGGGGTAACGGACGAATGAAGATCGACTACTACGAAGCATTGGGCGTCACCAGAACCGCCGACGACAAGACGCTGAAGACGGCGTTCCGCAAGCTCGCCATGCAATATCACCCGGACCGCAATCCGGACGATCCGGAGGCCGAGCGCAAGTTCAAGGAAATCGGCGAGGCCTACGAGACGCTGAAGGACCCGCAGAAGCGCGCGGCCTATGACCGTTTCGGCCACGCCGCCTTCGAGAACGGTGGCATGGGCAACGGCTTCGGCGGCGGTTTCGGCGCCGGCGGCTTCGCCGACATCTTCGAGGACATCTTTGGCGAGATGATGGGCGGCGGACGCCGCCGCGGCGGCGGCGGGCGCGAGCGCGGCGCCGATCTGCGCTACAATATGGAAGTCACGCTGGAGGAAGCCTATGCCGGCAAGACGGCGCAAATCCGCGTGCCGACCTCCATCACCTGCGACGAATGCTCGGGCTCGGGCGCCAAGCCCGGCACCCAGCCGGTCACCTGCACCATGTGCTCCGGCACCGGCCGCGTGCGCGCCGCGCAGGGCTTCTTCTCGGTCGAGCGCACTTGCCCGACCTGCAACGGCCGCGGCCAGATCGTCAAGGACCCCTGCGGCAAGTGCCACGGCCAGGGCCGGGTGACGCAGGAGCGCTCGCTTTCGGTCAACATCCCGGCCGGCATCGAGGACGGCACCCGCATCCGCCTGGCCGGCGAGGGCGAGGCCGGCGCGCGCGGCGGCCCGGCGGGCGATCTCTACATCTTCCTCTCGGTCAAGCCGCACGAGATTTTCCAGCGCGACGGGGCCGACCTCTATTGCAAGGCGCCGATCTCCATGACCATGGCGGCGCTGGGCGGCCAGTTCGAGGTGTCGACGCTCGACGGCGCCAAGACCATGGTCAAGGTGCCGGAAGGCACCCAGAACGGCAAGCAGTTCCGCGTCAAGGGCAAGGGCATGCCGGTGCTGCGCCAGCCCGCGGTGGGCGACCTCTATATCCAGATCGACATCGAGACGCCGCAGAACCTTTCTCGCCGCCAGCGCGAATTGCTGGAGGAGTTCGAAAAACTTTCCTCGCAGGAGAACAGCCCCAAATCGGCGGGCTTCTTCTCGCGCATGAAGGAGTTTTTCGAGGGCATTGGCGACTAGAACAGGGCATTTGTTTGTGACCGAAGGCCGCGGCGGCGACATGCCCCGCGGCCTTCGTCGTTCCGGGCCTCTCTTTTCTCCAGAAAGGGCGATTGGTCCGCCGGACGGGATGCTCGCCGGGAAATCTCCCGTTTCCGAAAACGGATAAAAGATATTCTCCGGTTTTTCGTCGCTCTCGCCTTGGATATGAAGGCGAGCTTTGCGAAATCCGTCCCGCTTTTCCGAAAACGGCCTTATTCCCGCCTTGCTATGCGTCTCCAAGGCGGCATACACTTCCGCAAGCGATGACGATGGGAGCTTCGAGCATGGCAGGGTTGCTCGGCCGTAAACTGGCCGCGAAATTCGACGAGGAAATCCGTTTCTTCAAGGGCTGGATCGACGGGCCCAAGGCCGTCGGGGCCATCCTGCCGACAAGCGCCGTCACGGCGCGGCGCATGGCCAGCGTCATCGACCCGCATTCCGGCCTGCCGGTGCTGGAGCTGGGGCCGGGCACGGGCGTCATCACCAAGGCGATCCTCAAGCACGGGGTGAAGCCGGCCGACCTTTATTCGATCGAATATTCGCACGATTTCGCCGCGCATCTGCGCAAGAGCTTTCCCGAGGTCAACATCATCGAGGGCGACGCCTTCAATCTCGACGAGACCCTGGGCGAGCGTCGCGCCATGGTCTTCGACAGCGTCGTCTCCGCCGTGCCGCTCTTGAACTTCCCCATGCCGCGCCGCGTGCAGATCGTCGAGGACGCGCTGAGCCGCATTCCGCGCGGCCGTCCCTTCATGCAGATCACCTACGGCCCGCTGCCGCCGGTGCCCGGCGGACGCGGCGATTTCACCGTGCAGCATTACGATTTTGTGATGCGCAACGTGCCGCCGGCGCAGCTCTGGGTCTATCGCCGTCCGCTCGCCTGACATCCTTCCCCGGGAGTATCCATGACCGCTCGCATCCTCGTCTTCGCCGGTTCGATCCGCACCGGCGCGTTCAGCGGCCATATGGCCGACGCCGCCGAAAAGGAGTTGCGCGCGCAAGGCGCGGAGGTCACGCGCATTACGCTGGCCGATTATCCGCTGCCGATCATGGACCAGGACCTGGAGGCCGCGCATGGCGTGCCGGAGAACGCCATGAAGCTCGGCCGCGTCTTCGCCGCCCATGACGGGCTGATGATCTGCTCGCCGGAATATAACGCCTCGATCCCGCCGCTGTTGAAAAACACTATCGACTGGGTCAGCCGCATCGCAAAGGACGGCGACAAGCCGTTCAAGCCCTATGCCGGGCTGACGGTTGGGCTCTGCTCCACCTCCGACGGCGTCTTCGCCGGCATGCGCGGGCTTTATCACCTGCGCGCCGTGCTGATGAATGTCGGCGTGCAGATCGTCACCGAGCAATGCTCGGTCGGCCACGCCTCCGCCGCCTTCAACGCCGACGCGACGCTGAAGGAGGAGCGCAGCGCCAAGATGTTGACGGCGCTCTGCCGCAGCCTGATCGCTCGCGCCGCCCGCTGATTTTCCGCCGCCGAAACCCTTTCGCGCCGCCGCGGCTTGTGCCAAGAGTGGAGAAACCGCAGCGGAGATTTTCATGACGACGACCGAATTGCGCGATGAAGCGTCCAGGCGCCTGATCGTGGGCCTCGACGTGCCGACCGTGGCCGAGGCCGAAAAGGTGGTGGAGGAGCTGGGCGACGCCGTCTCCTTCTATAAGATCGGCTATCAGCTCGTTTTCGCCGGCGGCCTCGCCTTCGCCGCCCGTCTGGTCGCGGCGCGCAAAAAAGTCTTCCTCGACATGAAGCTGCTCGACATCGACAACACCATCGCCAAGGGCGTGGAGAACATCGCCAGAATGGGCGTCTCCATGCTGACGCTGCACGCCTATCCCAAGGCGATGCGCGCGGCGGTCGAGGCGGCGAAGGGCTCGGAGCTCTGCCTTCTCGGCGTGACGGTGCTGACCTCGATGGACGCGGCGGACCTGAAGGAAGCCGGCTATTCCGACGATCCCGAAACGCTGGTGCTGAAGCGCGCGCGCCAGGCGCGCGAGGCCGGCATGGGCGGCGTGGTGGCCTCGGCGGCCGAGGCGGCGCATATCCGCCGCGCCATCGGCCCCGACATGGCCGTGGTCACGCCCGGCATCCGCCCGGCCGGCGCGGAGAAGGGCGACCAGAAGCGCGTCATGACGCCGGCCGACGCGCTGCGCGCCGGCGCGAGCCATCTCGTGGTGGCGCGCCCCATCGTCGGCGCGCCCGACCGCAAGGCGGCGGCGCTGGCCATCCTGGAAGAAATGAAGTCGGCTATTTAAGGAGGAAAAAGAATGACCAAGGCCTATTGGATCGCCCGCGTCGACGTGCGCGACCCCGAGCGCTACAAGGACTATGTCGCCGGCGCGAAAGTCGCCTTCGAGCGCTTCGGCGCCAAATTCATCGCCCGCGGCGGCAAGGCCGAGGCGGTCGAGGGGCCGGGCCGGGCGCGCAACGTCATCATCGAATTCGAGACCATGCAGCACGCGCTCGACTGCTACAATTCGCCGGAATATCAGGCGGCCGCCGCCATCCGCCAGACGGTGGCGGACGGCGAGATCGTCATCGTCGAAGGCATCTAAAGCCTGACGGGCGGATCGTGCCGCCCGGCCACGGCGAGGTCGAGCAGCATCACCTTGCCGGCATGCGGATCGGCGCGGCGCGCCGCCGCGTCCATGTCCTGATGGGCGCTGGTGACGACCATCGCCGCCGCGTCCGGCCCGACGAAGGCCGGGCAGGAGGGCTGGCGCACCGGCAGGGCGACGGTGCGCACGAGCCGCCCCTGCGGCGAATAGGCGTGCAGCGCGCCGGCGCCCCAGCAGGCGTTCCACAAGATCCCTTCCGCATCCACAACCGAGCCGTCCATGCCGCCGTCTTCCGTGCGGTGGTGGAACACGCTGCGCTCCGAGGTCGGCAGGCCGGTCTCGGGATCGGTGTCCACCCGCCAGACGATGTTGCGGTCGGTGTCGGCGAAATAGGCCACGCGCCCGTCCGGCGAAAAGCAGATCGAATTGGTGATGGTCAGGCCGGTGAAGAGCCGCTTCGCCTGCCCCTCGCGATACCACCAGATCGAGCCCGCCTCCGCTTCGGCCTTCTTGCCCATGGTGCCGATCCAGAACGCGCCCGAGGGATGCACCCGCGCGTCGTTGGACCGGGTGACCGGATTGTCGGCCTCCAGCGGATGATGCGGCGTCAGCCGCCCGCTGGCGCGCTCGCGAACGAAAAGCCCGTGCTCGGTGGCGATCAATTGCCGCTCGCGGTCGATCACCGCCAGCGCGCTCGCCTTCATGCCCAGCGCATGCGCCTGGACGGCGCCGCCGGCCCATTCCTTCTCGAACAGCTTCTGGCCCAGAATGTCGAACCACCAGACATGGCCGGTGAGCGGATCGTAGCCCGGCCCTTCGCCCAGCTCGGCGATCTGCTCGTCGAAAAAGGTGACGTTGACGGCGGTCATGCTTTCCTCCCTGATGCGCCTTTCTAGCGCCAGCCGAGCGCCGGCGCGACATGTTTCAGGATCGCCTCGATGACATGGGCGTTGTAATTGACGCCGAGCTGGTTCGGCACGGTCAGGAGCAGCGTGTCGGCTTCCGCGACGGCCTCGTCCTGCGCCAGTTCCCTGACCAGCGCCTCGGGCTCGGCGGCGTAGGAGCGGCCGAAGATCGCTCGCGTATTGTCGTCGATATAGCCGATGCTATCCTGCTCCCGGCCGCTATCGCCGAAATAGGCGCGGTCGCGGTCGTCGACCAGCGCGAAGACGCTGCGGCTCACCGAGACGCGCGGGCTGCGCGCATGGCCCGCCTCCTTCCACGCCGCGCGATAGGCGCGGATCTGCTTGGCCTGCTGGATATGGAACGGCTCGCCGGTCTCGTCGTCCTTCAATGTCGAGCTTTGCAGGTTCATGCCGAGCTTCGCCGCCCAGACGGCGGTGGCGTTGGAGCCCGCGCCCCACCAGATGCGCTCGCGCAGGCCCTCCGCATGGGGCTCCAGCCGCAGCAGGCCGGGCGGGTTGGGAAACATCGGCCGCGGATTGGGCTCGGCGAAGCCCTCGCCCTTCAGCGCCTCCAGAAACACCTCGGCGTGGCGGCGGCCCATGTCGGCGTCGCTCTCGCCTTCCTCCGGCCGATAGCCGAAATGGCGCCAGCCGTCGATCACCTGCTCGGGCGAGCCGCGGCTGATCCCGAGTTGCAGCCGGCCGCCGGCGATCAGGTCCGCCGCGCCGGCGTCCTCGGCCATGTAGAAGGGATTTTCATAGCGCATGTCGATGACGGCGGTGCCGATCTCGATCTTTTTTGTCCGCGCACCCGCCGCCGCCAGAAGCGGGAAAGGCGAGGCGAGCTGGCGGGCGAAATGATGCACGCGGAAATAGGCCCCGTCCGCGCCCAGCTCCTCCGCCGCCACGGCCAGCTCGATGGACTGGAGCAGCGCGTCGGCGGCCGAGCGCGTCTGCGAATGCGGCGAGGGCGACCAATGGCCGAAGGAAAGAAAGCCGATCTTTTTCATGAAATCCCACCTGACGATGTGCTGGCCATCATAGGGGTTGCGCCGCGCCGTTGGGAAGCCCCGCCGGGGGCGGCGGCGCAGAAAGCGCTATCTCGCCGCCGCGATCCGTTTTAGGTTTCCGGCAGTTTCGAATCGCGAGGAAACCATGGCGCTCAAAATCGCGGTCCAGATGGACCATATCGGCTCGATCAACATTGCGGGCGACACCACCTTCGCCCTGTCGCTGGAAGCGCAGCGGCGCGGCCACGAGCTGTATCACTACACCCCCGACCGCCTGTCGATGCGCGACGGCGTCGTCTCGGCGCGGGTGGAGCGTCTGGAGGTGCGCGACGTCAAGGGCGATCATTTCAGCCTCGGCGAGCCCGTGCGTCGCGACCTGTCGGAAATGGACGTGGTGCTGCTGCGCCAGGACCCGCCCTTCGACATGAACTACATCACCACCACCCATCTCCTGGAGCGCATCCACCCCAAAACGCTGGTGGTCAACGACCCGGCCTGGGTGCGCAACAGCCCGGAAAAAATCTTCGTCACCGAGTTCCCCGACCTGATGCCGGAGACGCTCATCACCAAGGACCCGCAGGAGGTGATGGATTTCCGCCGCCAATATGGCGACATCATCCTCAAGCCGCTCTATGGCAATGGCGGCGCGGGCGTGTTCCACCTCGCCGACGGCGACCGCAACCTGTCGTCGCTGCTGGAGATGTTCGGCCAGATGTTCCGCGAGCCCTTCATCGCCCAGCGCTATCTGAAGGACGTGCGCGCCGGCGACAAGCGCATCATCCTGATCGATGGCGAGCCGGTCGGCGCCATCAACCGCGTGCCCTCCGACACGGACGCCCGCTCCAACATGCATGTCGGCGGCCGCGCCGAGGCGACGAAGCTCACCCCGCGCGAGCGCGAGATCTGCGACCGCATCGGCCCGTCGCTGAAGGAGCGCGGTTTCATCCTCGTCGGCATCGACGTGATCGGCGACTACATGACCGAGATCAACGTGACCTCGCCCACCGGCGTGCGCGAGATCCAGCGCTTCGACGGCACGGACGTCGCCGCCCTGTTCTGGGACGCGGTCGAGGCGAAGCGCTGAGGCCGCTTTTTGAAGACCGGAGCCGTCATCGGGTGATGAACGCCGATGGCGGCTTCGTTTCGCCTGAAGGGCGCAAGCCATGATCCGCGGCTTGATCTGGCTGCCGTTGACCGCGCTCCTGATGGCGGCGGATGAACCGCCATCAGGCGACCGCCATGAAGAAGCCGCCCGGCCCCATGAAACCCTTAGCGATTTCATGAAGGCCAACGGGAAGTGCGTCGATTTCGACGACGGCTGCATCATCTGCTCGCTTCGCTCCGGCGAACTGGTCTGCTCGACGCCGCGCATCGCCTGCATTCGCGGCGAACGCATCTGTACCGCGATCCGCCCCGACTGATCCGCGCAAGCAATTTGTTCCCCAAACGTTCTTGCAATCCGCCGCCGTCCATGTTTAAATCTTCTGGTTGTATTTAAGAAGATACTCAATTGCGAGTACGGGCGGGGGCTTATGGTGGCGCGGGTCGGGACGGTCGCCTTTCAGGGCATAGAAGCGGTGCCGGTTGACGTCCAGGTGATGCTCGCGCCGGGCAAGATGGGCATGGCCATCGTCGGCCTGCCGGACAAGGCGGTGGCCGAAAGCCGCGAGCGCGTGCAGGCGGCCCTGCACGCCTCCGGTCTGTCCATGCCGGCGAAGCGGGTGACGGTCAATCTCGCCCCAGCCGACCTGCCCAAGGAAGGCTCGCATTACGACCTGCCCATTGCGGTCGCGCTGATGGCGGCGATCGGGGCCATCCCGGCCGACGCCATCCAGTCCTATCTGGTGCTGGGAGAGTTGTCGCTCGACGGCTCCATCAATCCGGTGGCCGGCGTGCTGCCCGCCGCCATCGGGGCCAATCGCGAGGAAAAGGGCCTGATCTGCCCGCACGCCTGTGGGGCCGAGGCGGCCTGGGCGGGGGCCGATCTCGACATCCTCGCCCCGCGCAGTCTGATCGCGCTGGCCAATCATTTTCGCGGGACGCAGGTGCTGACCCCGCCCGAGCCGGCCATCCGCCAGCCGGCGGGTGCTGTGCTCGACCTCGCCGACATCAAGGGGCAGGAGACGGCCAAGCGCGCGCTGGAGATCGCCGCCGCCGGCGGCCACAACCTGCTGCTCGTCGGCCCGCCCGGCTCGGGCAAGTCGATGCTGGCCGCGCGCCTGCCGTCGATCCTGCCCAAATTGTCGCCGCGCGAATTGCTCGACGTGTCGATGATCGCCTCGCTTGCGGGCGAGCTGGCCGGCGGAAAACTCTCCGACCGGCGGCCGTTCCGCGCGCCGCACCATTCCGCCTCCATGCCGGCCATGGTCGGCGGCGGCGCGCGCGCCCGGCCGGGCGAGGTGTCGCTGGCCCATAACGGCGTGCTGTTCCTCGACGAATTTCCCGAATTCTCGCCGCAGGTGCTCGATTCCCTGCGCCAGCCGCTGGAGACGGGCGAGTGCCTGATCGCCCGCGTCAACCACCGCACCGCCTATCCGGCGCGATTCCAGCTGATCGCGGCGATGAATCCCTGCCGCTGCGGCATGGCGGGCGAGCCGGGCCATACCTGCGCGCGCGGAGCCCGTTGCCAGACCGATTACCAGGCGCGCATTTCTGGCCCGCTTCTCGACCGCATCGATCTGCGGGTGGACATGCCCGCCGTCTCGGCGCTCGACCTCATCCATCCGTCGCGGGCCGAGCCGAGCGAAACGGTCGCCGCGCGGGTGGCGCGGGCGCGGGCGGTGCAATCGGCGCGCTATGCGGCGCTCGGCTTCGACGCGGCCATGACCAACGCCCATTGCTCGGCCCGGCTGATCGAGGAGGTGGCGCGGCCCGACGAGGGCGGGATGAAGCTTTTGCGCGAGGCCAGCGAGCGCATGCGCTTTTCCGCCCGCGCCTATCACCGCATCCTGAAGGTCGCCCGCACACTGGCCGATCTCGACGGGCTGGAGACGATCGGGCGCATCCATCTGGCCGGCGCCATCTCCTATCGCATGGGCGCGGAGCGGCTGGCGTCAGCGGCCTGAAAGGCCCGTCCGCAAGGCATAAAAAATCCGGGGCGCGTCGCCGCGCCCCGGATGTCGTCGAAGGCTTCGCCTATCAGAACGAGTGCTTGTAGCCGATGGCGATGTTGAACTTGTCGGCCGACAGGCTGTCATAGGGCGACTTGGTGGTGTCGACCTTCTTCCAGGAATAGCCGAAATTGGCGTAGACGGCGTTGAAGCTGTCGATGTTGTAGGTGACGCCGGTGGCGACCTTCGGCGTGTCCCAGGTGGCGTTGAACGCGTTGCGGTAACGCACGTTGAACACGTTCCAGGTCCACTGCTTGTTCAGCTTCCAGTCGCCGGCCAGCGAGACCAGGTAATAGGCGACGTCGGCGTTCTTGTCCGAGCCCTTGATGATGCCGGTCGTGCCCCAGGTGTAGCCGATGCCGACCGAGGGGGTCAGCGAGAAGACGTCGGATAGCTTGACCTTATAGCCGACGGTGGCTTCGGTGTAATACTGCTCCTTGCCGCCGGTCTTGAAGGTCGGCTGGACCGAGATGCCGCCGACGAAGTTGTTTTCGAACGTGTGCGACACGCCGACCTTGAAGTAGCTGTCGGCGAGGTCGCGGGCGGAATTGGAGCCATTGTTGATGGCGAAGAATTCCGGGCTGCCTTCGATGCTCAGCGTCCAGGTCGGAGCCGGAGCGGAGACGGGCGCCACAACGGGCTCGTCCTGGATGGCGTCGGCCGCGAAGGAGGAGCCGGAAGCCGCGACGAGCGCCACGGCGGAGCCGAGAAGAAGACCATTGATCTTCATTTCATGACCTTTCTAGTCATATGGATACATGTTCTGATGCCGGCGTCCGGTCCCCCCGGAACGCCAGAAACCCCGCGCCTCGCGTCGGATTGCATGCCGGCGAGACCGCCCCCGGCGTCTGGCTGCTTGGTCCAGAAATCGGAGATGCCCCGCTATAGGGGCGCTGCATGACAGTCAGACGACAGTCCCGCCCGCCGCGGCGGCTTTTGCGCGCGCGCCGAAACGGCGGCCGCCCGATGTGGCGCCGGCGCAACAGTTCTTCTTAAGGGACAGTTCAGAGCCCGAAGGTCACCAGTCCGCGCGCGTCGATGGCCCAGGCCGGGTTCCAGGCGATCTCCCAGGCGTGGTCGTCGGGATCGGCGACATAGCCGCGAAAGCCGCCATGGGGCGGCGCGTCGGCGGGGCGCAGCACGGTCCCGCCTGCGCGCGCCAGCCGCTCCATCAGCGGCGCGACCGCGTCCCGCTCCGAAACATTGTGCGCCAGCGAAAACGCGCCCGGACGCTTGAGGCCGCCGCGGTTCATGTCGGCCTCCAGCGAAGGCGTGAGGAAGGCGCCGAGCACGAAGCCGTTCATCTGGTAGAAGGCGATCTCGTCATTCTCGAAGATCGGCGTCCAGCCGAAGCCGTCGCCATAGAAACGGCGCGAGCGCGCGAGATCGGCGACGCCGAGGGTGATAACCGAAACCTGCTGCTGCATGGCGTCCTCACAAGAAAAAGCCCGAAAGCCGTCGCCGGCTTCCGGGCTGTCGAAAGAGGCCGGCGCGTGTTTCAGCGCACCGAGCCGACCAGAACGTTGTCCGGCGCTTCGATCGTCACCCAGCGACCGCTGTTGTTGGCGGCCTGCCGCTTCAGATAGGTGTAGTCGGTCTCGTTCCAGCGCATGACCTCGTCGGTCAGGTTGTCGAGAATATAGTCGCCGCGGTCGGTGCGCACGGTCAGCACGGCGTGGCCTTCGCCGTCCGGCTTGCGCACCACGGTCAGCAGCAGGTCGGCGACCGGAACGCCCGCCTGCATCAGCTCGCGCTGCTTCTCGAGCGCATAGTCTTCGCAGTCGCCGGCGCCGCTGTTCGGATAGGTCCAGTAGTCTTCCACGCCATACTGGTCCATGTCCGTCACCGGCTTGATGCGGGTGTTGACCGACAGGTTGGTCTCGAGGATCTTCTTCCAGCTCGCCTGCGTCAGCTTCAGCGCGCCGGTATTGGCGCTGAGGCGGCTGCATTCGGCCGGCTCGCGCTTGCAGAAATCGTAGTGGCCGATCGGCTGCGAGGTGATCTTGCCGGTCTGCATGAAGGCGCCGGAGCCGGCCTGCGCGGCCATGCCCGTGGCGAGCAGCGAAACCGCCACGGCCGCCATGGTGATGATCTTCCTGGTCGAGCGAACAACGCAAAACATACTCAACGCCCTTAGCCGAAATCCAATTCTTAACGAAATGTTAAAATCTTAAACAGGGCCGGAGTCAATTCGGATCGCCACGCCGCCGCCCGACATCTTAATTAATGGTTAACGCGCGCAAGCCCGAAAATCCGCAGCTTTGGCGCGAAAATCCGGCCGCCGGCCCGCCGCCCCGCACATAATTTCGCCACGGTCCGGGCGCTTGTTTTCACCCCGAACGCAAGCGGCGCGCGGCCGCCGGCCCAGCCGTTTCGAGAGCCATCACAATGACGGGTCCCACCACGCGAAAGGCCACGGCGGACGACATCGACGCGCTGCTCGCCATCGAGGAGCGCTGCTTCGACGCCGACCGCATCTCCCGCCGCTCCTTCCGCGTCCTGATCGCGCGTCCCACCGCCGAGACCATCGTCGCCATCGAGGCGGGCAGGGTGATCGGCTACGCCATGATCCTGTTCCGCCACGGCACGGCGCTGGCGCGGCTTTATTCCATCGCCGTCGATCCCGACGCCAAGTCGCGCGGCGTCGGCGCGCGCCTGCTGCAGGCGGCGGAGGCGGCGGCCTACGCCCATGACCGGCCGCTGCTGCGGCTGGAGGTGCGCGAGGACAACGCCCGGGCCATCGCGCTCTACCGGCGCTGCGGCTATCGCCCCATCGGCCGCTATCTCGATTATTACGCCGACCATTCCGACGCGCTGCGCTTCGAGAAGACCGTGCGCGGCGATTTCTCGCTGGCGACGCCTTATCCCTATTACGAGCAGACCATGGATTTCACCTGCGGCGCCGCCTGCCTGATGATGGCGCTGGCCCGGCACGATCCCGAAACGCGGCTCGATCCGGTGCTGGAGGTGCGGCTGTGGCGCGACGCCACCACCATCTACATGATGTCGGGGCCGGGCGGCTGCGAGCCTTTCGGCCTGGCCGTGGCCGCGCATGAGCGCGGGCTCAAAGCCTCGATCCTGGTGTCGGTAGAGGACATGCTGTTCCTGCAATCGGTGCGCTCGGAGGAGAAGCGCAAGGTGATGCAGCTCGCCCAGACCGATTTCCGCCAGCGCGCCGAGGCCTATGCCATTCCGGTGCAATATCGCGGCTTCACGCTCTTCGACATCCTGTCGGCGCTGCGGCGCGGGGCGGCGGCGATCGTGCTGGTCAGCGGCTATCACATGTTCGGCAAGAAAGTTCCGCACTGGGTCCTTGCCCATGGCGAGGATGGACGCCATATCCTCATTCACGACCCCTGGGTCGAGGAGGAGCAGGGCGAAACCATCGCCGACGCCGCCAATGTGCCGGTGCCGTTCCATATCTTCGATCGTATCGCGCGTTTTGGAGGCGACGGATTGCGGGCCGCCGTCATTCTGGAAAAGGACTGACGATGGCCATCTGCGTCATTCTCGTGGGACGCCTGTCGGATATCGACCACGGCGCCACCCCGCACAAGGTCATGACCAATCGCGACTATCTGGCCCATCCGGCGCTGTTCAACGGCCAGCGGCCGCGCGTCGTCAACCTGTCGCGCTCCTACGCCTATCAGAGCCGCGGCTATTACGCCTCGCTTCTGGCCGAGGCGCGCGGCCATCGCGTCATCCCCTCGGTCGAGACCATCATCGACCTGTCCGAGCGGCGGCTCTATGAAAACGCGCTGCCGGAGCTTGAGGACGCGCTCAACAAGGCGCTGGGCAAGGCGGCGGCGCGCGCGCCCGAAACCATCCATGTCCATTTCGGCCTGGCCGAGGAGCCGGACTTCGAGCGCTTGGGCCGGCTGCTTTTCGACTGGTTCCGCGCGCCGTCGCTGGAGATCACGGTCAAGGCGGGCGAATGGGCGCGGATCCAGAAGATCGGCTTCTCCAATATCGCCAAGTTCTCGCAGGGCCGCAAGCGCCGCTTCGAGGACGCGCTCGACCGCTACGCGCAGCGCGAATGGCGCGCCGCGCGGCCGAAGACGCCGGCGCGCTACACCTTCGCCACGCTGTGCGACCCCAAGGAGGCGCTCCCGCCCTCTTCGGTCGCGAGCCTCAAGCACTGGGCGCGCATCGCCGCGCGGCTGGGCGTGGAGGTGGAGCCGATCGGCAAGCGCGACCTGCCGCGCCTCGCCAATTACGACGCGCTCTTCATCCGCGAGACGACCTCGATCTCCAACCACACCTATCGCTTCGCGCGCCGGGCGCAGCAGGAGAACATGCCGGTCATCGACGATCCGATCTCGATGATCCGCTGCACCAACAAGGTCTATCTGCACGAATTGATGCAGGCCAACGACGTGGCCGCGCCGCCGACGGTGATGATCGCCGGCGAGGAGGACCTCGCCCGCGCCGCCGATACGCTCGGCTTTCCGATGGTGATCAAGATCCCCGATTCCTCCTTCTCGCGCGGCGTGAAGAAGGTGCAGAACCGGGTCGAGCTGAAGGCCCTGGCCGGCCAGTGGCTGCAGGACAGCGACCTGTTGCTGGCGCAGAAATACATGCCGACGAAATTCGACTGGCGCGTCGGCGTCCTCGACGGCGAGCCGCTGTTCGTCTGTCAATATATGATGGCGAAGAACCACTGGCAGATCGTCAAGCACGACACCGGCGGCAAGCCGCTAGAGGGCGGATTCCGGCCCTATACGCTGGCCGAGGCGCCGCCGCATGTGCTGGAGACAGGCCTGCGCGCCGCGCGCTGCATCGGCGACGGGCTCTACGGCGTCGATTTGAAGGAGACGGACGACGGCGTGGTGGTGATCGAGGTCAACGACAATCCCAATCTCGAGCACGGCGTCGAGGACGCCGCCGAGAAGGACGAGGTCTGGGTCAAGCTCACCCGCTGGTTCACCGACCGGCTCGACCGGCGGTAGCGGCTAACCCAACAGACCCTGGAGGCCGCGTCAGAGCGGCGTGTAGCAGACCTTGGCGTGGCCGGCGCCGACGAAACCGAGGCGGCTGGCGGCGGCCTTGGACAGGTCCAGCACGCGGCCGCGGATGAAGGGGCCGCGATCGTTGATGCGCACGACCAGCGATTTTCCGTTGCGCTGGTTGGTGACCTTGACCTTGCTGCCCAGCGGCAGGCTGCGATGGGCGGCGGTGAGGCCGGCGGGGTTCATGCGCTCGCCCGAGGCGGTACGGGAATGCAGCGCGTACCAGGAGGCGCCGCCGCATTGCTGCGCCGAGGCGTCGATTGCGGAGACGGCGAGGAGAGCGGTCGCCGCAACGGCGAGCGTGGCCACACGGGTCTTGAAGATCATGCCAGGTCCATCTGTTGTTTCCGGGGCGCTTTTCGGGGCGCGGCCCGAGAAAGACGGCGGCCAATTGGAATCTAAATGTGGCCATGGCGTGATCCGAATGAGAATATTCTGCGGACCGGGAATCTCTAATCCATGCGGAAAATGATCCTATACTAAGCATTGTTTATTTCTGATCTCAAAAAGAACTGAGGAATATTTTGAAGGAATCCGCCGGAATCCGGTAAAGGCGTTAACCTATTGTTAGGATTCTCCGCCCCATTCGCCGACGCCCCTGTTTTGACGGCGCGCGGCCAAGAAAAACTGCTTGCGCGCCGCGCGCGGGGCCGCGCCGGGGGTGCAATTTTTATTTGCAGGCGAAGATTCCGGACGAGTCGCGGAAGTTGTCGGATTGTGGCGCTTTTGCGGCGAAATCGCCGTTCGGCTCACGCAATTTTACAAGCCGTAAGACGGTTTTACGCCGAAAGCGCCCTTCGCCGGCTGAATTTTCGCCGGCGCGCCCTATCGGCTTGCGGGCCGGAGATTGCGAGGCGGGCGACCATCATCCCGGCCGTCATCCCGGCTGTAACATTGATACAAAGCTGTAATATGCCTGTCATATGGCTGTTATATAGGGCGCGTAGAGCAGCCGTGACGTTTCCCCGTCACAGGTTTTTTCCAACAGGAGCGACCGCTCATGAACAAGATGCTTACCTCGACCGCCGCGCTGGCGCTCGCCGCCGCGATTTCGGTTTCCGCCGCCCAGGCGCGCGATCAGGTGCAGATCGCCGGCTCGTCGACCGTGCTGCCCTACGCCAAGGTCGTCGCCGAGACGTTCGGCGAGACCTATCCGAAGTTCAAGACGCCCGTGGTGGAATCGGGCGGCTCGGGCGCCGGCATCAAGGAATTCTGCAAGGGCGTCGGCGAAAACACCATCGACATCGCCAACGCCTCGCGCGCCATGAAGGACACCGAGCTCAAGTCCTGCGTCGACGCCGGCGTCAAGGACGTGGAGGAAGTGCGCTTCGGCTATGACGGCATCGTCTTCGCCACCGACGCCAAGGGCCCGGACTGGAAATTGACCCCGGCCGACGTCTATAAGGCGCTGGCCGCCAAGGTGGTGGTCGACGGCAAGCTGGTCGACAATCCCTACGCCAAGTGGAACCAGGTCAATCCGAACCTGCCCGACTGGGACATCGCCGCCTATATCCCCGGCGAGAAGCACGGCACGCGCGAAGTGTTCGAGGAGAAGGTCCTCGCCGACGGCTGCAAGCATTCCGGCGCGCTGGACGTGATCAAGAAGAGCGGCCTCGACGACAAGGCGTCGGCTGCGGCCTGCATCGCGGTGCGCAAGGACGGCAAGGCCGTCGACATCGACGGCGACTACGCCGAGACGCTGGCCCGCATCCAGTCCAACAAGACCGGCGTCGGCGTGTTCGGCCTCTATTTCTACGAGAACAACGCCGACAAGCTGAAGGTCGCCACCGTCGACGACGTGACGCCCTCGGCCGAGACCGTAGCCTCGGGCAAGTATCCGGTGTCGCGCCCGCTGTTCTTCTACGTCAAGAAGGCGCATCTCGGCGTCGTGCCGGGCATGAAGGAATATGTCGACTTCTTCCTGTCCGACCAGATCATCGGCCCCGACGGCTCGCTGGCCCAGTACGGCCTGGTGCCGGCGCCGGACGCCGAGCGCGAGGCCCAGCGCAAGGCCTTCGCCGACGGAACGACCATGGTCGCGAAATAAGCGAAATCCGGGGATGCGGGCGGTTTCGGCCGCCCGCCTCCTTTCCTTTCCGCGCCGGGACGATATGACCGGCGCAATCGCGGGCGGCTCGCCTCCCGCTCGTCCAGGGCAACCGGGGAATTCGAATGTCCTTCTTACTGGTTCTCGTCAGCGTGATCGCCATCGGGCTGGTCGGGTTTTTCATCGGCCGGCAACGGGCCGTGGCGCTCGACCGCGCGCAGCCTGTCGGCGCGCCGTCCGAAAAGATGCATTCGCGCCCGCATTATCACGGCTGGTGGGTCTTCCTCGTCTCGGCCCTGCCGGCGATCCTGTTCCTGGCCGTGTGGAGCGTCGGCTCCTCGGTCTGGCTCGACCACAGCGCCGCCGCGCAATTGCCGGCGGCCACCGAGGGCACCAGCCGCAGCCTGCAGCTCAGCATGATCGACGGGCTGGCCCGCGGCCTCGACAAGCTGACCCCGGCCGAGGTCGACGCCTTCCCGCAGTCCTACCAGGCCGCGCGCGACGCGCTGGCCTCCAGGGGCGTGGCGCTCGCGACCGAAGGCCAGGACTATATGGTGCCGATCGCGCTGCACCTGAAGAAGACCTCGGGCCTCCTGCGCACCATCGGCGCCGGCGTGGCGCTGGCGCTGGCCGCCGCCGGCCTCGTCTTCGGCCTGTCCGGCATGCGCCGCCGCACCCGCGCCCGCAACAATGTCGAGCGCATCGTGCTCTGGGGCCTCATCGCCTCGTCGGGCATCGCCATCCTCACCACCGTCGGCATCATCCTGTCGATGCTGTTCCAGACCATCGCCTTCTTCCATTCCGTCTCGCCGATGGACTTCTTCTTCGGCACGGTGTGGGACCCGCGCTTCGCCGCCGCCGGCTCGGGCGGCAGCGCCGGGCAGTTCGGCCTGCTGCCGCTTCTGGCCGGCACGCTCTATATCGCGCTGGTCGCCATGCTCTTCGCCGTGCCGGTCGGCCTGTTCTCGGCCATCTACATGTCCGAATACGCCGCGCCCAAGGTGCGCGCCGTGGTCAAGCCGGTGCTCGAGCTTCTGGCCGGCATCCCCACCATCGTCTACGGCTTCTTCGCGCTCGTCACCGTCGGCCCGTTCCTGCGCGACCTCAGCGCGGCCATCGCCGGCGGCGCGCCCTTCATCATGGCGCAGAGCGTGCTCACCGCCGGCCTGGTCATGGGCGTGATGCTGATCCCCTTCGTCTCCTCGCTGTCGGACGACATCATCACCGCCGTGCCGCGCGCCATGCGCGACGGCTCGCTCGGCCTCGGCGCGACGCGGTCCGAGACCATCAAGCGCGTGGTGCTGCCCGCCGCCCTGCCCGGCATCGTCGGCGCGCTTTTGATGACCGCCTCGCGCGCCATCGGCGAGACCATGATCGTGGTGCTCGCCGCCGGCGTCGCCGCCAATCTCGACGTCAACCCCTTCGCGGCCATGACCACCATCACGGTCAAGATCGTCAACCAGCTCACCGGCGACCTCGAATTCAACTCGCCGCAGACGCTGGTGGCCTTCGCGCTCGGCATCACGCTGTTCGTGCTGACGCTGATCATGAACATCTTCGCGCTCTATATCGTGCGCAAGTACCGGGAGCAGTATGAATAATGACCGACGCGACCTATAACGCGGCGCGCGCCGCCGCCGCGCCCCGCCGCGACATCGGCCTCAAGCGCCGCTACGCCGCCGAACGCCGCTTCCGTCTCTACGGCGTCGCCGCGATCGCCGTGGGTGTGTTCTTCCTCTGCGCGCTCCTGTTCTCGGTCTTCTCCAAGGGCTACACCGCCTTCTGGCAGACCACCATCTACCTGCCGGTCAAGATCGAGGCGCAGGTCGTCGATCCCGGCAACAAGCGCGCCACGGACCCCGACGTGCTCGTCGCCGCCAATTACCCGCTTCTGGTGCGCAACGCGCTCGCCGAGAAGCTCGGCGTCAAGAAGACCGACTTGCCGGCGATGCGCGACCTCAACCGCTTCTTCTCCGACGGCGTGCGCGTGCAGCTGCGCGCCATGGTGACCAGGGACCCGTCCATCATCGGCACGACGCAGACCGTGCCGGTGCTGGCCGGCGGCGACGTCGATTCCGCCTATAAGGGCCAGATCGACCTCAGCGTGCCGGAGACGAGCCGCAAGGTCTCCGACCGCCAGGTCGGCTGGATGAAGACGCTGACCGAGGAAGGGATCATGAAGAAGGCCTTCAACACCGGCCTCTTCACCTTCGGCGCGTCGAGCCGGCCCGAGACCTCCGGCCTTGGCGTGGCGCTGCTGGGCTCCTTCTACATGATGCTGATCGTGCTCCTGGTGGCGCTGCCCATCGGCGTGGCCGCCTCGATCTATCTCGAGGAATTCGCGCCCAAGGGCCGCGTCACCGACATCATCGAGGTCAACATCAACAACCTCGCCGCGGTGCCGTCGATCGTCTTCGGCCTTTTGGGGCTGGCGGTGTTCATCAATTTCTTCGGCCTGCCGCGCTCGGCCTCGCTGGTCGGCGGCCTGGTGCTGACGCTTCTGACGCTGCCCACCATCATCATCGCCACCCGCGCCGCGCTACGCGCCGTGCCGCCGTCGATCCGCTCGGCCGCGCTCGGCCTCGGCGCCTCCAAGACGCAGATGGTGTTCCATCACGTGCTGCCGCTCGCCGCCCCCGGCATCCTGACCGGCACCATCATCGGCCTGGCGCATGCGCTCGGCGAGACCGCGCCGCTGCTTCTCATCGGCATGGTGGCCTTCGTCGCCGACACGCCCGCCACGCCGCTCGATCCGTCCACGGCGCTGCCGGTGCAGATCTACATGTGGGCCAACGAGGCGGAGCGCGCCTTTGTCGAGCGCACCTCCGGCGCCATCATCGTGCTGCTCCTGTTCCTGGCGGCCATGAACATCATCGCAATCATTCTGCGCCGCCGCTTCGAGCGCCGCTGGTGAGGGAGACGAAACCATGAACCTGATGACCGAACGTTCTCTCGAAAAAGCCGTAGGAGAAAAAATGAACGCCACCGTCCAGCCCATCAAGATGCGCGGCGAGAAGGTCTGCGTTTACTATGGCGAGAAGCAGGCTTTGTTCGACGTCGACCTGGAGATCCAGGAGAAGATGGTGACGGCGCTGATCGGCCCGTCGGGCTGCGGCAAGTCGACCTTCCTGCGTTCGCTCAACCGCATGAACGACACCATCGAGGGCTGCCGCGTCGCCGGCCGCATCTCGCTCGACGACGAGGACATCTACGATCCCAGGATCGACGTGGTGGAGTTGCGCGCCCGCGTCGGCATGGTGTTCCAGAAGCCGAACCCGTTCCCCAAGTCCATCTTCGAGAACGTCGCCTACGGCCCGCGCATCCACGGCCTCGCCCGCAACAAGGCCGAGCTGGAGGAGATCGTCGTCACCAGCCTGCAGAAGGCCAGCCTGTTCAACGAGGTCAAGGACCGCCTGCACGACGCCGGCACCGGCCTGTCGGGCGGCCAGCAGCAGCGCCTGTGCATCGCGCGCGCCATCGCCGTCAGCCCGGAAGTCATCCTGATGGACGAGCCCTGCTCGGCGCTCGACCCCATCGCCACCGCCAAGGTGGAGGAACTGATCGACGAACTGCGCCAGAACTACACCATCGTCATCGTCACCCACTCCATGCAGCAGGCGGCGCGCGTCTCGCAGAAGACCGCCATGTTCCATCTCGGCAATCTGGTCGAGGTCGGCGAGACCGAGATGATGTTCACCGCGCCGACCGAAAAGCGCACCCAGGACTACATCACCGGCCGCTTCGGCTGACATCCGGGAGAAAGAACCGATGGCGCGACCAGATTTTCATGACGAGGGTATAAGCATGCCGGCTCAACACACCGTCCGTTCCTATGACGACGAACTGAAGTTCCTCACCCGCAAGATCGCCGAGATGGGCGGCCACGCCGAGCGCATGGTCGAGCAATCGGTGTCGGCGATCGTCAACGCCGACACGGCGCTGGCCCAGCGCGTGATCTCCGACGACCTGATCCTCGACGCCGGCGAGCGCGAGGTCGACGAAAAGGCCGTCACCATCATCGCCAAGCGCCAGCCCATGGCGGTCGACCTGCGCGAGATCATCGGCGCCATCCGCATCTCCTCCGACCTCGAGCGCGTCGGCGACCTCGGCAAGAACATCGCCAAGCGCGTCGCCGTCGTGTCGGAATCGCGCCAGCCGGTGAAACTCTATCGCGGCCTCGAAACCCTGGCCGAGCTGGCGCTGACCCAGCTCAAGGACGTGCTCGACGCCTACGCCGCCCGCTCGGTGCAGCAGATCAATGTGGTGCGCGACCGCGACGACGAGATCGACGCCATGTACACCTCGATCTTCCGCGAGCTCCTCACCTACATGATGGAGGACCCGCGCAACATCTCCGCCTGCACGCATCTTTTGTTCTGCGCCAAAAACATCGAGCGCATCGGCGACCACGCCACCAACATCGCCGAGACGGTCTATTACATCGTCACCGGCCTGCAGATGCCGGCCGAGCGTCCCAAGGACGATCTCAGCCACGTGGTCGTCGCCGACGTGAGCGGCAAGGCCTGATCGCGCTGCAAAAAAGACAGGGCGCGGCGGTTTCCGCCCGCCGAACGGAACAGGATTTCGCATGTCCCATGCCCCCCGCATCGCCGTGGTCGAGGATGAAGAGGCGCTGAGCGTTCTGCTGCGCTACAATCTCGAAGCCGAGGGCTATGTCGTCGACACCATCCTGCGCGGCGACGAGGCCGAGATCGCTTTGCGCGAGAACGTGCCTGACCTTTTGATCCTCGACTGGATGCTGCCGGGCGTCTCCGGCATCGAATTGTGCCGCCGCCTGCGCCAGCGCCCCGAGACCGAGCGCCTGCCCATCGTCATGCTGACGGCGCGCGGCGAGGAGAGCGAGCGCGTGCGCGGCCTGAGCGTCGGCGCCGACGACTATGTGGTCAAGCCCTTCTCCACGCCCGAATTGCTGGCCCGCGTCAAGGCCATGCTGCGCCGGGCCAATCCGAGCCTGCTGTCGCATGTGCTGAAGGTGGGCGACCTCGTGCTCGACCGCCAGCAGCACCGCGTCTACCGCAAGGACAAGGAAGTGCGCCTTGGCCCGACCGAGTTCCGCCTGCTCGAATATTTCATGATGTCGCCCGGCCGCGTCTTTTCGCGCAGCCAGCTGCTCGACGGCGTCTGGGGGCCGGACATCTATGTCGACGACCGCACCGTCGACGTCCATGTCGGCCGCCTGCGCAAGGCGATCAATGTCGGCCGCGCCCCCGATCCGATCCGCACCGTGCGCGGCGCCGGCTATTCCTTCGGCTGAGCTCCCGGCTTGATTCGGACGCCGCGCGCGCTCCGAAAAGCGCCCGAAACGCCGATCTCACGCAATGTTACATTTCGCGGGGCAAAGTTGATCCGCGCCGGGGAACCCGGCGCGGACGACTGCGCCCACGCGGCGCGAAACCTGCGCGGCGAGGTTTAAGTTTCGGAATTTACAAGCATCGTCCAATTAAGGCGGTCCTGTGGCGGCCTTCGGCGATTTTTGAATCAAATTAAATCAATCACTTAACTTTCCGCTCTTCGGACGTTAACCTTTTATTAATATATTTGAACGACTTGCCGGCAATATTGCATGCGTGATTCGTGGGGATTGGACGGGTTTGCTCCCGCCGCTCGCCGCGTCCGGACATTTGACGGCCCGCCTTTTTTTGGCCTAAAAATTTCAAAATCTTGCATGCGACGAACGACAGCCGGGCGTTTCGACCCTTGATCGAGCCCCCGTTTCGACTTCCACCCCAGCCGGGTTTCCCTTGGAGACCGGGCCGGACCAGTAGAGGGTCCCAACGATGAGATTGAGCCGTTGACGCGCGCCGTGAAGTGGAAATTGCCGATCCTGGCCGGCCTGATCGCTGCGCTTTGCGGCGTCGCCGGCTGCACCACCACCAGCGGGACCACGGGCAAGGCCCGGACCGCCTCCCTCGAGACCACCCGCATCCACACGGTCGGCGGGGTCAAGACCTACACCTACACCCCGAAGGACCGCGAATGCCTCGAGCGCGCGATGTTCTTCGAATCCAACCGCTCCAGCCCGGACGGGCTTCTGGCCGTCGGCACCGTGGTGATGAACCGCCTCGTGTCGGGCCGCTATTCCGACACGATCTGCGGCGTCGTGGGCCAGAAGGGCCAGTTCGCCCCCGGCGTGCTGACCCGCCGCATGGAGTCCGGGAAGCTGCCCGACGTCGAGGCCACCGCCGACGCGGTGCTCAAGGGCAAGCGGCACCCGGCGCTGAAGAACGCCATGTTCTTCCACACCGCCGGCCTGACCTTCCCCTACCGCAACATGCATTACGTGCTGGTGGCGGGCGGAAACTCCTTCTATGAGAAGCGCAACCGCGACGGCTCGCTGCAGAGCCCGGTGCCGAATACGCCCTACAACCTGGCGCTGGCCTATACGCCGCAGTCGCCGTCCATGCCGCAGGGCCCGTCCTATGACGTGACCACGCAAGGCGCGGCGCCCTCGGTGCAGGTGGCGCTGGCGGAAGCGGCCCAGGCGTCGGCCCCGGTCCAGCCCGGCTTCGGCCCGCAGGCGCGCGGCGACCGCCTGGCGCGCCATCGCATGACGCCGGCCCAACAGCAGGCCGAGCCGCAGCAGGTCGAATCGCGCGCCCAGCTCGCTTCCTACGAGCCGCAATTCGACGCCTCGGCCCCGGCTGCTGCTCAGCCCGCGCAATCCTCGCTCGGCTTCGCGCCGGACAAGAAGCGCATCGACGCCATCGGCGCCATGCTTCTGACGCAGGACCGGCCCGAATCGCCGCTCTGATTTACTGTCCGCCTTTACTCGCTGCCCGCCCTTGCTTGCTGAAAGACCGCACGGACCATGACCAATCCCGTCCAGAAGCCCGCTATCGACCCGGTCCGGCTCGATCGCCTCGCCGAAGTCGCCGTCCGCGTCGGGCTGCGGCTGCGCGAGGGGCAGGATCTGGTGATCACCGCGCCGGTGTCGGCGCTGCCGCTGGTGCGCCGCATCGCCTGCCACGCCTACAAGGCCGGCGCGGGGCTGGTGACGCCCTTCCTCGCCGACGACGCCATCGCGCTGGCGCGCTACGAGAACGCGCCCGACCTGAGCTTCGACCGCGCCGCCGACTGGCTCTACGAGGGCATGGCCAAGGCCTATGACCGCGGCGCCGCGCGCCTCGCCATCGCCGCCGACAATCCGATGCTCCTGTCCGGCCAGGACGCGGCCAAGGTGTCGCGCGCCAACCGCGCCAATTCCAAGGCTTACCAGCCGGCCTTGGAGAAGATCGCCGGCTTCGACATCAACTGGAACATCGTCTCCTATCCCAATCCCGACTGGGCGGCGCTGGTCTTCCCGGACGATCCGGCCGACGTGGCGACGCGCAAGCTCGCCGACGCCATCTTCGCCGCCTCGCGCGTCGACGGCGACGACCCGGTCGCCGCATGGGAGGCGCACAACGCCGCGCTGCGCAAGCGCACGCAATATCTCAACGGCAAGGGCTTTTTCGCCCTGCATTTCACCGGGCCGGGCACGGACCTGACCATCGGGCTGGCCGACGGCCACGAATGGCACGGCGGCGCCTCGACGGCGAAGAACGGGATCACCTGCAACCCCAACATTCCGACCGAGGAAGTCTTCACCACGCCGCATGCGCTGCGCGTCGACGGCCATGTCGCCAGCACCAAGCCGCTGTCGCATCAGGGCACGCTGATCGAGAACATCGCCGTGCGCTTCGAGGCCGGCCGCGTCGTCGAGGCCAAGGCCACGCGCGGCGAGGAAGTGCTTCTGAAGGTGCTCGACACCGACGAGGGCTCGCGCCGTCTGGGCGAGGTGGCGCTGGTGCCCAATTCCTCGCCGATCTCGCAGAGCGGGCTTCTGTTCTACAACACGCTGTTCGACGAGAACGCCGCTTGCCACATCGCGCTCGGCCAGTGCTATTCCAAATGTTTTATCGACGGCGCCAAGCTCTCGCCGCAGGAGATCGCCGCGCGCGGCGGCAATTCCAGCCTCATCCATATCGACTGGATGATCGGCTCGGGCCAGGTCGACATCGACGGCGTCCACGCCGACGGCCGCCGCGAGCCGGTGATGCGGCGCGGCGAATGGGCCGACTGACCGGTCTCACGCATTATAAAAAAAAGCCGGGCCTCGCGCCCGGCTTTTTTGCATTTTGCGTCAGGCCTCAGTTCGGTTCCTGCACATGCGCCTCGAGGAACCAAAGCGCCTTGTCGAGCGAGCGCGAGGCGGCGGTGAAGATGTCGGCGGTGTCGTCGTCGCCGGCGTCGTCGGCGTCCTTGATCGACTTGCGCAGCAGGTTGGCGACGTCGCCGTAATGCTCGATCAGCGCGGCCAGATGGTCGTGCACGGCGTAGATATCGGTCGGATAGGGCTTGAGCGGGCTTTCCTTGGCCACCACCTGGGTGGTGCCATAGGCGGTGCCGCCGAGCTGCACGGCGCGCTCGGCGATGGTGTCCACATGATCGTCGAGATCGTCGCGGAAGCCGTCGAGCATCTCATGCACGGCGATGAATTGCGGCCCCTTGAGGTTCCAATGCGCCTGCTTGGTGATCAGCGCCAGATCGATCGCCGCGGCGAGGTTCTGGTTCAGCAGCGCGATCATCGTGGTCTTGGTGTTGGAAGGCAAGTCGTTGCGGGTGGCGTGAGTGGATTTTCTGGCCATTTTTTCCTCTTTTGCATACGCACAGGCATTCACGTGGCGAAGCCTAGCACCGCCATTTCGCAATGGAAACGCGGTAACGCGAAATTTGTTTCCGCGCCGGCGTCAAAATGCGCCTTTCGCCCGCCGCCTGCTTGTCGGCGGACGATTTCTCATTTACGCGGAGGTTGCCATGAAGATCCTCGCTCTCGACACCGCCGCCGCCATCTGCGCCGCCGCCGTCTATGACGCCGGCTCCGGCCGCGTCTTGGGCCGGGCCGGCGAAACCATCGGCAAGGGCCATGCCGAGGTGCTGATGGATTTCGTCGTCCGCGCCTTGCAGGAAGCCGGGCTGACGCTGGCCGATATCGACCGCGTCGCCGTCGATATCGGCCCCGGCTCCTTCACCGGCGTGCGGATCGGCGTCTCCGCCGCGCGCGGCTTCGCGCTGGCGCTGGGCAAGCCGGCCGTCGGCGTCACCGCCTTCGAGGCCATCGCCGCCGAGACCGACGGGCCCGCGCTGGTGCTGCTCGACGCCCATCGCGGCGAGATCTACGCGCAGAATTTCACAGCCGAAGGCGCTTCCGCCCCCATGGTCCTGTCGCGCGCCGAGGCCGAGGCGCTGGCCGCCGCGCAGCCGCCCGAGACAGTGCTGGCGGGCTCCGCCGCCGCCGCCATAAACGCGGCGCTGGGCGGAAAATTCCGGCTCGGCGGCGGCGACGCCACCGGCGATATCGCCACCTACGCCCGCCTCGCCGCCCTGCGCGCGCCGGGCGAAGCGCCGAAGCCGCTCTATATGCGCGGGCCGGACGCCAAGCCGCAGACCGGCTTCGCGCTGCCGCGCCGCGCGGCGGAGGACTGAACGCATGATCGCCCTGCCGTTCGGCCGTTTCAGCCGCAAGGAGGTCTCCGTCGAGCCGCTGACGGCCCGCGACGCCGTGGCGATCCAGCGCATCCATGCGCTCTCCTTCCACCATGGCTGGAGCTCGGACGATTTTCGTGGCCTGATCGCGCAGGATACGGTGTTCGGCTTCGTGGCGCGCCCCGGCGGCAAGCCGGAAGAGGCCTGCGGCTTCGTGCTGGCGCGGCTGGTGGCCGGGGAAGCGGAAATCCTCACCATCGCCGTCGACGCCGACCATCGCCGGCTCGGCGTCGGCCGCGCTCTGATGGACGCCGTGCTGCGCCACCTGCACCAGGAGCGCGCCGAAACCCTGTTCCTGGAGGTGGACGCCGCCAATGTCGCCGCGCAGGTGCTCTATCGCCGGCTGGGCTTCGCCAAGGTCGGCGACCGCCCGGCCTATTACGAGACGCCGGCCGGCCGCTCGGCGGCGCTCATCCTGCGGCGCGACCTGAAACGGGGCGGCGCATGATCGGGGCCATCCGCATCGCGCTGGTTCTCTTGGCCTTCGCGGCGCTGAGCCTGTCGCTCATCCCGGTGCAATACGGCTTCCTCAAGCTGCGCAACGGCTGGAAGCGCCGCCTGCCGCATATCTTCCACCGCATCGTCTCGCGCCTGTTCGGCTTCCGCGTCGCGACGGTGGGCAAGATGGAGACGCGGCGGCCGCTGCTTCTGGTGTCGAACCATGTCTCGTGGAGCGACATCACCGTCCTGTCGGCGGTGGGGGAGGTGTCCTTCATCGCCAAGGCCGAGGTGAAGGGCTGGCCGGTCTTCGGCCTCTTCGCCGTTTTGCAGCGCACCGTCTTCGTCGAGCGCGAGCGGCGCGGCAAGACAGGCGCGCAGACCTCCGAGATCGCCGCGCGGCTCGCCGCCGGCGACGCCATGGTGCTGTTTCCCGAAGGCACGACGTCGGACGGCAACCGGGTGCTGCCCTTCAAGACGGCCCTATTCGGCGCGGCCCATGCCGCGATCCGCGAATCCGGCGTCGAGGAGGTGATCGTCCAGCCGGTCGCCATCGCCTATACCGGCGTGCACGGCATGGCCATGGGGCGCTATTTCCGCCCCATCGCCTCCTGGCCGGGCGACGTGGAGCTGCTGCCGCATCTCAAGGGCGTGCTGCGCGAGGGGGCGATCGACGTCGAGGTGCGCTTCGGCGAGCCGATGACGGTGACCGCCGCCACCGACCGCAAGCAGCTCGCCCGCGTCATGGAGGCGCGCGTGCGCGCGCTGCTGCAATCGGCGCTGATGGGGCGCGAGATTTCCGACGAGACTCTCTAAGCGGACTTGTCGCTTCCAAAACGGCGGCAAAAGCGGTAGAGAACCGCGCATGAGCGAAAACACCGACATCAGCAAAGCGGCGGCGAACACGCGCAAGGTCTTCGTCAAGACCTATGGCTGCCAGATGAACGTCTATGACAGCCAGCGCATGGCCGACAGCCTGGCGGCGGAAGGCTATGTCGCCACCGACACGCCCGACGACGCCGACCTGGTGCTGCTCAACACCTGCCATATCCGCGAGAAGGCGTCGGAAAAGCTTTATTCGGCGCTGGGCCGCCTGCGCAAGATGAAGGACGCCCGCGCCGCCGACGGCCGCGAGCTGACCATCGGCGTCGCCGGCTGCGTGGCGCAGGCCGAGGGCGAGGAGATCCTGCGCCGCGCCCCCACGGTCGATCTCGTCATCGGCCCGCAGACCTATCACCGCCTGCCGCAGGCGCTGCGCAAGGTGCGCGGCGGCGAGAAGGTGGTCGAGACCGAATACGCCATCGAGGACAAGTTCGCCCATCTGCCCGCCCCGCAGCGCGAGGCGGTGCGCAGCCGCGGCGTCTCGGCCTTCCTCACCGTGCAGGAAGGCTGCGACAAGTTCTGCACCTTCTGCGTGGTGCCCTATACGCGCGGCTCCGAGGTCTCGCGCTCGGTCGCCCAGATCGTGGCGGAGGCCGAAAGGCTCGCCGCCGGCGGCGTGCGCGAGCTGACGCTTCTGGGCCAGAACGTCAACGCCTGGCACGGCGCCGGCGAGGACGGGCGCGAATGGGGCCTGGGCGAGCTTCTGTTCCGGCTGGCGCGCATTCCGGGCGTCGCGCGGCTGCGCTACACCACCAGCCATCCGCGCGACATGGACGACGCGCTGATCGCCGCCCATCGCGACCTGCGGCAATTGATGCCCTATCTGCATCTGCCGGTGCAGTCCGGCTCCGACCGCATCCTGAAGGCGATGAACCGCCGCCACAAGGCCGACGACTATCTGCGCCTCGTCGACCGCATCCGCGCCGTGCGGCCGGACATGGCGATGTCGGGCGATTTCATCGTCGGCTTCCCCGGCGAGACGGACGAGGATTTCGAGGACACGATGCGGATCGTGCGCGAAGTGAACTACGCGCAGGCCTATTCGTTCAAATATTCGCCGCGCCCCGGCACGCCCGGCGCGGACCTGCCCGGCCACCTGCCGGAAGCGGTCAAGGACGAGCGCCTCCAGCGCCTGCAGGCGCTGCTGTCCGAGCAGCAATACGCCTTCCAGGACGGCTTCGTCGGCCAGGACATGGAGGTGCTGCTCGAAAAGCCCGGCCGTCAGCCGGGCCAGATGGTCGGCCGCTCGCCCTGGCTGCTGCCGGTGATCGTCGAGGACAACGCCGACGCGGTCGGCGACATCATTCATGTGCAAATCACCGCGACCGGGACCAACAGCCTTGTTGCGCAAAAGCGCCCCTGAAGGCATGATGGGACGCGGCCGCAAATCACGGGCCGCCGCCAAGGAGGCACAGGGTTGAGCGCAACGGAAAAGCTGAAGACTGCCAGGCCAACCAATCAAACCCACAAAAACCCGGTCAACGGGGCCTCGGACATGGCCCATATCGTCCTGACATTCGACAATAATCGTCTCGCCAGCGCGCTTTACGGCCAGTTCGACGAAAACCTCGCCCGCATCGAGCAGAAGCTCGGCGTCGACGTCCGCTCCAAGGGCAACGAAGTGTCGATCCGCGGCGAGCCGACCGCCACCGAGCAGGCCCGCCGCGCCCTCGACCATCTCTACGAGACCTTGCAGAAGGGCCACGAGCTGTCCCCGTCCGACGTGGACGGCGCGCTGCGCATGGCCATCGCCGCCGACGACCAGCTCAGCCTGCCGACGCTGGAGAACAAGAGCCGCATCTCGGCGGCGCAGATCGCCACCCGCAAGAAGACCATCTTCGCCCGCACGCCGACGCAGGACGCCTATATGCGCGCGCTCGACCGCTCGGAGCTGGTGTTCGGCGTCGGCCCGGCCGGCACCGGCAAGACCTATCTGGCCGTCGCCCACGCCGCCATGCTGCTCGAACGCGGGCTGGTGGAGCGCATCGTCCTGTCGCGCCCGGCGGTCGAGGCCGGCGAGCGGCTCGGCTTCTTGCCCGGCGACATGAAGGAGAAGGTCGATCCCTATCTGCGCCCGCTCTACGACGCGCTCTACGACATGATGCCGGCCGAAAAGGTCGAGCGCGCCATCGCGGCCGGCGTGATCGAGATCGCGCCGCTCGCCTTCATGCGCGGCCGCACGCTGGCCCACGCCGCCGTCATCCTCGACGAGGCGCAGAACACCACCTCGATGCAGATGAAGATGTTCCTGACCCGTCTCGGCGAGGGCTCGCGCATGATCGTCACCGGCGATCCCAGCCAGGTCGACCTGCCGCCGGGCCAGAAATCCGGCCTGGTCGAGGCGCTGCGCATCCTCGACGGCGTCGAAGGCGTCATCACCGTCCGCTTCACGGAAAAGGACGTGGTGCGCCATCCGCTGGTGGCGGCCATCGTCGGGGCCTATGATCGCGACTTCGCCAACGGCAAGCCGCGCCCCGCCCAGCCGTGATGGGCCATACGATCCCGAAAAGCCGTCCGCTCGCCCGCGCGCGGCTTTTCGCCAGACGAAGCGAACCGAAGTGATCCATATCGACATCATGATCGAGGCCGGCGGTTGGCCGGACGAGGCGCAACTGGAGGCGCTGACGCGCCGCGCCGTCGAGGCGGCCTGGGCGCATCTGGCGCTCAAGCCCGCCGACAGCGAGTTGAGCGCGGTCTTCACCGACGACGCCTCGATCCAGACGCTCAACGCCGAATGGCGCGGCAAGGACAAGCCCACCAACGTGCTGTCCTTCCCGGCCTTTCCGGTCAAGGCGGGCAGCCAGCCCGGCCCGATGCTGGGCGACGTCGTCGTCGCCCTCGAGACGGTGGCGCGCGAGGCCGCGGAGGAATCGAAACCCTTCGACCATCATCTGACCCATCTCGTCGTGCACGGCTTCCTGCATCTCCTGGGCTACGACCACGAGACCGACGAAGAGGCGGAGGAAATGGAGGCGCATGAGCGCGCCATTCTTCACGCCCTTGCCATACCCGACCCTTATGCTGTATCGCAGTGAGACAGTGAAACCGACAGACCATGGCTGACCAGAGCACACATTCCTCGCCTTCGGGCGACAACCGGGGCGAGACGCCGCCGGTCAACGACGCCGAGGGGCAGAGTAGCCCGCGGCCCGCAGGGGCCGAGAAGCGTTCGCTTTTATCCAACATCTTCCCCTTCATGCGCGCCCGCCAGCCCTCGACGCTGCGCGAGGACCTGGCCGACGCGCTGTCCGAAAGCGCCGGCGGCCCGGACGCGACCTTCTCGCCCGAAGAGCGCGCCATGCTGCACAACATCCTGCGCCTGCGCGAGGTGCGGGTGGAGGACGTGATGATCCCGCGCGCCGACGTGGAGGCGGTGGAGATCGCGACGCCGCTGGGGGACGTGCTGGAGGCCTTCGAGAAATCCGGCCATTCGCGCATGCCGGTCTACGCCGAGACGCTGGACGACCCGCGCGGCATGGTCCACATCCGCGACGTGCTCAACTACATCACCCGGCAGGCGCGCCAGAAGACCGGCCGGCGCACCACGCGCAAGGTGCCGGACGAGGCCGCGCCGAAATTCGACATGAGCCGCATCGACCTGTCCCGGCCGATCGGCGAGCTGGGCCTGATGCGCAAGGTGCTGTTCGTGCCGCCCTCCATGCTGGCGAGCGGGCTGATGGCGCGCATGCAGGCGAGCCATATCCAGATGGCGCTGGTCATCGACGAATATGGCGGCACCGACGGCCTCGTCTCGCTGGAGGACATCGTCGAGATGGTCGTCGGCGACATCGAGGACGAGCATGACGACGAGGAGATCATGATCTCCGAGGAGGCTGACGGCGTCTTCGTCGTCGACGCCCGCGCCGACCTGGACGAGCTGGCGGCCCGGATCGGCCCCAGCTTCGCGGTGGGCGAGCATGGCGAGGACGTCGACACGGTCGGCGGCCTGATCTTCTCAGTGCTGGGCCGCATTCCGGTGCGCGGCGAGGTGGTGCAGGCGGTGCCGGGCTACGAGTTCCACGTGCTGGAGGTCGATCCGCGCCGCGTCAAGAAGGTGCGCATCGTGCCGCTCTCGGCCGCCGACCGCCGCCGCCAGCAGCGCGCCGTGGGCGCCCGGCCCGACGACGCGCCCGAGGCTCCCCAGACCGAGACCCCGAAAGAGGCCGAATGATCCGGCGGCTTGCGGGCGGGCTCATCCTTTGCAGCGGCTGGCGCAGGGCGCTGGCCGCTTTTCTGGCCGGGGCCGTCGCCACGCTGACGCAGGCCCCCTACGACATTTTCGTCGCCGGCTTCTTGTCCTTCCCCGTCCTGGTCTGGCTTCTGGACGGCGCGGTGGCCCACGCCCATGCCGGGCCGCTGCGCCGGCTCTGGCCCGCAGCCTTCGTCGGCTGGGCCTTCGGCTTCGGCTATTTCGTCGCCGGCCTCTGGTGGATCGGCGCGGCGCTGCTGGTCGACGCCGACCAGTTCGCCTGGGCCATTCCGCTCGCCGTGCTCGGCTTTCCAGCCTTCCTGGCGCTGTTCTACGCGGTCGCCACGGTGATCGCGCGCCTGTTCTGGTCCGACGGGATCGGCCGCCTCTTCGCGCTGGCGCTCGGCTTCGGCTGCGCCGAATGGCTGCGCACCTTCCTCTTCACCGGCTTTCCCTGGAACGCCATCGGCTATGCGGCCATGCCGGTTCCGCTCGCCATGCAGTCGGTGGCGGTGACGGGCCTCGTCGCCATGTGCGCGCTGACCGTCTTCGTCTTCGCCGCGCCCGCCCTTTTGATCGGCGGCCGGCTCTGGCGCGGCGGCATGGTCCTGGCGGCGCTGCTGGTCGCGGCGCATCTTTCCTATGGCTGGTGGGTGCTGTCGCGCGCGCCCGACCCGGCCGAGGACCACGGCGCGCTCGCCGTGCGGCTGGTGCAGCCCTCCATCGAGCAGTCGCTCAAATGGGACAACGCCGAGCGCCGCTCCATCTTCGACCGCCATATCGCGCTGACCGTGCAGCCCCCCGCCGCCGGCAAGCCGAAGCCGGACGTCATCGTCTGGGCCGAGACGGCGGTGCCTTACATCCTCACTTCGACGCCCGAGGCGCTGGCGCAGATCGGCCAGAGCCTCGCCGACGGCCAGACGCTGCTCGCCGGCGTGGTGCGCGAGGAGAAGACGCCGGGCGGCGGCGAGCCGCGCTATTACAATTCGCTCTACGCCATCGACCATCAGGGTCAGATCGTCGACGCCGCCGACAAGGTGCATCTGGTGCCCTTCGGCGAATACCTGCCCTTCGAGGGGCTGCTGCGCCGGCTCGGCCTGCAGGAGGTGGTGGAGATGCCGGGCGGCTTCACCGCCGGCGCGACGCGACGCACGCTGCCCGTCCACGGTGCAAGCCTGTTGCCGCTCATCTGCTACGAGGCGATCTTCCCCGACGAGTTGACCTATAGTGGCGCCAAGCCGACGGCCATCGTCAATATCACCAATGACGGCTGGTACGGCGACACGCCCGGCCCCTACCAGCATTTCCGCCAGGCGCAGATCCGCGCCGTGGAGCAGGGCCTGCCCTTGATCCGCGCCGCCAATAACGGCCTTTCGGGCGTGGTCGACGCCTATGGTCGAATCACGGACGGGCTGGCGCTGAACGCCGTCGGGGTGGTCGACGCTTACCTACCGTCACCTCATGCCCCATTTTGGGACGCCGCGCCGGGCCGGAAGCAGGCCGCCGCCGCGCTGTTAACCTTACTGGCGCTGAGCCTTGGCTTCCGACTCGCCTCGCGCAGGCGTTTTCATTGACACGGCAATTTTGTTAAGATGATATGGTCTGACGGCGACGGATTTTTTTATAATTCCGTCAGACTACCTCCCCGACGTGATGTATCCCCGTTGCAAGAACGGGACCTGAATGGAAGCTCGCATATGCGAGGAGTGACGATTGCATGATTGAGAACAAGAAAAAGCCCAACCCGATCGATGTGCACGTAGGCAGCCGCATCCGCCTCCGGCGCAACATGCTGGGCCTCAGTCAGGAAAAACTGGGCGAGAATCTCGGCATCACCTTCCAGCAGATCCAGAAATACGAAAAAGGCACCAACCGCGTCGGCGCGAGTCGTCTCCAGGCCATCTCGGCCATATTGAGCGTGCCGGTGTCGTTCTTTTTCGAGGATGCGCCGGGTTCCGGCGCGCCCGGCCAGCCGGGCTTCGCCGAGGACAACGAGGCGAGCTACGTGGTCGATTTCCTCAATTCCAACGAGGGCGTGCAGCTCACCCGCGCCTTCACCAAGATCTCCGATCCGAAAGTGCGGCGCAAGATCATCGACTTGGTCAAGTCTTTGGCGGATGACGGAGAGTAAACGTTTCCCCGTTTCGCGCCGCCCCGTTCGGGCGCGGCGGCGGGGAGGGCGGGTTTTGCGCGCTTGGGCCACGAGAATAGACCCGTCACGAGAATATTCATTGACGATTTTGGCCGATCTTGGCTAACACATGAACGCGCCCGCTCATTGCGGGCGCTACTGTGTATTTTGGGCGGTTCCGTCAGTCCGCCGGCTTTCAAGAGGGGTTACCCGTGGCGCGCAGTTCCTATCTCTTCACCAGCGAATCCGTATCGGAAGGCCACCCGGACAAGGTGTGCGACCGCATTTCCGATGAAATCGTCGACATGATCTACAAGGAAGCGCGCCGCAGCGGCGTCGATCCCTGGTCGGTCCGCGTCGCCTGCGAGACGCTCGCCACCACCAACCGCGTGGTCATCGCCGGCGAAGTGCGCGTGCCCGACACCTTCCTGAAGAAGAACAAGGACGGCTCCATCGCCAAGGACGCCGCCGGCCATCCGCTCATCAACCCGTCGCGCTTTCGCTCGGCGGCGCGCAAGGCCATCCGCGAGATCGGCTACGAGCAGAGCGGCTTCCACTGGAAGACGGTGAAGATCGACGTGCTGCTGCACCCGCAATCCGCCGACATCGCGCAGGGCGTGGATAACGCCGCCGACCGTCAGGGCGAGGAAGGCGCGGGCGATCAGGGCATCATGTTCGGCTACGCCTGCCGCGAGACGCCGGATCTGATGCCGGCCCCGATCTATTACGCCCACAAGATTCTCGAAAAGCTCTCCGCCGCCCGCCACAAGGGCGAGGGCGAGGCCGCGAAGCTCGGCCCCGACGCCAAAAGCCAGGTGACCGTGCGCTACGAAAACGGCAAGGCGGCGGAAGTCACCCAGATCGTGCTTTCCACCCAGCATCTCGACGCGAACTGGGATTCGAAGAAGGTGCGGTCCGTGGTCGAGCCCTATATCCGTGAGGCGCTGGGCGATCTGCCGATCGCCGAGAACTGCAACTGGTACATCAACCCGACCGGCAAGTTCGTCATCGGCGGCCCGGACGGCGACGCCGGCCTGACCGGACGCAAGATCATCGTCGACACTTACGGCGGCGCGGCCCCGCATGGCGGCGGCGCGTTTTCGGGCAAGGACACCACCAAGGTGGATCGCTCGGCGGCCTATGCGGCGCGCTATCTGGCCAAGAACGTCGTGGCCGCCGGTCTCGCCGACCGCTGCACGATCCAGCTTTCCTACGCCATCGGCGTGGCGCAGCCGCTGTCGATCTATGTCGACCTGCACGGCACCGGCAAGGTGGCGGAATCGGCCGTCGAGGAAGCCCTGCGCAAGGTCATGGACCTGTCGCCGACCGGCATCCGCAAGCATCTCGACCTCAACAAGCCGATCTACGCCAAGACCTCGTCCTACGGCCATTTCGGCCGCAAGCCGGGCCGCGACGGTTCCTTCTCCTGGGAGAAGACGGACCTGACCAAGGCGCTCAAGGCCGCCGTTTCGGCATAACAGGCATATGAGCGACCAGAACCATCCAGTACGCGCGGCCGGAAATTTTTTCGGCCGCCGTCACGGCAAGCCGCTGCGCACGCATCAGAGCGACCTGTTCGAAGGCCTGCTGCCGCGCCTGAAACTCGACCTCGAAACGCCCGCGCCTGAAGACCTCCGCAGCCTGTTTCAGGCTCCGGTCGAGGCCGTGCGCATGGAGATCGGGTTCGGCGGCGGCGAGCATCTGCTCCACGAGACGGGCCGTTATCCGGGCGTGGGTTTCATCGGCGTGGAGCCGTTCATCAACGGCATGGCCAAGATGCTGGCGGCGCTCGACCGCGCACCGCGCGATAACCTGCGCCTTTACGACGAGGACGCCACCGCCGTTCTCGACTGGCTGCCGGACGCGTCTCTTGCCGGTATCGACCTGTTCTATCCCGACCCGTGGCACAAGCGCCGGCACTGGAAGCGGCGTTTCGTCAGCGACACCAATCTCGACCGCTTCGTGCGCGTGCTGAAGCCGGGCGGAAAGTTTCGCTTCGCTTCCGACATCGAGCATTACGTCAACTGGACGCTCCAGCATTGCCGCCGCCACGAGGCCTTCGACTGGCAGGCGGAAGGCCCGTCCGACTGGAACGACGCCTATGACGGCTGGCCCGGCACGCGCTACGAGGCCAAGGCGTTCCGCGAGGGCCGTCGCGCCGCCTATCTGACCTTCATTCGGCGATGACATGGAGCGTGGCAGGCGGGACTTGAAAAAATCGCGCCGCGCTGGTATATAGGTTTCAAATTCTTGGTCGATCGAACAAGAGTGGGTCCGTCCGGTCCCGCTCTTTTTTGTTGAATACGGCCTATTTCAAGAGGTTTTGACCCCATTGACGGAACAGGTTCAGGCAGAAACGGCCGCAGTCGCAGCGGGTACGGATGAGCGCATCATCCGCGAAAACGGCATCGACGCGAAAGTGGCGGCCATCGTGGAGCCGGTCATCAACACGCTCGGCTTCCGGCTGGTGCGTGTGCGCCTGTCGGGCCTCAACGGCCAGACCCTGCAGATCATGGCCGAGCGCCCCGACGGCACCATGACGGTGGACGATTGCGAGCTGGTGAGCCGCACCGTCGCGCCCGTGCTCGACGTGGAAGATCCGATCAGCGGCAAGTACCATTTGGAGATTTCGTCGCCCGGCATCGACCGTCCGCTGGTGCGCAAGTCGGATTTTTCCGACTGGGCCGGCCATATCGCCAGGGTCGAGACCTCTATCGTGCATGAGGGCCGCAAGAAGTTCCGCGGCCGCATCGTCGCGGGCGAGGCCGATTCCGTCACCATCGAAAGCGACCAGCCGTCCTACGGCAACGAGCCGGTGGTGCGCATTCCCTTCGACCTGATTTCCGACGCGCGGCTGGTTCTGACCGACGACCTGATCCGCGACGCGCTGCGCAAGGACAAGGCGATCCGCGAGGGCCGTATCCCCGATGATAATCTGGGGGACGATCTCGGCGACGATCCGGCCGATGATGCCGCAACGGAAGAAGCGTCGGACAAGTAACGAATTTCATGCGTCCGGCGGCGAGGAAAACAAGCCGGCGCGACACCAAGGAGAGATCAATGGCAGTCAGTGCTAACAGGCTGGAGCTTTTGCAGATCGCCGACGCGGTCGCCCGCGAGAAATCCATCGACCGCGAGATCGTGCTCGCGGCCATGGCCGACGCGATCCAGAAGGCCGCGCGCTCGCGCTACGGTCAGGAAAGCAACATCCGCGCCGACATCAACGCGAAGTCGGGCGAGATCAAGCTTCAGCGCCTGCTCGAGGTCGTCGAGAACGTCGACGACTACGCCACGCAGATTTCCGTCTTCAACGCCCGCGACCGCAACCCGGACGCGCAGGTGGGCGACTTCATCGCCGACCAGCTTCCGCCGATGGATTTCGGCCGCATCGCCGCCCAGTCCGCCAAGCAGGTCATCGTGCAGAAAGTGCGCGAGGCCGAGCGCGACCGTCAGTTTGACGAATATAAGGACCGCGTCGGCGAGATCGTCAACGGCACCGTCAAGCGCGTCGAATACGGCAACGTCATCGTCGATCTCGGCCGTGGCGAGGCCATCGTGCGCCGCGACGAACTGATCCCGCGCGAGGCCTTCCGCTACGGCGACCGCATCCGCGCCTATGTTTACGACGTGCGCCGCGAGCAGCGCGGCCCGCAGATCTTCCTGTCGCGCACTCATCCGCAGTTCATGGCGAAGCTCTTCACCATGGAAGTGCCGGAAATCTACGACGGCATCATCGAGATCAAGTCGGTCGCCCGCGATCCGGGCTCCCGCGCCAAGATCGCGGTCGTCTCGCGCGACGCCTCCATCGATCCGGTCGGCGCCTGCGTCGGTATGCGTGGTTCGCGCGTGCAGGCTGTCGTGGCCGAGTTGCAGGGCGAAAAGATCGACATCATTCCGTGGTCGCCGGACGCGGCTTCCTTCATCGTCAACGCGCTCCAGCCGGCGGAAGTCGCCAAGGTCGTGCTCGACGAAGACGCCGAACGTATTGAAGTCGTGGTCCCGAATGACCAACTATCTCTTGCGATCGGCCGTCGCGGCCAGAACGTGCGCCTCGCCTCGCAGCTCACCGGCTGGGATATCGACATCCTGACCGAGGACGAGGAATCCGAACGCCGCCAGAAGGAATTCACCGAGCGCTCGAACCTGTTCATGGACGCGCTCGACGTCGACGAGATGGTCGGCCAGGTGCTGGCCTCCGAAGGCTTCGCCTCCATCGAGGAGCTGGCCTATGTCGAGCCGGGCGAAATCGCCTCCATCGACGGGTTCGACGAGGACACCGCCGGCGAGATCCAGGACCGCGCCCGCGAATATCTCGACCGCATCGAGGCCGAGCATGACGCCCGCCGCAAGGAGCTGGGCGTCGAGGACGACCTGCGCGAGCTGCCGGGCATGACCAGCGCCATGCTGGTTGCGGTCGGCGAGGACGGCGTCAAGACCGTCGAGGACTTCGCCGGTTACGCCGTCGACGACCTGGTCGGCTGGCGCGAGCGTAAGGACGGCGAGACCACGACCCATAGCGGCGTCCTGAGCGGCTTCGACCTGTCGCGCGTCGACGCCGAGCAGATGGTGCTGGCCGCGCGCCTCAAGGCGGGCTGGATCACCGAGGAAGAACTGGCCGAAACCGCCGAGGAGACCGAGGCGAGCGAAGAAGAGGCCGCTTCCTGATAAGCGAAAGGCTTGCGCGGCCCGACCGGCCGCGCAAGCCGCGAACTGCCCGAATGCGGTTGCGGCGGACCCTCCGCTCTGCTACCGCCGGGCCGGAATGAAGGCGGCGTGAGGCGCGGGACATGAACGACAGAACCTGTATCGTCACGCGCGAGGCCGGCGGGCCGGACGACATGATCCGCTTCGTGGCCGGGCCGGACGGCGCGGTGGTGCCGGACCTGAAGCGCGACCTGCCGGGCCGCGGCTGCTGGGTCAAGGCCGAGCGGCGCCTGGTGGACGAGGCGGTGAAGCGCAAGCTCTTCGCCCGCGCCTTGAAGGAGGGCGTGACGCCCGACGCGGATCTCGGCGCGTTGGTCGAACGGCTGCTGACGAAATCGGCGCTCGGCAGCCTCGCTCTGGCGCGCAAGGCGGGCGCGGTGGTGACCGGTTCGACCAAGGTGGACCAGGCGATCCGCACCGGCGCGGCCGTCATGGTGCTGCATGCGAAGGAAGCGGCCGCCGACGGCGTGAGGAAGCTCGATCAGGCGCGCCGCGCGGTGGTGTTTTTGGAAGGCCCCGACATACCGTCCTTTTCTCTTTTCACCGGAGAAGAAATGGATTTGGCATTTGGGGGGGGAAATGTGATACATGCAGCCGTGCTCGAAGGAAAAGCGGCGGCCGGGTTCGTAAAGCGGGCGCAATTGCTGCATCGTTATCGCGGCGCAAGCGCAGCGAATTCGGATTAGGGCGGTTTCAGGGAAGCTCGGCTTCCGGGGGAAACCGCGACGGAAAAGCGGCAAGGGCCGCGAAGGAAACGTAATGGACGATAAAACGAACGACGACAAGACGCTGAGCGTCAACACGAAAAAGACGCTGACCCTGAAGCGGCCGGGCGTCGAACAGAGCACCGTGCGCCAGAATTTCAGCCACGGCCGCACGAAGGCTGTCGTCGTTGAAACCAAGAAGCGCAAGTTCTCCCGGCCCGACGAGAAGCCGGAAGCCGAGGCGGCTGCGCCCAAGCCCGCCGCGCCGGCGGCCCCGCGCGCCCCGCAGCCGCAGGCTCCCGCGGCCCCGGCCGCTCCGGTCGCGCGCCCGCATGTGGCGCAGCAGCGCCCGGTGCAGCGTCAGGAATCGCAGCAGGCGTCGCGTCCGCGTCCGACCGACCGTTCCGGCATGGTGCTGAACACGCTGTCGCGCTCCGAGATGGACGCCCGCCGCCGCGCGCTGGAAGGCGCGCAGGCCCGCGAGGCCGAGGACCGCGCCCGCGCCGCCGAGGACGCCCGCCGCCGCGCCGAGGAAGACGCCCGCCGCGCCAAGGAGCGCGAGGAATCCGCCCGCCGCCAGGCCGAGGAGGAAGCCCGCGTCAAGGCCGAGGCCGAGGCGCGCCGCAAGGCCGAGGAAGAAGCCGCCCGCCGCATGCCGCAGACCGAGGCCCGTCAGGACGCCCGCCACGAGGCGCGTCCGGCCGCGCCGCGTCCGCAGGGCGCCGGCCGTCCGCAGCCGGCGGGCCGTCCCGCCCCGGCCACGCCGGACGCCATCCCCGCCAAGCCGCTGCCGCAGAGCCAGCAGCGCCGTCCCGGCGCCAAGGACGACGAGGACGATCGTCGCGGCCCGGCCAGCCGCCGCCCCGGCGGCGGCGTCGCCGCCAAGCCGGATGCGCGCGCGCCCAAGGCCGTCAAGGGCGAGGACGACCGCCGTCGCGGCAAGCTGACCCTTTCGAGCAATCTCGAGGAGGAGGGCCGTTCGCGCTCGCTCTCCGCGATGCGTCGCCGTCAGGAGAAGTTCAAGCGCTCGCAGATGCAGGAGACGCGTGAAAAAATCTCGCGCGAGGTGGTCGTTCCCGAGACCATCACCATTCAGGAACTGGCGCAGCGCATGACCGAGCGCGCCGTGGACATCATCAAGTACCTGATGAAGCAGGGCCAGATGATGAAGCCGGGCGACGTCATCGACGCCGATATGGCGCAGCTCATCGCCGAGGAATTCGGCCACACCGTCAAGCGCGTGGCCGAGTCGGACGTCGAGGAAGGCATCTTCAACGTCGACGACAACCCGGATGCGATGATCTCGCGTCCGCCGGTCGTCACCATCATGGGTCACGTCGACCACGGCAAGACCTCGCTGCTCGACGCCATCCGCCACGCCAATGTGGTGTCCGGCGAAGCCGGCGGCATCACCCAGCATATCGGCGCCTATCAGGTCGAGCAGAACGGCCAGAAGATCACCTTCATCGACACGCCCGGCCACGCCGCCTTCACGGCGATGCGCGCCCGCGGCGCGCAGGCCACCGACATCGCCATCCTGGTGGTGGCGGCCGACGACAGCGTGATGCCGCAGACGATCGAATCCATCAACCACGCCAAGGCGGCGGGGGTGCCGATCATCGTGGCGATCAACAAGATCGACAAGCCGTCCGCCGACCCGCAGAAGGTGCGCACCGCGCTGCTCCAGCACGAGGTGTTCGTCGAATCCATGGGCGGCGAGGTGCTCGACGTCGAGGTTTCGGCCAAGACCGGCAAGAATCTCGACAAGCTGCTCGAGGCGATCCTGCTGCAGGCCGAAATGCTCGACCTCAAGTCCGATCCCGCCCGCACGGCGGAAGGCGTGGTCATCGAGGCCAAGCTCGACCGCGGCCGCGGCTCCGTCGCCACCGTCCTGGTGCAGACGGGCACGCTCAATCCGGGCGACATCATCGTCGCCGGCAACGAGTGGGGCCGCGTGCGCGCTTTGGTCGACGACCGCGGCGGCCATGTCAAGGAAGCCGGTCCCGCCATGCCGGTGGAGATCCTCGGCCTTCAGGGCACGCCGCAGGCGGGCGACCGCTTCGCCGTGGTGCAGAACGAGGCCAAGGCCCGCGAGATCGCCGAATACCGCCAGCGTCTGGCCCGCGACAAGGCCGTCGCCCGCCAGTCCGGCGCGCGCGGCTCGCTGGAGCAGATGATGAACCAGCTCCAGGTGTCGGGCACGAAGGAATTCCCGCTCGTCATCAAGGGCGACGTGCAGGGCTCCATCGAGGCCATCACCACGGCGCTGGACAAGCTCGGCACCGACGAGGTGCGGGCGCGCATCGTCCATTCGGGCGCGGGCGGCATCACCGAGAGCGACGTGTCGCTGGCGGAAGCCTCCAACGCCGCGATCATCGGCTTCAACGTCCGCGCCAACAAGCAGGCGCGCGACGCGGCCGAGCAGCAGGGCATCGAAATCCGCTACTACAACATCATCTATGACCTCATCGATGACGTGAAGGCGGCGATGTCGGGCCTGCTGTCGCCGGAACGCCGCGAAACCTTCCTCGGCAATGCGGAGATTCTCGAAGTCTTCAACATCACCAAGGTCGGCAAGGTCGCGGGCTGCCGCGTCACCGAGGGCAAGGTCGAGCGCGGCGCGGGCGTGCGCCTCATCCGCGACAACGTCGTCATCCACGAAGGCAAGCTCAAGACGCTCAAGCGCTTCAAGGACGAAGTCTCGGAAGTGCCGTCCGGCCAGGAATGCGGCATGGCCTTCGAGAATTACGACGACATCCGCGCCGGCGACACGATCGAAGCCTTCCGCGTCGAGCACGTCTCGCGCACGCTCTAAGCGCTTCGTCGCCTGCCGGGCTGCATTGCGGCCCGGTTTCCTATCCGATCCGGCGGGTCTGACTCCCGCCCGGATCGTGATAGACTGTTTTTCCTTTTCGCGATCCGACGCTCCGGCTTTCGCCGGATGTTTTGGCGTGAACGGGAAGTGACCAACACAAGAGGCGTGGAGCGCCGTAGGCGCGACGGGGACCAAAGAGAAATCGTGCCCTAAGCACGAGAGGGAATGCAAAAAATGAGTCGTGGACACGATACAAAGGGCTCGGGCGGCCTTTCCCAACGCCAGCTTCGCGTCGGCGAGCAGGTGCGCCACGCCTTGGCGCAGGTGCTGCAGCGCGGCGAAATCCGCGACGATCTGATCGAGCGCACCGTCATTTCCGTTTCGGAAGTGCGCATGTCGCCCGATTTGAAGATCGCCACCTGCTTCGTCACGCCCCTGGGCGCGGCCGATCCGCAGGCCGTCATCAAGGCCTTGGCCAGCCATGCCAAGTTCATCCGCGGCCGCGTGGCCCCGAGCCTCAACCAGATGAAATACATGCCGGAATTCCGCTTCCGGTCCGATACGAGTTTCGACAATTTCTCGAAGATCGACGCGATCCTGCGGTCGCCCGAAGTGGCGCGCGATCTTAAAGCAGATGAAGACGAGGACGAATAAAGCATGGCGAGACGGGGCAAGAAGAAGGGCCGGCCGATTTCGGGCTGGGTCATTTTCGACAAGCCGAAGGGCATGGGGTCGACCGAGGCGGTCTCCAAGATCAAGTGGCTGTTCAACGCCGAGAAGGCCGGCCATGCCGGCACGCTCGACCCGCTGGCTTCCGGCATGCTGCCGATCGCGCTCGGCGAGGCCACCAAGACCGTGCCCTACGTGATGGACGGCACGAAGATTTATCGCTTCACCGTGACCTGGGGCGAGGAGCGCGCGACCGACGATCTGGAAGGGGCGGCCACCAAGACCTCCGACAAGCGCCCGTCGCGCGCCGAGGTCGAGGCGCTGCTGCCCAATTACACCGGCGTGATCTCGCAGATCCCGCCGCAGTTCTCGGCCATCAAGATCGACGGCGAGCGCGCCTACGATCTGGCGCGCGAGGGCGAGACGGTGGAGATTCCCGCCCGCGAGGTCGAGATCGACCGGCTGGAGATCGTCGGCGTCCCAGACGCCGACCGCACCGAATTCGAGGTGGAATGCTCCAAGGGCACCTATGTGCGCAGCCTGGCGCGCGACATGGGCCGCGATCTCGGCTGCTACGGCCATATTTCGGAGCTGCGCCGCGTCGAGGTCGCTCCGTTCACCGACGAGGATTTCGTCACGCTGGCCGAGCTCGAGGCCGCATGGCCGCCGCTGCCGCCGAAGAATGAGGACGGAACGGTGGCGGAGAACGCCCCGCGCCGCGATTTCTCGGCGCTCGACGCGCTGGTGATCGATACGGGCGCGGCGCTGGACTGCCTGCCGCAGGTGGCGCTGAGCGAGGACCAGGCGCAGCGCGTGCGGCTCGGCAATCCGGTGATCCTGCGCGGCCGCGACGCTCCGCTCGACACGGACGAGGCCTGCGTGACGTCGCGCGGAAAACTGCTCGCCATCGGCTATATCGAGCATGGCCAGTTCAAGCCGAAACGGGTGTTCACGGCGGGCTGACGGGCCCGCCATCGGACGACTTTGTAATTCAGGCTGGCGTTTTCCGCGATTTTGCACTATATGCCGCTGCAACGAACGAGCGCCGAGGCGCTTTCGGTTCGTTTTCATGGCCCGCGCTGGACGACATCCCGGCCCGGGCGTCCGTTTTCCTCTCCATCAGAAAGGGTCTTACGATGTCGATCACCGCAGAGCGCAAGCTTGCGCTTATCAAGGAATACGCCACCAAGGAAGGCGACACCGGTTCTCCTGAAGTTCAGGTCGCCGTGCTTTCCGAGCGTATCTCCAACCTGACCGAGCACTTCAAGGGCCACAAGAACGACAACCATTCGCGTCGTGGCCTGCTGAAGCTGGTTTCGCAGCGTCGCCGCCTTCTCGACTATGTCAAGGGCGTGGACGAGAAGCGTTATCAGGCGCTGATCGCCCGTCTGGGCCTGCGCCGCTAAGACATGCGGGCGACGCCGCCACCCGGCGTCGCCCGTTCTATTTCAGGGCCGCAAGGCCCGCGACATGGACCTGTCATGGGGCAGGATTGCAGGTGACTTGCACGGCGTGATCCCGAAAACGGGAACTGATTTTCGGATAAGATCACGCCGAAACAGGAGCATGATCCCGAAAAGTGGGGACCGGTTTTCGGTTAAGATCATGCCCAAGCAAAGAGCAAGTTTCCCGTTGTCTTGCCCATGGCCCGTCCGCCAACCGGGAGAACCCTGAAAGCGCCGCATCGGCGCGGGTTTTCCAAAAGAGGACAAGATATGTTCAATACCCATAAAGTCGAAATCGAATGGGGCGGCCGCCCGCTCATTCTCGAAACCGGCAAGATCGCCCGTCAGGCCGACGGCGCGGTGCTGGCCACCTATGGCGAGTCCGTGGTTCTGGCCACCGTCGTTTCCGCCAAGGAGCCGAAGCCGGGCCAGGATTTCTTCCCGCTGACCGTCAACTACCAGGAAAAGACCTACGCGACCGGCAAGATCCCCGGCGGCTACTTCAAGCGTGAAGGCCGTCCGAGCGAGAACGAGACGCTGGTCTCGCGCCTGATCGACCGTCCGATCCGTCCGCTCTTCGTCGACGGCTACAAGAACGACACGCAGGTCATCATCACCGTCGTCCAGCACGACCTCGAGAATGATCCCGACGTGCTGGCCATGGTCGCCGCCTCCGCCGCGCTGACGCTTTCCGGCGTTCCCTTCATGGGCCCGATCGGCGGCGCGCGCGTCGGCTACATCAACGGCGAATACGTGCTGAACCCCAACCTCGACGAGATGCCGGAATCGAAGCTCGATCTCATCGTCGCCGGCACGCAGGAAGCCGTGTTGATGGTGGAATCCGAAGCCCAGGAGCTGCCGGAAGACATCATGCTCGGCGCGGTCATGTTCGGCCACAAGGGCTTCCAGCCGGTGATCGACGCGATCATCAAGCTGGCCGAGGTCGCCGCCAAGGAGCCGCGCGACTTCCAGGCGGAAGACCTGTCGGCGCTCGAGGCCGAGATGCTCAAGGTCGTGGAATCCGACCTGCGCGACGCCTACAAGATCACCGAGAAGCAGGCCCGCTACGCCGCCGTCGACGCCGCCAAGGCCAAGGCCAAGGCGCATTTCTTCCCTGAGGGCGCGGAAAACCCGGCCTGGACGGGCGAGCAGTTCGCCGCCGTCTTCAAGCACCTGCAGGCCAAGATCGTCCGCTGGAACATCCTCGACACCGGCCTGCGCATCGACGGCCGCGACCTCAAGACCGTGCGCCCGATCGTCTCGGAAGTCGGCCTCTTGCCGCGCACCCACGGCTCGGCGCTGTTCACCCGCGGCGAGACCCAGGCCATCGTCGTCGCCACGCTCGGCACCGGCGAGGACGAGCAGATGATCGACGCGCTGACCGGCACCTACAAGCAGCGCTTCATGCTGCACTACAACTTCCCGCCCTATTCCGTCGGCGAGACCGGCCGCATGGGTTCGCCCGGCCGCCGCGAGATCGGCCACGGCAAGCTCGCCTGGCGCGCCATCCATCCGATGCTGCCGGGCGCCGAGCAGTTCCCCTACACGATCCGCGCCGTGTCCGAGATCACCGAATCGAACGGTTCGTCCTCGATGGCGACGGTCTGCGGCACGTCGCTGGCCCTCATGGACGCCGGCGTTCCGCTGGCGCGTCCGGTGGCCGGCATCGCCATGGGCCTGATCAAGGAAGACGAGCGCTTCGCGGTTCTTTCCGACATTCTCGGCGACGAGGATCACCTCGGCGACATGGACTTCAAGGTCGCGGGCACCGAGCACGGCATCACCTCGCTGCAGATGGACATCAAGATCGACGGCATCACCGAAGAGATCATGAAGGTCGCGCTGGAGCAGGCCAAGGGCGGCCGCGTCCACATCCTCGGCGAAATGGGCAAGGCGCTGTCCACCTCGCGCGACGAATTGGGCGAATTCGCCCCGCGCATCGAAGTGATGAACATCCCGACCGACAAGATCCGCGACGTGATCGGCTCCGGCGGCAAGGTCATCCGCGAGATCGTGGAAAAGACCGGCGCCAAGATCAACATCGACGACGACGGCACGGTCAAGATCGCTTCGGCCAACGCCAAGGAGATCGAGGCCGCCAAGAAGTGGATCCACTCCATCGTGGCCGAGCCGGAAGTCGGCGAAATCTACGAAGGCACGGTCGTCAAGACCGCCGACTTCGGCGCTTTCGTGAACTTCTTCGGCCCGCGCGACGGCCTGGTCCACATCTCGCAGCTCGCCTCGGAGCGCGTCGCCAAGACCACCGACGTGGTCAAGGAAGGCCAGAAGGTCTGGGTCAAGCTGATGGGCTTCGACGAGCGCGGCAAGGTCCGCCTGTCGATGAAGGTCGTCGACCAGGAAACCGGCAAGGAAATCGCGTCGGAAAAGAAGAAGGAAGAAGCGGACGCCGAATAAGCGTCCCGTCTTCCAATATGAAACGCGCGCCCCGGGCACCGCTTGGGGCGCGCTTTTTTGTTGCACGTGAATCATTTCGACGGCATGGGTGAGGCATGACGACACCGGCGCAGAAAACGCTCTTCCTTCCCTTCGATCAGGACATTGTGGATTTGCCCGCCGAGGGCCAGTCCTTCCTCGCCTGCGGGCTCACGGCGGATCGCCTGCTGGACGACGCCTGGAAGCAGACGCTGACCTTCCTGCAGCCATGGCGGCCCGACTGGCTGGCGCTGACCGAGCAGGGCTTTCGCGCCGTCCCGCGGCTCGAGGACGGCGCGCGCTTCGCCGGCGGGCTGCTGCTTCTCGGCAAGCATCGCGGCCGCAACGAGGCCTGGTTCGCGGAGCTTCTGGCCCGCGTCGCGCCCGGCGGCTGGATCGTGGTGGCGGGCGACAAGAAGCTCGGCGTCGACAGCTTCCGCAAATGGGCCGGAAACATCGCCGAGATCAGCGACCGTATGTCCAAGAACCACGCCGTCGCCTTCTGGCTGCAGCGTCCCGCCGACCTGGACGACGATTTCATCGCGGCGCTGAAGCCGCTCGCCGCCGACATCGACGCGGTCTTCCGCACCGAGCCCGGCATGTTCTCGCACGGCGTCGTCGACAGGGGCTCGGCGCTGCTGGTCCCGCATATGGAGAAGATCGTCTTCGGCCGCGTCGCCGATCTCGGCGCGGGCTGGGGCTATCTCGCCGCGCAGTGCCTGAAATATGCCGACCGCGTCACCGCCGTCGACCTCTACGAGGCCGATTACGAGGCGCTGGAGGCCGCGCGGGGCAACCTCGCCCGCCTCAACGCCGCGACGCCGCTGTGCTTCCACTGGTTCGACGTGACGCGCGAGAAGCTGACCGGCGTCTACGACACCGTCGTCATGAACCCGCCCTTCCACGAGGGCCGCGCGACGGACGTGTCGCTGGGCCAGGCCTTCATCGCCGCCGCCGCATCGCGCCTCAAGCCCGGCGGCCGCCTGATGATGGTCGCCAACCGCCAGCTGCCTTACGAGACCACGCTCAAGAGCCTGTTCAAGACGGTGATCCCGCTGGAGGAGGCGCAGGGCTTCAAGGTGGTCGAGGCGCGCCGATAGCCAACGTTTCCCATATCGGGAAATCAGCTTGTTCCCATGATGGGAATATGCTATGCAGGTCCATGCAGATCATCGCGCGCAGAACGTTGAGGGATTTCTGGCTCAGCCACCCGCAGGCGGAGGTTCCCTTGACGGTCTGGTTCGCGCTGGTGAGCAGGGCGCAATGGAGCGGCCCGTCCGACGTCAAGGCGATGTTCGGCGCGACGGTCGATTTCGTCGCCGACAACCGGCTGATCTTCGATATCGGCGGCAATAAATATCGGCTGATCGTCCATGTCGCCTATCCGTATAAGCGAGTGCTGATAAAATTCGTCGGTACGCACAAGGACTATGACCGCATCAACCCGGAGACCGTGTGATGGAGAACATCCGCCCCATCAGGACCGAAGCGGATTACGAATGGGCGCTGGCCGAGATCGCCCGCTATTTCGACGACCAGCCGCGGCCGGGTTCCGCCGCGGCCGACCGTTTCGACGTGCTGGCGGCGCTGATCGAGGCCTATGAGAACAGCCATTTCCCGATTTCCGACCCGGACCCGGTCGACGCCATCGCCGCCTATATGGAGATGCGCGGCTTGAGCCAGTCGGCGCTGGCGGCGGTGGTCGGCTCCCGCTCCCGCGCGTCGGAGATCCTCAACCGCCGCCGCGCGCTGACCATGGACATGGCCTACAAGCTCCACCGGGCCTGGAACATTCCGGCCGAGATATTGCTCAAGCCCTACCATCTCAACCGGCCCGACGCCGCATGAAAAAAGCCGCCCCGGAGGGCGGCTTTTCAAACTCTGTCGTGGGCCTTATTCGCCGCGTTCGGCGTCGGAGCTTTTCAGCTCCTCCAGCGTCGGCATGGAGACGATGTTGTAGCCCGAATCGACGAAATGCACTTCGCCGGTCACGCCGCTCGCAAGGTCCGAAAGCAGGTAGAGGGCCGATTTGCCGACGTCGTCGATGTCGACGGTGCGGCGCAGCGGCGAGTTGCGGCGCTGGTAGCTGAAGATGGCGCGCGCGTCGCCGATGCCCGCGCCGGCGAGCGTGCGCACGGGGCCGGCGGAGATCGCGTTGACGCGGATGTTCTGCGGGCCGTAATCGGCGGCCAGATAGCGCACCATGGCTTCGAGCGCCGCCTTGGCCACGCCCATGACGTTGTAGTTCGGGATCGTGCGGGTCGAGCCGCCATAGGTCAGCGTCAGGATCGAGCCGCCGTCCTTCATCAGCTTTTCGGCGCGCTGCGCGACTTCGGTGAAGGAATAGGCCGAGATCACCATGGTGCGGCTGAAATTCTCGCGCGTGGTGACGTCGGCGTAACGTCCCTTCAGCTCGGTCTTGTCGGAGAAGCCGATGGCGTGCACGACGAAGTCGAGCTTGCCCCATTTCTTCTCGATTGCGGCGAAGACGGCGTCGACGCTGGCGATGTCCTCCACGTCGCAGGGCAGGATGAAGTCCGAGCCGAGCTGCTCGGCCAGCGGCTTCACGCGCTTGCCCAGCGCGTCGCCCTGATAGGTGAAGGCCAGCTCCGCGCCCTGCGCGGCGAGCTGGCGCGCAATGCCCCAGGCGAGAGAGTGATTGTTCGCGACCCCCATGATGAGGCCGCGTTTTCCGTGCATCAATCCGTCCATATGTTCCTCTCCATCAGCCCTGGTAACGCTGGAAGACCAGCGTCGCATTGGTGCCGCCAAATCCGAACGAATTGGAGAGCACGGTGTCGAGCCGAGCATTGTCGATACGCTTGCGCACGATGGGCATGTCCGCGAAGGCGGGGTCCAGCTCCTCGATATGCGCGCTTTCGCAGATGAAATCGTTGTGCATCATCAGCAGCGAATAGATCGCCTCCTGCACGCCGGTCGCGCCCAGCGAATGGCCGGTCAGCGACTTGGTCGCCGCGATCGGCGGGCAGTTCTCGCCCGAGCCGAACACCTGGCGGATCGCCTCGATCTCCGGCGCGTCGCCGGCTGGCGTCGAGGTGGCGTGCGGGTTGATGTAGTCGATCTTGGTCTTGACGGTGGAGAGCGCCATCTTCATGCAGCGGATCGCGCCTTCGCCCGACGGAGCCACCATGTCGTAGCCGTCCGAGGTCGCGCCGTAACCGACGATCTCGCCATAGATCTTCGCGCCGCGCGCCAGCGCCGTCTCGAGGTCCTCGAGCACCAGCACCCCCGCGCCGCCGGCGATGACGAAACCGTCGCGGTTCTTGTCATAGGCGCGCGAGGCGGTCGACGGCGTGTCGTTGTATTTGGAGGCCATCGCGCCCATGGCGTCGAACAGCACCGACAGCGTCCAGTCGAGGTCCTCGCAGCCGCCGGCGAACATGCGGTCCTGCTTGCCGTACTGGATCATCTCGTAGGCGTTGCCGATGCAATGGTTGGAGGTCGCGCAGGCCGAGGAGATCGAATAGTTGATCCCCTTGATCTTGAAGAAGGTGGCGAGCGTGGCCGAGGCCGTCGAGCTCATCGCCTTCGGCACCGCGAAGGGGCCGACGCGCTTGGGGCCCTTTTCGCGGGTGATGTCGGCCGAATCGACGATGGTGCGCGTCGACGGGCCGCCCGAGCCCATGATGATGCCGGTGCGGTCGTTGGAGACTTCCTCCGGCGTGAGGCCCGCGTCGGCGATGGCCTGGTCCATGGCGACGTGGTTCCACGCCGTGCCGCGGCCGTGGAAGCGCATGGCGCGGCGGTCGACCAGCGCCTCGACGTCGATCTTCGGCGCGCCGTGCACCTGGCAGCGGAAGCCCAGCTCCGCATATTCCTCGGCGCGGGTGATGCCGGACTTGGCCTCGCGCAGCGACTGCGTCACCTCTTCCGTATTGTTGCCGATCGAGGATACGATCCCCATACCCGTTACGACGACACGCCGCATCGCGTTCTCCTTTGCGCCTGTTGACCGTTCGGCCCTTTGGGGCCGTCCGCTCATATAGGCGCGATGTTCGCATGTTTTGAGCGCCGCCGCATGGATAATCGCTTTTCGCGGCGCCCGTCGAAGATGGTCAGGCGGGGTCTTTGGACAGGCCGACGCGCAGGTCCGTCGCCCGGTAGATGACCTCGCCGTCGGCCTTGAGCCAGCCGTCCGCGGTGCCGAGCACCAGCCGGCCGCGCATGACGCGCTTGAAATCGATGCCGTATTCGAGAAGCTTCGTGCCCGGCCGCACCATGCCCTTGAACTTCACCTCGCCGGTGGAGAGCGCCATGCCGCGGCCCGGCTCGCCCAGCCAGCCGAGGAAGAAGCCGGTGAGCTGCCACATGCCGTCGAGGCCGAGGCAGCCCGGCATGATCGGGTTGCCCTCGAAATGGCAGGGGAAATACCAGTCGTCGGGCCTGACGTCGTATTCGGCGCGGATATAGCCCTTGTCGAACTCGCCGCCGGTCTCCGAAATGTCGGTGATGCGGTGGATCATCAGCATCGGCGGCAGCGGCAGCTGCGCGTTGCCGGGGCCGAACAACTCGCCATGCGCGCAGGCAAGCAGCTCTTCATACCCATAGCTCGATTTCTGTTCCGCCATCACGCCTCCCTTGAGGTTCATTCGCTGCGGCCGGACGCATCCCGGCCTGGTTCTGACCAATCGCCGGTCCATCCCTAGCACAGAGTGTTTCCGGCAGTAAAATGCTGCGAGGGCTTTCCCCGAAAAACTGGGACGAAACCATCGCTATTGATAGTTATTTCGCAAGCGCATATATCAATGTAACCGGGGTATGGGCAACAGCCCGTTCCATATTTGACGAAATCGATACAAGCTTGTGACGGGTCGAGACGTGAAAATGTTCAATACGCCCGCCGTTCCGGCGGATCTGATGGAGGAAAGGCTGCGCGGCGCGGGCCTGCGCCCGACGCGGCAGCGCGTGGCGCTGGCGAGCCTGATCTTCGCGCAGGGCGACCGGCATCTGTCGGCCGAGGACCTGCACGAGGAGGCCGTGCGCGCCGACGTGCCGGTGTCGCTGGCCACCGTCTACAACACTTTGCACCAGTTCACCGAAGCCGGCATGCTGCGCATCATCGCGGTGGAAGGCTCGAAGACCTATTTCGACACCAACATCTCCGACCACCAGCATTTCTTCCTCGAAGGGGAAAACGTGGTGTTCGACATCCCGCATGGCGAGCGCGGCCAGCCGACCGTCGCCAACATGCCCGACGCGCCGGACGGCATGGAGATCGTCAATGTCGACATCATCGTGCGGCTGCGGCGCAAGACGCAGTAGGAACGCGCCTGGAATGAAAAAAGCGGCCTTCGAGGCCGCTTTTTTTTATGTGTCGCGCTGAGAGCCTCAGTCGAACTGCTCGCCCGGATAGACGCCCCACAGATCGGACTGCCGGACATAGCCGCGCACGCCGGCCACGTCCATGCGACACCACTGGCCGGTGCAGTGGCGCACGACGCCGACCACGCCGGGGTCCAGCTCGGCCGCCACGCCCGCCGTGTCGCTCTCGTCGCGGCGCAGCACGATGGTCTCGCCGGGCTTGCCCTTCTTCCACGGCGCGGTGATGGCGGTGCGCTTGCCCGACAGCAGCGACTGGTAGACCCAGCCCTCCGAGCCTTCCGCGTCGCGGATCTTGCGCCAGTTCTCGTATTCCTGGACGATCTCCACCGGCAGGCCGGCCTTCATGAACAGCCACGACACGGCGTAGTCGCGCCCCGGGCCGACGCGCAGGTTGACGCGGGCGGGCTTGAGGCTGACGAAGCGGGGAATGGGCAGGCCGCTCGGCCCCACCGTCGTGCCGGCGGGCGCGGCGGCGCTGGCCGCATGATGGCGGGACGCGCCCAGCGGGGCCGCGACCATCAGCAGCGCCAGCGCGGCGAGGAAAGCCAGGAAAAAGCGATGGGAAATCATTCTGAACAATTGCGACCTCTCGCCGTCCGCCGCCCGGCGTTGCATTCCGTCCGCCGCCTCCGCGCTTGGCGCCCGGGCGGCCCGATTTTCTTTGTCTTTGCAGGGCCGCCTTGGTAGAGATGGGCGGCCGAAGCACGGAACCCATATTGACCAATCCTGGTTAAGGACCTCTCAACATGGGCCTTCGGCGGCCTATATTGCTCAGGAAATGGGGTGGAGATGTCGATCAGGAAAAAGCCGCTCGTGGTTCTGACCCGAAAATTGCCCGATCCGGTGGAGACCCGGATGCGCGAATTGTTCGATGCGCGGCTGAACGTCGACGACCACCGCATGACGCAGGCCGAGATCGTCGCCGCGATGCAGGAGGCGGACGTGCTCGTGCCCTGCATCACCGACGTGCTGGACGCCGCCGCCATCGAGCAGGCCGGCCCCAACCTCAAGCTGATCGCCAATTTCGGCAACGGCGTCGACAATATCGACGTGGCGGCGGCGGCGCGCAAAGGCGTCACCGTCACCAACACGCCGCGCGTTCTCACCGAGGATACGGCCGACATGACCATGGGGCTGCTCCTCTCCGTGCCGCGCCGGCTGGTGCAGGGCGCCAACGTGCTCAGCGAGCGCCACGGCGTCTGGCCGGGCTGGTCGCCGACCTGGATGCTCGGCCGCCGCATCTGGGGCAAGCGGCTCGGCATCGTCGGCATGGGCCGCATCGGCACCGCGGTAGCCCGCCGCGCCAAGGCCTTCGGCCTGTCGATCCACTACCACAACCGCAAGCGCGTCAATCCGCAGGTGGAGGAGGAGCTGGAGGCGACCTATTGGGACAGCCTCGACCAGATGCTGGCGCGCATGGACATCATCTCGGTCAACTGCCCCTCGACGCCGGCGACCTTCCATCTTCTGTCGGCGCGGCGCATCGCGCTGATGCAGCCGACCGCCTATCTGGTCAACACGGCGCGCGGCCAGATCATCGACGAGAACGCGCTGATCGAGCAACTTGAGCAGGGCCGGCTCGCCGGCGCCGGGCTCGACGTGTTCGAGCACGAGCCCGCCGTCAATCCGCGCCTGCTGGCGCTGGCCGAGCAGGGCAAGGTGGTGCTGCTGCCGCATATGGGCTCGGCCACCATCGAGGGCCGCACCGACATGGGCGACAAGGTCATCATCAACATCCGCGCCTTCGTCGACGGCCACCGGCCGCCCGACCGCGTGCTGCCCGACCGGGTTTGATTATTCAGGCTTGCCGGCGAGCGTGGCCGCGGCCTCGCCGTCGCCGCCGGCCTTGAGGAACTCCAGCACCGTATGCGCGTAGAGGCGCGGGTTCTCCACCGGCGCGCCATGGCCCGAATCGGGCAGGATGATCAATTCCGCGTCGGGAATCTGGCTGGCGATGAATTCCGTATGCTCGCGGGTGATCGCCGTGTCGCGGTCGCCGATGACGACGGCCGTGCGCACCCCGATCCGCGACAGGTCCTCGGCCGTGTAGTTGGGCTCGTTGGCCCACAGCGCGTGGATCTCCTGGTCGATGTCGGCATAATGGCGCAGTTCCGGGATCGGCTTGCCTTCGGCGCGCGCCAGCGCATAGCCGGTGCTGCCGTCGGGCGTCACGTTCGCGGCCTGCGCGAACAGGCTGTTCAGCCGCTCGGGATAGCGCATGGCGATGTCGAGCCCGATGATGGCGCCGTCGCTCCAGCCGACCAGGTCGACCTTGTCGACGCCGAGATAATCCAAGAGCGCCACATAATCGTCGGCCATCAGGTCGTAGCTCAGCGGCGCGTCGGTGCGTGTCGAGCGGCCCTGCCCGCGGCTGTCGGCCAGGATGACGCGGTGGCGGCGGGCGAGGATGGGCAATTGCGCGTCCCAGACATGCTGGTCCGACAGGCCGCCATGGATCAGCAGCATCGGCGGCCCTTCGCCGACCACGCGGTAGAACATGTCGATGCCGTTGACCTCGGCGAAAGTTGCGGGCGTGGCGGGAATGCTCATGCAGCTCGACCTTTCCGGCGCGATCTCTGCGGGTGGGACGGCGGCCAGTCCCAGAACCAGCCCGGCGATGCGCACTATTCCGGTTCCCGTCATCGGCGTCATCCTATGGCCTGCGTATGAGCACCGGCCTGTCGTAGAGATAGGCGATGCGCTCGATGGCGGCGGCGAGCGGCTCCAGCGTCACCGTCATGGTGTGGCCGCTGGCGTGGATCAGCATGTCCGGCGCGGCGCAGATCGCCACATGGCCCTTCCAGAACACGAGGTCGCCGCGGCGCAGGTTTCTATAGTCCGCGTCCGGCTCGACCACCTCGCCCAGCGTGTCGCGCTGCATGTCGGAATCGCGCAGCGCGGCGCGCCCCGCCGCCCACAGGCTGAGCTGCACCAGCCCCGAGCAGTCGATGCCGAAGCCGGAGGCCCCGCCCCACAGATAGGGCGTGTGCAGCAGTGTCTCGGCCACCGCGACGTAATCCGCCGCATGGGCGCCGACGGGCGCGACATGGCTTGCGACCAGCGCCTCGCCGCTTTCAAGCAGCGCATAGCGCGTCCCGCGCGTCTCCGCCGCGCCGACAATCGCGAGGCGCGAGCCGAGCGACAGCGCCTTCGTATGCGGAAGCCGCAGGTCGGGTCCTGGATAGACGAAGGTGCGCGGCACGGTCACAAGATGCGTCGGCTCCGCGCCCGGCTTCTCCAGCGCCGCGGCCGAGACATAGCCCGTATAGCCGTCGCGCTCGGCCTGCGCCCAGCACCAGCCGTCCTCCTCCTCGAACACGTCAAGCGTATCGCCGTAGAGAACCTGCGTCTGCGGCCCGCTGTCCATGCGCGGCTCGGCGCGCAGGTCGGCGACGGGGACGGCGACGCGCATCGGAACGCCGGCGCAAAAATGGTCGGCCTCCACCGCGCCGCGCAGCCTTTCGTCGGCCAGATCGGGACGCCATGCGTTCAAACGCCGGTCGATCAGGGTCAAGGCGACAACTCCTTCGCTTTGGCGATCACCAGATCGCCCAGTCTCTGCACATGCAGCGCGCCGGCGACCGTCCTTTTTATTAGCACGTTTCGCCGGTCGCTTTCATCACGATGCCGGGAGACGAGGTCGAGCGCCCCCATCGTGTCGAGCGCCCGCGTGATCACCGGCTTGGACACGTTGAGCTTCGCCGCCAGCCCGCGCACCGTATGCGGCGGCGGCTCCAGATAGATGGTGAGCAGGATCGCCGCCTGCCGCGTCGTGAGATCGGGCATCTCGTCCCGCGCCTGCGCGAGCGACAAGGTCTTCAGCAATGTCAGCGCCTGCGACGGCCGGAGGTCAAAGGGCATGGAGCGCCGCTATCGTTACGGTTCCGTTCCATTCAACGCCGTTTCGGCCGCCGAGGCAAGCGCTTTCGTCTCAGCCGTAGCGTTGGCCCAGCACATGGTGAAGGGCGCGTATGCCCTGCGCCTCGCCGCCGACGGGGGCGGCGGGCTTCTCCACCGGGGTCCAGCCGAAAATGTCGAAATGGGCGTAGGCTTTTGTGCGTTCGACGAAGCGGTCGAGGAACAGCGCCGCCGTCACCGAGCCGGCGAAGCCGTCGGTGGTGACGTTGTTGAGGTCGGCGACGCGCGAGGCGAGCTTCGGCGCATAGGGCTTCCACAGCGGCATGCGCCACAGCGGATCGGCCGCCGTCCGCGCCGCGGCGGCGATGTCGGCGGCGAGCCTTTCGTCATGGGTGTAGAAGGGCGGCAGGTCCGGCCCCAGCGCCACCCGCGCCGCGCCGGTCAGCGTCGCCATGCCGATCAAAAGCTCCGGCTTCTCCTCGTCGGCCAGCGCCAGCGCGTCGGCCAGCACCAGCCGCCCCTCGGCGTCGGTGTTGCCGATCTCCACCGTCGGGCCCTTGCGGCTTTGCAGCACGTCGCCGGGGCGGAAGGCGTCGCCGGCGATGGCGTTCTCCACCGCCGGGATCAGCACACGCAGCCGCACCGGCAGCCTGGCGTCCATGATCATCGAGGCCAGCCCCAGCACGTTGGCCGCGCCGCCCATGTCCTTCTTCATCAGGAGCATGCCGCTCGCCGGCTTGATGTCGAGCCCGCCGGTGTCGAAGCAGACGCCCTTGCCGACCAGCGTCACCTTGGGATGATTCTCTTCGCCCCAGTAAAAATCGATCAGCCGCGGCGCCTGCGCGCCGGCGCGGCCCACCGCATGGATCATCGGAAAATTCTTCTCGAGCAGCGCATCGCCCGCCGTCACGTCGAAGACGGCGCCGTGCCTTTGGCCGAGATCGCGCGCCGCCCGCTCCAGCGCCTCCGGCCCCATGTCGTTGGCCGGCGTGTTGATGAGGTCGCGCGTCAACCGCACCGCCTCCGCCGCGCGCCGCGTCTGCGCCTCGTCGGCGCCGGCGGGCAGAGCCAGCCGCACCGGCTTGCCCTCGGCCTTGCGGTAGCGCGTGAACTGGTAGCCGCCCATCAGGAAGGCGAGCGCGGCGAGATTGGCGTCCTCGCACAGGCTCTCCAGGTGCCAGTCGCCCCCGGGCAGGCCGCGCGCCAGCCGGCCGGCCAGAAGCCGCGCCTGGCCGCTGTCGTCCGGCTCGCCGATGCCGAGCAGCGCGCCGGCCACCGCGCCCTCGGGCGAGGGCAGCACCAGCACGCGGCCGGCCTCGCCGTCGAAGCCGTTGGCCTCGGCCCAGCCGAGCGCCGACGCGGGCGCGCCGGAGCGCTCCAGCCGGCCTTTGACGACGAGCCAGACCGGACGGCTGTGCGGGGACTTGTTGGACAGGATTTCGGCGGTCATGGGTTCCTCTTGCGCTGCGCCTCGTTAACCGACTGTTAGGGTTAACGGATTATTGATGGAATGGAAATCGGCTTGAGACGGCGGAGGCGACATGGCGATGACGGGTCGGAAAAAAGCTTTTTGGCGCAGCGCCGCCCGGACGGGATTCGTCCTGGCCCTGTCGGCCTCGGCGCTGGCCGGCTGCGCCGCCATCGACCGCACCACCACCGGCTCGGTGCGCAGCGCCGGCGCGGCGGCGACCTTCGACCGCATGACCGACGCCCAGATCGCCGAGGTGGCCAACCGGCTCGGCGCCCATTACGCGCGCAATCCCAAGGACAAGGGCGTGGCGCTCAACTACGCCGGCGCGCTGGCGCGGCTCGGCCGCAACGACCAGGCGCTGGCGGTGATGCGCGCGCTGGTCATCGTCTATCCCAAGGACCAGGCGGTGCTGGCGGCCTATGGCAAGGCGCTGGCCGCCAATGGCGACCTGGAGACGGCGCTCGACGCCGTGCGCCGGGCGCAGAACCCCGCCTATCCCGACTGGAGGCTGCTGTCGGCCGAGGGCTCGATCCTCGACCAGATGGGCCAGAAGGACGAGGCGCGCGCGCTCTACCGTCAGGCCCTGCAGATCAAGCCCGGCGAGGCCTCGGTCCTGTCCAACATGGGCATGTCCTACATGCTGTCGGGCGACCTCAAATCGGCCGAGACCTGGCTGCAGCAGGCCGTCGCCGCCCCCGGCGCCGACAGCCGCGTGCGGCAGAACCTGGCGCTGGCGGTCGGCCTCCAGGGCCGCTTCCAGGAAGCCGAGGCGATCGCGGCGCGCGAATTGTCGCCGCAGCAGGCCAAGGCCAATGTCGACTATCTGCGCTCCATGCTGGCGCAGCAGAACTCCTGGGCCATGCTCAAGGACAAGCCGAAAGGCTGACCGGGCTCTCTCTCTTTTCGTGAAAATTTTTGTCGGCGGAGCGAATCAGCGCCCGCCGAACAGCCCGCCCTGCGCCGCGACCTGGATGAAGGCGGGGCCGAGAATCACGATGAACAGCACCGGCAGGAAGAACACGATCATCGGCACGGTCAGCTTCGGCGGCAGCGCGGCGGCCTTCTTCTCGGCCTCCAGCAGCCGCATGTCGCGGCTTTCCTGCGACAGGGTGCGCAGCGCCTGGCCGATCGGCGTGCCGTAGCGCTCGGCCTGGATCAGCGCCTGCGACACCGCCTTGACCGGCTCCAGCCCGGTGCGTAGCGCGAGGTTCTCATAGGCCTGGCGGCGTTCCGGCAGGAAGGACAATTCGGCGTTGGTCAGCATCAGCTCCTCCGCCAATTCGACCGACTGCACGCCGATCTCGTCGGCGACGCGGCGGAAGGCCGCCTCGCTCGACATGCCCGATTCGACGCAGATCAGCGTCAGGTCCAGCGCGTCCGGCCAAGCGCGGCGGATCGACTGCTTGCGCTTCTGCGCCCGGTTGGAGACGACGAAATTGGGCAGGTAGAAGCCGACATAGGCGGCGAGGATGCAGACGAAGAAGCGCACGAAAGCCGGATGCTCCGCCAGCCCGTCGAGCCCGTAAATATAGATCGCCGCCAGCGCGAATCCGGCGAAGGGCAGCACGAAGCGCATGAACAGGAACACGTTGAGCGGGTTCTGGCCGCGGAAGCCGGCGGTCCTCAGCAGCGCCAGCGTCTTGTCGTCGGCGAGCGCGCGCTTCAGGTCCAGCTTCTCGACGAAATCGCGGATGCCCGTCTTCTGCTGGTGGCGCAGGCCGCGGCGGCGCTCGTTCTCGGCGCTGAGCCGGGCGCGCTCGCGGGCGCGGATCGCCTCGCGCTCGGTCGCCACCGACTTCATGCGCGACTTCAGCGCGTTGTTGCCGACGAGCGGCAGCACCAGCGTGAGGATGGTCGCGAAGACCGCGACCGCGATCAGCGCCGCGATGAGGAAATGCGGGTCGATCATCTTTTCCATGACGACGTCGAGCATGGCGCGGCCTCACATATCGAAATTGATCATTTTCTTCATGATGAAGATGCCCATCGCCATCATCACGGCGGCGATGGCCAGAAGCATGTGCCCGGTCGAGGTCGAGAACAGCACCACGATGTAGTTCGGGCTGGTCAGGAAGACGAGGAAGGCGACGATGAAGGGCATGGCGCCGATGATGGCGGCGGAGGCCTTGGCCTCCATCGACAGCGCGTTGACCTTGGCCTTCATCTTCTTGCGGTCGCGCAGCACGCGCGACAGGTTGCCCAGCGCCTCCGACAGGTTGCCGCCCGCCTGCGCCTGGATCTGGATGACGATGGCGAAGAAATTCGCCTCGGGGCATGGCATGGTGTCGGGCATCTTGGCCACCGCCTCCGGCACGGAAAGCCCCATCTGCTGCGCCTCGACGACGCGGCGGAACTCGCCGCGCACCGGCTCGGCCGATTCGGCGGCGATCAGCCGGAGCCCGTCGTTGAGCGGCAGGCCGGCGCGGGTGGCGCGCACGATGACGTCGAGCGCGTTCGGGAACTCTTCGAGGAATCGCTTCTGCCGCCGCTTGCGCTTCTGCAGCACGAACCAGCGCGGCAGGCCGAAGAAGCCCGCCACCGCCACGCCCGGCAGCAGGTAATAGGGCAGGCCGAGCACGAAGGCCGCGACGGTCAGAAGCAGGGCCGCGAGGCCCGAAAAGAGGTTGAAGCGCTGCAGGCTGATGTTCAGCCCCGCCTGTGTCAGCAGGATGCGCAAGGGCGGGTTCTTCTGGTTCTTGTCGCGCTGCTTCTGGCGCGCCTCGAGGTCCTTGATATTGTCCTGGAGCTGGCGCCGCCGGCGCACGATGTCGGCGTTGCGCTCGCGCTCGCTGCGCGTGGTGACGCGCTCGCCCGCCGCCGCCTGCACCGTCTCCAGCCGCCGCAGCGCCGCGTCCTTGCCGCCGACGCGCTCGTAGAAGAGGGCGTAGAACAGCGCCGCCACGGCGGTGGCGGCCAGCAGCACGAAAAGGAGGATGGCGCCCGCGGAGCCGGTCATGTCGTCGCCTTGTCCATGCCGTCGAGGATGGCGGCCAGCCGGTTGTCCTCGTTGTAATAGCGGGCGCGGTCCCAGAAGCCGGGGCGGCCGACGCCGGTGGAGACGTGGTTGCCGAGGATGCGGCCGGTCGGGTCCTCGCCCTTCATCTCGTAGAGCATCAGGTCCTGCGTGGTGATGACGTCGCCCTCCATGCCGATCACCTCGGTGATGTGGGTGATGCGGCGCGAGCCGTCGCGCAGGCGCGCGGCCTGGATGATGACGTCGACCGAGCCGACGATGATCTCGCGCACCGTCTTCTGCGGCAGCACGTAGCCGCCCATGGCGATCATCGCCTCCATGCGGTTGAGGCATTCGCGCGGGCTGTTGGAGTGGATGGTGCCCATCGAGCCGTCATGGCCGGTGTTCATGGCCTGCAGGAGGTCGAACACTTCCGGGCCGCGCACTTCGCCGACGATGATGCGCTCGGGCCGCATGCGCAGACAGTTCTTGACCAGGTCGCGCATGGTGACCTCGCCTTCGCCCTCGAGATTGGGCGGCCGGGTTTCGAGGCGCACCACATGCGGCTGCTGCAATTGCAGCTCCGCTGAATCCTCGCAGGTGATGATGCGCTCGTTGGGGTCGATATAGCGCGTCATGCAGTTGAGCAGCGTCGTCTTGCCCGAGCCGGTGCCGCCTGAGATGATGACGTTGCAGCGCACGCGGCTGATGATCTGCAGAAGCTCCGCGCCCGCGCCCGAAATCGCCCCGAAGCGCACGAGCTGGTCGAGCGTCAGCTTGTCCTTCTTGAACTTGCGGATGGTCAATACCGGGCCGTCCAGCGCCAGCGGCGGCGCGATGACGTTGACGCGCGAGCCGTCGGGCAGGCGGGCGTCGCAGATCGGGCTCGATTCGTCGACGCGGCGGCCGACCTGGCTGACGATGCGCTGGCAGATGTTGAGGAGCTGCTGGTTGTCGCGGAAGCGGATGCCCGTCTCCTGCACCAGGCCGTCCACCTCGATATAGGTGCGCCGCGCGCCGTTGACCATGACGTCGGCGATGTCGTCGCGCGCCAAGAGCGGCTCCAGCGGGCCGTAGCCGAGCACGTCGTTGCAGATGTCGTCGAGCAGCTCCTCCTGCTCGGCGATGGACATGGCGAAGTTCTTGATCGCGATGATGTCGTTGACGATGTCGCGGATTTCCTCGCGCGCCGTGTCGGCGGCCATGCGCGAAAGCTGCGACAGGTCGATCGTGTCGATCAGCGCCGAGAAGACCTGCGACTTGGTGTCGTAATAGCTCTCGCTCTTTTCGCGGCCGGCGCCGGGGGCCTGCGCGCGGCCGGCGGCGGGCGCGGGCTGGACCCGCGCCGGCATGGGCGCCTCGCGGGCGGGGGCGGCCGGCGCGGGCGACGCCGGCGGCTTCCTGCCCGTCTCGTGCCTCGCTCCCGCGTCGTTGCCTCTTTTGCCGAACATGATCTGCCGCCTTCGTTACTTCTTGCGCCCGAGCCGGCCGAAAATGGCGGCGAGGCCGCTTTTCGGCCGCGCCTGCACCTCCGCCCGGCCGGTGACGACATGGGCGATGTGGTTGAAGGCCGCCGCGGCCGGGCTGTCGGCGGCGATCTGGCCCAGCATGCGCCCGCTATTGGCGGCCGTGCCGAAGAGCTGCGGCTCGAAGCCGATCGTGGCGATGGGGTCGAGGCCGAGCGGCTCGGCGAAATCCGCCGCGCTGATTTCCGGGCGCTTGGGCACGCCGACCTGGTTCAGCACCAGATGCGGCTTGAGGTCGTTGGGGCGGATCTGCGCCAGCGTGTCGACGAGGTTCTTGGCGTTGCGCAGGTTGGCGAGATCGGGCGCGGCCACGATCACCACCTCGTCGGCGCGCATCAAGGTGGTGCGCGTCCAGCCGGTCCAGCCATGCGCCACGTCCAGCACCACGCTGGGCGAGGTGCGCTGGGCGACGTCGATCAGTTCGCTGAAGGCCTCCTCGCCGAGGTCGACCGTGCGCTCCAGCGTCGAGGGCGCGGCGAGGATGGAGAGATGGTCGCCATATTGCGCCAGAAGCCGGTCCAGATAGACCTCGTCGATGCGCTCGGGCGAATAGACCGCGTCGGCGATGCCGAGCGTCGGGTCCTGGTCGAAATCGATATTGGCGGTGCCGAAGGGCAGGTCCATGTCGGCCAGCATCACGTCGTGGCGGAACAGTTCCGCGATGGACCAGGCCACGTTATGCGCGACGGTCGAGGCGCCGACGCCGCCCTTGGCCCCGATGAAGGCGAGCGAGCGGCCGAGCGGCTCGGCCTGTGGGTCGAGGAAGATGGCCGAGACGATGGCCAGCACGTCGGCCAGCGCCACCGGCGCCACGATATATTCCGACACGCCGCGCCGCAGAAGCTCGCGATAGAGCCAGACCTCGTTGGAATGGCCGATCACCAGCACCTTGGAGCCGGGGTCGCAGACCTCCGACAGCCGGTGCAGCTCGTCCAGCAGCACGGCCGGCTCGGACGCGGATTCGACGATGACGAGGTTGGGCGTCGAGGCGGTATGGTAATAATCGATCGCCGCGTCGATGCCGCCCATCATCACCTTCAGATGCGTCTTGGCCATGCGGCGGTCCGCGCCGGCCCGCTCGATGGGGATGGCCACGCTCTCGTTTTCGCAGAAGGCCTGGATGGAGATGCGCGGGATCGGCCGCACGTTCTCCAGCATGATCGGGGTGCGGGCGTCGGCGCCGTCGTCTGTATCAACCGCGAGATTGCTCATGGGCTGCCTCAATAATTGGCCTGCTGGCTGCGCTGTTCGCTCCAGTTCGTGGATTGCGCCGGTGACAAATTGATATAGCCGTCCTTGTTGTCCTTCGGATCGCTGCCGTTGAGGCGTTTGGTGGTGCGATCGGAATCGATGGGGGAGGAGGCGTGCGGCCCCAGAAGATCAGCGGGATTCGCCACCTGTGCGGCGAGATTGTTCTGCGAGGCGCAACCGAAATTGGCCCAGTGGCGGTTTTCCGGCGTGTTGGCCAGGTCCTCCGGCCAGCGGCCGCAGGGCGTGGTGCCGGCTGTCATGGCGTAATAGCTGATGCGGATCGGCGCGGCCGCTTCGGGCGTCTCGACCGGATAGGTCTCGATCGCGACGTTGGACGGCCTGACGCCGCCACGCCGCAGCGTGGCCGAGATCTCGGTGCTGAGCCGGTAGGCGGCGGCCTGGTTGGGCGCACCCATCGGCACCAGCACATAGACCATGCCCGATCCGTCGCGGCGATAATTGGCGACGGCGCGGGCGACGATCCCGCGCTGCATCGGGCTCAGCCGGCCGTCTGAGCGGCCCACCGGCACGTCGATCACCTGTTCGCGCTCGGCGATGGTGATCGGATGGCTGGTGCGGTAGTCGTCGGGAATAGAGCCGACGGTGATGTGCTGGCGGTCGGCGCAGCCGGCCAGGAGCGCCAGCGACAGGGCGAGCGCGACGGGAGCGGCGGAAGTGCTGATGACGGAGGCTGAGAAGCGCATGACCCTGTTCCCGCTTACTTGTAGATATAGCCGACGACGCCGTTGTAGCGGCCCGCGGGCAGTTTGGTGTCCATCGTGCCGTAGACCCGGTTGACCTTGCCCAGGATGTAGCCCGCGCCGTCGCTGGCCGGGTTGAGATTGTCGTCGGGGCGCGCGAGCTGTTGGCGCGCGACCGGCTTGACCAGATAGGGCGTCACGATGATGACGAGTTCGGTTTCGTTGCGGAGGAAATCCTTGCTGCGGAACAGCGCCCCCAGGACCGGAATCTTGGTCAGGCCCGGAAAGCCGGAGACCGACTGGCGTACTTCGTCGCGCATCAGGCCGCCGATCATCATCGAGCCGCCGGAGGGCAGCTCCACCGTGGTGTCGGCGACGCGCTTGCTGAGGGAAAGGATGCTGGCTCCAACTCCATCGGCTCCGCTGGTCGCGCCCTGGCCTTCAGTGGTGGGCTCCGATACCGATGTACGCACCTTGAGGCTGATGCGCCCCGGTCCAAGCACGGTGGGCATAAACTCCAGTCCGATGCCGTAATCGATGGTGGCGAGTTGGTTGGTGCGATTGCCGTTATTGTCGTAAGTGACGCTGTTGATGACGTTATACTGACCGCCGACGTTGAAGGCGGCCTTCTCGCCGGAAATGGCGGTCAGCGTCGGCTCGGCGAGCGTCTTCATCACGCCGGCCGATTCCATGGCCCGCAGATAGGAGCTGAAATTCTTGGTGGCGAGGCCGAAGCCGGTGTTGGACAGCGTGTTGCCGATCGCGCCCGAAATGCTTTCGCTCATGCCCGAATAGGTGATGCCGTTGGCCGTGCCCGAGCCGCTCATGGTGACGCCGAGCTGCTTCATGACGTTGCGGCTGACCTCCGCCACCGTCACTTTCAGCGTCACCTGATCCTCGCCGACGATGGTCAGCATGTTGACGAGCCTGCTCGTCTGGCGGCTTTCGTCCGGATTGCTGATCGCCACGCCGCCGCCGTCGGTGGGGGCGGAGGCGGTGGTGGAATATTGCCCGGTTGTGGCTTCGCCGCCTGACACGAACATCATGGCGAGCTGCGCCGCCTTGGCCGAATCCTGCGGCGTCTGCACGGTTCCCGTCAGCACCACGTTGTCGTTGATCAGCTCGACCCGGATGTCGGAGCCGGGAATGAGCCGCTTGAGCTGGGCCGAAACGCCGCTGACGTCGCGCTCGATCTCCACGTCCATCGAGGCGATCTGCTCGCCGTTGGAGCCGAAGACGAAGATGTTGGTCTGGCCGACCTGCTTGCCGAACAGGTAGATGCGCCGCGAGGTCCGCGACACCGCGTCGGCGATGGCGGGATTGGAGACCAGCACGTCGTAGGCGTCCTGCGGCAGGTCGAGCACGAGGGACTTGTTGAGGCCGAGCTTGATGGTCTGGCCCTGCGAACTCACCTTGATCACGCCGCCGGCATGGGCCTGCGGAACGGCGGTCGGGGCGAAGCCCGCCAGGCCGGCCACGAAAGCGAGGGTGAGGGCGGAGCGCCGCCGGTTTCTGTCCTGTCTCATGAGCGCGGTCCCACTTCCGTCACGGCGCCGGATTTGATGACCTTGACCGTTCCGCCGCGCGAGGGCGAGGACACAAGGTAATCGGCCTGTTTGATGTTCTTGTCGTCGACGTCGTGCGTCGAGCGCAGCGCCAGCGTCAGCCTATCGGCCATCTGCTGGGCGGCGGTGATGATCTCGGCCTGCTCGGGCGAAAGCTCCAGCGTCGCCGTCTGGCCCACCATCACCTTGTGGCCCTTCTCGTCTTCCTGGATGGTCTGGTCGATGGCCAGCACCCGCACGTTCTGCAGCACCGTCTCGGTGGTGAAGGGCGCGACCGTGTTGGTGGCCCCCGCGTCCGGCTTGCGCCGCGTCATGATGACGTCGACGAAGTCGTTGGGCAGGATGAAGCCGCCGGCGGAGCTTTCGGCGTTGATCTGCGTGGCGATGGCGCGCATGCCCGGCGGCAGGATCGACGACATGAAGCTCTGGCCGGGGCCGATCAGCTTGGCCTTGCGGATGGGCTCGCCCGGAAAGAGCTGCAGCCGCACCGTGGCCCCGTTGAGCTTGGTGATGGCGTCGGGCTCGGCGGCGCGGGTGATGTAGCCCTCGGTGACGGCGTCGGCGGGCCAGGCCTGCCAGCGCATCTGCGAGGTCAGCTCCGCCCCGACCGGCAGGTCCTCGGTCGCCACCAGCACGTCCTCGAGCTTCATCTGCGGCGCGGCGGGCGCGGCGACGACGACGGGCGCGGGCGGCGGCGCGGCCAGATGCATGGCCATATAGCCGGCCCCGGCGGCGGTGAGCACCGCCACGCCCAGGATCAGGAGTCGAGCTGATTTCATCCCTATGCGCCCCGCAAATCGTCACGTCGTGTGAAACGTGCTGCGAAAATGCACCGGCAATCGTGTAATTATGGTTAATATAATCTTATGCGCATAAGAAAGTTGAGGCGCGGCTCACAGGCCGAGCAGGCGCAGGACCGCCGCGCCTACAGGCGCATGCGGAAAGGTCCACAATCCGGCCGCCCCCAGCGCCACGCCATAGGGCACGCCGACATCCTTGCGCGCCAGCGTCCGCAGGAAGGCGTAGCGGCCGGCCAGCGCCGGGCAGGGCATGCGCCGGTAGGCGAGCAGGACCAGCGTCAGCGCCCCGCCCAGAAGCGCGGCCCGCACCAGGTAATCGGCGAGGCTGGGGTCGAAGCCCAGCCACAGCGCCGTGGCGGCGATCAGCTTGGCGTCGCCGCCGCCCATGGCGCCGATGCAGAAGCAGCCGAAGGTGACGGCCAGCATCAGCGCGCCGGCGGCGAGGTTCCAGCCATAGAGCGGCAGCGGCAGGCCGACGAGCGGCGCGAGCAGGACGAAGCCCGCGACCAGCGCCAGCGAGACGCGGTTGCGGATGGTCATGGAGGCGATGTCGGAGATAATGGCCGTCGCCATGGCGCCGGCGAAGATCAGGCCCATCAGGGCCGCGGCGGCTGCGGCCATGGCCTAGTGCTCCGAAACCTGCTGCACCTGCGCGGCGACGTCGTTGTAGCGCTGGCCGACGGTGTTGGCGAGCAGGGTGAAGCCGCCGATGACGACGATGGAGATCAGCGTGCCGATCAGCGCATATTCGATCGCCGTGGCCCCCGCCCGGTTTTTGAGAAAGCGCGTCATCAATGCCGGCATGGTCACTCCTTCGGCGCGTCCTGCGAAACCGATCCCCTGAATGAAGCCGACTATAGGCCCGGTCCCTTTGGCCCGGCTTAACGAACATGGTTAACGAAATCTCCGCGCCGCCCTTGGTTAACCGAAGCCGAATCCGCGCCCGCGATTAAGCCTTCCTTCACCAATCCGGCGCACAATCCGCTCACTTTTCAATCGGGGGTTGGCGGTGTCGCGCAGCAAGTTTCGGCTCATCGGTCTTTTTGGCGCGCTGGCTTTAGGGCTCGCCGCGCAGAGCGCGCAGGCGGGCGAGGCCATCCGGCTGGAGGCGGACCAGGCGCATGTGCTGCGGCTGGCGCGTCCGGCCGACACGGTCGTCATCGGCAATCCGGCCATCGCCGACGCCGTGGTGCAGGATGCGCGCACCATCGTGCTGACCGGCAAGGATTTCGGCGTCACCAACATCGTGGTCATGGACAAGGGCGGCGCGCCCATCCTCGACAGCCAGGTGATCGTCGCCCGCACCGGCCCCGGCACGACGCAGATCTACCGCCAGGGCAACGTGCAGACGCTGTCCTGCACGCCCTATTGCGTGACGATGAAGGCGCCCGACGGCAAATAAGCCTTCGCTAATCTGATGCGCCGCCGCTGAAAACGCTTTCCGCTTGCGGCGGAAATGGTCTATCAATCCGTCCGAAGCGTTGGGGGCGCATGACGATGGGCTTGTTGCAGGGGAATATCGCAGTTTCGCGCTTTCGCGGCGCGCGCGCCGCTTCCGTGTCGATCGAATTCGCGCTGCTCGTCATCCCGTTCCTGGTCATCTTCTTCGCGCTGGTGGAGATCGGCGTCAGCTTCGCCGCCCGCCAGGTGCTGGCCAACGCCACCGAGGAGGTGGCGCGCGACCTGCAGACCGGCGAGATGCGCCCCGCCGACGCCACCAGCGCCGCGGTCCGCGCCGCCTTGTGCCAGAAAATCCAGTTCATGGTCAGCGCCGGCTGCCCCGGCCTCAGCGTCAGCCTCGCCAGCTACGCCAATTTCTCCGCCGTGCCCACCACCGGCATCCTCGACGCCACCGGCCATCTGGCCAGCACGAGCGTGTCGGCGGGCGGGACCTCCGCCATCAACCAGCTCAACGTGCTCTATCGCTGGCCGGTCATCACCGACGTGCTGTCGCTGGCCAAGAGCGGCTACACTAGCGCCGAGCTGCCGCTTTTCGCCACCCTCACCTGGCAGAACGAGCCTTTCCCGCTATGAACGCAGCCTTGCGCCTGATCCGAAGCTTCTTACGCGACCGGCGGGCGGTGAGCGCGATCGAATTCGCCATCGTCGTGCCCGTACTGCTGGTGCTCTATCTCGGCGCCACCGACCTCGCCGACGGGCTCGACGTCAACAAGAAGATGTCGCGCTCGGCCAGCGTCGTGGCCGATCTCGTGGCGCGGCAATTCTCGGTCGCGCCGGCCGATCTCGACGACATGTTCGCCATCGGCGCCACCACGCTCCTGCCCTACAGGCGCAGCCAGCCGCATATCCGCATCACCGCCATCCAGGTGCAGGGGACGGCGGCCAAGAACAATCTCGAGCCCAAGGTCCTGTGGTCGCGCTCCAACACCGCCGGCATGGCGGACAACGCGGGCGACCCGGCCGACCTGCCCAAGGCGCTGATCGCCGAGACGGCCTTTTACGTGCGGGTGGACGTGGAGCTGGACTACAGCCCCATCAACGCCTGGGTGTTCAAGAGCCTGCCGATGCGCGAGACCTATTTCCTCGCGCCGCGCTACACCAACTCCATTCCCTGCGCGAGCTGCTGAGCGCTTGCCTTCCTGGCCTTTCGTCCCGATATAGGGGACGCGAGCGCGGCGTCCGCGCGTGAGGAAACCGTCATGCCCGAATTGCCCGAAGTCGAAACGGTGCGCCGTGGATTGCAGCCCGTCATGGAAGCCTCCGTGATCGAAAGGGTGGAGCGCAACCGGCCCGACCTGCGCTTTCCCTTTCCCGAACGCTTCGCCGAGCGGCTGCAGGGCCGCCGCGTCGAGGCGCTGGCGCGCCGCGCCAAATATCTGCTCCTCCATCTCGACGACGGGCTGACGCTGATCAGCCATCTCGGCATGTCCGGCTCTTTCCGCATCGAGGCCGAAGGGGAGGACGGGACGCCGGGCGACTTTCACCACGCCCGCTCCAAGAACGGCGCGCACGACCATGTCGTCTTCCATCTTTCTCGCGCCAATGGCGGGCAGGCCCGCGTGATCTACAACGATCCGCGCCGCTTCGGCTTCATGCTGTTCGCGGAAGCCGGCGGGCTCCAAAACCATCCGCTCCTGCGCGGGCTCGGCGTGGAGCCGACCGGCAACAGCCTGTCCGGCCCGCTGCTCCAATCCCTGTTCGAGGGCCGGCGCGCCCCGCTCAAGGCGGCGCTTCTCGACCAGCGGCTGATCGCCGGCCTCGGCAATATCTATGTCTGCGAGGCGCTGTGGCGCGCCGGCCTGTCGCCGATGCGCCCCGCCGGCTCGATCGCCGGTGACGCCGGAACCCTCGACCGGCTCGCCGTCGCGATCCGCGCCGTCATCGCCGACGCCATCGCCGCCGGCGGCTCGACGCTCAACGATTTTATCCACGCCGACGGCGCGCTCGGCTATTTCCAGCATTCCTTTTCCGTCTACGGGCGGGAAGGGGAGCCGTGCCGCGCGCCGGGCTGCGGGGGCGCGGTGGAGCGCGCGGTCCAGTCCGGCCGCTCCACCTTTTTCTGCGCCGCCTGCCAGGCGTGAACCTTGCCAAACCGGCCGCGCCGGTCCAGTTTGCGCGGCGAAACGTCAGGAGGATCTTTTATGGCGCAGGAAACGGCTCATGAAACCATCATCGTCGAAACGCGGGACGACGGCGTCGGCCTGGTCCGGCTCAACCGGCCGCAGGCGCTCAACGCGCTCAACCGGACGGTGCTGGCGGAGCTGACCGCCGCGCTCGAAGCCTTCGACGCCGATCCGGCCGTGGGCGCCGTGGTGCTGACCGGCTCGGAAAAGGCCTTCGCCGCCGGCGCCGACATCAAGGAGATGCAGCCGATCGATTTCGTCTCCGCCTATCTCGACGACATGTTCGCCGGCTGGCGGCGCGTGGACCGGGTGCGCAAGCCCGTCGTCGCGGCGGTGGCGGGCTATGCGCTCGGCGGCGGCTGCGAACTGGCCATGATGTGCGATTTCATCATCGCCGCCGACACGGCCCGCTTCGGCCAGCCCGAGATCACGCTCGGCGTCATGCCCGGCATGGGCGGCTCGCAGCGCCTCACGCGCTATGTCGGCAAGTCCAAGGCCATGGACATGTGCCTGACCGGCCGCATGATGGACGCCGCGGAAGCCGAGCGCGCCGGCCTCGTCTCGCGCGTCGTGGCGCCGGAGGAGCTTCTGGGCGAGGCGCTCAAGGCCGCCGCCCGCATCGCCTCCTTCTCGCGCACCGCCGTGCTGATGACCAAGGAGGCGGTCAACCGCGCCTATGAGACGACGCTGGACGAGGGGCTGCGCTTCGAGCGGCGCCTGTTCCATTCGCTTTTCGCCACCGAGGACCAGAAGGAGGGGATGGCGGCCTTCGTCGAAAAGCGCAAGCCCGCCTTCCGCAACCGCTGAACCGCGCGCCCGCGGGCCGGAAATCGGGCATTTGGCGGCTTTGGCGGGCAGAATCCACGTTGACGTGGGCGGAAAGCTGATCTATAAGCCCGCCCACGGATCGGCGGCCTGTCATGGGCCGCCTCGATGACTTTGCGCCCGCGGCGGCACTCCGCAGGCATTGCTGACAGAAAAGAGAGGCACTATGGCCAATACTCCTTCGGCCAAGAAGGCGGTGCGCAAGATCGCCGCCCGCACCGAGATCAACAAGTCGCGCCGCTCGCGCGTGCGCACCTTCGTCCGCAAGCTCGAAGACGCGCTGCAGGCCGGCGACAAGTCCGCCGCGGAGCTGGCCTTCAAGGCCGCCGAGCCGGAACTGATGCGCGCCGCCTCCAAGGGCGTGCTGCACAAGAACACCGCGTCGCGCAAGGTTTCCCGCCTCGCCCAGCGCGTGAAGGCGCTCTCCGCCTGATCGGCGGAACGCATCTTTTTACCCGTTCTAAAAAGCCCGGCTGGTCCTCCAGCCGGGCTTTTGCTTTACATATTTTCCGTCCGGAAAATCGACTTTCCCGCCCGTCCCGGATTGTGGTTATTTTTCAGGGCGGAAGGGATTTTTCCCGTTTTCCGCTAAATGAGGCGGGGGTGAATTTGTTCATCTTTTCAAGGTGTTACAAAACATTATCCAGACTTATCCACAGGCCCCGACGCCGGACTCGGACGGCCTTTTGAGTCAAGCATTTTTTTAAAATTTATTTTCAAGCGGAACAGATCGGGACTCCCGCCGAGAGCCTTTTCCCAAAGGCCTTGAATCCCAACGCCTTACTTCGCCGGCGTCCGATTCCCTCCCCCGCCCTTCGCCCCGCGCAAGTCTTTTCTGCGGAAAAATCCGCCCTCCGCCCGCTTGCCCTTTGCGGCGGGGCTTCGCTAAAGTCAGTCCATCAAGAGGGGCGGGCCGCTGGCCCGTAGCTAGCTTCACATCGTGCCGGTTTCGGCGCGGGCCGTCGCGGCCTGCGATGGGTGGCGTTCTGGCCGACGGCGTTTCGTCCCTCCGGGTTGGTTGCTAACCATTCATTAACCGGAACGCCGGTTTCGGCGGGCTGCCCCCGCATGAATGGTTGTTGTCCGCGGTGTTCCGGGCGATCAGCCTCCCTATAAGTGTTGTGAGTCGCAATCGGGTTGCGGAAAGGGAGTATCCTTCGGTCCCGCGAGGACCGTTCGTGTTGAGTGCGGCCTGTCGAAGGTCGATGAGTGAATACCGTGAAGTGAGTACCTGGACGGCGTCCCGCGCATGAAGCGAAAGGGGCCCGCGGGAGCAACGACAAGCGCCGACAACGGCGCGTGGCATGTGAAGGCAGGCGAGAGACGATGGCTATGATGAGCGGCAAGGTAACGGCGACAATGGGTGATGACGCGCATGCGAACCGTATCCACGGATCTTCCGCCACCGGAAGCGAGAAAAGCCTGATGATCGGAGACAACGCCGGCGAAGACGCCTTCGAGCGCCTGACGGCCAAGCTCAAGGCCCGCGTGGGCGGCGAGATCTATTCGAGCTGGTTCGGGCGCCTCAAGCTCGACGAGATTTCCAGAAGCATCGTGCGCCTGTCGGTCCCGACGGCCTTCCTGCGCTCCTGGATCAACAATCATTATTCCGACCTGCTGACCGAGCTGTGGCAGGAGGAGCACCCGCAGATCCTCAAGGTCGAGGTCGTGGTGCGCGGCGTGAGCCGCGTGGTGCGCCCCGCCGCCCCCGCCGAAACGGGCGAGGCGGCCGAGCCGCGCCAGCCCGCTCTGCGCGAAAAGAGCGTCTTCCCCATCGGCCAGATCGCCGGCCAGGCCCCGTCGGAAAAGCGCGGCTCGGCCGTGGTCGCCGAAAGCGCGGCCGCCACCGGCGCGGTGCTCGGCTCCCCGCTCGATCCGCGCTACACTTTCGACACGTTTGTCGACGGCGCCTCGAACCGCGTGGCGCTCGCCGCCGCCCGCACCATCGCCGAAGCCGGCTCCAGCGCCGTGCGCTTCAACCCGCTCTTCATCCACGCCTCGGTCGGCTTGGGCAAGACGCATCTTCTACAGGCCATCGCCGCCGCAGCCCTGCAGCGGCAGGAAAAGGCCCGCGTCGTGTATCTGACGGCCGAATATTTCATGTGGCGCTTCGCCACCGCCATCCGCGACAACAACGCGCTCTCCTTCAAGGAGCAGCTCCGCGACATCGACCTTCTCGTCATCGACGACATGCAGTTTCTGCAGGGCAAGTCGATTCAGCACGAATTCTGCCATCTCCTCAACACGCTGCTCGACAGCGCCAGACAGGTGGTGGTCGCCGCCGACCGCGCCCCGTCGGAGCTGGAATCGCTCGACGTGCGCGTGCGCTCGCGCCTCCAGGGCGGCGTGGCGCTGGAAGTGGCGGCGCCCGATTACGACATGCGGCTCGAAATGCTGCGCCGCCGCCTCGACGCCGCCCGCATGGAGGAGCCGGCGCTCGACATCGGCGAGGACATCCTGTCCCATGTCGCCCGCACCGTCACCGGATCGGGCCGCGAGCTCGAAGGCGCGTTCAACCAGCTCCTGTTCCGCCAGTCCTTCGAGCCGAACCTCTCCATCGACCGCGTCGACGAGCTTCTGGGCCACCTGACCCGCGCCGGCGAGCCGAAGCGCATCCGCATCGAGGAGATCCAGCGCATCGTGGCGCGCCATTACAACGTCTCCAAGCAGGATCTCCTGTCCAACCGCCGCACGCGCACCATCGTCAAGCCGCGCCAGGTGGCGATGTATCTGGCCAAGATGATGACGCCGCGCTCGCTGCCCGAGATCGGCCGCCGCTTCGGCGGGCGCGACCACACGACCGTGCTGCACGCCGTGCGCAAGATCGAGGACCTGGTCGGCGCGGACACCAAGCTCGCCCAGGAGCTGGAGCTTTTGAAGCGCCTCATCAACGATCAGGCCGCCTGATCCAGTGGATATTGGTTAAAAAGCCCGCGCCGCATCGTTTTGCGATGCGGCGCGGGCTTGCTTTTGGGGCCCAAGTTCTGCCACTTTAACAGCCCGAAAAGAGCCTTAAGGCCCCCTGTCGACGGGCGATGGATTGCTTCGCCGCCTGTCCAGCCAGCGAGTGCGTTTGAAGATGCGTGTCACCCTAGAGCGATCCAACCTCCTGAAATCCCTCAACCACGTCCACCGCGTCGTGGAGCGCCGCAACACGATTCCGATCCTGTCGAACGTGCTGCTGCAGGCCGAGGGCGCGAGCCTTGCGCTCAAGGCCACCGACCTCGACCTCGAGGTCAACGAGGCCACCGCCGCCATGGTCGAGCAGGCCGGCGCGACCACGGTGCCCGCGCATCTTCTCTACGACATCGTGCGCAAGCTGCCCGACGGGGCCGAGGTGATGCTCGCCACCAACCCGGACGGCGGCTCCATGTCGGTGATTTCCGGCAAGTCCTCCTTCCGCCTGCAATGCCTGCCGCAATCGGATTTCCCGGAACTGACGGCCGGCTCCTTCACCCATTCCTTCCGCATCGAGGCGCAGGCGCTCAAGCGCCTCATCGACCGCACCCAATTCGCGATTTCGACGGAAGAGACCCGCTATTACCTCAACGGCATCTTCTTCCACGCCATCGAGAGCGACGGCGCGCTGAAGCTGCGCGCGGTCGCCACCGACGGCCACCGCCTCGCCCGCGCCGAGCTGGAAGCGCCGTCGGGCGCCGAAGGCATGCCGGGCGTCATCATCCCGCGCAAGACGGTGGCCGAGTTGCAGAAGCTGGTCGACGCGCCCGACGTCGTCGTGACGGTCGAGCTTTCCGACGCAAAAATCCGCTTCACGGTCGGCTCGGTGGTGCTCACCTCCAAGCTGATCGACGGCACCTTCCCCGATTACCAGCGGGTGATCCCCACCGGCAACGACAAGAAGCTCACCATCGGCCGGCAGGATTTCGCCGCTTCCGTCGACCGCGTCTCGACCATCTCCAGCGAGCGCGGCCGCGCCGTGAAGCTTTCCATCGCCGACGGGCAGCTCACGCTCACCGTCAACAACCCCGATTCGGGCAGCGCCACGGACGAGCTGGCCGCCGATTACGCCGCCGAGCCGCTCGATATCGGCTTCAACTCCAAATATCTGCTCGACATCACCAGCCAGCTTTCCGGTTCGGAAGCCGTCTTCATGCTGACCGACGCCGGCTCGCCGACGCTGGTGCGCGACACGGGCGACGAGGACGTGCTTTATGTCCTCATGCCGATGCGGGTCTAAGAATAGCCAGTGCCTATAACCGCGCCGAATGAAAGCCGCCCGGATCGCGTGTCGATCCGGCGGCTTAAGCTTGTCGGCTTCCGCAACTATGCGGAGCTGAACCTGCCGCTCGGCCCCGGCCCGGTGGCGCTGACGGGCGAGAACGGCGCGGGCAAGACCAATCTCATCGAGGCGGTGTCGTTCCTGTCGCCCGGCCGCGGGCTGCGCCGCGCCGCCTATGACGACGTGGCGCGCGCGGGCGGGCATGACGGCTTCGCCATCCACGCCACGCTCGACTGCGCGCTCTATGGCGAGGCCGAGATCGGCACGGGCACCGCCGGCGCAGGCGAGGGCGGCCGCAAGGTGCGCGTCAACGGCGCGCCGGCCTCGGCCGAGGACCTGCTCGACTATGCCCGCATCCTGTGGATCGTCCCGTCGATGGACGGGCTTTTCACCGGCGGCGCGTCGGAGCGGCGGCGCTTTCTCGACCGCATGGTGCTCGCCATCGACACGCAGCACGGCAAGCGCGTGCTCGATTACGAAAAGGCGATGCGCAGCCGCAACCGGCTGCTCTCCGACGGCAATCAGGACGACCGCTGGCTCGACGCCATCGAAAGCCAGATGGCGGAGCTGGGCACGGCCATCGCCGCCGCCCGCGCCGAGGCCATGCGGCTGATCGCGGCCATGATCGAGCGCCTGCCGGCGGAAGGGCCGTTCCCCAAGGCCGACTGTTTTCTGGAAGGCGGGCTCGAAAGCCGCATCGGCGTCGAGGCGGCGCTCGATCTGGAGGAGGATTTTCGCCGCAACCTGCGCGACGGCCGCGCCCGCGACCGCGCGGCGGGGCGCACCCTCGACGGCCCGCACCGCACCGATTTCCTGGTCCAGCACAGGCCCAAGGCGATGCCGGCCGCGCTCTGCTCCACCGGCGAGCAGAAGGCGCTGCTGATCGGCCTGGTGCTCGCCCATGCCCGGCTGACGGGCGAGCTTTCGGGCATGGCCCCGGTGCTGCTGCTGGACGAAATCGCCGCCCATCTCGATCCCGGCCGCCGCGCGGCTTTGTTCGCCATCCTGCACGATCTCGGCGGGCAGGCCTTCATGACCGGCACCGACCGGGCGCTGTTCGAGGCGCTGGAGGGCGAGGCGCAGTTTTTCCACGTCTCGGGCGGGCAGCTAACCCGATTGTGACATCATCGCGGCTGACAGCGCGCGGGCGGAAGAATATGGTCTCGGCATGAACACGAAACCCTTTTCCTCGGACGAACTCGAACGCTATGCGCGCCACATCGTGCTGCCGGAGATCGGCGGGCCGGGCCAGCAGAAGCTGAAGGCGGCGCGCGTGCTGGTGGTGGGCGCGGGCGGGCTGGGCGCGCCGGTGCTGCAATATCTGGCGGCGGCGGGCGTGGGAACGCTCGGCGTCGTCGACGACGACACCGTGTCGCTGTCCAATCTCCAGCGGCAGGTGATCCACGACACGGAGAGCGTCGGCCGGACCAAGGTGGAGAGCGCCGCCGCATCCATCGCCCGCATCAACCCGCATGTGAAAGTCGAAACCCATCCGATTCGACTCGATGCGGACAACGCCGAGGCGCTGATCGCGGCTTACGACTTGGCGGTGGACGGCTCCGACAATTTCTCGACGCGTTACGTGCTGGCCGATGCGGCCGCCGCCGCGCGCCGCCCGCTGGTGACGGCGGCCATCGGCCGCTTCGACGGCACGGTGACGGTGCTGAAGCCCTATGAAACCGGCCCCGACGGCGCGCCCAACCCGTCCTATCGCGACCTTTTCCCGGAAGCGCCGCCGGCCGGCTCCGTGCCGACCTGCGCCGAGGCGGGCGTTCTGGGCGTGCTGCCGGGCGTGATCGGCAGCCTGCAAGCGATGGAGGTGATCAAGCTCGTCGCTGGCGTCGGCGATCCGCTGATCGGCCGCCTGCTGCTCTATAACGCGCTGACCGTGCGTTTCGAGACCATCCGCTACAAGGCGCGCAAACCCCGATGACCGCGCTCCATATCGCGCCCATCGGCGCGGATTTCAGCCAATGGGATGCGCTGCTGACGCCGATCCGCAACGCCTTCGCCCCGATGGACGGCGTGATCGATCCGCCGTCCTCGGCGCATCTCCTGACGGCCGAAAGCCTGCGGCGGAAGGCCGGGGAGGAAACCGGCTTCGTCGCCTTTCTCGACGGCGAACCGGCCGGCTGCGTTTTCATCCGGGAAACGCCGGACGGCTTCTATCTCGGCAAGCTCGCCGTCGCGCCCGCCTTCGAGGGGCGCGGCGTCGGCGGGCGGCTGATGCAGAAAGCCGAGGACGAAGCCGTGGCGCGCGGAAAGCCGGCAATCGAATTGCAGGTCCGCGTGGAGCTTTCCCGCAACCGCGCGCTGTTCGGGAAGCGCTTCTATCGCGCCGTCGCGGAGACGGCCCATCCGGGCTATGATCGAATCACCTCCATCACCATGCGCAAGGAGATCAGGCGTGGCGCTGACATTGAGCCATGAAGAACGGGCGATAGCCGCCGGCGAGCACGGCGCGGGCGCGGCCATGGCCATGCGCATCGTCGCCGACACGGCGCGGCTGATGGGCGCGCCGCGGCTGATCCCTATCGCCTCAGCCCATATCGACGGCGCGCTCTATCACGGCGACAGCGGCACGCTCTTCGCCGAAAGGCTGTTCGAGGGCGGCGCGCGGGTGAAAGTGCGGGCGACGCTCAATGTCGGCTCCATCGATCTCACGGGCTGCTCGCGCAATCTTTTGCCGGCTCACGAAGCGGATATGGCGAAGCGCATGATGCGCGCCTATATAAAGCTCGGCTGCGAGCCGACATGGACCTGCGCGCCCTATCAGGCCGGCCACCGCCCGCGACAGGGGACCGACGTGGCCTGGGGCGAATCCAACGCCGTGGTGTTCTGCAACTCGGTGCTCGGCGCGCGCACCAACCGCTATGGCGATTTTCTCGACATCGCCTGCGCCATCGCCGGCCGCGCGCCGGATTACGGCCTGCACCGGGCGGAAAACCGCCGCGCGAGCGTGGTGTTCGACATTTCCGCGCTCGATCCGGCCTTTCTCGCCTCCGAAGTGGCGTGGCCGATCCTCGGCAACCTGTTCGGGCGCAGCGTGGGCGCCGAGATCGGCGTCGTCGCCGGCGCATCCGTCCATCCCGACGAGGACGCGCTGAAAGCCTTCGGCGCGGCGTCGGCCTCCTCCGGCGCGGTGGGGCTGTTCCACGTTGCGGGCGTGACGCCGGAAGCGCCGGACCTCGAAACCGCGCTCGGCCATCGCAAGCCCGCCGGTGTCATCCGCGTGACCCCGGCCATGGTCGCGGAGACGCGCAAGCGGCTCTCGACGGTCGGCCCGGTCGACCATATCGACGCGGTGGCCATCGGCAGCCCGCATCTCTCCGTCGCCGAATTCGACCGGCTGGAGCGCGCCATCGCCGGCCGAAAACTTGCCGCGCCCCTCTACGCCTGCACCGGCCGCCACACGCTTAGCGAGCTGGAGAAGGACGGCCGCAGGAGCCGGCTGGAGCGGTCCGGCGTCGTCATCGTCGCCGACACCTGCGTGGTGGTGACGCCTATTTTGCCGGCTAAGGATGACGCGGTGCTGATGACCAATTCCGGCAAGTTCGCCCATTACGCGCCGGGCAACACCGGCTACGGCGTGCTCTACGGCTCGCTGGAGGAATGCGTGGAAAGCGCGGTGGCGGGCCGCCCGATCTTTGAAAGGGATGCGGCATGAGCGCACTGGAAACGTCCATTCTGGTCGCCGGACAGGGCGGCGAGGCGGAGGCGCTGGTGCTTTCCGCGCCGATCAGCTTCTGGGGCGGCGTCGACCCCAGGACCGGCCGCATCGCCGACGTGCGCCATCCTCAGCATGGCTTGAGCATCGCCGGCCGCGTGCTCTGCCTGCCCGGAACCATCGGCTCGTCCTCGGCGGCGGCGGTGCTCTTGGAGCTGGTCCATGCCGGCCTCGCGCCGGCGGCGCTGGTGCTGCACGAGCCGGACGCGATCCTGCTCCTTGGCCTCATCGTGGCGCGCGAGATGGGCCACGCCGTCCCCATCGCCGTCGAACTCGACCGCGAGGCGCAAAAGCAACTCGCCGGCCGTCGGGTGACGGTCGGCGAGGACGGGGCGATTAGGATCGCGGCTTAATACTGGGTGGATCGGTCCACCACATGCTCCAGCGTGCCATCGCGCTCGAAGGCCTCGATCTGCCGCATGATCTGCGGCGCGAGCGCCGTGGCGGACGAGCTCGCCGCCGCATGCGGGGTGATCGTCACCTTGGGATGCGTCCATAGCGGGCTGTCGGCCGGCAGCGGCTCCTGGTTGAACACGTCGAGCGAGGCGGCCGACAGAAGCCCGCGGTCGAGCGCGGCGAGGATATCCGCCTCGTTCTGTAGCGCGCCGCGCCCGGCGTTGATCAGCACCGGCGCGCCGAGCGGGCCGTCGCTTTTGAGCTGCGCGAACATCGACATGGAGAGGACACCCTTGGTGTCCGGCGTCAGCGGCAGCAGGCAGACGAAAATATCCGGCGTCTTCAGGAACTGCGCAAAGCCCTCCTTGCCGTGATAGGTGCGGACGCCGTCGATCTCGTGCGGGCGGCGGCTCCAGCCGGTGACGTTGAAGCCGAGATTTTTGAGCTTCTCCGCCGCGTCGCGGCCGAGCACGCCGAGGCCCATCACGCCCACCGTCACCTCATGCGCGGCGGGCTGGCGGCGATCCTCGTGCCAGTTGCGGTTCTGCTGCTGGCGGCGATAGCGCGGGCCGAGGCGATGGTGATCCAGCACCTGCCAGACCACATATTCGGTCATGCGCATGGTGAGGTCGTCGGAGATGATGCGCACCAGCGGCACGTCCGGGATCTGATCGTCGCGGAACACATGGTCCACGCCCGCGCCGAGGGAAAAAATCACCTTGAGATTGGGCAGGTTGGCGAGCGAGCCCGGCTTCTGCTTCCACACCAGCGCATAGTCGATGGAGGGGTCGTTCTCCGCCCGCTCGGTGACGATGCGGCGGTCGGGCGCGTGTTCCTTGAACGCCTTCAGCCAGCCCTCCGGGTCCCAGTCGGTGATCGCCAGCAGGATGTTTCCCTTGGTCTCGGTCATTGCTTCACTCCTCCTCCCTCGACGGTCTCCATGCGGAAGGCCGCCGCCATGAGCGCCTTGGTATAATCGGTTTTCGGCGCGGAGAAAATCTCCGCCGCCGGTCCATATTCCACCGCCTTGCCGTTGCGCATCACCAGCACGTCATTGGCCAGCGCCCGCACCACTTTCAGATCGTGGCTTATGAATAGATAGGCGAGATCGTGCTTCTTCTGCAATGCGCGCAGAAGATCGACCACCTGGGCCTGCACGCTCATGTCGAGCGCCGAGGTCGGCTCGTCCAGCATGACGAATTTCGGGTTGAGCGCCAGCGCGCGCGCGATGGCGATGCGCTGGCGCTGGCCGCCGGAGAATTCGTGCGGATAGCGGAAACGCGTCGCGGGATCGAGCTGCACCTCGTTGAGCGCCGCGACCACGCGGCCGTCGCGCGCCTCGGCCGAAAGCTTGGGCTCGTGCACCAGAAGCCCCTCGGCGATGATGTCGGCGATGGTCATGCGCGGGCTGAGCGAGCCGAACGGGTCCTGGAACACGATCTGCATCTCGCGCCTGAGCGGCCGCATGTCGGCGAAGCTGAATTTCGCGATGTCGCGCCCCTCGAAATGGATCGCGCCCTTGGACGAGATCATGCGCGACAGCGCCAGCCCGAGCGTGGTCTTGCCGGAGCCCGATTCGCCCACCACGCCCAGCGTCTGGCCGGCGCGCAGCGACACGTCGATCCCGTCCACCGCCTTCACATGGTCGACGGTCTTGCGGAAGAACCCCTTCTTGATCGGGAACCACACCCTGATGTCGCGCCCCTCCATCACCGTCTTGGCCGACGGGTCGGCGGCGGGCGGCTCGCCCTTGGGCTCGGCGGCGAGAAGGTGCTTCGTGTAGGGATGCTGCGGATCGGCGAAGATTTTGGCCGTCGGCCCCGTTTCGACGATCTGCCCCTTGCTCATCACGCAGACGCGGTCGGCGATCTTGCGCACGATGCCGAGATCGTGGGTGATGAACAGCATCGACATGGAATGCGTGGCCTTCAGCCCGGCGAGAAGCTTCAATATCTGCGCCTGCACCGTCACGTCGAGCGCCGTGGTCGGCTCGTCGGCGATCAGCAGCTTCGGCTTGTTGGCGAGCGCCATCGCGATCATCACGCGCTGGCGCTGGCCGCCGGAAAGCTGGTGCGGATAGGCGGAGAGCCGCTTTTCCGGCTCGCGGATGCCGACTTCGTTCAGAAGCTCCAGCGTGCGCTTGCGCGCGGCGTGGTCGCCCATGCCCTGATGCACGCGCAGGATCTCGCCCACCTGCCGCTCGACCGAATGCAGCGGGTTGAGCGAGGTCATCGGCTCCTGGAAGATCATGGCGATGTCGTTGCCGCGCACGCGGCGCAGCTCCGGCTCGGCGGCCTGCATCAGGTCGCGGCCGTTGAACAGCACCTCGCCGGACGGGTGGCTCGCCGCCGGATAGGGCAGCAGCTTCAGCACCGACAGCGCCGAGACCGACTTGCCCGAGCCCGATTCGCCCACCAGCGCCACCGTCTCGCCCTCGGCGATGTCGAAGGAGACGCGGTCGACCGACAGCCGCTCGACGCCGTCCTGGCGGAAGGCGACGGAGAGGTCGCGCACCGAAAGCAGCGGCTTGTTCGTCGGCCCGCTCATTGGAAAGCCTTTCGCGGATCGAAGGCGTCGCGCGTCGCCTCGCCGATGAAGATCAGGAGCGACAGCATCAGCGAGATCACCACGAATCCGGTCATGCCCAGCCACGGGGCCTGCAGGTTGTTCTTGCCCTGCGCCAGCAATTCGCCCAGCGAGGCCGAGCCGGGCGGCAGGCCGAAGCCGAGGAAATCGAGCGAGGTCAGCGTGGTGATGGAGCCGTTGAGGATGAAGGGCAGGAAGGTCAGCGTCGCCACCATGGCGTTGGGCAGGAGGTGCCGCCACATGATGGTGGCGTTCTTCACGCCCAGCGCCCGGGCGGCGTTGACATATTCGAAATTGCGCGCGCGCAGGAACTCGGCCCGCACCACGCCGACGAAGGACACCCAGGAGAACAAAAGCATGATGCCCAGGAGCACCCAGAAGCCCGGCGGCAATATCGCCGCGATGATCAGAAGCAGGTAGAGCACCGGGATCGACGACCAGATCTCGATGAAGCGCTGGAACAGCAGGTCCACCCAGCCGCCGAAATAGCCCTGCACCGCGCCCGCCGTCACGCCGACCACGGCGGAGAAGAAGGTCAGCACCAGCCCGAACAGCACCGAGATGCGGAAGCCGTAGAGCGCGCGGGCGAAGACGTCGCGCGCCTGGTCGTCGGTGCCGAGCAGGTTGAAATTGCCGAAGCGGCAATTGGGGTCGCCCACCCCTTGCGGATAGCGCTGGCAGCGTTGCTCCTTGGAATAGAGCCAGAAGGGTTTGGAGGGCGCGGCCTCGGGAATCTCGTTGTTGACGGTGTTGTAGGAATAGCGGATCGGCGGCCACAGCGCCCAGCCGTGCTGGGCGATCTCGTCCTGGATCACCGGGTCGCGATAATCGGTGACGGCGTAGAAGCCGCCGAATTTCTCCTCCGGGTAGTTCACGAACACCGGGGCCAGCAGCTCGCCCTTGTAGGAGACGAGGATCGGCCGGTCGTTGGCGATGAATTCGGAGAAAAGGGCGGCCAGCAGCAGGAACAGGAAGATCCACAGCGACCAGTAGCCGCGCCGGTTGGCCTTGAAGTTGCGCCAGCGCCGCTTGTTGAGCGGCGACAGCAGCGGCCGCCGCGCCGAGCCGCCGGGCGTGTTGGCCGGGGAAAGCATGGCCTCGGCCATCACACGTCCCTCCGGTCGAAATCGATGCGCGGGTCGATCCACGTATAGGTGAGGTCGGACAGCAGTCCGACCAGAAGCCCGATCAGCGAGAAGATGTAGAGATTGGCGAACACCACCGGATAGTCGCGGTTGATCACCGACTGGTAGCCGAGCAGGCCCAGCCCGTCGAGCGAGAAGATGGTCTCGATCAGCAGCGAGCCGGTGAAGAAGGCGTGGATGAACGCGCCCGGAAAGCCGGCGATGACGATCAGCATGGCGTTGCGGAACACGTGACGATAGAGCACCTGGTTCTCGGTCAGGCCCTTGGCGCGCGCGGTGACGACATATTGTTTGCGGATTTCCTCCAGGAACGAGTTCTTGGTCAGGAGCGTCGTGGTGGCGAAGGCCGACAGCACCAGCGCCGCGATGGGCAGCGTCATGTGCCAGACATAGTCCCCGATCTTGCCCAGGAGCGACATCTGCGCGAAATCGGGCGAGGTCAGCCCGCGCAGCGGGAACCAGTCGAAGAAGGAGCCGCCGGCGAAGAACACGATCAAAAGGATCGCGAACAGGAAGCTCGGAATGGCGTAGCCGACGATGATGACGGCGCTGGTCCAGGTGTCGAAGCGCGAGCCGTCCTTGATCGCCTTGCGGATGCCGAGCGGGATGGAGATGGCGTAGGACAGGAAGGTCAGCCACAGGCCGAGCGAGATCGACACCGGCATCTTTTCCTTGATCAGGTCGATGACGCTGATGTCGCGGAAATAGGAGCGGCCGAAATCGAAGCGCAGATAGTTCCACAGCATCTGGCCGAAGCGCTCCAGCGGCGGCTTGTCGAAGCCGAACTGCTTTTCGAGGCTGGCGATGAATTGCGGGTCCAGCCCCTGCGCGCCGCGATATTTGGAGTTGGAGGCGCCGCTGTCGAGATGGGTCTGGCCGGCGTCGCCGCCGCCGCCCGACAGGCGGTCGAGCGCGTCGCCGCCCTGGCCGGACAGTTGCGCGATCACCCGCTCCACCGGGCCGCCGGGGGCGAACTGCACCACGGCGAAGGAGATGGCCATGATGCCCAATATGGTCGGGATCATCAACAGCAGGCGGCGGAGGATATAGGCGCCCATCAGGCGGCTTCCGTCGCGCGGTCTATGGTCGTGTCACGGCTTGCCAACAGCTTTCGCCCTCGTCTGCTCCGGTCCGGTCTCGTCTCTGGCGGGCATGGTTCCGGCGTCATGCCCTGGTCCACCACAGCGTCTCGACCGGAAAGCCGTAATCGGGCTTGGGCTCCCTGAACCCGAAACGATCCCAATAGGCGACCAGGTGATTCGCTGAACTCCAATTTGGAATCCAGTCGCGCCGGATACGCAAGCACCGATCGAGCGCGCGCAGCGTGGCGACCAGATCTTCCCGCGTCGCCGCCCGTCCCGCCTCGGCGATCAGCGCGTCGACGACCGGGTCCGCCATGCCGGGCAGGTTGTAGCTGCCCGGCGTCTTCGCCGCCGCCGAGCCGAACATGCCGGCCAGCGATTGCGCCGTCGGCGTGGCGTCGAATTGCATGGCGAGCCCCGCCATGTCGAAGTCGAAATCCCTGAGCCGCGCCTGGTATTGCGACGGGTCCACCAGCCGCAGGCTGGCGTCGATCCCGATGGCGCGCAGCTTCTGCACGAAGGGATTGTAGATGCGGGCGAAACTGTCCGAATCGACCAGGAACTCCAGCGCGAAGCGCGCGCCGCCCTTGTCGTGGAACTGGCCGTTGCGGCGCTCGAAGCCCGCCTCCTGCAACAATTTGATGGCGCGGGCGAACTGCGCCCGGTCGCGCCCGGTGCCGTCCGAGACGGGCTGGAGAGCGGCCTCGCCGAACACGGCCTCCGGCAGCCGGTCGCGATAGCGGTCGAGGATCTTGAGCTCTTCGGGCGAGGGCGCGCCCTTGGCCTCGAAATCCGAGCCGCTGAAGCAGGATTGCGTGCGGGTGTAAAGCCCGTAGAACAGGTTGGCGTTGGTCCATTCGAAGTCGAAGCACAGGCCCACCGCCTCGCGCACGCGCGGATCGCGAAAACGCTCGCGGCGCTGGTTCAGCGCCCAGGCCTGCATCAGCGGCCGCTTCTCCTTGGGGAAGCTGCGCTTGACGATCTTCTTCTCCTGCACGGCGGGAAAATCGTAGCCGGTCGCCCAGTTGCGCGACACCGTCTCCTCGCGCCAGTCGATGTCGCCCTTCTTGAAGGCCTCGAATTCCGGCTGGCGGTCGCGGTAGAAGTCGATGCGGATATGGTCGAAATGGTTGAAGCCGCGCCGCGCGGGCAGGTCGCGCGCCCAGTAATCCTCCACCCGCTCGTAATCCACGCTCTGCCCCGCCTCGGCGCGGCCGACGCGATAGGGGCCGCAGCCCAGCACCGGCCGCATGGTCGAAGCCTCGAAATCGCGCCCCTCGAAGGATTTTTCCGACAGGATCGGCAGGACGACCGCGTCGAGCACCGCGTTGGCGCTGCTTCCGGGCGCGAAGACGAGCCGCACCGCGCCCTCGACCGCTTCCGCCTTGACGAGCGCGGCCAGCGACTGGCGCAGCGCCGGATGGCCCTTCTCCTTCAGCGTGCGATAGGTGAAGGCCACGTCCTCGGCCGTCACCGGCGCGCCGTCGTGGAAGCGCGCCTCCTTGCGCAGGCGGAACAGGGCGCTGTCGCCCGTGAGCGTCACGCTTTCGGCGATGAGGCCGTAGACGGCGTCCGGCTCGTCCAGCGCCGGGACCATCAGGCTGTCATGGGTCAGCTCCATGCGCGGCGGCGCGTCGCCCATGAAGGTCAGCGTGTTGAGCGTGTTGAAGGTCTGGACGTTCTGGTTCCACTGCCACGACGAGGGCGCGAGGCGGAAGGTCCCGCCCTTGGGCGCGTCCGGGCTGGCGTAGTCGAAATGGGCGAAATCGGCGGCGTATTTCAGCGCGCCGAAGGTGGAGAGCCCGTGCAGCGCCTCGCCCTGCGGCAGGGCGGCGAGGGCCTTGGGCGCGAAGCCGGCCGCCGCCGCGCCGCCCAGCAGCCCCAGAAAGCCGCGGCGGTCCATGCGCAGCGCCGCCATCACTCGGCGCCGGGCTTGAGTTTCGTCGCCTTGGCCGGGTCGACCCACCAGGACATCGGGTCGATGCCGACATAGTCCGGCTGGCGCTCCGGCATGCCGAACTTGTTCCAGTAGGCGACGTTCATCGTGTCGGAATACCATTGCGGGATGACGTAATAATTCCACAAGAGCGCCCGGTCGAGCGCATGGGTGGCCGCGACCAGCCCGTCGCGGTCCGTGGCGTAGATCACCTTGTCGATCAGCGCGTCGATGGCCGGGTTCCTGATGCCGGCGTAGTTGCGGCTGCCCTTGACGTCGGCCGCGGCCGAGCCCCACATGTCGCGCTGCTCGTTGCCGGGCGAGGCGGTCTGCGCGATCAGCCCGTTGATCACGTCATAGTCGAAATCGTTGACGCGGGCCTGGTATTGCGAGGCGTCGACCATGCGCGACGTGGCGCCGACGCCGATCTTCTTCAGGTTCTGGATGAAGAGGTTGTTGACCCGCTCGAAGGCCGGGCTGTCGTTGAGGAACTCGATGGTGAAGGGCTCGCCCTTGGCGTCGACCAGCCGGTTGTTCTTCAGCGTCCAGCCGGCCTCGGCGAACAGCTTCAGCGCCATGCGCAGGTTCTCGCGCGTCGATTGCGGCGTGTCGTAGACGGGGGCCTTGAAGGCCTGCGTCAGCGCCTCGGCGGGAAGCCGGTCCTTGACCGTGTCGAGGATGGCCTTCTCGGCCTCGGTGGGCGGGCCCTGCAATTGCAGCTCGTTGCCGGCGAAATAGCTTTCGATGCGCTTGTACTGGTTGAAGAACAGGAGCCGGTTGGCCGATTCGAAATCGAAGGCGTAGCTCAGCGCCTGGCGCACGCGCGGATCCTGGAACTTGGCTCGGCGCGTGTTCATGAAATAGCCCTGCATCCGCCCCACCGCATGATAGGGGAACGAGGCCTTGACCACGTCGCCGCGCGTGACGGCGGGGAAATTATACTGCTCGGCCCAGCGCTGGGCGCGGTTCTCCTGCTTGTAGTCGTATTGGCCGCCCTTCTTGAAGGCTTCCCAGGCGGCGTCCTCGTTGAAGTAATATTCGTAATGGACGCGGTCGAAATTGTTGCGGCCCACATTGACCGCGAGGTCCTTGCCCCAATAATCCGGCACGCGCGCCCAGGTGATGGAGCGGCCGGGCGTCATTTTCTCGATCCTGTAGGCGGAGGAGCCGAGCGGGATCTCCAGCGTCGGACGGCTGACGTCGCGCGGGCGGCCTTGCGCGTCGGTTCCCGTCCACCAGTGCCTGGGCAGCACGGCGAGCTGGCCCATGATCTGCGGCAATTCGCGGTTGCCGGCGCGCGAGAAGGTGAATTTCACCTCGTGCTCGCCGGTCTTCTCGGCCTTCTCCACGTCGGCGTAATATTTGTTGTAGAGCGGCGACTGCTTCTTCAGCGTCTCGAAGCTCCAGATCACGTCCTCGACGGTGATCGGCTGGCCGTCGTGCCAGCGCGCCTTGGAATTGAGCCGGTATTTCACCCAGGAGAAATCGTCGGGATATTGCAGCGCTTCGGCGATCAGCGGGTATTGCGTCGAATCCTGGTCGAGCGCGCCCGCCATCAGCGTGTCGTAGAGCATGCCGCCGCCGAGATCGCCCAGCCCCGCCGCCGCCACGCCCTGCACCACGAAGGGGTTGAGGCTGTCGAAGGTGCCGACCGCGACCTGGTTCAGCGTCCCGCCCTTGGGCGCGTCCGGGTTGACGAAATCGTAGCGCTTGAAATCCGTCGCGTGGCGCGGCGCGCCGAGCAGGCTGGAGGCGGTGCGCCATTGCGGCCCGGCCTCGTCCGCGCGGCCTGTGGCCGACATGCCGGCGAGGATGCCCACCGCGATTGCGCCTGCCCGAAAAAACCTCATCCGGCGTCTCCATTCTGGTTCGGATTCGCAGCGGATTCTATGGTTTTTTACGGAGGAAAAAAGGCGCGCGCTGGCGAAAGCGTGATCCGCATGAAAAAAGCCGGGCTATAACCCGGCTTTTTTGTGGCTTTTCGATGGTTTTGCGTCAGTTGGCAGGCGCCGCCGGCTTGCTTTCGCCCCCCGCCGGAGCGGCCGGGGCGGCTTCCGCCGGCTTGGCGTCGGCCGGCTTGGCGTCGCCGCCCGCGGGCGCGGCGTCGGCGGCCGGCAGCGGCGGCGGATTGTCGTTGAGCGTGCGCAGATAGGCGATCAGGTCGGCGCGCTCGTTGTCCTTCTTGTCGCCGGCGAAGCCCATCGCGGTGCCCTTGACGAAGGCCTTGGGCGAGGTCAGGAACTTGTTGAGGTTCTCATAGGTCCACTTGTTGCCCCCGGCGCCGAATTCCTTCATCCCGGTCGAATAGCTGAAATCCGAGATCGACGCGGCCGGACGGTCGACGATCCCCCACAGATGCGGACCGACCTTGTTGGCGCCGCCCTTCTCGCCGGAATGGCAGGCCTGGCAGCGCTTGAACACGGCCTGGCCGCGCGTGGCGTCGGCGGACTGGAGCAGCGTGGCGATCGGCGTCTCCGCCTTGGCGGCCTCGCCGGCCCCGCCGCCGGTGGTGGCCTCGGCGGCCTCGATGGCGAAGCCCGGCTTCTCCGGCGCGGGCGAATGGAACAGCGCGTCCGACAGGAGGCCCGTCGTCATGACGACGAAGACCGTCGCCAGGAAAGCCATGATAAATTTGTTGGTCTGGGTCGAATTCATTGCCGGTCGGCGCTCCCTCTACCAGAACGCTCCCCCCGGGGACCGCTCTCCTCGCCGGTTCGCACGCCCCCGGAAGGGCGGGCAAGTCTCTCTCCCGGCATCGGCCGGAAACTAGGTCTTTTGCCAAACCGATGCAACACCTATAAGGAAGCCTGGACCCGTGACTTTTTGACACTTTTTCCAAGAGGCGGCGATGCTGCGAACCATGAAAACCCTGACGCTGATTCCGGCCCGGCTGGGCTCGACGCGCCTGCCGGACAAGCCGCTGGCCGACATCTGCGGCAAGCCGATGATCGTGCGCGTCGCCGACCGCGCGGCGGCGGCGAAGCTGGGGCGCACCGTGGTCGCCACCGACAGCGAGGAGGTTTTCCGCGTCGTCCTGGCGCATGGCCACGAGGCGGTGATGACCCGCGCCGACCACGAATCCGGCTCCGACCGCATCCACGAGGCGCTGCGGACCCTCGATCCCGAAGGCGCGGTCGACGCCGTGGTCAACGTGCAGGGCGACCTGCCGACCATCGACCCCGACGTGATCCGCCGCGCGCTCGCCCCGCTCGCCGAAGGCCCGGCCGACATCGCCACGCTCGGCGTCGAGATCACGGAAGAGGCCGAGAAGACCAACCCCAACGTGGTCAAGATCGTCGGCTCCGCGATCGGCGAGAACCGCCTGCGCGCGCTCTATTTCACCCGCGCCACCGCGCCCTACGGCGACGGCCCGCTCTATCACCATATCGGTCTCTACGCCTATCGCCGCGCGGCGCTGGAGCGTTTCGTGGCGCTGGGCCCGTCGCCCTTGGAAAAGCGCGAGAAACTGGAGCAATTGCGCGCGCTCGAAGCCGGCATGCGCATCGACGCGGAGATCGTCGCCACCGTGCCGCTCGGCGTCGACACGCAGGCCGACCTTGACCGCGCGCGCCTCCTTGTCGCAGAGACTATCTGAACAGCCACCGAAGAAAGAACGAGCACGACGATGACCACCAACCGGATTTCCTTTCAGGGCGAAGCGGGCGCCAATTCCGACACGGCCTGCCGCGACATGTTTCCCGGAATGGAGCCCCTGCCGTGCCCGACCTTCGAGGACGCCTTCAACGCGGTGGAAAGCGGCGCCGCCGACCTCGCCATGATCCCGATCGAGAACACGCTGGCCGGCCGCGTGGCGGATATCCATTACCTGCTGCCGCTCGCCGACATGCACATCGTCGGCGAATATTTCCTGCCGATCCATTTCCAGCTCATGGTGCTGCCGGGCGTCAGGCGCGAGGAGATCAAGACGGTCCACAGCCATATCCACGCGCTCGGCCAGTGCCGCAAGGTGATCCGCAACAACGGCTGGAAGCCCGTCATCGCCGGCGACACCGCCGGCGCGGCGCGGCTGGTGGCCGACATGCAGGACCGCTCCATGGCGGCGCTCGCCCCGCGGCTGGCCGCCGGCCTCTACGGCCTCGATATATTGGAAGAAAACGTCGAGGATTCGGAGGACAACGTCACCCGCTTCGTCGTTCTGTCCAAGACGAAAAAATGGGCGGCGCGGCCGCAGAACGGCGAGCGCGTCATCACCACCTTCGTTTTCCGGGTGCGCAACGTGCCGGCGGCGCTCTACAAGGCGCTGGGCGGCTTCGCCACCAACGGGATCAACATGACGAAGCTCGAAAGCTACCAGATCGGCGGCCGCTTCATCGCCACCCAGTTCTACGCCGACATCGAGGGCCATCCCGAGGACGACAATGTGCGGCTGGCGCTGGAGGAACTGGAGTTCTTCTCCAAGGAAGTGCGCATTCTCGGCGTCTACAAGGGCAGCGACGTGCGCGACACGCATCTGCTGGCCGCGGAGTAAGCCTTAGCTCTAGCTCTCGGCCCACGCCTTGATCAGATGGGTTGCGATCGCCCCCGACGGGGGCACGCGCAGCCCGTCCGCATGGCTTCCGTCCAGCATGGCGCGCACCTCGGCCTTGCCGAACCAGCGCCCGTCCTCCAGCTCCGAGCGGTCGATGACGAAATCGTCCGACAGCACCTCGGCGTGGCAGCCGATCATCAGCGAATAGGGGAAGGGCCAGGGCTGGCTGGCGTGATAGGCGACGCGGCCGATGGAGAGCTGCATCTCCTCGCGGCATTCGCGCCGCACCGCCGCCTCGATGGTCTCGCCATGGTCGATGAAGCCGGCGAGGCAGGAATAGGTGGCGGGCGCGAAATGCGGCCCGCGCGCCAGGATGCATTTGTCGCCGCGCACCGGCAGCATGATCGCCACCGGATCGGTGCGCGGAAAATGCTCCACCCCGCAATTGGGGCACTGGCGCTTGACGCCGCCGCCGCGCATCTCGGTCGTATGGCCGCAGCGGCCGCAGAAGCGGTGATTGGCGTGCCACGCCGTCAGCGCCGCCGCCTGCGCCAGCGCGCCCAGCATGTCCGGCCCGAGCAGCCCTTCGGTATAGACCGAGCGATAGTCGCGCATCCTGAGCGGCTCGATAAGCGTCTCGGGGTCCTGCGCGGTCGTGAGCGCCACGATGGCCGCCCCGTCCTGAAAGCCCAGCAGCACCGGCTCCTCCAGCGCGGGCGCGAAGGCGCGCGCCTCGGCGAAGGAGAACAGCGCCCGCGGCCGCTCCGCCTCGGCGTAATCCACCAGGAGCATGTTGCGGCCCAAAAGCATGACGCGGGTTTCCGGCAGCTCCAGCGCGGTGAAGGCGGCGTCGTTCTCGCGCTTTTCGGCGATGCGCTCGATGCGGTTGCCGGCGAAGCCGACGAAGCGGCTCGGCTCGATGTCCGGCAGGTCGTAGAGGCGGAAGGTCATGACGGTTCCGGGAAAAACTTAGAGGGCGGCGCGGACGGCGGCGATGAACTTCTCCGCCTCGGCCTCGGCGTAGGGCTGGCGGGTTCCGTGGCCCCAGACCGGGCCGGGCCAGCCGGCGTCGCCTTCCTTGCGGGCGATCACGTGCAGGTGCAGCTGCCGCACGATGTTGCCGAGCGCGCCGGTGTTGATCTTGTCGCAGCCGGTGATCTTCTTCAGCGCCTCGGCGACGATGCCGGCCTCGAAGGTGAGCAGCGTCTGGTCGAGCGGCGTGAGGTCGTGGATTTCGGTCAGGCCGGCGCGGCGCGGGACCAGGATCAGCCACGGCCAGCGGGCGTCGTTCATCAGCCGAAGCTCGCACAGGCCGAGCGCGGCCACGGAAAAAGTGTCGGCGTCGAGCCGTTTGTCGAGTTCGAAGGATTGCATGTGCGATTCGTATCAGTTTTTTTCGCTTCGCGCTTGCTTTTTGCGCGCCGATTGACGATATGCAGCGTGGGAGGTTGGTGGTGGACGAGCCACTCGCCAACCGGGTCAGGTCCGGAAGGAAGCAGCCCTAACGAGCACGGCGCGGGTCACCGCGCCAGCCTCCCACCCTTTCTCTCACGCCTCGACGCCTGTTGATGGGTCGCCTCCGCGGTTGACGCTGATTGGCCGGCCGGTCCACACTGGCGCGAGGAAAACGGAGCGAATGGAGCACGGAAGGGTCGCCATGGACACCACATCCGCCGACTTGACCGCCGATCGGGCCTCGGACGGGGCCTATCGCGTTCTCGCCCGCAAATACCGCCCGCAGAATTTCGACGACCTCATCGGCCAGGAGCCGATGGTGCGCACGCTGAAGAACGCCTTCGAGACCGGCCGCATCGCGCAGGCCTGGATGCTGACCGGCGTGCGCGGCGTCGGCAAGACCACGACGGCGCGCATCCTGGCGCGCGCGCTCAACTACCGTACCGACGCGATCGACCGGCCGACCATCGACCTCTCCACGCCGGGCGAGCATTGCCGGGCGATCATGGAGGGCCGCCATGTCGACGTGATCGAGATGGACGCCGCCTCCCACACCGGCATCGACGACATCCGCGAGATCATCGAGCAGGTGCGCTACCGCCCCGTCTCGGCGCGCTACAAGGTCTATATCATCGACGAGGTGCACATGCTGTCGACGCAGGCCTTCAACGGCCTGCTGAAGACGCTGGAGGAGCCGCCGCCGCACGTCAAGTTCATCTTCGCCACCACCGAGATCCGCAAGGTTCCGATCACCGTCCTGTCGCGCTGCCAGCGCTTCGACCTGCGCCGCATCGAATCGGGCGCGCTCGCCGCCCATCTGCGCCGCATCGCCGAGGCCGAGAATATTACGGTGGACGACGCTTCGCTGGCCATGATCGCGCGCGCCGGCGAGGGCTCGGCGCGCGATTCGCTGTCGATCTTCGACCAGGCCATCGCCCATGGCGCGGGCGCGGTGACGGCGGAGGCGGTGCGCTCCATGCTGGGGCTGGCCGACCGCGCCCGCATCGTCGACCTGTTCGAGATGCTGATGCGGGGCGACGTGGCCGCGGCGCTAACCGAGTTCCGCGCCCAGTACGACGTCGGCGCGGACCCTGCGGTGGTGCTGACGGACCTCGCGGACTTCAACCATCTGGTGACGCGGCTGCGCTTCACGCCCGACGTGGCCGCGGACGTGTCGCTGTCGGAGGACGAGCGGCTGCGCGGGCGCGACTTCGCGCAAAAGCTTTCCGTGCGCGTGCTGTCGCGCACCTGGCAGATGCTCCTGAAGGGCATCGCCGAGGTGGAGGCGGCGAGCCGCCCGGTGCAGGCTGCGGAGATGCTCCTGATCCGGCTGGCCCACGCCGCCGAGCTGCCGACGCTGGACGAGGCGCTGCGCGGGCTCGAGAGCGGCGCCGCCGTCCCCTCGCGCCCCAGCCCGTCGCCGCGTCCCAACGGCGGCTCCGCGCCGCAGGCGCGCATGGCGGCCGACGCCGTGTCCGGCGCCTCGATGGCCCCGTCGCAATCCGGCCCGGCCACGGCGATGCGGCTTGTCGAATCGAACCCCGAGCCCGTCGCCGCCCCGCAGCCGCAGCAGCCTTCCGTGCCGGTCAACGGCCTTGCGGACATCGTGGCGCTGGCGGACAAGCACCGTGACATGCAATTCAAGATATTGGTCAAGAACTGCGTGCGCCTGTCGGCCATCGCGCCGGGGCGGCTGGAGATCGGCCTGACCGACGACGCGCCGAAATCGCTGCCGGGCGACATCGCCCAGCATCTCCTCAACTGGACCGGCCTGCGCTGGGTGGTGACGGTGGCGCGCGACGCGGCGGGCCAGACCCTGGCCGAGGCCGAGGCCGAGCGCCGCGACACGCTGGTCACCGACGCCCGCGCCGACCCGGACGTGGCGGCCATATTGGCGGCGTTTCCGGGCGCGAAGATCACCGACGTGCGCATCGCCGTCGCCGAGCAACAGGACGACGACGATCTCGACCTCGACGCGGTCGAGCCGGGCGCGCCGTCCGACGAAGACTGACACGAGCATAACGGAGACGACCATGCGCGACATGATGGGCATGATGAAGCAGGCGAAGGAGCTGCAGGCCAAGATGAAGGCCATGCAGGACGAGGTCGCCAATCTGGAGGCGAACGCCTCGTCGGGCGGCGGGCTGGTGACGCTGACGCTTTCGGGCAAGGGGACGCTGTCGAGCCTCAAGGTCGACCCGTCGCTGATGAAGGAGGACGAGGCGGAGATCCTCGAAGACCTCATCATCGCCGCCCATAACGACGCCAAGGCCAAGCTCGAAGCCGCCATGGCCGAGAAGACCCAGGCGCTGACGGCCGGACTGCCGATCCCTCCGGGGTTCAAGCTGCCGTTCTGAGGTTTCAGGGGAGTAGGGGAATAAGGGAGTAGGGGAGTATGTTGAGATAATCGGTCAGCGACGCGAAGGCATCTTCCTTTCCCTACTCACTTACTCCCTTATTCCCCTACTCCCCTAAAGAGCCATGTCCAAACGAATAGCCGGTCCCGAAATCGAACGTCTGATCCAGTTGCTGGCGCGTGTGCCGGGGCTGGGGCCGCGTTCGGCGCGCCGCGCGGCGCTGCACCTGATCAAGAAGAAGGAGGCGCTGCTGGTTCCGCTCGGCGACGCCATGCAGGACGCGGCCGAGAAGGTGCGCATCTGCTCGTGCTGCGGCAATGTCGATACGAGCGATCCCTGCACCATCTGCACCGACGAGCGCCGCGACCCGGCGACCCTGATCGTGGTCGAGGACGTGTCGGACCTCTGGGCGCTGGAGCGGGCGGGAACGATGAACGTGCGCTATCACGTCTTGGGCGGGCGGCTGTCGCCGCTCGACGGCGTCGGGCCGGACGACCTCAACATCAAGGGGCTGGTCGAGCGCGTGGCGCAGGGCGTGGTCAAGGAAGTGATCCTCGCCGTCAACGCCACCGTCGAGGGCCAGACCACCGCCCATTACATCACCGACCAATTGACGGATTTCGACGTGCGCGTCACCCGGCTCGCCCATGGCGTGCCGGTGGGCGGCGAACTGGATTATCTCGACGAAGGCACGCTCGCCGCGGCCTTGCGGGCGCGCACCGCGCTCTGACCCTGGGGAGACGCGCATGACGGTGACTTTCTGGAAGCGAATCGCCGTCGCGGCGCTTGCGGCGCTCCTGCCGGCTTCGGCCGTGGCCGCGCCCTCCCATGCCGAAATCGAGGCGCAGTATCGCGTCTGGCTCGACAAGGACCTGTGGCCGGAAGCGCAGAAGGCCGGCGTGCCGCGCGCCGTCTTCGACCGCGCCTTCGCGGGCGTCACCATCAACTGGAAGTTGCCCGACCTGGTCGTGCCCGGCGAAAAGCCGTCCGGCCCGCAGGAACAGAAACAGGCCGAATTCGGCGCGCCGGGCAAATATTTCAACGCCAAGACCATGGCCATGGTCACCGACGGCGGCCGCGCCCGCTATCGCCGCTATGGCGACCTCTTGAAGCGGATCGAGAAGCGCTACGGCGTGCCGGGCGAGATCGCGCTGGCGATCTGGGGCCGCGAATCGGGCTTCGGCACGGTGAAGATCCCCTACAACGCCTTCGAGGTGCTGGGGACCAAGGCCTATCTCTCGACGCGCAAGGACATGTTCCGCAAGGAGCTGGTGGCCGCGCTGCAGATCGTCGCCAGGGGCTATATCGACGCCGGCTCGATGAAAAGCTCCTGGGCCGGCGCGCTCGGCCAGCCGCAATTCATGCCGACCATCTATCTCAAGGACGCCGTCGATTTCGACGGCGACGGCAAGCGCGACATCTGGAGCTCCACTCCCGACACGCTCGCCTCCATCGCGAGCTATCTCAAGGAGCGCGGCTGGCAGGGCGGCCGCAGCTGGGGCTACGAGGTGCGCCTGCCGCAAGGCGTCTCCTGTTCGCTGGAAGGCCCCGACCAAGGCAAGCCGCTCGCCGAATGGCGCAGGCTGGGCGTGACGCGCGCCGACGGAAAGCCTTTCCCGGCGGCGGAGGAGAAGGGCCAATCCTTCCTGGTGACGCCGGCCGGCCGCTTCGGCCCGGCCTTCGTCGTGTCGCCCAATTTCTACGTCCTCAAGGACTACAATATGAGCGACCTCTACGCGCTGTTCATCGGCCATGTCGGCGACCGCATCGCCGCCGGCGCCGGCGATTTCCGCGGCGCGTGGGGCGACGTCGGCGGCATGTACCGCTCCGACATCGCCGCCATGCAGAAGCGGCTTCAGGCGCAGGGCTACGACGTCGGCAAGACCGACGGCCTGCCCGGCTTCAAGACCCGCCGCTCCATCGGCCTCTGGCAGGCCAAAAACGGCCAGCCCGCCACCTGCTTCCCCCAGCCGGCCCTGCTGCGCCAGATCCGCTAGACGGGTTTAGCCGGCCGTCGATCCCGAAGCCTGCAAAGCCATGCAGGTTGAAATCATGGGCTTGTGAAATACCCTGATTTCATTTCGGGAGAGAGACGTGTACGCCGCCAATTTCAAAAGAAAAAATTCCGATCTTTATGAGCGGCATAAGAATTTCTACAATAGCGTGCTGGAAGAGATTCCCCAGCCGCCGCCGCGCCGGAGCAGAATGACGGCTCCTCACGGCCGTCAGCCTCTCGAAGGCGCTATCTATTCTCCCGATGTGGAGACGTTCCTGGCTCCGGCGGAGGTCGGCGACTTCTGGCCGCAATATACGCCCGTGCGGAGCCTCAGGACGTTCGATTGCTGGTACAGCTACATCGACATCATGGCGGAGACGGGCGCGACGCGTTTGAACGTGATCATGCACGGGTTCGATCTGAATGAAGGGGAATCGTTTCTCCGCACGGTTCGCGTATGGCCGCACGAAGATGTAGAAGGCATTGGTCCCCACGCCTATTCGAACCGCGTCAGGAACCTGATGCGGGGCGAAAACGTCGATCATATACATATGCTGACCTGTTATTCCGCCAATGGCGGTGAAAACGCCTTCGCGGCGCAGGTGGCCGAGAACACGGGATTGCCCGTGACGGGCTATCGCGGCGAGATGCTGGCCATGGGCGGCTCCGACGTTCGGAGGGAGATCGATTCAGGCCGCAGCCCGGAGAACCGCGTCATCGGCGTCGGACCGCTGAATGCGCGCATGTATGACGGGCGGGCGAAGGTATGGCGCTCCACGGTGGTGGCCAAGGAGTTCCGCCCGTCCTTCGGCGCGCGGGGCTTCGACGACATGGCGTCGTTTTTCGAAGGCGCTTTCCTGCTGTGATCCGCGCTTGCTGCGCCGGGTTTTTGCCGGCCATCGCTTCCGAAGCCTGCAAGGCCATGCAGGTTGAAATTATGGTTTCATGACTTACCATGATTTCATTTCGGGAGACAAAAGTGTACGCCGCCAATTTTTTAAGGGAAAATCGATATACTTGTGAGCGGCACAAGTATTTCTATATGACTTTCTTGAGAAACACGCCCCAGCCCGCGCTGCGCAGGAAGCTGAAGGAGGCCCCTCACGGCCCTTACCCGCTGAAGGGCGCCATATATTCCGTCGACCTGGAGACATATATAGCGCCGGCGGTCGATCGCGATTTCTGGCCGCAGAACACGCCGATGCGGAGCCTCAGAATGTTCGATTGCTGGTACAGCTTTATCGACACCATGCCGGAGACGGGCGCGACGCGTTTGAACGTGACCATGCACGGGTTCGATCTGGATGAAGGGGAATCGTTTCTCCGCACGGTTCACCCATGGTCGGACAAAGATAAACCCGGAATCGGCCCTGAGGAATATGCGGCCCGCGTCAGGAAGCTGATGGTGGGTGAAGACATCGATCATCTGCAGATGCTGACCTGCTATTCCGCCAATGGCGGTGAAAACGCCTTCGCGGCGCTGGTGGCCGAGGATATGGGAATGCCCGTGACGGGCTATCGCGGCGAGATGCTGGCCGTAACCGGCCCATCGCTCCGCGCCGCGCTCGCCGCCGGCAGGCCGAAGAACCGCACCATCGGCATCGGACCGCTGAACACGCGCATGTATTTTCCAAAGAAAGAGAAGTGGCTTCCCACGGCGGTGGGTAAGGAGTTCCGTCCGTCCTTCGGCGCGCGGGGTTTCGACGACATGGCGTCGTTTTTCGAAGGCGCCTTCCTGTTGTGATCTTTGGGCGAAGGGGAGCGCCGGCGCTCCCCTTCGTTTTCGTCAGGCGGCCGCGCCGATCAGGCCGTGCGGGTCGAGCACGAATTTCTTGGCCGCGCCCTGGTCGAAGCTTTCATAGCCTTTCGCCGCGTCCTCCAGCGAGATGACCTGCGCGTTGACGATCTCGGCGATGTTGAGCCGGTCGTGCAGGATGGCCTGCATGAGCTGGCGGTTGTATTTCAGCACCGGCGTCTGGCCGGTGTGGAACGACTGCGCCTTGGCCCAGCCGAGGCCGAAGCGCAGCGACAGGCTGCCGTGCTTGGCGGCGCTGTCCACCGCGCCGGGGTCCTCGGTCACATAGAGGCCCGGAATGCCGATCGAGCCGGCCGGCCGGGTGATCTCCATCATCTGGTTCAAGACGACGGCCGGCTGCTCGCCGCCGCCATGGCCGCGCGCCTCGAAGCCGACCGCGTCGATGGCGCTGTCGACCTCGTTGCTGCCGGTGACCTGGGCGATCATGTCGCCCAGCCGGTCGCTGGCCGAAAGGTCGATCGGCTCGAAGCCGACCTTGCGCGCATGCTCCAGCCGCTCCTTGTTGAAGTCGCCGACCATCACCACCGCCGCGCCGAGAATGCGGGCGGAGGCCGCGGCCGCCATCCCCACCGGCCCCGCGCCCGCCACATAGACCACCGATCCGACGCCGACGCCCGCCTTGACCGCGCCGTGGAAGCCGGTCGGCAGGATGTCCGACAGCATGGTCAGGTCGCGGATCTTCTCCATCGCCCGGTCGCGGTCGGGGAATTTCAGCAGGTTGAAATCGGCGTAGGGCACCATGACGTAGCGCGCCTGGCCGCCGATCCAGCCGCCCATGTCGACATAGCCGTAGGCGCCGCCGGCGCGCGAGGGGTTGACGGTCAGGCACACGCCGGTGTCCTGCGACTTGCAGCAGCGGCAGCGCCCGCAGGCGACGTTGAACGGCACCGAGACGATGTCGCCGACCGCCAGCATCTCGACGTCGTCGCCCTTTTCGATCACCTCGCCGGTGATCTCGTGCCCCAGCACCAGGCCGGGCATGGCGGTGGTGCGGCCGCGCACCATATGCTGGTCGGAGCCGCAGATATTGGTGGAGATCACTTTCAGGATCACGCCGTGGCCGAGCTTGCGCCCGTCGGGCGCGGCCAGGACCGGATCCGCGATGTCGCGCACTTCGACCTTGCCGGGCCGCAGATAGACGACGCCTCTGTTGCTGCTCATCTCTTTCCTCCTCCTCGCGGGCCGGCGGAAAAGACCGGCCAGGCCCAGTCTACAGGCGAGGCGGGGGCGGCCGCCGTTCCGTCCGCGACATGTTTCGGGAGCATTTGGCCCTAGGCCGCGCCCTCCTTCAGCCGCGCGGCGAGAAAGCGCAGCGCCTTGCTCTGGTGGCGCTCGCGATGGGTCAAGGCGAGGAACTGCCGCTGCGGCAGCGCAAAATCCGCCGGCGCCAGCGTGCCGGCCGCCAGATGCGGCGCCGCCACCAGCTCGGAAATGGCGGTGGCGGTGTCGCCCGACTGCACGGCCGAGCAGATCGCCTCGTTGGAGGGCAGCTCCAGCGCCACCTTGAGCCGGCGCGGATCGTAGCCCGCCGCCCGCATGGCGTCCTCGAACACGCTGCGCGTGCCCGAGCCTTGCTCGCGCAGGATCCACTGGCCGGAAAAGAGCGCGTCCCAATTAAGCCGCCCGGCGCGCGTCCAGGCGTGGCCGGGCCGGGTGACGACAATCAGCCGGTCGCCGCCGATCCGCTCGACGGCCAGCGAAGCCGACTGCACCGCGCCCTCCACCAGCCCCAGATCGGCCAGCCCCGCCTCGGTGGCGGCGGTGACGCTCTCGGTGTTGCCGAGGGTGAGGCGGATGTCGATGCGCGGATAGGCGTCGTGGAAACGGGCGAGGAAGGGCGGCAGCCAGTAGCTGGCGATGGTCTGGCTGGCGTGGATGATCAGCGCGCCGCGCTTGCCGTCGCCCAGCTCCGCCAGCATGCGCTCGGCGGCCTCCGCGCGGGCCAGCGCCGCGCGCGCCTCGTCGAGGAACATGCGCCCCTCGCCGGTCAGCTCGATGCGCCGGCCGATGCGGTTGAACAGCGCCGCGCCGTAGCGCTCCTCCAGCGCGCGGATGGCGGAGCTGACCGCCGAAGGCGTCAGATGCAGCGCCTCGGAGGCCCGCGTCAGGTGCTCGCGCTCGGCGACGGCGATGAAAATACGTAATTGTTCCAGCGTCATGGCGGTGATCGTTCGATTGTTCCGAATGGTTTGTGCCATAGAATGCGATGGAATGAACAGCGGAAATCGGGCATTCAGACGCAAAATATTCCTCAATACCGGAAAATGCCGAAAATGATCTCCTCCAAAGTCAAGACCATCCTGCCGGGCCTCGGCCTCAGCCTCGCGGTCACGCTGGTGGCGGTGGGGCTGGAGAAGGTGGAGGAGCATTTCGCCGGCCGCGCCTGGCTGGAGGCGCTGGTGCTGGCCATCATCCTGGGCACGGCGGTGCGCAGCACGTTGCGCCCCGGCCCGCGCTTTTCCAAGGGCATCGGCTTTTCGGCCAAGACGCTGCTGGAGATCGCGGTGGTGCTTCTGGGCGCGTCGATCAGCGCGGCGGCGGTGGCTGAGGCCGGCTCGGGCCTCATCCTCGGCATCGCCTGCGTGGTGGCGCTGGCCATCGGCATCAGCTACGGCATCGGCCGGCTTCTGCGCCTGCCGCACCGCATGGCGGTGCTGGTCGCCTGCGGCAACTCGATCTGCGGCAATTCGGCCATCGCCGCCACCGCGCCGGTGATCGGCGCCGACAGCGAGGACGTCGCCGCCTCCATCGCCTTCACCGCCATCCTCGGCGTGATCGTGGTGCTGTGCCTGCCCTTCCTGGCCCCGGTGCTGGGCCTCACCTACACGCAATACGGCGTGCTCGCGGGCCTCACCGTCTACGCCGTGCCGCAGGTCATCGCCGCCACCGCGCCGGTGGCCATGGTCAGCGTGCAGCTCGGCACGCTGGTCAAGCTGGTGCGCGTCCTGATGCTGGGGCCGGTCATCCTGGTGCTTTCGGTCGTCGCCGGCGAACGCGCCGCCGGCGCGGCCCGCCCGCGCTTCGGCCAGCTCGTGCCGTGGTTCATCATCGGTTTCCTGCTGCTGATGGCGCTGCGCTCGCTGCACCTGATCCCGGAGGCGCTGCTGCCCTATATCCAGACCGTCTCGACGGTGCTGACCATCGTCTCCATGGCCGCGCTCGGCCTCGGCGTCGACATCCGCTCGGTGGCGCAGGCCGGCGGCCGGGTGACGCTGACGGTGGTGCTGTCGCTGCTGGCGCTGGGTTGCATCAGCCTCGGCCTGATCCGGCTCCTCGGCGTGGCGTGAGGGCTACCGGCCGAGCGGGACATAGCCCTCGGCCTCGGTCAGCCGGCTGAGCGCGGTTCGTCCGCACAGGCGCAGATAGGCGACGGCCTCGACGAACAGGGCGTCCTCCTCGTCGGCCGGGCCGACGAAGCCGTTGCGGCCCTCTTCCTCGACGGCGAGGAAGGCCGCTTGCCCCGGCTCGTCGGCATAGGCGCGGGCGACATAGCTGCGCCGGCCGTCCGAGAAGCGATAGAGGTAATATTCGTAATAATAGTCGTAATCGCCGGCGGCGTCGGGCTCGGACGCGTCGATATGGTGGCTGACGGAAACCTTCATTGCGCTCCTCCCGGCTTCCAGCCTATCACGCCGCCGGTTTGAGAATATGCAGCAGCATCGCCGCGCCCAGCGCCGCGAGCGCCCCGGCCGGCAGCCATTGCGCCGGCAGATGCCGGCTCAGCGCCAGCGAGCCGAGCGCCGCGCCGACGGCCCCGCCGAGATAATTGACCGAGGAGTTCCAGGCGATGGAGGCGGTGGCGTGCGCCGGCGCGCGCGTCAAAAGCGCATGCTGCTGCGGGGCGACGCTGGCCCAGCCGGCCAGCCCCCACAGGAAGCAGCCGATTCCCGCCGCGGCCGCCGGCCCCCAGCCGAGCAGCGCCAGCCCGACGCCCAATAGCGACAGGAGCAGCAGGCTCGCGCGCCGCGGCGGCAGGCGGCGGTCGATCAGCCGGCCGATCAGCAGCGCGCCGGTCATGCCGCCCAGCCCCCACAGCCAGATGAAGAGGGGCACATGGCCGGCCATTCCCCGCGCCCCGGCGATTTCGGCCAGATAGGTGTAGAGGCCGAGCGAGGCCAGCCCGGTCCAGAAGGTGACGCCCAGCGTGGCGGCGGCGAAGGGCGCGCGCAGCGCCGCCAGCCGGTCGCGCCAGGCGATGCGCGGCGCAGCCGGATAGCCGCGCCGGCGCGCCGCCACGCCGGCGAAGGCGACCGCGCCCAGAAGCGCGACCAGGCCGATGGTCCAGCGCCAGCCGAAACGGTCCTCGACCAGCAGCCCCACCGGCACGCCCAGCGCCGTGCCGATGCTGAGCCCGGCCAGCACCATCGACAGCGCCCGGCCGCGCTGGGCCGGCTCCGCCATGCCGGCCGCGCTCGACGCCGCCAGCGGCGAATAGAGCCCCGCGCCGACGCCCGCCAGCAGCCGCGCGGCGAGCATCGCCTTGAGCGAAGGGGCGGCGATGGTGGCGAGATTGCCGAGGGTGAACAGCGCCAGCCCGGCCAGCAGCGCCCCGCGCGTCGAATAGCGCGACGCCGCGAAGGCCAGCGCCGGCGCGCTGACCGCATAGGCGGCGGTGAACAGCGCCACGCCGAGGCCGGCCAGCGCCTGCGTGGTTTCGAGGTCGCGCGCCATGGCCGGCAGCAGCCCGGCCAGCACATAGGCGTCAAGCCCCAGGGCGAAGGCGCCGAAGGTCAGCGGCCAGAGGCGGCGGATCATCGCTCTGGCCCAGCAGTGAGGATGGCGTCGAGCAGGCCCGGAAACCGTGCGTCCAGCTCGGCGCGGCGCAGGCTGATCCAGCAATTGCGCCCTTCGGGGCGGGTGTGGGTGACGCCCGCTTCGCGCAGGATGCGGGTGTGGTGGGTGACGGTGGACCTCGCCATGCCCGGGCCGAGGTCGAGGCTGTTGACCGCCTCGCGGCCGGCGAGGATGCGCAGCATGGCGAGCCGCGCCGGATCGCTCAGGGCGAAGAGGATGCGCGGCAGGCTGATGTCTTGGGGATCGGGATGTTCGTAGATGCGGACCATGGCGCGGGCTTTTGTTCGATGATTATCGAACAATAATGTTCGATAAATGTCGAACGGTCAAGCGCTCCCATCCTTCTCCTCGATGCGCAGCGGTAGCCGGCAGGCGGAGAGGAAGGTCAGCGCATGCACGCCGCACAAGAGCAGGAAGGCCCAGCCGAAGGCGGCCGCGACCGCCGGGCCGGTCTGAAGCGGTCCCGCCGCCCAGGCGAGGCACGTGGCGCAGAGCGTGGTGAGGGTGGGGCCGCCGAGGCGCTGGACGATGTTGAGCGAGGTCGTCGCCATCGGCAGCTTCGCGCGCTCGACCGAGGCGTAGGCGGCGCTGAGCGAGGGCAGGCCGACCGCGCTCATCCCCATGCCGCGCAGGAACAGCGCCGGCGTCAGCGCCATGAGGCTGAGCCCGTGCCGGGCCAGATAGATCAGCGGCGCGGTGGCGACAAGCGTCGTCAGCGCCCCGCCGGCCGAGACGCGGCGCACGCCGAAACGGTCCGTCAGCGTTCCCATCAGCGGGTTGGTCAGCATCATGCCGAGGCCGAGCGGCGCGAGCATCCAGCCCATCTCGCCCGGCGTGCGCCCGCAGGCGCGGATCAGGAAAGCGGGGATGAGCATCTGCCCGGCGAACATGCCGCCATTGGACAGGAATTGCGTGACGGCGGCGGTCGAAAACACCTTGCCCCGGAACAGCCGCAGGTCGATCAGCGCGGCGTCGCCCTTGCGCCGCGCGGTCCACAGGAAGAGCGCGATCATGCCGAGGCCGGCGGCGAAAAGCGCCCGTCCCGGCGTTCCGTCCATGCGCTCGGAGCCGTAGAGGAATAGGACCAGCCCCGGCGACAGCAAAGCGAGGCCGAGCCAGTCGAGGCTGCGCGGGGCGGTCTCGCCGCGATCGGCGGGCAGGAACAGCGCCGCCAGCGCCAGCGCCGCCGCGCCCACCGGCAGGTTGACGAGGAACAGCCAGCGCCAGGAGGCGTATTGCAATATGCCGCCGGCGATGATCGGGCCGAACACCGGCGCGAGCAGCACCGGCAGCGCCATATAGCCCGCCACCCGCGCCATGTTGCGGCCGGCGGCGCGCGCCACCATCATCTGCGTCATCGGGGCCAGCAGCCCGCCGCTCATGCCCTGCAGCACGCGGAAGCCGATCAGCGACGGCGCGGACCAGGCCAGCCCGCACAGCGCCGAGGACAGGGTGAAGGCCGAAAAGCACCAGAGGTAAAGCGCCTTCGCGCCGATGCGGTCGACCAGCCAGCCGCTCAGCGGCAGCACCAGCGTCAGCGCCAGAAGATAGCCGCTGGTCACCCACTGGATGGTGGAGAGGCCGGCGCCGAGGTCCGTCGCCAGGCTGGACAGCGAGACGTTGACGATGGTCGCGTCGAGCTGGGCCAGCAGCGCACCGAACAGCGCGACCCCGGCGATCTTCCACACCGAGCGATCAATGCGGCCGGACGGGCCGGGGTCAGCGGCCGGCGCGGACAAGATCGGCGATCTCCTGCGTCGTGCCGGTCTCGCCGAGGCGCGGGAAAATCCGCTCGATGCTGTTGGCGTGCGCCTCCGCGCTCAGATCCGCCATGGCGTCGACGGCGAGCGTCACGTTGAAGCCCAGCTCATAGGCGTGGCGGGCGGTCGATTCGACGCCGATGCTGGTGGCGACGCCGCAGACCACCACCTGCGTCACGCCGGCCGCGCGCAGATGGGCTTCGAGGTCCGTGCCGGTGAACGCGCCCCAGGTCCGCTTGGTCACGCGATGGTCCTGCGGCTGCGCGTCGAGTTCGGGCGCAAGCTCGGCCCAGTCGGGCGGAAACGCGGCGCCGCCACGGCCGCGCTCGGTCCGCCCCGGCGCGCCGCCGGCGACGTTGACCAGCACGACCGGCAGCCCGCTTTCGTGGAAGGCTTTGGCGAGAGCGGCGGCCTTCTCCACCACCGGCGCGACGGCCTGCGCGGTCGGCAGCGCCAATATGCCTTTTTGCAGGTCGATGACGATCAGGGCGGTTCGGGGATCGAGCGCGGATAGAGGCATCGGGTTTTCTCCGGGGTTGCGCCGGCCTTTGGCCGGAATGGATCAGGCTTCGCCGAGCCGGCGGATGACGGGCAGGGCCGCGGCGAGCGTTTCGATGTCGTCGAAATCGAGCGCGGCGAGCGCGCCGGCGAGCCAGTCCTGCTTGGCGGCGCGGTGGCGCGCGCGCAGCGCGGCGCCGGCATCGGTCAGGCCGAACAGGATCTGGCGGCGGTCGGTCGGGTGGGGGCTGCGCGCGATCAGGCCCTCCTGTTCGAGGCTCGCGAGGATCACGCCCATCGATTGCGGCTTCATCAGTTCGGCCCGCGCCAGCTCGGCGGTGGCCATCGGGCCATTCTGCTCCAGCCGCGCCAGCGCCCCCATCTGCGACAGCGCCAGCGCGCTCGGATTGGCCTCGGCGCGCAGCCGCCGCAACAGCCGCCCGATGGCGGTGGCGAGGTCGGCGGCGAGGATGTTCAAGGGTTCGTCCGTCATGCCCGCATCATAGGGAACGACAGTTAAACTTGCAAGTTTATATGTCGAAACGCGGGCGTCGCCCCATAACGAAAAAGCCCGGCTTGCGCCGGGCTTTTCCTGTTCGGTCGAAACCGGAAAAGATCAGTTCTTTTCCTGCTTCTTGAGGGCCGCGCCCAGGATGTCGCCGAGCGAAGCGCCAGAGTCGGACGAGCCGTACTGGGCGACCGCTTCCTTTTCCTCGGCGATTTCGAGCGCCTTGATCGAGACCTGCAGCTTGCGGGTCTTCTTGTCGAAGGAGATGACGCGGGCGTCCACCTTCTGACCGACCGAGAAACGCTCCGGACGCTGCTCGTCGCGATCGCGCGACAGGTCCGAGCGGCGGATGAACGAGTCGATGTCGTGGTCGACCAGGCGCACTTCCAGGCCGCCGTCGGTGACGGCGGTCACTTCGCAGGTCACGACGGCGTTCTTGCGCAGGTCGCCGGAAGCGGCGGCTTCGCCGACCTTGTCGCCGGAAAGCTGCTTGATGCCGAGCGAGATGCGCTCCTTCTCCACGTCGACGTCGAGAACCACGGCCTTGACGACTTCGCCCTTGCTGTATTCCTCGATGACCTGCTCGCCCGGACGGTTCCAGTCGAGGTCGGAGAGGTGGACCATGCCGTCCACGTCGCCGTCGAGGCCGATGAACAGGCCGAATTCGGTCTTGTTCTTGACTTCGCCTTCAACGACGGTGCCGGTCGGGTACTTCTGCGCGAAGGTCGTCCACGGATTGTCGAGGGTCTGCTTGAGGCCGAGCGAGATGCGGCGCTTGACCGGATCCACTTCGAGCACGACGACTTCGACTTCCTGCGTGGTGGACAGGATCTTGCCCGGATGGACGTTCTTCTTGGTCCACGACATTTCGGAAACGTGGATCAGGCCTTCGATGCCCGGCTCGATCTCCACGAACGCGCCGTAATCGGTGATGTTCGTGACGGTGCCGGTGATCTTCTTGCCGATCGGGTACTTCGCGCCGATGCCGTCCCACGGATCGCTCTCGAGCTGCTTCATGCCGAGCGAGATGCGGTGGGTTTCCTGGTTGATGCGGATGATCTGCACCTTGACCGTCTGGCCGATGGACAGGATCTCCGACGGATGGTTGACGCGGCGCCAGGCCATGTCGGTGACGTGCAGCAGGCCGTCGATGCCGCCGAGGTCCACGAACGCGCCGTAATCGGTGATGTTCTTGACCACGCCTTCGACCACCTGACCCTCTTCGAGGTTCTGGACGATCTCTGAACGCTGCTCCGCGCGGCTCTCTTCGAGCACGGTGCGGCGCGACACGACGATGTTGCCGCGGCGCTTGTCCATCTTGAGGATTTCGAAGGGTTGCGGGACGTGCATGAGCGGCGTGACGTCGCGGATCGGACGGATATCGACCTGCGAACGCGGCAGGAAGGCCACGGCGCCGTCGAGATCGACCGTGAAGCCGCCCTTGACCTGGTTGAAGATCACGCCGTCGACGCGCTCGCCATTGGCGAACTTCTGCTCGAGCTTGACCCAGCTTTCCTCGCGGCGAGCCTTCTCGCGCGACAGGACCGCTTCGCCCAGCGCGTTTTCGATGCGCTCGACATAGACTTCCACTTCGTCGCCCGGCTGCAGCGTGCCGTCCTTGCCCTTGGCGCCGAATTCCTTCAGCGGCACGCGGCCTTCGACCTTCAGACCGGCGTCGATGATCGCCATGTCCTTTTCGATGGCGACGATGCGGCCCTTGACGACATAGCCTTCGGCCAGGTCGTGTTCCGCGAAGGATTCAGCCAGCAGGGACTCGAAGTCCGAACGGGAGGGATTGAAATCAGACATTGATACTCCTGATGCGTCCGGCAAAAGCTTCGGACGCGGCGCCGTGGGTTGGTGTTGCTCATGGCCCGATCGGTTCCGTCCAAAGGACAAACGGCGCGTGGAACGCGAAATCGGGCTGTTCTGGTATGGATGCGCCTATATAGGCGCAGTTATTGCGACAATCCAGCCTTATATTGCGCCAAAGCGTGATCGATCAGCTTTTTCGCGGCCAGAAACGCGGTCTCTATATCCATTTCGCTCGTATCGAGCAAGTGGGCGTCCGGCGCGGGGCGCAGCGGCGAGTCGGTGCGGTTCATGTCGCGCGCGTCGCGCTTCTGCAAATCGGCGAGGATGGCGCCGAGGTCGGCCGCGCCGCCCTTGGCGACGATCTCGTCATGGCGCCGCCGCGCGCGCACTTCCGGCGAGGCGGTGACGAACAGCTTGATCGCCGCGTCCGGGCACACCACGGTGCCGATGTCGCGCCCGTCGAGCACGCTCGACGGCAGGGCGCGCGCGAAATGCCGCTGCGCCTCCACCAGCGCCCGGCGCACGGCGGGCATGACGGCCACTTTCGACGCCGCCTCGCCGATGGCGTGGGCGGAAAGCACGGCCTTGTCCATGGCGGTGAGGTCGAGCCGCCGCGCCGCCTCGGCGGCAAGCGCCTCGTCGTCGAGCGGCAGGCCCTTGTCGAGAAGCGCCTTGGCCACGGCGCGATAGGTGAGGCCGGTGTCGAGATGCGGCATGCCGTAATGAATGGCGATGCGCCGGGCGAGCGTTCCCTTGCCCGACGCCGCCGGTCCGTCGATGGCGACGACGAAGCTCATTCGCCGCTCTGCTCGATCTTCGCGCCCAGGCCCGCCATCAGCCCCATGAATTCGGGGAAGGAGGTGGCGATCATGGTGCTGTCGTCGACCATCACCGGCTTTTCCGCGGCGAGGCCCATGACGAGGAAGCTCATGGCGATGCGGTGGTCGAGATGGGTCGCCACCGTGCCGCCGCCGAGGCCCTTGCCGTCCGGGCGGCCGCGCACGGTCAGCGACATCGCGCCTTCCGTGCAGTCGACGCCGTTGGCCTCGAGCCCGCGCGCCACCGCCGCGAGGCGGTCGGATTCCTTGACGCGCAGCTCGTCCAGCCCGTCCATCACCGTCTCGCCTTCCGCGAAGGCGGCGGCGACGGCCAGCACCGGATATTCGTCGATCATAGACGGCGCGCGCTCCGGCGGCACGGTGACGCCCTTGAGCTTCGACGCCTTGACGCGCAGGTCGGCCACGTCCTCGCCGCCGGCGAGGCGGGCGTTCATGACCTCGATCTCCGCGCCCATCTCCTGCAAAGTGAGGATCAGGCCGGTGCGGGTCGGGTTCATCAGCACGTTGCGGATGGTCACGTCCGAGCCTTCGGTCAAAAGCGCGGCCACCAGCGGGAAGGCGGTGGAGGAGGGATCGCCCGGCACGTCGATCGTCTGGCCGGTGAGCTTGCCCTGGCCGACGATGCGGATATGGCGCACGCCGTCCTTGTCCGTCTCGACGCTGAGGTCGGCCCCAAAACCTTGCAGCATCTTTTCGGTGTGGTCGCGCGTCATCACCGGTTCGATCACCGTGGTGACGCCCGGCGTGTTGAGGCCGGCGAGCAGCACGGCGGACTTGACCTGCGCCGAGGCCATCGGCACGCGATAGCTGATCGGATTGGCGGCGCTGGGGCCGGTCAGGGTCAGCGGCAGGCGGTCGCCTTCTGCCGCCTTCACCTGCACGCCCATCTGGCGCAGCGGGTCGAGCACGCGGCCCATCGGCCGGCGCGACAGCGAGGCGTCGCCCACGAAGGTCGTGGTCATGTCGTAGGTTCCGACCAGGCCCATGGTGAGGCGCGCGCCGGTGCCGGCGTTGCCGAAATCGAGCGGGGCCTCGGGCTCCAGCAGGCAGCCGTTGCCGACGCCGTCGATGATCCAGACGTCGCCCTCTTTGCGGATTTTCGCGCCCATCGCCTGCATGGCGCGGCCGGTGTTGATGACGTCCTCGCCCTCCAGCAGCCCGGTGATGCGGGTCTGGCCGGAGGCGAGGCCGCCGAACATGAAGGAGCGGTGGGAAATGGATTTGTCGCCCGGAATGCGGATGTCGCCCGAAAGCGCGGAGGAGCGGCGGGCGGTTGCGGGTTTCGGGGATGCGGAATGGGACATGAATGTTTCGCTGTCGCATTTGGCGCGCGGGCGCGCCGGGATTGGAGATAAGCGGGAGCTTCCCTAGCATAGGAAACCGGCCCGGTCATCCGCCAATGCGGGGGCCGGGCGCGTCTTTCGCTTTGACAAACGCGCCCGATTGCGTTTAAGCACCGGACAATATCATGCGCGCGTGTGAAACACCCGGGCGCCCCGCAGGCGCGACAGGGCGCGAGACGGTAAATTTTAAGAGGCTGAACGTGGCGAAACCTGAACTTGGCGCGAAGCGCATCGACCCCGAGACGGGCAAGAAATTCTACGATCTCAACCGCGATCCGATCGTGTCGCCCTATACCGGCATCTCCTATCCGCGCTCCTATTTCGAGGCGACGGCCGAAAGCCGCGTCGTCGAGGAGGAGACGGAGGAGGAAGAGCTGGATACGGCGATCGAGAAGCCGGACTTCGTGTCGCTCGAGGACGCCGACGACGAGGCCAAGGGCGGCGACGACCTGCCGGACCTGGGCGACGACGTCGATCTCGGCGACGACGATGACGACACCTTCCTCGAGGAAGAGGAAGACGAGGACGACGACATGTCGGGCATTCTCGGCGGCGGCGTCGGCGACGACGAGGAAGAAGTCTGATTCTTCCCCCATCGCGACCGGATTTTGCGGCGAGGCGGCTCATGGAGCCGCCTCGCTTGCGTTTCGGGGTTTGAAAAACCAGCGAAAACCGGGCCTGCCCGCGGGTTTGGAAAAAAATATGCAGGATCGCAAAAGAGTTGCGATTTTGCTCTTGATCTTCTGCGAAACGCCCTTTAAGAACCCGCCACATCGGGCGACGATGTTTCGCCGGACCGCCTCGCAAGAGGTTTTATGGGGCCATAGCTCAGCTGGGAGAGCGCCTGCATGGCATGCAGGAGGTCAGCGGTTCGATCCCGCTTGGCTCCACCAAATTCCCCTTTTCATGACACGATATGCTGGTCACAGGCCGATGTTCCTGTGGATTGCCCTGTTGCGCGGTTGCGAGGGATTCCAATCGCCTGGCGGCTGTAATATTGGCTTTTCATGGGCGCGGGGGTGTTTACCTGGAGAGGACCCATGAAAATCATTCCGACCGTCGCGCTGCTCGCGGCCGTGACCGCCCTGGCCGCCTGCTCGAAGGAGCCGCCCTGCACCGCCGAGGTGCTGGCCAAGAAGGGGCAGGACCTCGCCGCCGCCGTCCAGGCCGCCATCGCCAAGGACCCGGCCAAGGCGACCGTGTTCGCGACCAAGATGCAGGAGATCGCGGCCAAGTATCAGGGCAGCTCGGAAGCCGAGGCCTGCAAGGCCTATGACGACCTGATCGCCTCCGTGAAGGAATAACGGTCCGAACAGGCTCGGGAGCGGACAAGCCTCTGGCTTTCCGTCCGCTCCCGGGCTATGGGGGACGCCGTCGGGGCCATAGCTCAGCTGGGAGAGCGCCTGCATGGCATGCAGGAGGTCAGCGGTTCGATCCCGCTTGGCTCCACCAGGCTTCCGCAATCAGCGCGTCTGTCCCGCGTCCCGCCGCATCAGATAGAGCGACGCGCCGACGATCAGCGCCGCGCCGGGCCAGAAATTGGCGGCGGGGGCCGAGCCGAACACGATCCAGCCGAGAATCACGTTGATGGGCAGCTTGAGGTCGTCGAAGGGCTGGAGATAGACCGCGTCGGCGACGGCGTAGGCCGCCACCTGGCAATATTGCGCCGCCGCCGTCAGCACGCCGATGGCGATCAGCACCGTCCACACCTCCGTGGCGGGCGCGGGGATCTGCGCCATGCTCGCGCCGGCGGCGAGCCACAGGGCGGCGTTGATCGGCGTCATCAGGATCAGCATATAGGCCGAGATGCTGGCCGACAGCTCGTAGCGGGTCAGGTATTTGGTCATCACCGAATAGCCGGCCCACAGCGCCGCCGCCAGCACCGGCAGCAGCGAATAGGTCGTATAGCGGTCCGACCACGGCGCGATGATGATCAGCGCGCCGACGAAGCCGGTCAGCGTGGTCAGGAGCCGTGTGCGGGTGACGGCCTCGGACAGAAACAGCCGCGCGCAGAGGATGACGAAGAAGGGCGAGGTCATCGACAGCGCGATCACCTGCCAGATCGGCACATGGGCCAGCGCGAAGATCCACACCTGCACGCCGGCGGCGGCCAGCGCCACGCGCAGCGCGTGCAGGCCGAAATGCCGGGTGCGCAGCGCCCGCGCGCCCTCGCGGATCAGGAGCGGCAGGGTCAGGACCAGCGCCACGACATATTGCCAGAAGGCGATGACCACCGAGGGAACGCCGCTGCGCGTCCCCGCCCATTGCGTGGCGACGTTGACGCCGGCATAGGCCGCGCAGGCCGCCAGCATCAGGCCCGCGCCGCGCAAGGTGGGTTTGGTCGGGGCGAGTGCGTTCAACGGCTTGGTTCCTGATCGTGAAGGGGCGGCGGCGAAGCTAAGCGCCGGCCGGCCGCAAATCAAGAAGCGATGGACGGCGCGGGGGCGCTCTTTTAAGATCGCGCCGGGAGGCAGGACGCGCGCCATGACAGCCCATGACAAACCGCTGTGGCGGCCCGGCGAAAACCGCATCGCGGCGAGCGCGCTTGACCGTTTTCGGAAACAGGCGGAACGGCGGACGGGGCTGGCCCTGCCCGATTACGCCGCGCTGCATCGCTGGTCGGTCGAGGATCGCGGCGCGTTCTGGACGCTGGTCTGGGATTTCTGCGGCGTGATCGGCGAACGCGGCGAGACGGCGCTGGTCGACGACGGTCTTATGCGCGAGGCGAAGTTCTTTCCCGGCGCAAAGCTCAATTTCGCGGAGAACCTGCTGCGCAGGGCAGGCGGCGGCGAGGCCGTCGTCTTTCGCGGCGAGGACAAGGTCGAGCGCCGCCTGACATGGGACGATCTCCACGCGCTGGTGTCGCGCATGCGGCAATTCATGCTGGCCGAAGGGGTGCGGCCCGGCGACCGCGTGGCGGGCATGCTGCCCAACATGCCGGAGGCCGTGGCGCTGATGCTGGCGTCGGCGAGCGTCGGTGCGGTGTGGTCGTCCTGCTCGCCGGATTTCGGCGTCCAGGGCGTGCTCGACCGATTCGGCCAGATCGAGCCGAAGCTGTTCTTCGCCTGCGACGGCTACTGGTACAACGGCAAGCGCATCGACGCGGCCGACAAGATCGCGGAAGCGACGGCCCGGTTGCCGGGCCTGAAGCGCAGCGTGATCGTCTCCTATCTGGGCGAGGCGGATGCGGCGGCGAAGCGCGCCGCAAAGGGCGTTTCGCTCGAGGAAGCCTTGAAGCCTTTCGCCGCAAAGCCGATGGAATACGCCCGGCTTCCCTTCGACCATCCGCTTTATATCCTGTTCTCCTCCGGCACGACGGGCGTTCCGAAATGCATCGTGCACCGCGCGGGCGGGGTGCTGTTGCAGCATTTGAAGGAGCACCGCCTGCATGCGGATATCCGCGACGGCGACCGCTTCTTCTATTTCACCACCTGCGGCTGGATGATGTGGAACTGGCTGGCCTCGGGGCTGGCGTCGGGCGCGACGCTGCTGCTCTATGACGGCTCGCCCTTTTATCCCGACGGCAATGTCCTGTTCGACTATGCTGAGGCCGAGGGCATGACGCATTTCGGAACCTCCGCCAAATTCATCGACGCGGTCGCGAAAGCCGGGCTGAAACCCGCCGAAACCCACGACCTCGCGCGCCTGCGCACCTTGTCCTCCACCGGCTCGCCGCTGTCGCCGGACGGTTTCTCCTTCGTCTACGAGGCGATCAAGCGCGACCTGCATCTCGCCTCCATTTCCGGCGGCACGGACATCGTCTCCTGCTTCGTGCTGGGCGTTCCGACCGAGCCGGTCTGGCCGGGCGAGATACAGGGGCCGGGCCTCGGCATGGCGGTGGACGTGTGGGACGACGAGGGCCGGCCCGTGCGCGGCGAAAAGGGCGAGCTGGTCTGCACAAAGGCCTTCCCCTCCATGCCGCTGCAATTCTGGAACGATCCCGACGGCCAAAAATATCGGGCCGCCTATTTCGAGCCTTTCAACACGGTCTGGCGCCATGGCGATTTCGCCGAATGGACCGAACATGGCGGCATGATCATCCATGGCCGTTCCGACGCCACGCTCAATCCCGGCGGCGTGCGCATCGGCACGGCGGAGATTTATAACCAGGTCGAGCAGATGCCCGAGATCGCCGAGGCGCTCTGCATCGGGCAGGACTGGAAGCACGACGTGCGCGTCGTGCTGTTCGTGCGGCTGGCCGAAGGCGCGACGCTCGACGACGCACTGAGAACCCGCGTCAGGGACACGATCCGCGCCGGCGCCAGCCCGCGCCACGTCCCGGCGAAGATCGTGGCCGTCAGCGACATTCCGCGCACCAAATCCGGTAAGATCACCGAGCTCGCGGTGCGCGACATCGTGCATGGCCGCGCGGTGAAGAACCGCGAGGCGCTGGCCAACCCGGAGGCGCTGGAGCTTTACCGCGGCATCGCCGAATTGCAGCGCGATTGACGCGCAACAAACGTTCGTTATCCGGCTGCAAATAGCCACAGAACGCCGCGCAGGCCCATTGCCTATTCGGCCGGCCGGGCCCACTCTTTCAAAGGCGGACAGGACGTGTGGAGGACGGGCATGTTTGCTTCGGGCCTGAATTTCGGTCTTGGCGAGGAGATCGAGGCGCTGCGCGAGACGGTGCGGCGCTTCGCGGCCGAGCGCGTCGCGCCGCTCGCCGCCGAGACCGACCGCGCCAACGCCTTTCCCATGCATCTGTGGCGCGAGATGGGCGCGCTGGGCGTGCTCGGCGTCACCGCGCCGGAGGAATACGGCGGCGCCGGGCTCGGCTATCTCGCCCATTGCGTGGTGATGGAGGAGATCAGCCGCGCCTCCGCCTCGATCGGCCTCAGCTACGGCGCGCATTCCAATCTCTGCGTCAACCAGATCACCCGCAACGGCTCGCCCGAACAGCGCCAAAGATATCTGCCGAAGCTCATCTCCGGCGATCATGTCGGCGCGCTCGCCATGTCCGAGCCGGAGGCGGGGTCCGACGTAGTGTCGATGAAACTGGCGGCCGAAAGGCGCGGCGACCGCTATATTCTCAACGGAAACAAGATGTGGATCACCAACGGCCCCGACGCCGACGTGCTGGTGGTCTACGCCAGGACCGATCCGCAGGCCGGCGCGCGCGGCATCACGGCCTTTCTCGTCGAGAAAACCTTCTCCGGCTTTTCCACTGCCCAAAAACTCGACAAGCTCGGCATGCGCGGCTCCAACACCTGCGAGCTGGTGTTCGACAATTGCGAGGTCCCCGCCGAAAACCTATTGGGCGAGGAGGGCAGGGGCGTCAACGTGCTGATGTCCGGCCTCGATTACGAGCGCGTGGTGCTGGCGGCGGGACCGCTCGGCATCATGGCCGCCTGCCTCGACGTGGTGGTTCCTTACGTGCATGAGCGCAAGCAGTTCGGGCAGGCCATCGGCGAGTTCCAGCTCATGCAGGGCAAGCTCGCCGACATGTATGTGCAGTTCAACGCCGCGCGCGCTTATGTCTACGCCGTGGCCGGCGCGTGCGACCGGGGCGAGACGACCCGCAAGGACGCCGCCGGCTGCATCCTCTACGCGGCGGAAGCGGCCACCCAGATGGCCCTGCAGGCGATCCAGGCGCTGGGCGGCAATGGCTATGTCAACGACTACCCGACCGGCCGCCTGCTGCGCGACGCGAAACTCTACGAGATCGGCGCAGGCACGTCGGAAATCCGCCGCATGCTGATCGGCCGCGAACTTTTTGCGGAGAGCCGCTGATGCCGGTCATCCGCTCCGACATCTCCACCCGCAGCCCGACCTACAAGGCCAATCGCGAGGCGATGCTCGCCGCCATCGACACGGTGGCCGAAGCCGCCCGCGCGGCCCTCGACGGCGGCGGCGAGAAGGCCCGCGAGCGCCACCTTTCGCGCGGAAAACTGCTGCCGCGCGACCGCGTGGCGCAACTGCTCGACCCCGGCTCGCCCTTCCTGGAAATCGGCCTGACGGCGGGCCACGGGCTTTACGACGGCGCCGCGCCTTGCGGTGGAATCATCGCCGGCATCGGCCGCGTGTCGGGCCGCGACTGCATGGTGGTCTGCAACGACGCCACGGTGAAGGGCGGAACCTATTACCCGATCACGGTGAAAAAGCACCTGCGCGCGCAGGAGATCGCCGGCGAAAACCGACTGCCCTGCATCTATCTGGTCGATTCCGGCGGCGCGAACCTGCCCAATCAGGACGAGGTTTTCCCCGACCGCGACCATTTCGGCCGCATCTTCTACAATCAGGCGCGATTGTCGGCGGCGGGCGTGCCGCAGATCGCCGTGGTGATGGGCTCCTGCACGGCCGGCGGGGCCTATGTGCCGGCCATGAGCGACGAGAGCGTGATCGTGCGCGATCAGGGCACCATCTTCCTCGCCGGCCCGCCGCTGGTGAAGGCCGCCACCGGCGAAGTTGTGAGCGCCGAAGACCTCGGCGGCGGCGACGTGCATACGCGGCTTTCCGGCGTCGCCGATCACCTCGCCAATGACGACGCCCACGCGCTCCAGATCGCCCGCGCTATCGCCGCCAATCTCAACCGCGAAAAGCCGGGCTTCATCGCCAAAGGCGACGGCGCGGCCCCGCTCTACGACCCGGAGGAAATCCTTGGCGTCGTGTCGGCCGACACGCGCATTCCCTATGACGTGCGCGAGGTGATCGCGCGGCTGGTCGACGGCTCGGATTTCGACGAGTTCAAGGCTCGCTTCGGCCCCACGCTGGTCTGCGGTTTCGCTTCGGTTTACGGCATGCCGGTCGGCCTTATCGCCAACAATGGCGTGCTGTTTTCCGAAGCGGCGCTCAAGGGCGCGCATTTCATCGAATTGTGCTGCCAGCGCAATATCCCGCTGGTCTTTTTGCAGAACATCACCGGCTTCATGGTCGGCCGCAAATACGAGGCCGAAGGCATCGCCAAGCACGGCGCGAAGCTGGTGACGGCGGTGGCCACGGCCAATGTCCCCAAGATCACCATGCTGATCGGCGCGTCCTACGGCGCGGGCAATTACGGCATGGCGGGCCGGGCCTATTCGCCGCGCTTCCTGTGGACATGGCCCAACAGCCGCATCGCCGTCATGGGCGGCGAGCAGGCGGCGGGCGTGCTGGCGACTGTCAGGCGCGACGGGATCGAGCGCGCCGGCGGCGCATGGTCGGCGGCGGAGGAAGCCGCCTTCAAGCGCCCGACGCTCGACATGTTCGAGCGCCAGAGCCACCCGCTCTACGCCTCGGCGCGGCTGTGGGACGACGGCGTCGTCGATCCGCGCAAGAGCCGTGAAGTGCTGGGCCTGTCGCTGTCGGCGACGCTGAACGCGCCCGTCGAGCCGACGCGCTTCGGCGTGTTCAGGATGTGAGGGCGCTATGTTCCGAAAAATCCTCATCGCCAATCGCGGAGAAATCGCCTGCCGGATCGTCCGCACCGCGCGCCGGCTGGGCGTGGAGACGGTGGCGATCCATTCCGACGCCGACGCGCAGGCGCTGCATGTCGACAGGGCCGACGAGGCGGTGCGTGTCGGCCCCGCGCCCTCGGCGCAAAGCTATCTCAACATCGAGGCCATCGTCGAAGCCGCCCGCGTCACCGGGGCGGAGGCCATCCATCCCGGCTACGGCTTCCTCTCCGAAAACCCCGCCTTCGTGGAGGCGGTCGAGGCGGCGGGCCTTGTCTTCATCGGCCCTTCTGCCAGCGCCATCCGCGCCATGGGTCTCAAGGACGCCGCCAAGGCGCTGATGGAAAAGGCCGGCGTGCCGGTGGTTCCCGGCTATCACGGCGACAATCAGGACGCGGCCTTCCTCGAAAGCGAAGCGGGGCGCATCGGCTATCCCGTGCTCATCAAGGCGCGCGCCGGCGGCGGCGGCAAGGGCATGCGCCGCGTGGACGGCGCGGCCGATTTCGCCGCCGCCCTCGACAGCGCCCGGCGCGAGGCGGAAGCCGCCTTCGGCGACGGCGCAGTGCTGGTCGAGAAATACATGGCCAAGCCGCGCCATATCGAAATGCAGGTCTTCGGCGATTCGCACGGCCATGTCGTGCATCTGTTCGAGCGCGACTGCTCGCTGCAACGCCGCCACCAGAAGGTGATCGAGGAAGCGCCCGCCCCCGGCATGACGCCCGACATGCGCGCCGCCATGGGCGCGGCGGCGGTCAAGGCGGCCGAGGCCATCCATTACGCGGGCGCGGGCACAGTGGAGTTCATCGCCGACGTGTCGGAGGGCCTGCGCCCCGACCGCTTCTTCTTCATGGAGATGAACACGCGCCTGCAGGTCGAGCATCCGGTGACGGAGGCGATCACCGGCCTCGATCTGGTCGAATGGCAATTGCGCGTCGCCTGCGGCGAGCCGCTGCCCAAGCGTCAGGACGAACTTTCCATCGACGGCTGGGCCTTCGAGGCGCGGCTTTACGCCGAAGACCCGGCGCGCGATTTCCTGCCCGCGACAGGAAGGCTGGCGCTGTTCGCCCCGCCCGAAAACGCCCGCGTCGATTCCGGCGTGCGCGCGGGCGACGCGATCACGCCCTTCTACGATCCGATGATAGCCAAGATCGTCACCCATGCCGCCACCCGCGACGAGGCGCTGAACCGGCTCGACGCTGCGCTGCGTGAGACGCGCATCGCCGGCCTCGTCACCAACCGGCGGTTCCTGTCCGCGCTCTGCAATATTGACGCCTTCCGCAAGGGCGACGTCGACACCGGCCTGATCGCGCGCGAAGGCGCATTGTTAGCCGACGAATCACCCTCCGAACCCGCCTTCGCACTGGCGGCGCTTGGCGCGCTCGATCTTCTCGACGCGCCTGCCGGCGGCGATCCCTGGATCGCCTTGCGCGGCTTCCGGCTCTGGGGCGAGGCGCCGCGCTCCGTCCTTCTGGAGCATCGCGGCCAGCGCCAGACGATCCGCTTCACCGCCGAGGGTGGCCGGCGCTTCGGCTTCGCCTGCGGCATGCTCGAAATCCTCGCGCATGAAGACGGCCTGGTCCGCTTCGCGCGCGACGGCCACGTCATGCAGGCCTCGGTCCTGCGAATCGGTCACGACGTGACGGTGCAATTGGCCGGCCGCGACGCCATATTCCATCATGCGCAGTCCCTCGGCGCGGAAGAGGAGGCGGATGGCGAAAGCCGCATCCTCGCGCCCATGCCGGGGCTGGTGCGGCTCGTTTCCGTCGCCGAAGGCGCCGCCGTCGCCAAGGGCGATTCGCTGGTGACGATGGAGGCCATGAAGATGGAATTGTCGCTGAAAGCGCCGCGCGACGGCGCGGTGCGTACGGTCACGGTTTCGGCGGGCGACCAGGTCGCCGAAGGCGCGCTCTTGATCGAACTGGAGGAGCAAAATGGCTGAACGGGTGGAAATCGTCGAGGTCGCCCCGCGCGACGGCTTGCAGAACGAAAAGCGCTTCGTGCCGACCGCCGACAAGATCGCGCTGATCGACCGCCTGTCCGCCTGCGGCTTTTCCCGCATCGAGGCGACGAGTTTCGTGAGCCCGAAATGGGTGCCGCAACTGGCCGACGCGGCCGAGGTGATGGCCGGCATCGAGCGCCGCCCCGGCCTGCGCTACGCCGCTTTGGTCCCAAACATGAAGGGTTTTGAAGCCGCCTCGACCGCCGGCGTGGACGAGGTCGCCGTCTTCGTCTCCGCCTCGGAAGGTTTTTCCAGGGCCAATATCAACTGCACCGTCGCCGAGAGCATCGAGCGCCTGTCGCCGGTCATCGGGGCTGCGATCAACGAGGGACTGGCGGTGCGCGGCTATGTGAGCTGCGCGGTCGAATGCCCCTATGACGGGCCGGTCGCGCCACAGGCGGTGGCCGATGTCGGCGCCGAGCTTTTCGCGCTCGGCTGCCACGAGATCAGCCTCGGCGACACCATCGGCCGTGGCGTGCCCGAAACCGTCGCCGCCATGCTCGACGCGGTGCTGGCGGCCGTGCCCGCCCACAATCTCGCCGGCCATTTCCACGACACCAACGGCCGCGCGCTCGACAATATCCGCCTCAGCCTCGAAAAGGGCCTGCACGTCTTCGACGCCGCCATCGGCGGCCTCGGCGGCTGCCCCTTCGCCCCCGGCGCGAAGGGCAATGTCGGCACGCTCGCCGTGCATGATTGCGTCACCGCCCTCGGCTTCGACACCGGCCTCGACCGCGCCCGCCTCGTCGCGGCGGAAACCTTCGTGCGCGGCCTTATGCGGGAGGCGGCGTGATGCATTTCGAGACGCTTCTCATCCGCACCGACGCGCGCGGCGTCGCCACCCTCACCCTCAACCGGCCCGACCATCACAACGCGCTGTCCGGCCTGATGATCGAGGAATTGCAGCGCGCCGCCGAAAAGCTCGAAAGCAATCCCGCCGTGCGCGTCGTGGTGCTGACCGGCGCGGGCGCGAGCTTTTGCGCCGGCGGCGATCTCGGCTGGATGCAGGCGCAGATGTCGGCTGCGCGCGCGCAGCGCATCGCCGAGGCCCGCAAGCTGGCCCTCATGCTCAAGGCCCTGCGCGACCTGCCCAAGCCGCTGATCGGCCGCGTCAACGGCCAGGCCTATGGCGGCGGCGTCGGGCTGATTTCGGTCTGCGACGCGGCCATCGGCGTCGTGGGCGCGCGCTTCGGCCTGACGGAGGCCAGGCTCGGCCTGATCCCGGCCACCATCGGCCCTTACGTCGTGGCGCGCATCGGCGCGTCGGAAGCCCTGCGCGCCTTCACCTCGGCCCGGCTGTTCGACGCCGGCGAGGCGCGCCGCATCGGCCTCCTGCACGAGGTTGCCGAGGCCGAGCTGCTGGACCAGGCCGTCGAGGCCGAGATAAAGCCCTATTTCGCCACCGCGCCCGCCGCCGTCGCCGCCTCCAAGAAGCTCGTCCACGCGCTCGGCCCCCGCATCGACGAGGCCGCGATCGAGATGACGCTGACGCGACTCGCCGACGCATGGGAGACGCCGGAGGCGGCGGAAGGGGTGGCGGCCTTTTTCGCCAAGCGCCCGCCGGCCTGGAAGCGGGGCGATTAGCCTTTCGTCTAACGCCGATTTCCGTTGCGTTTCCGGGCGCTTAGCCCCTTGCAATCGGCGGTCGGACATGCATTCTTATGGCTTCGCGAAACTTTGCGCCCCGTCTTGAGCACTATTCGGAAAGGCCGGCGCGGTTTCTGGCAATATTATATCTCCGGTCGCTTGCGGCCGGCGAAGCTTGTCCGAGGGCCATCGCAGAATAGGTCCCGTCTAAGGAGAGGAAGAATGAACCTGAAACTTTTGTCCGGCGTGGCGCTTGCGGCGTCGCTCGGCTTCGCCGGCGCCGCCTATGCCGACGTCACCATCGGCGTCATCGCGCCGCTGACCGGCCCCGTCGCCGCCTTCGGCGACCAGGTCAAGAAGGGCGCCGAGACCGCCGTCGACGTCATCAACAAGGCCGGCGGCATCAAGGGCGAGAAGATCGTGCTGAAATTCGCCGACGACGCCGGCGAGCCCAAGCAGGGCGTCTCCGCCGCCAACCAGATGGTCGGCGACGGCGTCAAGTTCGTGGTCGGTCCGGTCACCACCGGCGTCGCCATCCCCGTCTCCGACGTGCTGTCGGAAAACGGCGTGCTGATGGTCACCCCCACCGCCACCGGCCCGGACCTGACCTCGCGCGGGCTCGAGAACGTGTTCCGCACCTGCGGCCGCGACGACCAGCAGGCCGAGGTGATGGCCGCCTACGTGCTCAAGAACTTCAAGGACAAGAAGGTCGCCGTGCTGCACGACAAGGGCGCCTATGGAAAGGGCCTCGCCGACGCCTTCAAGGCCGCGCTCAACAAGGGTGGCGTCAAGGAAGTGCATTACGATTCGCTGACCGCCGGCGACAAGGATTTTTCGGCCCTCGTCGCCAAGCTCAAGCAGGCCGGCGCGGAAGTGATCTATTTCGGCGGCTACCATGCCGAGGGCGGCCTGCTGTCGCGCCAGCTCCATGACGCCGGCATGCAGGCGCTGGTGCTGGGCGGCGAAGGCCTCTCCAACACCGAATACTGGGCAATCGGCGGCGACAACGCGCAGGGCACGCTGTTCACCAACGCCTCCGACGCCACCAAGAACCCGGCCTCCAAGGACGCCATCGAGGCCCTGAAGGCCAAGAACATCCCGGCCGAAGCCTTCACCATGAACGCCTACGCCGCCGTGGAAGTCATCAAGGCCGGCATCGAGAAGGCCGGCTCGGCCGACGATTCCGCCGCCGTCGCCAAGGCGCTGCATGACGGCCAGCCGATCCAGACCGCCATCGGCAAGCTGACCTATGGCGAGAAGGGCGACCTGACCTCGCCGAGCTTCGACATCTTCAAGTGGGACCACGGCAAGATCGTCGGCGTCGAATAAAAGCGGGACGCGAAAATCAGGAAACGCCGGGGCATGCCCCGGCGTTTTCGTTTGCGGCCGGGTCTCAGGAGCCGTGAAAACCCAGCTCCTCCTCCATGGTCTCGAAGGACTGCTCCATGGCGTAGGCGGGCAGCAGCGGAAAGCCGAAATGGCCGTAGACCACCGACAACTGCCCCTCCGCTTGCGCCTCGCCGCCCTTGGCGATGGCGGCGACATACAGCGCCGCCGCGAGCCCGGTGCGGTCCGAGCCCGACTTGCAATGGATCAGCAGCGGCTTCGGCGCGTCGCGCATCAGCGCGATCAGCTGCCGCGACTGCTCTCGGGTCAGGGGACGGCTCGCCGACATGGTGAAGTCGACATGCTGGATGCCCAGCGCCCGCGCCGCGGCGATCTCCTCGTCGTACCATCTGATCCCCGGCTCCGGCCCGCGCAGATTGATGATGGTGCGGATGCCGTATAATTTCTTCATCGCCGCGATGCGCGCCGCGTCGGGCTGGTTGGAGCGGTAGACCTCGCCATGCACGACGGCATGGGTGTTGCCCTTGTATTGCAGCGCGTAAAGATAGGCGCCGCCCATGCTGGACGTGGCCAGGAAGGCCAGGCTCGCCACGCCGAAGGGTCGAAAAGTCCAACGGGCGGAGTTTTTAAGAAAATCCATGGTCTGTCCGTGCCGAGACGTGGTGGAAAGGCGGATCACGTCCTCTTTTATGCTTGGTTTGTGTCGTAATTATTGTAACATCGAGCCATGGGCCGCGCTATACAAGCATTTCCCTAGCAAATAACGACGATATATTTCATGATTTTCTGATGAAGTTTTGCGCGCCGGCGCGGCCAGCGGCAGGTTTTTCCCGCCGTCGCGGCGTGATTCCGCCGGCTTCGGTGCTCTATTTCGATGGTTTAAGCCTCGGTTAACCATGACGCATTAGTCTTGAAACCGGATATCGAGGCGGATGGCGGAGCAGGTCATGCAGCGCTACAGATTTGACGACAAGGCGATTTTGATCGAGGCGATCGTTGAACTTCTCAATCGGGGTTTCGGGCCGGACGAACTGGATCTGGTGCTGAGCCGGGTCGGCCCGGTGGACCTCGATCTGATGCACGAATGCCTGGACGAGGTCTGGAGCTACAATCACGCCCAGGCCGGGCGCGCCCAGGCCGAACATTCCATGGCGGCCTGACGCATTGTCATAAAGCTGCAACGCGGAGGCGCTAGTTACGCCTTATCGGGAATTCGCTTGGACCGCCGCCACGGATGAACTGGGGCGATCCGGGGGATTGTGGAAGGCCGGGCTCGTCCCGGCCTTTTCCATTTTGAAACCCGCCATTTCCTCGCGCGCCGAACTGCCGTAAGAAAGGCTTTCGCAACGGGAGTCTTCGATGATACGCCATGTCGTTCTGTTGAAATTCAGGCGCGATGTCACGCCGCAGCGCATCGACGGCCTGCTGGCCGAGGTGGCGGCGCTCAAGGACAAGATCGGCGGCATCCTCGCCGTCTCGGGCGGCGCCAACAACAGCCCCGAAGGGCTGGAGAAAGGTTTCGCGCACGGTTTCGTCGTCGATTTCGCCGACGCGGCGGCGCGCGACGCCTATCTGCCGCATCCCGAGCACGTCAAGGTCGGCGGCCGATTGGTCGATGCGGTGGAAGGTGGGCTCGACGGAATCCTCGTCTTCGACTACGCGGTTTAAAACATCGCCGGCAAAAGCGCGTAGCGGTTTTGCGTTCGGAAAGGGGCTTCGGCGGCTAGAGCAGCAGCCCGCCGACACCCATGCCGGCCAGGTCGGCGGCGGTGAGCGGCAGCCCGGCCATCAGCCGTTCGAGCACAGGGTCGAGGCTGTTGCGCCGTGCGCCGCGCGCCGAGCCGGGCGCGACCACGACGGGCTTTTCACCGAGCCGGCCCAGCACCAGGAGATTGCCGGGATCGACCGGCATGCCGACGCGCAGCACCTGGCCCCCCGCGAGCGCGATGGCGCGCGGCGCGAGGTCGGCCGCGTCCGCCACCGCCGAGGCGCTGAAGATCACCACTACGTCGCATCGCTCCGCCATGGCCCGTACGGCCCCGGCCAACGCCTCCGCCTCATGCGCCACGCGCGCCTCGCCGGCGAGCGTCCCGCCGAGGCTCAGCGCCTTTTCGGCCATCAGCTCCGCCGTGCGCTCCAGCACCGTCTCGCGGGTCGAGGCGAGCCGGGTCTGGACCAGCCCCAGCCGCGTTCCGGCGAAGGGGCGCAGGCTCAGCATCGGGCGCGGCGCGTCTTGCTCCAGCGCGCCGACCAGCGCCTCGGGGACCGCGAAGGGGATGATCTTCACCGTCGCGACCATCCGCCCGGCCTCGACGCGGGTGAAGGCGGCAAGCGTCGCCACCGAGACGCGCTCGTCGCGGGCGTTGATCGCGTCCACGCGCGTGGCGTCGGGATCGAAAAGCCCGTCCCGCAGCGCGTGAAGATTGACCCGCCCGGCCGCCGCCTCGCCGACGCCGAGACCGGGGCCGGCCAAGGCGCGGGCGATCCGCAGCGCCGCCGCGTCCTCGCCGACGTCGCCCGGTTCGAGCCGCGCCGCCAAGACCCGCCGCACGCCGGCCATGCGCAGCGCCGCGATCGCCTCGGGGCCGAGCGTCGCGCCCTTGCGCAACACGCCCTGGGCCGTCGTGACGGCTGCGGCCAATATGGCTCCCTCGGCCTCGTCCAGCGGCAATTCGCCGAAGATCATGCGCTCTCGCTCCATCACAATCCGGTTATCGCCCGCCGCCTCCCTTGCGGTCTTCGGCGCGGGAAGGCTAGAGCGGCGCCTGTCCGAAGGAATCGCCCAGGCCCCTCATCCCCTTGTATCCCCGCATCGCCGCGCCGCCAAACGGCTTCCTGCGGCCGCCTTCGAGGGCACCGTCCCCGTCCGCAGCCCTTCCCGCCGCGCGACAAACTGACGGGTGACAAACGGAATCTTTCCATATAACAGGCATTTCGGAATTTTCAGAAATTACCGAAATGTGAAATAACCATGCGCCGTCGCCGACGCGCCGCGCGCAGGATGGAAAGACAAATGAAACACCTGAAACACGGCGCCCCCCGGACGATGCTCTCGTTCGCCGTGCTCGCCCTGACGGCGCTTCTGGCCGGCTGCGAGCAGCAGGTCCTGCTCTCCCCCAAGGGGCAGGTCGGCGTGCAGGAGCGCGACCTCATGCTGTTCGCGACGGGCGTCATGCTGCTCGTCGTGTTGCCCGTCATCTTCATGACGCTGTTCTTCGCCTGGCGCTACCGCTCCACCAACGAGAAGGCCGACTACCAGCCCGACTGGCACCACTCCACCCGGATCGAGCTGGTCGTCTGGCTCATCCCGCTCGTCATCATCGTCGTGCTGGGCGCCATCACCTGGATGGGCTCGCACCGCCTCGACCCCTACCGCCCGCTGGAGACGCCGGCGACGGCGACCATGAAGCCGCTCAACGTCGAGGTCGTCTCGCTCGACTGGAAATGGCTGTTCATCTATCCCGACCAGGGGGTCGCCAGCGTCAACGAAATGGCGGCGCCCGTCGGCGTGCCGATCAATTTCAAGCTCACCTCCAGCAGCATGATGAACTCCTTCTTCATCCCGGAGCTGGGCGGGCAGGTCTACACCATGCCCGGCATGCGGACCGCGCTGCACCTGATCGCCGACCACGCCGGCGACTATGACGGCATCTCGGCCAATTTCAGCGGCCAGGGCTTCGCCCAGATGCGCTTCAAGGCGCATGCGCTCGACCAGGCCGGCTTCGACAAATGGGTGGCCGACGCCAAGGCCGGCGGGCAGGTGCTCGACCGCGCCCGCTACGCCTCGCTGGTCCAGCCGAGCGAAAGCCACCCCGTGCAGCATTTCGCGCTCGCCGACGCAACCCTGTTCCACGATATCCTCAACCGCTGCTGGGACGGCAAGTCCGTCTGCGCCGACGAGGAGATGCATCGCCAGGCGATGCAGAGGCAGGCGCGCGCCGCGCTGCGCCGCTCCGCGCCGGTGGATTTCAGCCGCTGGGCCGACGACGTCATCTGCGCCGTGCGGCCGGAGCGCCTCACGCAGCTCGAAACGCCGCAGTCTGAAAACTGACGGGCGCGCGCCGCATCCTCCCAAGCGGCGCATCGCGCTCCAATCAAAGCAGAAAACATGTTCGGAAAACTAACGCTCGACGCGATACCGTTCCACGAGCCGATCATCATGGTCACCCTGACCGCGGTGGCGCTCGGCGGTCTCGCCATCCTCGCCGCCATCACCTGGCTTCGCCTGTGGGCGCCGCTGTGGAAGGACTGGCTCACCTCCGTCGACCACAAGCGCATCGGCGTCATGTATATCGTCTTGGCGCTGGTCATGCTGTTCCGCGGCTTCTCCGACGCGGTGATGATGCGCGCCCAGCAGGCGCTCGCCTCCGGCGCGAACGCCGGCTTCCTGCCCGCGCATCACTACGACCAGATCTTCACCGCCCATGGCGTGATCATGATCTTCTTCGTCGCCATGCCCTTCGTGGTCGGCCTCATGAACTTCGTCGTGCCCCTGCAGATCGGCGCGCGCGACGTGGCCTTCCCCTATCTCAACTCGCTCAGCTTCTGGCTGACGGTGGCGGGCGCGGTCCTGGTCAACGTCTCGCTCGGCGTCGGCGAATTCGCCAAGACCGGCTGGCTGGCCTATCCGCCGCTGTCGGGCAAGGAATTCAGCCCCGACGTCGGCATGGATTATTATCTGTGGTCGCTGCAGATCTCGGGCATGGGCACGCTGCTTTCGGGCGTCAACCTGATCGCCACCATCATCAAGATGCGCGCCCCCGGCATGAGCATGATGCGCGTGCCCGTCTTCACCTGGACGGCGCTGTGCTCCAACGTGCTGATCGTCGCCGCCTTCCCGATCCTCACCGTCAGCCTGTCGCTGCTGACGCTTGACCGCTACCTCGATTTCCACTTCTTCACCAACGAGGCCGGCGGCAACCCGATGATGTATATCAACCTCATCTGGATCTGGGGCCACCCGGAGGTCTATATCCTCGTCCTGCCCGCCTTCGGCGTCTTCTCGGAGATCGTCGCCACCTTCTCGGGCAAGCGGCTGTTCGGCTATGTGTCGATGGTCTACGCCACGGTGGCGATCACCGTCCTGTCCTTCCTCGTCTGGGCGCATCACTTCTTCACCATGGGCGGCGGGCCGAGCGTCAATTCGTTCTTCGGCATCTCCACCATGATCATCTCGATCCCCACCGGGGCCAAGGTCTTCAACTGGCTCTTCACCATGTACAAGGGCCGCGTGCGGCTGGAGACGCCGGTCATGTGGACCATCGGCTTCATGTGCACCTTCGTCGTCGGCGGCATGACCGGCGTCATGCTCGCCATTCCGCCGGCCGATTTCGTGCTGCACAATTCGGTGTTCCTGATCGCCCATTTCCACAACGTCATCATCTCGGGCGTGCTGTTCGGCTGCTTCGCGGGGCTCACCTACTGGTTCCCCAAGGCCTTCGGCTTCAAGCTCGACGAGCGGCTCGGCAAATGCGCCTTCTGGTGCTGGCTGGTCGGCTTCATCCTCGCCTTCATGCCGCTCTACATCCTCGGCCTGATGGGCATGACGCGCCGCCTCAACCACACCGAAAACCCCGCCTGGCACATTTATCTCGTCGTGGCGGCGGTGGGCGTGGCGGTGGTCGCCTGCGGCATCCTCTGCCAGGTGCTGCAGATCGTGGTGTCGATCCGCAATCGCGAAAAGCTGCGCGACGATCTCGGCGACAGCTGGGGCTCGGGCCGCACGCTCGAATGGTCGATCGCCTCGCCGCCGCCCTTCTACAATTTCGCCGAGACGCCGCATGTGCGCGACCACGACGCCTGGTGGGACATGAAGCAGAGCGGCTATGTGCGCCGGACGGAGAAATTCGCCCGCATCCACATGCCGCACAACACCGCCACGGGCTTCCTGATCGGCATGGTCTCGATCCCCTTCGGCTTCGCCATGATCTGGCACATCTGGTGGCTGGCCATCGCCGCCGCCGTCGCCATGCTCGCCGTCGCCGTCGGGCATTCCTTCAACAATGACAGGGACTATTACGTCCCGGCCGACGAGGTGCAGCGCGTCGAGGACATGCGCACCCGGCGGCTGACGGCTCGGGAGGCTTGATATCCATGAGCACCGCCACGCATAGCGCCGCCCCTTTTCTGGGCGGAAACGACCATCCGGCCCATGAGGACCACCACGAGGCCGGCCCGACCACGCTGATCGGCTTCTGGATCTACCTGATGAGCGACTGCGTCCTGTTCTCGGGCGTCTTCGCCACCTACGCCGTGCTCGCGCATCAATATGCCGGCGGGCCGAGCGGCCATGAATTGTTCGACCTCAAATTCGTGCTGGCCGAAACCATGCTGCTCCTGGTGTCGAGCCTGACCTACGGCCTCGCCACGCTGGCCATGAACGCCGACAACCGCGCCGGCGTGCTGCGCTGGCTCGGCGTCACCTTCCTGCTCGGCGCGGGCTTCCTCGGCATGGAGCTCTACGAGTTCCACCACATGATCGCCGAGGGCGCCGGCCCCGACCGCAGCGCCTTCCTGTCCGGTTTCTTCACGCTGGTCGGCACGCACGGCCTGCATATCACCTCGGGCCTGATCTGGATCCTGGTCCTGTCGGCGCAATTGCTGCGCGACGGGCTCAGCGAGAAAAACCGCACCCGCGTCATGTGCCTCAGCTTGTTCTGGCACTTTCTCGACATCATCTGGATCGGCGTCTTCACCCTCGTTTACCTGATGGGAGTCCTGTGATGGCCAACCACAATCACGGCGCCCAGGCCGCGCACGGCAGCCTGAAATCCTACCTGATCGGCTTCGCGCTGGCGATCGTGCTCACCCTCGTCCCCTTCGGCCTGGCGATGGGCGGCTATTTCTCGCCCGCCGTCACCGCGGGCGTGGTGCTCGCTATCGCGGCCGTGCAGATCGTCGTGCACCTGATCTATTTCCTGCATATCGATCCCAAGTCCGAGGGCGGCTGGAACATGATCGCGCTGGTCTTCACCGGCGTCATCCTGGTGATCGTGCTGGCCGGCTCCATCTGGACCATGCAGCATCTCAACGACAACATGATGCCGATGTCGATGAGCCCGGCCGACGCCCGCAACCTGCCCTGACGGCGTCGCCTGTCCTCCTTTGCAAAGCGCTCCGGTCCCGGCCGGGGCGCTTTTTCTTTGCGCAGATCGTAGTAATTTACAGTTTTCCATAAATCGCCTCAGGTAAAATTTACCATCTATACAGCATTAGTTTGTATCACCCATGAATTGGCGTATCATCGCATCCTGTATTTTAAGTCATATTGAATGTATTTCGGAGGTTATCATGTCTTGTCTGAAATGGAGCCACAGGATCGTCTTCGGCGTCGCGCTGGCGGCGGCCTGCCTCGTTCTGCCCACGCTTGTCCAAGCCGCGCCCGCCACGCTTTCGGCTACGGTCAACGTACGCGGCGGCCCGGGCGCCGGCTATCCGCGCCTCACCACCTTTCCGGCCTGGACGCGCGTCGACGCCGGGCCGTGCCGCTACGGCTGGTGCCGCATCCGCCTCGCCGGCGGCTATGACGGCTGGGTGTCGGGCCGTTACGTGAACTTCGGCTATGACGGTCCGCGCTCCAACACCACCATCGTTCTCGGCGGCGGCTGGGGGCCGGAGCTGGGCCCGTACTGGGGTCCCTATTGGGGATCGGGCTGGAACGGCGGGCCCTATTACAATGGCGGCTGCGGCTGGCGCTGCCGGCCGCACGGTCCGCGCCACGGCTGGAACCCGCATCGCCGCGGCCCGAACTGGGGCGACGGCTGGAATCCGCGCTGGGGCGTCGGCCCGGTCATTCCCCGCCGCGGCGACGGCCCGCATCGTAGCGGCTTTCCGAACTGGCGCGGCCATCACGGCGGACGCTGACCCGGACATCGGGCCTTCCTCCTCCCCTCGGGCCCGATGCGCGGCCCGCCGGACATCCCTTCCCGGCGGGCCGCACCTGTTCATCCATTCTTAACCATGCCGCTTAACCGCGCATTGACCTAAATGTTCCAGATTGGCGCATGATCGACACGACCCGCGGCGCGGCCCGCAACAGGGGCGTCGCGACGGGGGCGGGACCGGGAATTCCTTACGATTCGCAACCTTTCGCGCACGCAGCCGTTGCGAAGCCGTAGGCGGCGGGACGCGCCGGTGGAATCTCGGGCTTGGCCTGCCGGCCCCTCTATGCTAGGTCCTGAACAGTCCTGGGATGGGGGGAACGAACGGGGCCGCCGGGCGCCGAACAGACAGGAAGCGGACAATCGCGCGCATGACTTGGAGCAAAGGGACCAAACGGGGAAGAAGCGTGGCCGCCGTCGTGCTGGCGGCGCATTTCTCCGCGCTGGCGCTATCGCCCGCCATGGCGTTCGATCTTTTCGGCGTCCATCTGTGGGGCAAGAAGAAGACGGACGACGCCGACGCGGTCATCTCCGACCCCAAGCATTACGCCGTCACGGTCGAGACGACCGGCGAGCGCGCCAACGCCGATGGCAGCAAGGCCGACCTCAAGGCGGTGGTCGAGGGCGCCTCGGGCCTCAAGGCCGACGCCGACAAGCCGGCTTCCGGCTCGGCCGGGCTTCTGGCCAAGGCGCGCGGCGACTATCGTCGCATCCTGGCCGCGCTCTACGGCGAGGGCCGCTACGGCGGCGCCATCTCAATCAAGGTCGACGGGCGCGAGGCCAACGACATCCCGCCCGACGCCGACATTCCCGACAACGCCAAGATCGACATCTCCGTCGATCCGGGGCCGCAATTCCTGTTCGCGCGCACCGCCGTCGCCAACATGGCGCCGCCGCTCGTCGAGAAGCGCGACAAGCTGCAGACTATGGAGGACGCCGGCTTCGCGCCCGGCCAGCCGGCCAAGTCCGGCGCCGTGCTCAAGGCCGAGCGCCTCGCCGTCGAGGCCTGGCGCCGCCAGGGCTATCCCAAGGCGCGCGTCACCGGCGAAGACGTGGTCGCCGACCACGCCGACAACCGCGTCGACGCCGACATCACGGTCGAGCCGGGCCGGCAGGCCCATTACGGCCCCGTCTCGGTGGTGGGCGCCGCGCGCATGGACCCGCAATTCGTCGCCTGGATGACCGGGCTGAAGCCGGACCAGCGCTACAACCCCGCCGATCTCGAGCGCGCCAAAAAGCGCCTCGGCCGCATGGAGGTGTTCCGCGCCATGACCTTCCAGGAGGCCGACCGCATCGAGCCGGACGGCAGCCTGCCCATGACGCTGACCGTGCAGGAGCGCAAGCCGCGCCGCTTCGGCTTCGGCGCCGAATATTCCACCATCGACGGCTTCGGCCTCACCAGCTACTGGATGCACCGCAACCTGTTCGGCCGCGGCGAGCGGCTGCGCTTCGACGCGCAGGTCAAGGGCATCGGCGGCTCGCAGGACAATTCCTTCAACCCGGCCAATTTCACCTATCTGCTCGGCGCCACCTTCACCAAGCCCGGCGTCTACACGCCCGACACCGATTTCGTCGCCGGCCTCAACGCCAAGCGCGAGGTGCTCGACGCCTATACCGAGACCTCGATCAACGCCAAGGTCGGCTTCACGCAGATCTTCAGCGACGAATTGTCGGCGAGCCTCTACGGCAAGGCCTCGCAGGCGCATTTCACCGATTCCTATTTCGGCGGCCGCGACTTCACCACGGCGGGGCTGGAGGGCGGCGTGCTCTACGACAGCCGCAACAACAAGCCCGACCCCAGCTCCGGCTTCTACGCCGAGGCCAACCTGCAGCCCTTCTACGAATTCCATTACGGCAATTTCGCCACCCGGATGACGGCGGAGGGCCGCGCCTATTACGGGCTCGACGCCAAGGACCGCATCATCCTGGCCGGCCGCCTCAAGCTCGGCTCCATCGTCGGCGCCTCGATCGCCGACCTGCCGCCCGACCAGCTCTTCTTCGCCGGCGGCGGCGGCTCGGTGCGCGGCTACGCCTATCGCAACATCGGCGTCGTCACCAACACCGGCGACATCATCGGCGGCCGCTCGCTGGTCGAGGCCTCGGGCGAGGTGCGCACCCGCATCACCGACACGATCGGCGCGGTGGCCTTCGTCGACGCCGGCGCCGTGGGCGAGCAGTCCTTCCCCGATTTCTCGCAGCCGATGCGCGTCGGCGTCGGCGGGGGCCTGCGCTACCTGACCGGGCTGGGGCCGCTGCGCCTCGACGTCGCCGTGCCGATGGACCGCCGTTCGGGCGATCCGCGCTTGGGATTCTACGTAGGACTGGGACAGGCGTTTTGACCAGATTTCTTGCCATCCTCGCTTTTCTTCTGTTCGCCGTTCCGGCCATCGCGCAGGAACAGGCCGAGGAGGAGAAGTCGTATTTCCTGTCTTTCGTGGAGAGCAAGCTTTCCGCGCCTAACCGCCGCATCTCCATTTCGGGCATCAGCGGGCTATTGTCGTCGGAAGCCTCGGTCGGCTCCATCACCGTCGCCGACCGCCAGGGCGTGTGGCTGCGCATCGCCGACGCCAAGCTCAACTGGAGCCGCACGGCGCTGCTCACCGGCCGGCTCAGCATCCAGTCGCTGACCGCCGCCCGCATCGACATCCTGCGCAAGCCGCTGCCCGACACCAGCCTGCCGACGCCGGAATCCTCCACTTTCAGCGTTCCCGAGCTGCCGCTCTCGGTCAATCTCGACCGGCTGGACGTGGCGCATCTGCATTTCGGCCCCGATATTTTCGGGCTGGAATCGGAAGTCTCGGCCACCGGCGGCCTGTCGCTGGCCGGCGGCTCGCTCGATTCCACCTTCGACATCAAGCGCCTCGACGGGCCGGGCGGCAGCTTCGCGCTGCACGCCGCCTACGCCAACGCCGACCAGAAGCTCGACCTCAACCTGAAGGTCTCCGAGCCGGCCAACGGCATCGTCGCCAACCTGCTCAACATCGAGGGCCGCCCGCCGGTCGACATGACGCTGACCGGCGCCGGCCCGCTCGACGACCTCAAGGTCGACCTGGCGCTCGACACCAACCACGCCCGCACCCTGACCGGCGCCTTCACGCTCAACCGGCGCGGCGATGGCCGCGTCTTCGCCGCCCGTTTCGGCGGCCCGATCGCCGTGCTGGTCCCGCCGGCCTTCCGCGACTTCTTCGGCGCCGAGACCTCGCTCGTCGCCGACGGGCTGGTCAAGGACGCCGGCGGCTTTCGCCTCGACGGGCTCACGCTCGACAGCGCGGCGCTCAAGGTCAAGGCCGCCGCCGAATCCGGCCAGGACGGCTTTTTGAACCGCCTCAGCCTCGACGCCGCCATCGCCGACGCGAGCAAGGGCCGCGTGCTGCTGCCGGTCAAGGGCGCCGAGACTTCCATCGCCAACGCCCATCTCCAGATCGCCTATGGCGACCGGCCGACCAACGACTGGACCGGCAAGCTCACCGTCGCGGGCTTGAAGAACGCCACCATCAGCGCCGCCGACATCGCGCTCGACATGGGCGGCGCGGCCGAGAACCTGCAGGACGCCGCCAACCGCCACATCTCCTTCGACGTGCATGGCGGCGTTAACGGCCTGTCCTCGCCGCGCGCCGAGATCGCCGAGGCGCTGGGCGACCATATCGGGCTCGCCGTCGCCGGCGACTGGCGCGCCGGCGCGCCGGTCGACCTGACGAAAGCCAATATCTCCGGCAACGGGCTCAGCCTCGACCTCAAGGGCAAGATCGAGGATTTCGTCTTCAACGGCGACATCGCGGCCAAGATCGCCAGCCTCGCGCCCTATGGCGCGCTGGCCGGGCGCGACCTGTCCGGCGGCGTCGACCTCAAGGCTACGGGCGAGGTGCGGCCGGTCAGCGGCGCCTTCCAGCTCACGCTCGACGGCGTGGCGGACAAGCTGCGCACCGGCACGGCCGCCGTCGACAATATCCTCGACGGCTCGGTGCGCCTGTCGGGCGGGATCGGCCGCAGCGCCGAGGGCTTCTCGGCCCGCGACTTCCGCATCGGCAACGAATTGAGCGAGATCACCGCCAACGGCTCCTTCGCCTCGACCAAGGCCGATTTCGATTTCGGCGTCATGCTGTCCGACCTCAAGCTCGTCTCGGACAAGGCCTCGGGCCGCATGGTCATCAAGGGCGGCGCGCGCGGCGACGACAAGCTGATCGCGCTGGCGCTCCACGCCGACGCGCCGCAGGGCGCGCTGGCCGGCCGCAAGCTGACGCAGGGCGCGCTCGATTTCAACGGCCTGCTGGACGGAAACGCCGTCACCGGCGCGGCCCTCTCGGGCAAGGTCTCCGGCGGCGCCTTCCTCAACGGCCAGAAGGTCGACCTGGGCGCGCTGATCGACATCGTCAACGACGAGAAGCGCCTCACAGACCTGACGTTCAACGCCGGCGGCGCGCATCTGTCGGGCGCCGTCACCCAGACCGCCAAGGGCCTGTTCAACGGCAAGCTGGCGCTCGACGCGCCGGACATCTCCACCGCCGCGGCCCTGTTCCTCGCCGAGGCGACGGGCGCGGCCAAGGCCGACATCACGCTCTCCGCCGACGACGGCCGCCAGGGCGCGACCGTCGACGCCTCGGCCAAAAACGTCAAGGTCAACGGAAACCGCATCGCCTCGGCCGACGTCGCCGTCACCGCGCGTGACCTCCTCGGCGTGCCGGTGGTCGACGGCTCGGCCTCGGTGCGCGGCGTCGCGGCCGGCTCGGTCGGGATCGACAGTTTCGACGCCAAGGCCAAGGCCACCGGCTCCAAGACCGATTTCACCGCCAACACCAAGCTCAGCATCGGCACGGTGGCCGACGCCGCCGGCTCGCTGGAGCCGAAGGACGGCGGCTTCCTGCTGTCGCTCGCCTCCGCCGACGTCAAACAAGGCGCGCTGGCCGCCCGGCTGGCCGGCCCCGCCACGGTGGAGATGAAGGGATCGCGCATCGCCATCGGCGGCCTGGTGGTCAAGACCGGCGACGGCCAGGTCAAGGTCGACGGCGTGGTCGACGACAAGCTCGACCTGTCGGTGGCGCTCGCCGACCTGCCGCTGGCGCTGGCCAACACCTTCAAGCCGGACCTGGGCCTCGGCGGCTCGGTCAGCGGCTCGGCGCGGCTGACCGGCACGCGCGCCGCCCCCGGCGTCGCCTTCGACATGACGGCGCGCGGCGTCACCGCCGCCCTGCTGAAGAAGCAGGGCATAGCCGCCCTCAACGCCGACGCCAAGGGAACCTCCGCCAACGACCACCTCAATGTCGACGCCCGCGTCACGGGCGGCGGCGGCATCGACGTCAGCGCCAAGGGCGGCGTGCCGCTCGGCAAGGGCGACCTCGCGCTCGACGTGACGCTGGCCAACCTGCCGCTCGGCGCGCTCAACGGCGCGGTCAAGGGGCAGGACCTCGCCGGCTCGGTCACGGGAACGGCGCGCGTCACCGGCCCGCTGACCAATCCGGCGGCGAACTTCAACCTCAAGGGCTCCGGCCTCGCCGCCAAGCCGCTGCGCGACAACGGCCTCGCGCCGCTGTCCCTGCAAGCCTCGGGCAAATACGCCGCCCGCGCGGTCGATATCGCTTCGCTCGCCGTGGACGGGCCGAAGGGCATGCATGTGACGGCCAGCGGCAAGGTTCCGTTCTCGGGCCAGGGGCTCGGCGTCAACGTCACCGGCAATATTCCGCTGGCGCTGGCCAACCGCATGCTGGCCGATCGCGGCGCGCAGGCCAACGGGACGCTGTCGCTGACGGCGAGCGTCTCGGGCGGCTTCGACAAGCCGCAACTGCGCGGCATGTTCTCGACCTCGGGCGCCACCTTCATCGACCCCGACACAAACCTGCGCCTGACCGGCATCAACGTCATGGGCGCGCTCGACGGCGAAACCGTCACGCTGCGCCAGGTCAACGCGGCGCTGAGCGGCGGCGGCTCGATCTCGGCCGGCGGCACGATCTCGACCAATGTGGCGGGCGGCCTGCCGGCCAATCTCCAGATCAAGCTCGACCACGCCCGCTACGCCGACGGCAAGCTGGTGGTGGCGACCGTCAATGGCGGCCTGACCGTCACCGGCCCCTTGATGCGCGACGCGCTGATCGGCGGCCGCATCGACATCGAGAAGGCCGAGATCTCCGTGCCGGAAAATCTCGGCGGCGGCGCCAGCTACGTGCCCGTGCGGCACAAGAACACCACCGCCCGCGTGCAGAAGACGCTCGACCGCGCCAAGGTCGAGACGCGCCAGAAGGGCAAGGGCAAAAAGGCGGCGCCCGCCGCCGGCCCCGGCCCGCGCCTCGACGTGCTGGTCAGCGCCCCCAACCAGATTTTCGTGCGCGGCCGCGGCCTCGACACGGAGCTGGGCGGCAAGGTGCGGCTGACCGGGCCGGTCTCGGCCATCCAGCCGGTCGGCGCCTTCGACATGATTCGCGGCCGCATGGGGATTCTCGGCCAGCGCATCACCTTCGACGAGGGCCATGTGACGCTGGTGGGCGACCTCAACCCGCAGCTCAACTTCGTCGCCCGCTCGGAGGGCAACGACATCACCGCCATCGTCACGGTGACGGGCACCGTCGACAACCTCAACATCGTCTTCTCCTCGCAGCCCGAGCTGCCGCAGGACGAGGTGCTGGCGCATCTGATCTTCAAGCGCTCGATCGGCGAATTGTCGGCCTTCCAGATCGCCCAGCTCGCGGCGGCGGCGGCGGAGCTCGCCGGCGGCTCCAACAATTCGCTGATGGGCAAGCTGCGCGAGGGCGTCGGCCTCGACGACCTCGACGTGGTGACCGACAAGAACGGCGAGACGGCGGTGCGCGCCGGCCGCTACATCCGCGACAACATCTATCTCGGCGTCGAGGCCGGCTCGGGCGGAACCACCAAGGGCACGGTCAATCTCGACATCACCAAGAACCTCAAGGTCAAGGGCGCGGTCGGCGCGGAAGGCGATTCCAGCGGCGGCGTGTTCTACGAGAAGGACTATTGAGCGCGGCGGGCGCCGTTTAACGCTTCTTCAACCATAAGTCTGCACATTGCTGTGGATCGTGAACGGCCTTGCGCCAGTTGAAGTGGGCGAAAAGCATGTCGAGACTGAATGAGCACCTGAACCGCCGCCGTTTCCTGCTCGGCGCGGGCGGCGTCGCGCTGGGCGGGCTGGCGGCCTGCTCGCAGAGCGTCGACATGTCGGCGTTCCAGATGAACGTCGATCCGATGCCGACCGGCGGCATCACGCCGATGCGGCCGCAGATCAGCGTCGACAAGGACATCACCACCCCCGACGTCATGTATGCGGCGGTGCAGGAAGGGCCCTATTCGCTGCCGGCCATCCCCTACCAGAAGGTGCCCAAGCAGTTCCGCCGCCAGATCGTGCCCTTTTCGGGCGACGAGGCGCCGGGGACCATCGTGGTCAGCCTCAAGGACCATTTCCTCTATTACGTGCTGCCGGGCGGCGAGGCGCTGCGCTACGGCGTCGGCATCGGCAAGGCCGGCTTCGAATGGTCGGGCCGCGCCAATGTGCAGTACAAGAAGCAATGGCCGGTCTGGACGCCGCCGCCGGAAATGATCCAGCGCAAGCCGGAGCTGGCCAAGTTCGCCAAGGGCCAGGAGCCCGGCCCGATGAATCCGCTCGGCGCCCGCGCGCTCTATATCTACCAGAACGGCCGCGACACCGGCTACCGCATCCACGGCTCGCCGGAATGGTGGTCCATCGGCCAGTCCATGTCCTCGGGCTGCATCCGCCTGATGAACCAGGACATCATCGACCTCTACAACCGCGTGCAGGGCCGCGCCCCCATCGTGGTGGGCTAACGGAAGACCGATAAAGGATCGCCCCGGCGTCTTGCTCAGACGCCGGGGCGATTTTCGTTCGCGCTGGAAAAACCTAGCGGGCGGGCTGCGCCGGGGCCTGTTCGGCGAAGGCCATGTGGATCTTCGGCGCGGCGTCAGCCATGGTGACGCGGGCGGCGACGCCCGGCATGGTGAAAGCGGCGATGGTCAGCGCCAGGGCTGCGGCGACGCCGAGGCGGCGTTCTGTCTTGGCCTGCATGGCTCGTTCTCCCTCAATGGATGGTCGCGCGCCGGCTCTGCGGCATGGCGGCGCCGATGGCGTGGATCGGTATTGGCAACAAAGTCTGGCCGAAATCGGCCAGAGCGTCGGCGAAATTGCGCGCGGCCTCGGCCACATCGTCGCACCGCCGGCGGCAGGCGAGGGCTTCGAGGCAAACCTGGATCAAGAGCGCGTCCTGGTTCTGCATGCCGGAGATCAGTCCCAGCGTCAGGCATTCCTCGCGGCAGACCCGGCGCGCGTCGAACGGAAACGCCCGCAGCGGACAGATCGCGCAATTGCGCAGCACGCGGATGAAATGCGACAACTCCGTGATGGCGCGCTGCGCTGCGCGCAGGCCGAGGCTGTCGGCGTAAAGCCCCCAGGCCATCTCCCACGGGATGATGGAGCCGGTCTCGAAACCGGCCGTCCAGCGGCGATAGCCCTCCAGCACCAGTTTTTCCGGCAGGCGTTCGTAATAGGCCGCGTCTGCGGCCGTCGCGGGCGAGACGCGGATGTTCATCCTCGCCTCCATGCGGCCGGACGGGGCGTTCTCCCGCCGGCGCCAAAAGATCCGGTCGGCGCGGGATCGAGCTGCCAGGGCTGGCCGTCGATCGCTGCGGACCGGCATTCGCCGAGACCGATCATAGGTCCTCCAATCGAAAGGGTTCAAGGCCCAGCCATCAAAGGTTGCGTCTGTATGCGCAGCGCCATAAAAGCCGCAAATAAATCTGGAGTCAACTAGTCATATTAAAGGAGCACGCCGATTTCGGCCTCGACGGCCGGCCTGCGACCGAATGTCCGCCCTAGCGGCCGCTCTGCGAAGTGACCGGAAAGGCGATCTCGACCTTGCCCGCCTTCTGGAAGGTGAGCGTCACCGGCACGCTGTCGCCCTGCCGATAGGGCTTTTCGGGCTGGATGAACATGAGGTGATAGCCGCCGGACTTGAGCTGCACCGTCTGGCCGGCGGGCAGCGGAAGCCCGTCGTCGAGCTTGCGCATCTTCATGACCTCGCCGTCCATCTTCATCTCGTGGATTTCGACGCGCTTGACGCCGGGCGTGGCGACGGAAACCAGCCGGTCGGCCTCCTTGCCCCGGTTGGCGATGGTCATGAAGCCGCCCGCCACCGAGGCGCCCGGCACCATGGCGCGGATCGACGGCGCGGTGACGGCGAGATCGCCGAGCTTCGCGGTCTGGTCGAGCGCATGGGCGGGGCCGCACAGCGCGGCGAGGGTGAGGGTGAGGGCGGCGGCGATAAGAGGGTTTTTCATGGGAAGAACACCTGAATGACGGATGGACTTGCGCCCTTGCGGGCGCGCGGAATCGCGGGTGTTCAGGCGAAAGGCGGGGCTTGCGGCGGCGCCGCGGGCGGATAGACGGCGCGGCGCAAGGCGGGCCGCGTCGGCGCGACGACGGCGATAGCGATCAGCGGCGCGGCCCCGGTGGAGAACGCCGGCGCGGGACAGAGCGCGGAAGCGGAGATGCGGCAGGCGTCGCAATAGCCGCCATGCTTATGTTTGCTTCCGCCGTCATGGCCGCCGAGGCAGAGCACCGGCGCGCTGCCGTCGGGGAGCGTGTAGAAGGCGAGCGGCCCGGCGGCCTCGACGGGCTTGTGCGCGAAGGCGACGAGCGCCAGCGCCAACACGCTCAGCAAGCGTATCGCCAGCATCGTCCTGATTCGCAAAGCGCGTCCCACCCGGTCCTCCAGCCTCCTCGGCCAGACCAGCTTACAGAAAACGCCCGCCGCGCTGCAAGACCTCGATCTTGTAGCCGTCCGGGTCCTCGGCGAAGAAGAAGCGGGCGATCGGCGCGCCGTCGTTCTTGAGGTCGACCAGATTGCCCGCCTTGAAGCCCAGCGCCTCGAAGCGCGCATGCTCCGCCGCGACGTCCTCCACCGAGACGGCGAGATGGCCATAGCCGTCGCCGAGGACATAGGGCTCGGCGCGGCCCTTGTTGACAGTCAGCTCCAGCTCGAAGCCGGTTTCAGCGTTGCCGAGATAGATCAGCGTGAAGGTCTCGAAATCGATGCGGTCGGCGACCTTGAGCCCGAAGGCCTGATCGTAAAAGGAAACGGAGCGCTCTTCGTCGAGAACGCGGATCATGCTGTGGATGGCCTTGGCCATGGTCTTCTCCGCTCGGTGGGGATTTACATTTGCCCTTTGGGTCAAAAGGGGATTATCTCAACGGCGGTCCGGCGGGCAAGCCCGCATGGGTTCTCGAATTGGCCCGAATTGGAATTGAGACAAATGGCAGGCGTAACGCGCGACGAGGTCCTGAACCGGCTAAGGGCGGTGACGGGGCCGGATTTTGAAGGCGATGTGGTGTCGCTCGGTCTGGTGTCGGATATTTTCATCGCCGACGGCAAGGTGTTCTTCTCCATCACCGTCCCGGCCGAGCGGGCCAACGCGCTGGAGCCGATGCGGCTCGCCGCCGAGAAGGCGGTGAAGGAGATTCCGGGCGTGACCGGCGCGCTGGTGACGCTGACGGCGGAGAAGAAGGGCGGCCGCACCAGCGACGACGCCCCGCCGGCCAAGCCGCGCCCCGCGCCTGGCCGTCCCGCGCCGCAGCCGCAGCCGCGCCCGGCCGCCAAGCCGGGCATTCCGGGCGTCGGCGCGATCATCGCGGTGGCCTCGGGCAAGGGCGGCGTCGGCAAGTCGACGACGGCCGTCAACCTCGCCCTCGGCCTCCAGGCCAACGGCCTCAAGGTGGGCGTCCTCGACGCCGATATCTACGGCCCGTCCATGCCGCGCCTGCTGGGGCTTTCGGGCCGGCCGGAGACGGTGGAGGGCCGCATTCTCAAGCCGATGCAGAATTACGGCGTGAAGACCATGTCGATGGGCTTCATGGTGGACGAGGACACGCCGATGATCTGGCGCGGGCCGATGGTGATGTCGGCGCTGACGCAGATGCTGCGCGAGGTGGCCTGGGGCGAATTGGACGTGCTGGTGGTCGACATGCCGCCCGGCACCGGCGACGCGCAATTGACCATGGCGCAGCAGGTGCCGCTGGCCGGCGCCGTGATCGTCTCGACGCCGCAGGACCTGGCGCTGATCGACGCGCGCAAGGGGCTGGCGATGTTCCGCAAGGTGGACGTGCCGCTTCTGGGCGTGGTCGAGAATATGAGCTATTTCATCGCGCCCGACACCGGGACCCGCTACGACATTTTCGGCCATGGCGGCGCGCGGCGCGAGGCGGAGCGTCTCGGCGTTCCGTTCCTGGGCGAAGTGCCGCTGCACATGGACATCCGCGCCTATTCGGACAACGGGACGCCGGTGACGGTGATCGAGCCCGAAAGCCCCCACGCCAGGATCTACCGCGACATCGCCCGCAAGGTCTGGGACAACGTCCAGGCCGGGAAGGGCGCGGGACGCTCGGCGCCGAGCATCGTGTTCGAGTAAAAAGGGAATAGGGGAGTAAGGGAGTAGGGGAATATGCAGGAAAGGCCTTGAACCGCCTGCGGCCCGTACTAGCCTATTCCCCTATTCCCCTA
>UBKJ01000003.1 GCA_900465915.1 Hyphomicrobiales bacterium
TCAAGCCGCTCAATATGGCGATCATGGCGTCTCCTCCCATGCTCCTTCATAGCAGCCTCTTCTCAAAAAAGCCGCATTTTTTCCTAAAAGAAGCCGTCTGTTCGCCGCGATTCGCGACAGCGTCGCCACATTTCGCGCGCGGTCCAAAATAGGCTAAGGAGGGTTGGTTTTTGCCCCGGAACGCATGGTCATGAAACGGGCGGCGGCGATCGTCGCGGCGATGGCTTTCTGGCCCGCTGAGGGCTCGGCGCAGGACGCCTGGAAGGCGGTCGAGGTGGTCGAGCCCTATGCGATTTCAGGGACCACCGCGCCCGAGCTTTACCGCTCCATCGGCGAGCGCGGGCCGAAGAGCAGCCTCGGCCGGGTGATCGCCCAGACGCGCTACGTGCTGCGCTGGGAGCGGACCTTCGACCACACGGGCGGCGCCTGCACAGTGCTGACCGCGACGCCGAAATTGACCATCACCTATACGCTGCCGAAGCCGTCGCAGACCTTGCCCGCGCCGCTGCGCGAGCGCTGGGCGCGCTTCATCGACGGGATCGCCCGGCACGAGCATGTCCATGGCGACCACGCCCGCGACGTGGCGCGCGAGGCTGTGCGCGCCACGGTGGGGCTTTCCGTTCCCGACGATCCGAAATGCGTGAAGATCCGCAAGCTCCTTGCGCGGGAAATCACCGCGCAGGTGGCCGTCCAGCGGGCGCGGGGCCGCGACTTTGACCGCGTCGAGATGAGCGCCGGCGGCAATATCCAGACGCTGGTGCTCGATTTCCTCAACGGGACGTGATCACTTCCGCGCCAGCGTGAAGGAGAAATGGCTGCCGCGATGGTAGTCGACGGCGTAGACCACCGGCCGGCCGGCGTTGTTGTAGCAGATCTCGCGGATCAGCAGCGCCGGGCCGAAATCGCGCAGGTCGTGGCGCTCGATCACCGGGTCGGGCAGCATGACGGCCGACACCTTGGCCGCCGACATGCGCGGCCGCTGCCGGTAGCGGTCGAGAAGCTCCAGGAGCGAGCCGCTCCAGTCGATCTCGTAAAGCCGCGCCGGCACGATGGCGCGCGGCACGTAGTCGATGCAATAGAGGATCGGCTCGCCATTGTTGAGGCGCAGCCTTTCGAGCCGGATGACCTGCTCGCCCTTTTCGAGCTTCAGCCCCTCGGCCACCGCCTCGTCGGGCAGCTCCTCGGCGATGAACAGCACCTTGTTGACCGGCGCGTAGCCGTAATGGCGCGTCATGTCGGAGACGCTCTCGAAGACGGTGATCGGCCGGTCGACCTGCAGCGCGGAGCTTGCGGAGACGAAGCGCCCGCGCCCGTGCTCGACATAGATGACGGAATCCTGCTCCAAAAGCTTCAGCGCCTCGCGCAGCGCCGGGCGCGAAATGCCGAAGCGCTGCGTGAGCTGCGATTCGGTCGGCAGCTTGTCGCCCGGTTGCAGCTTCTGCTCCTGGATGAGGTCCGCGATGCGGTCCCGAAGCTGAATCACCAGCGTGCGCGCATCGCGCAAAGGCTCGTTCAATTCCCTGCTCCTCGTGCCGCTTTCCTCAACGATTCTTGTCTGACAAATAAACCGAGGTCAAGCCTCGGAGCCTTAGCCGACTGTCGTCCGACAAAAATAAATGCGAAGGAATTCGGAAAAGCCGCCCCGCCCCGGCTTGACTCCTGCGGCGCAAGATGTCAGTTGTCTTACAACATTGGCGAGGCCGAGGCCGCGCAGTCACCGAGCATAACAGAGGAGCCTATCCATGCTCAATTTCGACGAACCGAGATTCCTCCGCATCCAGTCGGGCGCCGTGGCGCTGGCGCCGCGCATCGACGCGGCCATCGCGGAATGCCTGAAGGCCGGGGCGGAGAACGTCCATTTCCTCGGCACCGGCGGCGTGGCCATCCTGATGCAGCCGGCCTGCCAGCTCCTGCAGCGTGCGTCGCGCTTCCCGGCCTATGTCGGCATGCCGGCGGAGCTGATCGTCACCGGCTCGGTCAACCTCAACGACAAGTCGATCGTCGTGATGCCGTCGCTGTCGGGCACCACCAAGGAAAGCGTCGCCTTCCTGGAGGAAGTCAAGAAGACCGGCGCCACCGTCATCACGCTGGTCGGCCATGCGGACACGCCGCTCGGCAAGGGCGGCGACCATGTCTTCGTCAACTTCGCCGAGGACGACACGTCCTGCGAATCCTTCTACGTGCAGTCGCTCCTGATCGCGCTGTCGATCATGCGCCATCGCGGCGAGATCGACAATTACGACCAGATCGTCGCCGAGCTGAACACGCTGCCGGAGCTGCTCCTGGGCGCCAAGAAGGCCTATGAGAGCAAGGCCGAGGACTTCGCCAAAATCATCGCCGGCTCGGACTACCACATCATCACCGGCGCCGGTAACGTCTGGCCGGAAGCCTTCTATTACGGCATGTGCATTCTCGAGGAGATGCAGTGGATCCGCACCCGCCCGGTGCATGCGTCCGACTTCTTCCACGGCACGCTGGAGCTGGTCGAGAAGGGCGTCAGCGTCATCCTGTTCAAGGGCGAGGACGCGCTGCGTCCGCTGGCCGACCGCGTCGAGAAATTCGCGCCCAACTACACCGACAAGCTGGCGGTGCTGGACACGGCCCAGTTCGAGCTGCCGGGCCTGTCGAAGGAAGTGCGCGGCCTGGTGTCGCCGGCCGTGCTCGCCACCGTGCTGGAGCGCATCAGCGCCCATCTGGAGGTCATGCGCAACCATCCGCTGACCACCCGCCGCTACTACAAGCGCGTCGAATACTGACGAAAAATTGATCGCGGCGGGGCGCGCCCCGCCTGCGAGCCATCGCCTAGCCCCGCGCCCCGGAAACCGCTTCCGGGGCGCGGGCGTTTCGGGCCTCGCGGGCTTACCGCGCCCGACCCGCAACCAAGGCCGGGTAAACGTTAACCGCAGGGCCGCATTGCGTTTTTCGGGTTTTCTAAAACAGCGGCCGGCGTTACAGTGGCGTGGTTCATCGCCAGCCCGTCCCCCAACGGGCAAGCCAGGGAGCCGCCCACCATGACGCCGGACGATTCGTCTCCAGCCCGTCCTTTCCCCCTTTCTCCATCGCCCGTCGCCTTCACCCGCCGCGCCCTTCTGGCCGGCGCCGCGGTGTCGCTGGCGACGCTCTATTTCCTGCCGCCCGTCCGCGCCGCGGCGCCCAGCGCCGGCGAGACGGATTTCTTCGCCGTCTCCTGCGCCGTCACCGACAAGAAGGACCTCGACCCGGTCACGTCCCGCCGCATCCTCGAGGCGCTGGTCAAGGACGATCCCGCCATCGCCGACCGCATCACGAAGCTCGCTGCGATGGCCAAGGACCACGCCGACGCGAAGTCGCTCAAGGACGCCGCCGCAAGCGCCGGCCTCGACGCCGACGTGATGAAGATCGTCACCGCCTGGTACACCGGCACGGTGGTCGCCAAGGCCGGGCCGGTCGTCGTCGCCTATAAGGACGCGCTCATGTACCGGCCGGTCGCCGACGGGCTGACCGTGCCCACCTATTGCAGCCGCGGCCCGATGTGGTGGACCGGCCTGCCGCCGGAGATCGCCCGCATGCCTGTCAACGATCCGAAGGTGCTGTGATGAAGTCCCCCGTCTTCAACAACGGCGACGCGAGCGCCGATGTCGTCATCGTCGGCTCGGGCGTCGTCGGCGCGCTGATCGCCGACCAGCTCGCGGGCGAGGGCCGCTCGGTGCTGGTGCTCGACGCCGGCCTGCGCATCGAGCGCGCGCAGGCGGTCGAGAACTGGCGCAACATGCCCTTCGCCAATCGCGCCGGCTCGGATTTCCAGGGCCTCTATCCGCAGTCCAAATGGGCCCCCGCGCCGCTCTACTGGCCCGAGAACAACTATGTCGCCTTGTCCGGCCCGGACGGCAAGGGCTTCAAGCAAGGCTATCTCAAGACCGTCGGCGGCACCACCTGGCACTGGGCGGCGTCGAGCTGGCGCCACCTGCCGGTGGACCTCAAGATGCGCTCCGCCTACGGCGTCGGCCGCGACTGGCCGATCTCCTATGACGAGCTGGAGCCCTATTACGTGCGCGCCGAATGGGCGATGGGCGTGGCCGGCCCCAACGACCCGGCGCTGCAATCGCCTTCCGAGCGCAGCAAGCCCTATCCGATGGACATGGTGCCGTGGAGCTACGGCGACAAGCGCTTCGCCGAGATCGTCAATCCGCACGGCTACCGTTCGGTGCCGATCCCGCAGGCGCGCAGCACGCGGCCCTGGAACGGCCGCCCCACCTGCTGCGGCAACAACAATTGCCAGCCGATCTGCCCCATCGGGGCGATGTATAACGGCATCCACACCGTGCAGTCGGCCGAGGCCAAGGGCGCGGTGGTGCTGGCGGAGGCGACCGTCTACCGCATCGACACCGACGAGAACAACCGTGTCACCGCCGTGCACTGGTACGACAGCCGGCACAATTCGCACAAGGCGACCGGCTCGGCCTTCGTCATCGCCTGCAACTCGATGGAATCGCCGCGCCTGCTGCTGGCGGCCGCCAACGAGCGCAACCCGGCCGGCATCGCCAATTCGTCCGACCAGGTCGGGCGCAACATGATGGACCATTCCGGCTTCCACTGCTTCTTCCAGGCCGACGAGCCCCTGTGGATCGGGCGCGGCCCGGCGCAGTCGAGCTGCCTGGTCGGTCCGCGCGACGGCGCGTTCCGGTCGCAATATTCCGCCAACAAGATGATCCTCAACAACATCACCCAGGTGACCTCGGCCGCCTCGGCGGCGCTGTCCAAGGGGCTGGTGGGCAAGGAGCTCGACGAGGCGATCCGCCGCCGCACCATCCACGGCGTCGACCTGTCGATCAGCCTGGAGCCGCTGCCCGACCCGAAGAACCGCGTGACCTTGAGCAAGACCCGCGTCGATCCGCACGGCATACCCTGCCCGGACGTCTATTACGACGTCGGCGACTATGTGCGCAAAGGCTACGACGCGGCGGTGACGCAGCTGAAGGAGATCGCGGCGCTGTTCAACGCCACCGACCTCAACATCACCACCGCGCTCAACGCCAACAACCACATCATGGGCGGCTGCATCATGGGGGCGGACCCGAAGGATTCGGTGGTGGACGGGAACTGCCGCGCCCACGACCATCCCAATCTGTGGATTCCGGGCGGCGGGGCCATTCCGTCGGCCAGCGTGGTCAATTCGACGCTGACCATGGCGGCGCTGGGGATCAAGGCCGCGGACGACATCTCCAAGAAGCTGGGGGCCTGACGATGAAAGCGCTCACCCGTTCGGCCCTTTTCGCCGGTCTCCTCGCCTTCGCCCCCATAGCCCACGCCGACGACCTCCAGGCGCTGGTGGAGAAGGGCAAGGCGGTGGCCACCGCCGCCGACTGCATGGCCTGCCACACGGTTCCCAAGGCCGGAAAGCCCTTCGCCGGCGGCTACGGCATCGTGTCGCCCTTGGGCACCATCTATTCCTCCAACATCACCCCGTCCAAGACCGCTGGTATCGGCGACTACAGCGAGGCGGATTTCTCGCGCGCGGTGCGGCAGGGCGTGCGCAAGGACGGCGCGCATCTTTACCCGGCCATGCCCTATGACGCCTATGCCGGCATCACCGACGAGGACATGCATGCGCTCTACGCCTATTTCATGCATGGCGTCGCGCCGGTGGACGCGGCGCCCGAGAAGAAGACGGCGCTGCCCTTCCCCTTCAACATGCGCTTCGCCATGGCGGCGTGGAACGCGCTCTACGCCGGCGGCAAGCCGTTCACGCCTGATCCCAGCCGCAGCGCGGAGCTGAACCGCGGCGCCTATCTCGCCGACGCGCTCGGCCATTGCGGCTCCTGCCACACGCCGCGCGGCGTGCTGATGGGGCAGAGCGCCGGCGACTATCTGACCGGCGGGCCGGTGGGGCCGTGGCGCGCGCCCAACATCACCTCCGACCCGGTCAGCGGGATCGGCGGCTGGAGCGTGGACGAGCTGGTCGCCTATTTCCGCACCGGCCACGTGGCCGGCAAGGCGCAGGCCGCCGGCGGCATGGCCGAGGCGGTGCAGAACAGCCTGCAATATCTGCCCGAAAGCGACCTCAAGGCGCTGGCCGTCTATCTGAAGAGCGTGCCGGCGGCGCGCGGCGCGGGTGATGAAAAGGCGCCGCAGGATTTCGGCGCGCCGAAGTCGGAAGAGGCGGTTCTGCGCGGCAGATACGGGCCGAACGAGCAGGACAGCCTGCGCAGCGGGGCCGAGCTTTACAGCGGCTATTGCGCGAGCTGCCACCAGCCGGACGGAAGCGGCGCACAGGACCAGGCCTATCCGTCGCTGTTCCACAACACGGCGACGGGCGCCGCCGATCCGGCCAACCTCGTGGCGACGATCCTCTACGGCGTCGACCGCGAGGCGGGCGGGCAGGCGGTGCTGATGCCGGGCTTCGGGCCGCAATCCTATGTGGCGTCGCTTAACGACCGGCAGATCGCCGACATCGCCAATTACGTGCTCGCGAATTACGGCGACGACGGGGCGCGGGTGACGGCGGGGGACGTGGCCGAGGCGCGCGCCGGCGGGCCGGTCCCGCTGCTCGCCGCCTTGCAGCCTTATGCGCTGCCGGGGATCGTGGCGGTGGTGCTTTTGATCGCGCTTGCGGGCGTCTTGCGGGCGCGCCGTCGCATTATGGCCTGAAAAGCCTGCCAGAACAGGCGGTCGAGGCTCCTCGCGGGACGCTCGCGAGGAGTTTAGTTGTCTGTGATAATTATTCTGTTAGCCTCGAATTGCAAATCCATGGTTGTGCTTTCGGGAGCTGGCGAGTGAAGCGTTGGATCATAGGAATCGTGCTTTTGGGCGCCGTCGGCGCGGCCGGCTATGTCGGCTGGAGCCGCTATCTGCGCCCCGGCGCGGTCGCGACCGAGCCCGCGCAGCAGCAGGCCAAGGGCCATCGCGGCGGCAACACCTCGGTCAAGGTGGCCGAGGCCAAGGCCGGCGCGCTGCCGGTCCAGCGCAGCACGGTCGGCACCGTGGTGGCGGTGGCCTCCACCGCCGTCAACAGCCCGCAGGCCGGCAACGTCTCCATGCTCGCCGTCAAGGACGGCGCCATCGTGCGCCAGGGCGACCTGATCGCCCAGCTCGACGACCGCACCATCCGCGCCAATATCGGCAAGGACCAGGCGGCGGTGGCCAAGGACCAGGCCACGCTCGACAACGCCCGCGCCACCTGGAGCCGCACGCAGGACCTGGTCAAGCGGGGCGTCAGCGCCTCGCAGGCCGGCGACGACGCGCTGGCCGCCGTCAAGGTGGCGGAGGCGCAGCTGCAGCTCGACCAGGCCGACCTCGCCGCCGACCAGGTGGCGCTGGCGAACACCCGCATCACCGCGCCCTTCGACGGGCGGCTCGGCGTGGTGCAGGTCTCGCTCGGGGCCTATCTCGCCGCCGGCGCGCCGGTGGCGACGCTGACGCAGATGAACCCGATCTACGCCGAATTCACCCTGCCGGAGACGGACCTGGCGCTGATCCACCGCACGCTGCGCGAGGGCACGCTCAAGGCCGAGGTGACGGCCGTCTCCGACGACGGCCGCAACTCGACCGCGACCGGGACGGTCGGCTTCCTCGACAACGCCGTCGACACGCCGAGCGGCACGGTGAGGCTGCGCGCGACGCTGGAGAATGCGGCCGGCGCCTTCTGGCCCGGCCAGTCGCTGCGCGTCGCGGTCGAGGCGGGCCAGCAGCAGAACCTCGTCCTGGTGCCGGGCGTGGCGGTGCAGCCGCAGGAGAAGGGCGCGATCAGCTATGTCGTCAAGGCCGACGACACGATCGAGGTGCGCCCGGTCACCGTGGCGCTGCGCGCCAACGGCATGGCCGGCGTCAGCGCCGGCCTGCAGCCGGGCGAGCGCGTCGTCACCGAGGGACAGGCGTCGCTGGTCCAGGGCGGCAAGGTGACGGTGATCACCGAGGCCGACGACGGCACCAAACTTTCCATGAACTGATGGGTGTAGCGCCGTCGTGAACATTTCCGAGATCTTCATCCGCCGTCCCGTCGCCACCATCCTCCTGATGATCGGCGGCATCATCGGCGGCGTGGCGGCCTATGAGCAATTGCCGGTCGCCGCTTTGCCGGAAGCCGACTTCCCCACCATCAACGTCTCCGCCCAGCTCGCCGGCGCCTCGCCCGACACCATGGCCTCCTCGGTGTCGACGCCGCTGATCAAGCAGTTCGAGACCATCGCCGGCATCGACACGATCAGCGCCACCTCGTCGCTGGGCAACACCTCGATCACGCTGCAATTCGACCTGACGCGCGACATCGACGCCGCCGCCGCCGACGTGCAGGCGGCCATCACCCGCGCGCAGCGGCAATTGCCGGACAACCTCACCACCCCGCCCAGCTACCGCAAGGCCAACCCGGCCGACGCGCCGATCATCATCCTGGCGCTGACCGGCGACGGGGCGAAGCTGACGCAGATGGACGACATCGCGCAGAACGTCATCTCGCCGGCGCTGTCGACCATCAACGGCGTGGCGCAGGCGCAGGTCTACGGCTCCAAGACCTATGCGGTGCGCGTCGAGGCCGACCCGGACCGGCTCGCGAGCCGCAACGTGTCGCTGGTGGCGCTGGGCGCCGCACTTGCCGCCGCCAACGACCAGACGCCGGTCGGCACGCTGCAGAACCCCTCGCAGGCGCTGACCGTGGTGGCGCAGACCCAGCGCGCCAACGCCGACCAGTTCAAGAGCCTGATCGTGGCCGGCAGCGGCGACCGCATCGTGCGCCTGTCGGACGTGGCGACGGTGCTCGACAGCGTCGATAACGTCAACCAGGGAAGCTGGCTCGACGGCAAGCCCACCATCGCGCTCGCCGTCCAGCGCCAGCCGGGCGCCAACACGGTCGCGGTGGTCGACGCCATCCGCGCCAAGCTGCCGGAGCTGGAATCGGCGCTGCCGGCGCAGATGCACATCTCCGTGGTCAACGACTGGTCGGCCTCGATCCGCACCGCGGTGGCGGACGTGCAGCACACGCTCGCCATCACCATCGCACTGGTGGTGCTGGTGATCTTCCTGTTCCTCGGCCAGTTCTGGGCCACCATGATCCCCGGCCTCGCCGTGCCGCTGTCGCTGGTGGCGACCTTCGCGGCCATGTACGCCTGCGGCTTCTCGATCGACAACATCTCGCTTCTGGCGCTGACGCTCGCCGTCGGCCTCGTGGTCGACGACGCCATCGTCATGCTCGAAAACATCGTGCGCCACACCGAGGAGGGCATGAAGCCCTTCCAGGCGGCGCTGGTCGGCAGCGCCGAGGTGACGGGCACCATCATCTCCATGTCGCTGTCGCTGGTGGCCGTCTTCCTGCCGATCCTGCTGATGGGCGGCATCGTCGGCCGCGTGCTCAACGAGTTCGGCATGGTGGTCACGCTCGCCATCCTGTCCTCGGCGCTGGTGTCGCTGACGGTGACGCCGATGCTGACCGCCCGCCTGCCGCATGTCGAGCACAAGCCGGGCCGCGTCGCCCGCGCCTTCGACCGCGTCACGCACGGCTACGGCCGCAGCGTCGGCTGGTGCCTGGGGCACAAGCCGGTGGTGCTGGTGGTGTTCCTGCTCAGCCTCGCCGGCTCGGCCTGGTGCTTCGCCACGCTGCCGCGCTCCTTCTTCCCGCAGGAGGATATCGGCCTTCTCACCATCTCGACCCAGGCGCGGCAGGACATCTCCTATCCGGCCATGAGCGACCTGCAGCGCCAGGCGGCCGACATCGTCTCCGCCGACCCGGCCGTGCTGCACGTCACCTCCCGCCTTGGCAGCGGACCCAACGGCTCCAGCTTCAACACCGGCTCGATCCTGGTGCAGTTGAAGCCGCGCGACCAGCGCCCGCCGATGGAGACCACGCTGGCCGAGCTGCGCAAGAAGCTCGCCGCCATGTCGGGCCTCGCCGCCTATATCACGCCGGTGCAGAGCCTGCGCTTCGGCGGCCGCTCGACGCAGAGCCAGTACCAGATCGTGCTGCAATCGCTCGACGCCGCCGAGGCGCGCTCGTGGTCGCACAAGCTCTCCGACGCCATGCAGGCCGAGCCGAACCTGTTCGTCGACGTGGCCTCGGACCTTCAGGACAACGCGCTGCAGGCGCAGATCGCCATCGACGAGGACAAGGCCGGCAGCCTCGGCGTCACCTCGCAGGCGCTGCGCGACACGCTGCAGGCCGCCTTCGGCACCTGGCAGGTGTCGCAGATCCAGACCACCGGCAACAATTACGACGTGCTGCTGGAGCTGGACCAGAACCGCCCGTGGGACGAGACCATGCTCGGCGCGCTGCGCGTGCCCTCCACCTCGGGCAAGCTGATCCCGCTCGCGAGCTTCGCCACCGTCACCCGCACCAACGGGCCGGTGACGGTCAACCAGTCGGGCCAGCTCGCCTCGGTGACGCTGTCCTTCAACCTGCCGGCGGGCGTGTCGCTCGGCACCGCCACCGCCCGCGTCGACGCGCTGCGCGACCAGATCGGCATGCCGGCCTCGGTCAACACCTTCCCGGCCGGCGCGGCGCAGATCTTCGCCCAGTCGACGGGCAATATGGGGCTGCTGATCATCGCCGCCGTCGCCACGATCTATATCGTGCTGGGCGTGCTCTACGAGAGCTTCGCCCATCCGGTCACCATCCTGTCGGGCCTGCCCTCGGCCGCCTTCGGCGCGCTGATCACCTTGCAGCTCTTCGGCTTCGACCTGTCGATCATCGCGCTGATCGGCCTCCTGATGCTGATCGGCATCGTCAAGAAGAACGCCATCATGATGGTGGACGTGGCGCTGACGCTGAAGCGCGAGGAGAATTTCTCGCCCGACGACGCCATCCACCAGGCGGCCATCCGCCGCTTCCGCCCGATCATGATGACCACCTTCTGCGCGCTGCTGGCGGCGGTGCCGGTGGCGATCAGCAACGGCCAGGGCTCGGAGCTGCGCCAGCCGCTGGGCGTGGCGGTGGTGGGCGGGCTTCTGGTCAGCCAGGTGCTGACGCTGTTCATCACCCCGGTCATCTTCGTCGAGATCGACCGCCTGTCCTCGCTGCGCTGGCTGCGCCGCCGCAAGGACAGACCGGAGGAGAAGGAGCAGCCGGCCTGAGGCCGGCAGCACCTATAACTGGGCGCGCAGGATGGCGGCCAGCTCGGCGTAGTCGCTGAGCGCATGGTCGACGGCGCCGCCCGCGGGCAGCCTGTAGCCGATGACCGTCATGCCGGCGGCGCGCGCCGAGGCCGCGCCGGTCGGGCTGTCCTCGACCACCGCCACTTCCTCGGGGCGCAGACCCAGCCTTTCGGCGGCGGCGAGATAGGGCTCGGGATGCGGCTTGCCGTTGGCGACGTCGTTGACGCTGATGGTGAAGCGCAAAAGGTCGGCGACGCCCAGCGCCGCGATATTGGCGTCGACCACGCCGCGGCCCGAATTGGACACGCAGACCTGCGCGAGGCCGAGATCGGCCGCCGCCCGCATCGCCTGCAGCGCGCCCTCAATGGGGCGCAGCGCCGGGGCGTGGGCGATGTAATGCTCGTGGATGCGCTCCAGCCAGTGCTCGAAGGCGAGGTCGGCGGGCAGCATCCCGTTCAGCCCCTCCCAGACGCCTTCCAGATGCACGCCGTGGAAACGGTCCACCGGCAGGTCGGCGAGGTCGACGCCGAAATGCCTCGTGCCGGCGATCAGGGCGCGGTGATGCAGCGGCTCGCTGTCGATCAGCGTTCCGTCGATGTCCCATGCGATTGCTTTGATGCTCATGTCGGTCTCTATGCTTATGATCCGGGGGGCTTGTGATCCGGCGCGGACCATAGAGCATTTCCGGCCGAAGCGCGAAGCGGTTTCGCGCCGCCGGACGCGCGAAAACAACGGGATAGGCGGGCGCGGCCCCTTCACCCACGCTTCTTGAGGCGCACCGTGATGACTTTGGGGTTCTCGCCGACGGTCTCGACCTCGAACAGGCCCGATTCGCGCACCAGGTCGGACAGGCGCGCGAAGCCGTAATTGCGGGCGTCGAAATCCGGCGACTGCTTGGCCAGATGCGACCCGACGGTGGAGAGATGCGCGCGGCCGTCCTCGTCCTCCGAGGCGGCGACGGCCTTGACCAGCATGTCGAGCGCCGCGCGGTCGAGCCGGTTCTTCGCCGGCGCCGGCCTGGCGGCGGCCTTCGGCGCGGCTTCCGTCTCCTTCGGCTCGGCTGTCCCCAGCACGTCGAAATAGACGAACTTGTCGCAGGCGGTGATGAAGGGGCGGGGCGTCTTGCGCTCGCCGAAGCCGTAGACCGTCACGCCCTGCTCGCGGATGCGGGCGGCGAGGCGGGCGAAGTCGCTGTCGCTGGAGACGATGCAGAAGGCCGAGAAGCGGCCGGTATAGAGCAGGTCCATCGCGTCGATGATCATCGCCCCGTCGGTGGCGTTCTTGCCGGTCGTATAGGCGAATTGCTGCACCGGCTGGATCGAATGTTCCAGCAGGCAGTCCTTCCAGCCGTTGAGGTTGGGCTTGGTCCAGTCGCCATAGATGCGCCGGACGCTGGCGGTCCCGTAGCTCGCCACCTCGGCGAGAAGCCCGCCGACGATCTTCGGCGAGGCGTTGTCGCCGTCGATCAGAAGCGCCAGCGTGCGATTGTTGTCCTTGGCCATGGTTCCGCTCCTCTCGCTCGAAGAGTGGCGGCGGCCGGGCCCCGCGTCAAGGACAGACCGGCCGCGATCCGCTCAGCCCTTCCTCAGCGCCGCCTTCTGCTCGGGCGTCAGGGGCCGCGTCTTATAGGGGCGCAGGAGCAGGTAGAGCTTGGCCGTCTCCTCCAGCTCCTCGATGGCGTATTGCGCCTCCTGCAGGGTCTTGCCGGCCACCACCGGGCCGTGATTGGCGAGAAGCACGGCGTGGCTGTCCCTGGCCCGCTCGGCCACGGCCTCGGCCAGCGCCATGTCGCCGGGCGGGAAATAGGGCGCGAGCGGCAGCTTGCCGACGCGCATGACGTAATAGGCGGTGAGCGGCGGCAGCACGTCCTCGGGGTCGACCTCCTCCAGCACGCTGACCGCCACCGCATAGGTCGAATGCAAATGCACCACCGCGCCGCTGAGCTTCTGCTGGCAATACATGCACTGGTGCAAAAAAGCTTCCTTGGTCGGCTTGTCGCCGTCCACATGCACGCCCTCGGCGGTGAAGCGCGACAGCCGCGCCGGGTCGAGGCTGCCGAGCGAGGCGTTGGTCGGCGTCATCAGAAGCTCGCCGCTCGACAGCCGCGCGCTGATATTGCCGGTCGAGCCGAAGGTCAGCGCCCGGTCGAACAGCGACTTGCCGGCGGCGGCGATGGCGTCGCGCAGCCAGGTTTCTTCCGAAAGGATCGCCGTCATCGCGCCTTCTCCGTCTCTTGCATGGCCATGTGCTCCCCCTCGATGGTTTCGGACCTATGGCTAGCATATCCGGCCGGCGAGCGGCAGGGGTTTCGGCGCCGCGAAGACGGCTGGCGCATCCCGATTTTTTTGGCTAAATTAGGCGCGATCCATCCGCCGCGTCAGCGGCGTCTTTCCAGGCGGCTGAAAAAATCGTGACAATCGACTCATTTCCGCGGCGCTCCGCGTCGGCGATCCTGCCTTATCTCGTTCTGGCGCTTTTCTTCGTTCTTTCCTATTTCCTCCGCCCGTTGATGCCCATCGACGAGACGCGCTACATGGCCGTGATCTGGGAGATGTGGGCGCGCGGAAACCAGTTTCTGCCGACGCTCAACTTCCAGCCCTATTACCAGAAGGCGCCGCTGCTGTTCTGGCTGATCGAGCTGGGCTGGAGCCTGTTCGGCGTCAGCCGCGCCGCCGCCATGGCGGTGCTGTTCGCCATCGCCGCGCTCATCATGCTGTTCGTCCAGCGGCTCGGCGTGGCGCTGTTCCCCGGCCGCGCCGGCATGCGCGAGCGCATGCCGTGGATCGTGCTGGGCAGCGTCGCCTTCGCGCTCTACGCCACCGTCATCCTGTTCGACCTGCTCCTGACCGCCTGCGTGCTGGCCGCGGTGCTCGCCGCCATGCGCGCGAGCCGCGACAAGGGGCTCGCCTTCACGCTTTTGACCGGCTTCTGCATCGGGCTCGGCCTGCTCGCCAAGGGGCCGGTGGTAGTGATCCACCTTCTCGTCCCCTTCGCCTGCTATCCGCTCTGGCGCGACGAGGGCGCCGGCGTTCCGCCGCGCCAGTTCTACCGCCGCATGCTGCTGGCGCTGGGCGTGGGCTTCGTCGTCGTCTGCTTCTGGCTGGTTCCGGCCTTCTACCAGGCCGGGACGGATTTCGCCTATAACCTGATCTGGAAGCAGTCGGTCGGCCGCGTCAACGGCACGGTCGAGAGCGCCCATGTGCGGCCGTTCTATTTCTACCTCGCCTTCGTGCCGGTGCTGCTCCTGCCCTGGGCCCTGTCGCCGCATCTGTGGCGGGTCAGGCCGATCGCCATGGTGCGCCGCATGACCGACCGGCGCGAGAAGCGCATCCTTGCTTATCTCGCGATCTGGATCGTCTGGACCTTCGTCGTCTTCAGCCTGATCTCGGGCAAGCAGCCGCATTACATCGTGCCGGTGCTGGCGCCGGTGTGCCTGCTGTTCGGCTATTTCCTCGCCGACGGCAAGATGTCGCTGATCCGCATGGGGGCGGGGATCGTCATCGCCGCCTTCGTCGTCGGCCAGGCCATCGCGGCGCTGACCATCTTCAAGCGCTACGACCTGGAGCCGCTGGCGGGCTTCGTCGCGGCGCATCAGGACGCCGAATGGGGCTTCGCCGGCCAGGTGCGCGGCGAGATCACCTTCCTCGCCCGGCTGCGCAAGCCGCTGGTCGTGGTCGACCCGAAGGACCCGGACGCCTGGCTCAAGGCCGCGCCCAACCGCTACCTGATCCAGGAGGTCGACGGTCCGGGTAAGCAGGGCGACGGCGTGGTGATGCGCCAGCCCATGCGCGGCGACTGGTTCGTGGTCAAGGCGTCGCCGCCGGCGGCGCAATAACCGGAGCGGTCTCCGTCTTCACGGAACCGCTCCAGCTTTTTATTTTTGCGCATTGTCCTGACGCAAAACCGCTTCGCACTTTTGCTGGAAATGCTTATTCCGCCAAAGCCACGGAAATGTCGTTGGCGATCTGGATGACGACCGGCGCGAGGCCGGCGAGCCGCGCGTCGGGCATGCGCTCGACCGGGCCGGAGACGCTCACCGCCGCGAAGACGCGGCGGGTCGAGTCGCGCACCGGCGCGCCGACGCAGCGCACGCCGAGCTCGATCTCCTCGTCGTCGATGGCGTAGCCGCGCGCGCGCACTTTGGCCAGCTCCGCCGTCAGCGCCTCCAGCGAGGTGATGGTGTGGGGCGTGTAGGCGTGAAAACCCTCCTGCGCGATCTTGCGCACCAGCTCTTCGCTCTGGAAGGCGAGGAAGGCCTTGCCGACGCTGGTGCAATAGGTCGGCGCGGCCTGAAGCGTCGTCACGCTGGCGGCCGTCATCTCCTCGCGCTCGACGCAGACCATCTGGTGGCCGTCGAACATGTGGAAATGGATGATCTCGCCGGTGAGCTGCTGGAGGCGGGCGACGTGCGGCAGCGCGTGGGTGGAGGTGTCGAGCCCCGCCATGACCGAGCTGCCGTAATGGAACATCTTCATGCCGAGCCGGTAGCCGTGCCTGCGGCCGTCCTGGTCGAGAAGGCCGATGTCGCGCAGCGAGGAGACGATGCGGTGGACGGTGGTCTTCGGCAGGCCGGTGGAGGCCGCCAGCTCCCCCACCGTCATGATCGGCTTCTTGCGGGAGAAGCTGTCGAGAACCAGCGCCATCTTGCGCAGCGACTTCGCGCCGCCGTCGCGATGCTCGGGGGCCGTGTCGGCGCCGTCCCTGTCTTCGGCTTCGGCGGTTTCGGCGTCGTTCAGGACTTTTGCTTCCATTCCCTTTTTCCGTTCATCGGCCCGCCAGCACGGATTGCGCCTTGGCTTCGAGCTTGCGGGCTATCAATTCCAGTACGAAGCATACAACGAAATAAGTCAACGCGAGCAGCGTAAAGACGACGAAAGGCTGATTGGTGCGGATCACCACCTCGCGGCCGAGCTTGGTGATCTCGCTGATGCCCACCACCGACACCAGGGACGTATCCTTGACGATCAGGATCGCCTGTCCCAGAAGCGACGGGATGATGGCCATCAGCGTCTGCGGCAGCACGATGTCGCGCAAACGTTGCAGGCCGTTGAAGCCCAGCGCCACCGCGGCCTCGTTCTGGCCCTTGTCGAGGCCGAGAAGGCCGCCGCGGATGATCTCGGTCATGTAGGCCCCGTGCGAAAGCGACAGGGCGATCACCGCCGTCACGATCGGCCCGATGTCGATGTCGAAGGCGGGCAGGCCGTAATAGACCAGGAAGATGAACATCAGGAACGGCGTCGAGCGGAAGATATAGACGTAGATTGCGACCAGAAACCGCACCGCGCGGTAGGGCGAGGCGGCCAGCACGCCGCCGACGATGCCGATGAGCAGCGCCGGGAAGAAGGCGGCGACGGTGAGGTAGAGCACGATCGGCAGGCCGGTCAGGATCAGGCCGATGGCGTCGCTCGACGTGGACAGGATTGCGGCTGGGTTCATGGTCGCCTCACGCTCGCTTGTGTCTGGAGAAGCCCGCGCGGCTTTCGTAGAGGTCGACCAGCACGTTCAGCGTGACGCAGATCACGATATAGAGCACGCAACTGACGAGATAGGCGGGCAGGAACTGGTAGCTTTCGTTGCCGACGTCGTCGGCGGCCTTGGTGATCTCGAGCACGGCGATGGTGTAGAGCAGCGAGGTGTCCTTGATGAGCTGGACGAACTGCCCCGTCACCGCCGGCAGGATGATGGGCGCGGCCTGCGGCAAGAGCACCTTCCACAGACGCTGGCGCTGGCTGAGGCCGAGCGCCGAGGCGGCCTCGCTCTGGCCGCGCGGGATGGCGGTGAGGCCGCCGCGCACCATTTCCGCGATATAGGCCCCGGAATTGAAGGTGAGCGCGATCACGCCGGTCCAGAAGGCGCTGAGCGTGACGCCGATGGCGGGCAGGCCGAAATAGATGAAATAGACCTGCACCAGCATCGGCGTGTTGCGCACCAGCGAGATATAGACCGCCACCAGCCGGCTGACGAAGCCGCGCGAGACGAAGCGGGTGACGCCGGCCAGCACCCCGACGGCGAGCGCGAAGCACAGGCCGAGGGCGGCGGCGATGAGCGCGTTGCGCGCGCCCTCCATGTAAGTGTCGCTATATTGCAGAAAGAGGTCGTAGGCGTCGGACAGCATGGCGCGGCTCCCTTCAGTGACGCAGTATCTGGTCGAGGAAGAGGCGCGTGCGCTCCTCGCGCGGCTGCGCGAAGAATTCGGCCGGCGGCGCTTTCTCCACCAGTTGCCCCTGCTCCAGGAACACGATCTCGCTGGCGAGCTCGCGCGCGAAGCCCATCTCGTGCGTGACGACGATCATGGTCATGCCCGACGCCGCCAGCTCGCGCATGACCTGCAGCACCTCGCCCACCATTTCGGGATCGAGCGCCGAGGTCGGCTCGTCGAACAGGAGAAGCTCCGGCTCCATCGCCAGCGCGCGGCAGATGGCGACGCGCTGCTGCTGGCCGCCGGAAAGCTGCGCCGGATAGGCCTTGGCCTTCTCGGCGAGCCCGACGCGCTCCAGAAGCGCCATGGCGCGCTGGTTGGCGTCCTTGCGAGTGCGGCCGAGCACCCGGCGCTGCGGCAGGGCGATGTTGTCGAGCACGCTCAGATGCTGGAACAGGTTGAAACGCTGGAACACCATGCCGACGCGGCGGTGCAATTCGCGCGCCGGCATCGTGCCGAGGTCCTTGCCGTCGAGCAGCATCGCCCCGCCCGAAAGCCGCGGCGCGAGCCGGTTGATGGCGCGGATGAAGGTGCTCTTGCCCGACCCCGAGGGACCGCAGATCACCACCACGTCCGATTTCTCGAACGAAAGCGATATGTCGCGCAGGACGTGGAAATGCTTGAAATGCAGATTGATGTCGCGGGCTTCGAAATAAGCCATGCGGGCCTCCCTCTCTCCTCGGCGATGGGCCTGTTCCCGCGCGGACGATGACCGCCCGCGCGGGACAATTGGCCTATTGCAGCGTCATGCGCTTGCCGTCGCCGCTCTCGGGCGCGTAGGCGGCGATGCCGAGCAGGTCGATCAGCTTCTTGCGCTCGTCGGAGACGCCGCTGTTCTTCTCGAGGAAATCCTTCTTCCAGGTCTCGCCGTCGACCCAGTATTTCTTGAGCGCGTCCAGTTCGCCGCTTTCCTTGATCTTGGCGAGGAAGAAGTCGAGATATTGCCAGGTGTAGAAGTCGCCCGGCCGCACGGCGAAGCCCCAGGTGTCGGCGGTGATGAGCTGGCGCGGCTGCGACAGCGCCTCGAAGCCGTATTCCGGCTTGACCACGCCCAGCACGGCCAAATCGTTGAGCGAGGCGTCGACGCGGCCGGTCTTCAGGGCCTGATAGGTGTCGACGTCGTTGGGATAGGTCTGAAGCTCGGCCTTGGGGAAGAACTGCTTGGCGGCGTCAACGGCGTTGGTGCCGGCCTTGGCGGCGATCTTCTTGCCCGGCTGGTTGAGCTCCTCCCAGGACTGGCCCTTGTTCTCCGGCTTGACGATGGCCACCACGCCGGTCGAGTACCAGCTGTTCTTGGTGAACATCACCTGCTCGGCGCGCTTGAAGGTGGTGGACATGGTGGTGGCCAGGATGTCCGACTTGCGGCTCAGAAGACCCGGAATGAGGCCGGCCCATTCGACGTTGCGCATCTCCAGGTCGACGTTCATCTTGGCGGCGATCAGCCGGTCGAGATCAATGGAGAAGCCGGCGGCGTTGCCGTTGGCGTCGCGGAACTGCCACGGCGCGGCGGACAGGTCGTTCATGATGACGATCTTCTTCGCCTTCAGGATTTCGCCCACCGTGCCGCGCGGGTCCTCGGCCGCGCTGGCCATCGTGGTGAAGGCCATGAGCGCGCCAATGGCGAATGTGGTCAGCTTCCTCATATCACTCTCCCATTTTGTTCCGTTATTCGGAATAAGAATTTTGAACACGACAATAAGTGCATAAAAATGATAATTATGCAATGACCCTGTTGACTATCTCATATTATTTTATTTTACTGCGGGAGTCGAAAATCATATTCCATTATGTGGAACAACGGTCATGGAAGGTGATCGCCGCGGACGCCCCGTCCGCGCAGCCGGTGCGCCGGGAGGACATGCGCTCCGGTTTCCGCAAAACCGCACGCCTTGGGCGCGTCTGGCTTGAAAACGCGCGCCCGGCGGGGCTTCATAAGCATATTTCGATGTTTCGTCAGGAGAAGACTTCGATGAGTTATCGGTCGGCCGACTGGCCGGTTACCGGCGCGCCGCAGCGCATCACCCGGATCGAGCTGAACCAGATCTGCGATATCGCCGATCTGGCGCGGGAGGACCCAGACGTCATCAAATTGTGGATCGGCGAGGGCGACCTGCCGACGCCGGATTTCATCCGTGACGCGGCCATCGCCTCGCTGCGCGCCGGCCAGACCCGCTACACCTACGCGCTCGGCGTGCCGGCGCTGCGCGAGGCGCTCGACCGCTACCACAAGCGCCACTGGAACGTCGACATCGGCCCCGACCGCTTCAGCGCCACCGCCGGCGGCGTGCAGGCCATCATGCAGGCCTTCCAGGCCGTGCTCAGCCCCGGCGACGAGGTCATCGTGCCGGTGCCGGCCTGGCCGAACCTGATCGAGATCGTCGGCATCCTCGGCGGCAAGGTGGTTCCGGTTCCCTACCGCACCCGCGACGAGGGCGGCTTCTCGCTCGACCTCAACGACGTCTTCGCCGCCGTCACGCCGCGCACCAAGGTCATCGCCATCAACTCGCCCTCCAACCCGACCGGCTGGATCATGCCGCGCGAGCAGATGATCGCGCTCCGCGACTTCGCCCGCGAGCGTGGGCTCTGGATCGTCTCGGACGAGGTCTACACCCATTTCACCTATGACGGGACCATCGCGCCGTCCTTCCTCGAAATCACCGAGCCGACCGACCGGCTTCTGGTCACCAACACCTTCTCCAAGAACTGGTGCATGACCGGCTGGCGCGTCGGCTGGATCGTCTATCCGCAGGGCATGTCGACGGTCTTCGACAATCTGAGCCAGTACAACACCACCAGCGTCTCCACCTTCAGCCAGCACGCGGCGGCGGCGGCGCTCGACCAGGGCGACGCCTTCATCAAGGCGCTGGTCGAACGCTCGGGCCGCGGGCGCGAGATCATCTGCTCGACGCTCGACAAACTGCCCAACGTGCGGGTGTTCTGGCCGCAGGGCACGTTCTACTTCTTCTTCTCCGTGCACGGCATGAACAGCGGCTACGACATGGCGCGGCGAATCCTGCGCGAGGCGAGCGTCGGCGTCGCGCCGGGATCGGCCTTCGGCCCGGGCGGCGAGGCTTTCCTGCGCGTCTGCTTCGCGGTCGATCCGGCGCTGATCGCCGAGGGCGCGGGGCGTCTCGAAAACTTCCTGCGCAAGCTGTAGGTTTCGCCGGGACCAATCAGGGAGAGGACCATGAAGAAGATCATCAACCGGCCCGCCGACGTGGTGCGGGAAATGCTGGAGGGCATTGTCGGCCTCGACGCCGGCCTGTCGCTTCTGGACACGGAGAACGTGGTGGTGCGCGCGGGCCTGCCCGCGCCGGAGAGCCGCCCCGTGGCGCTGATCTCGGGCGGCGGCGCGGGCCACGAGCCGGCCCATGCCGGCTATGTCGGCGAGGGCATGCTGACGGCCGCCGTCACCGGCGAGGTGTTCACCTCGCCCAGCGCCGACGCGGTGCTGGCGGCGATCCGGGCCGCGGCCGGCCCGGCCGGCGCGCTGCTGATCGTCAAGAACTACACCGGCGACCGGCTCAATTTCGGCCTCGCCGGCGAGATCGCGGCGCTGGAGGGCATCCCGACCGAGCTGGTCGTGGTGGCCGACGACGTGGCGCTGGCCGAGCTGGTGCCGCCGGAGCGGCGGCGCGGCATCGCCGGCACGGTCTTCGTGCACAAGATCGCGGGCGCTGCGGCGGCGAGCGGTCTTCCCCTGCATGCGGTGGCCGCCGTGGCGCGCGCCGCCGCCGCCCGCATCGGCACCATGGGCGTGGCGCTGGGGGCCTGCACCGTGCCGGCCGCCGGCAAGCCCGGCTTCGAGCTGGGCGAGAACGAGATCGAGCTGGGCCTCGGCATCCATGGCGAAAAGGGCGTCGAGCGCGCCGGCCTGATGAGCGCCGACCGCATCGCCGACCGGCTGGTGCAGCAGATCGTCGCCGACCGCGGCCTCAAGGCGGGCGCGAAGGTGGCCATGCTGGTCAACGGCCTCGGGGCCACGCCGCCGATGGAGCTCGCCATCGTCGCCCGCCGCGCCTTGCAGGTGTTGCGCGCGCAAGACATCACCGTCGAGCGCGCCTGGTGCGGCGATTTCCTCACGGCCATCGAAATGCCCGGCTGCTCGATCTCGCTGTTCGAGCTGGGCGAGGGCGACGTCGCCCGCCTCGACCGCGACACGACCGCTTCCGCATGGCCGCGCGGCGGCGTCACGCCGGCTCAGATGCACATCACGCCGGTGGCGAAGGTCGCGGGCGACGACACGGCCATCGGCCATTCCGGCCAGTTCGACCCGGCGCGGCTGCGCGCCATCGGCCTCGCGGTGGCCGAGGCGCTCGAAAAGGCCGAGCCGCATCTGACTGACCTCGACAGCCGCGCCGGCGACGGCGATCTGGGCGCGAGCATGCTGCGCGGGGCCGAGGCGATCCGGGCGCTGCCCTTGGCGGCGTGGGACAATCCGGCCCATGCGCTCGCCTCCATCGGCGACAGCCTGCGCCGCGCCATCGCCGGCAGCTCCGGCCCGTTCTACGCCATCGCGCTGACCCGCGCCGGCCGCCATCTGGCCGACAGGGCGACGCTGAAGCCGGAGGATTTCGCGCAGGCGCTCGCCATCGCGGCGGCCGCCATCGGCGAGATCGGCGGGGCCAAGGCGGGCGACCGCACCATGCTCGACGCGCTGCTGCCCGCGCAGGACGCGCTGGCCAAGGCCGCAGACAAGCCGGCTGCCGAGGCGTGGAAAGCCGCCGCGGCCGCTGCGGAAGCGGGGGCCGAGGCCACCGCCGCCATGACGCCGCGGCTCGGCCGCGCCAGCTATCTCGGCGAACGGGCGGTCGGCGCTCCGGACGGCGGGGCGGCGGCGGTCGCGATCTGGATGAGGGCGCTGGCCGAAAGCCTGTAAGCGCCCCCGTCACAATAAAACTGAACAAAGCAATTCAACGTCGTCACGAAAGCGGCGAACCCTTTCGTGCGTCTTGATGAAACCGGCCGATCAGGGCCGCAACCATGTTGGGAAAGCATCATGAATCTCGATAAAGTCACCGGCATCATCCCGCCCATCGTCACCCCCTTCACCAAGGACGGCGACATCGACGAGGCCAAGTTCCGCGACATCGTCAAGTTCAACCTCGCCAAGAAGGTGCACGGCGTCTGCGTCGGCGGCAGCTCGGGCGAAGGCCACACGCTGACGCTGGAGGAATTCGTCCGCCTGATGGAGATCACCGTCGAGGAAGTGAATGGCCGCATTCCGGTTCTGGCCGGCATCATCGCCAACTCCACCCGCGAGGCGATCCGCCGCGCCAAGGCGATCTCGCATCTCTCCGTGCAGGGCCTTCAGGTCACGCCGGTGCATTACGTCTTCAAGCCGGACGACGAAGCCACCTTTGCCCATTTCAAGGCGCTGACCGAGGCCACCGACGTTCCCGTCATCATCTATAACGTCGTGCCGTGGAACTATCTCAGCCCCGCGCTGCTGGTGCGCCTGATGACCGAGCTTCCGGGCGTGCAGGGCGTCAAGCAGAGCGCCGGCGACCTCAAGCTGATGGCCGACCTGATGCTGACCGTGCCGGAAGGCTGCAAGGTCTATTCCGCCGTCGACGCGCTGCTCTACCCCTCCTTCGCCATCGGCGCGCACGGCACCATCGCGGCCAATCCGGCCGCCGTGCCGGGCGTCTGCATCGCGCTGTGGAACGCCGTGCAGCGCGGCGACCATGTCCGCGCCAAGGAGATCCACGAGGCGCTGCTGCGCTTCTGGAACGCCATCTACGAGCAGAACCTGCCGGCGAACATCAAGACCGCCATCACGCTCCAGGGCACGGAGGCCGGCCTGCCGCGCATGCCGATGCCCGGCACCACCCCGGCGCAGCTCGAAAACATCAAGCGCGAGCTGAAGAACGTGCTTCGCTACGAGGAAGCATGATTGCGACCGGCGGACGGAGGGAGAAACCGTTCGCCGGAACTGATTGAACCTGACGGAGCGGGAACGCTCGGCAGCGGGCGAGGGCGGTCGCGTCCTCGTCCGGATTTCGCGCCGGCCTCCCACGTTCCGCCTGCATGCGGGAGGAAAACATGACCGCGAAACACACAGCCGCCGCCGCGCGCGCCGCCGAGACCCGGCCGGCCGCGACGACCGACGCCAAGGCCATGCGCAAGGTCGCGCTGGCGAGCGCCATCGGCAACACCATCGAATATTACGACTTCACCCTCTACGCGACCGCGACCGCGCTCGTCTTCAACAAGATCTTCTTTCCCACTCACGACCCGCTGGTCGGCACGCTGGCGGCCTTCGCCACCTTCTTCGTCGGCTATTGCGCGCGGCCGTTGGGCGGGATCTTGTTCGGCCATTTCGGCGACCGCGTCGGCCGCAAGACGGCGCTGCTTTTGACCATGATCATCATGGGCGTCGGCACTTTTCTCATCGGGCTGGTGCCGTCCTACGACTCGATCGGCGTCTGGGCTCCGATCACGCTGTTGCTGCTGCGTCTGGCGCAGGGCATCGGCATCGGCGGCGAATATGGCGGCGGCATGGTGATGACCATCGAGCACGCGCCGGCCGACCGGCGCGGCTTCTTCAGCTCGCTGGTGCATATCGGCGTCCCGGCCGGCTTCCTCGTGCCGATCGCGCTTCTGGGCGTGCTGTCGTCGCAGATGAGCGAGGCGAGCTTCATCTCCTGGGGCTGGCGGCTGCCGTTCCTGTTCAGCGTCGTGCTGGTGGCCGTGGGCCTCTTCATCCGCTTCCAGATTTCGGAGACGCCGGAATTCAAGAAAGTGCTGGCCAAGGGCGAGACGGCCGCTGTCCCCGTCATCGAGGCGGTGAACAGCCATCCGCGCAACGTGCTGCTTGGCATCGGGGCCAAGATCGCCGAAAGCGGGCTGTTCAATATCTACGCCGTCTTCGCCATCGCCTATTGCGTCGACGTGCTGGGCCTGCCGCGGCAGACGATCTTGAACGGCGTGCTGGTCGGCTGCGCGCTGGAATGCTTCACCCTGCCGGTCTTCGGCGCATTGTCCGACCGGGTGGGGCGGCGCGCCGTCTATATCGGCGGGCTCCTGTTCCAGGTGGCGCTAGCCTTCGTCTTCTTCACCATGCTGGACAGCGGCAGCGTGACCTATATCTGGCTCGCCATCGCGCTGGGGCTGGCGGTGGGGCACGGCTCGGTGTTCGGCGCGCAGGGGGCGTTCTTCGCCGAGCTGTTCCCGGCCCGCATCCGCTATAGCGGCCTGTCGCTGGTGCAGCAGATCGGCCCGATCCTCGGCGGCGGCATGTCGCCGCTGCTCGCCACCACGCTCCTGTCGCGCTATCCCGGAAACGTCACGCCCATCGCGCTCTACATGGCGCTGATGGCGGTGGTGTCGGCGGTCTGCGCGCTGGGATTGCGGCCGGCCAAGGCATGAAAAAAGCGGACGCCGGCGCCGGCGTCCGCCCTTCGATGCGCGGCGGTTGATCCTGTGATCAGCCGCCTTTTTTCGTCACATAGCCCTTCGACGCGTCCTCGGCGCGGGCCTGCGCGCTGCGCTTGGCCGGATCGCCGTAGCCGCCGCCGCCCGGCAGTTGCAGCACCAGCTTGCGGCCGGCCGGGACGTGCTGCCAGCCCTTGGGCTTGAGCTTGGTTCCGTCGTCGAGCGCGACCACGCCCGCCGCCCCTTCGCCGCCGCCGTCGCGGCCCCTGGCGCGGTGGTTGACGCGGTCGAACATGGCGGAGAAGTCGAATTCATGGCCGGGAATGGCCTCGATCTCGATGGTCTGGCCGAGGCCGCCGCGATATTCGCCGTCGCCGCCGGAATCGGGCCGCAGCTCCTTGCGCCAGACGATGATCGGGCCGGTATGCTCGGTCGCCTCGATCGGCATGGTCATGACGCCCGAGGGGAAGGCCGTGGCGGAAAGGCCGTCCAGCGTCGGGCGCGCGCCCATGCCGCCGGAGTTGAACATCAGGATCTCCGCCTTGCGGCCCGTCTGGCCCGCGACCGGGCGGGCGGAGATGTGGATGTTCCACAGGGCCGCGGCGCCCTCCGCCAGAATCTGCCCCGGCAGCGCCTTGGCCAGCGCGCCGAGCACCAAGTCCGGCACCATATGGCCGATCACATGCCGCAGCGACACCGGCGCGGGGCGCTGGGCGTTGAGGATATTGACCGGCGAGGAGATGGTGAACAGCTCCAGCGACGCCCAGTTGTTCGGAATGTCCGGCGCGACCACGCATTTCATCGCGTAGCAGGCGTAGGCCTTGGTGTAGATGATCGGAACGTTGATACCCCACGGGCTGACCGGGTCGCTGCCGGAGAAATCGACGTTCACCGTGTCCGCGCCGATCTCGATCTCGGCGGCGAGGTTGATCGGCGTGTCGTAGCCGTCGGTGACGAGCGTGTTCGACCAGCGGCCCTTGGGCAAAGCGCGGATGCGCTCCAGCGTGGCGGCGCGGGTGCGCGAGAAGATGAACTCGCCCAGCGCGTCGAGCGAGGTCAGGCCGATCTCGCGCATCATGTCGACGAGGCGGTTGTGGCCGACGTCGTTGCAGGCGGCGAGCGAATAGAAATCGCCCACGACCTGGTTCGGCTCGCGGACATTGGCGCGCAGCATGCGCACCAGATCCTTGTTGACCGCGCCGCGCTCGGCGAATTTCATGATCGGGATCTGGATGCCTTCCTCGTAGACGGACTTGCCGTCCGCGCCGAAGCCGCGCCCGCCGACGTCGACCACATGCGCCGTGCAGGCGAAGAAGCCGACCAGCTCGTCGCCGAGGAAGGAGGGCGACACCATGGTGATGTCGTGCAGGTGCCCCGTGCCCTTCCACGGATCGTTGGTGACGTAGGTGTCGCCGGGATACATCTCCTCGCGCGGGATTTCCGCCATGAAATGCAGCACGGCTTCCGCCATGGTGTTGACATGGCCCGGCGTGCCGGTGACGGCCTGCGCCAGCATGCGGCCCTTGGGGTCGAACACGCCGGCCGAAAGGTCGCCCGCCTCGCGCACCGAGGTGGAGAAGGCGGTGCGCAGCAGCGTCAGCGCCTGTTCCTCGACCACCGAGATCAGGCGGTTCCACATGACCTGCATGCGGATTTCGTGGGTTGCGTCGCTCATGCTCCGATTTCCTTGCGCAGGAGGAGAAGTGCGCCGTCATCCTGCATGACCACGTCGAAGGGCGAGGTGACGACGGTTGAGGTTTCGCGCTCGACGATCACCGCCGGGCCGCTGACGCGCGCGCCGGGGCTGAGCGTGGTGCGCTCGACGATCGTCGTGGTGAGGTTCTCGCCGCGCGCCGGGTCGAAGACGGGGCGGGTGACCGGCGCTTCCGCCTTCGAGCGGCCGGTGGTGAGCGTCAGGCGGTCGGGCGCGGGGCGCTCGTCCTCGGCCTTCACCGACCATGTCACGATCTCGATTTCGAGCCCGTCCAGCCCGTCGATGGCGCGGCCGAAGAAGCGGGCGTAATTGTCGCGGAAACTGTCGCGGATGAGGTCGATGTCGGCTTGCGTGAACGGCCGGTCCGGCAGCGACACCGGGATTTCCCAGCCCTGCCCGACATAGCGCATGAAGGCGGTGATCTCGCGGCGGATCGCGCCGTCCGTGCCGGCGCGGACGAAACCTTCCGCCGTGGCTTTCAGCTCGTCCAGAAGCGCGTTGACGGCGGCCGGATCGAAGGCGGAGAGCCGCACGATCTTCGAGGCCAGCGCCTCGTAGCCGAAGGGGGCCTTGAGGAAGCCGATGGCCGAGCCGACGCCCGCGCCCGACGGGATCAGGCACTGGTCGATGCCGAGCTTCTCGCACAGCCGCGCCGCGTGCAGCGGGGCCGCGCCGCCGAAGGCGATCATCAGGTTGTCGGAGATGTTCTTGCCGTTTTCCACCGCGTGAACGCGGGCGGCGTTGGCCATGTTCTCGTCCACCACCTCGCAGATGCCGAAGGCGGCCGGCTCGTTGCTGAGGCCGAGCTTGCTCGCCACATGGCGCTCGACGGCCTTTTCGGCGTTCTCGACCGAAAGCCGGATCGCGCCGCCGGCGAAATTGTCGGGGTCGAGCTTGCCCAGAAGCAGGTCGGCGTCGGTGATGGCCGGGCGCTCGCCGCCGCGCTGGTAGCAGGCGGGGCCGGGCTCGGAGGCGGCCGATTCCGGGCCGGTCTGGATGCGGCCCATGGCGTCGACCCAGGCGATGGAGCCGCCGCCCGCGCCGATCTCGATCATCTCGATCACCGGAATGGAGATCGGCATGCCCGAGCCCTTGCAGAAGCGATAGGTGCGCGCCACCTCGAAGGTGCGCGCGGTCTTGGGCGCGTAATCCTCGATCAGGCAGATCTTGGCCGTGGTGCCGCCCATGTCGTAGCTGACCACCGTTTCGAGGCCGAAGCGCCGCGCCACGTCGGCGGCGAAGATCGCGCCGCCGGCGGGGCCGGATTCGACGAGTCGCACCGGAAATTCCGACGCCGTCTCGACCGTGATCAGCCCGCCGCCGGAATGGATCAGGAAGACCGGGCATTTCGCGCCCATCTCCGCCAGCCGCACCTGAAGCCGCGACAGGTAGTCGGCCATTTGCGGGCGCACATAGGCGTTGGCGCAGACCGTGTTGAAGCGCTCGAACTCGCGCATCTGCGGCGAGACTTCCGACGAGATCGAGATCGGCGCGGAAACCTTTCGCGCGATGATCTCGCGGGCGCGGCGCTCATGCGCCGGGTTCATGTAGGAATGGATGAAGCCGATGGCGACCGCGCCGAAACCTTCCGCCGCGATCCGGTCGGCGATCTCCTCCAGCGCAGCCTCGTCCAGCGGCAGCAATTCCTGCCCCTGCGCGCCGATGCGGCCCTTGACGGCGAAGCGGTCCTCGCGCGGGATTAGCGGCGTGGGCAGGCGCAGGTTGAGGTCGTATTGCTCGAAACGGCTTTCGGTGCGCATCTCGATGACGTCGCGGAAACCCTCGGTGGTCACGAAGGCGGTGCGCGCGCCGCGCCGCTCGATCAGCGCGTTGGTGGCGAGCGTGGTGCCGTGGATGACGATGTCGAGATCGGCCGGCGTGATGCCCGCGTCGCGCGTCACGATGGCGACGCCGTCGAGGATCGCCTGTTCCGGCGCGCTGTAATTGGTCAGCACCTTGGTGGAATAGAGCGCGCCGCGGCATTCGAGCGCGATATCGGTGAAGGTGCCGCCGATGTCGGCCCCAAGGCGGATGGTCTGCCTCTTGCTCATGCTTTTTCCTTGCTTGCGAGCGCCGCTGCGCGCATCTGGCTGAGCGTCTGGCGCGGGGTGAGCGCTTCGGGGGAAATGTCGAGATCGAGCACCGCGCCGGTCTTCGAGGCGCGGGCGCGGGCGAAGGCGGCCGGGAAATCCTCGGTCTTCGTCACCCGCTCTGCGTGATAGCCATAGGCCTTGGCCAGCGTCACGAAATCCGGGTTCTCCATGGTGGTGCCGGAGACGCGGCCGGGATAGTTGCGCTCCTGATGGGCGCGGATGGTGCCGTAAATGCCGTTGTTGACGAGAAGCACGATCGGCTGCGCCCCCGCCTGCATGGCGGTTCCAAGCTCCTGACAATTCATCTGGAAATCGCCGTCGCCGGCGAAGCAGACCACGGTGCGCTCGGGGAAAGCGACCTTGGCGGCGACGGCGGCCGGAAGCCCGTAGCCCATCGCGCCCGATTGCGGGGCGAGCAGCCGCGCCTTCTTGCCGAATTTATAGAACTTGTTGGGCCAGACGGTGAAATTGCCCGCGCCGTTGGTGAGGATGGCGTCCTCCGGCAGCACCTCGCGCACATGCTCCATGGCCGCGACCATGTCGACCGGCGAGGGCTGCGCCGGGGCGGCGAAGCTCGCCTCATAGGCGGCGCGGCCGTCGGCGCGCCACTTCGCCCATTCGCCCTTGACGGGCCTGAGGGCGGCGGCGAAGGCGTTGGGCCCGGCATGGACGCCCAGCGTCGGCTGGTAGATCTTGCCGATCTCGCGGTCGGAGCCGTGGACATGGATCAGCTTCTGCGCTGGAACGGGCACCGAAAGCAGCGTGTAGCCGTCGGTGGTCATCTCGCCGAAGCGGACATTGACGGCGAGGATCAGGTCGGCGTCGCGGATCAGCGCCTTGACATGCCCCGGCATGCCGACGCCCGCCTCGCCGACGAAGGCGGGCGAGAAATTGTCGAACTGGTCCTGATAGCGGAACGCCGCCACCACCGGAATGTCGGAGGCCTCGGCGAAGGCCTGCAAGGCGTCATGGCCGGCCTCGGTCCAGTTGACGCCGCCCATCAGCACCAGCGGGCGCTTGGCGGCGGTAAGCAGCGCATGCACTTCGTCCATGGCGGCGGGGGCGGGCGCGGCCTCGGCGATCCTCGCCGGGCCGGAAAGCGGCGTGGCGTCGGTCAGCGCGGTCAGCATGTCCTCCGGCAGCGCGATCACCACCGGGCCGGGGCGGCCGGTGGTCGCGGTGGTCCAGGCGCGGGCGAGGATTTCGGGGATGCGTTCGACCTGATCGATTTCGGTCGCCCATTTCGCCACCGTGCCGAAGACGGCGCGGTAGTCGATCTCCTGAAACGCCTCGCGGCCCTTCATGTCGGTTCCGACCTGCCCGACGAAGAGCAGCATCGGCGCGGAATCCTGCATGGCGGTGTGCACGCCGATGGAGGCGTTGGTGACGCCGGGGCCGCGCGTGACGAAGCACAGGCCGGGCGCTCCGGTCAGCTTGCCCCATGCGGCGGCCATGAAGGACGCGCCGCCCTCGTTGCGGCACAGCACGAAATCGAGCGCGCCCCTGGTGTCGTGCAGGGCGTCGAGCACCGCCAGATAGCTTTCGCCGGGCACGCCGAACGATTTTCTCGCGCCGAGCGCGACGAGGCTTTCGACGAGAAGCTGGCCTCCGTTACGCATGGGTCACTCCCCGTTTTGAAATTTAACCATGGTTCCGCCGCCGGTCGCCTGATCGGTGGGGAACACCTCGACGCGCGCCACGTCGACGAAGACGGGCATATCGATCACCTGACCGACGATCTCGGCCACGTTCTCCGGCTGGATCGGGCGATAGCCGTCATAGAGAACCGCCTGCGCCTGATTGTCGGGGATCGAGCTGCGGTAGAGCGCGGTCTGCACCCGGCCCGGCACGATCTCGCTGACGCGCACCGAGGTTCCGAGCAGGTCGCAGCGCAGGTTGTCGCAGAAGAGGCTGAGCCCCGCCTTGGACGGGCCGTAAGCGCCCATGTTCGGATAGGGGGCCTGTCCGCCGCTCGACCCGATGAAGATCAGGTGGCCGCGCTTGCGCGCCGCCATGCCGGGCAGGAAGGCGCGGGTGAGGTGCATCGGCGCTTTCAGGTTGACGTCGATCATGGCGTCGATCTCGGCCGGGTCGATGTCCTGAAACAGCGCGCGGGTGGAGAGGATGCCGGCGTTGTTGACGAGGATGTCCAGCTCGACCCCGGCCAGCGCCTTTTCGATGGCGGCCGCGTCGCGCACGTCGGCCTCGACGGCGACGGCCCCGGTCTCACGCGCGAGTTCGGCGAGCGCCTCCCTGTTGCGCCCGACGGCGTAGACGGCGAGGCCGCGCTGGCGCAGGCGCGCCACGGTGGCCTTGCCGATGCCGCTGGTCGCGCCGGTGACGAGCGCGGTGCGATAGGGTTCAGACATAGATATAGCCTCCGCTGACCACCACGTTCTCGCCAGTGGCGTAGGTGTTGCGGGCGGACGCCATCATGACGATCCACTGCGCCATCTCGACCGGCTCGGCGGCGCGGCCGAGCGCGCTGGCCTTGGCCAGTTCCGGCAGGAAGCCCAGCTCCTTGGCGCGGTCGGTGGCGAAGCCGGCCGGCGCGACCGAATTGACCAGAATCTGGTCCTTGGCGCATTCCTGCGCGAAGGATTTGGTGAGGCTGACCACGGCGGCCTTGGTGGCGGCGTAATGGGCGTTCTGCGGATGCGCCTTGAAAGCGTCGACCGACGTGACGTTGACGATGCGCCCCGTGACATGCGGAGCCTCGACATACTGGCGCATATGGCGTACTGCGGCGACCATCATGTGATAGGTGCCCTTGACGTTGACGGCGTTTTCAATATCCCAGTCTTCGTCGGTGATTTCGAGGATCGGCTTGCGAGGATAGATGGCGGCGCTGTTGACAAGGGCGTGGACGCGCCCCAGCTTTTCCACGATCGCCGCGAAGCCGCCATGGGCCGTCTCGGCGCGCGAAATGTCGGCTGCGGCGGTCGCGACGTCCGCGCCCATGGCGCGCAGCGCGTCGGCCGCGCCCGAAAGCAGCTCCGCGTTCCTGTCGATCAAGCCGATCTTCGCCGCGCCGTTCTCGATCATCAGCTTCGCCGTGACGAGGCCCAGTCCTGAAGCTCCGCCGACGATAACGATTGTCTGGCCTTTCACGCTCCACCTCTTATTCCGTTTTGCATGGGACGAATTGTATGTTATCACTTATATGCCAACTTTATAGCCGTGCAAGCGCTTTTTTGAGTTTCGAATGATTCCGCTCCTCGACAGGAAGCAGGCCTCTCCTGCAACGTCAAACGGCCTCGGCGGCGGGTTCTTCGAGCGCCTTGCGGCGGCCGGCTTTGCGGGCGAGATCGAGACCGGCGAGGACACGCGCACCGTCTTCTCCACCGACAATTCCATCTATCAGCTGGAGCCTGTGGGCGTGGCGTTTCCGCGCGGGCTGGACGATCTGAAACGCATCGCGGCGCTTCTGGCCGAGCCGGCGTTTCGCGGGGTCAGGATCGCGCCGCGCGGCGGCGGCACCGGCACCAACGGCCAGTCGCTGACCTCGGGCGTCGTCGTCGACTGCTCGCGCCACATGAACCGCATCTTGGAGATCGATCCCGTCCGCCGCGTGGCGCGCGTCGAATCGGGCGTGGTCAAGGACCAGCTCAACAAGGCGCTGAAGCCCTACGGGCTGTTCTTCGCGCCGGAGCTTTCCACCTCCAACCGCGCCACCATCGGCGGCATGGTCAGCACCGACGCCTGCGGGCAGGGCTCCTGCCTCTACGGCAAGACCAGCAACCACGTGCTCGGCCTGCGCGTCGTGCTCTCCGACGGCGGCGAGTTCTGGTCGCGACCGCTGGACGAGGCGGGACTCGCCGAGGCGCAAGCCCGGCCCGGCCGCGTCGGCGACATCTACCGCACGGCGGCGCGCATCGCCGAGGAGAAGCGCGAGCGCATCGCCGAGGTCTTCCCCAACCTCAACCGCTACATGACCGGCTACGACCTCGCCCATCTCAGGCGCGGCGACGGGCGCTTCGACCTCAACGCCGTGCTGTGCGGCTCGGAAGGCACGCTGGCGATGATCGCCGAGGCGGAGCTGAACCTCTTGCCGATCCCGGCCCATGCGGCGCTCATCAATATCCGCTACGACGATTTCAACGCCGCGCTCGAACATGCGCAGGCGCTGGTGGCGCTCAACGTCGCCTCGGTCGAGACCATCGACGAGACGGTGCTCGGCCTCGCCAAGGGCGACATGGTCTGGCCCGGCATCGCGCGCTTCTTCCCCGACGACGCGGCCGGCCCCGCCAACGGCGTCAACGTGGCCGAGGTCCTGGCCGACAGCCCGGAGGAGCTGGAGGAGAAGATCGGCTTCGTCACCGCGGCGCTGGACCGGACCGGCGCGGGCCGGGGCTATACGGTGGCGCGCGGCAAGGCCGAGGTGGAGGCGATCTGGTCGATGCGCAAGCGCGCGGTGGGCCTGCTCGGCAATGTCGAGGGGCCGGTGCGGCCGCAGCCCTTCGTCGAGGACACGGCGGTGCCGCCGGAGAACCTCGCCGCCTATATCCGCGAGTTCCGGGCGCTGCTCGACGGCGAGGGCCTGCGCTACGGCATGTTCGGCCATGTCGACGCCGGCGTGCTGCATGTGCGCCCGGCGCTCGACTTGACGCGGCCCGATCATGTGCCGCTGGTGCGCCGCATCAGCGATGGCGTGGTGGCGCTGACGCGCAAATATGGCGGCGTCTTGTGGGGCGAGCACGGCAAGGGCGTGCGTTCGGAATATGCGCCGGAATTTTTCGGCGATCTCTATCCGAGCCTGCAGGAGATCAAGCGCGCCTTCGATCCGCACAACCAGCTCAATCCGGGCAAGATCGCCTCGCCCGCCGCCGAGCCGCTGCTGAAGATCGACCAGGTGCCGCTGCGCGGCCAGTCCGACCGCGTCATCGGCCAGGAGATCCGCGCCGCCTTCGACAACGCCGCCTATTGCAACGGCAACGGGGCCTGCTTCGATTTCGACGCCGACGGGCTGATGTGCCCGTCCTACAAGGCGACGCGCGACCGGCGCTATTCGCCCAAGGGCCGCGCCTCGCTGGTGCGCGAATGGTTGCGGCTTCTGGCGGAAAAGGGCAGCGACCCGCGCGCCGAGGCCAGCCGCCTGCGCGGAGCCAACGCGCTGTTCGGCCTGCCGGCGCGGCTCGTGAACACGCTCGATCCGCGCAACCGCGCCGATTTCTCGCACGAGGTGCGCGCGGCGATGGACACGTGTCTGGCCTGTAAGGCCTGCGCCGGGCAATGCCCGGTCAAGGTCAGCGTGCCGTCCTTCCGCGCCAAGTTCCTGGAGCTTTATTACGGGCGCTATTTGCGGCCGCTCAAGGACCCGCTGGTGGCGGCCATCGAGACGACGCTGCCGCTAATGGCGCGGCTGCGCCCGCTCTACAATCTCGGCGTCGACACCCGCGTGGGGCAGGCGCTGATGCGTCTTGCGGGCCTCACCGCCCTGCCGCGCCTCGCCTCCGTCTCGGTCTACGACGAGGCGCGGCGTCGCGGCGTCGCGGTGGCGACGCCGGAGCGGCTGCGGAAGCTTTCGCCGGAAGAACGGTCGCGCGCGGTGGTGTTCGTGCTCGACGCCTTCTCGGTCCATTTCAGCCCCGAGGCCGGGCTGGCGCTGCTCGACCTCGCGCGCAAGATGGGCTTTGTCCCTTACCTCGCCGCGCGCACCGGCAACGGCAAGCCGCTGCATGTCCACGGCTATCTCAAGGCTTTCGAGCGCGTGGCGCAGAAGACCGCGCGCTATCTCGACGCGCTCGCCGATCTCGGCGTGGCGCTGGTCGGGCTCGACCCGTCGATGACGCTGGTCTATCGCGGCGAATATCAGGCGGCGCTGAAGGCGCCGATGCGGGCCAAGGTCCAGCTCGCGCAGGAATGGCTGGCCGCCAATCGCGACCGCCTGCGCGCCGGCGCGGCGCCGTCGCGCGGCTTCAGGCTGCTCGGCCATTGCACCGAGCGCACCAACGCGCCGGCGTCGATGAAGCAATGGGCGTCGGTCTTCGAGGCTTTGGGCGCGCGGCTGTCGCTGCCCGAGACGGGCTGCTGCGGCATGGCCGGCACCTTCGGCCACGAGACGCGCAACCGCCCCATCGCCGAAAAGCTCTACGAGATGAGCTGGCGTGAACAAGTGCAAGGCGCGGGGCCGGACGAGGTCGTGATGGCCACCGGCTATTCCTGCCGGTCGCAGGTCAAGGCGATGGACGCGCGCGTCATCCCGCATCCTGTGGAGATACTGAACGCAATGGCCGTTTCCACCGTTGGCGGATAGCCCGAATGGGTTACCATGCCCGGCAGGGAACGAGGTTTTGAACGAGGGGAGAACATCGTGTCGATCATTACGCAACGCGGAAATCTGGCGGAAATCGTCGTCGCAGAACTGATCGCGCGCATGGAGTCCGGTCTTTACGCGCCGGGGGACAAGCTGCCCTCCAGCGCCCAGCTCTGCGAGGAGTTCGGCGTCTCCCGCACCGTCATCCGCGAGGCGCTGACCTCGCTCAGGGTCGGCGGGCGGGTGCTGGCGCGGCAGGGCGCGGGCGTCTACGTGACCGAGAAGGACACGCGCACGCTCAATTTCGAGATCAGCCGCATCGACGACATCCGCTCGGCCATGCAGATCCTGGAATTGCGCCTCGGCGTCGAGATGCAGTCCGTGGCGCTGGCCGCCGCGCGGCGCACGCCCGAGGCGCTGGCCGAGATCGCGCGCGCCTACGATCATCTGGAAAGCCTCGACACCGAGGACGCCGAGGTCGAGGCGCGGGCGGATTTCGACTTCCACCTCGCCATCGCGCGCGCCACGCGCAACCCGCATTTCCCGAGCTTTCTGGAGGCGGTGATCCGCGAGATCAATTTCGACCTGCTTTTGAAGCACCGCCAGTCGGCGCCGTCCTACCGGAATTACCTGCGCAAGATCAACAAGGAGCACGCGGCCATTCTGGCGGCGATCACGCAGGGAGACGTCAAGGCCGCCAGAAATGCTCTGGCGGCCCATCTGGAGGAAAGCCTCAACCGCTATCGCGCGCTGCTGGACGAGCCGGCGAGCGAGGCGGCGACGGAATAGGTCAGATCACCGCGTCTTCGAGGAAGGGGCGGTTCGCCGCCACGCGCTCATAGCCGAAAGGCGACAGGTCCAGCGTCCTGAACCCGCCATAGGTGATGAGTTCGCTCAAGCCCCGGCCCATGGCCGGCGACTGCTGCAAGCCGTGGCCGGAGAAGCCGTTGGCGAAGAGGAAATTCTTCACCTCCGTATGCGGCCCCAGAATGACGTTGTGGTCCAGCGTGCAATAGTCGTAATGGCCCGCCCATGCATTGACCACCTTGATCGCCTCGAAGGCCGGCACGCGATTGGCCAGCGTCGGCCAGATCTCCTCCTCGAACTCGTCGTGCATGACGTCGAAATCGTTGGGGTCGACCTCCGGGTCGTGCTTGGGATAGGTGCCCATCAGGTAGAATTTTCCCTCAGGGCGGAAGAACACGCCGGTCGGGTCGATGGTTAGCCCCACCTTGCCTTCGAGCGGCGTGCGGCAATCCACCACGAACAGCGAGCGACGGCGCGGCTCGACCGGAATGTCGAGCCCGGCCATGCGGGCGACCTTCTTGCCATTGGTGCCGGACGTGTTGACCAGCGTTCCGCAGGCGATGGTCTGGCCGCTTTTCGTCGTCACCGAGACGATGCGGTCGCCCTCGCGATTGACCGCAACCACCTCGTCCTCGATATATTCGACGCCGAGCGAACGCGCCTTCTTGCGGAAACCCTGCATCAGCGCCGAGCTGTCGAACCAGCCTTCGCCGGCCTCGCCGGTGGAGCCGAGCGTCAGCCCTTCGAGATTGAGCCACGGAAAACGTCGGCCCAGCCCTTCCACGTCGAGAAGCGTCATTTCCGCGCCGCAGGCCACCTGCGTCTCGTGGTTGCGGCGCAGCACTTGCTCGCCGCGCTCGTCCCCGGCGAGGAAAAGATAGCCGGCTTCATGAAAGCCGATTTCCGGCGTGTCGTCGTCCACGGCGACGTTCTCGCGGAAATTGCGGATGAACTCGGTGCCGAACTGCGACACCTTGACGTTGATGGCGTTGGAGAACTGGTGGCGGATGGAGCTGGAGGACAGCGCCGTCGCCGAACGCTGATAGGTCCAGTCCTTCTCGATCACCAGAATGGAGCCGGTGAAGTCGGGATTGGTCGCCAGAAAATAGGCGGTGGCGCTGCCCACCACCGCGCCGCCGACGATGACAACGTCATAGGAAGCCTTGGAAGCCTGCATGATGGGGTGTTACCTGTTCTTGTCCTCGAAATGGCCGTCGGCGCAGAAGCTGCCGCCCTGATAGCGCACCGCCGGATCGTTGGGGTCGCCCTGTTCGGTCTTCGCGAAAATCTCGTCGCGATAGGCGTCGGCGCTGTCCTTGGGCTTGTAGCCGAGCACGGCGGCGGTGCGGTTGTCCCAGAAAGCCTCGCTGTTGTTCGACATGCCGTAGGCGACCATGAAGCCGACGCGCGGGGCCGACAGGCATTTCTCCACCAGTTGGCGGCAGTCGTCGAAGGACAGCCATGTGATGAGATGGCGGCGGTCGGTCGGCTTTTCGAAAGAGGAGCCGATGCGCAGGCACACGGTCTCGATGCCGAACTTGTCGAAATAATAGCGCGCCAGATTTTCCACGAAAGTCTTCGACACGCCGTAGAGGCTGTCGGGCCGCGTCTGCACGTCGCCGTCGATGGTCTGGGTGCGCTCGTAGAAGCCGATGGCGTGCACGGAGCTGGCGTAGACGATGCGCTTGACGCCGTGGCGGCGCGCCGCCTCATAGATGTTGTAGCCGCCGGAAATGTTGGAATCGAGAATGGTCTTCCACGGGGCCTCCACCGCCTGCCCGCCCATATGGACGATGGCGTCGCAGCCCTCGACGGCGCGCGACACGGCGTCGAAATCGGCGAGGTCGGCGGGCGCATCCTCCTCGTGCGGGGCGAGGTCCTTGCACGGCTCCAGCGCGGAGAGGCGCACGATCTTGCCCAGCTTCGTGCCCGACAGGCGAAGCTGCGCGCCGAGCCGGCCGGCCGCGCCGGTCACAAGCGTTCTTTGGAAATGGCTCATGGGAGGATGATCCTTCAGCGGAGTTTGGCCAGCGCGCCGGCGATGCGTCCGGCGGCGGCGGTCAGGTTTTCCCGCGAGGTCGCAAAGGACAGGCGGATATAGGGTTCGACGCCGAAAGCGGCCCCCGGCACGGTGGCGACCTTGCCTTCGGTCAGGAGATAGGAGGCGAGCATCGTGTCGTTTTCGATCACCGTTCCGTCCGGCGCGGTCTTGCCGATATAGGCGGCGCATTTCGGGAACAGGTAGAATGCCCCTTCCGGCGCGCGGACTTCAAGCCCCGGAATGGCCGCGAAGGCCTTTGTCACCAGTTCCCCGCGCGCCTTGTATTCGGCGACGGCCTTATGGACGAAATCCTGCGGGCCGTTCAGCGCCGCGGCGGCTGCCGCCTGCGTGATCGAGGACGGGCAGGTGGTGCTCTGCGATTGCAGCTTGTTGAGCACTTTCGTGAGTTCCTTCGGCCCGGCGGCGTAACCGAGCCGCCAGCCGGTCATGGCGTAGGCCTTGGACACGCCGTTGATGATCAGCGTGCGGTCGCGCAGTTCCGGGCAGGCGATGGCGAAAGAGGTGAAGGGCGTATCGCCGGCGACGATATGCTCGTAGATCTCATCCGACATGACGGCGACCCGCGGATGGCGCGCCAGCACCGCGCCGAGCGCCTTCAATTCGTCGGCCGTATAGATCGCGCCGGTCGGGTTGGAAGGCGAATTGAACAGGAACCAGCGCGTCTTCGGCGTGATCGCCGCCTCCAGCCGCTCGGGCGTGATCTTGAAACCGTCCTCGACCCCGCAGGGGACGACGACCGGCTTTCCGCCATGCAGCACAACGAGGTCGGTGTAGGACACCCAGTAGGGCGCGGGCACCACCACCTCGTCGCCCGGCTCCAGCGTGCCGAGGAAGGCGTTGAACAGAATCTGCTTGGCCCCGTTGCCGATGGAGATCTCGTCCATGGCGTAGTCGAGGCCGTTCTCGCGCCTGAACTTCTCGACGATAGCCGCGCGCAATTCCGGCAGGCCGTCGGGCGCGGTGTAGCGGGTCAGCCCGCGCTTCATGGCGTCGACGGCCGCGTCCACGATATGCGCCGGCGTGTCGAAATCCGGCTCGCCCAGCGACAGGTCGATCACATGCTCGCCCTTGGCGCGCATGGCCTTGGCGGCCATGGATACGGCCATCGAGGGGGATGACTGGATGGTCGCCGCGCGCCTGTTCTCGAAAGCGATCCTGCTCATGCCTGTTCTCCTGCTCGGCCGCGCGCGGCCCTGAATTTCGCGTCTGTCCGGTGGGCGCGCCATGGCGCACAGCGAGGGGAGGCGTCGGGAATTTCAGCGCCCGGCCGCCGGCTTTCGGATTTCCACTTGACGTTTTTCAGATACATCACTTATCATATATGTGTCAACTTGAAAGCGGCCCGGAACGAAGGCTGAGACGCCCGCTTCCGGGAAGCCCGAGGAGAGAATTATTCAATAAAACAAACCGGTTCGCCGGCCACGGCCCGCCGCGAGGAAAGGCGGGCGTCCGCCGGCGCCGATGCAGCGTCACCGTGAACCAGAGGGAAGATTCATGAAATCATTCGCAAAACTGCTCGCCGGCTCGGCCATCGCCTCCAGCCTTCTTCTGTCGCAGGCTTTGGCCGCCGACACGATCAAGATCGGCGTCGCCGGCCCGCTCACCGGCCCCAACGCCACCTTCGGCGAACAGGTCTACGCCGGCGTCTCGGCCTATGTGGACGACGTCAACGCCGCCGGCGGGATCAACGGCAAGAAGATCGAGCTGGTCAAGGGCGACGACGCCTGCGAGCCCAAGCAGGCCATCGCCGTGGCCAACCGCTTCGTCGACCAGGACAAGGTGAACGCGGTGATCGGGCATTTCTGCTCGTCCAGCACCATGCCCGCCTCCGAGATCTACAACGACGCCGGCATCCTCGAAATGGCCCCGGCCTCGACCAACCCGCAGGTGACCGAGCGCGGCCTCGAAACCGTGTTCCGCGGCTGCGGCCGCGACGACCAGCAGGCCGTGGTGGCCGGCGCCTTCATCCTCGACACGTTGAAGCGCGACAAGATCGCGCTGATCCACGACAAGGACACCTACGGCCAGGGCCTCGTCGACGCGGTGAAGAAGACCATCGAGGCGCGCGGCGTCAAGCCGGTGCTCTACGAGGGCCTGACGCGCGGCGAGCGCGACTTCAACGCGCTGGTCACCAAGATCAAGAGCTCGGGCGCCAACGCGGTCTATTTCGGCGGCCTTATCCCCGAGGGCGGCCCGCTGATCCGCCAGATCAAGGAGCAGGGCCTCGACGTGGTGGTCGTCTCCGGCGACTCCTTCGCCCAGAAGGAACTGGTGGCGGCGGCCGGCGGCCCGGCCAACCTCAAGAACGTCTATTACTCGGCCACGCCCGATCCGCTCACCGATCCCGACACCAAGGGCGTGCAGGAAGCGCTGAAGAAGGCCAACGTCACCCCCGCCAACTACACGCTCTACGGCTACGCCAACGCGCAGGCCGTGGTCGCCGCGCTCAAGGCCGGCGACGACGTCAAGGCCCAGGCCGACTGGCTGCGCCACAACACGGTCGATTCGGCCATCGGCAAGATCACCTGGGACGAGAAGGGCGACATCAAGGACTTCAAGTTCGTCTTCTACGACTTCGACGCCCAGGGTAACCCCGTCCTGGTGAAATAGGCCATCGCGCCGGCCGGGCCTCGCCGCCCGGCCGGCCTCCGCGCGTCTGATTGAAAAGGGGTCGCCATGGACTTCTATATCCTGGCCCAGCAGCTGATCAACGGGATCACGCTGGGCGCCATCTACGGACTGATCGCCGTCGGCTACACCATGGTCTACGGCGTCATCCGCATGATCAATTTCGCCCATGGCGACGTCTATATGGTCTCGGCCTATATCGCGGCGATCACGCTCGCGGTGCTGGGTTATTTCGGCGTGCAGTCGGTGCCCTTCGCGCTGATCTCGATCCTCATCATCACCTGCGCCATCACCGCCGTCTACGGCTGGGTGATCGAGCGCGTGGCCTATCGGCCGCTGCGCGGCTCCACCAAGCTCGCGCCGCTGATCTCCGCCATCGGCATCTCCTTGATGCTGCAAAGCTACGTGCAGATCGCGCAGGGCGCGCGCGACCAGGGCGTGCCGGCGCTGATCGAGGGCTCGTTCCGCTTCGGAAACGCCCAGCATTTCGCGCAGATCACCTATATGCAGACGGTGATCCTGCTCGCCTCGCTGGCGGCGATGGGCATCCTCACCTATGTGATCGGCTATACGCGCATCGGCCGCGAATGCCGCGCCACGCAGCAGAACATCCGCATCTCCGCCATTCTCGGCGTCAACACCGACCGCATCATCTCCACCGTCTTCGTCATCGGCGCGGCGACGGCGGCGGTGGGCGGCACGCTCGTCACCTTCAATTACGGCTCGTTCAACTTCTTCATCGGCTTCGTCATGGGCATCAAGGCCTTCACGGCGGCCGTGCTGGGCGGCATCGGCTCGCTGCCGGGCGCGGTGCTGGGCGGCGTGCTGCTCGGCCTGACCGAGGCCTTGTTCGCCGGCTATGTCAGCACCGACTACAAGGACGTCTTCGCCTTCGCGCTTCTGATCACGCTCCTGTTCTTCCGCCCCTACGGCCTACTCGGCCGTCCGGAAATCCAGAAAGTCTGAGGCCCGGCTATGCGGAACAATCTCTTTCTCACGCTCTGCAAGGAAGCGCTCCTCACCTTCGTCATCGCGCTGATCCTGCTCGCGCCGATCTCGGGCCTCGTGCTCGACGGCTTCACCTTCCGCAACGAGCTCGGCCGCGCCGTCACGCTCGCCGCCGTGGTCGCGGCGGGGCGGGTGCTGTTCTCGCTGATCGGCATGAGCCCGCTCGGCAGGCGCGCGCAGGCCGTCTTCGCCCGCAACAGCGGCGGCGTCACCGTCAAGACCGGCCGGGAGAAATCCGCCGCGCCGCTTCTGGCGCTGATCTTCCTGCTCGGCCTCGCCGTGCCCTTCGTCGCCGACAAATATTTCCTCGGCGTCGCCATCCTGGCGCTGATCTACTGCCTGCTCGGCCTCGGCCTCAACATCGTGGTCGGGCTCGCGGGCCTGCTCGATCTCGGCTTCGTCGCCTTCTACGCCGTCGGGGCCTATCTTCTGGCGCTCGGCTCGCAATATCTGGGCCTCGGCTTCTGGAGCGCGCTGGTCATCGCGCCCTTCCTCGCCGGCCTCTGCGGCATGATCCTCGGCTTCCCGGTGCTCAAGATGCATGGCGACTATCTCGCCATCGTCACGCTCGGCTTCGGCGAGATCATCCGCCTCGTGCTGACCAACTGGCTCGATTTCACCGGCGGCCCCAACGGCGCGCCCGTGCCGCCGCCGACCTTCCTCGGGCTCGAATTCACCCGCGCGGCCAAGCAGGGCGGCGAGCCGTTCCACAAGTTCTTCGGCATCGACTACAACGCCGACTACAAGTTCTGGTTTCTCTATTTCGTGCTGTTCCTCGTCGTCTGCGGCGTAATCTACGCGGTCGAGCGCCTGCGCGTCATGCCGCTGGGCCGCATGTGGGAGGCGCTGCGCGAGGACGAGATCGCCTGCCGCTCGCTCGGCGTCAACCACGTCTTCATCAAGCTGTCGGCCTTCATGCTGGGCGCTTCCACCGGCGGGCTGGCGGGCGTGTTCTTCGCCGCCCACCAGGGCTTCGTGAACCCGACCTCCTTCACCTTCTTCGAATCCGCCCTCATCCTCGCCATCGTGGTGCTGGGCGGGCTGGGCTCGACCGTCGGCGTCATCCTCGCCGCGGTGGTGCTGACCGTGCTGCCGGAACTGCTGCGTGACTTCGCCGAATATCGCGTCTTCATCTTCGGCGTGCTGATGGTGGTGATGATGATCTGGAAGCCGCGCGGCCTGGTGCGCGTCAAGCGCCCGGCCTTCTTCCCCTCGGCGGGGGCCGAAGCCGGCCGCCCGGAAACCCTGGCGACGGAGGCCGGCCGATGAACGCGCCCATTCTCGAGGTTCAAAACGTCACGATGCGCTTCGGCGGCATCGTCGCCAATCGCGGCGTCAGCTTCTCGGTCGCCAAGGGCGGCGTCACGGCCCTGATCGGCCCCAACGGGGCCGGCAAGACCACCATGTTCAACTGCATCACCGGCTTCTACCGCGCCAGCGAGGGCCGCATCCTGTTGAACGGCCCCCACGGCCCGCAGGACATCGGCGCGCTGATGGACAAGCCGATCACCGGCGGCTCGCACCAGGTGACGCGGGCGGGCATCGCCCGCACCTTCCAGAACATCCGCCTGTTCAAGGAGATGTCGGTGGTGGAGAACCTTCTGGTCGCCCAGCACCGCGTCACCCGCAACAATCTCCTGAGCGGCGTGTTCAGGACGCGCGCCTTCCGCCGCGCCGAGACGGAGGCCGTCGATCGCGCCTATTTCTGGCTGGCGCAGATGAACCTGCTCGACGACGCCAACCGGCTCGCGGGCGAATTGCCCTACGGACGCCAGCGGCGGCTCGAGATCGCGCGCGCCATGTGCACGGCGCCGCAGCTCGTCTGCCTCGACGAGCCGGCGGCGGGGCTGAACCCGTCCGAGACGCGCGAATTGTCCGAGATCATCCAGCGCCTCTGCGCCGATCACGACCTCACCGTGCTGGTGATCGAGCACGACATGGGGCTGGTCATGCGCATATCCGACCATATCGTGGTGCTGGACCATGGCGAGGTCATCGCCGACGGCGCGCCGGAGGCGGTGGGCAACGATCCCGCCGTCATCGCCGCCTATCTCGGCGTCAGCGAAGAAGAGGTGAAACCGTGAGCGCGACCGACAGGCTTCTGGAACTCGACAACGTCTCGGCCCATTACGGCGCCGTCGAGGCGCTGCGCTCGGTCAGCGTGCATATCTGCAAAGGCGAGATCGTCAGCCTCATCGGGGCCAACGGCGCGGGCAAGACGACGCTGCTCGCCACCATCTTCGGCGCGCCGCGCGCCTCCTCGGGCCGCATCCTGCATCGCGGCGAGGACATGACGCGGCTTCCCATCAACCGCATCTCGCGGCGCGGCATCGCGCTGGTGCCGGAAGGCCGGCAGATCTACCAGGAAATGTCGGTCGAGGAGAACATGATGATGGGCGCGACGCCCATCGGCATGGCGCATTTCGACGAGGACCGCGCCTCCATGTTCGACCTGTTCCCCCGCCTCAAGGAACGGCGCAACCAGGTCGCCGGCACCATGTCGGGCGGCGAGCAGCAGATGCTGGCCATCGCCCGCGCCATGATGGCGCGGCCCGAGCTGATCCTGTTCGACGAGCCGTCGCTGGGCTTGGCGCCTTTGGTGGTCAAGCGCGTCTTCGAGGTGCTGGGCGAGATCGCCGCCATGGGCAAGACCATCTTCCTGGTCGAGCAGAACGCCAACCACGCTCTGAAACTGTCGCAGCGCGCCTATGTCATGGTCAACGGCCGCATCCACCTGTCCGGCGAAAGCGCCTCGCTGCTCGACAACGAGGACGTGCGCAAGGCCTATCTCGGCCTGCACTGAAGCGTGTCGCGCTTATAACGTGATCTCCTCGCGGCGGTCCTCCGCGATCAGCTTCCTGATCTGCTCGACGATCTGGTCGCCATGCGCCTTGCCGAGGCGGTCGGCGGCCTCGACGTCGCGCGCCTCGATCACGCGGATCATGTCCTCGTGCTCGGTCACGTAGCGTTCGGGCAGGCGGTCGGCGTAGGACGAATAATAAAGCCGCAGCAGCCGCCGCCCCTCGTCGAGCAGCCGCGCGAAGAAGGCGGCGTAGAAGGGATTATTCCCCGCTTCCGCGATGGCCGCGTGGAAATCGCGGTTGGTGGAGATCATCGCAAGCGCGTTCTGCGCCCGCACCGCGCGGGCGAAATCCTCCTGCAGGGCGCGGATCGTCTTGAGGTCACGCTCCGTGCGGTTGCGCGCGGCGAGCCGCGTCGTCACCCGGTACATCAGCGTCACCGCGTCGAAGAAGGCGGGCAGGCTGAGGAAATCGATGTTCGACACCACGGTGGAGCGGTTGGGCAGCGTCGTCACCAGCCCGTCGGCCGCGAGCCGCACCAGCGCCTCGCGGATCGGCGTGCGCGACATGGCGAAGCGCTCGGCCAGCTGGTTCTCGTCGATGGGGCTGCCGGGCGCCAGCGACAGGTCGATGATCTCGTCGCGCAGCACGTCATAGACCAGCTTGACGCCTGAGCCCTTTTTGCGGTCCGGTCCGCCGGTCGTGTCGTTCATGGTCGATGATCCCTGTCGCTGGCCCGCGGATTCGCTCCGCCCGAGCGTATTATAGCGCCGCCGCGAAATTTTAGTCGACAAGAAAAATACATCGTGTATATTAAATCTCAGCCAGACACGAAACAGCCTTCTCGAACGCACCCAACGCACAAGGACAGCATCATGGACTCGACTATCTTCAAAGGTTGCATGCCCGCTCTCATGACCCCGTGCAAGCCGGACCGCACGCCGGATTTCGACGCGCTGGTGCGCAAGGGCAAGGAAATGATCGCCAAGGGCATGTCGGCGGTCGTCTATTGCGGCTCGATGGGCGACTGGCCGCTCCTGACCGACGCCGAGCGCATGCAGGGCGTCGAGGCGCTGGTCAAGGCCGGCGTTCCGGTGGTGGTCGGCACCGGCGCGGTCAACACCGCCACCGCCGCCGCCCATGCGGCGCATGCGCAGAAGGTCGGCGCGCATGGCCTGATGGTCATCCCGCGCGTGCTGTCGCGCGGCTCGTCGATCAGCGCGCAGAAGGCGCATTTCAAGGCCGTTCTGGGCGCTGCGCCGGACCTGCCGGCGGTGATCTACAACAGCCCCTATTACGGCTTCGCCACCCGCGCCGACCTGTTCTTCGCGCTGCGCGCCGAGCATTCCAACCTGATCGGCTTCAAGGAGTTCGGCGGCGACGCGGCCATGCGCTACGCGGCCGAGAACATCACCAGCGCCGATGACGACGTCATCCTGATGGTCGGCGTCGACACGGGCGTGTTCCACGGCTTCGTCAATTGCGGCGCGGTCGGCGCCATCACCGGCATCGGCAATGTGCTGCCGAAGGAAGTGCAGCACATGGTGGCGCTGTCCCGCGCCGCCGCGGCCGGCGACGTCGAGGCCCGCGCCCGTGCGCTGGAGCTGGAGGCCGCCCTCAACGTGCTGTCGTCCTTCGACGAAGGCCCGGATCTGGTGCTGTTCTACAAGCACATGATGGTGCTGACCGGAAACCCGGAATACGAGCTGCACTTCAACGAAAGCGACAAGCTGTCGGAGAGCCAGCGCGGCTATTGCGAGGCGCAGCTCAAGCTGTTCCAGGATTGGTACGCCGCCTGGAGCAAACAGGACGGCGCGGTCGCCCGCTGCGCCGCCTGAGCGGACGGAAGCAAAGGAAAAGGCCCCTCGCGGGGCCTTTTTTCGTTTGGACGTCCGGTCGCGGTCAGGCGACGGCCTCCATGCCTTTGTCGCGCAGCGTCTCCAGATGCGCCATTTCGTCCGCCGTCAGCGCGATGCCCTTGGCGAGCGATTCGCGGCGGGCGGCGAAGCGGCGCTGCGAGGGCAGGCGCGCGCCCTGTCCGGCGATGGCGTCGAACAGGATCTCGCCGTGCCGCACCGGGTCGAGGCGGCCGCCGGCCATGCGTTTGGGGTCGAAGGCGATTATCAGCTCGCCATGGCGCGGGGCCAGCGTGGTGGTGCCGAGGAAATCCAGCGCCTCGCGGCTGGTGAAGTCGCCGATCATCACGCCGGCCAGCAATTCGATCATGGTCGAGATGGCCGAGCCCTTGTGGCCGCCGAAGGGCAGCATGGCGCCGGCCAGCGCGGCTTCCGGGTCGGTGGTCGGATGGCCCTCGGCGTCGATGGCCCAGCCTTCCGGCAGCTTCTTGCCGGCGCGGCGGTAAAGCTCCAGCTCGCCGCGCGCCGCGACGCTGGTGGCGAAGTCGAAGACGTAAGGATGCGCGCCCGGACGCGGCCAGCCGAAGGCGAAGGGATTGGTGCCGAGCAGCGGCTCCTTGCCGCCGGCGGGGGCCACGGTGGCGTAGCTCGGGCACATGGCCATCGCGGCCAGCCCCTGTTCGGCCAGCGCCTCGACCTCGGGCCAGAGGGCGGCGAAATGGGTGCAGTCGTTGATGGCCAGCACCGCCACGCCGAGCTTGCGCGCCCGCTCGGCCAGCGCCGGCATGCCGATCTCGAAGGCGAGGTTGGCGAAGCCGCTTTTCGCGTCCACCCGCACCACGGCGCTGTCGTCCACCGTCAGCACGGGGACCGCGTCGGGCACGACCTTGCCCTGCTTGAGCGTGCGCAGGCAGCCCTCGACGCGGTAGACGCCGTGCGACTTGCAGCCGTCGCGCTCGCCGGCGGCGATGGTGCGCGCGATCGCGCCCGCATGGTCGGCGCTGTAGCCGCCCTTGCGGAAAACGTCGATCAGCAGGGCCACGAGGTCTTCCTGTGAAATGCGAATGGCGTCGCTCATGCGAGTCTCCCTTTGGCGCGGTCGGCGGACGGAATTTCCGTCCGATTGCATAAAGGCCGCATGGAAATTTGTCACGTTCAATCGGCGGTTCGGCGCGCGGCGGACCGATGGCGCGCAGGGGCGGGCCGCCGCGCGCTTTCCCGCGGCGGCTTGCGCCTCTCAGTCGGCGGCGTGATGGTCCAGTTCGCGGCCCATCGCGCCGGTCTTGAGGAAGGTCTCCACCTGCTGCGCCGCCTCGCGGCAATCGATCCCGCAGCCGTCGAGCCAGGCCTGCGAATAATAGGTGCAGGAATAGCGCTCGCCGGGATCGCAGATCAGCGTCACCAGCGATCCTGTCTCGCCGCGCCGGATCATATCCGCCGCCTTCCAGCACAGGGCGAAGAAATTGCTGCCGGTGGAGCCACCGACGCGGCGGCCCAGATGCGCCGACAGGGTGCGCATGGCGCCGATGGCCGCGTCGTCGGGCACGCGCACCATCTCGTCGATCACCTCGGGGATGAAGGACGGCTCGACGCGCGGCCGCCCGATGCCCTCGATGCGCGACGGCCGGGTGCAAAGGGCGGCGCGGTCGCCGCTGCGGTAGCCGTCGAAGAAGGCGGAGAATTCCGGGTCGACGCCCAGAAGCCGCGTCGCCAGCCGCTTGTAGCGGATGTAACGGCCCAGCGTCGCCGTGGTGCCGCCGGTGCCGGCGCTCATGACGATCCAGCGCGGGACCGGATGCCGCTCCTGCGCAAGCTGCTCGAAAATGCTTTCGGCGATGTTGTTGTTGCCGCGCCAGTCGGTCGCGCGTTCGGCGTAGGTGAACTGGTCGATATAGTGGCCGCCCAGCCGCTCGGCCAGCCGCGCCGCCTCCTCGTAGAGCGATACGCCCTGGTCGACGAAGTGGCAGCGTCCGCCGTAATGCTCGATGGCCGCGACTTTCTCGCCCGAGGTGCTGCGCGGCACCACGGCGAAGAAGGGAACGCCGATCATGCGGGCGAAATAGGCCTCCGAGACGGCGGTCGAGCCCGACGAGGCCTCGACCACCGGCACGCCCGCGCGGATTTTCCGGTTGCACAGCGCATAGAGGAAGAGCGAGCGGGCGAGGCGGTGCTTCAGGCTGCCGGTCGGATGGGTGGATTCGTCCTTGAGATAGATGTCGACGCCGGAAAAGCCGGTTTCGAGCTTCAGGAGATGCGTGTCCGCCGAGCGGCGCTGATCGGCTTCGATCAGCGCCACGGCGCGGTTGGTCCAGTCGTGATCGGCCGGCTGCATGGCTCAGGCTCCGTGCGTGCGGTCGTAGCCGTTGACGGCGGGCGGGGTCCAGCCGACGGGAAGGGCGGCCGGCTTGTAGATCTCGACGATCATCGGGTGGCAGGCGGCGGTGTCGGACGAGTGCTCCGCCGAGCAGTCGCCGCCGGGGCAGGCTGACATGCAGCCGAGAAGGTCGATCTCGGCGAAGAACTCCAGATAATCGCCGGGGCGCACCGGGCTCGCCTTCATGAAATATTGCCCGGTGTCGCGGGTGAAGCCGGTACACATGAAGACGTTGAGCACGTCGTGGATATAGGTCTCGGCCTCGTGCTGCGGCTTGCCGGTCTTCTGGGCGAAGGCGCGGGTGAGGTTGGAGTGGCAGCAATGGTGATACTGCCCGCCATGGCTGAGCAGATTGTTGGTATAGGGGTCGCAGCGGGTGCCGATGACGTCATGCACCGAGCCGCCGAATTCGTCGAAGCCATACCAGTCCAGCGTGTCGTGGGTGACGGTCGCGATCGGCCGCATATAGGGGAAGCTGGAGAAAAGCTGGTCGCCCAGCCCGACATGGGTGCCGTTCAGCGCGCGCGTCTTGCCGCTGTAGAATTTTTCGTCGAGATTGTTGGCGTTGAACAGGTTGAGGTCGCCGACCTGCGGGCCTTCCGCGCACAGGATGCGGAAGAAATGCCCGGCCGGGACGGTCCAGCAGGCGGCCTCGCGCGGCGGCACCACGACGCGCTCCACAAAAGTAAGGTCGTCACGCAGCGCGCGATAGGTGGCGAGGTCGGGGCGCGGCAGCGTCTCGACCGGATAGCAGACGACCGGCCTGATCGCCTTGCGGGCGGCGGCGTCCTGCGGGGCCTCGGTGATGGGTTGCGGCTTCATGTCGTTTCTCCGTTCTGTCCTGTCGCCGTCAGTCGATGACGGCCAGCGTCGCGCCGAGCGCGATCGCCGCGCCGGCCTCCGCCTTGATGCGAATGGTTCCGGCTTTCGGCGCGACGATGCGCGTTTCCATCTTCATGGCTTCGATCAGGGCGACCACGTCGCCTTCCGCCACGGTCGCGCCATCCTCGACCAGCCATTTCTGCAAGGTGCCAGGGATGAGGGCGGTGACGGTGTTATCGGTTTCGGTGGCTTGCGTGACGCCAGCGGCTTGCGGCGCGGCGGCGTTGGCGAACAGCGCCGCCGGCAGGCCGAGTTCGTGGCGCTTGCCGTCGATCTCGATGAAGGCGCGGATCAGGCCGCTTTCGACCTGATCGACGCGCGGGGCGGGCTCCAGCCCGTGGAACTCCGTCTCGATCCAGTTGGTGAAGACCTTGAACCCGCCCTCGCCGGTGAAGGCCGGCTCGTCCACCACGGCGCGGTGGAAGGGCAGCACCGACGCCACGCCCTCGATGCGGAATTCCCTGAGCGCGCGGCGGGCGCGGACCAGCGCTTCCTCGCGCGTCGCGCCGGTGACGATCAGCTTCGCCATCATGGAATCGTAAAGGCCGGGAATGTCCGAGCCGGTCTCGACGCCGGCGTCGAGCCGCACGCCCGGCCCGGACGGGGCGCGGAACAGCGTGATATGGCCCGGCGTCGGCAGAAAGCCGCGCCCGGGGTCCTCGGCGTTGACGCGGAACTCGAAGGCGTGGCCGCGCGGCGCGGGCGTCTCCGTCACCGACAGCGGCAGGCCGTCGGCGATGCGCAACTGCTCGATGACGATGTCGACGCCGGTGGTCTCCTCGGTGACGGGATGCTCGACCTGAAGCCGCGTGTTGACTTCGAGGAAGGAGATGACGCCATCCTGCGACAGCAGGAACTCCACCGTGCCGGCCCCCGTATAGCCGGCTTCCGAACAGATGGCGCGGGCGGCGTCATGGATACGGGCGCGCTGTTCTTCGGTGATGAAGGGCGCGGGGGCTTCCTCCACCAGCTTCTGGTTGCGGCGCTGGAGCGAGCAGTCGCGCGTGCCCAGCACCACCGTATGGCCATGGCTGTCGGCGACGATCTGCGCCTCGATATGGCGCGGCTTGTCGAGGAACTGCTCGGCGTAGCACTCGCCGCGCCCGAAGGCCTCGGTCGCCTCGCGCACGGCGGAATCGAACAATTCGCCCACTTCCTCGATGCGGCGCGCCACCTTCATGCCGCGCCCGCCGCCGCCGAAAGCGGCCTTGATCGCCAAAGGCAACCCGGCCTCCTTCGCAAAGGCCACGGCCTCCGCCGCCGAGGCCAGCGGCCCGTCCGAGCCTTTCACCAGCGGCGCGCCGACCTTTTCGGCGATGCGGCGCGCCTCGACCTTGTCGCCCAGCGCGTCGATCACCTCCGGCGCGGGGCCGACCCAGATGAGCCCGGCCTCAATCACGGCGCGGGCGAATTCCGCCCGCTCCGACAGGAAGCCGTAGCCCGGATGCACCGCGTCCGCGCCTGAACGGCGGGCGATATCGAGGATTTTTTCGATGTTGAGATAGGTGTCGGCCGGACGGCCCGAGCCGAGACCATAGGCCTCGTCCGCCAGTTCGACATGCAGCGAAGCAGCGTCGGCGTCGGAATAGATCGCGACCGAGGCGACGCCGTAATCGCGCGCGGCGCGGGCGATGCGGATGGCGATTTCGCCGCGATTGGCGATGAGGAGCTTTTTCATCGGATTTCCTCAGGCTCGAAGCCGGCTATCGAATTGAAGCGGATGCGCGCGCCGATGGGAATCTGCCCGGCGCGGTCGAGATGATAATGAGCCACCACGCCGATGACCGGATAGCCGCCGGTGAGCGGATGGTCGGCGAGGAACAGCACCGGCTGGCCGCTATGCGGAACCTGCAACGCGCCGATGGCGGTGCCTTCGGACGGAAGCTCGGCGTGGACCTGCCGCTCCAGCGGCTCGTCGCCGGAAAGCCGCATGCCGACACGGCTCGATTCCGCCGTCACCAGCCATTCCTGCTTCAGCAGCGTCTCGACGCCCTTTTCGGTGAACCAGTCGGTGCGTGGCCCCAGCGTCACGTCCAGCGTCACTACCTCGCCGGCGTGGGGCAGAGGTTGCGGCTCAGGCCGGTCGGGATCGACGGCGGTGGCGGGCCGATCCGCTGGGACTAGCACGTCGCCCGCCTGCACCGGCGTGGGGCCGACCTTGGCCAGCGTGTCGGTGGCGGCGGAGCCCAGCACCGGCTCGACCACGAAACCGCCGCGCAGCGCCAGATAGCTGCGCGCGCCTTCCGGCGGGACGCCGAGATTCAATTCGTCGCCGGCGTCGAGCGCGAAAGGTTTGGCGAAGGGCGCGGCCACGGTACGGCCGTCCGCCGTGCGAATGGTCAGCGGGCAGGGCGCGCCGGTCACGGCCAGCGTGACGGGATGGTCGGCGCGCAGCGCGAAGCCGCCGAAGGTGATCTCCAGCGCCGCCGCGTCGCGCGGATTGCCGACGCAGAGATTGGCCTCGATAAAGGAATGGCGGTCGAGCGCGCCCGATTCCGCCACGCCCTGATCGGCGCGGCCGGGGCGGCCGCCGTCCTCATAAAGCGCCGGGCGGTCGCAGCGCGTGACGCGCAGGCCTTCGCTGGGCGTTTCGGGGGACGCTTCGGGCTTTTGCGTAGCGGGAACTACTGTCGCGCCTTTCGCGATGTCGCGGAAGCGCACCCGGTCGCCGGGGGCGAGCAGCGCCGGCTTGTCGCGCGCCGTGTCCCACATCTTCATGGGCGTATTGCCGAGAATCTGCCAGCCGCCGGGGCTGTCGGTCGGATAAACGCCGCCGAACTTGCCGCCGATGGCGACCGAGCCGGTCGGCACACGCACGCGCGGGCTTTTGCGGCGCGGCACGTCGAAGCCGGGATCGTCGCTGGTCATATAGGCGAAGCCCGGCGCGAAGCCGGTGAAGGCGACGGTGTAGGTGGCGGCCGTATGACGGCGGATCACCTCGTCCACGCTCCAGCCAAGCAGTTCCGCCACGTCGGCGAGGTCCTCGCCGTCATAGGCGACGGGGATTTCGTACATTTCGCCGGTGCGGGCGCTGCGGCTGGAAAGGTCGACGCGCGCCACATCCGCCACGATCCGCGCGCGGTCGGTGGCGAGCGGGTCGAAGCGGATCATCACCGTGCGGGCGGCTGGCACCATCTCGACCACGCCGTGCGGCGGCGCGGCCAGCAGCGCGTCGAACAGCGTCATCGCCGTTTCGAGGTCGGCAAGCTCGACCAGCAGGCAGTTCAGCCCCGCCGGCAGGAAGCGCAGCCGCTCAGCCCAGGGCTCAGCCATGAGATCAGCCATGACGGGCGTCGGCGAAGGATTTCAGCTCCACGCCGCGCGCGGCGAGCGTGTCGCGCAGCGTGCGGGCCAACGCCACAGCGGCGGGATTGTCGCCATGGATGCAGATGGACTGCGCCTCCAGCGGAATGTCGACGCCGTCGATGGTGGAAATCTTCCCTTCGGTCACCATGCGCAGCATGCGCTCGGCCACTTGCGCGGGATCGTGGATCACCGCGCCGGGCAGGCGGCGGCTGACGAGGCTGCCGTCGGCATTGTAGGCGCGGTCGGCGAAGGCTTCGCACACTACGGTCAGGCCCGCCGCGCGCGCCTGCGTGACGATGGGCGCGCCGGCCAGCGCCATCAGGACCAGCGACGGATCGACGGCCTTGATGCCCTCGATCACGTCGGCGGCCTGCCGCGCGTCCTGGGCGATGGTGTTGTAGAGCGCGCCGTGCGGCTTGACGTAGCGCACGGTTGTGCCGGCCGCCCGCGCCAGCCCTTGCAGCGCGCCGATCTGATAGATGGTGTCGCCGACAAGTTCGGCGCTCGACGGGTCCATGTTGCGGCGGCCGAAGCCGACGAGATCGCGATAGCCGACATGCGCGCCGACCGAAACGCCGCGCCGCGCCGCCTCCTTCAGCACGGCGAGGATGCCGGCCGGGTCGCCGGCGTGGAAGCCGCAGGCGATGTTGGCGCTGGTCACGATCTCCAGCATCGAAACGTCGTCGCCCATCGGCCATGGGCCGAAACTTTCGCCAAGGTCGCTGTTGAGGTCGATGCTTGCCATGAGATAGCCTGCCCGTGTAAGAGGATTGCGTTGGATTGTTGAGTAACATAAGAATTATTGTTCAACAATGTCCGCCATCAAAAATATCCAGCGCAGGGCCGATCATGACCGAAACCGCAGCATCGCGCAAAGCCGACAGCCAGCCGCTCGCCGAGCAGGTGGCGGCCGAAATGCGCGGCATGCTCATCGCCGGCGTCTACGGGCCGGGGGAAAAACTGTCCGAGCAGCAGGTGGCGCAGCGCTTCGACATTTCGCGCAACACGCTGCGCGAGGTGTTCCGGCTGCTGACCAGTCAGGGGCTGCTGGCGCATATTCCCAATCGCGGCGTCTTCGTCGCCGCGCCCGACGAGGCGGCGGTGCTCGACATCTACCGGGTGCGCGGGGTGATCCAGACGGGCGCGGTGCGCGCGGCGACGCGCTCGCATCCGGCGCTGGCGCGCATGGCGGCGCTGACCGAAAAGGCGGCCGCCGCGCGCGACCGCGGTGACTGGGCCGAGGTCGGCACGCTCAACATGGAGTTCCACCGCGCCATGGTCGGGCTGTGCGACAGCCCGCGCCTCAGCACCTGCTTCGATCTCGTATTGGCCGAGCTGCGGCTGATCTTCGGCCAGTTGGGCGACGACGGCCATCTGCACGAGGCCTATGTGGCGATGAACGCCTCGCTGATCCGTACCTTGCAGGCGGGCGACCTCGACAGAGCGGAGGCGGAGCTGGAGCTTTATTTGCTCAAATCCGAGCGTTCGGTGCTCACCGCCTTGCAGCGGCGGGGACGGGCGTCACAGCCAGCGTGACGATGCGCGGCGCGGCGATCCAGGCGAAGCGGGCTATGCGGCCCGTCGTCGTGCGGGCCAGGCCGGCGGCGAAATCGACGGCGATGTCGTCGTAATTCAGCACCACGCCGTCGAGCGGATAGACGGATTTATAGACCGCCTCCTTGGCCGAGAACAAAAGCCGGCCCGCCAGCGCCGGCGCAAGGCCGCCGAGCCGGTCGGCGGGCGTCAGCACCAGCTCCAGAAGTTCGTCGGGGAGGGGCAGCGCCGGCTCGACGTCGATCCCCGGCGAGACGCCGCAGGCGAGGAGCGCCACGGCGGCCACCGCCACCGCGTCGTCATGCGCCAGCGACCCCATCGCCTCCCGCGGCCAGACCGGCGCGCCGGAGACGTCGCGCAGGATGTCGGCCTGCGCGACGCCGCATTGCGCCAGAAGCCCGCGCGCCACCAAGCGCGCCGCGCCGCTCGCCGCCAGCCGGTCGACGAAGCGGGCGGGGATGGTCCGCAATTCGGCCGGGGTGAGGTGGGTTTCGTCGCCCGCCTGAATCGGCCGGCAATCCGTCAGCACGCCCGGCGGCGCGATGGCGCGCATCGCGTCGGCCAGCGCGCCATCGGACCGGCCGGCCATTCAACCGGCCGGGTCGAGATGGGCGATCATCTCGCCGTCCTCGTCCAGTCCGTCCTCGACGAAACCGGCGGCGGCGTAGAGCCGCCGCGCCGCCTCGTTCTCGGGCTCGTAGCAGATGGCGACGCGCCGGGCGGGACCGAGCGCGCGGATTTCCGTGAGCGCGGCCTTGAGCGCCGCCTTACCGTAGCCGCGGCCCTGATGGCGGCGGTCGATCATGAAGCGATAGATCTGCGCCTCGTCCGCGTCGCCGGCGTCGTACATGAGGAAGCCGACCAGCGTCTCGCCGGCCATGATCGCGCGCGGGCGGGCGTCGGGGTCGGTCAGCGCCTCTTCGAGCGATTCCGCGTTGCTCGCCACCAGCTCGGTCTGGTCGGGGGCAAGCTCCAGCGCCGCCACGGCGACGCTGTTCTCAGGCGTGACCGGGACCAGGCGCACCGTCATCGGCTCACCGGCCGGACGAAACCATGCAGCTTGGCCGGGTTGCCGCGCCAGATCGAGTTCGGCTCCAGCACCTCGCCCTTCATGACGAAGCAGTCGACGTCGGCCACCGAGCCGTCGCCCATGGCGACGCCGTAATGGACGAAGGCCGAGGGCGCCAGCGTGCAGCCCGCGCCGATGCGGATATAGTCCGACTTGAAGGCGCCTTCCTCCAGCGAATGGGCCTGGATGACGCAGCCTTCGTTGAGCGTGGCGTCGTCGCCGATCTCCACCAGCGAGCGCTCGGTCAGGTTGGCGCCGCCGTCATAGACGCGCTTGCCGACCTTGACGCCGAGCAGGCGCAGGATCATCGGCCGGAACGGCGTGCCGGGGAACAGCCGCGTGATCGGCGAATCCGACAGTTTCCAATGCCGCTCGTGATGCCAGAAGGCGACGTCGTAGATCGTCGTCATGCGCGGCTGCAGCTTGCCGAAGCCGAGGCTCATCCGCTCCAGGAGCACGTAGAAGGGAATGGCGATGCCCGAAGTCAGCAGCACCGCCACGAACAGCGCCACCTCCGCCCAGTCGGTGTAGTAGTTGAGCGCGCGGTCCCAGATCGCCAGCGTCACGAACAGCATCAGCCATTGCGAGGCGAGGAACATCAGCGCCGTCACCGCATTGTAGCGGTTCTTGCGCCGCAGCCGCCGCTTGCGCTCGGCTTCGCTGACGCTGTCGAGCAGCTCCTTGTCGCGGCTGACCATGCGCGGGATCTCGAAGGAGGGCGAGCCGAGCAGGCCGACATTCTCGCGCAGCGGACCGTCGATCGGCACCATCACCTTGGTGCCGAGCAGGCAGTTGTCGCCCGTGCGCGCATCCGGCGGATAGAAGATGTTGTTGCCGAAATAGTTGCGCTCGCCGACCTTGGTGTGCTCCAGCCGGAAGGCGGTGGCGGACTTGTGCATGTTGATCATGAACAGCCCGTCCGACACCATGGTCTGCGTGCCGATCTCGCACAATAGCGGGTTTTCGTGCTGCTGGTTGCTGCCGAAATTGGAGCCGGTCTGCACCACCTCGTTGAGGTTCCAGCCGATGGCCTGCATGTAGTGGGTGATGGCCGAGCTGTCGCCGAACAGAAGGTTCAGCGGCCGGATGTTGCTGCATGTCTCCGCCACCATCTGCAGCCAGTAGCGGAAGCCGTAGAGCGTATAGGTCTTGTTGGGCTTGAGGATGACGCGGATCAGCCGCGGCAGCGCGATCGCGCCGACCAGCGCCAGCAGGATGAAGCCGAACACCGTCACCGTGGTGCCGATGGCGACGATGCCGATCGTCTCCTGATAGTCGTCGGAGACGTTCTGCCAGTAGCTGTGGAACAGAAGCGGAATGGGCGTGACGATCAGGAACAGGCCGACGAGCTGCGCCGTCTCGAACAGGAACTGGCGCACGCGGGACGGGTTGACGTTGCGGATCTTGCAGTAATCCGCCGTGGTCGGGATCGCCGGCGAGCCGTGCCAGTGCTGGTTGTCGGGGATGGATTGGCCGCGCTGCAGCGACGAGGCATGGCCGAGCTGGGTGTAGTCGCCCATCCTGGTGTCGATGTCGAGCATGGAGCCGACGCCGACGAAGGAGTGGTGGCCGATGGAGATCGGCCCGGTATGGATGTAGCCCGCCTGGGCGCGATAGCCCAGCACCATGGATTCCTTGCGCAGGATGGTGTTCTCGCCGATCGAGATCAGGTCGGTGCAGACCGGCACGGCGCGGCATTCGATCACCGCGTTGCGGCCGAGCTTGGCGCCGAGCAATTTCAGATAGAAGCTGTAGACCGGGCTGCCGCGGAACAGCACCACCGGCGCGGTGCGGATCAGCGTCTGCACCACCCAGAAGCGGTAATAGCGCCAGCCCCAGATCTTGAAGGCCTCCGGCTTCCAGCGGCCGATCAGCAGCCATTTGGCCAGGATGGCGAAGCCGGACATGCCGAAGAACACCGCCGCCGACAGAAGCACGCAGCGCTCGTAGAGCCGCTCGGGATCGTCCAGCTTGTCATAGACCCAGTTGAGGCCCTTGTTGAAGGCCCAGAGGCCGACATAGCTGTAAAGCCCGTAGAACAGGAGCTGGCCGAGGCCGCAGGCCCAATAGGCGAGGTTGGACGCCTTGTGGGTCGGCACCGCCTCGTCGACGGCGCTTTCGGTCTGCTCGGGCACGCGCAGGTGCTCGGCCAAGAGCGCCACTGTCGGGTGCTGGTAGACGTCGCGCATCGAGGTCGTCGCCCATTCGGGCCGCTTGCGCACGCGGGCGCAGAAGCGCGCCATCAGAAGCGAATTGGCGCCGAGGTCGTCGAAGAAATTGTCCTCGACCGACACTTTCTCGAAATGCAGCACGTCGGCGAGCGCGCCTGCGAGGAAGCGCTCCTCCTCGTTGCGCGGGGCCACGATCTCGCGCTCCGACGACAGCCGCAGGCTGGTGGGCTTGGGCAGGCGGCGCGTGTCGGTCTTGTTGGCCACCGTCATCGGAATGGCGTCCAGCTCCTCCAGATAGGAGGGGACCATGTAGTCGGGCAGGCGGCGCTTCAATTCCCTGGCGAGGTCGGCGCGGGCGATCGGCATGCCGGTCTTGGGCGCGTAATAGGCCACCAGCTCGACGCGGCCGGGCTCGATCTCCCAGGTGGTGACGGCGGCCTGCGCGATGGCCGGCTGGTCGAGGAGCACCGCCTCGATCTCGCCCAGCTCGATGCGGTAGCCGCGGATCTTGACCTGGGTGTCGATGCGGCCGCGATATTCGATCTCGCCGGCGGCGTTGATGCGGCCGAGGTCGCCGGTGCGGTAGATGCGCCGCGACGGATTGTTGGGCAGGCCGATGAAATCGGGGATGAATTTCTGATCGGTGAGGTCGGGCCGGTTGAGATAGCCGACCGCGAGGCCGACGCCGGCGATGCCGATCTCGCCCAGCTCGTCCGGGTCGGTCAGCTTCGGCTCGTCGGGATCGATGATGACGATGGAATAGGTCGGCAGCGGCGCGCCGATGGTCACCGGCTTGTCGGGCGTCAGCACCCCCATGGTCGCCGTCACCGTGGCTTCGGTGGGGCCGTAGGTGTTGAGCAGCAGCCGGCCCGGCTTGGACCAGCGCGTGACCATGTTGAGCGGGCAGGCCTCGCCGCCGACCATCAGCAGGCGCAGGCTCGGCACGTCGCTTTCGATGGAGGAGAGCAGCGTCGGGCTGCAGGCCATGCAGGTGATGTCGTTGGCGCGCAGGAAATCCGCCAGTTCCTCGCCCACCAGCGTCTGCGCGCCGGGGGCAGGCACGACCGTGGCGCCGGCGGTGAAGGGCACCCAATATTCCTCGGCCGAGAAGTCGAAGGCGATGGTCATGCCGTGATAGACGCGGTCGCCCGGCCGGTAGCCGTAGGATTTGGCGGCCACGCGCACGAAATTGGCGATGCTGCGGTGGCGGATCACCACGCCCTTGGGGCGGCCGGTGGTGCCGGAGGTGAAGAGGATGTAGCAGGTGTCCTCGCGGCTGGGCGCCATCGCTGCGCGGTCGAGCCGCGCCGGCGACTGCGCCGCGATCTCGGCGTCGACGGCGTCGGCCAGCACGTAAGGCACGGACAATTCGGCGGCGCGGTCGGCGTAGCCGGTCAGCGTCACCACCAGCCGCACCTCGGCGTCCTCGATGATCAGCGCCATGCGGTCGCGCGGGAAGGCGGTGGCGAGCGGCACGAAGGCGGCGCCGGCCTTCATGACGGCCAGAAGCGTGATGTAGGTGACGGCCGAGCGGTCGAGCAGCAGGCCGACGCGGTCGCCGGGGCGCACGCCCCGTGCGATCAGCACGCGGGCGAACTGGTTGGCGCGGTCGTCGATCTCGCGATAGGTCCAGGAGCGCCCGTCCGAGATCACCGCGACGGCGCGGTCGTATCTGTCGGCGAGGCTCTCGAAAAACGTGTCGAGCCGGTCCTCGGGCCGGCTTTCGGGCGAAAAATCCGCCCCGACCAGGATTTGCGGATGGGTGAGGGCTGCCACCGCCGAGGCGACGGACGGGCTCGCGCCGCCGGCGCCGTCATGCGCCTGCGTCGCCTCCAAAGGTCCACGCGCCATCACATCTCTACCGAGATCTGCGTCATCAACAGGATGATTCATCTTTTAACTCAATAATATAAGCGATACGCCGCGGGTTTCTGTTCGCCTGAAACGCGATACCGGCGGTCAGCAGGTATTGTTTTATCTGCGATTGTCACGCGGCGGGTCGTCGCCGCTCTTTTGGCTTGGGGCATAAGCCAAATCGGGCCAAAAGAAAAGCGGATTCGCGCGGCCCTCTCACCGATCCCGGCCGGGTGTCGCCAAGTTGCATCGGCGCGGCCTTCGCCATCGCGGGTTGGCGTCATTCGACGAAGACGCGCACGCTCGCCGCCTGGCCGCGCGCGTCGACCACGGTGAGGGTGGCGAAGCCCGGCCCGTCGGGCCGCCACAGCGAGACGCGGCGGCGTTCGGGCTCGGAAACCGGCTTGCCGTTGGCGAGCCAGCGGAACGGCGCGCGGCCGCCCTGGAGCTTCATCACCAGCGGCTCGGCGGCCTCGGCCGCGCCCTTCAGTTCCACATACGCGCCGTCGGGTGGAAAGACGATGCGCGGCGCGGGCTCGGCCGCGGCCCTCAGCGCCGGCAGGGGGTCGCTGGCGGCGGAGAAGCGGGCGAGGGTGACGGGCAGGTCGGCGCGCGCGACGCGGCCGCTCCCCGCCGGCGCGCGCGGCAGCGGGACCGCCGCCACGCCCGAGCGGGCGAAGGCCTCGAACAGGATGGGCGCCGCGGCGACATAGCCCGCCAGTCCCGGAACCGGGCCGCCGTCGGCGCGCCCCACCCAGACGCCGAGCACATGGCGGCCGTCATAGCCGACCGACCAGGCGTCGCGATAGCCGTAGGAGGTGCCGGTCTTGTAGGCGAGGCCGCGGCGCGGCGCGCCCTGCGGCGGCATGACGCCGGAGAGGATGTCGCCAACCTGCCACGTCGCCTGCTCGTCCAGCACATGGCCGGCGGGCGTCTCCGGCTCCCGCGTCTCCGCGCCGTCGCGCAGCGCGCTGACGCGGCCGCCATTGGCGAGGCCGGTATAGAGCTGCACGAGGTCGCGCAGGCTGATCCCGGCGCCGCCCAGCCCGATGGCCAGCCCCGGCGCGTCGCCCTTGGGCAGTTGCAGCGCCACGCCCGCCTGGCGGAAGCGCGTCACCAGCCGCGCCGGCCCGACCGTGTCGAGCAGGCTGACCGCCGGCACGTTGAGCGACATCTGCAGCGCCTGGCGGATGCTGACGTCGCCCTGATAGTTCATGTCGAAATTGCGCGGCCGGTAGCCGGCGAAATCCACCGGCCGGTCGGCGATGATGGTCTCCTGCGCCACCAGCCCCTGCTCGAAAGCGAGGCCGTAGATGAAGGGTTTCAGCGTCGAGCCGGGCGAGCGCACGGCGCGCGTCATGTCGATCCAGCCGCGCCGCTTGCCGTCGAAATAATCGGCCGAGCCGACCTCGCCGAGGATCTCGCCGTTGCGGGCGTCGGCCAGCACCATCGCCACCGACACTTTGGGGCCGAGCCGGGCCACCGCCTCGCGCGCCGCCGCCTCCAGCCCCTGCTGCGCGGCCTTTTGCAGGGTCAGCCGATGGCGCGCGGCGGTGGGGGCGTTCCTGAGCGCGAGGTCGGCCACATGCGCGGCAAGTGACGGCAGCGAATGGCGGATGGCCACCACCCGTTCCAGCCGCGCGCGGCCGGCCTCGTCCTCCGTGATCACCCCGGCCGCGACCATGCGGGCGAGCACGCGGTCGCGCGCCGCTGCGGCGTTTCCGCCGGCGCGGTCGGGCCGGCGGCGCTCGGGCAATTGCGGCAGCGCCACCAGAAGCGCGGCTTCCGAGGTGGTGAGCCGTTTCGGCTCCTTGCCGAAATAGGCGAGCGAGGCGGCGCGCACCCCTTCCAGATTGCCGCCATAGGGCGCGAGCGTCAGGTAGCGTTCGAGGATCTGGCGCTTGCCGAGCCGGCGCTCGATCTGCACGGCGCGCGCCAGTTGCAGGAATTTCGAGCCGAAGCTGCGGCTCTGGCGCGGCTCGATCAGCCGGGCGAGCTGCATGGAGAGCGTCGAGCCGCCCGACACGATGCGGCCATGGCCGGCGAGCTGCGCCGCCGCCCGCAGCAGCGCGCGCGGGTCGATCCCGCGATGCTCGTAGAAGCGCTTGTCCTCATAGGCGATCAGCATGGCGACGAATTTCGGGTCGACGTCCTCGACATGGGTGTCGAGCCGCCAATAGCCGTCCGGCGTCGCATAGGCGCGCAGCAGCGCGCCGTCGCGGTCCCGCACCTCGGTCGAAATCGTCAGCCGCTTCGGCAGAGGCGGCGGAAAGGCGCGGTCGAGCCGGTCGAGACCGAGGGCCGCGAGGCAGCCGGCGGCGGCCAGCGCGCCGATGCCGATCAGGACCTTCCAGCGCCGTTTCATCAGGGCGCCCTCACCTCCATCATGCCGGTCGCGGTGCGGGCTGCGTATTGCGGGCGATACATGTCCTCCACCGTGGCGGCGGGATGGGTGTAGATGCCCGGCGTCACCGCGCGCACCACATAGGCCAGCACGAGCTGTTTCTTCTCGCCCGCCGTCTGGTCGAAGGCGGCGACGAAGCGGTCGTCGCGGAATTCGAGATGCGCGGCTTCCGTCTTGTCCAGCCAGGAGAAATTGCCGAGATCGGCGCTGGAGACGAGGCCGGGATTGTCGATCTCGAAGCCGGCCGGCAGAAGGTCGGTGACGAGCAGCCGCGAGCGCCATTGCTCGAGGTCGTCGATCTTCAGCACCACGACGAAACGCTCGTTCTGGGCCACGCTGGTGACGTTGGCCTCCTGGCCGTCGAGCGTGTAATAGCTGCGCTCGATCCTGAAGCCGTCGCCGCCGGCGGGCAGCGACTGCGCCGGCGGGGCCACGGCGGTGACGACCGCGTCCACCGCCTCGCCGCCCTTGTTGGTCAGCGTCAGCGGATGCGCGGTCAGCGCCGCGCCGTCGACGCGGTCGGAAAACGCGCCCGAATGCGCGGCGCCGTCGACGTCGAGCCGGATGGCGTCGTTGTCGTCCTTGAGGCTGCGCGCGGCCAGAAGCATCCAGGCCTGGTCCTGCGTGCTCAGATATTTCGCCCGGTCGCGCTCGTAGCCGACGAGGGTGACGAGCGAGGGCAGCACCTTGGGCGCGGGCTTCGATTCCGCCGCCAGCGCCAGCATGGCCGCGCCGTCGCGCAAGGGCGAGCCGTAATCGGCGCGGTTATAGTCGAAGGACTTGGTATTGGCGGCCAGCGCCAGACCGGCGGCGAAGACGCGCTCCGCCCGGGCCTGGTCGCCATAGAGCGCCAGCCCCGCCGCGAGCTGCGCCACCGCCATCGGGCTCGCGAAATTGTCGAGCTGGGTGTCGGCGTAATAGCGCAGGTCGCCGACCGAGGCCTTTTTGTTGCGCGCCAGCACATAGAGCGCATAGGCGATGTCGTCGCCGCGGTCCTTGGCGTCGGTGGTGTAGCCGAGCGCGTTCTGCAGGTTGGTCAGCGCCGACACCATGGCCGGCTGCGGCACGTCGTAGCCCTTCTCGCGGGCGCGGGTCAGGAAGTCGCTGACATAGGCGTCGAGCCACAGGTCGCCCGAGCCCGGACCCCACAGGCCGAAGGAGCCGGTGGAGGACTGGTAGCTCAGGAGCCGGAAGACGGCGTCCTGGATGCGCTTCTTCAGCTCCGCCTCGTCTTCGCCTTGTCCCGTCGCCGCCGCCATTTCGCTGAGATAGAGCAGCGGCAGCGCGCGGCTGGTGGTCTGCTCGGCGCAGCCATAGGGGTAGCGGTCGAGCGCCATCAGCATCGACGGCACGTCGAAGGCGGCGCTGCGGGTGACGCCGACGCTGACCGTCGCGCCGTCGAGCAGGCTTTGCGACAGAAGCTCGCCGTCGATCCTGAGGCTGCCACCATGGGCGGAGAGCGGCACCACCTGCCGCGTGGTGACGGGCAGGTCGACCGGCCGCACGGGTAGGGCCAGGCTCTGCTCGGCCACCACGCCGCCGGCGTTGGAAAGCCGCAGCGTGACGCCGCCCTGTCCGGTCCTATTCGCCGTCAGCGGGATCGCCAGCGACTGGCGCTTGCCACTGGCGAGCGTCAGCTTCTCCGGCCACGCGCCGGGAGCGACGGCGAGGTTGTCGGTGGTCTCGACCGCGAGGTTGTAGTCGCCGTCGGGCGCGTCGGTGTTGGCCACGTCGAGGCGCAGTTCCGCCTGATCGCCGGGAGCCATGAAGCGCGGCAGGCTGGCGGTGGCCACCACCGGATCGCGCACGATCACGTCGGTCGCGGCGTGGCCGACGGCCTTTTTGCTCCAGGCCACGGCCATCACCCGCGCCGTTCCGTTGAACTGCGGAATGTCGAAATCGATGGTGGCCTTGCCGTCATGGTCGAGCTCGACCGGGCCGGAGAACAGCGCCACCAGCTTTTCGGTCGGCGGGCTGCCCTGCGTGGCCATGTCGCCGCCGTCGCCGCCGGTGCGCAATTTGCCCGTCGCGCCCAGCGAGCCGTCGATCAGCCGCCCATACATGTCGCGCAGCTCCAGCCCGATCTGGCGCTGGCCGAAGAACCAGTTCTCCGGGTCGGGCGGCTGGTAGCGGGTGAGGTTGAGGATGCCGACGTCGACCGCCGCCACCATGACATAGGCCTTTTCGCCGCCCGCGCCGTCCACCGCCACCGGGATAGACAGGGTTCCGCGCGGCGTGATCTTCTGCGGCGGCGTCAGCTTGACGGCGAGCTGGCGCTCGCCCGGATCGACCTTCAGCCATTTGAGGCCGATGGCGCGCGCCGGCATGCGGCTTTCCTGCGCGTCGCCGGGGCGGTAGAGCGTGGCGGTGACATAGCCCCCCGCGCCGAGATCGGCGTCGACGGGGATGTCCACCGTCGCGCCTTCCGCCGGCACGCTGGCGGTCATGGTCCTGACCAGCTTCTCCGCGCCGATCGTGACCAGCAATTCGCCGGCGAAGCGGGGGCTGATCTTCAGCCTGGCCGTCTCGCCGACGGCGTAGTGGTCCTTGTCGAGCGCGATCTCCAGCCCGTCGGGCGTCTCGGTCGAGGTCGAGGCCACGTACCAGCCGGCGTCGAATTCATAGCTGGTGGCGGGGCCGGAGGGATCGGCGGTCGCGACCTCCAGCCGGTNNACCGGCTGGGCGATATGCGCCTCCGCGTCGGCCTTGAGGTCGATCCTGCCGTTGGCCACCGCCTTGGTGAAGGTGACCGGCTCGTAGTTCCAGCTGTTGCCGTTGCGGTACCATTGGTAATTGCGCTCGATCTTGACCAGCGACCATGTCGCGCCGTCGAGCGTCTTGCGCGCGCCGTGGGCGTCGGCGGCGATGAGGCTGAATTTCGCCACGCCGCCTTCCGAAACCTCGTCGCCGGTGAAATCCGGCCGCAGCCCGATCATGTCGCCTTGCGGGCGAATGGCGAGGTCGAGCTTGCGCTCCACGGCGCGGCCGCCGCTTTCGCGCATGCGCATGGTGACGGCGGCGTTCAAAAGCCGCGTCGTGGCGGGAAGCTGCTCCACCGCCACCGGGAAGGTGGCCTTGCCGTCGTCGCCAACCTTGGGCAGCTCGTCGAGCGGCAGCCGCGTGGCGTCGCCCTGCTCCTCGTCGGCGAGGCCGAAGACGTAGCCCTTGAAGCGGTCCCAGTCGCGTTTGGTCGCGAGCGTCACCTCGCCCTCCAGCGCCAGCCCGGCCGCCGGCGCGCCGTAGAGGAAGCGGCCGTCCACCGTGACCTTCGCCGCCTCGCCGGGGGCGATCTCGGTCTTGTCGGACGAAAGGTCGAATTCGATGCGGTCGGGGATGAAGTCCTCGACCAGGAACATCTGCGTCGCCACCGCCGGCTGCTTGGGGTCTGTGTGGATCGCCACCGTCCATGTGCCGCGCATGGCGTTGGCGGGCAGGGCCAGGTCGACCGCGTGGCCGCCGGCCTTGGCGCTGTCGGAGACGAGGCGGCGGTCCTCGACGCCGTCGGGGCGCGAGAAGATGAAGGTCAGCGGCAACCCGTCCACGGCAATCGCCTTGTCGTCGCGGGCGAGCGCCGCCGCATGCACGGTCTCGCCGGCGCGGTAGACGCCGCGCTCGGTCCAGGCGTAGACGTCGAGCGCCTTGGGCGCGGCGCGGCCGGCCACGCCGCGGTCCGACAGGTCGAAGCCAGCGCGGCCCATGTCGAGGAAGACGAAATCGTCGTCGCCCTGGCTGGCCGTCAGCACGGCCGGGGCCATGCCGTCGGCGCCGCGCGCCAGGCCGGCGGTGAAGAGGGCGCGGCCGTCGCCGTCGGTGACCGCCTCGCCCAGCACCTCGTTGTTGCGGGCGAGCAGCGTCAGCCTGACGCCGACGAGCGGCTTGGCGGTGGCGAGCGAGCGGGCGAAGACGCTGATCCCGTCCTGGCCGGTATAGGTGGAGAGGCCGATATCCGACACCACGAACCATTGCGTCGCCTTGGCGTCGTAGTTCTCGCCCTTTTCCGTCACGGGCTCGGCGGTCAGCACATAGACGCCGGGCTGGCGCTTGGGCAGCGCCTCGTCGATGGGCAGGCTGGTGGTAGTCTCCTTGTTGAGCTGGTTGCCCGGAATGTCGATCGCGCCTTCCCAGACCGGCGCGCCGAGGCGGTCGGCGATATTGGAGAGGTCGTAGCTGTCGAGCTGGTGCAGGAACTGGTAGCCCGACAGGAGCTGCGCCAGCGAGCGGTCGCCGATGCGGTAGAGCTTTATCTTGGCCGAATCCATGTTGACGCTGACCAGCGGCACGCCGCGCCGCGCATGGGCGGGGAGCACGAAACTGTCGCCGGTGAAACGCACCGAGGGCGCGCGGTCCTGCACATAGATGGAGAGGTCGACATTGGCCGGCAGCTTCTCGCCGATGGCGGCGGGCAGGCCGGCGCGGAAGGTGACGGTGTAATGCTTGCCATTCTCCAGCCCCTCGACGCAGATCTGCTTGTCCTTGGCGTCGACGGCCGGCGGCGCGGCGTTGTCGAGCCGCACGAAATTGGCGTAGTCGACGCCGCTTTTGAGAAGCGCCTCGGAGAAATGCGCGCAGATGCGCGGCTGGGCGGTGTCGTTGTCGACGGTGTGGTCGATGATGCGAAAGCCCTTGCGCGCCTTGAGGTCCTCATAGGCGGCGCGCACCGGCGCGGCGTCGACCAGAGCGAGGCTGGCCTCGTAAGCCTGCAGGGCCGGGCGCGACAGGTCGCGCCGGTCCAGCGCCTCGGCCATCGCCGTCAGCGCCTCGGCGCGGGCGGGCTTGCTGCGCGATTCCTGATAGGCGTTGTAGGCGGCGGAGGTGGCGTCGCGCTGGAATTTCGCCTTCTCCTCGCCATTGGCGGGCTCGGTGGCCATGGCCGCGCGGGCGAGCGCGGTCCACAATGCGCTGTCGTTCGAGTCGGCGCCGGCGGCGAGCGCATATTTCTCCATCGCCGTGCGCGGATCGCCATTGGCCAGCGCCGTGCGCGCGGCCGCCTTCAGCACGGTCAGGCCTTCCGAGGCGTCGGCCTTGGCCAGCTCTGCGCGCAGCGCGCGCGCTTCCTCGACCAGATTGTCGGCGAAGAAGGCGATGGGCGGCGGCGCGCCGATATCGGCCTGCTGCGCCTTGGTCGAGATGATCCTGCCCGCCACCGATCCCGGCGCGGGGTTGAGCTTGTTGAAGTCCGATTTCAGGAAGCACCACTTCACCTTGGGATTGTAGGTGAAGGCGCGGCAGGCGTCGTCGCCTAGGCAGGCGCTCTTGCACTGATCCAGCGTCTGGTTCTTCACGGTGCGCAGGTCGAAGCCGAAATAATCGCCGTCCGCCGTCGTCTCGACGCGGCGCGTCTCCGCGGCCCCGGCCGCAACCTGGCCCAGCAGCAGGCAGAGCAGGGCGGGCGCGATCGCGCGCATCCAGCCGGTTCGGATCTTGATCGACATGTCTGGCCTCCCCATGGCCGGCGTCCCCTTGGCGCAGGCGTTCGGTCGAGGGCGAGTGTAAGCGATTTCTTCGGCCTCCGATATGTCGGGGAGGCTGCCCGGATGTGGAAAAATCGCCTCCGCCCGACCGGGCCTTGTGGCATGTTTTGTCGAATCACGCCTTGGACCCGCTCGAAAAATTGTCCGGACGGTCCAAAATCGCGTCTCTCACGAAAAAAATTTGAGCGCCGATTCCAGAGCGGTTTCAGCCGCTTGGGCTCCGTCCGGCCCCACATCACATCGACGTGCTCTCATTTTGTGTTGATTGTTAACATCGCGTTAACCACAGTTTGTTGCAATGAGTTACACTGCGTTACAATCCGTGAACCGGACGAGGTGAAGATTGACGACGTTTCCGCACACAGACCGCGACCGGCAGCCGACGGGTTCCTCCGTGTCGGACATGACGTCGTTCCGGGGTTTGATGCGGGCCTACTGGCTTTCCGAACGCTGGAAAGAGGCCTGGGGCCTCACCGCGGCGATCTTCCTCTTCACCGCGCTGATCAGCAAGACCACCGTCTGGGTGGCCGAGGCCTCCGGCCAGCTGATGAACGCCATCGTCAACGTCAACACCGCGCCGGTGACCAATCCGCTGGCGGTTGTGGCGATCAACGCCGGCATGCTGATCCTGCTGATGCTGGCCAAGGACGTGGCGCTGGTCGGCTTCCGCCATCTCCTCTCCACCACCCTGCACCGCAAATGGCGCAAATGGCTCAACGACCGCTTCTCCGCCGCGCTTCTCGACCGCAACCACACCCATTTCCACCTCCAGCAGGGGCGCGGCGACGATCTGCCCGACAATGTCGACCAGCGCCTGCAGGAAGCGATCAAGGGCGTGACCGGCGGCGCCATCGGGCTGGTCATGGGCGTCGTCGGCGTGGTGCTGTCGGCCTTCTTCGTCGGCCAGAAGCTGCTGGAACTGTCGACCACCGTGAAGGGGCTCGAATTCCTGGGCTCCTATGGCGGCGCGGCGCTGGCCTTCGCGGCGATCGTGCTTTACGTGCCTTTCGGCACGCTGGTGGCGGTGAAGATCGGCCGCCGGCTCGAGCGCCTCAACCTGCGCATGCAGAAGGCCGAGGGCTCCTATCGCGGCGAATGGACCACGCTCCTGCGCCGCAGCTTCCAGATCTCCGCCTCCCATGGCGAGGACGTGCAGCGCGCCGTCAATGACGGGCTCTATCGCGACGTCGACGTCACCTGGGACCGGCTCAACCGTTTCGACGCCGCCTATCTCGCCTTCTCGCAGGCCTACGGCTTCCTGTCCAACCGCATCGTCGCCTATCTGCCGGGGCTGTTCCCCTACATGAACGGCGCGGTCGGATTCCGCGCCTATGTCACCGGCGCGGAGCTGGTGGCGGCGATGATCAACGATTGCTCCTGGTTCATCCAGGTCATGCCGCAGCTCGCCAACCTGCGCGCCAACGCCGAGCGCGTCACCGGGCTGGCGCGCGCCATCGAGAACGTGCGCGAGCCCGGCGATTTCTACGCCCGCTCCGGCGTCCACCAGTTCCATGTCGGCGCCCAGCATCCGCGCTTCGGCCTCACCGTGCGCGGCCTGACGCTGCTGCAGGGGCCGGACAGCGCGGCGCCCTTCCTGCGCACCGGCGTCATCAACATCCGCAGCGGCGACTGGGTCTATATGCGCGGCGAGTCCGGCGCCGGCAAGACCTCCTTCCTCAAGGCGCTGAACGGCTTCTGGCCCTATGGCGCCGGCGACATCATCTATCCGCAGGGCGCGTCCTTCCTCTATGCGCCGCAGGAGGCGAAATTCCCCTCCGTGCCGCTCAAGCAGCTCGTCTGCCTGCCGCAGGACGCGGCCGACCATGACGACCTCACCGTCGCCGGCGTGCTGCATGCGGCGGGCCTGGGCGAGTTCATCGAGCGCATGAAGGACGCCGACGCCGGCGGCGCGCCCTGGGACATGGTCCTGTCCGGCGGCCAGAAGCAGAAGCTGATGCTGGCGCGCATCCTGCTGCACAAGCCTTCCGTCATCTTCCTCGACGAGGCCACCGGCGCGCTCGACCCGGCCTCCAAGCGCGCCTTCCACGGGGCGCTCAAGGCGCGCTGCCCGCAATCGATCGTCATCAGCGTCATGCACGAGGAGACGCCGCCGACGCTGGAAGGCGGGGCCCCGGTCTATTCGCACGTCATCGACATCCGCAACGGCCAAGCCTCGCTCAAGCCCGCGCATCTGGCCGACCTGCCGGCGGCGCCGCTGATCGCCGCCGAATAGGGCGGTGGATAGTTTCGGCCACTTATTGACGAAATTTCACCAAGGTCTACTATATGTGGTGTTCGAGGTTCTTTCGATTCGGATGGGTCGAAAGCTAAGACGGGAATCCGGTGCTATGGCCGAAAGGCCGGCGCGAAGCCGGAGCTGCCCCCGCAACTGTAGACGGCGAGCGTTCGTCCACCATGTCACTGGCCAGGGCCGGGAAGACGGATGAACGCGGCGAGCCGTGAGCCAGGAGACCTGCCTCGAGCGTAACGTCCACGGGCGGGGTGTCCGGCAGGCGGGTGACGATGGCCGCATTTCCGCGTCCGCCGCGTCGCCGCCCCCGTACCATCCGCCGCAAGCTTCGGGGTGAAGTCATGTCCAGCCTGTTCGATCTCGCATCCGCCTGCGCGCCGCCCGGCCGCTCCGCCTGACCGGAGCCGCCCGGCCCTAACCCTTTTTCGTTTTCGCCGCTTTTCCAGCCGCGCGCAGGCCGCGCGCGGAGGATCGTTCGCGTCCGTTTTTCGGCCGCTTCCCAAAACCGCCGTGAGGAAAAAATGAACGTCACCGTCTATTCCAAGCCCGCCTGCGTCCAGTGCACCGCCACCACCCGCGCCCTCGACCGCCAGGGCGTGCCTTACGAGATCGTCGACATCTCCGCCGACGCCGAAGCCTTCGACCTGGTGACCGGGCTCGGCTACCGCCAGGCCCCGGTGGTGGTGGCCGGCGAGACGCATTGGGCCGGCTTCCGTCCCGACCTGATCAGCGCGCTGTCCTGACTATCGCCATGGGCCTCCTCGTCTATTTCTCCAGCCGCTCGGAAAACACCCACCGTTTCGTGGAGCGGCTGGGCCTGCGCGCCCGGCGGCTGCCGATGGAGGCGAACGGGGAGATCGCGGTGCGCGAGCCCTTCGTCCTCGTCACGCCCACCTATGGCGGCGGCGGCGAGAAGGGGGCCGTGCCCAAGCCCGTGATCCGGTTTCTCAACGACGCGCAGAACCGCGCCTTCATCCGCGGCGTCATCGCCGCGGGCAACAGCAATTTCGGCGCGGCCTTCGGCCTCGCCGGCAAGATCATTTCCGCCAGATGTCAGGTTCCCTACCTCTATCGCTTCGAGCTTCTGGGAACCGATGAAGACGTTGGCGCAGTCAGAAACGGGATGGAACGATTTTGGAAACGACCCTGATCCGCGAGCGCGAAAAGGCGCCGGAAACGGCCGAGCGGCCCGAGCCGGCGGCAAAGCCCGCCCGCTCGGCCGACGGCCTCGATTATCACGCGCTCAACGCCATGCTGAACCTCTATGACGAGGACGGCCGCATCCAGCTTGACAAGGACCGGCAGGCCGCGCGGCAATATTTCCTCCAGCACGTCAACCAGAACACGGTCTTCTTCCACAATCTGCGCGAGAAGCTCGACTATCTGGTGACCGAGGATTATTACGAGCAGGAGGTGCTGGACCAATATTCCTTCAACTTCGTACGCGACCTCTTCGACGCCGCCTATGCGAAGAAATTCCGCTTCCCGACCTTCCTCGGCGCGTTCAAATATTACACCAGCTACACGCTGAAGACTTTTGACGGAAAGCGCTATCTGGAGCGCTACGAGGACCGCGTCTGCATGGTGGCGCTGGCGCTGGCGCGCGGCGACGAGAAGCTGGCGCGCGACCTGGTCGAGGAGATTATCAGCGGCCGCTACCAGCCCGCCACGCCGACCTTCCTCAACGCCGGCAAGAAGCAGCGCGGCGAGCTCGTCTCCTGCTTCCTGCTGCGGGTCGAGGACAATATGGAATCGATCGGCCGCTCCATCAATTCGGCGCTGCAACTGTCCAAGCGCGGCGGCGGCGTGGCGCTCTGCCTCACCAATATCCGCGAATCCGGCGCGCCGATCAAGCAGATCCAGAACCAGTCCTCCGGTGTCATCCCGGTGATGAAGCTTCTGGAGGACAGCTTTTCCTACGCCAACCAGCTCGGCGCGCGGCAGGGCGCGGGCGCGGTCTATCTGCACGCGCATCATCCCGACATCATGCGCTTCCTCGACACCAAGCGCGAGAACGCCGACGAGAAGATCCGCATCAAGACGCTGTCGCTCGGCGTGGTCGTCCCCGACGTCACCTTCGAGCTCGCCCGCAACAACGAGGACATGTACCTGTTCTCGCCCTATGACGTCGAGCGCGTCTACGGCGTTGCGATGACGGAAATCTCCGTCACCGAGAAATATCGCGAGATGGTCGACGACGCCCGCATCGCCAAGAAGAAGATCAACGCGCGCGAATTCTTCCAGGCGCTGGCCGAGATCCAGTTCGAGTCCGGCTATCCCTACATCATGTTCGAGGACACGGTGAACCGCGCCAACCCGATCGACGGCCGCGTCACCATGAGCAATCTCTGCTCGGAGATCCTGCAGGTGAGCGAGGCGAGCCGCTTCGAGGAGGATTTGTCCTACGCTTATCTCGGCAAGGACATCTCCTGCAATCTCGGCTCGCTCAACATCGCGGCTGCGATGGATTCGCCGGATTTCGGCAAGACCATCGACACGGCGGTGCGCGGCCTCACCGCCGTCTCCGACATGAGCCATATCGGCTCGGTGCCTTCCGTGGCGCGCGGCAACGACGAAAGCCACGCCATCGGCCTCGGCCAGATGAACCTGCACGGCTATCTCGCCCGCGAGCGCATCCATTACGGCTCCGAGGAAGGCGTCGACTTCACCAATATCTATTTCTACACCGTCACCTATCACGCGCTCGCCGCCTCCAACCGGCTGGCGGTGGAGACGGGGCGCTCCTTCAAGGGTTTTGAGAAGTCGAAATACGCCTCCGGCGAGTATTTCGACAAATATACCGAGCAGGAATGGAAGCCGGCTACCGAAAGGGTGCGCGAGCTGTTCGAGACGGCCGGGATCGCTATTCCGACGCAAGCCGACTGGCGCGCGCTGAAACAGGCGGTGATGGAGGGCGGGCTCTATAACCAGAACCTGCAGGCCGTGCCGCCGACCGGCTCGATCTCCTACATCAACCATTCGACCTCCTCGATCCACCCGATCGTGTCGAAGATCGAGATCCGTAAGGAAGGCAAGATCGGCCGCGTCTATTACCCGGCCGCCTTCATGACCAACGACAATCTCGATTATTACCAGGACGCCTACGAGATCGGGCCGGAGAAGATCATCGACACCTATGCGGCGGCCACCCAGCATGTCGACCAGGGCCTGTCGCTGACGCTGTTCTTCCGCGACACCGCCACCACGCGCGACATCAACCGGGCGCAGATCTACGCCTGGAAGAAGGGCGTCAAGACCATCTATTACATTCGTCTGCGCCAGATGGCGCTGGAGGGAACGCAGGTGCAGGGCTGCGTCTCGTGCGCATTATGAGCGGTTTCTGCTTGAACGGAATCGCCGGAGCCGCTCTATCTATTTGTTTTTACGCATTATCCTCCGCAAAACCGCTTCGCACTTTTGCTGGAGATGCTCCATGATCCGGGGAAAATCCATGAACATGCAATTCAAGTCCAATCCCGCCAAGAAGCCCGGCCCGGTGCGCGCGGTCAACTGGAACCGCATCGAGGACGACAAGGACCTCGAGGTCTGGAACCGGCTGACCGGCAATTTCTGGCTGCCGGAAAAGGTGCCGCTCTCCAACGACATCCAGTCCTGGGAGACGCTGAAGCCGGCGGAGAAGCAGCTCACCATCCGCGTCTTCACCGGGCTGACGCTACTCGACACGATCCAGAACGCCGTCGGCGCGGTGTCGCTGATGGAGGACGCGGCCACGCCGCACGAGGAGGCGGTGCTGTCCAATGTCGCCTTCATGGAGGCGGTGCATGCGCGCTCCTATTCCTCGATCTTCTCGACGCTGTGCCTGACGCCGGACGTGGACGACGCCTATCGCTGGTCGGAGGAGAACGAGTTCCTGCAGCGCAAGTCGGCGCTGATCCTGGACCAGTACCGCGCCGGCGATCCGCTGCGCAAGAAGATCGCCAGCGTGTTCCTGGAGAGCTTCCTGTTCTATTCCGGCTTCTACCTGCCCATGTACTGGTCGAGCCGCGCCAAGCTCACCAATACGGCGGACCTTATCCGGCTCATCATTCGCGACGAGGCGGTGCACGGCTATTATATCGGCTACAAGTTCCAGCGCGCCGCCGAGCGGCTGGGCGCGGAGGAGAAGCAGGCGCTGAAGGACTTCGCCTTCGAGCTGCTGCTCGATCTCTACGACAACGAGGTCCGCTACACCGAGGCGCTCTATGACGGGGTGGGGCTGACGGAGGACGTCAAGAAATTCCTCCATTACAACGCCAACAAGGCGCTGATGAACCTGGGCTACGAATCCCTGTTCCCGGCCGAGGCCTGCAAGGTCAATCCGGCGATCCTGTCGGCGCTGTCGCCCAACGCCGACGAGAATCACGACTTCTTCTCCGGCTCCGGCTCGTCCTATGTCATCGGCAAGGCGGTGGCGACCGAGGACGAGGATTGGGATTTCTAAACGCTACGCCGGCGCGGCCCGCCCGGCCGCGCCGCGCTGGATGTCCGCCATGGTCAGCGCCCGCATGTCGGCGTAGGAGATGGCCTCGGCGGCGGGAACGCCGAGATGGCCGTCGATCTTCCGCATCAGCCGGTCGATCTCGGACGGCCTGAACAAAGGCGCGCCGGTCCTGTCGTCGCGCTTCATCTCCGCCCGCGTGATGGTCACGCAAGGGACCTGTTCGTAGAAAGGATTGCCGATCTGCGAGCTGGCCGCGTTGTTGCGCTTGGCGGCCGCTTCGGCTTGCGCGCGATGGGCCAGAAGGGCGGACTGCCGGCGGCCTTGCGTGAACCGGATGTCGACGCGCACGGCGGCGCCGGACGTCACGACGGCGATATCCGTCTTCAGCTTGGCGTCGACGCGGGCGTCCATCATCACCGCGCCGATCCGTCGCTGGTCCTCATAGGCCTGCACGAGCGCGCAATAAAGATGCGTATGGGCCATCCCGTCGAGATACCAGCCGCCGATCCGGTAAAGCAGCCCCGGCGCCGGTTCGCCACCGGGCATCAGCCGGTCGAGCTGCGCCCGGTAACGGTGGTGGTGTTGCAGCGCGTGGAGATAGGCGCGCTTGAAATTTTCGTAGCTCGGAAGGTGATAGCCGCTCGAATGTTCGAGCAGGCACAGGGCGTGGAACACATGCCGATAGGGCGGCAGCTGGCTTTCGCGGATGGCCGGATCGCTGTCGCCCTCGCGCTCGAACGGCGCGGGGATGGCGCGCCGCAGCTCCTCCATGAAACGGCTGACGACCATATCAATCGGCATCTCCACCCTCCTCCAGCGCCGCCGCCAGCTTCTCGCGCAGGCGGTCCATGTCGCGCAACTCGCATTCCCAGATGATGCAGCTTCGCCAGCCGGCCGCCTTGAGGGCGCGGATGTTGTCGGCGTCGCGCCTGCGGTTGCGCCCGATCTTGGCCGTCCAGTAATCGGCGTTGGTCTTCGGCATGCGCGCGCCGCGCGCGCAGTCGTGGCCGTGCCAGAAGCAGCCATGCACGAACAGCGCCAGCCGCCGCGACGGAAAGACCAGGTCGGGCGAGCCGGGCAGATCCTTGCGATGCAGCCGGAAGCGGTAGCCCATGCCGTGGACCAGCCGGCGCACGATCATTTCCGGCGTGGTGTTCTTCGACTTCACGGCGCGCATGGTGCGCGAGCGCACGGGGTCGACTGCGCCGGCGGACTTCATGCCGCCGCCTGGTTCTCGCGCGCGGCCACGCCCAGGAGCGGCTCCAATATGTGATGCGCCAGATGGCGGACCACGGGCGCGACGACGCCGTCGCCGGTCAGGTGATAGGCCTCGTTGTAGTTCTGCGGCAGCTTGTAGGCGTCGTCGAGCCCCATCAGCCGCGCCGTCTCGCGCGGCGAGATCAGCCGCGTGCGCACCGTTTCGCCGTCCACCACCATGATCGTCTGCCGGCTGGAGCCGCCGGCCGGCGTGCGCAGGCAGCCGGCGACGTCGTCGAAGCGCACCTCGGCGCGCTGCGTCCTGCCGCCCTCCGCGTTAGGGCGGGTGCGCCGGTAGACGCCGCCGACCATGCGGCGGCCGGCGCGCCGGGCCGCCTCGACCTTGGCGCGGTTGGTTTCGGTCATCATCGACAGGAGCCGCTCGGTCTCGGCCGGGCTGTGCCAGGCGACGCCGGCCGGGTTCTCCTCGACGAGGTCGGCGAAAACGGCGTTGCGGCGCGGCGGCGTGGGCACGTTCCACCACACAAGCCTGTCGCAGGCCGGCGCGCTCTCGACCGCGCGGCGCAGGCTTTTGGTGTGGAAAGGCTCGATGGGGCCGGGGGCCAGCAGCGCCGGGTCGATCTCCACCTCCTCGCGCACGCCGATCATGAACAGCCGCGGCCGCGACTGCGGCACGAACAGCGCCGCGTTCACCACCAGCGCGCCATAGCGATAGCCGGCTTCGGCGAAGCTGCGGCAGATGGCGGCGAAATCCGCGCCGCCATGCGAGGTGAGGGTTCCGACGACGTTCTCCAGCGCCACGATCTTCGGCGCGCGCCCTTGGGCGGCGAGGTCGCGCACGACGTTCCAGAACGGATAGAAGGTCCCCGACCGCGCGCCCTTCAGCCCGGCCCCGACGCCCGCCAGCGACAGGTCCTGGCAGGGGAAGGAGCCCCAGACGAGGTCAGCCGCGCCGGGAAGGTCCGCGGCGCGCACCTCGTTGACGTCGCCGATATGGAGTTCGCCGCCCGCGCCCCAGTTAGCCTGGTAGGCGAGGCCCTTCTTCGCGTCGATGTCGTTGGCGAACAGGCAGGTCCAGCCGACGCCGAGCCCCGCGCGCGCCATGCCGCCGCCCGCGAAGAATTCGTAATATGCCGGTTTTCTGGTCGCCATCGTCTTTTTCCGCATTGTCCGCCGGCAGGATAGCGGATTCGGACGCTCAGTCCAGCGAGCCGAACAGGTCGAACTGGCTGAAAAGCGACGCCACGCCGCCGGTGTGGAGGAAACAGCTCGCCTCGCCGTTGGTTCCGGCAAGATCCATGAAGGCGGCGAGTGTCTTGGCGGTGTAGACGAATTCGGTGAAGACGCCCTCCGTCTGCGCCAGCGTCAGCAAGGCGCGCTCGGCCTGAGGCGTGGGCAGGCCGTAGCCGTCGCCGAGATAATCCATGTGATAGCGGATAGGCAGGTCCTCGACATTGGCGACCGGCTGCGGCGTGGTCGCCTTCAGCCCGTCATAGATTTTGGCGACGCGCGCCGCCAGCTCCGCCTGGCCGTATTCGACGCTGACCAGATGCACGGTGAAGGGATTGCCCAACAGCGCATTGCCGAAAATGAAGCCGGCTTCGGTCGGCCCCATCGATCCGGGCAGATAGACGTGGCGCAGCTCGACGCCTGCGGCTAGCGCCTGTTCGTGCAGCTCGAAGGCCGCTACGGCATAGCCGAGCGCGCCGGTGACGGCGTCGCCGACGATATAGGGCCGGCGGCCCGCCGCCCGCAATTCGGCCGCCGCGTCCAGCACGATCCTGGCCCGCTCCTCCTCGCCGATGGGGCCGAGAAAGCGCAGCTCCGCGCCCAGCACCCGGTTGAGGAAGGAGCGCTCGCGCCCCACGGCGTCCTCGACTGAACTATGGAAGATGACGCATTCGAGGCCGCGCATGGCGGCGGCCGCCGCCGTCAGCCGGCAGAGATTGGACATGGCCCCGCCCGCCACCAGCACGACATCGGCCTGCGCCTCCTTGGCCGCGCCGAGCCAGAATTCCAGGCTGCGCAGCTTGTTGCCGCCGAGCGCGATCTCCATATGGTCGTCGCGCTTGATGTAGAGCCCTTCCTTGCCGAGCGCCTTCTCCAGATTCTTCAGCCGCCGGAACGGCGTCGGCTCGTCGAGCACGATCTGGCGCGGCGCGGCGAAGGGCAGGGGACGGTGGGGCATGGGCATGTCCAGTCTTTATGGGGAATTATTTCGGCGCGCGCGCTTTGCGGACCTGATCGAGATAGTTGTAGACGGTGTATTTGGAGACGTTGAGCCGCCCGGAGACGATCTCCACCGCGCCCTTGACGCGGAAGACGTCCTTTTCCTCGAGCCGCCGCACCATGTCGAGCCGGTATTCCTTGCCGGACAGGCGCGGGCCGTCGCCGCCGAAGGCGCCCGAGATGATGGCGTCGACGATATGGCCGATGTCGTCGTCGCTCTCGTCGGGCCGCGCCGGCTGCTCCTCGACGCCGCAGAAGGTCTGCAAGACGTCGATGCTGGAGATGAGATGCTCGATGCAGAAATCGATCTTCAGCAGGCCGATAGCCTCGCCGGTCGCCGTGTCCGACACGGCGGTGAGCGAGGAGCTGAGCCGGCGGCCGTCCGGCGTGGCGGCGGTGAACTGCATGCGCGCGGCGCGGCGCTCGGTCGCCTCGCGGAATTTCTCCAGAAGCGCGGCCGGCAGGCGCGAGCCGGGCGGCACGTCCATCACCGTTCCCACCGAGGCGCGCAGATGCGCGCCGCCGTCGCGCAATTCGTAGAGCGAGACCTGGCAATTGGACCCGAACTGGGCCACCAGCGTCGCCATGATGTTTTCGGCGGTCCTGAATCTGGGTTCCGGCACGCGACGATCCTTTCCGTCAGGCCTTGCCGCGCGTCGCCCGTTTCTCCAGCCGGTCCACCAGCATCAGCACGGGGAAGCAGAAGGCGAAATAGAGCGCGCCCGCGAGCGCGTAGATATAGAGAATGTCGCCGGGAAAGCGGGTGATCTGGGTGTCGGCCTGCCGCATCAGCTCGGCGATGCCCACCACCGACACGATGGAGGTGGCCTTGATCAGCGTCACATAGACGCCGCCCAGCGACGGCAGGATGAGGCCGAAGCTCTGTGGCAGGATGACGAGCCGCAGCACCTTCATGCGGGTGAGGCCGAGCGCGAAGCCGGCTTCCCACTGTCCGGCGGGAATGGCGCGCACCGCGCCGCTGACGATCTCGGTGACGTAGCTCGACGTATAGATGCCGAGGCCGACCGAGGCGGCGGTCCAGGAATCGAACTGGAAGATGCGCCAGCCGGTGTTGGGCAGCACGAAATAGATGACGTAGAGCTGCACCAGGAACGGCGTGCCGCGCAAAAGATGCAGGTAGACGCCGATCAGCGGCGTGGCGAAGCGGATGTTCTGGCCGCGCAGCACGCCCAGCACGGCGCCCAGGCACGAGCCCCAGAGAATGCCGACCAGCGCCAGCTTCAGCGTCTCGAAGAAACCGCTCAGCAGCGCCGGCCCGACGCCGGCGAGGATGTCGATATAATGGCTCATGCGGCGCGCCTCCAGCCGCGTCCGGCGAGGCGGCGCTCGACGACGCCGGAGACGACGACCATCGCCAGATAGATGAGGAGGAAGATGGCGGCTACGGTGAGGAAGCCCTCGTTGGGCCGGATCATGTCGCTGTTCAGAAGCATGCCGGCGCTGACGAGGTCGAAGACGGTGATCAGCGACAGGAGCGAGGTGTCCTTGATGAGGATGGCGGTCTGGCCGAGCAGCGAGGGGATGATGTTGACCATGGCCTGCGGCAGCACCACGTAGCGATATTGCTGCCAGTTGGTCATGCCGACGGCGATGGCCCCCTCGCGCTGGCCGCGCGGCACGGACAGGAGCCCCGAGCGGATGATCTCGGCCATATAGGCGGTGGTGTGGACGGTGAGCGCGATGATCCCGAGCGTGATCTCCGGGACCTTGCCCATGACCGGAAAGAGGTTCGGCAGGCCGAAATAGACGATGTAGATCTGCAGGAGCAGCGGCGTCGAGCGGATGACCTGGATATAGGAGGCGGCGGCCCAGGCGAGCGGCCGGCGGCCGGAAATGCGCATCAGCGCCACGGCGAAGCCGAGCGCGAAGGACAGGACGAGGCTTGCGCCCGCCGCTTCGAGGCTGTTCTGCAATCCGAGCAGGAACTGCTCGCGATATTGCAGCACGAACCTGATGTTATAGGCGGATTGGAGGGCGCTCCAGAAATCCTGCATTCCATCTCCCCGATGCAAGAGGCCCCTCCGCCCGGCTGGCCGGGCGGAGGCTTTCGGCCTGGCTTATTTGTGGTCCTTTTCCCACTTGGTGGTGTTCCACCAGTAGTCGACCAGCTTGTCCAGCTTCTTGTTGGCGGTGTTCAGCTCGATATAGTTGTCCATCCAGAACTTGAGCTGGATGTTCTCCTTGCGGGTGGCGAAGGCCAGCGGCTCGCGGCTGATGACGCCGTCGAGCAGGCGCAGATTGTCGAAGCTGGATTCATAGGCGGAGACGTTGCCGAGGCTGGAGACGGCGCCGTCGATGCGGCCCGAGGACACGGCCTGCGCGGAGGCCGGGCCGCTGGCGAATTCCTTCACCGTCGCGTCGGGCATGAACTCCTTGATCGTGGTGATGTAGGTGCCGCCCTGCGTGCCGCCGATATTGAGGCCCTTGGCGTTGAGGTCCTCCCACTTCTTGTAGGGGCTGTCCTTCTTCACGAAGGCGACGGTGTCCTGGTAGAAGAAGGGACGCGAGAACAGAAGCTGGGTGGTGCGCTGCGGGGTCGGCGTCATGTCGGCGGCGATGATGTCGAACTTGTCGGCCAGGAGCGCCGGAACGAGGCCCTTCCAGTCGTAGTCCTGCAGCACCAGCTTCACGTTGAGGTCGGCCGCCATCATCTTGGCGATGTCGATGGCGAGGCCGGTGCGTTCGCCGTTCTTGTCGACGAAGCTGACCGGCTCGCCCGAGGTCTGCACGCCGACGCGCAATTCGCCGCGCTGCAGGATGCGGTCCATGATGTCCTCGGCGGCGGCCTTTTGCGCGGCGAGGGCGGCGGCGAGCGTCAGCGCCGCGGCGGCGATGGTCTTGAGCAGTCGTTTCATGTCATTCCCCTTTTGGTTTGGATGCGAAAGACGTCTGCGGCGCGCCGACCAGCGACAGGAACCGCCGCGTGCGCTCGCTTCTGGGATTGGCGAAGATCGCGTCGGGCGGGCCGCTCTCGACCACGGCGCCGGCGTCCATGAACACGACGCGGTCGGCGATCTCGCGCGCGAAACCCATCTCGTGCGTGACGACCAGCATGGTCATGCCGTCGTCGGCCATGGCGCGCATCAGGTCGAGCACGCCGCCGACGGTCTCGGGATCGAGCGCCGAGGTGGCCTCGTCGAACAGCATCGCCTTGGGCCGCATGGCCAGAGCGCGGGCGATGGCGACGCGCTGCTGCTGGCCGCCGGAAAGCTGCGCCGGATAGGAGCCGGCTCGCTCCAGCATGCCGACGCGGGCGAGCTGGCTGCGCGCCTCGGCCTCGGCCTGCGCCCTGGGCATGCGGCGCACCGCCATCAGCGGCAGCGCCACGTTGCGCAGCGCCGTCATGTGCAGGAACAGGTTGAAATGCTGGAACACCATGCCGACATCGGCCCGCAGCGCCGGCAGGTCGGTCTTCTTGTCAGTGACGACGACGCCCTCGACCGCGATGGAGCCGGAATCGAGCTTCTCCAGCGCGTTGACCGTGCGCAGGAGCGTGCTCTTGCCGGAGCCGGACGGGCCGATGATGACGACGACCTCGCCGGCCGCGACCGACAGCGACACGTCGTTCAGCGCGGGCGCCAGGCCCGGGGCGTAGCGCTTGACCGCATGGCTGATCTCGATGGAGCGGGGCGCGGAGGTCCCGCTGGCGATGTGTCGCAAGAGGCCGCTCCCTTATTCTTCGTTTCATGCCCATGGCTTGCGTCACAGGATTGTTACCAGTGAATTTTTTTTAAGCAAACAATTTTTTTGATAACGGCCGCGAGAGCCTGCGAAGCCGGCCTGCGGGCGCTTTCACGCGATTGTGAGAAAACTGTCAAAATCCCGCCGGCAATTCTCTTGCGTCGGCGCTTGCAATATGGTCCTGATTATAAGGAAGCTTATAAATAGAATGAGTCCCTCCGGTGGCCGACACCCGCATCCTCGGTTTCCTGCTGCACGATGTGGCGCGGCTGTTGCGCAAGCGCTTCGAGCAGCGGGCGCGCGGCAAGGGCCTGACGCGCGCGCAATGGCAGACGCTGGCGCTTCTGTCGGCCAATGACGGGATCAAGCAGCGCTGCCTCGCCGACCTTCTCGAAGTCGAGGCCATCACGCTGACGCGCACGCTGGACAGGCTGGCGGCGCTGGGACTGATCGAGCGGCGGCCGCATCCGACCGACCGCCGCGTCCATCTCATTCATATCCGCGAGGCGGCCCGGCCGCTTCTGGAAGATATGCGCTCGCTGGGCGCCCTGACCCGCGCGGAAGCGTTGCAGGGCGTCTCGCGGGAGGAGCAGGAGCGCCTGCTCCAGACCTTGCAGACAATGAAGGACAATCTGGCCGCGGCCTGCCGCGCGCCCATCGTCGACGAAGAACCGGAACATGGCTGACACATCCAATATCGTGAAACACCCCGCCTCCGCCGAACGGGACGGGCCGGAAGCCCGCGCCGAAAGCCCGGCCGCCGCGCCGCAGGCCGCTGAGGCCCCGCACCATCCGGGGCCGGCCGAGCTGGCGACGCGCAAACGGCTGCGCCGCCGCCGCATCCTGTTCGCGCTGCTGCCGCTGGCCCTCGTCGCCGGCGGCTATGTCTACGTCACCGGCGGCCGCTACCTCTCCACCGACAACGCCTATATCCAGGCCGACATGGTGGGGCTTTCGACCGACGTGTCCGGCTTGGTCGGCTCCATCGACGTGCACGAGAACCAGAACGTCAAGGCGGGGCAGGTCCTGTTCAGCCTGAAGCCGGATTCCTTCCGCATCGCGCTCGAAGGCGCCGAGGCGGAGCTGGGCCAGGTGCGCAACCAGATCATGGCGCAGAAGGCCGCCTACAAGCAGGCCGAGGCCGAGATCACCCAGGCCCAGACCGACCTACCCTTCTACGAGGCCACCTATAAGCGCCAGCAGGACCTGGTCGCCACCAGCGCCTCCTCGCGCGCCACCTTCGACCAGGCCAAGCACGACCTCGACGCCGCCCGCCAGAAGGTCGTGGTGGCGCAGGCGCAGGCGCAGTCGGCTTTGGCCCAGCTCGGCGGCGACGCCGACCAGCCGGTCGAGCAGAACCCGCTCTATCTCCAGGCCAAGGCCAAGGTCGACGACGCCCGCCGCCAGCTCGACGATTCGGTGGTGCGCGCGCCCTTCGACGGCGTCGTCACCAATGTCAGCGCCCTGCAGGTCGGCTCCTACCTGCCCGCCTCGCAGCAGGCCTTCTCGCTGGTGGCCTCCGACCGGCTGTGGATCACCGCCAATCCCAAGGAGACGGAGCTGACCAATATCCGTCCCGGCCAGAAGGCGACGATCACCGTCGACACCTATCCGGGCGTGGAATGGAAGGGCGAGGTCGCCAGCATCAGCCCGGCCTCGGGCGCGAGCTTCTCGGTGCTGCCGGCGCAGAACACCTCGGGCAACTGGGTCAAGGTGGTGCAGCGCATCCCCATGCGCGTCAGCATCGAGGACACGGCCGGCAAGCCGCCGCTGCGCGTCGGCATGAGCGTCGACGTCGAGGTCGACACCGGCAAGCCGCGCGGCATGCCCGGCTTCCTGAGCAAGCTCTTCGGCGGAAGCCATGACTAAAACCGCCATATCCGGCGCGCCGGTCGTCGCCCATCGCGGGGCGATCACGGCCTGCGTCATTCTCGCCGTCATCATGCAGGCGCTGGACACCACCATCGCCAACGTGGCGCTGCCCTATATCCAGGGCAGCGTTTCGGCGAGCGCGGACCAGATCAACTGGGTCCTGACCTCCTATATCGTGGCGGCGGCGATCATGACGCCGCCCTCGGGCTTCCTCGCCGCCAAGTTCGGTCGCAAGCGCGTGCTGCTCGCCGCCATCGCCGGCTTCGTGCTGGCCTCGGTCCTGTGCGGCCTCGCGCAGTCGCTGACCGAGATCGTCGGCTTCCGCCTGCTGCAGGGCCTGTTCGGCGCCTCGCTGGTGCCGCTCTCGCAGGGCATCCTGCTCGACATCTACACGATCGAGGAGCGCGGCTCGGCCATGGCGCTGTTCGGCGTCTCGGTCATGGTCGGCCCGGTGCTCGGCCCGGTGATCGGCGGCTGGTTGACCGACAATATGAGCTGGCGCTGGGTGTTCTACATCAACGTGCCCATCGGCGTGCTGGCCTTCGCCGGCATCGTGATCTTCGTCTCCGAGACCAAGATCGACCACGCGGCGCGGCTGGACTGGACCGGCTTCGGCCTGCTCAGCCTCGCCATCGCGTCGCTCCAGCTCTTCCTCGACCGCGGCGAGCAGCTCGACTGGTTCTCGTCGAGCGAGATCGTCGTCGAGGCGATGGTCTGCGCCGCGGCCGTCTATTTGCTTGTGGTGCATACCTTCACGGCGGAGAACTCCTTCGTGCGGCCGGTGCTTTTCCTCGACCGCAATTTCGCGGTCAGCATGCTGTTCATCTTCATCGTCGGCGTCACCTATCTGGCGTCGCTGGCGCTGATGACGCCCTATCTGCAGACGCTGATGGGCTATCCGGTCACCACGGCCGGCATCGTCATGGGGCCGCGCGGCGTCGGCACCATGGTGTGCATGTTCATCGTCGGCAAGCTGATCGGCCGCGTCGACACGCGCTTTCTCCTGGTGGCGGGGCTGGGCCTGACCGCCTGGGCCATGTACGAGATGACCGGCTGGACGCCCGACGTGTCGCAATGGACCATCGTGCGCGTCGGCTTCATTCAAGGAGCTGGGCTCGGCTTCCTGTTCGTGCCGCTGACCACGGTGGCCTTCTCGACCCTGCCGCCGCATCTGCGCGGCGACGGCACCGGCCTCTACAACCTGTCGCGCAATATCGGCTCCAGCGTCGGCATCTCGGTCGTCTCAGCGCTTCTGACCGAGAACGTGCAGGCCAACCACGCCGACATCGCCGCCTATGTGACGCCGTTCAATCATAATTTCAACGCGCCCGCCGTGGCGCAATATATGGGCACGGCCACCGCCGCCGGCCGCGCCATGCTGGACGACATCATCACCGAGCAGGCGACCATCATCGCCTATATCGACGATTTCAAATTGCTGATGCTGATGTCGATCGTGGCCATTCCGCTGGTGCTGCTGCTGCGCAAGCCCGCCGGGCCGCAGGAGATCGACCACACCATGGCGATGGAATGACCGCTTTCCGATCCGCATGAAAAAACCGCGCCGGCTTTCCAAAGCCGGCGCGGTTTTCGTTTGCGGGGAGGGGCGGGTCAGACCGCCTCGGCCAGCGCCTCCTCCTCTTCCTCCAGCATGTCGCTGGCCACCAGGGCGGCGTCGCCGTCATGGATGTGCCAGTGCTCCAGGTGCTTGTAGACGATGACCTTGTTGCGCAGGTGCTCGCCGTGCTGGCGGCAGAACAGCTCCAGCGTCTCGCGCTCGCCGATCAGCTCGACGCACATGGTCAGGTGCGGATTGGCCAGCTCCACGCCGCGATCCTCCAGCGCGCCGTGGTTGCTGTAGCCGAAATGCGTGTGATGGGCGACGGCGTTGACGATGCCGGCCCGCCGGGCGGCGGTCACCAGCTCGCGATAGAGCGGCCGGTGGCTGAACAGGATGGCTTCGGCCACCTTGATACGTTCGCCGGGCTTGAGATAGATGCGGAGCATGCCGGTTTCCTTCGGCGTCACTTTATGCGGGTAGGACATCCTGGTTACGGTCTTTCTCGGATTGACGATGGGGGTGAGGGATTTGGATCTCTTGCGGTTGACATGCTCCACGAGGCGGTCGAGCCGCGTCGGCTCGAATTCGCGCACGTGGCGCAGCGGCACGTCGGGCGGCACCAGGCCGAGCCGGTTCTTCGGCACGCCGATGCGCTGCGACAGGTAGATGCCGGAATGGCCGCTCATCACATAGGCGATGAAGCAGACGGCGGCGATGTAGACGGTGTGGGTGGAGCCGAACAGCTCGATGCCCATGATGGTGCAGGCGAGCGGCGTGTTGGAGGCCCCGGCGAAGATGGCGACGAAGCCGAGCGCTGCGAAGAGGTCGGTCGGCGCGCCCAGAAGCGCCGACAGGGCATGGCCCAGCCCCGCGCCGATGAAGAACAGCGGCGTCACCTCGCCGCCCTTGAAGCCGGTGCTGAGCGTGACGACGGTGAAGAGAAGTTTCAGCGCCCAGCTCCAGGGATGGACCTGGTCGGCCTGGAAGAAGCTGGAGATGGTCACGTCACCCGGATTGGGCGACCAGACGCCGAGGCCGAGATAGTCGCGCGTGCCGAACAGCCACACCATCAGGATCACCAGCACGCCGCCGATGAAGGGCCGCGCCGGCCCGTAGGGGCAGAGCTTCTTGAAGAAGCCGCCGACGAGGTGCGAGCTTTCGGAGAAGAGCCGTCCGACCAGCCCGAAGGCGACGCCCGCGACCGCCACCTTGGCCATCAGCGCCGGGTCGATATGAAAGCCGCTTTCGCCGCTGAGATAGGCGATGTGGTAGTGGATATGCGCCGCGCCCCAGCCCCGGCAGACCCAGTCGCCCGCCACCGCCGCCACCAGGCAGGGGATGAGCGCGTCGTACTGGATGCGGCCGATGGCCAGCACTTCGAGCGCGAAGATCGCCCCCGCCACCGGCGTGCCGAACACCGCGCCGAAACCGGCGGCGATGCCCGCCATCAGCAGGAGGCGCGTGTCGGCCGGCGTTAGCCGGAAGGCCTTGGCGCAGCCGCTGGCGATACTGCCGCCGAGCTGCACCGCCGTGCCCTCGCGCCCGGCCGAGCCGCCGAACAGATGGGTGACGACGGTGGAGAGCAGGATCAGCGGCGCCATGCGCAGCGGCACGCCGCCGCCCGGCTCGTGGATCTGGTCGACGATGAGATTGTTGCCGCCTTCCGCCGAGCGCCCCATCCAGTGATAGAGGAAGCCCACCCCCATGCCGGCGAAGGGCAGGGCGTAGAGCAGCCACGCATAGTCGAAGCGCAGCCGCGTCGCCGAATCGAGCGACGACAGGAACAGCGCGCAGAGCGAGCCGACCACCGCCGACATGAGGACGACGGAGAACAGCAGGCGCGCGGAATGCAGGAAGCGGTGAAGCCGCGTCGTGAAATCGTGGCTCATGACGGCGTGACCGCCGCAGGAAGGGAAGCGCGCTCACCGGCGGAACGCGAACAAAGGGAAGATATGGACTGCATCAATAACTCCTACGCCCCGCGACCGTCGCGGGTTCAGTAGGAGTCATCAGCCCCATCGACGCGGGGCGGTTCGACCATCATGGTCCGGCAGAATCCATTACCGTTGCGGTCTTTAACCCGGCGCGCGAAAACCGTCAATCGGGCGAGGAAAAATTTTCGCCGGCGCATAAATTTGGCGCCGCCCCTTGACGAAAGCCCCCGAAACGCCAGATCATACGTAGACGGAGCACGTCTCCGGTCCGATCGAGGGGATGGGGTCCCCCAGAACCGCCGCATGGCTGATGACTCCTGAACAGTGGCTGTCGCTGTCCAGGAGGTATGCGGATGAACATCCCCGAAAAGATCCACCCCGACCTTGCGGCCGCGCCCGCCGACGGCGTGCTGTTCCAGCGCGACGCGGACCGGGTTGGGGCCGAGAACGCCCCCGAGCCGGAATTCTTCCGCGACCTCAATCTCGACCAGGTCTTCGCGGCCGTCGACGCCGCGCGCAAGGATTACGCGATCAGGCCTTTTTTCCACGCGGCGCTGCGCGACGCGGACCAGATCGCCTATCGCCACGAGGTCATGCGCGACCTCGAAAAGCCGGCCGTGCGCGACGTGGTCGACACCTTCTGCCGCTATATGCGCGATGTGCGCGCCCATCAGGCGATGGTGAAGAAGATGTATTATCCGCACCAGAAGAACGCATGGATTTTGGACGCGGTGCGCGCCTATTGCGAGGCGGCGCGCGGTTTCGCGGAACAATTCGCCGGCGCCGACATCGCCTCGCGCGGGCTCAACGCCTTCCGCGCCTGGCTCGCGGACTATGTGGCGCAAGAGGATTTCATCAGGCTCTCCGACGAGGCCGCCGCCCTCAAGCGCGACCTCGCCGCCGTCAGATATTGCGTCACCATCCGGAGCGGGACCGTCCATGTGCAGAAATACGGCGACGAGCCCGACTATACCGAGGACGTGCAGGCCACCTTCGAGAAGTTCCGGCAGGGCGCGGTCAAGGACTATCGCGTCGAGATCAAGGACAACGAAACGCTCGACACGGTCGAGGAGCGCATATTGGGGCTGGTGGCGCGGCTCTACGACGGCGTCTTCTCGCATCTCGCCGCCTTCTGCGCCGCGCATGACGATTTCGTCAGCGCGCGCATCAAGGCCTTCGACCGCGAGATCCAGTTCTACACCGGCTATCTCGACTATATCGCGCCGCTGAAGGAGGCGGGCCTCGCCTTCTGCTATCCGGCCGTCTCGCGGACCTCCAAGGCGGTGCGGGCGGAGGACGCCTTCGACCTGCCGCTGGCGCGGAAACTCACCGACCAGAAGACGCCGACCGTCGCCAACAGTTTTCGGCTCGCGGGCGCCGAGCGCATCTTCATCGTCTCGGGCCCCAACCAGGGCGGCAAGACCACCTTCGCCCGCACCTTCGGCCAGTTGCATCATCTCGCCGGCCTTGGCTTGCCGGTGCCCGGCCGCGCGGCCGAGCTGTTCCTCCCCGACCGCATCTTCACCCATTTCGAGAAGGAGGAGAGCCCGGATTCGCTGCGCGGCAAGCTGGAGGACGACCTGTTCCGCATCCACGCCATCCTGGAGCGGGCGACGCCGGACAGCATCGTCATCATGAACGAGATCTTCAACTCCACCATGCTGCGCGACGAGATTTTTCTCAGCCGGCAGGTGCTGGAGCGGGTGCAGAAGCTCGACCTTCTCTGCGTCTGCGTCACCTTCATCGACGAACTGGCGACGCTCAGCGAAAAGACCGTCGGCATGGTCAGCGCCGTCAATCCCAACAATCCGGCCGAGCGCACCTTCAAGGTGGTGCGCGCCCGCGGCGACGGCCTCGCCTACGCCTTGTCCATCGCCGAGAAATACGGCCTCACCTACAAGCAGCTGAAAGGGCGGATACAGCCATGAAAGCCCATCTGATGTACAGGGACCGCGATTTCGACCTCGACCAGCCCGCGCCCTGGGGCGCGGAGGCGCTGACGACCGATCTCGGCCTGCGGACCATTTTCTCGGCCATGGCGGGCGAGGACAAGTTCCTGCTGGAGGTGGCGGAGAAGGCGACGCTGGCCAGCCTGCGCGACCGTGACGGGATCGTCTACCGGCAGGACATATTGCGCGACTGCCTGCGCAATCCCGACGTGGCGCGCAAGCTCTACGATTTCGCCTTCGACACGCTGGAGAACGAGCGCAAGAATTTCTGGCGCTGGGGCAGCTATCCCTCCGCCGTGCTGGGCGGCGCGGTCAGCATCCTCAACATGTTCGTCGAGCGGCTGAAGACCCTGCGCCAGATCGCCGTCGACGAGCGGGCGAAGTTCCGTTCGGAGGGTTTCGACGCCTTCTTCTCCATGCTGCTGAGCGAGCTGGACGACGATTATTTCGCCGAGATCGCCGCCCATCTCAAGCAGCTGCGCTTTCCGCGCGGCGTGCGGCTCAGCGCCGGGCTGGGGCCGGGCAATATCGGCGTCAACTACGTGCTGCGCCGCAATGACGGGCCGGCGACCTGGCCGCTGGCCTGGCGCGAATGGATCTTCGGCCCCAAGGAGGAGACCTACAGCTTCAGCCTGCATCCGCGCGACGAGGCCGGCGCGCGGGCGCTGGCGCAGCTGGAGGACCGCGGCATCAACCTGGTCGCCAACGCGCTGGCCCAGTCGACCGACCATATCAGCAGCTTCTTCCGCATGCTGCGCACGGAGCTGGCCTTCTATATCGGCTGCGTCAACCTCAGGGAGAAGCTCGACGCAAGGGGCCAGCCGGTGGCTTTCCCCGTCCCGTCGCCGGCGGAGACGCGCGATTTCTCCTGCCGCGACCTCTACGACGCCGCGCTGGCGCTGACCATGGACCGGCCGGTGATCGGCAACGACGTCGACGGCGAGGGCGACGGGGTGATCATCGTGACCGGGGCCAACCAGGGCGGCAAGTCCACCTTCCTGCGCTCGGTGGGGCTGGCGCAGGTGATGATGCAATGCGGCATGTTCGTTCCGGCCAGCGTCTTCTCCGCCAATATCGCCGAGGGAATCTTCACCCATTTCAAGCGCGAGGAGGACACGGCCATGAACAGCGGCAAGTTCGACGAGGAGCTGAAGCGCATGAGCGACCTCGTCGGCCGCCTGAAGCCCAATTCCTTCGTGCTGTTCAACGAATCCTTCGCCGCCACCAACGAGCTGGAGGGCTCGGAGATCGCTGGCCAGATCACCGCCGCGCTGATCGAGAACGGGGTGAAGCTGTGCTTCGTCACCCATCTGCACGAATTCGCCCGCGCCTTCTACGAGAAGAAACGCGGCGACGCGCTGTTCCTGCGCGCCGAGCGCCTGGAGGACGGCAGCCGCACCTTCCGGCTGACGCCGGGCGAGCCGCTCTCGACCAGTTTCGGCGTCGATCTCTACAACCGCATCTTCCACGAAAACGTCTGCGACGACCAGCCGGCGCGGGCCTCCTGACGGGCGTCATATCTCCGTTCTCCTTCCACGGGCCGCGCGCCCGCAACGACAGGATTTGCGACCATGCAGACCCCGGCAGACGACAGCGAAAACACCGTCGAGGCCTTTTTGATGGACCCCATCGTGCGGCTTTTGATGCAGGCCGACAAGGTGCATGAGGGCGAGCTGCGCGCCATGCTCGACCGCGTCGCGGCGGCGCTGCTGCGGCAGGCCGAGCTGGTCCCGCCCGCGCCGCAGCCGGCGGCGGTGCCCGAGCCGGTCCGGCGCTACCGGCGCGGCGTGGGCATCGTGCTTCTCAACAGGCGCGGGGAGGTCTTCGTCGGCCGCCGCATCGACACCCCGCACGACGCCTGGCAGATGCCGCAGGGCGGCGTCGAGCCCGGCGAAACGCCGCGCCAGGCCGTGTTCCGCGAATTGCGCGAGGAACTGGGCACGGGCAAGGCGGAGATCGTGGCGGAAAGCAACGGCTGGTTCCGCTACGACCTGCCGCCGGAGCTGGCCGGGATCGCCTGGGACGGACGCTGGGGCGGGCAGGAGCAGCAATGGTTCGTGCTGCGCTTTCGCGGGACCGACGAGGATATCGACGTCGCCACCGAGCACCCGGAATTCTCCGCCTGGCGCTGGGCGGAGCCGGAGGAACTGCCCGACCTCGTCGTCTCCTTCAAGCAGCGGCTTTACCGCGACGTGCTGGAGGAATTTCCCATGCTCGGCCGGCGCGGAAAATGACGTCCGAGGGCGACCCGCGCCGGGCGGCGCTGCGCTTCGTGCTGCTGATCGGGGCGCTGTCCTTTTTCGCCGACTTCACCTATGAGGGCGCGCGCAGCGTGCTCGGCCCCTATCTGGCGCTCTTGGGCGCAGGCGCTGCGACCATCGGCGTCGTCACCGGCTTCGGCGAGCTGGCGGGCTATGGGTTGCGGCTGTTTTCCGGCCGCTGGGCCGACGCCACCGGACGCTTCTGGCCCATCGCTATCTTCGGCTATGCGGTGCAGATGGCCTCGGTCCCGGCGCTGGCGGTGGCCCCGAACTGGTGGACTGCGGCGATCCTCATCGTGCTGGAGCGGGTGGGCAAGGCCATCCGCAATCCGCCGCGCGACGTCATGCTCTCGCGCGCCGGCGCCCGGCTCGGCGGCTATGGCTGGGCCTTCGGCGTCCACGAGGCCATGGACCAGTTCGGGGCCATGTTCGGCCCGCTCGCCGTGGCCGCCGTCCTCGCTTGGCGCGGCGATTACGGGCTGGCCTTCGCCTGCCTCGCCTTGCCGGCGCTGGCCACGATTGCGCTGGTCCTGATCGCGCGGCGGACCTTTCCCAATCCGCAGGATTTCGAGCCGCCTGCGACCAAGGAAGCCGCGCCGCCACGCGTCTACTGGATCTATCTCGGCGGCGCGGCGCTGGTGGCGGCGGGCTTCGTCGACTATCCGCTGCTCGCCTATCATTTCGACCGCACGCATCTTTTAACCGGGCAGGGGGTGGCGCTGTTCTACGCCATGGCGATGGGGATCAGCGGCGCCGGATCGCTGGTCTTCGGCCGCCTGTTCGACCGTTTCGGCTTTCCCGTCCTGACCGCGCTGACGGTCGCCTCGGCGCTGTTCGCGCCGCTGGCGTTTTTCGGCGGCTTTCCGGCCGCGCTGGTCGGAACCATGATCTGGGGCGTCGGCATGGGCGTGCATGAATCCATGATTCCGGCGGCGGTGTCGCTGATGGTCCCGAGCGGCCGGCGCGCAACCGCTTTCGGCGTCTTCACGGCGGTCTACGGCGTGGCCTGGTTCCTGGGCAGCGCGCTGTTCGGCCTGTTCTACGGACATAGTCTCCTGTTAGCTGTCGCCTTCTGCGTCGTCACGCAGCTTTCGGCGGCGCCGGTCTTCATCCTTGCGGGCCGCCATATTGCACCACCTGCACCGTCTCGGTCGTAATCAGGCGGCTCCGCGTCATCGCGGTCACCTCGGGGATGAAGCGGTCGATCTTGTCCGGCGCGTCGACGATCTCGACCACGATGGGCAGGTCCTGCGACAGGCGCAGGATCTTGGCCGTGTGCAGCACGCTCGAATGGCCGAAGCCCAGCGGCCCGCGCAGCACGGTCGCGCCCGCCATTCCCATCTCGCGCGCCTTGCCGACGATGGCTTCGTAGAGGAGCTTGCCGTCCTCCGTCTCGTCCTCCTCGCCGAGGAAGATGCGCAGCAGGGTCGATTCCTGGGGCAGTTGCATGGGCGGTTTCCTTCCGGTCAGCGGTTGATGCGCTGGGCGACGATATAGCCCGCCGCCGCCGCGCAAAGCGAAAAGAACACCAGCGCGCAGAGATAGAACACGGCGAGCGGGACGTTTCCGCGCAGGAGCAGCATGAAGGTGTCTAGGCTCATCGAGGAGAAGGTGGTGAAGCCGCCGCAGATGCCGCCCATGACGAATTGCCGCCAGACGGGCCCCACGAACCAGCGGCCTTCCGGCCCGGTGACGGTGGCGAAGAACATTATGACGAAGGAGCCGACCACATTGACGAAGCTCGTGCCCCAGAGCGGGTTCTGGTGCAGCACGGCGACGATGAACCAGACGGAGAGAAAGCGCAGCAGCGCGCCCAGCGCCGCGCCTGCGCCGACGGCGAGATAGAGCCGCATGTTCTCGATCTGCCGCCAGTTCCTCATGCCGGCCGCCCCGCCAGCCAGAACACGCCGCCATAACCGGCGGCGACGGCGAGGACGCAGAGCAGCGCCGAGCCGACAACGTTGAAGAGCGCGTGGCGCCTTTCGCCGTCGAGCATCAGGTTGAGGCTTTGCAGGCAGAAGGAGGAGACGGTGGTGTAGCCGCCCAGGACGCCCACCACGACGAAATCGCGAAAGCCGTCGCTGGCGAAGAAACCGTCCAGCGTCGCGCCGAGCCCGGCCACGGCGCCGATCGCCAGCGCGCCGCTGACATTGACGACGAAGGTGCCCCAGGGAAAGGTCTCGCCGATTCGCCGCCCGACGAAGCCGGAGAGGAAAAAGCGCATGACGCCGCCGATGAAGCCGCCGACAAGGACGAGAAGGATAGCTTCAAGGCTCATGCGGTCCCGATATCCCCGGATGGAAGCGCCTAAGGCGCCCGTTGCAGCACGTTGACTTTCTCGAGCGTCATCAAACAGTTTTCGGCCATCCGGCGCAAGTGAGGCATGAACTCCTCCAGCTTTTCCTGCGCGTCGACGATCTCGACGATCAGCGGAAAATCCTGCACGGCCCAGAAGGCCGCGCCCGAATGCCGCACGGCGGAACGGCCGTAGCCGAGCTGGCCGCGCAGCACGGTCGCGCCCTTCATATGCGTCTCGCGCGCTTTGCGCACGATGGCCTCGTGCAGCGGCCGGCCGCCGAAACGGTCGTTCTCGCCGATGAAAATCCGCAGCAGGCATTCTTCCGCGAAGTGGTTCATGACTGTGAACTCCCGATTCCGAAACGCATTTTACGCCTTTCGCGCGGCGGAGGAAAATCACGCCGCGCCGATTGCGGAATCCGGTGGCCAAACCCGAATTAGCGGCGCATATTAGGGACGCCTTTCCTATGTAGGGACATCGGCTGGACGCTCTTTCACAGGCTTGCGAAACGGTTCGATATTTTCGCTTGCAAGCGCGTCACGGATGTCCTAGCTTCAAAAAAACGATAAAAAAACGTTTTACAGGGGAGGAATCCGATCGCATGAGCGAAGGTGCGGCATCGATCCGTGACGTGGCGAGAATGGCCGGGGTCTCCCTCGCGACCGTCTCCAACGTGCTGACGGGCCGCAAGAAGGTCAGCGCGGAGCTGGCCGCGCGGGTCAAGGCCGCCGTCGAGGCGCTGAACTATCGCGCCGATCCTCTCGCCTCGCTGCTGCGCTCCGGCGATCCGCGCATGGTCGCGGTCCTGGTGCCCGATCTCGACAATCCCTTCTTCACGGCCATCGTTTCCGCGGTGGAGCGCTGCGCCGGCAAGGACAATTACGAGGTGATCGTCGCCAGCTCCTGCGGCGAGGATTCGATGGAGCGCGCCAAGCTCAAGGCGATCCTGGCCTGGCGTCCGGCCGGCCTGATCGTCATCCCCAGCTCCGACGCCTTCGCGGGCCGCGACCTGCTGGAGGCCTCCGGCACGCCCTATGTCATGGCCGACCGCGTCGCGGGCGCCGCCGACGCCGACACGGTGTCGATCGACAACGAGGAGACGGGCGCCGCCGGCGCGCGCCACCTGATGGAGCTCGGCCACCGCCACATCCTGGTCGCGGCCTCGTCGCTGCGGCTCGAGAACATCCGCCAGCGCTGCGCGGGCGCCGCCAGCGCGCTGCGCGCCGAAGGGCTGGACGAGCCGGTCGTCATCGAGCTCGGCCTTTCCACGGAGACCGGCTGCCGGCTGCTCTCCGAATGGTTCGCCCGCTCGCCCGCGCCGACCGCCGTGCTGGCGCTGACCAATTTCACCACGCTGACCGTGCTGATGGCGGCGGCCGAGCGCGGCCTGCATATCCCCGAGGACCTGTCGCTAATCGGTTTCGACGACTACGCCTGGATGCGGGCCCGCAATACGCCTTTGACCGCCATCGCCCAGCCGGTGGGCGAGATCGCGCGGGCGGCCTGGGAAGGGCTCAACCGCAGGATCAAGGGCGACCGCTCGCCCGCCGCCCATGTCCGGCTGCCTTGTGAGCTGCACGCGCGCGCCTCGACGGCGCGGCCCGGGCTCAAGCGGGCGCGGTCGCGCCGGCCGGCGGAGGAGGCCGCGGCGGGATGAGTTTGACTATCGAATGAAACGCCGACCCAAATCCGGGCGGCCTGCGCGGGCCGAGAAACCCGCGCCAATGGGAGGAGAATGGACTATGATCGATAAAATGCGGCGCGCCCTGCTCACCGGCGCCATGAGCCTCGCCCTGGTCGGCGTCGCCGGCCTGGCCCATGCCGACGCGCAGAATCCGGTCATCGGCGTGGTGGTGAAGCTCGGCGGCAGCCCGTGGTTCAACGCCATGGAGCAGGGCATCAAGAAGAGGTCCAAGGAACTCGGCGTGAAGGCCTTCATGGTCGGCCCGACCAGTCCCGATCCGGCGCTTCAGGTCCGCGCCATCGAGGACCTGATCGCCCAGAAGGTCGACGTGATCGGCGTCGTGCCGAACGACGCCGAAGTGCTGGAGCCGGTGCTGGAGCGCGCCCGCGCCGCGGGCATCAAGGTGCTCACGCATGAATCGCCCAAGCAGAAGAACACCGACTACGATTTCGAGCTGGCCTCCGCGCAGGGCTTCGGCGAGGCCTATGGCAAGCGGCTCGTCGACGCGCTGGGCGGCAAGGGCGAATATGCGGTCTTCGTCGGCTCGCTGACGGTGCCGCTGCACAACGCCTGGGCCGACGCGGCCATCGCCTATATCAAGAAGAACGCCCCCGACATGAAGCTCGTCGGCGACCGCTACGGCGTGGCCGAGGACGTCGACAAGTCGCGCAGCACCGCGCTCGACCTGATGCGCGCCAACCCGAACCTCAAGGGCTTCCTCGCCTTCGGCAGCCAGGGCCCGATCGGCGCCGCGCGCGCGGTGAAGGAGAAGCATCTGGGCGGCAAGGTGCTGGTGCTCGGGCCCTTCTCGCCTGGCCAGGGCCGCAAGCTCGTGCATGAGGGCGTGCTGACCGGCGGCTTCATGTGGAACCCGGCGCTCGCCGGCGAGGTCTTCGTCACCCTCGGCCAGATGGTCGCCAAGGGCGAGAAGGTCAAGGACGGACAGGACATTCCGGGCCTCGGCGTGGTCCATCCGGACGGTCACAACCTCATCGTGAACGAACTCGTCGAGCTCAACAAGAGCACGATCGACGACCTGGCGAAGATGGGTCTCTGATCCTTCTTTCCGTTCACGCCATGAACGCGCATCCGGCATGGCGGCCGGATGCGCGGCCGATGGAGCCATATTCAGCGAGCTTACGATGGCCAACATCCATGCAAATCCGGAGACGGAGCCGGCGGCCGCGTCCGCCGTCCCCCTGCTGCAGATCGAGCACGTCTCCAAGCAGTTCGGCGGCGTCAAGGCGCTCGACGACGTCAAATTCGACATCATGCCGGGCGAGGTCCTGTGCCTCGCGGGTGAAAACGGCTGCGGCAAGAGCACGCTGATCAAGATCATCACCGGCGTCTACAAGCCCGAGGCCGGCGCCTCGATGCATTTCATGGGCCGGCCGATCAGCGATCTCAGCCCCGCCGTGGCGCGCAGCCTCGGCATCCAGGTGATCTGGCAGGACCTGGCGCTGTTTCCCGAAATGTCGGTGGCGGAGAATATCGGCTTCGAGCGCAATCTCGGCGGGCGTCCGCGCCTCGTCGACTACGGCGCGATGCGCGCCGACGCGGAAAAGATCCTGACCCGCCTCGGCGTCACGCTCGATCTCGACGCGCCGCTGCGCACCCTGCCCATCGCCCAGCGCCAGATCGTGGCGGTGGCCCGCGCGCTGGTTAGCACGGCGACGCTGGTCTTCATGGACGAGCCGACGGCCTCGCTCAGCCACGCCGAGACCGAGGCGCTGCTCGCCATCATCCGCAGGCTTTCCGCCGAAGGCATCTCCGTCGTGCTGGTGAGCCACCGTCTCGCCGAGGTGCTCGACGTGTGCAGCCGCGTGACGGTGATCCGCGACGGCAAGCTGGTCGGAACCTTCCCGACCACCGGCATGACCCAGACCCGGCTCACCGAGCTCATGACCGGCAAGACCTTCGACTATGTGGTCAGCAGCCGCGACCATTCGGCCAAGCGCTCGGTGCTCGAAGTCTCGCACTTGACGCGGGCGGGGCAATATGAGGACGTGTCGATCAATATCCGCGAGGGCGAGATCGTCGGCCTGACCGGGCGCCTCGGCTCCGGCCGCACCGAGCTGGCGCTGAGCCTGTTCGGCATGACGCAGCCCGACGGCGGCGAGATCCGCCTCGACGGCAAGCCGGTCCGCTTCGCGGGCAACCGCGACGCCATCGACGCGGGCATAGCCTATGTCTCTGAGGACCGGCTGACGCTCGGCCTGATCCAGCCGCAATCGATCGAGGAGAACGCGGTCATCTCGGTGCTCGACACCCTGCTCGACCCCAAGCCGCTCATCTCCTTCAAGAAGCGCGACGCGCTGGTCGGCAAGTGGATCAGGGACCTCGGCGTCAAGAGCGGCAAGCCCAGCAACGCCATCTCCACCCTGTCCGGCGGCAACCAGCAGAAGGTGGTGCTGGCCAAGTGGCTGTCCACCAATCCGCGCCTCCTGATCCTCGATTCGCCGACCGTCGGCGTCGACGTCGGCGCGCGCGCCGGCATCTTCTCCATCGTGCGCCGGCTCGCCGACGAGGGCATGGCGATCCTGCTCATCTCGGACGAGATTCCGGAAGTCTATTTCAACTCGGACGTCGTCCTGCACATGCGCGACGGCCGCATCATCGGCCAGTACCGGCCGCAGGACGTTGAAATCGACGCCATTGAGGAGGCAGTCCATGCGTAGTCTCGGCATCGGCTCGACCGAGCGCTGGCTCATTCTCGTGATCCTGATCATGGGCGTGTTCCTCAGCCTCGCCACCTCCACCTTCCTGACCCTGTCGAACCTGTTCGACCTTCTGAACACGAGTTCGGTCAACATCATCTTCGGCGTCGGCCTGCTGGTGGTGCTGATCGCCGGCGGTATCGACATCTCCTTCGCCGTCGCCGCGTCGATCGTGCAATATCTGACCGCGCTGACGCTGGGCGAGATCGGCGGCGGCAACTGGGCCATCGGCTTCATCCTGGCGAGCTTCTTCGGAACGGCGCTGGGCTGCTTCAACGCCTTCTGGATCTACCAGTTCCGCATCGTCTCGATCGTGGTGACGATCGCGACCTACAACCTGTTCTTCGGCCTTCTGATGTTCTTCACCGGCGGCTCGTCGCTCTACGACCTGCCCGACTGGCTGACCACCTCGGTGACGCTCGTGAGCATGGACACCAGCGCCGGCCACGCCGAAATCTCCATCCTCGCGCTGGTGATGGCGCTCTGCGTCGCCGCCACCTGGCTGCTCCTGCGGCGCACCAGCACCGGGCGGCAGCTCTACGCCATGGGCGACAATATCGAGGGCGCGCGCCGCGTCGGCGTCAATCTCGGCGCCATGCATTATCTCGCCTTCGGCTGGCTCGGCCTGATGGCGGGCATCGGCGGGCTGATGCAGGCGCATTACGCGCAGGAAGTCGTGCCCACCGCGCTCTACGGCCGCGAGCTCGACGTGCTGGCGGCGGTCGTCCTGGGCGGCGCGCGGCTCGGCGGCGGGCGCGGCACCATCCTCGGCGTCATCCTCGGCATCATCCTGGTGGCCATGACGCAGAACGGGCTCAACCTGCTCGGCATCTCGCCCTACGCCTTCAAGATGATCATCGGCGTCATCATTCTCGTCGCCATCACGCTGTCGAGCGACGGCGTCGGCAAGCTCATCGGCAACTGGCGCGGCGCGCCCAAGCGGAGGACGGCCCAGTGACTGTTCAAACCAATGTGCGGCCGGGCGCGATCCGGTTCGTCGATCCCGAAATCGGCGCGCTGCTGGCCCTGCTCGTCTTCGTCTGCCTGGTGTTCAGCCTGACCTCGTCGAGCTTCCTCAGCGCCACCACCTTCACCTCGGTCGCCTTCCAGCTGCCGGAGCTGGGCCTCTTGACGCTCGCGATGTTGATGCCGATCATCTCCAACGGCTTCAACCTCGCCGTCACTTTCACCGCCAATCTCTCCGGTCTCGCCATGGCGGCGACCCTGCACGCCTTCGGCGGCGTCGACGCCGGCGCGCTGGCCATCGTGCTCGGCGTCGCCGCGGCGCTGGCGACCGGCTCGGCGGTGGGCTGGCTCATGGGCATGATCATCGCCATCACCGGCGCGCATCCGATCCTGGTGTCGCTGTCGATGATGATCTTCGTGCGCGGCCTCGGCGAGTTCCTGACCCAGGGCGGCGACATTTCGGGCATGCCCGACGCCGTGCAGGCGATCGGGCAGGGCGTGCTGTTCGGCATACCGGCGCCGATGTTCGTCTTCGTCGGGGCGGTGCTGCTGTGGTATGTGGTGATGTCGCGCACGCGGCTCGGCTTCACCACCCGCATGGTCGGCTCCAACCTGGAGGCGACGCGCTATTCGGGCATCTCGACCCGCCGCTCGCTGACGCTGATCTACACTCTCTCGGGCCTGATGTGCGGGCTCGCCGGCGTCGTCATGCTGGCGCGCTTCAACTCGGTGCGCGTCGGCCATGGCGAGGCCTATCTGCTCATCACCGTTCTGGGCTGCTTCCTCGGCGGCGTGTCGCCCAATGGCGGCTTCGGCCGCGTGCTGCCGGTGGCGATCTCGCTCGTCATCCTGCAGGCCATCGCCTCGGGGCTGAACTCGCTCGGCGCCAACCAGCATCTGGCGACCGCGCTGTGGGGCGGCTTCCTGCTTCTGGTCATGGTCGTGCGCTCGCTCTGGACCAGCGGTTATTTCCAGTTCCTGTCGCGGCGGTGATCCCGCCCGACGGCATTCTTTCATCCAATCGGAGGCGTAAATGAAATTCGGCATCTATTATTCGTACTGGGAGCAGGAGTGGAGCGCGGACTCCCTGAAATATGTCGAGAAGGTCGCCAAGCTCGGCTTCGACATCATCGAGATCGCCGCGCATCACCTCAACAACTATAGCCCCGAGCATATCGCGGCGGTGGCCCGCGCCGCCCGCGACAACGGCATCGCCATCACCGCCGGCCTCGGCCCCTCCAAGGAGCGCAACCTGTCCTCCCCCGATCCGGAAGTGCGCAAGGCGGGCCGCGCCTTCTTCGAGCAGACGCTGGACAATCTCGCCAAGCTCGACATCCGCAGCATCGGCGGCGCGCTGCATTCCTACTGGCCGATCGACTATTCCAAGCCGGTCGACAAGGCGGGCGACCGCGCGCGCGGGCTGGAGGGCATCTCCAGCCTCGCCGATTTCGCCGCCGACCGCGGCGTCACGCTCTGCCTCGAAGTGCTCAACCGCTTCGAGAATCACGTCATCAACACCGCGCAGGAAGGGGTGGATTTCGTGCGCGAGGTCGGCAAGCCCAACGTCAAGGTGATGCTCGACACGTTCCACATGAACATCGAGGAAGACAGCTTCGGCGACGCCATCCGCACCGCCGGGCCGCTGCTCGGCCATTTCCACACGGGCGAGAACAATCGCCGCGTTCCCGGCAAGGGCCGGCTGCCCTGGCACGAGATCGGCGCCGCGCTGCGCGACATCGGCTATGAAGGCGCGGTGGTGATGGAGCCCTTCGTCAAGATGGGCGGCCAGATCGGCAGCGACATCAAGGTCTGGCGCGACCTCAGCGACAACGCCGACGAGGCGAAGCTGGACGAGGACGCCCGCCGCTCGCTGGAATTCTCGCGCTTCGTCTTCGGCTGACCGGGACCGATATGCGGTTGGCCTGCGAAGGCCGGCCGCGCTTTCTCATTTTCATGAAAGGATAAGCCGATGACGCTCTATCAAAAGGCGCTCGACGAACTGGCCGGCCCGCTGAACCGGCTCGACGACGCCGCCGTCGACCAGGCCGTGCGCACCATCGCCTCCGCCCGGCATGTCTGCGTCTATGCGGGCGGCCGCGAAGGCCTCCAGGTGCGCGGCTTCGCGATGCGCCTGTTCCATCTCGGCCGTTCCGTGTCGGTCGTGGGCGACATGACGACGCCGGCGCTCGGCCCGGGCGACCTGTTCCTCAATGTCTGCGGTCCGGGCGAAATCTCGACCGCCGTCGCCCTCGTCGGCGTGGCCAAGGCCGCCGGCGCGAAAGTGCTCGTCGTCACCGCGCAGCCGGACGGGCGCGTGCCGAAAATGGCCGATGAGGTGCTGGTGCTGCCGGCGCAGACCATGGCCGACGACCAGGGGCCGGGCGCTTCCGTGCTGCCCATGGGATCGGTTTTCGAGGGCGCGCTGTTCGTGATGTTCGAGGTGATGATCCTCAAGCTGAAGGCGCTTCTCAACGTGTCCCCCGAGGCGATGCGGGCCAACCACACCAACATGGAATGAGCATGGCCGTCCCAATGAACGCAGCCGGAAACGAGAGGTTTTGACGATGGCCGACAATGAAGGTGAATTCGGGGGCCGCAGCGTTCTCGTCACCGGCGCGGGCAAGGGGATCGGGCGCGCGACCGCGAAGCTCTTGGCGAAACGCGGCGCGAAGGTCCTGGCGCTGAGCCGTTCCGAGCAGGACTTGGCGTCGCTCGCCGCCGAGATCGGATGCCGGACCATCGCGGCCGACCTGGCGGATCCCGCCATGCTCGACGCGGTGCGCGCGGCAGGTCCCTTCGACCTGCTGGTCAACTGCGCCGGCACGACGACGCTCGAACACTTCGTCGACACCTCGCTCGAGACCTTCGACCACATCATGATGGTCAACGCCAAGGCGCCGATGCTCCTGTGCCAGGAATATGCGAAGCGGCGGATCGAGGCGAAATTGCCGGGATCGATCGTCAACGTCTCCAGCGACGCCTCCTTCACCGGCACCATCGACCACGCCGCCTATTGCGCCTCGAAAGCCGCGCTCGACGCCCTTTCGCGCGTGGCGGCGGTCGAACTGGGCCGCCATGGCATCCGGGTGAATTGCGTCAATCCCAACATCACCCTGACGGACATGGCTCGCAAGGCCTGGAGCGACCCCGAGCGCGCCGCGCCGCGGCTGGCGCGCATGGCCATCGGCCGCTTCCTCGAAGTCGACGAGATCGCCGAGACCGTGGCGTTCCTGCTCTCCGACCGCGGCTCCGCCATCACCGGCGCCGCCCTGCGCGCCGACGGAGGTTTCGCCATCACCTGAACCATTCCCGGCGAAGGCGCGAAGGAGTATACATCGATCTCGCCGTCCTTCGCCCGGAACTGATCCCATGCCTGAACTCGTCGACCAGCTTCGCCATATCGTCGGCCGCCGTCACGTCCTGACCGGCGACACGGAGACGCGGCGTTTCCGCCAGGGTTATCGCTACGGCGGCGGCGCGGCGCTGGCCGTGGTGCGGCCCGGCACGCTTCTCGAGATGTGGCGGGCGCTGCAGGCCTGCCACAAGGCGGGGACGGTCATCATCTGCCAGGCCGCCAATACGGGCCTCACCGGCGGCTCGACGCCGGTTCCCGAAGGCTACGACCGGCCGGTCGTCATCGTCAACACGCTGCGCCTGCGCCGCCTCGACCTGATCGGCGGCGGCGCGCAGGTCGTCTCGCAGCCCGGCGTCACGCTCGACCAGCTCGAAAAGACCCTGCGCCCCATCGGCCGCGAGCCGCATTCGGTGATCGGGTCGAGCTGCATCGGCGCGTCGGTGACGGGCGGCGTGTGCAACAATTCCGGCGGCTCGCTGATAAGGCGCGGGCCGGCCTATACGCAGCTCGCGCTCTTCGCCCGCATCGACGCAAACGGCGAGCTGACGCTGGTCAACCATCTCGGCGTCGATCTGGGCGCGACGCCGGAGGAGATGCTGGGCCGGCTGGACAAGGGAGAGATCCCGGCGGGAAGCGTCGACCAGGCCTCGAACCTCTGCGCCTCCGACCACGATTATTGCAACCATGTGCGCGACATCTCCGCCGACACGCCGGCGCGCTTCAACGCCGATCCGCGCCGGCTCTACGAGGCGTCGGGCTCGGCGGGCAAGCTGGCGGTGTTCGCGCTGCGGCTCGACACCTTTCCGGCCGACGAGAAGACGCAGGTCTTCTATATCGGCGCCAACGATCCGGCGGAGCTGGAGAGCATCCGCCGGGACATCCTGTCGGGCTTCGACAGCCTGCCCGTCGCCGGCGAATATATGCATCGCACGGCCTATGACCTCGCCCGGCGCTACGGCAAGGACATGTTCCTGTTCATCCGCGCCTTCGGCACGGACCGGATTCCGCACGCCTTCGGCGTCAAGAGCCGCTTCGACGGGATCACCGAGAAGCTCGGCCTCGGCGGCGCGGTCAGCGACCGCATCCTGCAATGCGTCACCCGCCTTCTGCCCGATCACCTGCCGCCGAAGCTCAACGATTTCCGCGACCGCTACGAGCATCACCTGCTGTTGAAAATGGGCGACGACGGCGTCGAGGAGGCGCGGCGCTATCTTTCGGCGCGCTTTCCCTCCGCGCATGGGGCCTATGTCGAATGCACGGACGCGGAGGGCAAGGCCGCCTTCCTCAACCGCTTCGCCATCGGCGGCGCGGTGGTGCGCTATCGGGCGGTGCATCCGAAGACGGTGGAGGACATCGTCGCGCTCGACATCGCCTTGCCGCGCAACACGCTCGACTGGTTCGAGCGCCTGCCGGCGGAGATCGCGGAGAAGATCGACGTGACCATGTATTGCGGCCATTTCTTCTGCCATGTCCTGCACCAGGAATATCTGGTGAAGAAGGGCGAGGACTGCCACGCCGTGAAGGAGGCGATCCTCGCTTTGTTGCAGGAACGCGGCGCGAAATACCCGGCCGAGCACAATGTCGGCCATCTCTACGAGGCCGAGGACAGCCTGAAGGAATTCTACCGCGCGCTGGACCCCACCAACAGCTTCAATCCGGGCATCGGCCAATTGTCCCGGCGGTTGAACTGGCAGGAGGCCGGCGCGTCCGGGCGCTGACGGATATAATCCAGCCTGTTGACAAATTTATACAAAACGTCGTCTTCTCGTTCCAGGGACAATTGGAGACGACGATGGCCGCCGGGACGAACGAAGCGCGGAAATCCGCGCCCGAGCTGGTGCGCGACGGATTGCGCAGCGCGATTTTGGAGGGGAAGTACAGCGAAGGCCAGCAACTGCGCCAGGACGAACTGGCGGAGGAGTTCGGCACGTCGCGCATTCCGGTGCGCGAGGCGCTGCGGCAGCTGGAGAGCGAGGGCCTGGTCGAGTTGCAGACCAACAAGGGCGCCGTGGTCAAGGGCCTGTCGCTGGAGGACGTGCTGGAATTGCTCGACATCCGCATCGCGCTGGAATGCCGGGCGCTGAAGCTCGCCATCCCCGACATGGCCGTCGAGGACGCCGACGCGGCGGAAGCCATCCTGACCGAATACGACGCCGCGCCCGATCCCGCCACATGGGGCGAGATGAACTGGCGCTTCCACTGGACGCTCTATTCCGCCTGCAACCGGCCGAAGCTGCTCGGCATGATCGAATCCAATTACGGCCATGTCAGCCGCTTCATCCGGCGGCAGGTGTCCATGGCCGTCGGCAAGGCCCGGCCGCAGCACGACCATTACGAATTGCTGCGCCTGTGCCGCGAAGGCGCGGCGGAGCAGGCCGTGGCGCTTCTGGAGAAGCATATAGAGCAGACGCAGAAATCCCTCCGCGCCGCCCTGCGCCATCGCTGAAAGGGCGGCTGACGGTTAGATGGCGCCACGTTTGCTTAACAGCGACTATCGCCTTCAATAGCTGCTGTTGTGAAAGCGTCGCAAAACGGATTGTTGCGGTGGCTAGGGCGCTGTGCACTATATGCTTTCAAATTCTTCCATTTTCATCCATATGTCACTTCTCTTTATATTGAATGATAACACTTGAAAAAGCTCCATAAAAGTTATACCTATTTTGCAGGTTAAAGGGGGGAGATAAATATGCGTTGTCGTCGCTATGCGCTTAGCATTCAGTTGGGACCAATAAAAATTAAATTTGAGCTTTTATATCGATCTGATGTAAAGGTATTTATACGGTAGTTAGTCGTTCCTGCATAGGAACGTGGATAGAAACTCTTTTTAGTGTATGATAGTTATTGACAGCGGATAAAGTTATTAACTTTGCCGCTGTCTTTTTAAACTCTCGAATTTCCTTAAGACGGAAGCCTTTCGCATTTTCGGTCGGTGCGGCCCGACCGCAATGATTGACTCGGCCTCCACGACAGGCGAATTTCACAGAAGATACATAAGCCTGCGCTAGACAGCGTCAGGTTCCTCCACACCCGCAGGCCCCATGAGCGTCACCCTTGCCCAGATGAAAGCCGTCGAGGCCCTGTCGCGCACCGGAAAGTTTTCCGCCGCGGCGGAGGAACTGGGCGTCAGCCAGCCCACCGTGTCGTCGCAGGTGCAGGCCTTCGAGCAGCTCTGCAAGCGCCGCATTTTCCAGCGCAACGGCCATTCGGTGCGCGTCGCCGACGGCGCGCTGGACCTGATCGCCAAGATCCGCGTCACGCTGAAATGCCTCGACGACGTCAACCAGGCGTTGGCGGCGGAGGCGCGGCTGGAGCGCGGGTCGCTCGGCATAGGCTTTTCGGCGCACCGGCTGATCATGCCGGCGCTGACGGCCTTCGTGCGGCGCTATCCGGCCATCCACCTCAACACGCGAGGCGGCCCGTCGCTGGCGCTGCTGTCCGACGTGCTCAACGGGGATCTCGACCTCGCCACCATCTCCATGCCGACGCCCGATCCGCGCCTGTTCTGCGAGGAGATATTGCGCAGCCGCATCGTCATCTACGGCCCCAAGGGCCATCCGGCGCTGCGGGCCGGCGCGCTGACGCTCAGGCAACTGGCGCAGGAGAAGCTGGTGCTGTGGAACCTCAAGTCCGGCACGCGCTCGACGGTGGAGCTGGCGGCGCGGGAGGCGGGCGTCGTGCTCAATTGCGTGCTGGAAGTGGCCACGCTCGACGTGGCCTACGCCTCGGCCGCCGCCGGCATCGGGCTCGGCTGCGCCATCGAGGGCGAGCTGGAGGCCGACGCCAATATCGACGTCGCGCCGCTGACCGGGCCGGAGCTCTCCATCGGCCATTACCTCGTCTGCCTGCCCGAATGCCGCGAGCACGCCGCCGTCAAGGCCTTCTTCGAGATCGCCCGCGCCTGCCACGGCCGCGCCGCCGGGTCGGTTCCCGGGGGAACGTCGATGGACTATAGATTCGATCTATAAATTTCCACGTTTCATCCGCCTGTCATATAACGCGATTAGGTGTCCTCCCGAACTTCACAGCCACGTTCGAGAGGACTCGTTCATGAAGACCCGCCTGTTCGCCGCCACGCTCGCGCTGGCCGCCCTCGCTTCCGGCTCGGCTTTCGCCGAGACGACGCTCACCGTCTACACGGCCTTCGAGGCCGACCAGCTCGAAGCCTACAAGGCCGCCTTCGAGAAGGCGAACCCGGACATCAAGATCAACTGGATCCGCGATTCCACCGGCGTCGTCACCGCCAAGCTTTTGGCCGAGAAGGAGAATCCGCAGGCCGACGTGGTCTGGGGCCTGGCCGCCACCTCGCTGCTGCTGCTCAAGCAGGAAGGCATGCTGCAGGCCTATGCGCCGGCGGGCGTCGAGCGGCTCGATCCGCGCTTCCGCGATTCCGCCAATCCGCCCGCATGGCTCGGCTTCGACGCCTGGTCGGCCGCGCTCTGCGTCAACAAGGTGGAGCTGGCCAAGTCCGGCGCGCCGATGCCCAAGAGCTGGGCCGACCTGACCAAGCCGGAATATAAGGGCATGATCGCCATGCCGAACCCGGCCTCCTCCGGCACCGGCTTCCTCGACGTCGCCGCCTGGCTGCAGATGATGGGCGAACAGAAGGGTTGGGCCTATATGGACGCTCTGCACAAGAACATCAGCACCTACATGCATTCCGGCTCCAAGCCGTGCAAGGACGCCGCCCGCGGCGAGGTGACCATCGGCGTCTCCTTCGACTTCCGCGGCGCGCAGGAGAAGACCCGCGGCGCGCCGGTCGAGGTCGTGGTGCCGGAAGAAGGCATCGGCTGGGACGCCGAGGCCGTCGCCATCGTCGACGGCACCGAGAAGCTCGACGCGGCCAAGAAGCTCGTCGACTTCGCCGTCTCCGACGCGGCCATGAAGCTCTACAACGACAATTACGCCATCCTCGGCGTGCCGGGGATCGCCAAGCCGGTCGAGAACTTCCCCGCCGACGTCGACAAGAAGATGATCAAGAACGACTTCCAGTGGGCGGCGAGCAATCGCGAACGCATCCTGGCGGAATGGGACAAGCGCTACGGCTCCAAGAACGAGCCCAAGGGCTGATCCGCTCCCATCCTCGAAACGGGGTTCGTTCCGCGGGACGAACCCCACCCCCGCGGCCTAAAGATTGGCGGAAAACCTCATGCACTCCGATAGTTTCACGCAGCAGCCCCATGTCCGGATCGACGGCGTCACGAAATCCTTCGGCGATTTCTCCGCCCTGAAACGGGTGTCGCTCGACATCTGGCCGGGTGAGTTCACCTGCTTCCTCGGGCCGTCGGGTTGCGGCAAGACCACGCTTCTGCGCGCCATCGCGGGGCTGGACATCCAGTCCGAGGGCCAGATCTTCATGAACGGCCGCGACGTCTCGGCGCTGCCGCCATCCGAGCGCGACTTCGGCATCGTCTTCCAGTCCTATGCGCTGTTCCCCAACCTCACCGTCAACCAGAACGTCGCCTACGGCCTCGCCGGGCGCGGCATGAAGCGCGCCGAGATCGACAGGCGCGTGGCGACGCTGCTCGAGACCGTCGGCCTGCCCGAACAGGGCAAGAAATATCCCACGAAACTGTCCGGCGGCCAGCAGCAGCGCGTGGCGCTGGCGCGCGCGCTCGCCACCGAGCCGAAGCTGCTGCTGCTCGACGAGCCGCTTTCGGCGCTGGACGCCAAGGTGCGCCATCATCTGCGCCGCGAGATGAAGGATCTGCAGCGCAATCTCGGCGTCACCACCATCATGGTCACCCACGACCAGCACGAGGCGCTGACCATGGCCGACCGCATCGTCGTCATGAGCAAGGGCAAGATCGAGCAGGTCGGCACGCCGGAGGACATCTACCAGTCGCCGGCCAGCCCCTTCGTCGCCGATTTCGTCGGCGAGATGAATTTCATTCCGGCCGAGATCGTCGCCGACAACAAGGTGCGCATCGGCCGCATCGAGTTCGACGCCGACACGTCCGGCCTTAAGGAGCGCTCGGTGGTCGCGGCCGTGCGGCCGGAGGACGTTGTGGTCAGCGGCGCCGACGACCGGCCCAACCGCTTCCGCACCCGCATGGAGGAGGGCGAGTTCCTCGGCTCCTTCTTCCGCGCCCGCTTCGGCGGCGGCGATCTGGGCGCCAACAGCCTGCGCGCCGACGTCGCCATGCACGACATCCGCGCCCTCAAGCTCAAGCCCGGCGAGGACATGCCCGTCGCCATCCCGCGCGAGCGCATCCGCGTCTACCAGAACACGGCGGCCTGACCATGTCCGATATCGCAGCCGCACGCGGCGTCATCATCGGCGGGGGCCGGACCGGCGCCCGCATCCGCCCCAAAATGGCCCGCGACGAGCTGATCCAGCGCGGCCTCCTGCTCGTCGTCATCCTCTATCTCGTCGTGACGCTGGTCGTGCCGCTGTCGCTGGTGGGGATCAAGGCGGTTCAGACCTTCAGCTTCCCCTTGCAGGAGATCAAGGTCGACTTCCACAAGGACGGCGTCTGGAGCCCGCAGGGCACGCTGGCCGACTGGGCGGAGAAATCCGGCTACAAGCCCAATCCCGACCTGATGCCCAGCGAGCGCAGCCGCCTGGAGCCGGCCGCCATCGTGCCGCGCCGCGACCGCCGCGACGTCGACGCCATCCGCCTCACCGACCTCTCGCCGCAGGGCGACATGCTGGTCGTCGGCGGCAAGCCTGCGGGCGCGACGCTCGAGGCGCAGAAATCCGACTTCGGCTCGGTGCAGCTCAGGCCGGTGATGGGCTACGGGCTCGACAATTTCGGCTTCTATTTCCGCACCGACAGCCTGCGCCAGTCGATCGTCAATTCGCTGATCGTGGCGCTGACGGTGGCGCTGATCGTCACGCCGCTCTCCTTCGCCTTCGCCTACGGGCTGATGCGCACCCATATGCGCGGCAAGGGCGTCTTCCGCCTGATCGCCTCCATCCCGGTTCTGGTGCCGTCGCTGCTGCCGGCCATTGGCCTCGTCTACCTGTTCGGCAAGCAGGGCGTGCTGACGCCGATCCTGCTCGGCGTTCCGATCTACGGCCCGCTCGGCATCATCCTGGCGTCGGTCTTCTTCACGCTGCCGCATGCGCTGGTTATCATGACGGTGGCGCTGTCGGCCAGCGACCAGCGCCTCTACGAGGCGGCGGAAGTGTTGCGCGCCTCGCCGTTCCGCGTCTTCCGCACCGTCACCCTGCCGGGCGCGCGCTACGGCCTGATCTCGGCTTTCTTCGTGGTGTTCACGCTGGTGGTGACGGATTTCGGCGTGCCGAAGGTGATCGGCGGCGATTTCCCCATGCTGGCGCTCGACATCTACAAGCAGGTGATCGGCCAGCAGAATTTCCAGATGGGCGCGGTGGTGTCGATCATCCTGCTGCTGCCCGCCGTCATCGCCTTCGCGGTCGACCGGGCGATCAGCCGCAAGCAGGTCGCGCAGATGACCGCCCGCGCGGTGCCCTACACGCCCAAGCAGGACAAGCGCCGCGACGCCGCCTTCTTCGGCTTCTGCTCGCTGGTGTCGCTGTTCCTGCTGTCGATCATCGGCATGTGCCAGCTCGCCGCTTTGGCGAAGTTCTGGCCCTACGACCTCACGCCCGGCCTGCAGCATTACGATTTCAACCGCATGGACGGCGGCGGCTGGCGCTCCTATTTCAACTCGCTTGAGCTCGCCGCGCTGGTGGCGACGATCGGGGCGGGCGTGGTCTTCGTCGGCGCCTATCTGGTCGAGAAGACGCGCAATTTCGAAATCCCGCGCCTCGTCATGCAGATGCTCGCCATGATCCCCATGGCGGTGCCCGGCATGGTGCTGGGGCTCGCCTACATCTTCTTCTTCAACAGCCCCGAGAACCCGCTGCATTTCGTCTACGGCACCATGGCCATCCTGGTGATCTGCACGGTCAGCCACCTCTACACCGTGCCGCACCTGACGGCGGCGACGGCGCTGAAGCAGATGGACGGCGAGTTCGAGGCGGTGTCGATGTCGCTCAAGCAGCCCTTCTGGCGCACGCTGCGCCGGGTTAGCGCGCCGGTCTGCTTCCCGGCCATGGCGGAGGTCTGGATCTATCTCTTCGTCAACGCCATGACGACGGTTTCGGCGGTGGTCTTCATCTATTCCTCCACCACGACGCTGTCCTCCATCGCGGTGCTCAACATGGACGACGCCGGCGACATCGCGCCCGCCGCCGCCATGGGCATGATGATCTTCTACACCAACGCCCTGGTGCGCATCCTGCACGGCTGGGGCGCGGACGCGGTGGTGCGCCGGCTTCAGGTCTGGCGCACGCGGTAATTCAATCAGCATATGAAAGTCTGAACCATGTCAGAAGGATATGATCTCGTCGTCGTCGGCGCGGGCGTCGTCGGCCTCGCCACGGCGCTGGCCGCCGCGCGCAAGGGCAAGACGGTCGCCGTGGTGGAGCGCAACGCCAGGGCCGTCGGCGCCTCGATCCGCAATTTCGGCTTCGTCACCGTGTCGGGCCAGAAGGCGGGCGAGCATTGGGCGCGGGCGCGGCGCACGCGCGACGTCTGGGCCGAGGTCGCGCCGGAAGCCGGCATAGAGGTGCTGCATCGCGGCCTCGTCATGCCGGCCTATCGCGCCGAGGCCGAGGCGGTGCTCGACGCCTTCCTCGAAACGCCGATGGGCGCCGAATGCCGCCGCCTCACGCCGGCCGAGGCGCTGGAGCATGTGCCGTCGATCCGCGCCGCCGGCATGCGCGGCGCGCTCTATAGCCCGCATGAATTGCGGGTGGAATCGAAGACCGCGATCCCCAAGCTGGCGGCCTGGCTCGAAAAGAAGCACGGCGTCACCTTCCACTGGAGCACGGCGGTGCTGGGCGTCGACGGCGGCCGGGTCGAGACCAGCCGCGGCGTCCTGAACGCCGATGCGGTGGCGATCTGCCCCGGCGACGATTTCTCGACGCTGTTTCCCGAGCGCATCGCGGCCTACGGGCTCAAGGTCTGCACCCTGCAGATGCTGCGGGTGGAGCCGACACAGCCGGCGCGCTTCGGCGCGGCGGTGATGTCGGATCTGAGCTTCGGCCGCTACGAGGGCTTCGCCGACCTCCCGGAAGGCCGCGTCCTTTCCGGGCGGCTGGACGCGGAACTCGCCGAAACGCGCGCCGCCGGCGTCCATATCATCGCGGTGCAGTCGGCGGACGGCTCGCTGGTGGTGGGCGACAGCCACGTCTATGGCGACGCGCAGCAGCCCTTCGCCGAGGAGCGGGTCGACGGCCTCGTCCTCTACGCTTTCGACCAGGTCTTCGATATGCCCGGCCGCCGCGTCGCGGCGCGCTGGGTGGGCACCTACGCCTCGGCCAGCGACCGCGTCGTGCTGGTCGACAAGCCGGCCGACGACATCCGCATCGTCATGGTGACGGGCGGCACCGGCGCCTCGACCGGATTCGCGCTTGGCGAACAGGTCGTTTCCGATATTTTCGCATGATAGGAGGAATACAATGAATCATCTCAAAGCCGCTGTTTTCGACTGGGCCGGCACGGTCGTCGATTTCGGGTCCTTCGCGCCGATGGGCGTGTTCGTCGAGACCTTCAAGCGCTTCGGCGTCGAGGTCTCCATCGCCGAGGCGCGCGAGCCGATGGGCCTGCCGAAATGGGACCATATCGTCGCCATGCTCAACCAGCCGCGCATCGCCGCCGCCTGGGCCGAGACGCACGGCCGCGCCGCGACTGAGGCCGACGTCCAGGCCATCTATGACGTCTTCGTGCCGATGAACGAGGAAGTGGTCAGCGATTATTGCGCGCTCGTCCCCGGCGCGCTCGACACGATGAAGGGCCTGCGCGAACGCGGCCTCAAGATCGGCTCCACCACCGGCTATACGCGCTCGATCATGGAGCGCGTGCTGCCGCTGGCGGCGAAGCAGGGCTACGAGCCGGACAATCTGGTCTGCGCCGGCGACCTGCCGCAGGGCCGCCCGACGCCGATGAACATGTACAAGTGCTTCCTCGACCTCGGCGTCTGGCCGGCTTCGGCGGTGGTCAAGGTGGACGACACCGGCGTGGGCCTGGACGAGGGCCGCGAGGCCGGCTGCTGGACCGTGGGCCTGGCGCTCTCCGGCAACGAGGCCGGCGTGACGCCGGAAGAACTGGCCGCATTGTCCGACGCCGACCGCGCCGCGCTGCGCGAGAAGGCCAGCGCCGCGCTGCGCCGCCACCAGCCCGACTACATCATCGACACGGTGGCCGATCTTCTGCCGATCATCGACGAGATCGAGGCGCGGCTGGCCAAGGGCGAACGCCCCGGCGCGCGCTGAGGCCTTTTGCAAGACAGACCGGCGCGCCGACAGGGCGCGCCGGGAACTCTTAGCCGCGGCCGGTCAGCGCCTGCACGAGGTCCCGCTCCAGATCGACGGGGTCCTCCAACCCGATCGAAAGCCGGACGAGCTGCGGGCCGACGCCGGTCTCGTTCTTGCGGTCCTCCGGCACCACGGCGTGGGTCAGCGAGAAGGGATGCTGGATCAGGCTCTCGACGCTGCCCAGGCTGACCGCGAAGCGGAAATAGCGGGTCGAGGTCAGCACCCGCTCGACGCGCGCCTGATCGCCCTTCAGCTCCATCGAGATCACGCAGCCGAAATTCAGCATCTGCCGCGCCGCAAGCTCATGCTGCGGATGGCTGGCGAGGCCCGGATAGACGACGCGGTCGAGGCCCAGCTCCGCCGCGCGGCGCTCCAGCCCGGCGGCGATCGTCAGCGCCGATTGCGCCTGCCGCGCGCTGCGCAGCTCCAGCGTCTTCAGCGAGCGGTGCAAGAGCGCGCAATCGGGCGGCGACATCACCGCGCCGAGCGCGTTCTGGAGATATCGGATCCGCTCGCCCAGCCCGGCCGGCGCGCGCGGCGACACCGCCACCACGCCGCCGAGAAGGTCGGAATGGCCGTTCAGCATCTTGGTCGCCGAATGCACCACCAGATGCACGCCGTGCTCCATCGGCCTTTGCCCGGCGGGCGAGGAGAAGGTGCTGTCGCAGACGGTGATCGCGCCCGCCTCGGCCCCGATCCGCGCCACCAGCGACAGGTCGACGATGCGCAGCGTCGGGTTGGACGGCGTCTCGAACCACAGGAGGTCCGGCTTGTGCTCCGCCGTGGCCCGGCGCAGCGCGTCGGCGTCGGAGAAATCGACGAAGCGCACCTTGTAGCCGGCGGTGGCCGGCCGCACGTCGGCGAGCAGCCGGTAGACGCCGCCATAGAGATCGTGATGGGCGAGGATGGACGCGCCGGCGGGCAGGGCCTCCAGCAGCGTCGCCGCCGCCGACAGGCCGCTCGGGAAGACGCAGGCCGTCTCGGCCCCTTCGAGGTCGGCGAGGCAGAGCTCCAGCATGTTGCGGGTGGGATTGCCGCTGCGGGTGTAGTCGAAGCCCTTGCTCTTGCCGATGCCGTCCTGGACGAAGGTGGTGGCGTGATAGACCGGCGGGATGACCGCGCCGGTCAGCGGGTCCGGCTCCTGGCCGACATGGATGGCCCGGGTCGCGAAGCCGGCCTGGTTGCGATGGGGTTCGTTGCTCATGGTTTCAGCCTTCCGTTGGCCTCGGATGTAGAAGCCGCGCCGCCGCCGGTCAAGCGCCGCGAAGGCCTGGCGAGTTGCGCTTCCGGCCGCCGATCGGCTATGCCATTGCGGGGCCTTATCGCAGGCTTGAAAGGGAGCATGTCATGAAATTTCTTCGCTATGGCGAGCCGGGACGGGAAAAGCCCGGCCTTCTCGACGCCGAGGGGCGGATTCGCGATCTGTCCGCGCATGTCGCCGACCTGTCCGGCGCGGCGCTGGACCCGGACGCGCTGGCGCGGCTGGGCGCGCTCGATCCGGCCGCCTTGCCGCTGGTGGAGGGCGATCCGCGCCTCGGCCCCTGCGTCGCCGGGACGGGCAAGATGATCTGCATCGGCCTCAATTATTCCGACCACGCCGCCGAGACCGGTGCGGCGGTTCCCTCCGAGCCGATCGTCTTCATGAAGGCCACCTCCGCCATCGTCGGCCCGAACGACGGCCTCGTCATTCCGCGCGGCTCGCAGAAGACCGACTGGGAGGTCGAGCTCGGCGTCGTCATCGGCCGCTGCGCCAAATATGTGCGCGAGGAAGAGGCGCTCGATTACGTCGCGGGCTATTGCGTCGTGCATGACGTGTCGGAGCGCGCCTTCCAGACCGAGCGCCAGGGCCAATGGACCAAGGGCAAGTCCTGCGACACCTTCGGTCCGACCGGGCCGTGGCTGGTGACGAAGGACGAGGTCGCCGATCCGCAAAATCTGAACCTGTGGCTGAAGCTCAACGGCGAGACGATGCAGGACGGAACCACGGCGACCATGATCTACGGCGTGCGCCATCTCGTCTCGTATCTGTCGCAGTTCATGTCGCTGCATCCCGGTGACGTCATCTCCACCGGCACGCCGCCTGGCGTCGGCATGGGCATGAAGCCGCCGCGTTATCTGAAGCCCGGCGATGTGGTGGAGCTCGGCGTTGAGGGATTGGGCTCGCAAAAGCAGGCCGTACGCGCCGATAGCTAAGTTGGTCGCTAAATAAGAAACAGCGCCCGCTCCATCGGACCGGGCGCTGCTTTGTTTAGTTATGCAACGCCCGCGTGAGGCTGATGGCCGCGATGGTGCAGATGGCGCCGGAGATCAGATATCCTCCGATGAAGATGATGCCGAAATTGCTGGCGAGGCCCAGCGCCACCAGTGGGGCGAAGGCCGCGCCCACCAGCCAGGCCAGGTCCGAGGTCAGCGCCGCGCCGGTGTAGCGGTAATATTTCGTGAAGCGCGCGGCGACGGAGCCGGAGGACTGGCCGAAATTGAGCCCGAGGATGGCGAAGCCGATCAGGATATAGGCGTCCTGGCCCGTTTCGCCGGCGTCGAGCAGGAACGGCGCCGAGAAGGAGAAGATGGCGATCAGGATGGCGCCGACCATGAGCTGGCTGCGCCGGCCGATGCGGTCGGCGATGACGCCGGAGAGCACGATGCCGATGGCGCAGATGCAGGCGCCGAGAACCTGGACCCACAGGAAATGCTCGACCGACTGGCCGCCCGTCAGCGTCACCCAGCTCAGCGGGAAGATGGTGACGAGGTGGAACATGGCGAAGGTCGCCAGCGGCACGAAGGCGCCGAGGATGACGTCGAGGCTGTGCTTGCTGAGCATCTCAAAGATCGGCCGCGCCTGCAGTTCCTGCTCGTCCATCGCCGCGCCGAACTCCTTGCTGGCGACGATGCGCAGGCGGGCGAACAGCGCCACCACGTTGATGGCGAAGGCGACGAAGAACGGATAGCGCCAGCCCCACTCGATGAAGTCCTGCTGCGACAGGTTGCTGACGAAATAGCCGTAGAGCAGGCTCGCCAGCGCGAAGCCGATCGGCGCGCCGAGCTGCGGGATCATGGCGTACCAGCCGCGATGGTTGGCCGGCGCGCTGAGGTTGAGCAGCGAGGCTAGGCCGTCCCAGGCGCCGCCGAGCGCGAAACCCTGTCCCAGCCGGAACAGCGCTAGGAGCGCGATCGACCAGTAGCCGAGCGTCTCGTAGCCCGGCAGGAAGGCGATGGAGGCCGTCGAGCCGCCGAGAATCACCAGCGCGATGGTGAGCTTGGTGCCGCGCCCGTAATGGCGGTCGACCCACATGAAGACGAAGGAGCCGACCGGCCGCGCCAGGAAGGCGAGCGGGAACAGGGCGAAGGACAGGAGCGTCGCCGTGATGGGGTTGGCCACGAAGGGAAAGATCAGCTTCGGGAAGACCAGCACCGAGCCGAGGCCGTAGACGAAGAAATCGAAGAATTCCGACGTTCGGCCGATCACCACGCCGATGGCGATGCTGCCCGGCGACAGCGGCTTGTCGTCCTCATGGATGCGGCGGGCGTCCCGCTCCAGGCCGGTTGAAGTTATGTTGGAGGCCGAAACCATGAAACTCTCCAGGGGAATTACGTCATGCACTTTGGGAATGTCCCTCAATCCATGACGGAGATCAAGGACGAAGCGGGGGAAAAATCGCAGGCTCCTCCGGTTGTGTAAATATCCACTGACATAATGCGATTACGTATCGACGCCCGGCTCCAAATTCTTTACGATGCGCGTCAGAATGCAATCCCCCGCCGACGGCTTCCGTTCCCGACCGCCGTCAGCTTCCCAATAGGCCGACCCAGACGGAACGTGAGTTAGCCGCATGTCCATGTTATCCCGATTCGCACGATTGTCGCTTGTCACAGCATGTCTGGCCCCATTCCTGGCCGGGTGCGACATGGTGGTGCTCGCCCCTTCCGGCGACATCGCCATCCAGCAGCGCGACCTGGTCGTCGTCTCGACCCTTCTGATGCTGATCATCGTCGTCCCGGTGATCTGTCTCGTCCTACTCTTCGCCTGGCGCTACCGCGCCTCCAACACGTCCGCCCGCTACGATCCCGAATGGCATCATTCGACCGGCCTTGAAGTGGCGATCTGGTCGGCGCCGCTGATGATCATCATCGCGCTGGGCGCCATCACCTGGGTCAGCACCCACAAGCTCGATCCCTATCGCCCGCTCGACCGCATCGAGGCGGCCAAGCCCATCCCCGCCGACGCCAAGCCGCTCCGGGTCGAGGTGGTGGCGCTCGACTGGAAATGGTTGTTCTTCTATCCCGATTACGGCGTCGCCACCGTCAACGAGATGGCCGCGCCGGTCGACACGCCGATCGACTTCAAGCTGACGGCGTCATCGGTGATGAACTCCTTCTACGTTCCGGCGCTGGCGGGCATGATCTACGCCATGCCGGGCATGCAGACGCGGCTTCACGCCGTCATCAACAAGCCCGGCGACTATGAGGGCATGTCGTCCAACTATAGCGGCGCGGGCTTCTCGCATATGCGCTTCAAGTTCCGCGGCCTCGACCAGGCCGGCTTCGACCAGTGGATCGCCGGCGTCAAGCAGGCGGGAACCATGCTCAACCGCGACAGCTACGCCAAGCTGCAGAAGCCGAGCATCAAGGAGCCGGTGCGCTATTACGGCGCGGTCGAGAACGGGCTCTACGAGGCCGTGCTCAACCTGTGCGCCCGGCCCGGCCAGATGTGCATGAACGAGATGGCGCATATCGACCGGATGGGCGGCGCCGGCGTCGATAGCCGCGAGAACCGCGACCGGCTGGAATATGACAGCCGCCAGGCCCCGGCCGACGTGGCCCCCGCGCCCGAGGCTTCGGCCCCCGAGGCCGCCGCGCCTGCGACCGCTGCGCCTGGGGCCGGAACCCCGGCGGCGGCTCCGGCCCCGGCCGAGACGATGGAGCCGATGAACCACGACATGCATAACATGAACAGCACGCAATAGGATCGCGTCGGGGAGGCCGCCGGCCGCCCCGGATCTTCCGGTCCCGCGCTATGCCGCGGGGCGCGTTTCGAGAGATATTGGACAAACCATGTTCGGTGACAACAGTTTGACACGCTTCATCTTCGGACGGCTCACCTGGGACGCGATCCCCTATCACGAGCCCATCCTCGTCGTGACCTTCATCGGCGTGGCGATCGGCGGCCTCGCCGTGCTGGCGCTGATCACGAAATATCGGCTCTGGGGCTATCTGTGGAACGAATGGTTCACCAGCGTCGACCACAAGAAGATCGGCGTCATGTATGTGGTGCTGGCGCTGATCATGCTGCTGCGCGGCTTCGCCGACGCCATCATGATGCGCATGCAGCAGGCCATCGCTTTCAACGGCCATGAGGGCTACCTGCCGCCGCACCATTACGACCAGGTCTTCACCGCGCATGGCGTGATCATGATCTTCTTCATGGCCATGCCCTTCGTGACCGGGATGATGAACTTCGTCGTGCCGCTGCAGATCGGCGCGCGCGACGTGTCCTTTCCCTTCCTCAACAATTTCTCGTTTTGGATGACCACCGCCGGCGCGATCATCATCATGATGTCGCTGTTCGTGGGCGAGTTCGCGCGCACCGGCTGGCTCGCCTATCCGCCGCTGTCGGGCATCGCCTACAGTCCGGACGTCGGCGTCGACTATTACATATGGGGCCTGCAGGTGGCGGGCGTGGGCACGACATTGTCGGGCATCAACCTGATAGCGACCATCATCAAGATGCGCGCGCCGGGCATGTCCTTCATGAAGATGCCGGTCTTCACCTGGACCTCGCTCTGCACCAACATCCTGATCGTCGCCACCTTCCCGATCCTCACCGCCACGCTGGCGCTGCTGTCGCTCGACCGTTACATCGGCACGCATTTCTTCACGAACGACCTCGGCGGCAACCCGATGATGTATATCAACCTCATCTGGATCTGGGGCCATCCGGAGGTCTACATCCTCGTGCTGCCGGCCTTCGGCATCTTCTCCGAGGTCGTGGCCACCTTCTGCGGCAAGCGGCTGTTCGGCTACGCGTCGATGGTCTACGCCACCTGCGTGATCATGATCCTGTCCTATCTGGTGTGGCTGCACCACTTCTTCACCATGGGATCGGGCGCCTCGGTCAACGCCTTCTTCGGCATCACCACCATGATCATCTCGATCCCGACCGGGGCGAAGATGTTCAACTGGCTGTTCACCATGTATCGTGGCCGCATCCGCTACGAGGTGCCGATGCTGTGGACGATCGGCTTCATGGTCACCTTCGTCATCGGCGGCATGACCGGCGTGATGCTGGCCATCCCGCCGGCGGACTTCGTGCTGCACAATTCGCTGTTCCTCATCGCCCATTTCCACAACGTCATCATCGGCGGCGTGGTGTTCGGGCTGATGGCCGGCCTCGTCTACTGGTGGCCCAAGGCCTTCGGCTACAAGCTCGACCCGTTCTGGGGCAAGATGAGCTTCTGGTTCTGGCAGATCGGCTTCTTCTTCGCCTTCATGCCGCTCTATGTGCTCGGCCTCAAGGGCGTCACCCGCCGCCTCAGCCAGTTCGACGATCCGTCGCTGCAGATCTGGTTCGTCGTCGCCGCCTTCGGCGCCGTGCTGATCGCGCTCGGCATCGCCTCCTTCCTGGTGCAGCTCGTGGTCAGCTTCATGCGCCGCGACGAGCTGCGCGACACCACGGGCGATCCCTGGCACGGCCGCACGCTGGAATGGTCGACCTCGTCGCCGCCGCCCGACTACAACTTCGCCTTCACGCCGGTCGTGCACGATCACGACAGCTGGTGGGACATGAAGAACCGCGGCTACGAGCGTCCGCTCGGCGGCTACCTGCCGATCCACATGCCGAAGAACACCGGCGCGGGCGTCATCCTGGCCGCCCTCAACGTGGTGCTCGCCTTCGCATTGATCTGGTGGATCTGGTGGCTGGCGGCGCTGTCCTTCGTCGCCATCCTCGCCGTGGCCATCGCCCATACCTTCAACTACAAGCGCGATTTCTACATTCCCGCCGCCACCGTCGCCGCGACCGAGGACGCGCGCACCAAGCTGCTTGCAGGACAGGTCTGAACCATGAGCGAGACATATCTGCGTGAGGGCGAAAAGCCGCAATTCCATCTGACGGAAGATCATCACCCGGAAAACAGCACCATGCTGGGTTTCTGGCTCTACCTGATGAGCGACTGCCTGATCTTCGCCGTGCTGTTCGCGACCTACGGCGTGCTGGGCCACAACTACGCCGCCGGTCCGGCGCCGGCCGACCTGTTCGACCTCGACCTCGTCGCCGTCAACACCGCGATGCTGCTGCTATCCTCCATCACCTACGGCTTCGCCATGCTGAAGATGGAGCGCGACGCCAAGGGCGCGACGCTGTTCTGGCTGTTCGTCACCGGCATCTTCGGCGCGATCTTCCTCGGCATCGAAATCTACGAGTTCCGCCACCTCATCCATGAGGGCGCGGGGCCGACGCGCTCGGCCTTCCTGTCGTCCTTCTTCACGCTGGTCGGCACGCACGGCCTGCACGTCACCTTCGGCATTATCTGGCTGATCACGCTGATGGCGCAGGTGGCCAAGCACGGCCTGATCCCCGAAAACCGCCGCCGCCTGATGTGCCTGTCGATGTTCTGGCATTTCCTCGACGTCGTCTGGATCGGCGTCTTTTCCTTCGTCTATCTGCTGGGAGTTCTCGGATGAGCGCGCACGGCCCCTCACATTCGCACGCGGCGCATCACGACGGCCATCACGGCTCCGAGGCCGCGCACGGCACTTTCGGCAGCTATGTGACCGGCTTCGTCCTGTCGGTCATCCTGACGGCCATTCCCTTCTGGCTGGTGATGCACGGCGTGTTCTCCAGCAAGCTCCTGACCGCCGTCCTCGTCATGGCGATCGGCGCGGTCCAGATCGTGGTGCACATGATCTATTTCCTGCACATGAACACCCGCTCGGAAGGCGGCTGGACGCTGATGGCGCTGATCTTCACGCTGATCATCGTCGGCATCGCGCTGTCCGGCTCGCTGTGGGTCATGCACCACCTCAACGTCAACATGATGCCGATGACCGGCGACATGATGAAGAACATGCCGTAGCGGCGTTCGCCTTAGGAAACGAAAAAGCCCGGCTGTCTGGCCGGGCTTTTTTTTATTGAAGACAACGCCCGTCAGGCCGAGCTGCGCAGCATGATCTCGGCGGAGAGGAGAATCCGCTCGGGGATCACGCCGGCCGGCTCGCCCTGCCGCTCGGCGATCTTCTGCAGCATCAGCTCGATCGACAGCCGGCCGATCTCGTCGTAATTCTGCGCCACGGTGGTGATGGGCGGGCAGGCGTAGCGCGACAGCGGATGGTTGTCGTGGCCGGCGACCCGCAGGTCGAAGCCTTCGCCGTGGCCGACCTTCAGCCCCTTCTGCTGCGCCGCCGAGATGACGCCGAAGGCGATGCGGTCGTTGGCGCACAGGATGGTGCGGGCCGGCAGGCGCTCCGGCTCGTCGAACAGCCGGCAGGCGCGGTCGAAGGCGAATTTCTCGAAATCCCAGGTGTCGGCGTCCTCGATCGGCAGCACCTCGGGCTGCTGGCCCAGCCGCTCCATCGCCTCGATATAGGCGGCGCGGCGCGTCACCGCATTGGCGTTGACCTGCGGCATGTCGAAATAGCAGGGCGGCGGGCCGGAGCGGCACAGATAGTCGACCATCAGGCCGAAGCTCTGGCGGTTGTCGGTGCCGACGAAGGCGGAGGTCTCGTCCAAGGGCGAATCCACATAGACCAGTGGGATGCGCTGGCCCAGCTCGCGCAGCACCGCGTGATGCGAGCGCATGCCGAGCGGCGCGATGACGGCGCCGGCGACGTTGAGCGAGCGGAAGGTGCGCACCGCCCGGTCCTCCATGTCCGGCTTGCCGTCGGAGGAAAGCGTGAAGGCGAGATAGCCCGCCTTCTGCGCCAGGCTGTCGACGCGCCGGGTCAGCTCCATATAGAAGGGGTCGACCGGATTGGGGATGATGACGCCGATGATGTTGGAATGCTTGCGGTTGAGATTGACCGCGAAGACGTTGGGCTGGAAGCCGGATTTCTTCAGCGCCGCCTCGATCTTGTCGCGCGTGCGCTTGCGCACCGAATCGGGATCGCGGAAATAACGCGAAACCGTCGGCCGCGACAGGCCGACGAATTCGGAGAACTGCTCCATCGTTTTGATCGTCTTGGCCAAGTCCAACTCCCCCGGCGCTTCCGGCAAGAATGAAGCGTTCGCGTTCGGAAATGCGCAGAACAAGAAGACAGAGCGGTTCGGCGATTCCCCTCCAGATCGGAACCGCTTTAGAGCATTTCCGCTTTTTCATGAATCGCGAAAATGCCCTATCTTTTTGTTTTTACGCATTTCCGGCGGAAAATCCGCTGGAAATGCTCATCATATGCGGCCGCTCCGAAGAGCGGCGTCTCAGTCCTCCGCGACGAACTGAATCTTCATGGTCGGCGTCGCGGGCTTGCCGGTCATGAAGGGCATGATCTCCGCCAGCGGCAGGCGGTGCGAGACCAGCCGGCTCATGCCGCTGCGGTCGGCCTGCAGCATGGCCAGCGCCTCGGGAATGTTGCGGTTGAGCGAATGCGAGCCGGCGATGCGGATCTGCCGGCGGAAGATCTCGAACGGCGCCAGCGAGATGCGCGAATCCGGCGCGCAGATGCCGAAGATCAGCACCGTGCCGCCGTCGGCCGTGTAGTCGATCATGCGCTCGACCACGGCGGGAATGCCGGTGGCGTCGGCGACGAAATCGAAGGAGCGGCGCAGCGGCGCCAGGTCCTCGGCGCTCGAGCGAACCACGCCGAGCCCCAGCTCGGCCGAGAAGGCGAGGCGGCTGTCGCTGACGTCGGCGACAGTCACCTCTTCGACGCCACGCGCCTTCAGCGCCAGCGCGAGGAGAAGCCCGATGGGGCCGGCGCCGAAGACCAGCGCCGACTGCGTGCGGCCGTTCTCGACGTCGATATCCGCGCAGGAAATTCCGTTGAGCACGCAGGCCAGCGGCTCGGCCAGGGCCGCCACGTCGAAGGGCAGGTCGCCGATCGGGTGCAGGTGGCCGGCCTTGACGGCGCTGAACTCGGCGAAGCCGCCATTGGTGGTGACGCCATAGGCCTTGAGGTCGCGGCACAGATTGGCGAGGCCCTTCCGGCAGGAGGGGCAGACGCCGCAGGGGAGATTCGGGTCGACAGCGACGCGGTCGCCGACCTTGAGGCCGGCGACGTCGGGCGCGACGGCCTCGACGACGCCGGCATATTCATGGCCGGGCACCAGCGGAAAGCTTCCCGGCCCGTAGCGGCCATGCAGCACGTCGATGTCGGTGTGGCACAGGCCCGCCGCCCGCACGCGCAGGAGCGCCTGGCCGGGGGCGAGCTCCGGCGCGGGAAGCCGGGCGAGCCCGGCTTCGCCACGGGCCGCATATTGGATCGCTTGCATGGCCATGTCCGTCAGCTCATCCAGTTTCCGCCGTCGACATTGTAGGTCTGGGCGAGGATGTAGTCGCTGTCCGGCGAGGCGAGGAACACCGCGAGGCCCTTGATGTCGTCGGCGTCGGCGAAGCGGCCGATCGGCACCGACTTGGCGACGGCGGCCTTCTTCTCGCCGGGCTTGAGGCCTTCCCATTCGGCGAACTTGGCGTCGACCACGTCCCAATGCTCGCCGTCCACCACGCCGGGGGCGATGGCGTTGACGCGAATGCCGTGCTTGATCAGCGCCAGCGCGGCCGACTGGGTGGCCGAGATGATGGCGGCCTTGGAGGCGCAATAGAGCGTCACCAGCGCCTCGCCGCGGCGGCCGGCCTGGCTCGCCATGTTGATGATCTTGCCGCCGCGTCCGCGCGAAATCATGACATTGGCCACCGCCTTCATCATGAACAGCGGGCCCTTGAGGTTGATATCGAAGACGCGGTCGTAGCTCGATTCGGTGATGGCCTGGATCGGCGCCATGTCGAAGATGGCGGCGTTGTTGACCAGGATGTCGATGCCGCCATACTCCTTGTCGATGTCGGCGACGACCTGGTCGATGGCCGAAAGATCGGTCACGTCGAGCTTGACCGCCTTGGCGGCCGGGCCGATGGCTTCGGCGGCGGCGGTGGCCCGCGCGATGTCGATGTCGGCGATGATTACCTTGGCGCCTTCCTGCACGAAGGCTTCGGCGAAGCCGAGCCCGATGCCGCGCGCGCCGCCCGTGATGAGCGCAATCTTGTTCTGAAGTTTCATGCCCGTCTCCGATATCCGCAGATCGTTTGAGTCAAAAGGATAGGCAGGGCCGGCGCGAGGGCGCCGGACCCGGATCGAGAAAAGCCCGCGGCCGAAGCCGCGGGCCTTGATGGTTACTTGATGTAGCCGGCGCGGGTCATCTCACGCTCGACCTGCTTCTGCGAAGCTTCGAGCGCGCCGTCCACCGTCTGCTGGCCGGCCAGCGCGGCGCTGACCTGCTGGCCGACGAAGGTGCCGAGCGCCTGGAACTCGGGGATGGCCACGAACTGCACGCCGGTATAGGGCACCGGGTCCTTGGTCGGATGGGCCGGGTCGGCGGACAGGATCGCCTGCTCGACCGTCGCGGCGAAGGGCGCGGCCTTCTGGTATTCCGGCAGGGCGTAGGTGGACTTGCGCGTGCCGGGCGGCACCGCGACCCAGCCTTCCGATTCGCCCACCATCTTCACATAGGCCTTAGAGGTGGCCCATTTGAGGAAGGACTTCGCCACTTCCGCCTTCTTCGAGGTCTGCGGGATGGCGAGGCTCCAGGCCCAGGACCAGCTCGACCCGTTCGGCGTGACGTTCACGGGCGCGCGGGTGAAGGCGGTCTTGTCGGCGACCTGGCTCTGCTTCGGGTCGTAGATGCGGCCGGCGGCGGAGGTGGCGTCGATCCACATGGCGCAATGGCCGGTGGCGAACAGCGTCTGGTTCTCGTTGAAGCCGTTGGCGGTGGCGCCGGGCGGCCCGTACTTGTTCAGCAGGTCGACATAGTCGGTGAGCGCCTTCTTCCAGGCGTCGCTGTCGAGCTGCGGCTTCCAGTCCATGTCGAACCAGCGGCCGCCATAGGTGTTCACCATGGTGTCGAAGAACGCCATGTTCTCGCCCCAGCCCGGCTTGCCGCGCAGGCACAGGCCGTATTGCTGCTTGGACTTGTCGGTGAGCTTGGCCGCGAATTCCTTGATCTGGTCGTAGGTCGGCTGGTCCGGCATCTTCAGGCCGGCGGCGTCGAACAGGTCCTTGCGGTAGAGCGTGAACGAGCTTTCCGCATAGAAGGGCACGGCGTAGAGCTTGCCGTCCACCGTCAGGCCGGCGCGGATCGGATCGAGCAGGTCCTTGTAGTCGTAATCGTCGCCGAGGTCGTCGACCGGCGCGAGCCAGCCCTGCTTGCCCCAGATCGGCGCCTCGTAGCCGCCGATGGTCATGACGTCGAACTGGCCGCCCTTGGTGGCGATGTCGGTCGTCACGCGCTCACGCAGGACGTTCTCCTCCAGCACGATCCAGTTGATCTTGTTGCCGGTTTCCTTCTCCCAGGCCGGCGAGAGCTTCTGCATGATGATCATGTCGCCGTTGTTCGGCAGCGACAATGTCGTGGTCTACCGGCCCGAGCGCGCCACGGCGCTGAGCCGACTGTTGAACGATTTCCCGCATCTGGTCTTCGAGGCCCATTCGACCGATTACCAGCCCGAATCGGCCTTGGCCGCGCTGGTGCGCGACGGGTTTCCGATCCTCAAGGTGGGGCCGGGCCTGACCTTCGCCTATCGCGAGGCGCTTTACGCGCTCGACCTGATCGCTTCGGAGCTGATCGACGGTTACGGCAACCGGCCGCTCTCGACCCGGATGGAGGAGATCATGCGCGCCGCGCCGGGCGAATGGCAGGGCCATTACCACGGCGACGAGCGCGCGCTCTACGTGCAGCGCCATTACAGCTATTCCGACCGCATCCGCTATTACTGGAGCCGGCCGGAAGCCGAGGCCGTCGTGCGCGCGCTGGACGCGGCGCTCGCCGGCAAGACCATTCCGCAGACGCTTCTCGACCAGTATCTGCCGCAGCTTGCGGGCGAGATCGGGCCGGAGACGCCGTCGCGCGACATTCTGATCGCGGCCGTCGACCGGGTTCTGGGCGTCTACGGCCGCGCCGCCGGCTGAGGTCTCCGGGAGGGAGGCCGCCGCGGCGGGATTTGGGGAGCATGACAGGCGCGTCGCCGGGCTGAGGCCGGGACGGCGCGCCGAGGCAAGGGAGGTGTTTTTCCATGGCTACGCAACAGACGCGGACGCTCGCGCGCTTCATGATGGCGCCGTCCGTCCTTCTGCTTCTTGTGTGGATGATCGTGCCGCTGGCGATGACGCTGTGGTTCTCGTTCGAGAACTACAACCTCCTCAGCCCCGGCACGGTCAACTTCGCCGGATTGATGAACTATCGATTCTTCTATTCCGATCCGGCCTTCTTCCAGTCGATCTGGAACACGCTCGCCATCGTGGTCGGCGTGCTGGCAATCACGGTGATCGGCGGCACATTTCTGGCGATGCTGATCGACCAGCCCATCTTCGGGCAGGGGCTGGTGCGCATCCTGGTGATCTCGCCCTTCTTCGTCATGCCGCCGGTGGCGGCGCTGGTGTGGAAGAACATGCTCATGCATCCGAGCTACGGCGTCTTCGCCGACATAGCGCGGGCGCTGGGCCTGCAGCCGGTCGATTGGTTCGCGCAATTTCCGCTGCTGTCGATCATCATCATCGTCGCCTGGCAATGGCTGCCCTTCGCGACGCTGATCCTGCTCACCTCGCTGCAATCGCTCGACGGCGAGCAGAAGGAGGCGGCGGAGATGGACGGCGCCGGCGCGCTGTCGCGCTTCATCTATCTCACCCTGCCGCACATGGCGCGGGCCATCACGGTGGTCATCCTGATCCAGACCATCTTCCTGCTCGGCGTCTATGCGGAGATTCTCGTCACCACCAATGGCGGCCCCGGCTACGCCTCCACCAACCTGCCGTTCCTGATCTACCGCACCGCGCTTCTCGGCTACGACGTCGGCGGCGCTTCGGCGGGCGGCATCATCGCGGTCATCATCGCCAACATCGTCGCCTTCTTCCTGATGCGCGCGGTCGGCAAGAACCTGGACAAGTGAGGGCTTAACCATGGCGCGAGCAGTATCGACGAAAACGAAGCTGGCCTGGACGGTCGCGGCCTGGGCGGCGGCGCTGGTCATCTTCTTCCCGATCCTCTACACGATCATCACCAGCTTCAAGACCGAGCAGGAGGCCATCGCCGGCTTCAACCTCATCCCCTCCGGGGCGGTGGAGAGCTACCGCGAGGTGCAGTCGCAATACAATTACTTCAAGCCTTTCACCAATTCGGTGATCCTGTCGGTGGGCTCGACGCTGCTGGCGCTGCTGGTGGCGATCCCGGCGGCCTGGTCGATGGCCTTCGCCCCGACCAACCGCACCAAGGACATCCTGATGTGGATGCTGTCCACCAAGATGATGCCGGCGGTGGCGGTGCTGGTGCCGATCTATCTCCTGTTCCGTGACAGCGGTTTGCTCGACTCCCGCATCGGCCTCACGGTCATGCTGATGCTGATCAACCTGCCGATCGTGGTGTGGATGCTCTACACCTATTTCCGCGAGATCCCGGGCGAGATCCTGGAGGCCGCGCGCATGGACGGCGCCACGCTGTGGAACGAGATCGTGCATGTGCTGACGCCGATGGCGGTGCCGGGCATCGCCTCGACGCTGCTGCTCAACATCATCCTGGCGTGGAACGAGGCGTTCTGGACCATCCGCCTGACCACGACGGAGGCCGCGCCGCTGACGGCGTTCATCGCCTCCTTCTCCAGCCCGCAGGGGCTGTTCTGGGCGAAATTGTCGGCGGCTTCGACGCTGGCCATCGCGCCGATCCTGATACTGGGCTGGTTCAGCCAGAAGCAACTCGTCCGCGGCCTGACGTTCGGCGCGGTGAAATAACATTCCTGAGGGAGGAGGAACCATGGGCAAGATTGTTCTCAAGGGCGTCAGGAAGGCTTTCGGGGCGACGACCGTCATTCCGGGCATCGACCTCGACATCGAGGACGGCGAATTCGTCGTCTTCGTCGGCCCGTCGGGCTGCGGCAAGTCGACCCTTCTGCGCCTGATCGCGGGGCTGGAGGACACCACCTCCGGCGTCATCTCCATCGACGGGCGCGACGTCACCAACGAGGCGGCCGCCAAGCGCAAGCTGGCGATGGTGTTCCAGTCCTATGCGCTCTATCCGCATATGACGGTGGCCAAGAACATCGCCTTTCCGCTGAAGATGGCGGGCGAAAGCCAGGAGGTGATCAACCGCAAGGTGACGGAGGCCGCGCGCATCCTCAACCTGACCAACTATCTGGAGCGCCGGCCGGGCCAGCTCTCCGGCGGCCAGCGCCAGCGCGTCGCCATCGGCCGCGCCATCGTGCGCCAGCCCTCGGCCTTCCTGTTCGACGAGCCTTTGTCCAACCTCGACGCCGCCCTGCGCGGCACGATGCGGCTCGAGATCTCCGAACTGCACCACCAGCTCAAGACCACGATGATCTACGTCACCCACGACCAGGTCGAGGCCATGACCATGGCCGACAAGATCGTGGTGCTGAACGCCGGCAACATCGAGCAGGTCGGCTCGCCGATGGAGCTGTACCGCTCGCCGCGCAACCTCTTCGTCGCCGGCTTCATCGGCTCGCCGAAGATGAACTTCATCGAGGGCGAGCCTGCGGCCAGGCTCGGGGCCAAGACCATGGGCTTCCGGCCGGAGCATGTCCGCATCGCGACCGACGCGGGCGATTTCGCCGGCAAGGTCGGCGTGGCCGAGCATCTGGGCTCGGACACGTTCCTGCACGTCCATACCGACCACGGCACCATCAACGTGCGCGCGCCGGGCGAGCTGAATCTTTCGCATGGCGACCAGGTCTACCTGACGCCGGACCCGCAGAAGATCCATCGCTTCGGGCCGGACGGGCTGGCGCTGCGATAGAACCATGGCGCATGAAACGGGAGACGATACGATGACGGTGAAGCTTTCGCTTGCAAACCTTCCGGCCCTGTCGGACGAGGTGGCCCGCCCGGCCTATCGGCGCGGCGACTTGCAGGGCGGCATCCTGCATTTCGGGGTCGGCAATTTTCACCGTTCGCATCAGGCGGTCTATCTGGACCGGCTGTTTTCGGCCGGTCACGATCTCGACTGGGCGCTGGTCGGCGCGGGCGTGTTCGACTTCGAGAAGCCGGGCCGGGAGAAGCTGAAGGAGCAGGACTGGCTGACCACGGTGGTCGAGCGCGACGCCGGCCATGTGCAGGCGCGCGTCACCGGCGCGATGGTGGATTTCATCGAGCCGGGCGACACGGCGGCCATCGTGGCGCGGCTGGCCGACCCGGCCATCCGCATCGTCTCGATGACCATCACCGAGGGCGGCTATTTCATCGATCCAGCGACGCAGAAGTTCAACCCCAGCCATCCCGACATCGCCGCCGACGCGGCCGCGCCCGACCGTCCGAAGACGGTGTTCGGCCTCGTCCTGGCCGGCCTGCGGGCGCGCCGCGCCGCGGGCGTTCCGCCCTTCACCGTCATGTCCTGCGACAACATCCCGCATAACGGCCATGTCACCGCCGACGCGGTGGTGGGGCTGGCGGAGCTGATCGACAAGGACCTGGGAGCCTGGGTGCGCGAGACGGTGGCCTTCCCCAACGGCATGGTGGACCGCATCACGCCGGCCACCACCGACCGCGAGCGGCAGGCCTTGAAGGAGCGTTTCGACGTCGAGGACAATTGGCCGGTCTTCTGCGAGCCCTTCATCCAATGGGTGCTGGAGGACCATTTCCCCTCCGGCCGTCCGGCGCTGGAGAAGGCGGGCGTGCAGTTCGTCGACGACGTGTCGCCCTTCGAGCTGATGAAGATCCGCATCCTCAACGGCGGCCACGCCACCATCGCCTATCCGGCCGGGCTCATGGACATCCATTTCGTCCACGAGGCGATGCAGAACGATCTGGTGCGCAAGTTCCTGATCCGGCTGGAGCACGAGGAGATCATCCCCACCATTCCGCCGGTGCCGGGCGTGGACCTCAACGACTATTTCGAGCTGATCGAGCGCCGCTTCTCCAACCCGACCATCGGCGACACGATCCGGCGGCTGTGCCTGGACGGCTCGAACCGCCAGCCGAAATTCATCATCCCCACCATCGCCGACCGTCTGGCGGCGGGGCAGGGCGTGGCGGGCCTGGCGCTCGAATCGGCGCTGTGGTGCCGCTATTGCTACGGCGAGACGGAATCGGGCGCGACGATCGAGCCCAACGATCCCAACTGGGACCGTCTGGTCGCGACCTCCCGCGCCGCCAAGGCCGATCCGCAGAAATGGCTCGCCATGGAGGATATCTATGGCGACGTCGGCAAGTCGCCCGTCTTCGCGGCCGAATTCGCCAAGGCGCTGAACGCGCTGTGGAAAGACGGTACGGTGAAGGTGCTGGAGCGTTATATCGCCGAAGCGAAATAGCGTTCGCCGGAATGAAACAGTTCAAAGGGCGGCCTTGCGCCGCCCTTTGGCGTTTCCGGGGGCTGATACGTATAAAAAGCCGGCTAAGATTGCCCGCAGCCAAGGGAACGGATCGCCCAGCGCCGGCCGTCGCTGGTCAGCGTGGAAACGCTGAGCGGGGCGACGTCGATCTTCCAGAACGACTGAAGCGGCGCGTCGAGAACATGGAGAGCCATGGCGCGGATCATGGCCGCATGGGTGACGGCCACGATCTTCCCGCCCCGCCGCAGGCGTTCGTCCAGCCACAGCCCCGCGCGGCGATGCATGTCGGCGACCGACGCCCCGCCGGGCGCCGCCGCCTGCGGATCGCTCATCCACGCGGCCAGCGCGTCGGCCTGCGTCGCGGCGACGGCGGCGAGCGTTTCACCCTCCCACGCGCCGCAATCCATGTCCGACAGGCCCGGATCGATCTCGAAGCCTTGCGGGGCGAGCGCCTCCGTCGTCTCTCTCGCGCTGGTTTCCGGCGCGCTCATCACCGCTTCGGCCCCGTGCGCAAAACCCGCAAGCGTCCCGGCCGCCGTGCGTTGGCCCGGCTCCAGCGGCAGCCGCGCGCCGAAGACGCCCTTGCCCGAAACGGCCCCGCGGCAGATCAGGATCAGGCGCGTGCTGCGGTCCATTTCTATTCATCCTCGGCGGGGGACGGCGCGTTGACGGGAAAGTTTCCCGCAAGTATAAATGACGCGCTTCATGTCAGGAAGCCAGTGAGATTCTGGCGCGGTCGCGCCACTGTAATCGCAATCACAGCGAAAGCCAGACCCTGATTTGCGGCGCACATGTCCGTTAGGAACGCGCTATTCAAGGAGGACACTTCAATGTCGATTGCGTCTTACAACGACACGCCGGCGATCGCCACGCCGATCCCCGTGGGCCAATTGCTGCCCTGGGCGATCTTCGGCGGCCTGCTCGCCGTCATCGCCATCTATTTCATCGGCGCCGAGGAAGGCGCCACCCATATCGTGCCCGGCATGCAGGTGCATGAATTCGTGCATGACGGCCGGCATCTGCTCGGCTTTCCCTGCCACTGAGAAGGGAAGCTGAAATGACTGGTCAACTTTTGCTGCGAGGCATGATCGCAGGGCTCATCGCCGGCCTTCTGGCGTTCGGTTTCGCGCGCACCTTCGGCGAGCCGTCGGTGGATCGCGCCATCGCCTTCGAGGAAGCGGCGGCCGCCGCCGCGCACGAGGCCGAGGAGCCCGAGCTCGTCAGCCGCCAGACGCAGGCCGGGCTCGGCCTCTTCACCGGCATGATGGTCTACAGCGCCGCCATGGGCGGCCTGTTCTCGCTGGTCTTCGCCGCCACCTTCGGCCGCGCCGGCCGGCTCGGCCCGCGTTCGCTCGCCGCCGTCATCGGCCTCGCCGCTTTCGTGGCGCTGATCGTCGTGCCGGGGCTGAAATATCCCCCCAATCCGCCCGCCGTCGGCGATCCCGAGACCATCGGCGTGCGCACCGGCCTGTTCTTCGTCATGCTCATAGCCTCCATCGTCGGCATGGGCGCGGCCTTCACGCTGGCACGCAAGCTCGCCGCGCAGATGGGCGCGTGGAACGCGGCGATCGTCTCCGGCCTCGCCTATGTCGTCTTCATCGCCCTGGTCTGCCTGGTCCTGCCGGCGATCAACGAAGTGCCGGAAAACTTCCCTGCCCTGACGCTCTATAATTTCCGCATCGCCTCGGTCGGCATCCATGCGGTGATCTGGAGCGTGATGTCGGTGGTCTTCGGCTATATGGCGGAAAAGCAGCTCAGCCAGAGCGGCAATTACCGCGCCGCGCGCTTCGCGTGACGCCAGACGTAATCAGCGAACGCCGCATCCCCGATGCGGCGTTCGCGTTTGGGCTGCTCGTCGCTTTCCTGGTGGCGAGCCCCGCCGCCGCCCATTCGCGCCGTGGCGGCGGCGACAGGTCGGGCGTCGCCTTCGACGCCGTCTCGCATGGCGAAATGCCGGTGCTGGCCGCCTATCGCGGCGAAATCCATCGGCTGGCGCAAGGCGTCGTCAACACCGATCCGGCCTTTCGCCGGCTGATGAATTATTCCGCGATCGAATTTTCCTATTATTGCGCCTGGGGCCTCGCGCCCGGCGCGCTCCGCGACGAGGCGAGCCCCTTCAACGAATGCGCCCACGCCTATCTCGCCGCCGACAAGGCGCTGCTTCTGCGCATGCGCGCCATGCCGGAAACGCGCGCGGCGGCGGAGGCGCTGGTCTCGCGCATCGACGCCGACGCGGCGCGGGTCGGCGCGGCCTTCATCGGCTGCCGCTATTCCGACGCCGCCTTCAACACGGCGGAGTTCATCACCCCGCATTGGGAGGATCTGCCCGGCCACCCGCCGACGCTGGCCGCCGCGGCCGGATTGGCGCTCGCCGGCGCGGCGGGCGTCGCCGCGCCGTTCCTGCGTCGTCGCCGGTCTTAACCGGTGATCCGCTTCAGCACGCCGTCCAGCGCCTGCGTCAGCGCCGCCGTGCCGCCATGGCGCTCGAAATCTCGGAACACCTGCTCGTTGAGCCCGCCCTTGGTGGCGAATTCGCCGCTCAGCTCGATGAAACCGTCATGCCTGCCCACCGCATCCAGCGCCGTCTGCGACAGTTCGGCGAAGAGCGGCGCGAGATAGGCGCGCGCCTTGTCCTGCGGCAGGTCCTTGCCGCCCAGCCATTCCGTCAGCCGGTGCATGACGCCGAAATAGGTCGCCATCACCGCGCTGGCGGCGGCGAGAAGATCGTATTCCTCGCGCGTGTCGCATTCCACAGCGGTCCCGAGCAGGCCGAAAATGGCGGCGGCCTGCGCGTTGCGCGGATAGATCGCCGTCACGCCCTTGCGCCGGCTGACGAAGGGCAGCGGCACCGCCTGCGCCAGCTCCACCTCGGCGCCGATCCAGTCGAGAAGCGTGGCGCGGTCCACCGCCGCGACGACGCTGATCACCGTCTGGCCGTCGCGGAAGCGCAAGGGCCGGATGACGGATTCCGCCACCTGCGGGCGCACGGCCAGAAACACCGTGTCGCAGCGGTCGACGATGGCCTGGTTGTCGTCCACAACCTCGACGGCCGCGAGATCGGCGGCGAGTTTCGCGGCCGTTTCGGCGTTGCGCGCCGAGACGAGGACGGAGGCGACGGCCGCCGGCTCGGCCAGAAGGCCGCGCACCATGGCGTCGGTGATCACGCCGGTTCCGATGAAGCCGATCTTTTGCGGTAGGGACATGTCTTGCTGCTGCTCCGTGAGGGGAAATTCGCGGCGACCATAAAATCCCGCGTGGAGATTGTCGACATTCAACCGGCGCGGAATGCGCCTTCGGGATAACATTTTCCTATGGACCGCCATCGACGGTGTTATTTGAAGCGATGGCGAAAATCGGCGATGCTGGCGCGACAACAGGGAGGTCGACATGCCCAGAACGCCAGGCGTCAAGGAATTCCGCTGCTTCATCGACGGCGAATGGGTCGCCGCGCAATCGGGCGAGACGTTCGAATCGCACGATCCCTTCACCGCGCAGGTCTGGGCGCGCATTCCCCGCTGCGACGCGCGCGACGTCGACCTTGCGGTGGCCGCCGCGCGCCGCGCCTTCGACACGGGCGACTGGTCGCGGCTGACCGCCACCCAGCGCGGCCATCTGCTGCGCCGGCTCGGCGACCTCATCGCCCGCGACGCCGACCATCTCGCCGCGACCGAAGTGCAGGACAACGGCAAGCTCTATGCCGAAATGCGCGGGCAGGTGGGCTATATCCCGCAATGGTTCTATTATTTCGCGGGGTTGGCCGACAAGGTCGAGGGCGGCGTGCCGCCGATCGACAAGGCCGACATGTTCACCTATACGCGCCACGAGCCGGTGGGCGTGGTGGCGGCGATCACGCCGTGGAACTCGCCCCTGCTGCTCTTGACGTGGAAGATGGCCCCGGCGCTCGCCGCCGGCTGCGTGATGGTGATCAAGCCGTCCGAATTCACCTCCGCCTCGACGCTGGAGCTGATGCGGCTGGTGGAGGAGGCAGGCTTTCCCAAGGGCGTGGTCAATGTGATCACCGGCTTCGGGCAGGACGTGGGCGAGGCGATCTCCACCCATCCGCATATCGACAAGATCGCCTTCACCGGCGGCGAAGCGTCCGGGCGGCGCATCGCCCAGCAGGCGAGCGGCAATTTCAAGCGGCTGACGCTGGAATTGGGCGGCAAGTCGGCGCAACTGGTCTTTCCCGACGCCGATATCGACAATGCGGTCAAGGGCGTGGTGTCGGGCATCTTCGCTGCCACGGGCCAGACCTGCATCGCCGGATCGCGGCTTCTGGTGCACGATTCGATCCATGACGAATTTCTGGAAAAATTTCTGAAACTGGCGGCCACCGCGCGCATGGGCGACCCGATGGACCCGGCCACGCAGGTCGGCCCCGTCACCACGCGCCCGCAATATAAGCGCATCCTGTCGATGATCGACATGGCCAAGGCGGAAGGCGCACAGGTGGCGATGGGCGGCAAACCGGCCGAGCGGCCCGAATGCGGCGACGGCTGGTTCATCGAGCCGACGGTGTTCTTCGGCGTGCGCAACGACATGCGCATCGCGCAGGAGGAGGTGTTCGGGCCGGTGCTGTCGGTCATCCGCTTCCACGACGACGAGGAGGCCTATCGCCTCGCCAACGACACCGCCTACGGCCTGGCCGCCGGCGTCTGGACCTCGGACATCGCGCGCGCCTTCACCGCCGCCCGGCGGCTGCGCGCCGGCACGGTCTGGACCAACACCTATCGCGCCGTCTCCTACATGATGCCCTTCGGCGGAGTGAAGAATTCCGGCATGGGCCGCGAGAGCGGGCAGGACGCCATCTACGATTTCCTGGAGACGAAAAGCGTCTGGCTGTCCTTCGCCAAGGACACGCCCAATCCCTTCGTGATGCGCTGAAGGCGGGCGGGGCGCATTTCGCCATGCGGTTGTGCGGGCCGGCGGCCCGCACGCATTTTTCGCCGCATGGACAAACGGCCGAATTCCTTTTAAAAACTCTTCAATAGTTTGTTTTATCTTGATTGCTGAACGTAATATTCGAGTTTCGATAAATGAACGCAACGGTGGCGATCGATCCCAACACGCTCTTTTTCGCATCGGGTGTGTGCGCTGTGGCGCTGGGCCTGACGATCTGGAGCATCTGGCTGCAGCAGCGCAAGGACAAGTTCCTGCTGGGCTGGACGCTGGCGATGATCTTCCTGGGCAGCGGCGCGCTGATCTATTACGCCTCGTCGCTGCCGTTTCGGATCGCCTCCATCATCGCCTTCAGCCTTGAGATCGTCGGCGTGGCGGCGATCTACGTCTCGGCGCGCGATTTCGCCGGCCGCAAGACGCGCGCGCGCTTCGTCGTCGGCATATGCCTAGTGCTCTTGGCGCTGATCGACATCCCGTCCTTTCTGGGCGCGACGGGGGTGGGCGTCATCGTCTTCAACGGCGCGGCTGCGGCGTCGCTTGCTCTGTCCGGCGCGCTCTATTGGGAGCGGCGGCCCGAAGCGCCGGCCTCCATCGTCGCCGTTTCTGCGCTCTACATGCTAGCGGCGCTGTCCTTCGCGCTGTGCAGCGCGGTGCTGCTGCACCGGCAGACATGGGTGCTGACCGAAGCCCCGCGCAACTGGGCGGAAAGCCTCAACGCGGTGATGACTATGGTCGGCACCACCGGCATCGGCGCCTTGTCGCTCAGCCTCAACCAGTCCCGCATCGCGCAACGTTACCAGACCGCTTCGCGCACCGACTGGCTGACCGGGCTGTTCAACCGGCGCGCGCTGTTCGAGGCGCTGGCCGTCACGCCGATTCAGCCGGGCGACGTGGTGGCGGTGTTCGACCTCGACCGCTTCAAATCGATCAACGACCGCTTCGGCCATGACATTGGCGACGAGGTGCTGCGCCGCTTCGCCGAGACGCTGGAGGAGAACTTGGCCGAAGGCGCGCTCGCGGCGCGTATGGGCGGCGAGGAATTCGTGGTGGTGATGCGCGAATGCGCCGGCCAGGAAGCCATGGCGGCGGTCGAGCGCATCCGGGTGGCCTTTTCCAGAAAAGCCGCGCCGGTGGTGCGCCTCGGCATGCCGATCACGACCAGCGCTGGCCTCGCTTTCGTGCGCGAGGAGGATGTGGGCCGCGAAACCGTCTTCCGCCGCGCCGACGAAGCGCTCTACCGCGCCAAGAACCAGGGCCGCAATCGAAGCTGCACCGAAAGTTTCATTCCCGACCGGCTGGCGTCGGGCCAGTAAACCTCGCCGCCGCGCAAACAAACTGCGCAATGTTCAATTTCGGTCTTGCATTCCGAAAGGCTTTTGGTTATCAGCGCACCGTCCGGTCTGAAAAGACCGACGTGACCTTGCAGCGTCAAGGTCCGGGCCGCTTTAGCTCAGTTGGTAGAGCACATCATTCGTAATGATGGGGTCGCGTGTTCGAGTCACGCAAGCGGCACCAACAACTCCTTGAAATCGCTAGTGTTTAGTCGGTACAACACGACACACCAATTTGTCCATAGTGCTGCGGTTCTGCACTAACCGCAGCACTAGCTGCGTTGTGTCTATCGTTGTTGCCCCGTGTCTGCCAGACATAACGGACAAAATAAAACCCGCCGTAGGGCGGGTCTGAGGTAGAGAAATCGCCGTGATTATGGGCCGGCGTCAATCGGCAGAGAGACGACGCCAGCCTCCTTGAACATGGTTGCAGCAGCGTCGAATTCTGCCTGCGGCATGGACGTTGTGCCTTCGGCATAGACCACGCCCCTAATCCCTGCCTGAATGAGCGTGCGGGCGCATCCAGCGCAAGGAGCGTGGGTAACGTAGACGAGGCAGTCTTTCGTCTGAATGCCGGCGCGAGCTGCAAAGGCGATCAGATTGGCTTCCGCATGGCTGGCGAACAGATACTTGGTCGGCCGCACGAAACGCTCTGGCAGGTCCGCTACGCCCTTCGGCGGACCGTTGAAGGCGGTAAGGCGGACTTCGCCGTCCGGGCCGATCAGCGCCGCGCCTACCTGCGTCGTGTCCTTGGACTTGCGCGCGGCGAGGCGCGCATGCTCCATGAAAAATTCGTCCCATTTCATCGTGGACATGTCTTGCTCCAAAATGTGATTTGTTCTTGTTACGTTCATGGTGTAGTCAGGCTACATGAGACACCCCTGCCAAACCCCGCCGCTGATCCCAAAAGGCGGAATCAAATATGTCGGCGCACTCGATCAGCCGGAAAACACGACATTCGGGGAGATTGAGGATTACGTCGCCTTGGGCGCTTGGTGCCAAAGATGCGAACGCACCGCATGGCTTGACCGATGGGGGCTGCAACGTAAGTGGGGAAAAAACACCTACCTTGGCCCCCTGCGGGTTAAGCTTCGGTGTCTGGGCTGCGGAAATAAGCAGGGCAACCAGTGGATACTAGGCCAGTTGCCCCGCTAGAGCGCCTTCAACAGATGCAGATGACCTTCCCGCTCGACCCATTTTTCGATTGCCACCTGCGTCTTGAAAGACATCCCGTGTCCAGCGAAACGATCATCGCTCTTGCGGCGCTCGAAGGTGAAGACGGGGTTTATGCTGCCGTCCTTGTAGACAAAGACCTTGTTCTTGATCTTCGCGAATTGCCAACTCATGACGCACCATCCCGTCAGCGGGCGGAAGCGATGCTATGCAAGACAGCATCTTTCTGCGCGTGCGTCATGCAGTTGACCAGATTGACGATGATTTCGACATAGCCGGGGATGGGAGCGCGACCATTCGCCCAAAGGTTCACGGTGCAGTTTGTCACGCCAATCCAGCGCGCAAACTGTGTCTGGGTGATGCGCCACTTTTCCAGCGTAGCTTTCAAATCCTTGTGCGTCATTTTTCTGGTTCCTCGATAGTGACTGCGACCTTCGCGACGCGATAACCACGGTCATGCCAGCGCCGGATAAGCGTTGGCGCTTCGGTTCTAAGGGCGGAAAAACCGACAAACTTCTGCCAAGCGAGTTCGGCGGTGCGGGCAAACGAAGACATCGCCATGTCGGCATAGATTTTGTCTTTGTCCTTTGCCTCCCAAGACATGAGGGGTGGGAGGACCACGAAGCCTTCAAAGCTGATCGTCATGGTCAGCCCCGTTTCGTTTCGGATCGGTCAAAACAGCGCAGACAAGAAAGCCAACGCCAAATCCACTGAACCAGACCATGGCTATGCCAATATGGAAGGTCATAGCTGTCCGGCCTCCCGCGCATCCAGAGCAGGTGCAACTTCTTGCCCGTTTTCGGAAACATCTTCCCAAACAACGGCACCGCGCAGGCGACCGACGATCAGTTCATCGCCGCAGGGTTCACAGACAGCCCCGTGTCCGGGACCGCCCATGCTGTCTATCGTCCTGCCGCAAAGACCGCAGCAAAGAAACGCTGCGGTAGCAAGCCCGCCGCTGCCGGGTGGTGGCGTCTCGCGCTCAACGAGTTCGTAATATTTGGTCATTGCAGCTTCTCCACGTCCGACAGGTCTTCGTCCGGCGCAGGGCCTTTACCGAAGATGTGCGTGCTTTCGTTGACGGCGCGGTGGGCGGCGTCGAACATCGAATCAAGCTGTTCGTCCATCTGCTCGCGGGAAAGACCGAGCATAGCTGCGGCGACAAGCGTCGCGGACAAAAGGCGGCCATATGCTGCGACGGGGTTCTTGCCGTTCAACACATACTGCATATCCAGCAGCGTAAGCGTGTCTTGATGGATCGGCTCGAATTTAATGGTTGCGACGTACTTCGTCATTTCTCTGGTCCTGTCAAAAGTTGGCTGGCAGTTGAAAGAAGGTGCGCTATTGCAGCGCACCATTCGCAGCCGTGCCGTCCTTGTAGGTGATGTTGAAAATGTCTGGATTGTCTTTGATGGCCTGCACAGCATACGGAAAAAGCTGCGAAACAATCTTCGACAATTCTTCCGGGTCCACCTGAATTATTGCTGCGGCCACGACTGCGGAAGACATCAAGGCGTGGAATGCTTCGACGGGGTTGTTATCCAGCCTGTCGTGGACAGAAAGCAGCAAACCCAACGTGCGGTCCGATGTCGGATTGAATTCAAAGGTACGTTCAACACGGGTCATGGTTTCGGTTCCTGTCTTGGAAGAAGGGGTGATGAAAGGGGCTGCACAGGCAGGGGGTTGGGTGCAGCCCCTTCCACGGACAAGGCGGCTAACGGGGGCACCGCCTTGTTTTCGCGTGTCTCGGCTTAGTCTTCGAGGGCTTCCAGAATTTCATCAGCCTTGTCGACTGCGGTTTCCGAAAGCTCTGCCGCCTTGCCTGCGCTGTTTGCCGCAGCTTGCGCCGCCGCGCTGACCTTCTGCACGCGCGTCGCGCTGTCCATGAAGCCGCCGATGATGGTTTTGTGCAGGTTCTGCACGTCCTTGGAGCTTGCCGCGTCTTCGTTCTGGACGATCTTTTCACCGATCAGGCCGACGAAGCCCTCCGCGAACATTTCGGCGGAAGTCTTGGCTTCCGGCTTCGGTTCCAGAAGGGCAACGTGCCGCTTCATGCCGATAGCGCTGATGCGCAGGTCATCGACGGTCAGGGACGTGCGACCCTCGGTCAGCATGGACAGCTTGGCGCGTTCCACGACCTCGCGAATGGGGGCAGGGATCATGCCTGCGGTGATGTCTCCGACCGAAGACAGGTCCGCATTCTTCGCCAGCAGCTCGCCGGCATAGGCGCGAAGGATGCGCTCGGCCGTTTCCGCGTCCGGCGCGTCGATGGAAATCACCGCATCGAAACGACCGGGGCGCAGCAGGGCGCGGTCGATCTTTTCGATATGGTTGGTGGTGAGAACCACCATCATTTCCATTTCCTTCGAGATCAGGCCATCCAGCAGGTTGACCAGGTCGTTCACGTCTTCGTCTTCACGGTCGGCGGCGCGGTCGATGTCCTCGGCGAAGATCACGCACGGCTGATAGGTGCGGGCGAATTCGATGGCCGCCCGCAGACCCTGCGACCGATTGAGCATGATGAACGTCCAGCCGTTGTCCGTCGCCACCTTGGCGGTGACGCGCGAAGTAAGCGACTTGCCGGTGCCGTACTTGCCTTCCAGAAGAATGCCGCGCTTGAGGGGGATGCGGTTCCGCCGGCACTCGGCCGTGTGCTTGAGCGGCGCCAGGATGTTCGTGCGGATCAGCGCCTCGGTTTCCCGCGTGTGGATCATGTCGCTCTCGCGGACGCGGGACAGGTCGAGGAATTCGGGCTGCACCGTCAGTTCAAGGTCGCCGTTATCGTCGACGTTGAGCCGGATCGCCTTGCCCTTGTAGACCGACGCGGCGCGGACGATTTCGCGGGCGCGGTTGGCGATTTCGACCAGCCGGGCGCGGTCGCGCTTGCGGACAGTGCCTTGGATGATCGTCCCATGAATGGTCATGGAGACATAGACGGGGTTCGAGACACCCGGAAGGCTCATCTGACCGGAAGGCACCTGAATACGGTCATTGTCGCCGGGGCCGGTATGCACCGTCTCGAATTCAGGCTTGATTTCACCGAAGAACGTCTTGATGCTCTCGGAAAGGACGACGCCGTAGATTTCCTGCATCGCGCGGTAGATAGCGACAAGCGTGTCCCACGGAGCGCCGGCGACGAGTTCGTTGACATCGAATTCCTGATTTTCCTGATCGCGCACGCGCGCCAGCGTGTTGATGGCGTCGTCGTAGTCCATGTTCGCCGGATCGGCCGGCAGGGTGATTTCCTTGCCTCGGTGCTTGATTTGCGTGTCGATCTTCGTCCAGTCGGTCTTCTGATCGGCAGCATTATTCGCAATCGCATTCATGTGGTGTTTCCTTTGGGTTATCGCGGTTCCGCCGCGTTCGGATCGTTTATGGCGTTGGCCTGTGATTATCCGTGTCTGCCGACAAAGCAGACACGGAGGCTTGGCGAAGAAATCAGGCGGTTTCCTTGTCTTCCACAGGCAGGTCCAGAAGACCGTTCAGCACCGCCGTTTGGATCGCCGGAAGGGACGGCTTGTCCGATGGAATGAACGTCGTGAAGGGCTCGATTTCGGGCCAACCCTCCAAGAGATTTTTCAAAGTGGTGGCACGGTTCAGCGCAGCACGGGTCTTGACAGTCACCGCGTCGATTTTTTTCCTGCAAATCCGTGTAGGTGTCGCGGAGCGTTTCATAGCGTTCGGACAGCTTGTGTGCGGCGCTGTAGACCTCCAGACACGCGCCCCTTTGCTTATTGGGGAACCGGCGATAGACCGTCGCGCCGATTTCGCACAGGTTCTGGCCCCGAATTCGCGCGTTTCGACCATTGAAAGCGAGACGGCAATGCGAGCTGCTAAAGCACACATAGACCTCGCCGTCGACCGGCAACCACCCTTCCGGCATCGCGTCGATTCTCTTGCGATCCGCTTCGCTGAAAACGTCGTCGTAAACGTCGTTTGCAAGGGAGATATACGCATCCCGAAGCTTCTCCACCTGCGCGCCGAAAGCGTGTTTCAGCGCGCGAGACAGTATTTCGTCGCGGTGTGCGTTGGTAAGCCGCATGGAAGCCATGGCGTGTGTCCCTCCAGATCAGCGGTTTTGGAGCGTGCCGAGCGTCGCAAGCGTCTCGGCAAGGGATTTACCCTTCATGGCGCCGTCCGCCATGATTTGGACGGCGGTGAACATGGACATCGCAGCGTAGAGCGTCATCTTTTGCTGATCGATAGCGGCAACGACCAGATCGGAGAGTTCCGTCTTTCCGCGCAGGTGCAGCTCGACGGCAGCGTCTGCGAGAACGTCGCGAGTGTAGACGTTCTTTTTGCCGGGTATCGTGTCCAGGGCTTCGAGGACTTTGCAGAACCCCTGAATAACCGCGGTGGTTTCTTTGTCCAAGACACCGCCCTTGAGAACCCTATTCACGTCGATGTTGATGGAGAGGTTCATTATGGTGTTTCCTTATATGTTCTTGTACGTTTTTTGTGATTTCGCTCGGGTCAATACCCGCTTGTCGCATCTTACTTGCGAGACGATATGCTTTCTTGCGCAAGTCGTCGGGAATGTCATACTTTCGCCTGCGGTTTACCAAGGCGTCGAAACCTGCCCGGAACGTTGAATTGCTGGCATGTTTCTGTCTTAGAAGTTCGCTTTGTCGATTTTTCCTCTTTTTCGGATCAGACAACCCGAGACGTTTTACGAGATTTTTCACGCTAGCGTCTGTCTTGCCTATCGCTTTTGCGATTTCTTGCCGTGTCATATCTTTGAGATAGTGAGAGACGACAAAATCAACTTGCTCTTGAACCCATTTCCCTTTTTCCATCTACATCGCTGTGACCGTCCTTTCGCGGTGTTTCGTTGCTGTTTGTTGATACAACATATTTCAACATGAAACACCACGCAAGAGGGTTTCTAAAAAAATTTTCGATGGTTCACAGCGCCGCGCAGATGGTCCGGGCAATGGTGCAGGTAGTGCTTGCGCACCGTTGCCTCGTTATCTCCGAGAACGCCGGCGATATCCCACAAGGAGACGCCGTTACGCGCCGCAAGGGTCGCCCAGGTGTGCCGCATGACATGCGGAGTAACCCACGGATAAGGCGTCGTTTTCAGAAATGTCGAGTATGCCTTGCGAATTGCGCCCCGGTCGATCACGAAGGATTTTCCAGTCTCCGGGTCCGTCTCCCTTTCGCTATAGGCGCGCTCCAGAAGCGGCCGCAGGCGGTCCGAAATAGGCACCTTCACGCGCCGCTTGTTCGTTTCGGCAGCGCCGGACACATGGAAATCGATCAAGCCGTGTTTCAGGTCCACGCGATCCCAGGTCAACGTTTCGATTGCGCCTTTCCGCGATGCGGTGTCCAGAGCGATTCCCACAAAGCGAGTTACGCGCGTGAGCCGTGATTTGCCGATGCTGTCGCCCATTGCCAGCGCGTGAAATTCAGCCTCTTGGTCCTCGTCAAGGAACAGCTCGCGGCCTTTGCCCTGCGGCGGCAGCTCGATCAGCGGCAGGTCCGCTTGCGGAATGTGCTTGTGATCGGCCGAGTAATTCAAGGCTGCGATCAGCGAGGCCAAATGCCGGCGGACCGTGCTGTCTTTCGCGTGGCTTTTCGTCTCGCGGTATTCGCGAATAAGGTCCGCGTCGATCTCCAGCGGCAGACAGTCACCGAAGAAAGCCTTCACCTGCTTGAGAACCGATTTCTCCGACGCGCCGCCGCGATTTTTCAGGTAGCGCTCGATGATGGTCGCAACGTCCTGGTTGTCGGCTTTCTTCTGTACGGTTTCTTCCGTCTTCAACCACTCTTTCAGGAACGCTTGCGCCGCAGGCTTGCTAGTTTCGCGCGTCGATACCGTTCTGCTGCGCCAGTTTCCGTCCGGGCCTTTTTCGGAGAACCGGATTTCCCATTTGCCGTGCCTGTTTTTGGCGAGTGTTGGCTCGCTGGTGTTGGTGTTGGTGTTTTGTGGGGTTTGCATGGTTTGGTGTTTCCTGTGTCTAGGTTTTTTGTTGTTATGTCTTCACGCCCGTTCCGGCCTGTCTTCGTGTCTTCTTGTTGTTGGATGTATGCCACCAAAACAGACAAACGAACAAGACAAGGCCGGCCGGGAATATAGGGCAAGCCGCCGTGTCTGCGCCAATGCGCGATGGTCGACGGTTTGCGTCGCACGAGCGCCGCAGCTTCGGCGTCCGTCAAAAGGGGGTCGGAAAGCGAAAATCCGCCGGGGGTTTTGCGGGGGGTGTATATATCTTCGATATACACCCCCCGCAGACCCCCTACGGCCGCTCCGTTCTTATGGGCGTCACTGGTCATCTTTCAGCAGGCCCTTGCTGTGTTTTTCTGCACGGTCGATGATGTTCGCAATCTCGACTGCATAGTGCAAAGGCAGGAGTTTCGAGACACGCACAAACACCTTGTCTGAGTGCCCTGCGACCATAGACATTGAAAATTCCGGGTTATCCCTGTCTACCGCGGCACCGATCACGTTCGGGGCCAATTCCTCCGGCGTCATCCCCAACACTTCTGCGATGCTGCGGAGCGTCTGCGTCGTCGGTATCGTCCTGCCTCGCAGGTAAACGCTGATCCGTTCGCGGGATTTCGCGACTGTCCTGCCTTCCGGCGTCGTCGTCTCCCCCCACAAGGCGCGCGCCAAATCGGATTGCGACATGCCTCTGTCCAGCATCGCTTGGTGCAGGTTACGCGCGAATGTCTCGGAGCGGACGATTTCGTTCGCGGGAGAGCCGTCGACATCGTTTGCGTCTGTCGGGGCCATCAACATGCGTCTCCGGCGTTTCATTCGTGTGTCCTATCGTTGTCCTGTCCTTGTTGTTTCGTCTTGTAACATGATCCAATCAGTTGTTTCAACCGGAAACGTTGTGTTTCGTGTTGTGTTAGCTTATGTGTTGTGGTGTTGGTTAACAGAACACAAACGACACAACGCCCCATGAACGATAATCTGCCAAAAGACATTCCCGAATTGCTGGACGCCCTCGGCGATCCAAGAGCGATCAACGCGGAAATCGCGCGGCTCGGATACCGCCCGCCAAGCACTGGCAGCATCCGCCTGTGGCGACATAGGCATGCGGTTGCAACGCGGTGGCATATCCCGGTTATCCGGGCGGCCGAAACGCTCGCACCGCATGTGCCGGCCCATCACATCCAAGACCTTCTTTCAAGCCCGAACAACCAGTGAAAGGCTCGCCTATGTCCACCGAAATCCATCCCGCGCCGACCGAATTCACGCCGGAAGAAATCGCAAAAGAAGGCATTCTGCGGTTTTTCCACTATGGACACCTGCCCGAAGGGCTTCGCGCCCGCTCCAAACCGTTCTGCGATCTCGCGCGCCTGATCGTGGATACGACGCCGCGCAATGCGGAGCGCGCGGTCGCCCTGCGGAAGCTCCTTGAGGCGAAAGACGCCGCTGTCCGCGCGGCGGTGTGAGGGGTCAGGAACATGGCTCGCATCCTCGGCGTAGATCCCGGACTGTCCGGCGCGATTGTCCTTCTGGACACCGTCTTTATGTCGCTGCGGGTCTTCGACATGCCGGTGGCGAAGTCCGGGCCGAAGGGGCGTAACAGCCTGGTCGACGGATTGCTTGCGCGTCATGTTGAGGCCCTTGGCGACATCGACCTCGCGGTCATCGAGGATGTGCATTCCATGCCAACGGATGGTTCGTCTTCCGCATTCAAGTTCGGGACGGCCTTCGGCGTCATTCGCGGAATTGTGGCTGCGAAAAGCATCCCCACCGTCTTCATAGCCCCCAACAAGTGGAAGGCGGAAGTCGGATTGATCGGCAAAGACAAGGACGCTTCGCGCGGGAAGGCTGTCGAGCTTTTCCCGAAGAGCGCCAACTTGTTCGCCCGGAAGAAAGACAACGGCCGTGCCGACGCCGCCTTGTTGGCTTTGGTGGCATACACAAAGAACATGGATCACACACGATGACGAGCAACCACGAACGTCTCATGTTCGATATCGCGGTTCGGCGCGGCCTTGATGTGGAAGACATCAAGGGGCCGTCTCGCAGACCTGAAATCGTCGCAGCGCGCCGGGAGTTCTGTTTCCGCGCCAGGCACGAATTCGGCATGACCTTTGCGATGATCGCCCAGGCGGTAAACCGTCAGGTTTCTTCCGTCCACGCCCTTATCGCCGGCGTCCCTGCGACCGTTCTGGAGAGCGGGAGCGCAAGTGATGAGCAATAGGGCGCTTCTCGACTATCAGCGTACCGGCCGGGATTTGCTGGCGAGCGCGCATGCCTGCATCATGGGCGACAAGCCGGGCCTAGGGAAGTCTGCGCAGGCCATTGCGGCCGCAGCCAAGGTCCGCGCGAAGCGCATCCTTGTGATCTGCCCGGCTGTCTTGCTGGCGAATTGGGAGCGCGAGTTTCACCTGTGGTGGTCGGTCGAGACTGCTGATCCTCTACCGCCGATCCATCGCGCAGACAGGCGCTTGACGACGTTTCCGCAGGTCGGTCCCGCCGTCTGCATCGTCAACTACGACAAGTTTTCCATGCGTGATAAGGCGCGCCGTCGCGCGACGAACCAGTGGGCGAAACTCGTCATCAATGCGAAATGGGATGTCATCATCATCGATGAAGCCCATGCCCTAAAAAACGTCGCATCGAATCGCACCAAGGCGATCTACGGCGATTTGCGCCGCAGCAATCCGGTCGATCCCACATACTGGTGGCCGATGTCCGGGACGCTGTTGCTCAACCATGCCGGTGAAATGTACCCCCATCTTGCCGCGCTCTTTCCGGGTCTTATCCAGACGAAGCACGGGAAAATGCAGACGCTTCGTCAGTTCGAGGACGAATATTGCGTTGTCGTCAATGAGCGCTTTGGCGGAGCGACGCTGCGGGTCATCAAAGGCTCGAAAAATGTCGCTGAGCTGCGGCAGATGATTGCTCCGGTCTACATCCAGCGCAAAGAGGAAGACGTGTTGCGCGACCTGCCGCCGCTGCGGTTTGTCGATTGCCCGATCTCCATCAAGCCGAAAACCGAGAGGATGCGGCAGCTTGTCGCAGAAGCCGATCAGAAGCTTAAATCGATCATCGCCGGCTGTCGCACAGAAGACGAGATATTGACGGCTCTGCGGAGCGACGAACTAGCTCTTGCGACACAGCAGCACCTGGTTGGCTTTCTCAAGGCCGAAGCCATAGGCGATCTGGTGGATTGGGAGCTGGCGGATAACCCCACTGAAAAGAGGATAATATTCCTCCACCACACGAAAGCTATTGACACATTGGCGGAACGTTTGGTGAACTATGGGAATGTTATCCTAGACGGCAGGACCCCCGCAGCCGACCGTGTCAGGTTGGTAGACCAGTTTCAGAATGATCCAAACACAAGAACTTTCATCGGGCAATCAGTTGTTTGCCGCGAAGGGCTGACGCTTACCGCCGCGAACCAAGTCATCATTGGCGAACCATCATGGACCCCCCTGTATAATTTTCAGCTTGGCAAGCGGGCCGCCCGCATCGGGCAGTCGAAACCTGTCTTAGCTCGGCTGATGTACGCGGAAGACACGGTTGATGAAATTCTTATGAAAGTAATTGTCAGAAAAACGAACGATCTAGCGGCGTTCTTTTGACGGATAATATTCATCTTATGAAGGGAATGAGAAAATGACTTTGGAACTAAGGGTTGTTGCGAGCGATATTCAGGAGCTTGGCGAGCAACTTCGCATGATGGCGATTGGCATGCTCGGCCAAGACATCGCTGCTGCGGATGAAAAGGGCCTCGCGGGTTACACCGATGTCGAGCTGCTGTCGGAAATCGCTACGCGGGGCATCATGGTGAAGACCGTTCTCGGCGTCACGGAAAAGCAGGATGCACCGAGCGATACGGCCGACAAGGGACAGAAGACGCGCACCCGCAAGCCGAAGGCCGAAGACAAACCCGCCGATGAACCGGCGGATGCGCCGGAAGATGCAACCCACGACCCGGAAGGGGTGGAACAGACCCCCGAACCCGAACAGACGCCGGCGCTGTCACCGCAGGAGGCTTATGACAAGGCTTTCGACATCGCCATGCAGCTCTACAACGGCGCGACGAAACAGGCCGTCATGTCGCTGCTGACGGAATTCGCCGTCAAGAGCTTCCGCGATCTCGACGCGGACGCGCACGGCCATGCCTTCCTCCAGAAGGTCGAAGCGATCCAGAACCGGCAGGGCTGACCGATGACCAAGCGCGCGCACGCCGTTCTGTCTGCAAGCAGTTCGCATATCTGGCTGAACTGCACGAAGTCCGGGGAGCTTTCCATGCGCCCGGACGCGCCCCAACGGAGAGGGAGCATCTATGCCGCAGAAGGCACGGCTGCGCACGCTTTGGCCGAAACGTGTCTGCGCGACGTGAAAGACGCAGACCTTTACGTCGGCCTGGAATTCGAGGGCTTCAAAGTTGACCGGGATATGGCTGCGGCCGTGCAGGTCTATCTCGATCATATTCGCTCGCTTCCGTTTGGCCTGTTCTGGATCGAGCAGGGGGTTTCGCTGTCTCCGCTGTGGGAAAACGAAGGCGAAAAATGTCCGACGCCGCTATTCGGCACATCGGATTTCCTCGCGCTGTGCGGCGACACGCTGCATGTCGTGGATTACAAGCACGGTGTCGGCGTGCCGGTCGAAGCCAAGGGCAACACGCAGTTCATGTATTATGGCCTCGGCGGTGTCTATCACGCTTTGAGCGTGGCGCGCAGACTGCCGCGCTATGTCACCATGACCGTTGTGCAGCCGCGCGCGCAGCATAGAGCCGGACCTGTCCGGTCTTGGACTATTCCGACGCTGGACCTTTTCATTTGGGCCGACACAGTTCTTCGCCCTGCCGTTGTGTCTGTTTTGTCAACGAACACGACATACCACGCTGGGACACATTGCCGTTGGTGCCCGCATGCCGGGCGTTGCCCGACGCTTCGCGAGAAGGCTCTAGAGACGGCCCGGACCCAATTCGATGATGTCACCGCGACCCCGCCGGCGGCGAACCTGATCCCACTCGACGAACTTGGCGCGATCCTCTCGCAGGCCGAACTCATCGTGTCTTGGCTTTCCCAGGTGCGCGCCGTCGTATCCGACGCCATCGACAAGGGTCACAAGATCGATGGGTGGAAGCTCGTAGACAAGCGCGCCGTGCGGAAGTGGTCGGACGAGGACGCCGTGATTGACGCGGTGCGGAAATACTTCGGCAGCAGCGCTTGGCACCGTGATTTTCAAGCGCCGCCGAAGCCACTTTCTCCCGCGCAGATGGAAAAGACGCTGAAACAAAAGCATCGCACCTTCCAAGACGTGGGGCTGGACCAATTCATCACATCCGAAAGTTCGGGAACGACGCTGGTTCCCGACGAAGACGAACGGCCTGCGGCGGCTACAGGGCCGCAGGCGGTTTTTGAAGACGTGAACCTGTAGCGCCAACCCGGCAGTCACCGGACGAAAAGACAACAGGAGAAGATCACATGACTGCTTTGCTTACCCCCTTCGGGCTGCTCTCGTTCCCGAACCTGTTCACCCCCCGCGCGCCTGCGGAAGGGGCGGAACCCCGCTATTCGTTGAACCTTGTCTTCGATCAGAAGGCGCAGGCCACCAATGAATGGAAAATCCTCAAGGACGCCGTGAACCAGGTCGCCCGTGAGAAGTGGGGGAACAACATTCCGCGCAACCTTCGCAGTCCGTTCCGTGACGCCGGCGAGAAGGACTATGCCGGTTACGAACCCGGCTTCATCTTCATCAACGCCTGGACGAAGACCGCGCCCGGCGTCGTCGGTCCGACCCGCGAAGACATCTTCGACGCGAACGATGTCTGGGCCGGCCAGCTCGCGCGCGCCAGCGTGAAGCCTTTCGCCTACGACAACTCGGGCAACAAGGGCGTCGCGTTCAGTCTCGAAAACGTGCAGATCGGCAAGTTCGACATGCCTCGTCTGGACGGGCGCGTCGCGGCCAACAAGGCGTTCGGTGATGCGGATGTGTCTGCTTTGGTGGCGGACACTGATGGACAGGATTACGATCCGTTTTAAGCAGATCGCCGCGCGGTTCCTCCCCCTCGCCCCGCGCGGCCCGGCCCCGTCGCTTCCTCGCCCTCTCAGCGACGGGGCCACCATCCCAACAAGTTTTTGGAAAGCACCGCTCATGGCTTCATTGCTCAAGACATTCACACAGTACCGGATCGACCGGACGAAGGCGGAAAAGCTGGTCGCGGTTGACCCTCGGAAGGTGTCGTTCGTTCGCCAGACGGCACACAATTCGACCTTCATCGGATACACGAAGGATTTCGGTTTCGAGGTGGCTGAAACGCTGCCGGTCGTTGTCGAAGCTCTCAACTTTGGACGTGGGGAGTAGCGGCGATGGATCACGAATTCTGGTTCCGCAAGCACGCCAGCATGGCGTCGTTCATCGGCGTCGCCTACGCCGCCGCCTGCATCGCTATCGGCCTCGCCACCAACAATCGCGCGCCTGTCGTTGCGGCCCTGCTACTGCTGGTCTGCTGCTATCTCATGGCAGTTTTCGCCGCAGTCCATCACGCCTTTGGGGGATAGGCCATGTTGCTGTCTGTTTCCCTTCTGGCGACATCGTCGGCGCTCACGGCCTTGCACGTCTTCGCATACGCCCGCAGCCACGACAGGTTCTGGCTCATTATGTCTGCGGTTTGGGCGGCAAATGTGGTTCTCGACTGCATTCCGTTCGTCTCCGCCGCGCTGAAACTCATTTGACGGGAGGATAGTATGTCTCCTGTCATTATTGGGTTGGCCGGCCCGATGCGTTCCGGCAAGTCCACCGTCGCGGATCGTCTCGCGGATTTGTACGGGTTCGAGCGTGAGCCTTTCAGCAAGCCGCTGAAAGACATGCTGCGGGCGTTCGGCCTGTCTGACGATCACCTTGAGGGCAATCTGAAGAACACCCCTGCGGTGCTGCTTGGCGGCAAGACGCCGCGCTACGCCATGCAGACCCTTGGGACCGAATGGGGCCGGGGAATCATTCACCCGGAACTGTGGACGCGGCACTGGTCGACGCGCGCGCAGCTCCACGTCGCGCAGGGCCTGTCTGTGGTCGAGGAAGGAACGCGCTTTCCCAACGAAGTGAAGGCTATTCATGCTCTGGGGGGCGTCGTTGTCTATGTGGACCGCCCGGCGGAACTGCGCGGCGTGTCCAGCGAGCATGTCTCCGAACTCGGCAACATGCAGGAACTGGCTGACTTCACCCTCTACAATGGCGGCTCGCTCGATGATCTTCATGAGAACATCGACGTGATGATGCGCTGGATTGGCAAGCGCAATGGTTGATCGTCTTGAGCGTTGGAAACCTGTCCTTGGCTTTGAGGGGCGCTATGAAGTGTCCGACCAAGGGCGGGTGCGTTCTCTGGATCGGTCTTGGCAACAGAAGGGCCGTAACGGGAAGCTGCACACTCGCCACAAAAAGGGGCGCATTTTGCGTCCGGGGCGGATGTCCGGTGGTCATGTCTCCGTGGCAATCGGCAGGGGGAATTCCCGCACTGTGCATTCCCTCGTAATGGAAGCGTTCTGCGGCCCTGTGCCGGAAGGCATGGAAGTATTACACAGGAACGGGAACCACACCGACAACCGGCTGTCTAATCTTCGTTATGGCACCCGCAGCGATAACATACGAGATAAAAAGTGGCACGGGGTTCCCGTAAGCGTATCGAGTAAGTTAAGACCCCCTCAAATCCGGGACATAAAACGGCGTCTAGCTGCTGGCGAAAGTGGGTCGGCTATAGCCCGCTGTTTCAGCGTCTCCCCATGCACGGTTTCCGCAATCAAATTGGGGAGATTGCACGTTGATGTCTGACAAACTCCACATTGATCTGGAAACTTTTTCCGCTGCCGAACTAAAAAAGACCGGCGCGTGGCGTTACGCGGAAGACCCCTCTACGGGGGTCTTCTGTATGGCTTACGCCTTCAATGACGAACCGGCGGACATCTGGAAAGAGGGCGATCCCCTACCGATCCGAATTCGCCAGCACGTCGAGGCCGGCGGCGAGGTCCATGCGTGGAACGCCATGTTCGAGCTGGCGATTTGGACCCGCATTTGCGCGACCCGGTTCGGTTGGCCGCAGCTATTTATCTCGCAGCTCCGGGACACTATGGCCGCTGCGGCTTATTGGGGCCTGCCGCTGTCTCTGGACATGGCCGCTCACGCCAGCGGCGCGCGTGTTCGTAAGGATGCGCTTGGCTCCAAGCTGATGCTGAAGCTTTCCAAGCCCCGCAAGGGTGGAACCTGGTGGCACCAAGACGATCCGTCTTTGCTTCCCGGTCTTTACGATTATTGCAGGAATGACGTGGACGCGGAGCGAGCTATCGCCGCGACCATCCCCGAGCTGCCCCCGAGCGAACAGCGCGTTTGGGAAGCCGACATGACCATCAACATGCGCGGCGTCATGCTGGACATGAATTTGGTCAACAAGCTGAAAACCTTCACCGATTGGGAGAAGGCAGAACTCGACCGGCAGATGGATCGGATCACCTGCGGCGAGGCGACTGCATGCACGCAGACATCGCGCATTCTGGCGTTTGTCCAGAAGAACAACCCACACGTCACGTCTTTGACGAAAGAGGCTGTGGACGCGGCTTTGGCCGGCCCGCTCACGCCGGTCGCACGCGAAGTGCTGGAGCTGCGGCAGGCGGCGGCCAAAAGCTCAACGTCCAAGCTCAACGCGATGCTGGCGTGTGTCTGCGCAGACGGCCGCGTGCGCGGCCTATTGCAATATTACGGCGCGAACCGCACGGGCAGATGGGCCGGGCGCCTTGTGCAGGTCCAGAACCTGCCGCGCCCGACCACCAAACGCGTCCCGCAGCTTATTCGCATGGTGCTGGACGGGGCGACGCCCGATGAAGTGGGGCTGTTCATCAATCCGCTGGACGCGGTGGCGTCGATCATTCGCGGCTGTTTCACCGCAGCACCGGGAAAGAAATTCTTTCAGCAGGATTTATCCCAGATCGAGGCGCGCGTCGTGGCGTGGCTGTCCGGGCAAGACGACATCCTGGATGTCTTCGCGCGCGGCGAAGATGTCTACGTCTACACCGCGAACAAAATGGGGTCGAACGACCGGCAACTCGGCAAGGTCCTTGTGCTTGCGTGCGGCTTTGGCATGGGCTGGCCCAAGTTTCAGGCCACGGCGAGGACATACCGGCTCTTTCTCTCCGACGATCAGGCGCAGGAGGCGGTCACTGTCTGGAGGCAGAACAACCCCGCCGTCGTGAGCTATTGGAAGTCCGCGCAGGAGGCTTGCGTCTGGGCGATCCGCAATCCCGGCCGCCGGATCGTGATTGGGCCGAAAGGTCGGCAGGTGACGATTGGCCTGTCCGCTACCGGCCGCACGCGCGGGCATCTGCTGGTGAAACTGCCGTCCGGCCGATATCTGGTCTACCGCGACGCCAAGCTGGAGCAGGGCCAGTACGGACCGGAAATCACCTACATGGGCGTCAACCAGTACACCCGGAAGTGGGAACGTCTGCGCACCTACGGCGGAAAGCTCGTCGAGAACTGGACGCAGGCGGTGGCGCGCGACGTGCAGGCCGAAGCCACGGTGAACATCGAAACGCAAATCCCCGGCATCGTCATGTCCGTGCATGACGAACTTATCAACGAAAACGACGACGCTTCCGGCATGGCTGCGATCATGAACGCGCCGCCTTCATGGGCGGTGGGCCTTCCGGTCACGTCGGACGGATGGATTGGAGAAAGGTATCGCAAGTGACAAACCTAGTATCGGTCGCGAAATCTGAAATCGCCAGCGCCGGCGGCCACATCAGCGAATGCAGGCGCGGTACGAAACACTGGAAAATCTTCTGGCAAACCGCAATGGGCCGAAAGGTGCTGACGGTTTGCGCCGGCTCGGCCAGCGATCATCGCGCCGTAAACAACGTGAAGGCGCATGTCCGCCGGGAAGCGAAGCAACATGGCTAAGTTCAGGGAATTGGCCGATTTCGGTTTTCGCGATGAGCTGGTCGCCGTCGCCATGGGGAGCAAAGTCCCTATTTTCGCGGACTGGGAGACGCACAAGGTTACGGACAGGGACGTTGAACGTTGGGACATGCAGCGCAACAATGTCGGCTTGCGCACGGGCTATTTTCCGACCTTCGACATCGACATCAGCATCCCGGCGCTGGTGTCGGCGGTCGAAACGATCTTGGCGGACAGCATCGGTGTTCGCCACGTCTCGCGGCTGCGGAAAGACATTGCCGCAGGGCGCGTCTACGAGAAGCGCGCGATTATCTACCGGCTCGATCCTTTCGAGAGCAAATTCCGCAAAATGCGCGTGTCCGCCAAGACATGGGGTGGGGAGGATATCGCCGTGGAGCTGCTGGCGGACGGCCAGCAGGTGGTGATCGCCGGCAAGCACCCGGACGGTTCGGACTATCTTGCCACGGGAAGCGTGCTTGCCACGGGAAGCGCCGACGACATCGACGTTGTGTCTGCGGCCAGCGCGGAGCAGGTCATCGAAAAGATCGCTGAACACTTCGAGCGTTCGGGCTGCACCGATATCAAGATCACCGGCACGTCCAAGCATCAAGCGCAGGTTACAGGGCATGGCGCGGTGACGGACGATCACTGGAAGACGATCCGCGAAATCGTTTCGCACATCCCCAATGACGAAAACCGCCATTGGGATGATTGGCTGAAGGTGGGCTTCGCCATCAAGACATGCGCTGGAGACATCGAAGACAGGCAGGATGAAGCGTTCGAGATCTGGGAAGAATTCTCCGCGCGCTCGCCGAAGAACAACGACGACTTCACCCGGCATAAATGGGACAACGACATCTGCGTGTCCAACAGGGGGCATGTAGGCTACGGTTCGCTGGTTTGGGAAGCCAAGCAGAACGGCTGGACCGAAACGCCCCCGGCCGCTGCAAAGGATGTCTTCACCGACGTTGACCTTGGAGGCGGCGCGACGCCGCCGTCAAAGCTGGCGCAGCAAAACCTGAAGACGCTGCTGCATTATCCGAAGCAATGGGAAGGGAAGACGCCCCCACCCCGCGAATGGATTGTGGACGGTTGGATTGCCGCCGGCGAGGTGACATCGGTCTACGCGCCGGGAGGAACCGGCAAATCGCTTTTGCTCCAGCAGTTGGCGACATGCCGCGCGCTCGGCGTGGATTTTCTGGGGCTGAAAACCAAAAAGGGCCGCACGCTTGTCTTGGCCTGCGAAGACCAGATCGACGAGGTCTGGCGGCGGCAGGAGGCGATCAACTCGCACTATCTGACGGACATGCGCACGCTCGACCAGTCCGTGGGCTACTGGAGCCGCACAGGGAGCATCGATAACGCCTTGATGCACATCGATCCGAAGACGAACAAAGGCACGCTGACGGATTTCTGGAAGGGCGTGAAAGCTATCGTGGAGAGCGAAGGCTTCGACATGGTCGTGGTGGATACGGTCATCGACACGTTTCCCGACAACGAAAACGAGCGCTTCAAGGTCAATCTGTTCATCAAGGGCGCGCTGGTGAAACTGGCGCAGGAGACAGGGACGGCGGTTGTCTTCACGGCGCACCCGTCGCGCGCGTCCGCCACCAACAAAGAGAGCGACGATCTTTCGTCTGGCAGCACGGCTTGGGAAGGCTCGGTTCGGCAGAAGCTCGGGATGCGCCGCAACGACGACGGGCTGACCTATAAGCTGGTGAAGAACAAGGCGAATTACTCGTCCTACGGCGACTATATCACGCTGAAATGGGAGCGGGGCGTCTTCGTCGTCTTGGCGGCGTCCATGCCGCAGGCGCAGCTCGACCAGGCGCTGGAAGATTATCTGCTCGACGCGATCCGGGATGCGGACGGCCGGAACATCGAATTGAGTTCCAACCCGAACAGCAAGAGCAAATACGCGCCTGTTTGGGCCGTAGACAACATCATGCCGCCCATGGAGATCGAAGACATCGTTCGCTGCGATCCGCAAATCCTCGATAACGCCATGCGTCGCCTGGTGCTGTCTGGGAAGGTCATCAACGTCCGCGGCAAAACCATCAACCAGAAGATCGAGAGGGTTCCTTGAGTTTCAAACGGATGCGGCGTATAAAATCCGCATGCCGCAACCCTAGGGGATGTGGTGTTTCCAAAAACTTGAAGCCCACACGAAAAGTGTGGGCTTTCTTTTTGGCGGCTCGAACATATGGGATCGAGCGAATTTCCTGTCTCAAAAAGCTTATTAGGAGTTTCCGCTGTCTAGACAGATCTAGCGCTGTTTTCGGATGGGGAGATTTAACGCCGCCAGCAACAGCACGAAAGCCCACGCGGTTGACTGCATGTCCGCCCAAGCCGTCGCGAAAAGCATATCAGCCGCAAGGCATGCGACATGAACCAGCGCCGCGCCGGCGGCTGCTATGCAAAGCGTCAACGGAAAATAGCCTCTGGCCGTTGTCGTCATGACAAATCATCCGCGCCGTTTGTGGCTGCGAAGACAGCGCGCAATGTACCTATCCCGCAATCCCTGATTCATGTCTGCGGACACGATGCGGCCTTGCGTTGGCGTCAAGTTTCCCGCGCCGTCCAAGTACACGGAACCGGGTAGCTGCATGGGTCCAACAGCCTGCGGGATATCTTTGAAAGACGCGATGCGGCAGGCGTCTACTTCGTCTTGCGAATAGCCCGCGAATTGTGCTGGTGATCGGCCGCCAGACTGGCAACCGCTCAAAGCCGCAACGCCCATAACCACCAACACGGAAACCTTGTTTTGCATTCGCCTTGCCCCTTGTCGCGCCTTGCCGCGAAACATGGGATTGCGTGGGCCGTCCTGTCAATGCCTGCGGCGTTCAATTCCGCCAGATTTGGCGCGTGGCGCGCGTTGTGGTGTTGTCTGGTGTGGAAGTGCAGAAACAACAAAAAGCCCGCCAGTGGCGGGCTTTGTCGATTTGCGCTCTATGGCGTTCACGCGCGGCTCATGCCGCGCGCTTGTCCTTGAGTTTCTTCGCCAGCGCCCGCAGGCCGGTGCGGGCGATTTCCTGCATATCGGTTGGAACACGAATGGCGGTTGGAAACGCTTCGCTCACGTCGCAGCCGACGCCGAACCCTATAACTTCCACGCCCAAGTTTTCCGCGACTTGGGCCGATTTGTAGCAGGCTTGATGCGTATGCGCGCATTCGCCATCCGTGAGAACAAATAGAATGTGGCGCGTCGCCGGCGCTGTTTTCAGAAATTTCGCGGCGGCAATAATCGCCGGGCTCATGTTCGTGCCGTTGCTCTTGTATTCGGCCAGCAGCTCCATTGAAGACGCGCAGGCGCGCAGGCGCTTATTGAATGGCTTGGCGATGCGAAGATGCGCTTGCGCCTTTGCCGTGCTGTCATCGAATGCGGCGACACATACGGGCGCGCCGGCGTGTTCGATGGCTTCGGCCATATGAATGGCGAGGACCGTTGCCGCAACGTCCATACCATTGTTCATGGATGGTGAAATATCCATAAGGAACATGACCGCCGCATTCTGGCCTTCGTCTTCGTGGCGGCGCTTGAAAACCCGCGTAGAGCCGGCGCGGATTTTCGCGGCAAGTCGGGTATCGATGCGGCCGCTTTCAAGGTAACGCTCGAATGAAACCCGATCCGGCGACGTGACGAAATTCTTAATGTCCGTGCGCAGCTTCGCCGCGCCCGCAAGCTTGCTTTTAAGCTGCGCGAAAGTGTTGCCTTTTGCTTGAACGCGCATGGATGTCATCGCATTATGAGCCGGCATAGGTCCGATGCGTTCGCCCTGCCATTTTGAAACGATGGCGTTACTTGCCTGTTTCATGCGCGCGTCATGGTGCCTTGCCGGCTTGTCGGACAGGCCGAAACGTTGCGTTATGTCCTTGGGCGTAGTGTCTAGCATGTCGTCAAAGACAGCCTTGCCGGCACCGCTTCCGGTTCCGCCTTTTTTCTGGCCGGCGTCGTCCTGTCCTTGATCGGGCGTGTTGCCCGATCCGCCCTGTTGTGCGTCATCGCCCTGCGAAGCGCTTTGTTCGCCGGCGTCGCCTTGCCCTTCCGCGTCGCCAGCCTGCGAGGCTTGCCCCGGCGCGCCGTTTGCTTGCGCCTTGCCTTGGGATTGCATCGCCTGTTGCAGAGCTTGCCCGACATTTTGCAGCCGCCGCGCGATGTCGAGCGCATCCCAAGTGCCTACCTTTCCGTTACGGCAATTTTTGATTTCCGCGAAAATGGTGCGCAACGTGTTTTGCATGGGACCGCTCAAAGACGACAGGGCAGGAAGTGACGGGCAGTTATAGCCAAGTAGCTCGACGCGCCCGATATAGGCGATTGCAGACAGCAGCGCGCCGGGCTTATCCCAGTCAAAGCCACTTTTCGCCGCCTTGTAAGCGATGCTATCCACCAGCGTTTCAAGGTAGTGTTTTGCGTTCGGGTAGCTTGGATTGCGGGTAATGCCGCGTTCAATCCGCACGTCTTCGATACAGTTGACGGCTTGCGCCAGACCTAGGCGCACGGCTTCATTCCACGCCGCAAAGTCTGTTTGCACGGCATGGCCTAGAACTTCGTGCAGCCAATAGCCGGTCAGGCGCTCGACTTCCTTTCGCGTCAACACGCCTTCAAGCGGCATGTTCGGTAGGGCAAGGCTAAAACCTCGGGCGGCGTCATACGCGATCGCGGCGGTTTCGCCCGCGTCGCCTACCGAAATCCGCCAATCCGTGGCTGTGTCGCCCGTCGCCGCGATATAGGATTTGACGGCTGCGGTTTTGACGCCTGCGATATAGTCGTAAACGAGTGTCATTGTGGCGTTTCCTGTCGCTTTTATTGTTGATTGTGGGCGGCGCTCTTAGAGCGCCGCGTCACTGAATTGCGAAGCTGCGGCGGATTCCTGGCGGGCGCGGTTCGCAGCCGCTCCAAGCTTTTTGAAATCCAAATGCGCTTTCGCCAGTTCATTAAGCGCCACAGCGTCATCGGCCGGCGCGTGATGGAGAACGCAATTCGTGAAGGCGCGCCGCACGTCGATCCCATCTTGGATATCGTTCGCCAGCGCGATCATGCGCCGGAAAGACAAGCCTTCCGAAATGTCGCCTTGTTCGCCCGCCCGGCGCGTCTTGCCGGCAAACTCGACAATGGTTTCCGCCGCTTCAAATGTGCAGCCGGTCTTTGCCTGCAACACTTCGATTTCCTTGCCGGCCGGCAGATAGTCGACGTGAAGGATTTTCGCCGCGCGGTCGAGAAAAGCCGCGTTCATGGTGTTTGTATCTGCATAGCGGCCGGTGCTGTCGCCATTGCCGGCCGTGTTGTCCGCGATCACGAAAACCACGCCTTGCGCCACGGGAACGACTTCGCCGCCGTGTTCGGCCAGCGTCAAAAAGCGGTGATCCAGCAACGTTTGATAGAGCGCCAGAACGCCAGCGCGGCAGAATGTGGGTTCGTCAAGAATGATGATGGTGCCCGCGCGCCGGATGGCGGCAGTCAAAACACCGTCTTTCCATTCCACGCCGCCATTTTCGGCCGGATACATGGAGCCAATCAATTCGACGGGCTCCGTTGTGCGATGATGCGCGATGCGGACACAAGGCCGGTGAGTGCGCGCGGCGATTTCGCGCGGCAGGGAAGTCTTGCCCGTGCCTTTGGGACCGGCAAGCCAAACCGTGTCTCCACGTTCAATCGCGACAAGCAAATCTTCGAGCAAAGCGCCGTCAAAAGCGAAATCCTTATCCATGCGCGGCGCGTCGGGCGCGTTCCAGATGCGGACCGGGCGCGACGCGACGGAACCAGACTTGACGCCAAACAGCGCGCCGGCGGTTTGCTGCGCGACGGGCTTAGGCTGCGGCAGGGCGCCGGGCGCAAGCGGGATGACGGGCGCGACGTTCGCGATTTCGTCACGCGCCGCAAGCGCCAGATGCGAAATCGCGTCTTCGAGCGGTTCGCGCAGCTTGTCGCCCAAAAAGGGCGTTACGTCCGCCAGAATGTCGCGGGCCTTCGCAATCGCGCCGTCAAGGATAGGCGTTGCGGTCACATCGACGGTTTCCGCGTCGTCGCTGTCTGCGGCTTCAATCGCAGGCGTCTCGACGTTGTCCGCCGTCGATAGATCGGCCGCGACGGTTTCCCCTGCGGCGTTCAACGTCGCAGCCGTATCGGCCGGCAACGCGACGGCTGCAACGTCGATGGAAAAGGCGGCTGCGGCGTCAAGCAATTGTTGCTTGGACATGTTTCCGGTGTTCATGCCGGCAAGCACGTCATGACGGTAAGCATTCCATGCGGGATGGCTGGAAATGGCGTTTTTCAAGGCGCTCCGCGCTGCATTGGAAAGTTTCATTGTGGTGTTTCCTGTCGTGTTGTTTTTTGGTTGTGGTGCTGTGGTTATGCGGCTTGTTCGTCCGCGTCTTCAAAGGCGAAAAGCCATCCGTTGACGCGGATAAATTCTTGTTCGTCCATATCCCAAGCGTTGAAAACGCCGCTCAAATCGGCGTCCGGCTGGACCAAAAGATGCAGGGTATGCGTGGTGTTTTCCGCGACGATTTCGCGAGTGCATCCGGCGAGAACTGCGACATTGTCTGTCATGGCGTGGTGTTTCCTGTTGTGTCTTGTGTTATGGTTCGTATGTCTAGCGTGTTTCGCAACGAAACACAACACAGCACAACACGAGACACAGGAAAAAATTTATGCCGCGTCCAAAAAAGCAAAAAGGCCCGCATTTTTCGGGCAGGGATAAAAGCGATGGCGTGCCGCTGGCGCTCGCAGCCGTGCGTCACAAGACGTTTTTGCAGCACTTGCCCAAGTGCAAGCATTGCGGCGATATCGCTATGCGCGGTCAGCAAGTTTGTCGCAGGCATGGCGGCGCGGGTGTTGCAGCGCGCCGGGGCGAATACGTTCCAACCGGCAAGACGGACCCGAATTATCGCGCCAACAAACAGGCGTTCGCCGACATGCGGAAGCAAGCCGCAATGATGGTAAATCCTGAAGGTTTCGCTTGCGACGAATGCGACGGTGTCTAGACACAAGGGCGTGTCTAGGCGTGTCTTGCAAGGTTTATCAACGGGTTAGCGGGCTTACCGAAAAGCCAATGCGGCGGCCTGCCGTGCGTTATCGAAATTAGTTGTAAAATCAAATGGTTATGAGCGACACGATGAAAGACGATATGCCGAAAACCCCTTCGCCGGGTTTGAAAGACGTGGTTATTGAGACGCTTAAAAATGTGTGTCTTGATAAGAGCGCGCCAGCGGCTGCGAAGGCGCAAGCGGCGCGGACGCTGGCCGAAATCGAAGGGCTTTTAGGAAAGTACCAAGCGCCGCCTACGGATGACGAGACGGCGGGCGAATTGCTTTCGGAAAGTGAAATTGACGCCGAAATCGCCCGGCTTACGAAAAAGCGCTAGACACGCGCCGCAAAGGTGCTGTAATTGGTGCTGCGGTTTCCGAAAAGACAAATGAAATCAATGGGGAACGCATCATTGCCGATGATGTGCTCTGCGATTTGGGCGACGATTTGTCGCAGGCCCGCGCTCCAGCGTCCAGCCTAGACACGGCCGGCCGGGGTGGTCGCGATCCCGACCCCCGGCCACCCCCTGCGCGCCACCGCTGCAAACGCGACCCGCCACTCGCACCAAATTTTTCGCACCCAACTTTTTCGATTTCTCACCCCTGATTTTACCCTCGTGGTGTCGGGCGGCGGGTGGTCGAAGGGGAATGGGGTGTACCCCCCTTTAGGGGGGGATACCCCCCATCCCCTTCTCCCTCGGCTGCGCCGCCGCCTTCCGGGTACACCAACGGCGCTGCGACCGCGCTACTGTCTGGCGTTGGGCCGTGTTGTGGTGTGTTGTGTTCTGTCTTGCGCTGCGGCGAAATCTGCGCTAGACATTCGGGCGTTCAACGACTGTGCGGAGACGGTGGCGCTCACGGGATACGAGGCAAGCCACGAAGCCGATGCAGGAAACACTATCCGGGTGTCTCTGCGATGGCTGCGCCGACCAAGATCACATACGATTTTTCGTTTCTCGACCACACGGTAAACGACCCGGACATTCCGCAGCCGGGCGACAAGCTGGACGAAGCTTTCGCGGAAGTGAAGCGCGCCAGCGACGAGACGATTGATCGTCTGAATTTGGTCCAGCGCGACGACGGCGAACTTGGCCGGGTTGTCGGGCCTGACCAGCTCAAGGAACCGCTTTTCACCGAATTCCAGGATTTGTCCGACCAGACGAAGGAATACCGGGACGACGCCGCTGCGTCTGCGACCGTCGCCGCAGCGAGCGCGGCCAACGCTGCGACCAGCGAGAGCAATGCTGCGAATTCCGCAACGTCGGCCGCCGGCTCCGCGTCTACGGCGCACACCGTTCTGAACAATCTCGACGGCGGAACCACCGGGCAGGTTCTCCAGAAGCAGTCCAATAACGACTACGACTATCAGTGGGCTTTCCCCCCTGGCGGCGGCGACATGGTCGCCTTGATCTACGATCCCACCGGCAAGGCCGCAGACGTGTTTTCCATGGGGAACATGGTCGAGACGGCCGCCGCTAAGATTTTGACCGCCGACGAGCGCGGTGACATCGAAGCGAACACGACTGCCCGGCACACTCACGCCAACAAAAACATCCTGGACGCCACCACCGCGAGTTTCACAGCGGAGCAAGAGGCGAAACTCGCGAGCGTCGCCGAAGGCGCGCAGGTGACGAGCGTCAGCGGCAGGGCGGGCGCGGTCACGCTCACCAAAGACGATGTCGGTCTTGGACACGTCGATAATACGCCTGACATCGAAAAGCCGGTCAGCGAAGCGATGCAAGAGGCGCTGGACGCAAAAGTTGATCGAAACGGCGGCACCATGGTTGCCGACCCGACCGACCCGCTCGGTGTGGCGACGATGCAGTTTGTTCAAGCTGCGGTCGCGGCCGCAGGCGTCACGCTGCACATCGTCGTCTTCACGTCTTCTGGCACTTACACGCCATCTGCTGGTCTGAAAGCGGCGGCTGTCTTTGTCATCGGCGGCGGAGGTGGTGGCGGGGCGTCCACGTCGACCGGCGATAGCTCCGCCGGCGGCACTTCGAGTTTTGGAAATTTTTGTTCTGCGACGGGTAGCTCTAAGAGCGGCGGCAGTAACGGCGTTGGCGAAGGCGGCGCAGGTTCGGGTGGCGATCTGAACATCACCGGGCAGAACGGGCAAATCATCGGAAACGTCGCAAACCTCGGCGCCACCGAATCGATGGGCGGCCAAGGTCCCTTCGGTTTTGGCTTTGGCACGGGCGGCCGTGGATCGGGCGGTTCCTCCAAGGCTGCATATGGTGGTGGCGCTGGTGGCGGCACGTTGAAAATCATCGACGGCTCTTTGATTGGCGCTCCAGTCTCGGTCACGGTGGGCGCTGCTGGTACGGGTGCCAATGGCGGCACGAACGGCGTCAAAGGCGCAGTCATCGTTGTGGAGTGCGTCTAATGCTAGCCAAAATCGAAAATGGGCTCGTATCCAACATCCTTGTCGTAGACGGGGATATTCCCGTGTGGGCGGCCAGTCCTGAATATGTGGCGATCCCGGCTGATAAGAGCGTCGGTATCGGCTGGCGCTACGAAAACGGGGAATTCGTCGCCCCTGCTGTTGTCGCGCCGACGCTCGACGAGATCCGCGCAGCTATGCCGCCCTTGTCTGCGAAGCAAATCCGTCTCGGGCTGCTGTCTCTGGGCAAGCTCGACGGCGTGGACACGGCAATCGAGGCTATGCCCGAACCGGACAAGAGCGAAGCGAAAATTCAGTGGGAATACGCCACCGAGTTTCGCCGTCTGCATCCGCTCATTCTCCGCATCATGCCGATCCTCGGGCTGACCGATGAACAGGTGGATGCTGCGTGGATGCAGTTCGTGGAGGTTGAATGACATGACCGCAACGAATTTTCAAAACTGCCTTTCTGTGACCCTGAAATGGGAAGGCGGATGGGCGGATAATCCCAAAGACCCCGGCGGCGCGACCATGAAAGGGATCACGCTCGCGACTTTCCGGCGCTGGCGTCCCCAGGCGACGAAGGCGGACCTCAAGGCGATTTCCGACGATGTCCTGTCCACCATCTACCGCACGGATTACTGGAACCCCGTGACCGGAGACGCGCAGCCGGACGGCGTCGACCTGGCTGCGTTCGACTACGCTGTCAATTCTGGCCCGTCCCGCGCCCTGTCCGTCCTCAAGGCATGCAACGGCCTGTCTCCGAAAGACGGGGTCAAGAAGATTTGCGCGACGCGCACCGGGTTTCTGCGCGGGCTTAAAACCTTCGTGACGTTTGGGCGCGGTTGGCTCAATCGTGTGGCGGACATCGAAGCCAAGGCCACGAAAATGTGCCTCACGGTCGCAGCGGCCGCAACCGTGTCTGCAACTGTGACGGACAAAACAAGCGTGGCCGACAAAATGACGGGTGAGGCCGTCGCCGCGCAGAAGACAGCGAAGCGTCAGAGCGATGGCGCAACTGCAACCGCGACGGCTGGCGGAACGGGCGGCGTGTTCTCCCTGTCCGATCAGGCGGCGCATTGGATCACCATCGGGATCGTCGTCGCGGCTGTCGGCGTCATCGCTTATCTCGTCTGGCGCAGCAGCGTGAACAAGGCGCGCGCCGACGCTTTTGCAGCGGAGGCCGTGGCGTGATGAACAAGCAAATTCTCGATGTCATCCTGCAATCGGCCGTTCGCACGGGGTCCGGCGTCGTCAAGGACATCGTGACCGCGCAGCTCGGGCCGACTATCGGCAGCTTGGCCGGGCAGGTTCTGGATACGCTGTCTACGTCTCTCGGCGTGCCTCCGGAGGCTATTCCGTCCGTCCCGCAAGACACGCTCGACGCGGCTGTGACCGCGGCGAACCAGGACCCGGAAATTCTGCGTCTCTACAACGAACAGCAGAAGGCCACGAATGACCTTCTGACGGCGGAAATGGACAAGTCGAACAGTCTCTGGACGTGGGCTTGGCGGCCGGCGTGGATGTGGTTCCTCATGCTGGTCTGGTTCTGCGCATTGATCTTGTTTCCCCTGCTGCGCGGCGCAACCGGGGCCGACATCGCTATTCCTGATCTGGCGGAAGTGGCGAACCTGACCATCATTTTCCTCGGCCTCTACATGGGCGGGCACACCGCCAAGAGCATCTGGGGGCGCAAATGAACGACGAGCGCGTTCCGATCCGGGAGAAGCTTCAGACGTGGAACCTCAACACCGTCCTCCAGGGCGTGTCTTTGCTCGCCATGCTAATCGGAGGCGTCACGCTCTGGAATAACCAAATCCGCGATGTGGCGGACATGAAGGAGTGGCGGGAACGCTTCGTTCAGGAAAGCCGCGCCGCAGACGTTCGGGACAGCCAACGCTTTGACCGGATCGAGACGAACGTGAACAAGCTCCAGTCCGAAGCCGACGCCTTGCAAATCCGCACGAACATTGTGGAGAACAACGTCAACGACATGGGCCAGACGAACAAGGAAATCCAGGCTGCGGTAGCGCAGCTCTCTGGGGACATGCGCGTGGTCCGCGAAATTCTCCAGCGGCAGGACGCCGCGCATGGGCGAGGGGGGATGTGACATGCCTCTACCGACACGCTTCGAGCGCGATGTTCAGAACATCGTCGGAACCAAGATGGACCTCGACCCGACGACGATTGAAGGCCGTATGGACACCATGCAGTCGGAAATCGACGGCAAGGCGAACATCAATCACACCCACAGCATCGCACAGGTCACAGGACTTCAGGCTGCGCTCAACTCCAAGGCCAGCGTGTCCAGCGTCGACGCCTTGACTGAAGCGCTTACGGATATGTCTGCTTTGGTGGCAAACAAGGCCGACATCGTAGACAGCGCCCTTCAGCTCCCTGTCTGCGCGTCTACGCTTTTGCCGAACGTCTCGCCCGCCGGCCGTCTCGTATTCGTCTCGGATCTGAGCGTGCTTGCTTTCACGGACGGCGTGTCTTGGCTCAACGTCCAGACTGGAGCGGCGATCTGATGGCGTTTCGCTCCGACGAAGACAAGCTTCTGTCCCTGCTCCAGCGCAAGAAGGCGATCAGCGCGGCGCGGGATGGGCTTGTCCCGTTCACGAAATACATGCTGCCGTCGCCGGATTTCCCCGACGATCCGACGAAATCCCTGTATCAGGACGAACGGCATCACCATGCCATCGCCAGCGCGCTTGAGGCTGTCGAAGCGGGCCTTATCACGCGCCTGATTATTTCGGTCCCGCCGCGCCACGGAAAATCCGAACTGGCGTCGCGGAATTTTCCGGCGTGGTATCTCGGGCGTAACCCCGACAAGCACATCATTTTCGGCACCTACAATGAAAAGCTGTCTTGGGATTTCGGCCGCAACGTTCGTGCGATCCTGCAAAAGCCGCAGTATCGACAGGTCTTTCCGTCAGCGCAGTTGAAGTCCGGCGCCGCCGCCGTCGACCGCCTTGAGTTGAACGAAGGCGGCGTGATGTTCTTCACCGGGCGCGGCGGCTCCGCGACCGGGCGCGGCGGCCATCTTCTCCTGATCGATGACCCCATCAAGGACCGCAAGGAGGCGGACAGCAAGACCATTCGGGACAGCCTTTGGTCCTGGTATAACCAGGTCATCAAGTCGCGCATGATGACGAAGACGGGCGCGATTATCATCATCCAAACGCGCTGGCACGAAGATGACTTGATCGGTCGGCTCACCGATCCTGCGAACCCGTGCTTCAGCGCCGCGGAAGCGAAAAAGTGGCACATCATCGATCTGCCGGCGCTCGCCTATGAAAACGATGTCTTGGGCCGCAAGCCCGGACAGGCGCTTTGGCCAGGCCGCTTTGACGAACAATTCCTTCGTGATTTCCAGCAGTCCGACCCGCGCGGTTTTCAGGCGCTTTATCAGGGTCGACCAGCTCCAGACGATGGCGTGTTCTTCCAGGCGGATCACATTCGCACCTATGGCTCGCAGAAGGAGCTTCCGCCGCGCGACCAGCTCACCTTCTATGCGGCGTCTGACCACGCGGTTTCGACGGCGCAGGGGAGCGACCTTACCTGTCTCATGGTCGTTGGGGTGGACCGCGACGACAATATCTGGGTCATGCCGGACATCTTCTGGAAGCGCGCGCCCACTGACGAGGTGGTGGAGGCGATGCTTCACACGATGAAGCACTACCGGCCTGTCTTTTGGTGGGCGGAAAAAGGCCATATCTCGAAATCCATTGGGCCTTTCCTGCGCAAGCGGATGGTCGAGACGCGCACCTACTGTTCGATGATCGAAGTCACCCCTGCGGCGGACAAGCAGTCTCGCGCGCAGGCGATCAACGCCCGCATGGCGATGGGGAAAGTCTATTTCCCGGCGTTCGCAAAGTGGTGGGGCGACGCTCGCAACGAGTTGCTGAAATTCCCGCAGGGTCTGCACGACGATTTCGTGGATGCGCTCGCTTACATCGGCTTGGGCCTGACCCTGCAACGTGGCGCAACGCCGAAAAAGACCATTCAGAACACGGAACGCATGACCTTCGGCTGGTTGAAAGAGCAGTCGAACCGTCAGCGCGCCTTTGAAAAAGCTCGCGAAGACGCACGAGGTTGGTGATGGCACAGCAGACGAACAATTTGGATCAGACGCCGGACATCAACGATCCCGTAGACATCAACACGCTCGAACAGGCTATTCTTTCGCAGAATTCCAGTCTCGCGCCGAATGGTATCAAGCGCGACCCGGACCCGAACGCCACCGAAGCGCAAAAGCGGCAGGTCAAGTTCTGGCAGAGCGAGATCGAGCGCGGAAAGCGGTATTGGAAAGCCGATTTCGAGCGCATGCGGGAAGACCAGAAATTTGCCTACGGCCTGCAATGGGACGGCCAGAAGCAGTTGAATGGCTCGCAAGACGCAGACGGAACGTCTGACCGCTATGTCGCAAACATCGTGCATCGGCACATTCAGCAGCGCGTCGCCGCGCTTTATGCGAAGAACCCGCGCGCTGTCGCGCGCCGCCGCGACCAGATTTTGAACACGGTCTGGGACGGCACCAATCAGGGCCTTCAGATTGCGCAGGCGCAAATTCAGGCTTTGCAGTCGATGCTGCCGCAGTTGCAGGCCGCCGCGATGCAGGGAGACATGAACGGCCTCATGGGGATCGTCACGGCCGGCATTCAGGCCATGCCGGAAGCCGCGCAGGCCCAGACGATCCTTCAGGACGCGGAAAACGTTCGCCAGCAGTCGAACATGCTGGACACCATCGCCAAGACGCTTGAGCTGGTGCAGGAATACACCGTTGAGGAACAGGCGCACGATTTCAAACTGATGATGAAAATGGTGGTGCGGCGGGCGATCACCACCGGCGTCGGCTATGTGAAGGTCGGCTATCAGCGGATTATGCAGCGCGATCCTGACAAGGAAGCGCAGATTAACGATCTGGCCGAACAGCTTTCCGTCATCAAGCGGCGTGCAGCGGACCTTGCCGATGGCAAGATCAGCGAAGACAGCCCGGAAGTCGCCGCGCTTCAGGATCAGCTCAAGTCGTTGCAGGAAGAACCGCAGGTTCTCGTTCGGGAGGGTGTTGTCTACGATTACCCCGCCAGCACGGCGGTCATCCCAGACCCGAAGACGATCAACCTGCGGGAATTCCTCGGGGCCGATTGGGTGGCGCAGGAATATTGCCTCTCTGTCGATGAGATCAAGGAAATCTACGAGGTCGACGTGTCTGGGAGCGCCGGCTCCGGGGCCTCCAGCTCCAACCCGTATGCGAACGGTGATCGCAGCGAGTTTGAAACCCTGTTCGGACGGGAAAACACCGACCGCTATGTGGACGATGATCGCCCTGACACCCTTCATGTCTGGGAGGTCTATTCCCGCAAAGACGGCTTGGTCTTCCACATCTGCGAAGGATACCCGGATTTTTTGCGCGAACCGGCGAAGCCGGAAGTCTACATTGAACGCTTCTGGCCTTGGTTCGCGTTTGTCCCGAACGAATGCGACATGGAGGGCCGGATTTTCCCGCCGTCCGACGTGCGGCTGCTGCGGGACATGCAGAATGAGCTGAACCGCTCGCGCCAGATGCTTCGTGAACATCGCCTTGCGGCGCGGCCCAAGACCGCTGTCGCGTCTGGCGTCTTGTCGAAGGAAGACAAGGAAAAGCTTCAGAGCCATCCGGCGAATGCGGTCCTTGAGCTGGACGGGTTGTCGCCGGGCCAAAAGGTCGGGGACGTTCTCCAGCCTTTCACCGGTCCAAGCATCGACCCGAACCTTTACGACACCAACGGCGTCTATCAGGACAGCTTGCGCGTCTCGGGGACGCAAGAGGCCAACCTTGGGGGCATGTCGAAGGGAACCGCGACCGAAAGCCAAATCGCGGAAGCGTCGCGCATGAACAGCGTCGGCTCGAATGTCGATGATCTTGACGATCTTCTGACGCAGGTTTTCCGCGCGTCCGGGCAGATTTTGCTGCTGGAAATGAGCGAGGCGACCGCGAAGAAAATCGCCGGTCCCGGCGCGATCTGGCCGAGCATGACCAAGGCGGATGTCGCCCAGGAAATCTACCTGGAGGTCGAGGCGGGATCGATGGGCCGGCCGAACAAGGCTCAAGACATCCAGAACGCGGAACGCATCATGCCTCTTTTGATGCAAATTCCGGGGGTCAACCCCGAATTCCTCATTCGTGAGCTGATCCGTCGTCTTGATGACCGGCTCGATGTCACGCAGGCGATGGCTGCGAACACGCCGTCGATCACGGCCATGAACACCATGCGGGCGCTGTCTGCGTCCATGCCGATGCACGGCGCTCCGGCTGGCCCCGGCGGCCCGCCGCAGTCGCCGCAGGCGCAGGGACCGCAGGGCGCGATGAACGGAGCGAAGCCGCCCATGCCTGGGGGAGCGAACGGCCCGGACATGACCCGTCTTCCAAAGACGCAGACACAAGCGGCGCTTGCGTAAATGTTCTTTTTGGTGATATACACGGCACAACATTACTAAACACATGGAGCCTGTTGGATGTCCACGGAAGCCAGTGCCAACATTGATGCGGTACTTTCTCCTTCTGAAAGTGACGTGTCTACGTCTGTCGCACATACCGAAGACAATTCGACATCCAGTGTAGATACGAATTCTGCCTCGAACACCGAGGGCAGCGAACCGTCGACGCTTTTGGACTTTGTGACGAAGGCGGTGCCGGATTTGGAGCTTTCTGATGAAAGCGACGACTTGCTGTCTGAAACCGGGGCTGAAGAAACCGCGAAAGCGGGAACCGGCAAACAGGAAGCCGACCAGACGCAAAACGGCGCTGCGGACGGAAAACCTGACGCTCCGGCAGACGGCACGGACGAAGACGCAGACAAGGACGACGGCAGCGACACGTCGCTGGAAATTTCTTCCAAAGAATTCCAGCACATGAATTCCAAGACCCGGCGCAAAGTGCGCGCTCTGCAAGAGCGGGCAGCTCTGGCCGGCCAGCTTGAAGTTCCCGCGCGTGCGGCTGAAAGCCTGAACACCTATCTGCGTCAGAACAACATCGACAACGACAGCTTCAACACGCTTTTGAGCGTAGGCGCTGCGTTGCAGCGTGGCGATTTCAAGACCTTTCTGGAATCGATCACGCCGTTTGTTCAACTTGCGCAGGAGCAGTTGGGGGTTGTTCTTCCCCATGATCTCCACGCGCAGGTCATGTCCGGCCAGATGACCGAGGAAGGCGCTCGCGATGTGCAGCGTCAACGCCTCGCGCTCATGCAACGCAACGAGACGCTGTCTCGTCAAGCGCAGCAGGAAGCGCGGCAGCGGCAGGAAACAGAACTTTCCCTCCACCAGCAGAACGCGGCGACCATCGCCAGCACCGTTTCGTCCTGGGAGAATACCGTTAGGGCCTCGGACCCCGATTACGCACGCAAAGCAGAAGCCATGAAGGACATCACGCGCTCGCTTATCGCAGAGCGTGGAGCGCCGCGCACGCCGCAAGAGGCTGTCGCGATGGCGCAGGAGGCTTACAACCGCGTGAACGATTTTGCCAAGCAGTTCGCTCCCGCGCCAAAGCCGACCGCAAATGTCCCGAGCGGCATCAGGTCAAACAGCGGTCGCGCCCCAGAACCCCGTTCGTTGGAAGAAGCGGTTTTGAGTGGTCTGCGCGCCGCACAATAATGCGGAGCAATCCCGATGGCTTTTACGGCTGCGGAACTTAATTCCATCGCCAATTCGGCATTGGATTTCTATTTCAACAAGGGCGAAGCGTTCAAGCTGGCGATCCAGAAGAAACCGCTTCTCAACTGGCTCGAAAACGGCCGGAAGACCTTCCCTGGCGGCAAGGGCAACATTTCCATCGGCGTGATCGGCACCTACGGCGCCGGCGGCGTCAACGATGGTGTGAAAGGCTACGCCCACAACGACAAGGTCGTCTTCTACACCCCTGCGAACAACCAGCGTCTGAACTTCCCGTGGCGCGAGCATCACATCGGCATCACGCTCACCCACACGGAACTCAAGATCGACGGCATTTCGGTCATGTCTACGAACGGCGACAGCCTGCGTCGCCATTCTCGCCGTGAATTGACGGTGCTGATCGGCCTTCTGGACACGAAGCTGTTCGACATGGGCGAGCGCTACGCCGTCACCATGAACAACCTGCTGTGGGGCGACGGCACGGCGGACGCGAAGGCGTTGGCCGGCATTCGTTACCTGATTTCGGATGACCCGTCTGTGGGCGTCGTCGGCGGTCTGGACCGTGCGACCTACGCCTTTATGCGCAACCGCGCGCGGACTGCGGCTTTCGGGGCCAAGGTTACGACCACGCCCGCGCTGGCGGCGCACGGCGGAGACGCCGTTACCTCCAACACGGCGGACGGCGGCGCGCTCCTGACCACGCTGGACGCAGAATATCGCCAGCTTATCCGCTTCGGCGGCAAGCCGACGAAGTTCCTCGCCGGTTCCGATTTCATCGGTGCGATGGAAAAGGAAATGCGCGCGAACGGCCTGTATTCGCAGTCCGGTTTCTCGCAGGGCGGTGACGTGTCCATGGGCGCGCTGAACTACAAGGGCAACGTCATCGAATACGATCCGACGCTGGACACGCTCGGCCTGTCCAAGCGCGCGTATTGGCTCGATACCCGCGCCATCAACCTCCAGGCGATGGAAAACGAGTGGCGTCGTTCCCATTCCCCGGAGCGCGCGCCGGACGAATTCGTCATGTACCGTTCGCTGACCTGCACCGGCCAGCTCACGGCGCAGCAGTTCGACAGCTCCCTTGTGATTGACATCAAGTGATGTTTGTTTTGGTAGCGGACAGTAAACAACATACTGTCCGCCACCATCCCTATAGCTCGAAATTATAGAGGCTCCACGATGGTAAAAATGCACCGCATGACCGCGCTGATCGCATTGGCCGGAGACATGCAGAACGTTGCGCATCGCACGTCGTCTGATCCCGTCTCCTATCCCGAAATCGCTGTTTTGCAGGAAGTTCACGGCGAAAACGCTGTCGTGGAATTTCAGATTATCGATGACGTGGATACCACCCCTGCGGCGGAAAAGGCGCGTCTTCTGTCACGTTACGGCGCGGTGGTCGAGACGGTGTATCCCGGCCGGAACCCGCAGATGGACTTCACGGACCCGACTGTGGCTGACCAGAAGGCGGAAACCATCGATGACGTGAAGAATGACACGCCGGCGAAGGCCGACGCCGACCCGTTCGCAAAGCCCGCGAAATAACGGAGCGGCCCATGTCTCGCGGAACGCTACTGTCTGAAATGGTGACGGATGTTCGTGCTGAGTGCGGGCATTCGCTGAACGCCGCCCAGAGCGTCAGCACTCGCGAGAAAATCCAATATCTTCTGCGCCGCACGCAGGCGGAACTCTACGACAACCACGAATGGCCGCAACTTGAGGTCTATCGTGATGTTCTTCTCCACGCTGGAGACAAGACGTATGATTTTCCCGCAGATATCAATTTCGAGCATACCATCAAGTTGCATTATCTGGACGGCTCCGTTTGGTATGATGTGCCTTATGGTGTCGGCGATGGTGAATATTCGCTCCACTCGACGGAATACGATGATCCGTCCCGCGTCTACCCGGTCCAGCGTTGGCGCTTCGATCCAGACAGCGCGCAGTTTGAAGTTTGGCCGGTTCCGCCTACGGATGGCAAAGTTCGCATCTGGGGCACGAAAGCGCTCGCGCCGCTCGTCAAGGAAAGCGACCGCAGCACGCTCGACGGAACCATGCTTGTCTTGTTTGTCGCGGCGGAGCTTCTCGCCCGCGACAAATCCGAAGACGCGCAACTGAAGCTTCAGAAGGCGCAGGAGCGCCTGCGGCGTCTCAAGACACGCTCCATTTCACAGAAAAGCGACATGGTGGTCCTGGGCGGGGACGATCCGTATACGCTGCGGCGGCCGGGTCGACCCTATCTCGACTATGTCCCGCGCGGAGGCTGATCCGTGCCCTATTTCCTAATTCATGATTTCTCGGCCGGCCTCGATCTTCGCAAATCCGCTGTCACAGCTCCTGCCGGAACGCTGCGGCGTATTGTGAACGCACACCTTACGCCCGGCGGCGAAATCGAAAAACGCAAGGCGTTTGTGAAGAAAGCGACGGTTCCCGCCGGATGCTTCGGGTTGGCCGCTCTCGGGCCGGATGTCTATACCTTCAGCAACACCGAACAGCCAAACACAGACGATTACAAGGTCATGGCCTTGCCTACAGGCACCGATCAGCAGATCACGAAGGTTCTGGATTACGACATCTTTGATGGCCGCCTTTACGTTGTGGCCCAAGACACCGCCGGGAACATCCAGCATTTCTATGACGGCGTTTATGTGCCGGGCGGGAGGGGGCGGGCTGTTCGCACCTACCGGGAAAAAATTCATGGTGTCTTGGAGCGGGAACTTTGGTTCTCGGCCGTGGGCGACCCGTCCGATTGGGCCGGGACCGGCTCGGGCTTCATCAACCTGTCTACGCAAGACGCGGAGAGCGAGGACCTGATCGGCCTCGAAATTTATTACGACACGCTCGCCGTCATGTCTCGGCGGACGACGCAGATTTGGAACGTGGACCCCGATCCGTTGAAATACCAGCAGATGCAGGTTCTTCGCTCGGCCGGCACACGGGCTGCGCAGTCGGTAAAGCAGTTCGGCAATGGCGATGTCCTCTATTTGAGCGACAGCGGCATCCGCTCGTTGCGCGCTCGCGATAGCTCCAACGCTGCGGCAGTCTCCGACATTGGATCGCCTATCGATGCGATGTGCGACGAGCTTCGCCGGACGCAGACAGACGATTATCTGTCTTCCGCCATGAGCTTGACGGAACCGCTCACGGGTCGTTTCTGGATGATCTTTCCCGACCGCATTCTTGTTCTGTCGCTGTTCCCCAGTCCGCGCGTCACGGCCTGGTCGACGTATTTCCCCGGTTTCACCACCGCAGCGGCGGCGGTCGTAGACAACGATATCGCTTTGCTCGACACCGAAGGCAACCTGTATCGGTACGGGCCGGATGTCTACGACGACACGGAAGCCGAGGTTCTGACCCCGTTCATGAACGCAGACAAGCCTGCGTCTGCGAAGCAGTTCACTGGCATCGATGTGGCTTGCGAGGGCACTTGGCGCTTGTACGCGCGCATGAATTTCAAAAAGCCGGAGGCCGAGGATTTTCTCGGTTCTGCGCTCGGTCCAACTTTCATGGACGGGAAATTCCAGTTCGACGGTCACGGGACGCATATCGCTATCCGTGCGACCAGCAAGAGCAAGTCGGCCGCCATCCTGGCCGGCATCGCTATCCACTATGAGGACGCCAGCGATGTGTAAGTTGGTTCCCGTAGACGAAACGAATCTTTGGTACGTGCTGCACAACCTTCGGGCGGATGATAGCCACGAATTTCGTGCGATCCTTCCCAAATACAACTTGGCTTATGTCGCGTTGAGCGTGCTTTACCACTCGTCGCTGTCTTGGGCTGTTGTCGATGAACAGACGGGCGAGCCGATTGCTATTTTCGGGGCTGCGTCGGGGAACCAATATCCCGGCGTTTGCACCGTTTATGCCTTCGGGACGGACAGGTGGGGCGACGCGCTTCTCTTGATTACACGCCACATTTTGCGGTATATGATACCTCACCTGAAAGCCGCAGGCTTTCATAGGGCGGAGTGCATGGCACTCTCGAACCGGGTGGACATCCAGCGTTGGATGAAACTTCTCGGAGGCCGTCCAGAAGCGACGTTGAGCGAACGCTCTACGACCCGCGAAGACATCACTGTCTACGTCTGGAAGGCCAACGAAAATGAAGCGAATTGACCCCCGAGAAATTGCACCTCACGGCTTTAAGCTTCGCGTTCTGCACCTTGCCGAACTCGATTTGATTTTCCCGGTGGTCGAGCGCTTTTTCAGCGAGACGCGCGATTGGACCTATCTGACCTTTGACCGTGAAAAGGCGTCGAAACGCCTCCGCGACACTGTCGAATTCGGCTACGGCCGCGTCGTCGCGGGCTTCGCCCCTGACGACACTCTGGTTGGCTACGCCATCGTGACCTACGACGACAATTTCACCGTCGAAAAAGCGGCCATGGTCTATTCGATCTATGTCTTGCCGGAATACCGCGGAACCGTTCTCCCTCGCCAGTTGATAGCGGCTGCGGCCACAATCGCGAAATTCGATGGTGCTGTGAGCCTTCACGCTCACGCGCTCAATCACCTTCCTCGTGGCGGGAAAACTTTCCTCAATCTGCTAGTTCGGCAAGGCTTTGAGCCTTACGCCGGCGGCGCTTGCAAGAGGCTTTGACCATGGGCGGCAGTAGCGACAACAGCGCAGCCATCAACGAACAGAAGAAAGCGGCTGCGGAAGCCCGTTATAAGGACGACCTGCGTTCGTGGCGTCTGGAAAAAGGCGTGAACGAAATCAATAACCTGTTCGACGCGACGCCGCTCCCCGAGTTGCGCGACATGCCGACCTACAACATCAATAGCACAACCTACACGCCGACGACGAAATCAACTGGGACAGCCCAGTACGATATTACTCCGAACGCGACGCCATGGGTTGATAATCTCGCCAGCACCTATCAGCAGGCATACAACGACTACTATATGCCGCAGCTTCAGGACAAGTATTCAAAGGCGCAGGACAATCTGACGTTCGATCTTGCGCGCGCCGGTCTTTTGCGTTCGACCGCCGCCGTAAACAGTCAGTCCGATCTCGCGGAGCAAAACGCCGAGAATACGGCCATGGTCCAGTCGCAGGGCGACCAGGGCGTGGCGTCTTTGAAACAGAAGATCAACAGCGCGAAGCAGGATGCGATCAACCAGCTCTATTCGACGGAAAACCCGGACGTTGCGGCGAATTCGGCGCTGTCTTCGATCCGCACCATCCAGAGTGAGCAGCCTTCCTATTCGCCGCTCGGAGACATCTTCAAGACAGCCGTGGTCGGCATGAGCGGGTACAATTCCGGCACCGCCGCTCAGCAGTATTACAACACGATCACCGGCACGAACCGCAACGCGGCCACAACGATCAACTGATGGGGTAGGGCTTATGTGTCTTCCAGCAGCAATCCTCGGACCTTTGGCGGGCCTTGCCGGTCTTGCCGGAACGGCTGCGCAGGTCATCACCCAAATGAACACCGCGCAGAAGAACCAGAACGAAATGAACGACTGGACGGCCTATCAAAGCCGTATGCGGCAGGAAGAAAGTCAGCGCCAGGAGGCGCTGCGGCAGAACGCTGACACAGCTCGCGAACAGGGTTTGCAGCAGGTTGCGCCGCAGGCCATGGTCGACACGCAGGCGAAGGAAGCCGACCGGCTCAACATGGAATTCACCCCGGCGGCGGACAAGATCGTTTCGGACGGGCTTCTGTCTGGGCAGCAGAACGGTTCGCAGGTCTTCAAAGACGCGCTTGCGTCGAAGCTTTCGGATGCGACCGACAAGGCGAAGCAGCGCATTTCGGCGCTCGCGAGCCTTCAGGCTTTCGGGGGCTCATCCGGGGGCCTCGACTACACGACGCAGAAGACGCTTCAAGACACGGGCGGGAAGATCGACCTCGCCAACAACCAGCGCACCGGGTCCTTGGGGGCCTACGGCGCAGAAAAATCGGTAAATCCGGTTCAATATTTCGGAAACACGGCCTTGGCCGGGTTGGGAAGCCTGCCGGCGAACATGGTTGGATACGGAATGAACCAGATCGGCCAACAGGGCGGATTTTCGTCGTTCTTCGGCTGATGGAGGCTTAAAGACATGCCGCAGTATATGATTAACGATGGTGGTCTTGGGAGCCTGTTCGCGAAGGCCGTAGATAGCGGCGGTTTGGGCCTCAACCTTCGCGACCAGGCCAACGCCTACCGCATTCGGCAGGCGATGGACCTCGCGCAGCAGACAGCGGCGCGAAACAATGCGAAGACGGACGCCGAAGTCGCAAAGCTCAACGCGGAGACGGCCGGACAGAAGACGCAGAATGATCTTCTGACCAACCAGATTTCCGCTGCGGATAGTTTGGGCGGCACCTACGGCGATTTCTTCAAAGACCAGTACGTTCAGAACCACATGACGCCGGAGAACACGGAATACGGCCCGCAGGAGCCTGCCGTTGTCCGGCGGCAGGCGATCCCAGACAGCACGGGGGCGCTCTTGGCGGCCCAAGGCCGCACGGCTGCGCTCGCTATGCCTGGTGCTGATCCCGAGAAGGTCGCGGCAGCGCAGCGCATGATGCTGGGGAACAACGAAATGCTGTTCGGCACCGATCCGACCCGTATTCGCATTGGCGCGGCTGCGGCGCTCGACAAGTTGCCGGATGCAAACACGGTGCTGACCCCTTCGGACCGCGACGCCGCGCTGCAAGACCAGATCGCCGTCACGCAGGCCAAAGTTCGGGCAAAGGCCGATGCGACTGGCGCATCGGGACCGTTTGGAGGCAATTCCGAATATTCGACCAACGCGCGCATTATCAGTGACACGCTCGCAAAACATCAACGGGGCGAGCCGCTGACGCCCGACGACGTGAACAACTACCAGATTGCATATAGCAAGCTCTATGGGCCGCAGACCCACGTCCAGATCGATCCGCAGTCGCAACGGCAGTTCGTCATCCAGACGACACCGCAAGTGCCGCAGGCGGTGCAGGGCTTCGACCCGTCGAAGGCCATCGCGCCGACGCCGGATGCGCTCATCAATCCAAGCGCTGCGGCGTCCGCGCCTGCGCAGCCGCCGACGAACAACCTGATGCAGCCCTCGGCTTCAACGATCCCTGCGGCTGGACAGGGTGCAGCGCCCGCCACGTCCCCGAGCGTGAATTCTGTCTCTGTCGCGCCGGGTGCGACCGTCACGACCATCGGCGGCGGTGTGAAGCCGTTGACCGAAGCGGAAAGCCGCGATGCGTCGTTCGCGTCCACGATGAACATGGCGAACGATCACATCAATTCGCTTCTGGCGAAGAACAACGGCGTCCCGCCGCTCGGGCCTTTGCAGTTGGAAGTTATGCGCGGCACCATCGGCAACGCAGACGCGCGCGGCTATGTCGACACGGTTGTTCAGAACCTCGCCAACGCCAACGCCAGCCCTGACACCCAGAGCTATGTCGCTGCGGTCGAAAACTTCATCAACCCCGTGCTGCGTAAAGACAGCGGCGCGGCGGTCCCCAACTCGGAATATCCGAAATACTTCTCGCGCTTCATCCCTGTCTACGGAGACAAGCCGGCGGTGATCGCAGAGAAAAACGCCTACCGTAACGCCTACCTGCAACAGCTCAACCAGAGCCTCGGCTACGTCATGCAGTCGAAGGGCATCAATTCGATGGCTGAACTCACGCAGCGCGCGAATTCCGACCCGAGCATCGCCGCGCAGGTCCGGGCCGCACAAGACAACGCTTTCAACACAGCCACGTCGGCGAATAATGCGCCTGCGCAGGCCGGTGGAGCGGCGTTGTCCGACGAAGACCTGCTTCGCAAATATGGTGGGGGCCAGTAATGGCGGACTATGACACGATTATGCGCGCTTTGCGCAATGCTGACGCCGCCGGTGACACGGACGCAGCGCGTCGTCTCGCGCAGATGGCGATGGCTGCGAAAGGACAGGCTGCGCCCACGTCTTCGCCAGACACCGTGACCGAAGGCCACGCCAGTTTCGACGCCAACGGCAACGTGAAGGACTACGCTCTGCCGGGCGACCCGACGCCGGAGTTCCGGCAGAAGGCCGCCGCGCAGGACGCGGCTGCGGCGACAGCACGGGCGGATGATGTCTATGGCGCTCCGGGTGTGATGCGGATGGCGAACGCGGGCCTGTCTGGTGCTGATCGTGGCCTCGGCTATGTCATGGACGCGCCTGTCCATGTGGCGAACAAGGTCGCTTCTGCCTTGGGTGCTGACGGGCAGTTTTTCGGGCGTGGCGTTTTCGGTCCCGCTATGGAGGCGATGGGTTCGATCCGCGCGCCCGATCCTGAATATCCAACCACTGAAAAGGTTGGGGAGAATGTCGGCGCGGGCGTCGGTAGCGTCGTCGCAGGGGGTGTTTTGAACAGCGCCTTGGCTGGCGGTTCCCTGACGCCGGTTCTTGGCAACTCCGCGCCTGTCCAGGTTGCGGACAACGCACTAGCGGCGGTCGGAAACGCCTCGAAAGAGGCGCTGGCGCGGCCCGGCGCGCTTCTCGCGGGCGAGACTGCGGCGGGGGCGTCTTCTGTCGCAGGCGGCAAGGTCGGCGCGGCGGCGGGCGAAAAAGTCGGAGGCGAGCGTGGCGCCCAAATTGGCGAAAGCCTCGGCTCTATCCTCGGCGGCCTGACGCCGGCGGCTGTGGTCGGTGCTGTCTCTGCCGGCAACAGGGCGCTCATGGCGCGCGGCCCAGACGAAGGGGCGTCGAGCGCTGACATCTACGATGCGCTCAAGAGCAACAATATCGACACTTCGGGCGGTCTGGTGGGCAATTCCAAGACAGCGCGCACGGAAAATATGCTGTCCAACATCCCAATCGTTGGTGGCTCGATTGCGAACAAACAGGCTCGACAGGTTGGGCAGTTTGGCGATGCGCTTCAGGACATCACGACGCGCATTCGTGGCTATCCTTCGGATGTACCCCCGGACACGCATTCCATTGGCACGAAAATCCAGGACGCTGTGAAGGAGGGCACGCAGACGCTCACCGATAGGGTTGGGGCGCTCGAAGGAAATTTGGGCTCCCGCGCCGCCAAGGCCAACAGCGCTGTCGATGTCTCGGGCGTCAAAGACGAACTTGCGCGCCTGTCTGCCAGTTCGACCCCCGACCAGCAGGGCGTCCTTCAGAAAGCGGCAAACGATCTCGACGCGATGCGCGACGTTCCGATTGACGCCAAACTGCATGGACAGCTCACGCAACAGCAAAAAATCCTCAACAAAAATCTCAACGCGGCGCAGAAGGCTGCGGCTGCGGACCCGACCAACAAGGCGCTTCGTAAAAACGTCACCACTCTCAAGGGAAACCTGAATGACGTAAACGAGCAGATCGACGCCAACATGGGCGTCGATTATGCCCGCATGCGTGCGTGGCGGACGGAAATCGGCCTCAAGACACAACAGGCTGGCATCCCCGGCGGCAACATGAAGCAAACCTACGGGGCGGCCACGAACGCGACGCAGAATTTTGCGGAGCGCGCAGGAATGGGCGACGATTTCCGCAATCTTATGGACACAGAAGCCGAGCTGTATCAGCGGCGCGGCAATCTCGCAGACGGCGGGGACATCCCGTTTGGGCGCAAGATCGGCAATCTTCCCACCGGCAACGATGTCTACAATGCGACCATTCAGAGCGGCGTAAAAGCTCCCGAAAAGCTCGACACGATCCGCCGCAACATGCACCCCGATCAATGGAAAGAGGTCGCTGCGGACACCCTCGAATATATGGGCCGGGCAAACCCTGGACAGGCAAGTTCTGTCTCGGATTTCTCGCCGCAGACCTTCCTCACCAACTGGAGCAAGATGTCTACGAAATCCAAGGCGATCCTCGCCGGCGACGAGGCGGGTTCGCTCGACAAATTGGCGACCGCCGCCGAAGCATTTCGCGCCCGTGCGGGGGCCGGCAATCCATCCGGCTCCGGGTCGCATCTGCTGACAGGTGCGGCCGGCGGCTCCGTCATCATGTTTCCCGTGACTGCGGCGAAGGTGGCGGCGGCGGGCTATGGCACGGGCCGGTTGATCTCCAGCGACTGGTTCGCGCGCCAACTGGCCGGATACGCGCCGAATATTGCGCAACGGCTCATTCCTCGCATGGTCGGACAGGTAGGCCGCGAAGCTGTAGACACCGGGCAATAACCAAAGGACTTTAAAATGGCGACCCTTGCTGAAATCCTTGCCGACCCTAACGCCCGCGCAAAACTGCCCGCCGGCATGCGGAACAACAATCCAGGTAACATCAAATTTGCCGGGCAGCGTGACGCGGTTGGTCCGTCCGTAAACACGGACCAAGGCGATCCGCAGGCTGTCTACGCCAGCCCGGAAGCGGGTATGCACGCCATGTATCAGCTTCTGCTGAAGAAATACGATGGCGGGAAGACGACGCCCGACGCGCTGATTGCGGGGAATATGGGTTGGACGCCTGGAAACCACCAGGCCGCTGCGAACGTCGCTCGCAGCGCTGGCATCGATCCGAACGCAGACATCAATTTCCATGACCCGGCGAGCGCGGCGCGGTTCATGCATGGTCTTATTGTCCAGGAACACGGGAATTCAGGAAACCTCTATCCGATCCAGATGATCCAGTCCGCGATCAGCGGCGCGCCCGTCTCGACCGTTCCTGTTGTCGCCGCGCCGGGCGCTTCTCAACACATGCTGGATGCTACGCCGGTAGCCGGGCAGGCGCATGCCTTCACACCGCCTACGGGCCAGCTTTCGCCTGATGCGGCTGCGGCTATGTTCGCGTCCGCACCCACGCCGGGAGCAGCGCCTTTCCTGCCGTCTGGCGAAGATGGTTCTTCGATGGCTTCGCTGCTCTCGGACAGCTCCGATAACCTGGTGCAGAAGATCGCGCAGGCGAACTATCGACCCCCTGAACAGAAGCCCGTCGAGAACCTTCCGGTTCCAGAATTGCGGCAATCGCCACGCACCATCGCCGCGCCGCAGCTCGGGGCGACGCCTGATGATTATTCTGGATTGGCGGAAGTATTCCAGAAGCTGCAAGGACCGGGAAATCGTCAGATCGGAAGCCAATTCCGGCCGTCTCGACTGGGATAGAGCTGGCCGCCGGATAGTGCTGCCGCTGCGCGGCACTTCCCCGAAAGTGCAGAAACGCAGCACTAGTTTTGTCGGCCAACATGTGCTTGAAATCGGTCTTGAAGACGAATCGGCCTTGAAAAGCCAATGTTTTACCGTGTTGTCGCGCGTTGTCTAGACACAACACAACATCATTCGTAATGATGGGGTCGCGTGTTCGAGTCACGCAAGCGGCACCAATAAATTAACTGCTTGAACGGTTAAAAATTCTTCCAGAAACACTATTTATCAAATATTCGCGAAGTGTTCTTACGACTAGAATCCGTATTGCTTCGCTCGTATTATATCAGCGACTAACGCCCGCCATGAAGCGGACGAATAGTTCGCGTTGCGAGGATATTCCGAGCTTGGCGTAAATGTTTCGGCGGTGAATCCGTACGGTGCCGGTCGAGACGTTGAGCGCTTGCCCGGTCGCTTCGGCCGAATAGCCCTTGAGGACGAAGCCGACGATTTCCCGTTCGCGCGGCGTCAGGCGCTCCAGGCCTTCGCCGATCAGTTCGGGACGGCTGTTCTCGTCTGTCGTGAACGCCTCGGACAGGTCGCTCCATTGCCGGCGCATCAGGGCGGTGACGATCGGCGCGAGGGAGCCGAGGCGGTCGAATTCGGCGCGGCTGAACACTTTTTCCTGCCGCATCAGCGACAGGACGACATGGCATTCGTTGGGCATTTCGGCGAAATAGCCGATTTCCTCGGCGATCTCGGTGCGTTTGTAATAGGTGCGGAAATATTCGCCCTGGTAGAAGCGGTCCGGCGCCAGCGTTTTCAGCCGGTAAAGACCGGAGGGCACCGGGCGGACGGCGCTCTGGCAGAACGGGTCGAGCAGATAGGGGCCTTCCTGATAGTCGGTGACGAACACGCGGCGGCGATGCTCTGGAAACGTGTCGAATATGTCGATCGGCCGGCTTTCTCCACGATATCCGAAAATCACCGTGTAGGTGAATGGGACCACCATCTGCAGCCATTGCGTCAGCGCCGGGCAGAAATCCGGTCCGCCCAGGCGGTCGATCACCGCACCCAGTTGCGCCTCATGCGTGGAACTCTGCCGTGAAATGGCCGCCATGCGAGCATCTATGCCTTTTGTGATATATACAGTGGCTGGAGAGTTTTCTAATGTCTTCGTCATGTCAAGCAATAGTAGCCGAAGACGGACATGGTGAAACAGACAATTGCCGAATTGCGGGACGTGACCAAGCGTTTCGGCGCCGTGACCGCCGCGGAAGGTCTCGATCTGGCGATCTTCCAGGGCGAGTTTCTCTCCTTTCTCGGTCCGTCGGGCTGCGGCAAGACGACGGCGCTGCGCATGCTGGCGGGCTTCGAGCAGGCCACCGAGGGCGATGTGCTGATCGACGGCAAATCCGTCAACGGCGTTCCGGCTTATCAGCGGCCGGTGAACATGGTGTTCCAGCAATACGCCTTGTTTCCGCATATGGACGTGGCGCGCAACGTCGCCTACGGCTTGCGGCAGCGCCGCCCGCGTCTGCCGAAAGCGGAGATCGACGCCAAGGTGGCCCGCGCGCTGGAGATGGTGCGCCTTTCGGGCTTCCTGCACCGGCGGATATGGGAAATGTCGGGCGGACAGCAGCAGCGCGTGGCGCTGGCGCGCGCGATCGTCAACGAGCCGAAGATATTGCTGCTCGACGAACCCATGGCGGCGCTCGACAAGAAGCTGCGCCATGACATGCAGATCGAGTTGAAATCCCTCCAGCGCGAACTGGGCGTCACCTTCGTCCTCGTCACCCACGACCAGGAGGAGGCGCTGTCGATGTCGGACCGCGTCTGCATCATGCAGCAGGGAAAGATCGCTCAGATCGGCACGCCGGAAGAACTCTATGACCGTCCGAAAAACCGCTATGTCGCCGATTTCATCGGCCGGTCCAATTTCATTACGGCGCGCGTCGCCAGGCGCGACGGCGAAAGGTTGCTGGCCGAGGGGCCGGGGGGCTTGCGTTTCGTCGCCCGCGTCGGCGCCGAGCCGGCGCCCGAGGGTGCGGTGACGCTGTCGCTGCGGCCGGAGGAAATCCGTATCGCGCCGGAGGGCGGCGAAGGACACGCGATGCGGGTCACGCACCGCATCTTTCTGGGCGAGCATATCGAATACCATCTGCGTTCCGAAGCTCTCGATCATCTGGTCGCGGTGGCGCCGCGTTCGGCCGAGGTCGCCGGAGGCGCGCCCGATGTCGGCGCGGCAGTTCGCGTCGCCTGGCGCGACGGCGCTGCGCTGGCGCTGGCGGAGGGCTGATCCGATCGCGCCGGACGCTGCGTCCGGAATCGAGCAGGCAACATCGACAACTGGGAGGATATCGATGACTGACAATAATGGACATATCCCGGCGAAGGAATTTCTCGATCGGCTGGAAAGCTATCGCAAGGGCTCGATCTCGCGGCGTCACTTCCTTGGCGTGACGGGCCTCGGCCTCGCCACCTCGGTGCTGGCGAGCGCCATGCCGGGCCTGCGATCGAGCGCCCGCGCGGCTGGCAGCATCGGCGATCGCGTCGTGATCGCCACCTGGCCCAATTATCATGATCCCGCCGATTTCGAGGCCTTCAAGGCCGCCACAGGCTGCGCCGTCGACATGAACGTCTTCGGCTCGAACGAGGAGATGCTGGCCAAGCTCCAGGCGGGCGGCACCGGCTGGGACGTGGTCGTGGCGACCAATTACACCATCACCACCTATGTCGGCGAAGGCATCATCGGGGAGATCGACCTCAAGCGGCTGCCCAATTACGACAAGACGGCCACCGATCCGCGCTTCGCCGCGCCCGGCATCGTCAACGGAAAGACCTACGCCATTCCCCGCAATGTCGGCACCACCGGCTTCTGCCTCAACACCAGCGATTTCGAAGGAACCAAGCCCACGAGCTGGAAGGAGTTCTGGGATCTGTCGAAAGACCAGCTTTCGGGCCGCTCCATCGTCCATGACTACCAGTTGACGGCCATCGGCAACGCGCTGAAATATTATGGCTATTCCTTCAATTCGGTCGATCCGAAGGAACTGGCCGACGCCGAGAAGCTGCTGATCGAAACCAAGCCGCATCTCTTCGCCATCACCTCGGATTATCAGCCGCCGATGCGCTCGGGCGACGCAACCATGTCGATGTGCTGGACGGGCGACGCGACGCAGCTTCACCGCGACATCCCTGCGATCGTCTATATTCTCGGCAAGGAAGGCGGGGAGATCTGGTCGGATTTCTTCACCATTCCGGCTTCCGCGCCGCACAAGGACGCAGCCTATGCGCTGATCGACTTCCTGCTCGAGCCGAAAATGGCGGCCAAGGAAGCGCAGTTCCACGGCTATGCGACGGGCGACCGCCGCGTGGACGCGCTTCTGCCGGCGGCGATGCGCGAAAGCGAGATCCTCTATCCGGCGGCGGATCTGCTCAACGCCCTGGAGTTCGGCGCTGCGGTCACCATGACCAACCCGCAACGCGCCGAAATCCTCGCGCGCTTCAAGTCGGCGTAAGGGGTTTTAGATGCGGCCATCCCTGCGCACCACCTTGTTTCTCGCCCCGGCCACGGCCTGGCTCCTGTGCATGCTGGTGCTGCCTCTGGTGGTGGTCGTCGTCTTCAGCTTCGGCGAGAGAGGGGCCGCGGGCGGTTACGTCCCGGCCCTGACCCTCGACAATTACGCCAATCTCGGCGCGCGCTGGGCGGCCTTCCGCAACACGCTGACGCTCGCCCCGCTGGGCACGCTGATATGCCTGCTCATCGCCTATCCGCTCGCCTATTTCCTGGCGCAGGAAGCGCCCGAGCGCTGGCGGACCGCGCTGCTCATCCTGGTGATCGTGCCGTTCTGGACCTCGATCCTCATCCGCTCCTACGCCTGGATCCAGATTCTGGGCGGCAACGGCCTGCCGCGGCTGATCGGGGAGCTGGGTTTCGGTCGACCGCGTTTCATCAACACGCCCTTCGCGGTCATGGTGGGCATCGTATACGGCTATCTGCCGCTCATGGTCTTTCCGATCTATGTCGCGCTGGAGAAGCTCGACCGGCGGCTTCTGGAGGCCTCCGGCGATCTCGGCAGCCCGCCCTGGCGCACCTTCCTTCAGGTGACGCTGCCTTTGTCTCTGGCGGGCGTGGCGACGGGTTCGATGCTGGTCTTCATTCTTCTGATGGGCGAATTCCTGATCCCGCAGCTTCTGGGCGGCGGCAAGGTTTTCTTCGTCGGCAACGCGCTGGTCGACCTCTTTCTTCAATCGCGCAACTGGCCGTTCGGGGCGGCGATCGCGGGAACCCTGGTTCTGGTGATGCTGGTCACGGTGACGCTCTATCTGCGCAGTCTGCGCCGCCTTTCCGGCGGGCGCGACGACGTGGCCTTGATGTAGGGAACGCCGATGCGACTTTATGCGCTTGCAGTCTATCTGTTCCTCTATATCCCGATCGCGGTGATCGCGCTGTTCTCGTTCAACGCCGGGCATCATGCGGCGCAGTTCAGCGGGTTCTCCCTGCAATGGTACGCCAAGACGCTGTCCAACCCCTTCGTCGTCGGGGCGGTGAAGACCAGCTTCACCGTCGCCATCACCTCGGCGCTGCTCGCCACCGTCTTCGGCACGATGGCGGTCGTGGCCTTGCAGGGCGTGCGCGGACGGCTGCGCGTTCTTTATGACGCGCTGGTCTATGTGGCGGTCATGGTGCCGGGCATCGTCATCGGCATCGCCACGCTGATTGCATTGGTGACGGTGTTCGATTCAGTCAACCCGCTGCTCGCGAAGCTGTTCGGTCCGGAAAACGCCGTCCAGCTCGGTCTCGGCAAAGGATCGCTGATCGCCGCGCACGGCCTGTTCACCATGGCGCTGACCATCATCATCGTGCGGGCGCGGCTGCAGGGCATGGATCGGTCGCTGCTTGAAGCCTCCGCCGATCTCGGCGCGCCGCCGATGCGCGGTTTTCTCCAGGTCACCCTGCCGCAGATCGCCCCGGCGGTGCTCGCCGGCTTCCTTCTGGCTTTCACCTTCAGCTTCGACGACTTCATCATCGCCTTCTTCGTCGCGGGTTCCGAAACCACCCTGCCGATCTATGTCTTTTCATCGATCCGGCGCGGCGTAACGCCGGAAATCAACGTCATCGGCACGCTTGTCATGGTCGCCTCGCTCGTCAGCCTGATCACCGCGCAGTTGATCCTGCGCCGCCGCGGCCGCTGATCTCAGGAGTTTTCATATATGGAATTGCAAGATCGTGTCGCATTGGTCACGGCGGGGGGATCGGGGATCGGCCGTGCGGGCGCCCTGGCCATGGCGCGCGAGGGCGCGCATGTGATCGTCACCGACCTCGCCGGCGAAAGGGCGGAAGCGGTAGCCGCCGAAATCTCCGCCGCAGGCGGCCGAGCCGAAGGTTTCAGCCTCGACGTCCTGGACGATGTAGCGCTCGAAGAAGCGATCCTGTCGGCCGCCGCCCGTCACGGACGGCTCGATATCGTGCATTCCCATGCAGGCGTGCAGGTGCCGGGCCGGCTCGACCAGATCGACGCCGCGCAAATGGACCTGTCGTGGCGGCTCAACGTGCGCGCGCATTTCGTAGCCGCAAAGGCGTCGATGCGGGTGATGACGCCGCAAGGACAGGGATCGATCATCGTCACCTCGTCGAACTCCGGCGTGCAGTACGATCGGGAGATGATCGCCTATTGCACGACGAAACACGCGGTCATCGCGATGGTGCGCCAGATCGCCGCCGATTTCGCGCGCCATAACGTCCGCTGCAACGCGCTTTGCCCCGGTTTCGTCGATACGGTGTTCAATGCAGGTTTCGAGACGCAGATGGGCGGAAGGGCGGCGCTGGAGCAATATGTCCGCGAAACCATTCCCATGGGCCGCTTCGGAACGGCCGCCGAGATCGGCGAGGCCATCGTCTATCTCGCTTCGGACAAATCCTCTTTCATGACCGGCCATGCGTTGGTCATCGATGGGGCTGAAAGCCTGTGAGCTTTCGCTGATTTTCCCAAAAAGATAGAGCGCGCGGAAGGTCGGCTTTGCGGTTTGCTGTGCCGTTTAAACGGCAGGCTTAGATATCTGGTTTGGATATCGTGATGAGCCGCTTCGCCCCATCTTGCCAGATGCTCGGCGAGGACATGGCGCTGACCGGATCGGCATATTTCCGCACCTAGACTGATTTCATAACGCGCCACCCGCCTGCCTCGGTCGGGCGCTGTCCGGCTAAATCATCGTCATCGCAATGCTTCCAGCAGGCCTCCCTCAAGCTCCCGACGAGAGTCTGGACACTAAGAAAAATATCGATATATTGGTGTTGCGGTATATAAAAAGTCGCCGCCTTCCAAGGGGAACAACGATGACAACTGCATCCAAGCTCAGCATGCTTGTCCTGGCGCTTCTGGCCGGGACCGTCGCCGCGCAGGCGGATGAGACGAAGACGATCAAACTGGCCGCCGAGTTCGTCTACCCGCCATTCAACTATATCGATAACGGCAAGTTCGCCGGGTTCGACGTCGATATCGGCAATGCGCTCTGCGAGCATATGAAGATCAAGTGCGAATGGGTTTCGCAGGACTGGGACGGGATCATTCCCGGCCTGATGGCCAGAAAATACGACGCGATCATCTCGTCCATGAGCATCACCGAAGCGCGCAAGAAAATAATCGCGTTCTCCCAGAAGTATTATAATTCGCCGGCGCATTTCATGGCGGTGAAGGGCTCGGGGATCACCGATGTTTCGCCCGAGGCCCTCAAGGGCAAGACGATCGCCGTGCAGGGTTCGACGAACCAGCTCGCCTATCTCGAGGCCTATTATCAGAATTCGACGATCAAAACCTACCAGACCACCGACGACGGCGCCGTCGATCTCGCCGCCGGACGGGTCGACTTCGCGTTTTCGGACAAGATTCTGTTCAACGAGTGGCTGAAGACGCCTGCGGCAGGGGGATGTTGCGAGCTGGTGGGGCCCGACATCTTCGATCCGTCCACCCTCGGCGTCGGCAAGGGCGTCGCCGTGCGTCAGGAGGACACTGCGCTTCTCGAGAAATTCGATAAAGCCATCACCGAAATCCTCAAGGACGGCACTTATAAGCGCATCAACGACAAGTACTTCAATTTCTCGATCTACTGATCGGTTGCAGCAGCCGGAGTCGTAGAAGACGCGTCCTCGTGCGGCTCCGCCTGTCCTGCGAACCCATCGACGCGCATATGTCTTGAGTGGAGCGGTGACGCCGAATGTCAGAGAAAACCAGGAATATCGTGATAACCGGCGGAGGCCGCGGCATCGGCCGCGAAACCGCGTTGCTCGCCGCCGGCATGGGATGGGACGTAGCGTTCAGCTATGTCTCGAACGACGAGCAGGCCGCCAGCCTCGTGAAGGAGATCGGCGCGCTCGGACGAAGGGCGGTCGCCGTTCGAGGGGACGTATCCGTCGAGGAAGATGTGGTTCGACTATTCGATCAAGCGCAGACGGAGCTGGGCGAGATCAGCGGCGTCGTGGCCAATGCAGGCGTCGTCGCGCCGGCGTCGCGGTTGGACGGCATGACCTGCGAGCGTTTGACGCGCATGTTCTCCGTTAATATCCTCGGCGCATATCTTACCGCCCGGGAAGCGGTAAGGCGCATGTCCCCGGCCCATGGCGGTCGAGGCGGCGCGATCGTCCTCCTGTCGTCGATCGCCTCGCGGCTCGGATCGCCCAACGAGTTCGTGGATTACGCCGGAAGCAAAGGGGCGATCGATTCCCTGACGATCGGCCTCGCCAAGGAAGTCGGGCCCGAAGGCGTTCGCGTCAACGCCGTGCGTCCCGGCCTCATCGAGACCGAGCTGCATGAAAGCGGGGGGCAGCCCGACAGGGTGGCGCGCCTGGGATCGTCCGCCCCGCTGGGCCGGGCGGGCCGGGCGTCCGAAGTCGCCGAGGCGGTGATCTGGCTTCTCGACGACCGCTCGTCCTATGTGACGGGCTCTATTCTGGACGTCGCCGGCGGCCGTTAATCGGCGGCGCTTGAGCCATCGGCTGCGCCAACGCCCCTTCCTGCTGTCATCAGGGAGGGGCGTTTCCATATCGCATGTTTGGATCTGCAAAGTTAAGCGTCGTTTCCCGATAGTCCGGGCGCGCTTCGACTAGCGTATGCTGTAGACGTTGATCTCGATATCCCCGACGAGCAGGTCGGGCTGCTTTTCACGCAGGATTCCGATCGACGAAAATGTGCTGTCGAGCTGGAGCTGGAAGGCGTGGGCGGCTCCGTCTTCGTCGCGTTTCTTCAACTGGTCATAGATCGTCGAATGCTCGTCGAAGACCGTGGAGTAATGCCCTTCCAGCGGAAAGGCCTGACGACGCACGCGGTCCAACTGTCCCGTTGCGTTGTGGATGGTTTGCCATGCGTCGGGAAAGCCCGCGCAGGCGCAGATAAGCTGATGAAACTCGTTGTCCAGCGCGAAAAACTCGTCGACGTCCTCGCGGCTGGCCGCGGCCTTCTGCTTGAACAGCGCCAGCTCGAAATCCTTCTCGAATTCCGGCTTGAAGTTCCGGGCCGCGAGCCGGGTGAGGCGCATCTCCAGCGTGTCCCGGACAAGCTGGCCCTGAAGGACTTCCCGGACGACGATCTTGTTCACGAAGGTCCCGTCGCTCGGCGCGATCTTGATCAGGCTTTCCTTGGCGAGCTGGATGATGGCTTCCCGCAGCGGCGTGCGGGAGATGCCCAGCTGGGCGCAAATGTCTTTTTCGACGATCGGACTGTCCGGCGGCAACCGCAGCGATATGATCGCGCCGCGCAGAAGCTCATACACCTGCGCCGCCTTGGACGTCCGGCCGTCTAGCTGGTCCGGGTTGAATAGGACGGGAAACGAATCCACTGCTGCCCCTTTGATTCGGTTCGGGCCGGCCGTTGCCGGCCCATGGTTCGATATACCAATACATAGGAAGCCGAGGGAGAGCAATTCCGGCGAAATTTCCGGTCTGTGGCTCTTGCATTCAAAATATTTATATACCAATATATTGCTATATCAGTCGAAGGGAATCTTGCATGGCGGCCCCTCAAACCGCATCGATGAAGCCGGACATGGCGGTGCGCCACGAATTGCTCACGCCCGACGAGGCGGTCGAGATCGCGCGTCGCTTTTATGGGCTTCCCGCATCGGCGCATCGCCTGTCCGGAGAGAAGGACAGCAATTTTCGCCTGGATGCGGCGGGAGGGGCGCAATATCTGCTCAAGGCGGTCAATCCGGGCGAGGACGCCGCGGTCATCAACATGCATACATGCGCGCTGCGGCACGTCGCGCTGCGCGATCCGGAAATGCCGGTGCAGCGGATCGTGCCGACGCTGCAAGGCGAACCGGAATTTCGCCTCGACCGCGGACGCGCCGATCAGCGGACCGTCCGGCTCGTGACCTATGTCCGCGGCGCGCTGCAGCGCAAGTCCAGGCAGACGCCCGCGCAGCGCCGCAACGCCGGCGTCATGCTGGGCCGGCTGCAGGATGCGCTCGCCGACTTCCGCCATCCGGCGGAGGATCATTTTTCGATGTGGGACATGAAGAACGCGCCCTCGCTGAAGGCGATGCTCGCGGACCTCGAGGCGGGCGAAAAGCGCGCCGAACTGGCCGCCTGGCTCGACCGTTTCGCCGACGAGGTGCTCTCCGATCTGGGCGACCTGCGTTCGCAGGTGGTCCATAACGACCTCAACAGCGACAATATCGTCGTCGATCCCGACAACACGGACGAGATCGTCGGCGTCATCGATTTCGGCGACATGGTCCGGACCCCGGTTCTGTTCGACGTCGCCGTCGCCGCCGCCTACCAGGCGACCGACGCCGACGATCCGCTTCAGGCGGCGATCGATTTCATCCGCGGCTTCCACAGCCGCCGCCCCTTGCTCGGCCAGGAGATCGGCCTGCTGTTCACCGCCATCGTCGCGCGGATGGTGATGCGGATCGCGATCACCGAATGGCGCGCGGTGCGCTTTCCCGAGAACCGGGCCTACATCCTGCGCAACACGCCCCAGGCGTGGCTGCAATTTCATCGTCTCGCCGCGGTCCCGCCCGCGGACGCGACGGACGCCATCGCCCGCGCCTTGTCCGTTTAGGAGAACCTCATGTCCTCGTCAGCAACAGCCTATATGATCAACGGGTTCGACCCGAGCACCGCGGACCGCCTGTCCGCCGAGGAGCAGGACCTCGTCGCGCGCCGCCGCAGGCTGCTGGGTCCGTCCTACAAGCTCTTTTACGAGCATCCCGTCCATGTCGTCCGGTCGGAGGGCGTCTGGCTCTACGGTCCGGCGGGCGAGGCCTATCTCGACGTCTACAACAACGTGCCTTCCGTCGGGCATTGCCACCCACGCGTCGTCGAGGCGATCGCCAGGCAGTCCGCGGTCCTCAACACGCATACGCGCTATCTGCACGATTCGATCCTGAAATATTCCGAGGACCTGCTCGCGACCTATCCGGCCGAGATCGGCAACGTCATGTACACCTGCACCGGCAGCGAGGCGGTGGACCTCGCGCTGCGGATCGCCCGCCACCACACGGGCGGAACGGGCGTCGTCGTGACGAGAAACGCCTATCACGGCCTGACGACGGCGGTGGTGGAGATATCGCCTTCCATGGGGCCGAACGTTCCGCTCGGCCAGCACGTCTATGTGGTCGATCCGCCGGAGAGCTATCGGGACGAGGGAGACCTCGGCGAATTGTTCGCGGAGCGGGTCGCCGGGGCGATCCGCGACATGAACCGTCACGGGATCAAGCTCGCGGCCTTCATCGCCGACGGCATTTTCTCGACCGACGGCATCCTGACGGAGCCCGCTGGCTTCCTTGCAAAAGCGGTCGAAACGGTCCGCGCCGCCGGCGGCCTCTACATCGCCGACGAGGTGCAGCCCGGTTTCGGCCGCACGGGTGGCCATTGGTGGGGCTTTCAGCGCCATGGCGTGGTTCCCGATCTCGCGGTCATGGGCAAGCCGATGGGCAACGGCATGCCCATCGCCGGCGTCGCGGCGAAGCCGGAAATATTGGAGCGCTTCGGGACGGATATCCGCTATTTCAACACGTTCGCGGCCAACACGGTTTCCATCGCGGCGGCGCAAGCCGTTCTCGACGTCATCAAGGACGAGCGGCTGATGGAGAACGCCGTCACGGTGGGCGATCATATGATCGCCGGCATGCGGCGGCTTCAGGACAGGTTCGCCTGCATCGGCGACGTGCGCGGCGCCGGGCTTTTCCTCGCCGTGGAGTTTGTCAGGGACCGTGCGACGAAGGAGCATGACGGCGCGACGTCCCTGCGGGTCGTCAACGCCCTGCGCGAAAGGCGCATCCTGATCAGCGCCTCCGGCTCGACCGGCAACGTGCTCAAGATACGGCCGCCGCTGCCTTTCCAAATCCGGGAAGCCGATATTTTTCTCGACGCTCTCGGCGATGTCCTCGCCGAGCTTTAGCCGCGCCGGTCCGGCGACAATCACCATAAAAGGGGAAATAAGATGAAACTGACATACGCAACCATCGCCGCGATCATGGCGGCGGCCTTCGCCTCGTCCGCCGCCGCGCAGGGCGGAAAGGTCAAGATCGCCACCGAAGGCGTCTATCCGCCCTTCAACTACATAGAGGGCGGCAAGCTGACCGGCTTCGACGTCGACATCGCCAACGCGCTCTGCGCCAAGGCGAAGCTCGATTGCGAGATCGTCACCCAGGATTGGGACGGCATGATCCCGGGGCTCCTGGCGGGCAAATACGACGCCATCGTCGCCTCGATGGCGATCACCGAGGAGCGCAAGCAGAAGGTCGATTTTTCGGCTCCTTATTATAATACGCCGGCTAAATTCATGGCTTCGAAGGAGGAGGCCATCAAGGACGTGTCGCCGTCGGCGCTGGCCGGCAAGACCGTGGGCGTGCAGGGCTCGACGAGCCAGGCGAAGCTGCTCGAGGACAAATACCCCAACGTCGTCGTCAAGACCTATACGGCCGTGGACGACGCCAGCGCGGATCTGGCGGCGGGTCGGGTCGATCTCGTCTTCTCCGACAAGGTGCTTCTCGACGCCTGGCTCAAGAAATCCAGCGACGCGGCCTGCTGCGAGCTCGTCGGCGAGGACGTGCGCGATCCCGCGCTCGGAATCGGCAAGGGCGTCGCCGTCAATAAGAACAATCCCGAGCTCCTGGCCAAGTTCAACGCGGCCCTGAAGGAAATACTGCAAGACGGAACCTACAAGGCGATCAACGACAAATATTTCGCCTTCTCGATCTATTGACGCCCTTTCGCCGCCGCCGGCCCCGCGCGGGCCGGCGGTTCTCACGCTTTTGGAGAACGACGTGGATATTCTACGCCTTCTATCTCTTGGGCCGGACGGCTGGGGCAGCCAAATTCTGTCGGGTCTGTGGCTCACCCTGCGCCTGGCGGTCGCCACCCTGCCGCTCGGCCTGGCTTTCGGGCTGCTGCTGGCGCTGGCGATCAACAGCGGGTCGGCCTGGCTCTCCCGCCTGGCGACCGCGTTCGCGACCGTCTTCCGCGCGCTGCCGGAGCTGCTGACGCTGTTCATCATTTATTACGGCGGGCAGATCGTCTTGCAGAAGCTCATGTCCGCCTTGACGGGCGAGCCGATGCTGGAGCTGAGCGGCTTCGCGGCGGGCATGCTGGCGCTCGGCGTCGTTTTCGCCTCCTTCGCCTCGGAGATCTTCGTCGCGGGCATGCGCGCCGTGCCGCGCGGCCAGCACGAGGCGGCCGCCGCGCTCGGCCTTTCGCACCGGCGGACCTTCATCAGCGTGATCCTGCCGCAGCTCTTCCGGCTGACGCTGCCGGGACTGGGCAATCTCTGGTTCGTCCTCTTGAAGGACACGTCCCTCGTCTCGATCATCTCGCTCAGCGACCTGATGCGACAGACGCAGCTCGCCGTGGCGAACACCAAGGAGCCCCTGTTCTTCTACGCGGTGACCTGCCTCATCTATCTCGTCGTTTCGCTGGTTTCCTCCATGATCGTCGGATGGCTGGAATCGAGGGCCAACAGGGGGATCGCGCGATGATCAATATCGACCTTCTCCTGCATTACGGGCCCAAGATCCTGGCCGGCCTGGTCGTGACGCTGAAGCTGGTGCTGGTTTCGGCCGCCATCGGCGCGACGCTGGCCTTGCCGCTCGCCTTGATGCGCAACAGCGCCAATCTCCTCCTTTCCGCCGTCGCGCGCGGCTATATCGTGTTCTTCCGCGGAACGCCGCTGCTCGGCCAGGTCTTCCTGGTCTATTTCGGAGCCGGGCAGCTGCGCGGGGCGCTGGCCGAGATGGGAATCTGGTGGTTCTTCCGCGACGCCTATCTCTGCGCGCTCTTCGCCTTCACGCTGAACACCACCGCCTACCAGGCCGAGATTCTGCGCGGCGCCCTGTCCTCCCTGCCGCGCGGACAGCGGGAGGCGGCGGAGGCGCTCGGGCTTTCCCGGACGACGACGCTGTTCCGGGTGCTGCTGCCGCAGGCGCTGATCCTCGCCCTCAGGCCGCTCGGAAACGAGCTGATCCTTTCGCTCAAGGCCTCAGCTTTGGCGAGCGTCATCACCGTGCCCGAGATGATGCAGGCCACGAAGCTCGCCTTCTCCCAGACATTCGAATTTCAGGTCTATCTCTGGGCGGCCGCTCTCTATCTCGTGATGGTGGAGACGATCCGGCGCATCTGGAACCGCATGGAGCGGCTCCTGACCCGTCATCTGCATTTTCAAGGAAAGCGCCCATGAACCCGCGCCCCGTCGCCGTCGAACTCCAGAACGTCTGCAAATGGTATGGCGACCATCAGGTCCTGCACGATGTGAGCTTCTCCGTCGGGGAAGGCGAGCGCATCGTCGTCGCCGGCCCCTCGGGGTCGGGAAAATCGACCATGATCCGCTGCATCAATCATCTCGAGCGGCATCAGAAGGGGCGTATCCTCGTCGAGGGCCTCGAACTGGACGACGACCGCAAGCGGGTCCAGGCGGTCCGGCGCGAGGTCGGAATGGTGTTCCAGCACTTCAATCTCTTTCCGCACATGACGGTTCTGGAGAACTGCACGCTCGCGCTCAGAAGCGTGCGCGGCGTCTCCCGCAAGGAGGCCGACGACATCGCGATGGCGCTGCTTGAAAAGGTCAGGATCCCGGAAAAGGCGAGACTCTATCCCGGCCAGCTGTCGGGCGGCCAGCAGCAGCGCGTGGCGATCGCGCGGGCGCTGGCGATGAAGCCGCGGATCATGCTTTTCGACGAACCGACCTCCGCCCTCGATCCCGAGATGATCCGCGAGGTGCTCGAGGTCATGGTGACGCTGGCGCAGTCGGGAATGACGATGCTCTGCGTGACGCACGAGATGGGCTTCGCCCGCCAGGTCGCCGACCGGGTCGTCTTCATGGCCGACGGCGTCGTCGTCGAGAACGCGCCGCCGGAGCAGTTCTTCACGGAGCCGCGGGAGGCGCGCACCCGCGCTTTCCTCCAGCAGCTTCTGAACTGATCGGCCGCAATTCGCTTTTGGGAGACGTCCATGAAAATAACCGCCGCAGAAGTCATCCTCGTCGAGGTTCCGTTCGCCCTGCGCGGCACCGGCGTCGGCATCATGCCCACGGCCTGGAACAGCCTTGAATTCGCGCTGGTGCGGCTTGAGGACGAGCTCGGCAATATCGGCTGGGGCGAAGGCTTCGGATATTCGCTGATCGACGCCACCAAATCCGTGATCGACCGCCTGATCCTGCCGTCGCTGGTCGGGGCGGAGATCGACGACATTCCCGCCTGGAACGCCAGGACGCAGCGCCAGCTGCATATGTTCGGCCGTTATGGGGTGACGATTTTCGCGATTTCCGGCGTTGATATCGCGCTCTGGGACCTGGCGGCCAAGCGCGCCGGCAAGCCGCTCTATGCGCTGCTGGCCGGGAAGGGTGAGGTTCGTCGCCAGATTCCCTTCTACGCCAGCCTCGTGCGCTATGCGGAGGAAGAGCTCGTGGCGGACGCCTCGCGGGAGGTGCTGAACGCCGGCTTCCGCCGCATCAAGCTGCACGAGATCGCCCTGCCGGCCATATGGGCGTCGCGCCGGACGGTGGGCGACGCGACCGACATCTGCGTCGACGTGAATTGCGCCTGGTCCGTCGATTTCGTCGAAGCGAACCGGAAGGAGCTCGACGCGCTGCAACTGACCTGGCTCGAGGAGCCGATCTATCCGCCGGAGGATTTCACGGCGCTGAAAGCCCTGCGGGGGAAGGGGCTGAACATCGCCGCCGGAGAGAACTGGTGCACGAGCTTCCAGGTCGAGGAGGCGCTCAAGGCCGGCGCGGTCGATTATCTTCAGCCGAGCATGACTAAGGTCGGCGGCGTCTCCGAATATCTGAAGATCGTGGACCTGGCCGAGCGCCACGGCGCGACCCTCATGCCGCACTCGCCCTATTTCGGGCCGGGTTTCTACGCCTCGCTGCAAGTCGCCGCCGCCCGGCCGTCCATCACCGCTCTCGAATATAATTTCGTGCGTCCGGACGCATGGTTGGCCGATGTGGAGGGAATCCGCGACGGAGAACTGATCACGGCGTCGGACAGGCCGGGCATCGGCTTCGAGCCCGATCCGGACGTCATCAAAAAATATGGCCGCAGGCTTGGAAGGAGAGAATTGTGAAACCAAACGGCGTCAGGCGGATCTGGAGCGAGGGCGGCGGCGTCCTCAATGGCTGGCTTTCCGTCGCAAATTCGTTCACCGCCGAAATCGTGGCGGCGCAGGGCTATGACAGCGTCACGATCGATCTTCAGCACGGCGTCGTCGATTATCGGACGGCGGTGACGATGCTGCAGGGGATGGGATCGTCGCCGGCGACGCCGCTGGCGCGCGTTCCGTGGCTCGATCCCGCGATGATCATGAAGGTCCTCGACGCCGGCGCCTATGGCGTCATCTGCCCGATGATCAACAGCCGAGAGGACGCCGAAAGGCTCGTCTCCTATGTGCGCTACCCTCCGCATGGCTGCCGCAGCTTCGGCCCCTCGCGCGCCGTTTTCTCCGCCGGCTCCGACTATGGCGAGCGCGCCGACGGCGAGGTGCTGTGCTTCGCCATGATCGAGACGCGGGAGGGCTTTGAAAACCTGGAAGCGATCGTTTCGACGCCCGGGCTCGACGCCGTCTATATCGGTCCGGCGGATCTGACTCTCGGGCTGACCGGCCGGACCTATCCGACCGGCTTCGACCGGGAGGAGCCCGAAATGGTCGAGGCGATCCAAACCATTCTCGCCGCCGCCCATCGCGCGGGCGTCAAGGCTGCGCTGCATTGCGGCTCGCCCGCCTACGCCGCCAAGGCCGTCGGATGGGGTTTCGACATGGTGACCATATCCAACGACGTCAGGCTGCTCGCGGGCGCGGCGGCGGCGAGCGTCGCATCCTATCGCTCGCTGACGTCCGCAGCGGCGCCGGCGCCCGCCCAACCCGCGAAGACGTCCTATTAGGAGGGGCAATATGTCGGAGAAAGTCGAACCTTCCAAAATCATCGGGCACGGGCCGACCCGGCTGATCGCCGTCGCCGGCTGGATGGGCGACCATCGTCTTTTCGAGCCGATGGAGCCTTTCATCGACAAGGCGCGGTTCACGGTGGCGCTGCTCGACGCGCGCGGATATGGAGCCCGCCGGGACGCGGACGGGCCGTTCACCGTCGGGCGGATCGCCGGGGACATGCTCGCCTGCGCCGATGGGTTGGGCTGGGACCGCTTTCACCTTCTCGGCCATTCCATGGCCGGAATGTCGGCGCAGCGCGTTCTCGCGGACGCCCCGGATCGCGTCGAGTCCGCGATCCTGGTCGCGCCGGTTCCGGCGTCGGGCGCGCGGATCGATGCGGATCGCCGGAATCTCCTGATCGCCGCGACGACGGACGCCGAAGCGCGCAAGCGCCTCATCGACGCCAATACGGGCCGGGTCCAGCCGGACGCATGGCTTTCGACGCTTCGGGACGTCAGCGTCGCCGGAACGCGGCCCGATGTGTTGCAGGCCTACATGCTTTCCTGGACCGGGCCGGGTTTCGAGGAGGAAATCGGCGATGTGCGGGTTCCCGTGCATGTCGTCATCGGGCGACTCGACCCGGGCGCGTCCGAAACCCGCCTGCGGGACACCATAGGCGTCTGGTTCGGGAACGTGGAATTTACGGTCCTCGACGACTGCGGACATTATCCGATGTGGGAGCGTCCCGAACAATTCCACAGCGCTCTCGTCGCCGGCCCGCTGGGCCGCGCCTCGTAATCACGCCCCGGAGGAGCGTTTCATGGAGAAGAAAAGATTGTTGATCACCGGCGCGACCGGAGCCATGGGGACGTTGCTTCGTCCGCTGCTGCGCTCGCGCTACGATCTCGTGCTGACCGGCCGCAAGCATCTGGAAACGCGTGACGGCGAGACGTTCGTTCCCGGCGATATCGCCTCGTCCGCATTCGTCGACAGCATCACGGAAAATGTCGACGGCGTCCTGCATCTCGCCGGCGCGGTGTCGAAGGAGCTTTCTTTCGAGGAATCGCTCGATCCGAATTATCGTTCGGTGCTCTTTCTCCTCGACGCTTGCCGACGCAAGGGGATCGACCGATTCATCTTCGCCAGCAGCCATCACATCATCGGAATGCTGCCGTCGAGCCGGTCGTGGGACGAAAGCGCGCCCATCGCTCCGGACGGCTTCTATGGCCTGAGCAAGGCGTTCGGCGAAGCCGCCTGCGCCATGTACGCCATGAAATTCGGGATTCGCACGCTCGTGGTCCGAATTGGCAACGCCGACGCGCAGATTGTCGACGGACGGCGCGAGCGCATATGGATCAGCGGCGAGGATATGGCCGCGCTCGTCGTCGAAGGCATGGAGGCTCCGGGCCTCAATTTCGAGATCGTCAACGGCGTCTCCAGGACGCCCGACCCGCTTTTGGACCGCAGGCCGACCCGGCAACTCGACTATCGACCCCGATCGACCACAGAGGGCAAGCGAGCCCCGCATTTTCGCGAGCTTGCGACGCTCAGCGAGGCGGATGGCGTTGCTTATGTCGGAGGGTTGTTCGCGGCGAATCCGCTGCCGCCTGTGGATTGAAAGGCGACGTCTCGGAGAGTTCCTGCAGGATAGGCCGCATGTCGCCGTCCTTTTGAAGGCGCATGGCCGAACGCGCCGTTATGGCCGTCAAACCTCGTCCTTCAACGTCTCCTTCTGGGTGATGAGGCGCGCGGATCGATGGCCTGAAATGAACACCCAGAGCCAGTTGAGCGCCACGGCCATCCGGCTTCGCGTGCCGATCAGGAAATAGATATGGGCCAGTCCCCAGACCCACCATGCGAGCCAGCCCTTGAGGTGAAACGATCCGAAGTCGATCACGGCCGAGCTCGGGCCGATCGTCGCCAGATTTCCCAGGTGGCGGTAGCGGAACGGCGCCGGCGGCTCGCTATTCTGTAGCCGCGCCGTCAGCGCCTGGGCGACATATGCGCCTTGCTGCTTGGCTGCCGGCGCTATGCCCGGAACGGGGGAGCCGTCGGCCGCCTTCACGGAAGCGGTGTCGCCGATGATGAAGATTTCCGGATGGCCCGCGACGGTCAGGTCGGGTCCGACGACGGCGCGTCCCGCGCGGTCCATCTCGGCGCCGACCCATTCCGCCGCCTTCGACGCCTGCACGCCCGCGGCCCAGATCACGGTGCGGCTCGGGATGAAGGTCTCGCCGATCGAGATGCCGTCCTCGCCGCAATCGGTCACGGGCTGGCCGGTCTTGACCTCCACGCCCATCTTCGCGAGCGACCTGGCGGCGTAGTCGGACAGGCTTTCCGGAAAGGCGGGAAGAATTCTCGGACCGGCCTCGACCAGCAATATCCGCGCCTTCGACGTGTCGATATTGCGGAACTCCTTCACCAGCGTTCGATGGGCGAGTTCCGCGATGATGCCCGCCATCTCGACGCCGGTCGGGCCGGCTCCGATGATGCTGAACGTCAACAGCGCCTTCTGGATTTCGGGGTCCGTTTCTATCTCGGCCTTCTCGAAGGCCAGCAGCAGACGGCGACGGATCGTGGTCGCGTCCTCCAGCGCCTTGAGGCCGGGGGCGAAGGGCTCCCATTCGTCATGGCCGAAATAGGCGTGCCGCGCCCCGGTGGCGAGGATCAGCGTATCGTAAGGCAATCGGTGGCCATCCCGGAGAGATACGAGACGCGCCGAGGTGTCCACGCCCGTAACCTCGCCCAGCCAGGTTGTAACGTCCGGACGGTTCTTGAACAGCGCCCGGATCGGCCATGCGATTTCCGACGTGGCGAGCACCGTCGTGGCGACCTGATAGAGCAAGGGCTGAAACAGATGATGGTTGCGGCGGTCGACGATCGTGATGGACAGGCCGGGGCTCCGCAGATTGCGCGCCAGTTGCACGCCGGCGAATCCGCCTCCGACGATGACAACCCGATGATCCGTCATTTCCACTTCCTTCCGGCCGTCGCTTGGGGATTGCAATTCTGGCCTCATCCGGTCTGTTTTTCCATAGCCGTTTTCATTGCGACTTCCTTGGTCGCAATGTCGTGGGCGATGATGGGGTGTTGTCTACAGGGCGATCTTGGCCCTCGTATGAACGAGGCCGGTGGAAGTATTGACGATATGTCATCAGCGTGGCGCCTGCTCTCAGGGCGCCAACCACGATTAGATGCGGATGTATGGAGAGAATGAAGCGCCGAGCGGCCGGCTCAATGTCGCCACGCCGCTCGGTGAGTTCCATCAATCTGACGGCAAGGTAGGCGAGCCGGTTCCGCCGAGGCCTTTGAGGCCGTCGAGCCGATCGGCGGTCGATGCAAGCGAGCCGATGGCTTCGATCGCGACAGCCAGGCCATGCATCAGGAGAGCGGTGTCGCGATCCTGGGACTGCGCGAGTTGGGAGGCCCGCGCCTGCAAATTGGCGCCGGTCGTGTTCAGGCGTTCAATGAGTTCTTCATCCATTTTTGTTCTCCATGAATGCTTTGCATAGATACGGAGAACGCATGGCATAGGATGGCGTTCCATAATGGTTGGATCGGCGCTCATATCCGCTGTTTTTTCAAGGTAATTGCTCCAAGGTCGGCATAGTTGCTTTCTACGCCTCAATAACCAAGCAGTTCAATTTTTCTTATCGATTGCTTTCCTATAACCGTCGTGGAGATTTTCACCGCTATCAATGTTCGGAAGACGACTGCAAGAACCGGCCTTTAATCGCTTCCCCGACGATCGTCAGCTGAAGTATCGGCTCGCCGTTCACGGCGCTCGCTTCGACGAGGTCGAGTTGCTGCAATCGTCCGACGATCTTGTCCGATAGATATTTATCGCCGACGCGCCAGCCTCGGCCTACTCGACGTTGACGGCGGAAAAATCCGATCGCTGTCAGGGCTGATTGCTGCGCGCGGGTCAAGCTTTTGGCGACTTCCAGGGCGTCGGGGCGATCTTCGGTGCGGAGCATTTGATCTCTCCTTTGTCGATCAGCTTGAACTGCCGGCCCAACTGGGCGCGGCATTATCTATATTGGTAACGTGCAGGTCCGTGAAAAGATGCACGTGAACGGAAACCGGCGATTATCGCCAAACTGCTTCGGCGGCGCGTTGCCGGTTTGGAAACTCATTCAAAAGTCGGCGGGCTTTCGGTAATATTCGCTGGTCGATGCGTTCGCTCAGCCGAAGCTGGCGCGGTGTGAGCCAACCGGATTCCACAAGGCTTTATCTGGACAGCGCGGCCATTCGGGCCAGTCGATCGGGAAGCATGACATCGCTGAAAATAGCGCAATCCAACCAATATAGTATCCACGTACCAGACTTTAGCCGAACGCCGTCTTGATTGGCGCATACTTCCCAAACACGTGTATTGGCTTCACGCGGACGATGGTGAATAAAGCACATACTTCTTTTATCTCCGGGAGATTTGTTATGCGCGTTTCCGAAATCATGACCTCGCCGGTGGTAGGGATCGAGCCTTCCGCCTCGATCGCCGACGCCGCCAGGCTGATGCTGAACAGCCATTTCAGCGGGCTTCCCGTCGTCACTCAGGACAAGCGTCTCGTCGGCGTGGTGACGGAAGGCGATTTCCTGCGGCGCGGCGAGCTGGGCACGACGCGCAAGCGGCCGCGCTGGCTCGAATTCCTGACCAGCGCCGGCAAGGAAGCCGCCGAATATGTGCAGACGCATGGCCGCAGGGTCGAGGAGGTGATGTCGACCGAGCCGGTGACGATCTCGTCCGACGCCTCGCTGGAGGAGCTGGTCGAGGTGATGACCTCCGCCAATATCAAGCGTGTGCCGGTGGTGGACAACGGCAGGCTGGTCGGCATCGTGGCGCGGTCGGACCTGATGCGCGCCATGCTGCGCGCCATGCCCGCCTCGACGCCGGCCGTCGGCGACGACCGGCGCATCGCGGAGGCGGTCGCGGCGGAGCTCGCCAGGCAGCCCTGGTCGAGCGCTATCCGCGTCAAGGTCGACCAGGGCGTCGTCGAGCTCTCCGGCTCGATCTTCGACGAGCGCGCGCGGGAGGCGGCGCGGGTCTGCGCCGAGAACGTCGCCGGCGTGAAAAGCGTCACCGACCAGCTCGCCTGGATCGAGCCGATGTCGGGCATGTATATCCTGCCCGAATCCGACAAGCAGGCGTAACGCGTCTTTCCGGGAGCACGGGCCCGGCGTTCGGGGCCCGCGGCCTCCCGAAGACTGGCGGGAGGGTCGAGAGTGGCTTCCGAGACGACGATGCAGGGCGCGCCGCCGGGCCTTTCCGAGGCGGAGGCCGCGCGGCTTCTGGCGCAGACCGGCCCCAACGAGGTGGCGAGCGAGGAGCAGCGCCCGGTCCTGCGCGCGCTCAAGCATTTCTGGTCGCCCGTGCCCTGGATGCTGGAGATCACCGTCGTCCTGCAACTGGCCGCCGGCGAGCGGCTGGAGGCCGCCATGGTCGGCGCGCTGCTGATCGTCAACGTCGCGCTCGGCGTCGTGCAGGAAGGCCGGGCCAGCGCCACGCTGTCCCTGCTGCGCCAGCGCCTGGCGCCGAAGGCGCGCCTGCGCCGCGACGGCCGGTGGAAGGACGCGCCGGCCTCGGCGCTGGTCGTCGGGGACGTCGTGCAATTGTCGCTCGGCGGCATCGTTCCGGCCGATCTCCGCATCCTGTCTGGCTCGGTGCTCCTCGACCAGTCGATGCTGACGGGCGAATCCGTCGCCGTCGAACAGCAGAGCGGCGCGACCGCCTATGCCGGCGCGCTGGTGCGGCGCGGCGAGGCGATCGCCGAAGTCACCGCCACCGGGCCGCGCACCTATTTCGGGCGCACGGCGGAGCTGGTGAAGACGGCCGACGTCGAAAGCACGGAGCAGAAGGCGGTGCTCGGCGTCGTCAAGGCGCTGACGGCGGTCAACATGGCGATCGTCGTGGCCATGGTCGCCTACGCCCACGCCATCGGCATGACGGCGGCGCAGATCGTCCCGCTGGTGCTGGCGGCGCTTCTTTCCGCCGTGCCCGTCGCCATGCCGGCGGTGTTCACGCTGGCCGCGACCGTCGGCGTGCGCAAGCTCGCGCAACAGGGCGTGCTCCTTGCCCGGCTGTCGGCCTTGCAGGAAGCGGCGATGATCGACGTGCTCTGCGTCGACAAGACCGGGACGCTGACGGAGAACAGCCTCGGCGTCGGCCGCGTCATACCGCTGAAGGAAGGGTTGAGCGAAAGCGACGTCCTCGCGCAGGCGGCCGCCGCCAGCTCAGCCGACGGGCAGGACCCGGTCGACGCCGCCGTGCGGGCCGCGGCGGCGAAGTCGCCGGCCCTGACCGTGCTGCATTTCACACCTTTCGACCCCGCCGCCAAGATGGCGGAGGCCGTCGTCGCCGGGTCTGAGGGCGCGGCGTTGCGCATCGCCAAAGGCTCGCCGATCGCCATCTTGGCGCTGAACCCGCTCGGCCCCGAGGCGGAGGCCGGGGTGCGCGAACTGAGCGGCCAGGGCTATCGCGTGCTCGCCGTGGCGGCGGGAAGTGCGGACGCCATGGTCGTGACCGGGCTGATCGGCCTCAGCGATCCGCCGCGCGCCGACTCCAAACCGCTGCTCGGCGACCTGCGGGCGCTCGGCGTCGCGCCGGTCATGGTCACCGGCGACACGGCCGAGACCGCGGCCACTGTCGCCCATACGATCGGCCTCGAAGGCCCGGTCTGCCCGCCCGGAAAAATTCCGCAAGGCGTCGCGCCGCAGGATTACGTGGTCTATGCCGGCGTGTTTCCCGAGGACAAGTTCAAGCTGGTTCGGGCGTTCCAGAACCAGGGCCACGCCGTTGGCATGTGCGGCGACGGCGCCAACGACGCGCCGGCGCTGCGGCAGGCGCAGATGGGCATCGCCGTCTCCACCGCCACCGACGTGGCCAAATCCGCCGCCGGGCTGGTGCTGACCCAGCCGGGGCTTCGCGGCATCCTCGCCTGCATCGAGGAAGGCCGCTCCGCCTTCCGCCGCGTGCTGACTTTTACGCTCAGCATGCTGGTCAACAAGGCGGTGACGCTGATCGTCATGGGCGGCGGGCTGGTGATGACCGGCCACGCCGTCATGACGCCGCTTCTCCAGGTGCTGTGGATGCTGACCAGCGACATCGCCATGATGGCGCGCGCCGGCGACCGCGCCCAACCGACGCCCTATCCCAACGCCTGGCGCATCCGCGAATTGACGCTGGCCGCCCTGCCGCTCGGCGCGGTGAAGCTTTGCTACGCCATGGCGATCCTGGCGCTGGGCTGGTTCTGGCTGGGTTTCGACGCCGACCGGATGCGCAGCCTCACCTTCCTCACGCTGGTGCTGGCGGGACAGGCGACCGGCGTGGTGCTGCGCGAGCGCGACCATGTCTGGCGCTCGCGCCCGGCGGCGATCCTGCTCGCGGCCATGGCCGCCGCCGCTGCGGTGGCGACGGGCTTCGCCTGGGCCGGCTGGTTCATGGCGCCGCTGGCGGGCTGGGTTATCCTCGCCCTTTATGGCGCCACCGTCGCCTACGGGCTGGCGCTCGACGCCGTCAAGGTGGCGATGCTGAAACGAATGCCGATAGACCGGCGCTGACAACAACCGAAAGCCTCGCCCATGGAGACCGCGACCACCCCGAAAGCGACCAAGCCGCCCTTCTGGACCGGGACGCCCGACGCCGTCGCGGGCGAGCTCGCCTGCGGCCTCGGCGGATTGTCCCCGGACGAGGCGGCGCGCCGGCTCGACAGCTATGGCCCGAACGGCGACGTCGCCTCCGCCGCCGAGAGTTTCTGGCGCGCCATCCTGCGGCGGCTGCTCGAGCCGCTGTCGCTGATCCTGCTCGGGGCCGGGCTCGTCTCGATGGTCACCGGCGACGGGATCGGCGGCTCGATCATCGTCGCCATCCTCATCCTGTCGATCGGCCTCGACACCGTGCAGGAGGGACAGGCGATTAAGGCCGCCGAGGTGCTGCGCCAGTCGGTGGCGCTCAAGGCCGAAGTGAAGCGCGACGGCGCCTTCCGGCAGGTCGACGTGGCGCAGGTGGTTCCGGGCGACGTCGTGCGCGTGCGCGCCGGCGACATCGTGCCCGCCGACGCGCTGATCCTCGAAAGCGACGCCTGCACCTCGGGCGAGGCGGCGCTGACCGGCGAGCCCTATCCGGTGGAGAAGCGCCCCGGGCTGGTGACGGCCCCGGACGCCGCCGACGCCTCCAACGCCTTGTTCCGCGGCGCGGTGATCCAGACCGGCGAGGCGACGGCGCTGGTGGTGGCGACGGGCGCGCGCACCATTTTCGGCGCGGCCGCCTCGGCGCTGAGCCAGGCTCCGGCGCTGTCGCCCTTTCAGCGCGACCTGCACGCCTTCGGCCTGGTCATCGCGCGGCTGACCCTGGCGCTCGTCGTCCTGGTGCTGGCGTTCCGCGTGTCGCTGGGGCGGCCGGTGCTGGATTCGCTCCTGTTCTCGGTCGCGCTGGCGGTGGGGCTGACGCCGGAGCTGCTGCCGATGATCACCACCGTGACCCTGTCGCGCGGCGCGATCCGCATGGCCAAGCGCAAGGTGATCGTCAAGCGGCTGGCGGCGATCCACGATCTCGGCGCCATGTCGATCCTGTGCACCGACAAGACCGGCACGCTGACCTCGGCCGAAATCACTTTGGCGCGCAGCCTCGACGCCGCCGGCCATGACGACGACCGCGCCGCCCTGCTGGCGGCGGTGGCGGCCGATCTGGGCGGCGACCGGGGCACGCTCGACGCGGCGCTGCTCAAGGCCCATCCCGACGCGGCCAGGGACTGGACGCTCTCCGCCCGCCGCGCCTTCGACTATACGCGGCGCTCCGGCTCGGTGCTCGGCCACGGTCCAGAGGGCGACATCCTGATCGTCAAAGGCGCGCCGGAAGCGGTGCTGGCGCTCTGCTCCCGCCGGAACGCGGCGGGAGCCGAAACGCCGCTCGACGAAGCGGGCAAGGCCGAGATCGTCGCGACGATCCGCTCGCTCGCCGCCGAAGGCATGCGCAGCATCGCGGTCGCCAGCCGACCGCTCGCCGCCAAGCCGCAGCTCGATCCCGCCGACGAGGCCGGGCTCACCTTCGTCGGCCTCTGCGGCTTCGCCGATCCGCCGAAGCCCACGGCGGCGGCGGCCGTGGCGCGCCTCAGCGCCAACGGCGTGCGGCTGAAAATCCTCTCCGGCGACGATCCGGTCATCGTCAAGCGGCTCGCCGGCCTGGTCGGCGTCAACGCCGAGCGCGTGCTCTCGGGCAACGACATCGCGCAAATGAGCGACGACGCGCTGGCGGTGCAGGTCCGCGAGGTCGACGCCTTCGGACGGCTCGCGCCGGACCAGAAGGCGCGCGTCGTCTCCGTGCTGCAGCGCGGGCAGGCGGTCGTCGGCTTCCTCGGCGACGGCATCAACGACGCGCCCGGCCTCAAGGCCGCCGATATCGGCCTGTCGGTCGAGGGCGCGAGCGGCGTGGCGCAGGCCGCCGCCGACATGATCCTGCTCGCCTCCGACCTCGAAGTGGTCGCCGACGGCGTCGAGGAAGGCCGGCGGACCTTCGCCAACATCCTCAAATATGTCCGCATGGGCGCAAGCTCGAATTTCGGCAACATGCTGTCGATGGCCATCGCCTCCGTCGCGCTGCCCTTCCTGCCGATGCTGCCGACGCAGATCCTGCTCAACAACCTGCTTTACGACCTGTCCGAGCTGGGCATTCCCTTCGACGGCGTGCGGCCGGAGGCCACGGCCAAGCCGCAGCTCTGGGACATGCGCGGACTGATGCGCTTCGCGGGCTTCATGGGGCTCTTGTCCTCGGTCTTCGACATGCTGACCTTCGCCTTACTGCTTCTGGTCTTCCACGCCTCGGCGGCGGAGTTCCGCACGGCCTGGTTCATCGAATCTATGGCCACGCAGATCCTCGTCGTCTTCATCATCCGCACCAACGGCCGGCCATGGCGCGACCTGCCGCGCGCGCCGCTCGCCGCCTCCTCGCTGGTCGCGCTCGGCGTGGCGCTGTTCTTGCCCTTCTCGCCCATCGCCGGCTGGTTCGGCTTCGTGACGCCGCCCGCCGCCGTCCTCTGGACCATCGCGCTGGTCATTATCGGCTATCTCGTCGCGGCCGAATTGCTGAAGCGGTCCGCCACCGCCGGGCGACGAAGCGCCTGACGGTCAGGCCGGCTTCTCCAGCGTCCGCCGGGTGTGGAGCGCGATCATCCGCTCCTCGTCGGTGGGCATGACGCGCACCGACACGCGGCTTCCGGCCGCGTTTATCACCGGCGCATGGCGGGCGTTGGCCTCCACGTCGATCGCGACCCCGAGCCAGGCCAGCCGCTCGCAAATCCTGCCGCGCACCTCGGCCGCGTTCTCGCCGACGCCGGCGGTGAAGACGAAGCCGTCGACGCCGCCGAGCGAGCTCGCCATCGCCCCGCTCTCGCGGGCGACGCGATAGGCGAAGAGGTCGACGGCCTCCGCGGCGCGCGGGTCGTCGCTGGCGAGAAGCGCGCGCATGTCGCTGGAGATTTCCGAGACGCCGAGCAGGCCCGACCGCTCATAGAGCAGATGCGACAGCGCCGCCGGCGACATCTTCTCGTGTTCGAGCAGATAGAGCAGCACGCCCGGATCGATGGCGCCGCAGCGCGTGCCCATCACCAGCCCGTCGAGCGCGGTGAAGCCCATGGTGGTGTCGACGCTGCGCCCGCCCGCCATGGCGCAGAGGCTGGCGCCGTTGCCGAGATGCGCCACGATCACCTTGCCGGCCGCGAGCTCCGGTGCAGTCTCCTTCAGGCTCTGCGCGATATATTCATAGGATATGCCGTGGAAGCCGTAGCGCCGCACCCCTTGCGCCGTCAGCGCGCGCGGGATGGCGAAACGGGTCGCCACCGTCGGCTGGCCGTGATGGAAGGCCGTGTCGAAGCAGGCCACCTGCGCCAGGCTCGGCCGCACCGCCGCCACGGCGTCGATGGCCGCGAGGCTCTGCGGCTGGTGCAGCGGGGCCAGCGGCACCAGCGCCCGCAGCGCCGCCATCAGCGACGGCGTGACGCGCGCCGGCGCGAAGAAATGCGCTCCGCCATGCACGACCCGATGCCCCGCCCCAATTAGCTCGGCGCCGTCGAGCCGCCCGTCGATCCAGTCGAGGAGCCGGCCGAGAAAATCCTCGTGGTCGAGCGCCGCGCCGTCCGCCCAGCGCCGCTCGGCCAGCGTCTCGCCGGCGCCGTCGCGCGCCACCAGATGCGGCGTCGCGCCGATGCCGTCGACCTTGCCGACCAGCGTCCGTTCGAGATCGTCGCCTCGCCGCCGATAGACGGCGAACTTGATGCTGGACGAGCCGGCGTTGAGCGTGAGGATGGCCTGGGTCAAGACGGGCTCCGCTTGATGATTGTTTCGCCGCGCGGAAATTTTCGGTCGCGGCGCGCTGACACCGTCAAAATAGCGTCTATAAATATCCGTATCGTAAATCGACCGCTCCTGGTCGCGCCAATATTTGGATTTTGGGATGAGCACAGCTTTCGAGAACCGCGCCGAGCCTATTCCGCAAGACGAATTGCTGAAGATGCACGCCTGGTGGCGGGCGGCGAACTATCTGAACGTCGGCCAGATCTATCTGCGCGGCAATCCGCTGCTGAAGGAGAAGCTGACGGTCGAGCACGTCAAGCCGCGCCTGCTCGGCCATTGGGGCACCTCTCCGGGGCTCAACCTCGTCTATGTCCACATGAACCGGCTGATCAAAAAATACGATCTCGACGCGATCTACATGGCCGGCCCCGGCCATGGCGGCCCGGCGATCGTCGCCAATGTCTGGCTCGAAGGCAGCTACAGCGAATTCTATCCCGACGTGACCGGCGACGAGGCCGGCATGCTGAAATTGTTCCGGCAGTTCTCGACGCCGGGCGGCGTGCCAAGCCATGTCAGCGTGCCGACGCCCGGCTCCATCCACGAGGGCGGGGAGCTTGGCTATGTGCTTCTCCACGCCTTCGGCGCGGTGATGGACAATCCCGACCTGCTGGTGGCGGCCGTGGTCGGCGACGGCGAGGCCGAGACCGGTCCGCTCGCCGGAAGCTGGAAGAGCATCGATTTCATCAATCCCCGGCGCGACGGCGCGGTGCTGCCGATCCTGCATCTCAACGGCTACAAGATCTCCGGGCCGACCGTCCTCGCCCGCCACAGCGACGAGGACTTGCGGAAATTCTTCGAGGGCCAGGGCTACGCGCCGCATTTCGTCGAGGGCGACGATCCGATGCGGGTGCACCAGGCCTTCGGCGGCGTGATGGAGCAGGCGGTGCTTTCCATCCGCGCCATCCAGAAGGCCGCCCGCGAGGACGGCGCCGATACGCGCCCGCTGTGGCCGCTCATCGTGCTGCGGACGCCGAAGGGCTGGACCGGGCCGAAGGTGGTCGACGGCGTGCAGGTGGAAGGCACCTTCCGCGCCCATCAGGTGCCGGTCGCCGACATCCTCACCAATCCCGAGCATCTGCGCATCCTCGAGGAATGGATGCGCAGCTACCGGCCGGAGGAGCTGTTCGACGAAAACGGCCGGTTCCGCGCGGACTATGCGGCGCTTGCGCCCGAGGGCGACCGCCGCATGGGCTCCAACCCGCAGGCGAACGGCGGCGCGCTGACGCGGCCGCTGAAGCTGCCCGATTACGAGGCGTTCCAGGTCCGGCTGGAACGGCGCGCGCAGGAGCGCGTCGGCTCGACCCAGATCTTCGGAACCTATCTGCGCGAGATCTACAAGCTCAACCCGACGAATTTCCGCCTGTTCTGCCCCGACGAGACCAATTCCAACCGGCTCGGCGCTGTCTTCGACGTCTCCGACCGCGGGCTGATGAGCGAGATTTTGCCCGGCGACGACCACGTCTCCCACGAGGGCCGCGTCATGGAGGTGCTGAGCGAGCATTGCTGCCATGGCTGGCTCGAAGGCTATACGCTGACCGGCCGCCACGGCCTGTTCGCGACCTACGAGGCCTTCGCCATGATCATCGACTCCATGGCCATGCAGCACGCCAAATGGATCGAGCACGCCGAGCGCGTCTCCTGGCGCGCGCCGATCCCGTCGCTGAACTATCTCCTGACCTCGACCTGCTGGCGCAACGACCATAACGGCTTCAGCCATCAGGGGCCGGGCTTCATCGACACCATCATCCACCGCAAGCCGAGCGTGGCCCGCGTCTACCTACCGGCGGACGCCAATTGCCTCCTGTCGGTGGCCGACCACTGCTTCAACAGCCGCGACTATCTCAACCTGATCGTCATCGACAAGCAGCCGCAGCTGCAATGGCTGACCATGGACGAGGCGAAGGACCATTGTGCGCGCGGCGCCGGCGTATGGGAGATGTACAGCCATCAGCCCGAGGAGCCCGACATCGTGCTCGCCTGCGCCGGCGATATTCCCACGCAGGAGACCATCGCCGCCGCCTGGCTGCTGCGGCGCTACGCCCCGGGCCTCAAGGTGCGCGTCGTCAACGTGGTCGACCTGATGCGGCTATGCCCGTCCGACCGGCATCCGCACGGCATGAGCGACGCCGAGTTCACCGAGATCTTCACCACCAAGGCGCCGGTGCTGTTCTGCTTCCACGGCTATCCGGGCGTGATCCACGACCTGCTGCACGGCCGCGAGGCGCATGACCGCTTCCATGTGCGCGGCTATCTGGAGGAAGGCACGACCACGACGCCCTTCGACATGGTGGTCCTCAACCGCATCAGCCGCCTGCATCTGTGCCTCGACGTGCTGCGCTACGTTCCGAACCTGCTGGCGAGCAGCCCGGAACTGGCGGTGCGCTGCAAGTCGCTTCTGGACGAGCACCAGCGCTACATCCGCGAGCATTTCGACGACCTGCCGGAAATCAAGAACTGGGTCTGGACGGAGTAGTCCGATGCAGCGAGGCCGCCGGAGATGCTCCGGCGGCCTATCTTTTCGTCAAAGCGCTTGCGCCGTGTTCTTCAGCGCGCCGGGAATGGCGGTGTCCTCGCCACGCGCGCGCCACTTGGCGAGATCGCGGTTGCGCGAGGCGACCGCGCCTTCCCAGAGATTGTAGGCGTCCTCGCCCAGCATCAGGCGCACCGGCGCGCTGTCGCTTTCCACCATGTCGATGATGACTTCCGCCGCCTTGACCGGGTCGCCCATCTGCTGGCCGTTCTGCGTGGCGTAATATTCGTCCATGCCGGCGGTCAGCGCCGCATAGTCGGCGATGCGGGTTTCGGCCTTCATCGCCGCGCTGCCGGCGAAGCCGGTGCGGAAGGCCCCCGGCTCGATCAGCGTCACGCGGACGCCCAGGGGCTTGACCTCGTGATGCAGCGCCTCGGTGAAGCCTTCCAGCGCGAATTTCGAGGCGTTGTAGAGGCCGCTGCCGGGGAAGGCCACGAGGCCCGCAATACTGGTCAGGTTGAGGATATGGCCCGATTTCCGAGCCCGCATCTGCGGCAGGACCTCGCGCGACAGTTCGGCGGCGGCGAAGAAATTGAGCTCCATCTGCGCGCGGATCTGCTCCGGGGTGAATTCCTCCAGCGCGCCGTAGGAGCCCGCGCCGGCGATATTGGCCAGCACGTCGACGCGGCCGAATTTTTCCTTCGCCGCCTTCAAGGCGGCGGCGCGGGCGGCGGCGTCCGTCACGTCCAGTTGCAGGGCGAGGGCGCGGTCGCCGTATTTGGCGGCGATGGCCTGCAAGGGCTCCAGCCGCCGCGCGGTGAGGACGGCGCTGTCGCCCCTAGTCAGCACGGCCTCGGCCAGCGCCGCGCCGAAACCGGACGATGCGCCGGTGATGAACCAGATTTTGCTCATGGATGTCTCCTTCAGAAAAAAATATTCGGCGCGAAGCCATGCGCTTCGCGCCCGGTTTTGGAAAGTCTTACAGCGCGATCTCGACGAGTTCGGCGTCGTCGAAGGCGGTGTCCTCGCCCCGCGCCCGCCAGGCGTTCATGTCTTCGAGACGCCGGGCGATGGTGGCGTCCCAGATCGACCAGGCGTCGCGGCCCAGCATCAGGCGCACGGGAGGCGCGTCGCTGGCGACCACGTCCAGCATGCGCCGGGCGGCCTTGGCCGGGTCGCCCATCTGCTTGCCGGCGGAGGTTTCGAGATAGGTCTCGAACGGCTCGACCATCGGCCGGTAGGCGTCGATGCGGTTCGTCGGGCGCATGTTGACGTCGCCGGCGAATTCGGTGCGGAACGCGCCCGGCTCGACCAGCGTGACGTGGATTCCGAGCGGCTTCGCCTCGATGGCGAGCGATTCCGTCCAGCCCTCGATGGCGAATTTCGCCGCGCAATAGGGGCCGGCGGCGTTCATCGCCACCAGCCCGGCGATGCTGCACACCGTGAGGATGTGGCCCGAGCCCTGCTTGCGCATCTGCGGCAGGACGGCGCGGGTCATCTCGGCGGCGGCGAAGAAGTTCAGCTCCATCTGCGCGCGCAGTTGTTCGAGGCTGAACTCCTCGCAAGCGCCGGCGACGCCGCGCCCGGCGACATTGGCCAGAACGTCGATGCGGCCGAAGCGCGCCAGCGCGTCGGCCACAGCCTTTTGGCGCGCGGCGGCGTCGGTCACGTCCATGGCCAGCGGCAGCGCCCGCTCCTCATGCCCCCGCGCGATGGCTTGCAGGCGATCCAGCCGGCGGGCGGTGAGGACGGCGATGTCGCCATTGGCCAGCACGGCCTCGGCCAGCGCCTTGCCGAGGCCGGACGACGCGCCGGTGATCAGCCAGACTTTGCTTTTGTCGTTCATGTGTTTTCTTTCAGGTCAGATGATGGTGAGGCCGCCGTCGACCAGCAATTCCGCGCCGATGATGTAGGAGGAATCGTCGCTGGCGAGGAACAGCGCCGCCTTGGCGATTTCCTCCGGCGCGCCGACGCGGCCGATGGGAATGCCCTTGAGCAGGCCTTCGAGCATCTGCGGGTCTCGGGTGAAATGCGTCGCCATCGGCGTTTCGATCAGGCCGGGATAGACGCCATTGACGCGAATGCCGCGGCGGGCGAAATCCACCGCCGCAGCCTTGGTCAAATGGCGGCTCGCGCCCTTCGACGCGCTATAGCCCGGAGGCACGTCCGGGAACACGATGATCCCGGCCGCCGAGGCGATGTTGACGATCGCGCCCTTGCCCTGCCGCTCCATATGCGGCGTCACCGCCTTGATCCCGTAGAACTGGCTGTTGAGGTTCACGTCCATGACGCGGTGGAAATCCTCGGCGGTGGCCTTGTCCCAGCTTCCGTCGCACGGGCCCGGCGTGCCGGCGTTGTTGACGAGGATGTCGATGCGGCCGTGCCGCTCCATGGCCGCGGCCACGACCGAGGCCCATTGCTCCGGGCTGGTCACGTCGAGCGCCGCCGAGGAAGCGCGCTGGCCCTTGCCGGCGATCTCCCGCACCAGCACGTCCATGTTGTCCTGTCGACCGGCCAGATCGGTCACCACCACGGCCGCGCCTTCCTCGGCGAAGAGGCGGGCGATCGCCGCACCCATGCCGGAGCCGCTGCCCGCGCCCGTGACGATGGCGACCTTGTCCTGCAAGCGATTCATGACGATTCTCCTTGATGTGAAAAACGGATCGGCGGACGCGTCATGGCCGCGATCCCGCCTGTGTCGTCGCGCGCCACCAGCGTGTCCCTTCCTGCGGGGCGTTCATGTCCACGCGCTCGCCCATCATGGGCGTGGCGACCTCGACGCCCTGCTCGGCGGCGAAGCGCAGCACCTGATCGAACGGGTCTTCCCAGACATGCATGGCGAGGTCGAAGGTGCCGTTATGGATGGGCAGCAGCCAGCGCCCGCCGAGATCGCGATGGGCCTGCACCGTGTGCGGCGGATGCATGTGCACATAGGGCCATTGCGCGTTATAGGCCCCGACCTCCACCAGCGTCAGGTCGAAGGGGCCGAAGCGCCGGCCGATCTCGGCGAAGCCGTCGAAATAGCCGCTGTCGCCGCTGAAGAAGACGCGCAGGTCGCCGTCCTCGATCACCCACGAGGCCCATAATGTCCGGTTGCCGTCGGTGAAGCCGCGCCCGGAAAAATGCTGCGCCGGCGTGGCGGTCAGCTTCAGCCCGACCACCTCGACGCCCTGCCACCAGTCGAATTGCCGAATTCGGTCGCGCGCGACGCCCCAGCCCGCCAGCCGGTCGCCCACGCCCAGCGGCGCTAGGAACAGCTCGGTCGTCCCGGCCAGCGCCCGGATGGCGGCGTAGTCGAGATGGTCGTAGTGGTCGTGCGAGAGGATCACGCCGCGGATCGGCGGCAGGTCCGCGGCCGCGATGGGCGGCGCATGAAAACGCTTCGGCCCGGCGAAGGAGAAGGGCGAGGCGCGCTCGGAAAACACCGGATCGGTGATCCACCAGCCGCCGCGCAGCTTCATCAGCACCGTGGAATGGCCGAGCCGGTACAGGCTGCGGTCGGGCGCGGCGTCGAGCTCCGTGCGGGTCAGCCGACGGATCGGAAGCGGCGCGGCGGGCGTCGTGCCCGCCGGCTTGCCGAAGAAAGCCTCCCACCACACGCGCGGCAGCGACTCGGGCATGTCGCCCGGCCCGGCCAGCCGCCGATTGCGAAAACGCCCGTCCGCCGATTGCGGCGACGACGCATAGTCGCCGAAAGACGGACCGAACATGGCGTAGCTGCTCAACACGATGGACCCGATGAAAAAGGCAGGGACGTGGGGATATCGAATGCGGAAAGGCGTTCGTTCATGTGGTCATACTATCCCTTGTTATCCGAACGCACCATGCTTTAAAGTACGGCATTCTTTGTCAAAAGTACGGATTTCGCCATGGACCCGCTTTCGGACGTGCTGTCGCTGCTCAAGCCCCGAGGCCAGTTCTACGCCGGCTTCGACGCCGCCGGCGACTGGTCCTTCGCCTTTCCGCCGCATGAGGGCATCAAGTTCACGGCGGTGATGCGCGGCTCCTGCTGGGGCTTCACCGACGAGCTGCGCGAGCCCGTGCGGCTCGAAACGGGCGACTGCTTTTTGCTCAACAGCAGGCGCGGCTTCGTGCTTTCCTCCGATCCGTCGCTGCCGGCGGCGAGCGGCGAGCCTATTCTGGAGGCCGCCGCGCGCGACGGGGTCGCCGTCCATAACGGCGGCGGCGAGGTGTTCCTGATCAGCGGGCGCTTCGCCTTTTCCGGCGGCCATGCGGCGATCCTGTTCGACGCGCTGCCGCCCATCGTCAATATTCCCAAGGCGTCCGGGCAGGCGGAAGTGCTGCGCTGGCTCCTCGACCTGTGGTCCTCAGAATTGCGCGATCCGCAGCCCGGCGGCGCGCTGATGTCCACGTATCTGGCGCATCTGATGCTGGTCCAGGTGCTGCGGCTGTTCCTGGCCACGTCGAGCGAATTGCCGAAGGGATGGTTCCTGGCGCTGACCGACCGGCAGATCAGCCCGGCCATCGCCGCCATCCACGCCGAGCCCGGCCGGCATTGGACGCTGGAGGAGCTCGCCCGCATCGCGGGAATCTCGCGCACGGTGTTCGCGCAGCGCTTCAAGGCGCTGGTCGGCGGCACGACCATGGACTACCTCACGCGCTGGCGCATGCTGGTGGCCGCCGACCGCCTCGGCGCGGGCGACGAAACCGTCGCCTCGATCGCCTTCTCGCTGGGCTACGATTCCGAAAGCTCCTTCAGCACCGCCTTCAAGCGGATCATGTCCTGCTCGCCGACGCAGTATCGGCGAAACGCGCCTGTGACGGGCTCCGGCGGCCGCCGCCCGCTCCGGCCGTTACAATGATCTTCACCCGCAGGGCGCTTTAGGCTATCAATCGCCGCGCAAGCTTGTCCGGTCTTTCGGGGCGCGGCTCCGAAGATCGGGCGGCGGCGGGGAAGACGATCGGAAGCGATCGACCTGAACATGTCGGATAGAGAGCTGCAACTCTATCGTCGCGACCCTCCGATCGCATATCATATGACCGCGGAATTGTGATCTTTTGCTCCAAGGGGTGGCTCGTTGATAAAATCGAACCCGGAAATAATAAACACCTCAAGGATTCTCAGGAAGATCAACAGCGTCCAGTGCCTGCGGGCGCTGAAGGACAAGGGGCCGCTGACCAGGGCGGGCTTGGCGCGGATGCTCAACACAACGCGGACGACCATCGGCTACGCCGTGCAGGAGCTGATGGACGCGGGCCTGGTCGCCAACGCCGCCGAACTGGACGAAAACCCCTCGCGCGGGCGGCCGGGAACGGCGCTGCGGCTCGCGCCCGACGGGGCCTATTTCGTCGGCGTCGAGATCGCGGTGGATCGCGTCGCGGTGCTGGTCGCCGACTTCGTCCTGCACGAGCTGCGCATGGCGCAGGAGCCGATCGACATGCAGGTCGACGGCCCGGAGGCGGCGGCCGCCGCCGCGCTGCGGCACGCCTTCGGCCTGATCGCCGCCCTCGGCCTCGACGCCAGCGACATTTACGGCATGGGCATCTCGATCGCCGGCTTCGTCACGCCGACGGGGCGGGTCTTCGTGCCGGGCTACGATCTCTGGTCGGACGTGGACCTCGCGGGCCTGTTCGCCCGCGACGCGCCGGAGAACTGGGTGATCAAATGCTGCAACGACGCTTCCGCCTCGGCGCAGAAGCTGGTGGACCGGCTCGGCGACGCCGACAAGAAGGACCTTTTCGTCGTCCTGCTCGAAACCAGCGGCATCGGCAGCGCGCTGGTGCGCAACGGCGTGGTGGAGAAGGGCGTGCACGGCATGGCCGGGGAAATCGGCTATATGTGCTTCGACGAGCGCGTGACCGCCTCCGACAGGACCTTTCAGGCGCTCGCCGCGCGCCACGCCGTCGCGGCGCTGGCGGAGGGCGCGCAAGCGCTGGGCGACGCGGAGCCGCCCGCCGCGTTGCGCCGCTGGGGCGAGCTTCTGGCGGTGGGCATTCTCAACGCGATCTATCTGCTCGACCCGGCCAATGTGGTGATCACCGGGCCGCTCGCCGCGCAATATCTGCGCGTCGAGCGCTATGTCGCCGAGGCGCTGCTGGGCCGCTCGAAGCTCGGCTTCGAGACGCCGGACGTCTCCGTCGTGGCGGCCGACGGCGCCATGGCCGCCGGGGGCGCCGCGGCGCTGGTGCGGCAGGACTTCTTCCAGCTCGCGCATTTCGTCGACGAGGCGGGCGCCCGCTGATCAGCCGTCCGCGGGATCGGCGACGAAGCGGGCGATCTCCCGCATCGCTTTGGCGGCGGCGGGCGAGCCCGTCACGCTTTCGGCCTCCAGGAAACCGTGGATCGTCTTCGGATAGACGCGCAGCGTGACGTCGACGCCCGCATAGCCGAGCCGCCGCGCCATCTCGATGTTCTCGTCATAGAGATTGTCGTGGCTGGCGACGGCGAGGAAGGCCGGCGGCAGGCCGGTAAGGTCGCCGCGCAGCGGCGAGGCCAGCGGGTCGGCGCGCCGGTCGGCGTCGGGAATGTAGAAGGCGATGGAGTTGCGCACGCCCGGCGTCGTCATCGGCAATTCGCCGCCGCCGTAGCGGGCGTAGGATTCGCTTTCCGCCGCCAGCTCATAGGCGCCGTAGATGAGGCCGAGCGCGTCGACGAAGGTTTCGCCCGCGTCGCGCAGCAGGAAGCAGACGGCGAGCGCGATGTTCGCGCCGGCGGAATCGCCCATCAGCGCGAAGCGGGGATCGACGCCCAGTTCGGCGGCGCCGGCATGGATATGCCGCGCGAAGCGGACGCAGGCCTCGATATTGGCCGGAAACGGCGTCTCGGGCGCCAGCGGATAATCCAAAGCGATGAGCGTGAGGTCGCCTTCCAGCGCGATACGGCGCAGGACCGGGTCGTAGACGTCGACGTCGAGATGGCTCCACGCGCCGCCATGCAGGAAGATCGCGGCGCGGCGCGACGGCGTCTCGAAGGGCCGGTAGACGCGATAGCGCATGCCCTCGAAGGCGGCGTCCTCGACCGCATGCATGTCCGGCCGCTTTCTGTCCACGCTGTCGCGCAGGGCCTTGGTTCCGGCGCGGATATCGGCGATGTCCGGTCCAGCGATGAAGCCGGCCGCCTTGCCGAGATAATCGGCGAAGGCCGACATTTCCGGCGGCAATTGATGGGGATTGGGCATCGATAGTCTCCTTCGTTCCGTTTCGGGCTCGATAATAGAGGCGAAAAACACGCTTGCGCCCTATATTGTCTTAGTCTAAGACAATAACAAAACAAGCGCAAAATCTCAGGAGGAGGGGATTAGGTGACTGTTCTGGAATTGAAGGACGTCTCCAAGACGTTCGGCGCCATCCAAGCCTTGTCCAACGTGTCGCTGTCGATCCGGGAGGGGGAGATCGTCGGCCTGATGGGCGACAACGGCGCCGGAAAATCCACATTGGTCCGCGTCATCGCCGGCAATCATCAGCCGAGCTCCGGGACCTATATGCTGCGCGGCAAGGAGGTGCATCTGCGCAACCCGGCCGATGCGCGGCACGCCGGCGTCGAGGTCGTCTATCAGAACCTCGCCCTTTGCGACAATCTCTCCGCCGCCGCCAACGTGTTTTTGGGACGCGAGATCGTGCGGCGTGTAGGCCCCTTCAAGCTGCTCGACCACGGCGCCATGCGCCGCCGCGCCACCGAGCTTTTCCGCGAATTGAAGACCGAGACCCGCGCCCGCGACCTGGTCTTGCAGATGTCGGGCGGCCAGCGCCAGGCGGTGGCCATCGCGCGCACCCGGCTGGCCCAGTCGAGCATCGTGCTCATGGACGAGCCCACCGCCGCCATCTCCGTGCGGCAGGTGGCCGAGGTCCTGTCCCTCATCCGCCGCCTGCGCGACCAGGGCACGGCGGTGGTGCTGGTCTCGCACCGCATGCCCGACGTCTTCGACGTCTGCGACCGCGTCGTCGTCATGCGGCGCGGCCACAAGGTGGCCGACAAGCCGATCGCCGACACGTCGCCGCAGGAAATCACCGCGCTGATCACCGGCGCGCAGCAGTTTGGTTGAGCGGGGAGAAGACAGGACAATGACGAATATTCAGCAATCCTCGGCCCCCGAAGGCAAGAACGCCGCCGATCTCGAATCCGTGCTGCACGCCCGCGAGCGCTCGGTGCTCTACACCGTCCTGCACAGCCAGGAATTCTGGATCATGCTCGCCGTCATGGTGATCGGCGGGGCCATCGGGGTGATCGCGCCGAAGTTCCTTTCGGTCGCCAACCTCTCCAACATCCTGCAGAACTTCGCCTTCATCGCGCTGATGGCCATTGGCATGACGCCCGTCATCATGACCGGCGGCATCGACATCTCGGTCGGCTCGACGCTCGGCGTCTGCGGCATCTCGCTGGCGCTGCTCCTGACCGGCGGCCTGGGCTTTTGGCCGGCGGCGATCCTGACGGTGCTGATCGGCATGGGCGTCGGCGCCGTCAATGGCGGGCTGATCACCTTCGCCCGGATGCCGCCCTTCATCGTCACGCTCGGCATGCTGAGCGTGCTGCGCTCGATCACTTTGGTCATCTCCGGCAACAAGGCCTTCTACGATTTCGGCCCCGGCGGCGACACGCTGCTCGCCATCGGCGGCGGTCATGTCTTCGGCGTTCCGGCCGTGCTGGTGGCGGTGATCGTCGCGGCCGTCGTGGTGCAGTTCTTCCTGACCATGACGCGCTGGGGCCGCTACGTGAAGGCGATCGGCGGCAACGAGAGCGCGGCGCTGCAGCTCGGCATCCCGGTCAACGCGGTCAAGATGTCGGTCTATATCATCATGGGCATGATCGCCGCCATCACCTCGATCTTCCTCCTGGGCTGGCTGGGCGCGGCGACCAACGTGCTGGGCATGAACATGGAGCTGCAGGTCATCGTCGGCGCGGTCATCGGCGGCGCCAACATGATGGGCGGCTACGGCTCGTCCGTCGGCGCCATCGTCGGCGCGCTGCTCATCGAGGTCATCCGCAATTCGCTGCTGCTCGCCGGCGTCGACCCCTTCTGGCAGGGCACCTTCGTCGGCGGCTTCATCATCTTCGCGGTCTGGCTCGAACGCCTGCGCATGGCGCGCCGGTGAGGCCGGGAAACACCGGCGCCGCAAGGCCCCGGAACATGCAGAACGGGAATGAAAAAATGGGAGAAGAAAACATGAAAAGCACAAAGCAAGGCCTGTCGAAACTCGTCCTGGCGGCGGCCGCCGCGGGACTGGCGCTCACCGCCGCCGGCCAGAGCCGGGCGGATTCCTTCGTCCTGATCGAGAAGGGGCTGACCGATCCCTTCGGCGCCAAGATCAAGGCCGGCTGCGAGGCGGCGGCGAAGGAATCGGGCGACACCTGCATCTTCATCGGCCCGGCCAGCAACGACGACGCCGCGCAGATCCAGATCCTCAACGACATGATCAGCCGCGGCGTGGACGGCATCGCCTTCGCGCCCCGCAACCCCAAGGCGGCGATCCGCTTCATCAAGAAGGTGCACGAGAAGGGCATTCCCTTCATCACCTATGACAGCGACCTCCTGCCCGAGAACGCCGACATGCGCGCCACCTTCGTCGGCACCAACAATTACCAGTTCGGCGTCACCCTGGCCAAGAAGGTGCAGGAGATGAAGCCCAAGGGCGGCACGGTCTGCATCCAGTCCGGCACGCCGGGCGCGCTCAACCTCGACGACCGCGTGCAGGGCGTGCGCGACACGCTCGGCGGCGGCGACAAGGACCATCCGGTGACCAAGCTCACCGGCCAGAACGGCTGGACCGAGCCCTCCGGCTGCCCGCTCTACAACATGGACGACATCACGCTCTCGGTGCAGCAGATCAACGACGCCATCACCGCCCATCCCGATCTCGACGCGCTGGTCGCCATCGGCGGCTGGGCGCAATATGCGCCGGACGCCTATCGCAAGGCGCTGAAGCCGGTGATGGACCGCATCAACTCCAAGGACTTCGTCATCGCCTTCGGCGACGCCGAGGAGCCGCAGATGCCGCTCTTGAAGGCAGGGCTCAGCCATTTCAACGTCGGCCAGAACCCCTACCAGATCGGCTACAAGGCCATTCACGCGCTGAAGGACCTCAAGGCCGGCAAGAAGCTGCCGTCGGACATCGACACCGGCTTCGTGACCTGCACGCCGGAACAGGCCGACACCTGCGGCAAGTGACCCCCGCCCATCCGCCACGGCCCCGCGCCGTGGCGGCTCCCCCGATGAATGGAGGCCAAACGCCTCCGCAAGACATGTTTGGATCGTCCCATGGCTGTTCTAGGATTGCTTTCGCCCGAATTTCCGGCCTCGTCGCTCGATGAAAACCTGCGCATGATGCGCGACGCGGGCGGCGTCGGCGTGCAGTTCGATCTCGTCTCCGCGCTCGGCTCCACCTTTCCCGACACGGTCACCGACGAGGACGTCCGCGCCATCAAGGACGGTTTTACGCGCCACGGGCTCGAGCTTTCCGCCCTGTCGGGCACCTACAACATGATCGATCCCGACCCCGCCGCGCGGCAGGCGGGCGCAAAGGCGCTGGAAGGCGTGATCGCGCTCGCGCCGCGGCTCGGGACGACGCTGGTGACGCTCTGCACCGGCTCGCGCGATCCCCACGACATGTGGGCGATGCATCCCGAGAGCAACAGCCCCGAGGCCTGGGCCGACCTGCTCGTCTCCGTCGAGCGGGCGGTGCGCGTGGCCGAAAGCCACGGCGTGACGCTCGGCGTCGAGCCCGAGGTCGGCAACACGGTCAACACCGTGGCGAAGGCGCGCAGGCTTCTCGATGAGATCGCCTCGCCCAACCTCAAGATCGTCATGGACGGCGCCAACATCTTCCAGAAGGGCGAGCTGCCGCGCATGCGCGCCAAGCTCGACGAAGCCTTCGACCTGCTCGGCGCCGACATCGCGCTCGCCCATGCCAAGGACCTCGACCGCGACGGCGAGGCGGGCCATGTGCCGGCCGGGCTCGGCAAGCTCGACTATCCCTATTATCTCGAAAAGCTCGAGGCCAGCGGCTACGCCGGGGCCATCATCCTGCACGCGCTCGAACCCGAGCAGGCGGCGGACCGCATCGCCTTCGTGCGCCGGTCGGCGCCGGCGGGCTATCTCGCCTGAGAACCGCCTTTCCTTTTCCCGGCGCGGCGCGGGCCGCGCGTCAATCGATCAGAGGACGACATGAAAGTTGGCATCATCGGCTGCGGCAACATCTCGGACGTTTACGCCCATAACAGCCGCCTTTTCAAGGATATAGACATCGTCGCCTGCGCCGACGTCTTCGCGGGGGCGGCCGACCGCCTGTCGGCCAAATACGGCCTGCGCAAGATGGCGGTGGACGATCTGCTGCGCTCGGACGAGATCGACATCGTCCTCAACCTCACCATTCCGACCGCACACGCCGAGGTGTCGCGCGCGGCGCTGGACGCGGGCAAGCACGTCTATACGGAAAAGCCGCTCGCCACCACGCTGGCCGACGGCGCCGAGGTCGTCAGGCTTGCCGAGGAGAAGGGCCTGCGCGTCGGCTCGGCGCCCGACACCATCCTCGGCGCCGGCCTGCAAAGGGCCAAGCAGGCGCTTCAGGACGGCGCCGCCGGGCAGATCCTCACCGGCCACGCCGCCATCATGTCCAAGGGCATGGAGCACTGGCATCCCAACCCGGCCTTCTTCTACCAGAAGGGCGGCGGCCCGGTCCTCGACATCGGGCCCTATTACATCTCGGCCTTGGTCGCGCTGCTCGGCCCCATCGCGTCCGTCCGCGCCACCGGCCAGATCAGCCCGGTCGAGCGGCGCTTCGGCGTCGGCCCGAACAAGGGCGAGACCTTTCCGGTCGAAACCTTCACCACCGTCAACGCGGTGCTGAGCTTCGCGAGCGGGGCCAATATCAGCTTCATCGCGAGCTGGGACGTCTGGCACCACGGCGTCACGCCGATCGAGCTGCACGGGACGCTCGCCTCCGTCCGCGTTCCCGACCCCGACACGTTCGGCGGCGACGTCGAGATCTCGCGCAACGACCGGCTTTTGAACCTGCACGACCCCGAGGAGGCGGCGATGGGCGCCTCGCTGGTCGACTGGAACGTGATCGGAACGCAGCAACTGCCTTTCGGCGGGATCAACTATCCCTTCGCCAACCCGGTCATGGCCAATTACCGTTCGCTCGGACTGGCCGAGATGGCCAACGCCATCGCCGCCGGAAGGCCGCATCGCTGCAACGGCCGGTTTTCGCTGCATGTGCTGGCGGCGATGCTGGGCATCCTCGATTCCGCCGCCACCGGCCAGCCCGTCGAGATCGCCTATCCCTGCGAGACGCCGGCCGCCTTCGCCCCGGCGGAATCCGTCGGCCTGCTCAAGGCGCCGGCCGGCACGGCCGCGAACGCCTCCTGACGAACACGGCCTGATATTTTCGGCGCGGCCTGCGAGGGGAGACCCTCGCAGGCCTTTCTCCATCCCGTCGAAATCCCCTTTGCAACGATTGCCCGGCGCCGTGCGTTTGGCCCACCATAGGGGACCGCCGGCGCATAGGGATGGATCATGCTTTCGTTGATTTGGCAGGAAATATTGTTGATTGCGGCGCTTGCGGTCGGCGTCGTCGCCTTCGCGTTCGAGCCGGCCATCATGGCGCAGGGCGCGGTCGGCGCGCTGGTCGCCGCGGCGGCGCTGGTGGGGGCGATCATCGCCGTCTCGGTGCGGGTCGCCCATCGGGCGGAGGTGATCGCGTCAAAGGTCGGCGATCCCTACGGGACGATGGTGCTGACCATGTCGGCCGTCTGCGTCGAGGCGCTCATCCTGCTGATCCTCATGAGCGGCAGCGAGTCGCCCACCTTGGCGCGCGACACCATCTTCTCGGCCGTCATGCTCGACATCAACGGCATATTGGGCCTCGCCGCGCTGGTCGGCGGCTGGAAGTTCGGCGAACAGTCCTACAACGACGATTCTGGCAAGACCTACGGCGTCATGATCCTGACCGCGATGGGCATATCGATGGTCGTGCCGGAGTTCATCCCGCATGCGCAATGGCGGCATTATTCGATCTTCACCATCGGCGCCATGGTCATGCTCTACTGGGTGTTCCTGCGCAACCAGATCGGCCCGCACAGCTATTTCTTCAACTATAGCTACCCCGAGAAGAAGACGCGCGGCGGGCGGACCATCATCGCCGAGCCGCTGCTGCCGTCGATCATCGTGCTCATCATCGGCATCGCGCTGATCGGTTTTCTCGCGGAGGTGATGTCGGCCTTCCTGGGCGAGGGCCTGCGCGCGGTGCACGCGCCGCTGGCGCTGGCGGCCTTCGTCGTCGCCGTCATGTCGGCGGCGCCGGAGCTGCTGACCGCCTTGCGCGCCGCGCTCGCCAACCGCATGCAGGTGGTCATCAACATCGCGCTCGGCGCGTCGCTGTCGACGGTCATCCTCACCGTGCCGGTGATCGAAGTCTACGCGCTCGTCACCGGCCAGCCCATCGTCATCGCCATGAGCCCGATCCAGACCATGATGGTCATGATCACGCTGATCGCCGCCGCCATCAACCTCAATGACGGCCAGACCAACGCCATCGAGGGCATGACGCATTTCGTGCTGTTCGCCACTTTCCTCGCCCTTTCCTTCCTGGGCGTGGCGGGCGGCTGACGCTTTTTTCGGGAACAAAGCGTCCTCCGAAGGGTTGTCTCTACGATATCCACCACGGAGGAATGACGATGGACCACAGCAATCACGTCCGACTGACCAATGACGAACTGACCCCCGCAAATCTCGAAGGCGCGACCGTCTACGGCGCGGACGACAGCAAGGTCGGGACGGTGGACCATGTCCATGGCGCGGGCGCCGCGGCGGCCGTGGTGATCGATGTCGGCGGCTTCCTCGGCATCGGCGCCAAGCCGGTCAGCGTGCCGATCAGCAATCTCGATTTCATGCGCGACGAGGACGGCGACGTCCATGCGGTCACGAGCTGGACCAAGGACCAGCTCAAGGACATGCCCGAGCATCGGGACTGACCGACAAGAGCCCGGCCCATCGGCCGGGCTTTTTCTTTACCGATAGCGGAACAATTCGGCGTCCGGCGCCGGCCCGCCGCCGATGGCGGCGGCGATGTTCTGTGAGGCGATGGTGGCGAAGGTGATGCCGTTGCCGCCGAAGCCCAGCGCCGCGAAGACGCGCTCATAGCCCGGGACGCGGTCGATAATCGGCAAGCCGTCCTTCGTCACGCCGAAGGGCGCGGACCAGACATAATCGGGCTTGCCGATGTCGACGCCCGTCAGCCCCTTCAATTTTTGCGCGATGATTTTGGCCTTCTTCGCCAGCTTCCTCGGATCGGCGTTGCTGTCCGGCGCGTCCTCGTCCTCGCCGCCGGCGATGACGCGGCCGGCCTCGTCGGTGCGCAGGTAGAGATAGGGGTCGGAGGCCTCCCAGGCCAGCATGTCCTGCATCCAGGCCGGCAGCCCGGTCATCGGCTTCGAGGCCAACGCCCAGGTCGAGGTGATGCGGTGCGACTTCGTCTCCATCTGCGGCAGATATTCGTAGCCGGTGCAGAACACCGCATGCTCGGCCACCAGCACCTCGCCCAGCCTCGTCGCCAAAGCGACGCCGGAGGGCAGCTCCGCCATGTCGGTGATCTCGACCGGGGAGACCAGATGCGCCTTGCGCGACAGCGCGGCGCGCAGCAGCCCCGCCGCTAGCTGCGCCGGATTGGCCGAGGCGGAGGCCTGCGACAGGATGGCGGCGGGCCGGTCCAGCCCGAAACGCTCGACCAGCTCGGCGCGCTTGAGATAGGCGGCCTCGACGCCGATTTCGTTGCGCGCCGCCGCCTCGCTGGCCAGCGCCCGCGCGCCCATCTCGTCGCCGGCCAGATAAAGCGCCGGCTTGGGCCTTATCTGGCAGTCGAGCTTCAGCCGGGTGGCGAGCGCGATCAAATCCCCCACCGCCCGCGCCGAGCGTCGCCAGGCGGCGTCGGCCGGTCCGTCGCCGATCTTCCGGCGCAACGCGGTCAGCGGCGTGTCGATCTCGTGCTGGATCATCGCCGTGGAGGCCGGCGTCGACCCGCGCACCGGCGGCCGCCGGTCGACGATCAGCACCGACTTGCCGATCCCCGTCAGCGCCTCCGCCGTCAGGGCGCCGGTGACGCCGGCCCCCACCACGATGACGTCGAAACGGTCGCGGCCGAGCCGCCTGTCCGCCTTGACGGTGGAGTTGGGCGTCTTCACCCAGAGCGGCGTTCCGGTTCTGAGGTCGTCCTTGCGGGTCTTCGCGTCGTGATCGGCCATGAATGATCTTCCTCCAGCGGCGGGGCCGCCATTTAACCCCCCGGCGGCAGGGCCGCCATTTAACCATTGTATGAAAGCCCGGCGCAATGTATGAGTATACACATGATGTACGGCTATCTATATCATGGCGGCGTCTGAGGACGCGTTCAAGGCGGCTTTCGCGGCCGGCCTGTCGACGGCGGCGCGCAAGATGCGCAACCTGTTCGATTCGCGCGTGCGCGAGCAGGGACTGACGCTGTCGCGGGCGCGGGCATTGCTCCTCTTGAAACAGCATCGCGACTGGAACCAGCGCGAGCTGGCGGACGCGCTGGAAATAGAGCATTCTTCGGCGGTGCGCCTGCTGGACGGGCTGGAGAAGCAGGGCATGATCGTGCGCGGCGCGGTGGAGGGGGACCGCCGGGCCAAGCGCATCGAACTGACGGAGGAGGCGCAGGCGCAGGTCATGCAACTCGAGGAGGTCACGCAGGCCGTCAGCCGCGAGCTGCTGGAGGGCGTCGATCCCAAGGCGCTCGCCGCCGCGTTCGAGCTATTGCACGACATCGCCCGCAGGGCCGAGGACGCGTTGAACGGGCGGGACGGGTGAGATGGCCGAAGACGGGGACGACAGCAGCGCCACAAGCGAGAGCGGGCCGCCGCCGCCGGCGCCCGCGCCCGACCACATGCCGCTCTATATGTCGGCGATCTATATCGCGGCCTCGGTGCTTCTGTGGTCGACGCGCGGCCTCAGCATGTATTTCATCTCCGCCAACACGCAGCAAATCCAGGGTTCGCTCGGCGCGACGCTGACCGAGACGACATGGCTGGTCGCGGCCTATATGGCGCCCTTCGCCAGTCTCACCATCCTGTTGCTCAAGATCCGCACGCAATTCGGCCTGCGCCGTTTCTGCGAGGTGGCGATCGTGGTGTTCCTGATCGCCTCGCTCCTGCATCTCTTCATCTACGACGTGCGGTCGGCGATCCCGGTGCGCTTCATCGCGGGCGCCGCGGCGGTGCCGATCTCCTCCATCGGCTTCCTCTATATGCTGGAAGCCTTTCCGCCCGACAAGAAGCGCACCTGGGGCCTCAGCCTGGCGCTCACCTGCTCGGGCGCGGCGGGGCCTTTCGCGCGGCTGATCTCGCCCATGCTGTTCGACCTCGGCGACTGGCGCCAGCTCTATCTTCTCGAGATCGGGCTGGCGCTGGCCTGCCTGGCGGTGGTCTATGTGCTGCCGCTGACGCAGATCCCGCGCGCCAAGGTGCTGCATTGGCTCGATTTCGTCGCCTATGGCTTCATCGCCGTAGGCTTCGGCGCGCTGGCGGTCGCGCTTGTGCAGGGCAAGAACTACTGGTGGCTGGAGGCGCCGTGGATCGGCGTCTGCCTCGCGGTCTCCATCCTGTCGCTGGCCATCGCGGCGGCGATCGAGATCAACCGCAAGGAGCCGCTGATGAACCTGCAATGGCTGATGTCGCCGGAAATCCTGCGCTTCTCGCTGGCGTTGCTGGTGTTCCGCATCGTGCTGGCGGAGCAGACCACGGGCGCCATCGGCTTCTTCCAGACCTTCGGCCTGCAGGACGCGCAGAGCCAGCCGCTCTATCTCCTCATCCTCGCCGCCTCCTTCGCCGGCGGCGCCGTCTGCGGGGCGCTGTTGCAGGTGGAGCGGGTGCCGTTCATCTTCGGCTTCGCGCTCCTGTGCATCTGCGCGGGCGCCTTTTTGGACAGCCACGCCACCAACCTGACCCGGCCGCACAACGTCTATCTCAGCCAGGCGCTGATCGCCTTCGGCGGCGCCTTGTTCCTGCCCTCCTCGATGCTGGCGGGCATCAGCAAAGCGACCCGGCAGGGGCCGGCCTATATGACCAGCTTCATCGTCGTCTTCCTGTTCACGCAGAATATCGGCGGGCTGATCGGCTCGGCCCTGTTCAGCACCTTCATCACCATCCGCGAGAAATATCATTCCGCCCATCTGGTGGAGCATCTGGTCATGGCCGACCCCATCGTCGCCCAGCGCGTGCAGGTCCTGTCGGGAACCTACGCCAAGGTGCTGGCCGACCAGGGGCTGACCAAGGCGGAAGGGCTGGTGCTGCTGGCGCAGCAGACCACGCGCGAGGCGACGGTGCTGTCCTATAACGACGCCTTCCTGGCCATCGCGGTCATCGCCGGCGTCGCCCTGTGCTGCCAGCTCTTCTACATTGTCCTCGAAACCTGGCGGGCGAAGCCTCTCGCGCCCGCCGCGGCGAATTGAACCGTTCAGCGAGCGTTGCGACATGCCTGACCAGAAAAAATACATCCGCGGCGGCCTCGCCATCCTCATCGGCCTCGTCGGCGTGGCGATCGTCCTGTGGGCGTGGCGGCTGCCGCCCTTCAAGTCCAGCGTCGAGACCACCGACAACGCCTATGTGCGCGGCCAGGTGACGGTGATCAGCCCGCAGGTGGCGGGCTACGTCACCAAGGTCGACGTCACCGACTATCAGGAGGTGAAGCAGAGCGACGCGCTGTTGGAGATCGACAGCCGCAGCTACAAGCAGAAGCTCGACCAGGCGCTGGCGGCGCTGGAAGCGAAGAAGGCGGCGCTGGCCAATTCGCAGCAGAGCGAGCGCTCCGCCCAGGCGACGATCAAGGCGCGGCAGGCGCAGATCGCCGGCGCCAACGCCGCCTTCACCGTCGCACAGGCCAACGCCGAGCGCGTCGAGGCGCTGCTGCCGCGCGGCGTGACCACGCAGAGCTCGGCCGACGCCGCCCATGGCGACCTTTTGCAGGCCAAGGCCTCGGTGGACCAGGCCGAGGCGGCGCTGGCCGTGGCGGAGGAGGATTTGCGCACCATCATCGTCGCCCGCCAGGGCCTCGACGCCGACCTGCACAACGCCGAAGCCGCGGTGGAGCTGGCGAAGATCGATCTCCAGAACACCCATATCCAGGCGCCGCGCGACGGCAAGCTGGGCGAGGTGGGCGTGCGCTTCGGCCAATATGTCACCGCCGGCACGCAGCTCGTCTCGCTGGTGCCGAAGACCAAATGGGTCATCGCCAATTTCAAGGAGACGCAGCTCTACGGCATGAAGGTCGGGCAGGCCGTCACCTTCACCGTCGACGCGCTGCGCCACGCGCAGTTGAAAGGCCATATCGAGGCCTTCTCGCCCGCCACCGGCTCGGAATTCAGCGTCATCAAGTCCGACAACGCCACCGGCAATTTCACCAAGATCACCCAGCGCCTGTCCGTCCGCATCGCCATCGACGACGGCCAGCCCGACGCCGAGCGGCTCGCGCCCGGCATGTCGGTGGAGGTGCGGGTCGACACCGCCCAGTAACCGCGCGCCCGGCGAAACCGGGCGCGGCATTTCATCGCGGCTTCAACGCCCTCTTGCCAAGCTCCGGCGCGCCTGCATTGTTGTCGACGCTCGCCCGGACCTTCGTTCCGACGCCCGATTCCGGGCCTCGTTCCGGGCGCGAACGAGGTTCCTATGAATAACGGGCTGGGGGATTCGAGGTCGCTCGCCGGCATTGCGCTGGCCTGCTGCGGCTACGCCTGCTTCGCCATGCAGGACGCGATGGTGAAATGGCTGGTGGTCGACTACCAGGTGCCGCAGATCCTGTTCATGCGCAGCCTCGTCATCGTGGCGATCTCCAGCGTGCTGGTGCGCTATCGCCGCCACCCGTCGATCTTCAAGAGCCCCTATCGCAACACGGTGTTCCTGCGCGCCGGCCTCATGCTGGCGGCGTGGCTCCTGTTCTACAACGCCGCCCGCCATCTGGAGCTGGCCGAGCTGACGACGCTCTATTTCTCCGCGCCGATGATCGTCATGGTTCTGTCGATCTTCGTCCTCAAGGAGAAGATCGGGCCGGGGCGCTGGCTCGCCTGCGCGCTCGGCTTCGTCGGCGTGCTGATCGCCGCCAATCCCAGCCATGCGCCCAATCTGCTGCCCACCGTCATGTGCCTGGTGGCGGGCTTCTGCTGGGCCTGGAGCACCATCCTCGTGCGTCTCGTCAGCCGCAGCGAGACGACGCTGACCCAGATGTTCGCCACCAGCCTCCTGTTCGGCCTCGCCTGCGCGCTGTCCTTTCCCTGGACCTGGCGGGAGCCGGACGCGCTCGGCTGGGCGCTGATGATCGGGCTGGGGCTGGTCTCCACGCTCGGCCAGTACCTGCTCTACGAAGGTTTCCGCTACGCGCCGGCCTCGGCGCTGGCGCCGGTGGAATATACCGGGCTGATCTGGGCCTTCTTCTACGGCTACCTCGTCTTCGCCGAGGTCCCGGCCCAGAACGTCTTCGTCGGCGCGCTGCTGATCGTCCTCTCCGGCTTCATCCTCGTGCTGTGGGAGCGCCGCGCCACGCTGCGCCGCGTCCGGGTGCAATGAGCCGCGCGGCCCTCGCGTGAAATAGAGGGCGCGGCGCGGGGCGATCGCCGTCGCCGGCGCGCCGGATCGTTTCCGCACCCGCGTTCCCCGGCCTTCTCGCCGCGCTCAGTCCGAAAGCCGCGCCTTGACCTTCCAGCCGCCGCTCTTCGGGTCGGGGCCGAGGCTCCACGACTTGGCGGCGATGTCCGAGCCGCGCGCCGTCCGGTAGGGCTCGACCGTGAGCCGGATCGCCTCGCCGTCGCGGCTGTAGCGCGCCTGCGCCACGGCGCCGTCGCTGAACTGGGCCAGCGTCTCCTCGCCATTGTCCTCCTCGGCCAGCCGCACCCGGCAGCCGGGATAGGCGTGGGTGTCCGCGAATTCAAAACGCATGATCGTCCTCCGCTCGTTGGGGCGTTTCGCGGCCGGACGGCGACGTCCGGCGCCGCATGAACGCGGTTGAAACAAGGAGATAGGGCGCCGATCCCGATCGGAAAGCCCTTGCTCCCAAGCCTTCCATCTTGCCGTCCACAGGCGGGAGCGCAAGGCGCTTGACAATAAATATACATCAAAATATATTTTGAAATATACGAATTGGGGTCGCCCCGGTCCGTTGTGAGAGGCGGATGCCTGTCAGTGAATCACGAAAAATCCAAGGCAGCGGCCGGCGCCCGCGCAACGCCGCTCCAGAGAGGCAATGATGTATTATTTCGCTTACTGCACTTGGCTGCACGACATTGAGATCACCCGCTACTGGCCCGAGGCCAAGGCGGTCACCAAGGCCTATGCGGCCAATCATTCGCTGCGCTTCCACGCCGCCGGCGACCGCAAGGACCGCGGATGGTGCCATTTCCTCAACACCGCCGAGGCCTGGGGCGAGAAGGCGCTGGGCGTCGTGTTCGAGCACGACGACAACCGCTTCGGCGAGGATTACGACGACTTCGAGCGCTGCTGCGTGACGGTCTATGGCGACGACGGCAAGATGTACGACTGCTGGACCTATCGCCTCATCACGCCGGGCATCGAGATGCGCCCGCCGAACTTCTACTGGGAGCACATCCCGGCCGGCCTGAAGCAATGGGATTTCCCGCAGGAATATATCGACAAGGTGCAGGCCGTGTTCGACAACGCCGCCGAGTGCCCGCGCGCCGACCGTCCGAATCCGTCCAAGGTTCCGGGCAAGGGCGCCGAGTCGCGCTGATCTTCGGCGCATCGGTCTTCCAAAGGGGCGGCGGCGTCTTCGCCGCCCCTTTGGGGAATAGGGAATGAAGCAAAGAGGGGATTAACAGTGAATTATCGTCGAAACGCATTGCGCGCCGTCGCCGGCGCTCTGGTCATTGGCGCGGCCGGCGCGGCCTTCGCGCAGGACGCGGCTTCCCTGGTTCCGCAGGACATCCGCGACCGCGGCGTGCTCAACGTCGGCTCGCAGCAGACTTTCCCGCCCATCGAATTCCGCCAGCCCGGCAGCCAGGAAGTCAGCGGCGCCAGCGCCGACCTGCTGCGCGAGGTGGCCAAACGCCTCAATCTGAAACTGCAATTCGTGCAGGCCGAATACGCCGCGCTGATCCCCGGCATCGAGGCGCGCCGCTTCGACGTCGCCTCGGGCGGCATCAGCGACACCGAGGAGCGCGAGCAGAAGCTCGACTTCGTCAATTACATGATGTCCGGCGGCAGCCTCCTGGTGCGCGCCGAGGACGGAAGCGGCTACAAGACCATCGCCGATTTCTGCGGCAAGCGCGTCGCCACGCTGCTCGGCAGCCGCGTCATCATGGCCCGCGTCGAGGAGGCCTCCGCCGCCTGCCAGAAGAGCGGCGCGCAGCCGATCACGGCCGACCAGCTTCCCTCCGCGCCCGACGCCCGCATGCAGCTCGACCTCAAGCGCGTCGACGCCTATCTCGGCGACTTCCCCGCGCTCGCCTATATGAAGTCGCAGTTCCCCGGCAAATACGAGATCGCCGGCGGCAATTACATCCTGACGCCCTACGTCACCTCCTGGGGCTTCTCCAAGAACCAGCCGCAGCTGCGCGACGCCGTCAAGAAGGCGACCGAGGACATGCTGGCCGACGGCTCCTATAAGACCATCATGGCGAAATGGGGCGTCGAGGGCGGCGCCCTGCCGGCCGTCACGATCAACACGCCCGCCACCAAGCGCAACTGAGGTCGGAGGCCGGCATGAGCATTTCCGCCGCCCGGCAGGTCGCCGACCTGCCGATCATCCACCGGCGCCGATGGGGATCGTGGATTCTCGGCGTCGTCGTCCTCGCCTTCGTCGCCGTGCTGGTCGCGGCGTCGTTCCGGGCCAGGATCATCGACCTTTCGGTCTTCGCCGAATATATCTTCAGCGGCCAGATCCTGATGGGCGCGGTCAACGCGCTGGTGCTGGGCACGCTGGCCCTGTTCATCGCCGCGCTGATCGGCTTCGTCGCGGCCTTGATGCGCGTCAGCGGCAACCCGATCCTGTCGGGGATCGCCGCGGTCTACGTCTATCTGTTCCGCGGCACGCCGATGCTGATCCAGCTGATCTTCTGGTTCAACGCGGTGCCGATCATGTTCCCGAACATCTATCTGGCGCTGCCCTTCATGGACGCGCCGCTGATCAACGCCTCCACCACCAACATCGTCACGCCCTTCCTCGCGGCGCTCGCCGGCCTCAGCCTCGCCGAGGGCGCCTATATGAGCGAGATCATCCGCGGCGGCATCATGGCCGTCGACCGCGGCCAGCGCGAGGCCGCGACCGCGCTCGGCATGGTGCATCGCAAGGTGCTGACGCAGGTGATCATCCCGCAGGCGGGGCGCATCATCATCCCGGCGCTCGGCAACCAGTATATCATGCTGCTCAAATCCTCGTCGCTCGCCTCGGCGATCGGCTATCTGGAGCTGCTGCGCGTGGCGACCGACATCTATTCCTCCAATTTCCGCGTCGTGGAGCTGCTGGCCGTCGCCGCCGTGTGGTACCTGGTCATGACCGCCTTCGCCACCGCCATCCAGACCGTCCTCGAAAAGGTGTTTCCGCAACGATGAGCGCGACAGAGCAAAAGATGAACGCCGTGTCGGTGGTGGACGTCTCCAAGGTCTGGGGAACGGTGACGGCCTTCAGCGGCGTCAATTTCGAGGTACCGCCCGGCCAGGTCGTGGCCCTGCTGGGGCCGTCGGGGGCGGGCAAGTCCACCATGCTGCGCTGCCTCAACCATCTGGAGCGCATCAGCTCCGGCCGCATCTACGTCTATGGCGAACTGATCGGCTATCGCGAGACGGCGACGGCGCTTTACGAGCTGTCCGACGCCGAGATGAGCCGCCAGCGGCGCAAGGTCGGCATGGTGTTCCAGCATTTCAACCTGTTCCGCCACATGACGGCGCTGGCCAATGTGATGAGCGGCCCGGTGCATGTGCTGGGCCGGCCCAAGGCGGAGGCCATGGCGCTGGCGCTCAGCCTGCTCGACAAGGTGGGGCTGAAGGACAAGGCGCGCTCCTATCCTTCGGCGCTATCGGGCGGCCAGCAGCAGCGCGTCGCCATCGCCCGCGCGCTCGCCATGGAGCCGCGCGTGCTGCTCCTCGACGAGCCGACCAGCGCGCTCGATCCCGAGCTGGCGCAGGAAGTGGTGGTGACCATCCGCAACCTCGCCGAGGAGGGCCAGACGATGGTGATCGCCACGCACGACATGGCGATTGCGCGCGACGTGGCGGATCGGGTTATATTCATGGAGGGCGGTCAGGTGGTGGAGGATGCTCCCTCGGCGGAGTTTTTCACGCAGCCGCGCAGCGACAGGGCGCGGCAGTTTCTTGCGCGCGTTTTGCCGGCTTCTACAATATCCGAATGATTCGGAGAGCGAGGGCAAATGGCGGCAAGAAAAACAGCTTCCGGCGAATCCATGGCGAAGGACGTCCGGACCCGAATCCGCAGCATGATTCTCGGCTCCGAGCTGAAGCCCGGCCAGCGCCTGGTCGAGGACGAATTGTGCGAACGCCTGGGCGCCGGCCGCACGCCGGTGCGCGAGGCGCTCTTGATGCTGCAGGGCGAGGGGCTTCTGGCCCGCGCCCGCGGCTGGGTGGTGGAGAATGTCGACGGCACGCAGATCCGCGCGATCTTCGAGAGCCGCGCCGCCATCGAGGGCGCGACCGCCCGGCTCGCCGCCCGCCACGCCTCGCGCAAGACCTTTGACGCGCTGCTGCGGCTGATCGACGCCATGGAGCCGAGCGAGACGCTGACCCGCGCCGAGCTGAACCGGCTCAACAACGAGTTCCACACGCTGATTGTGGAGGGGGCGGAGAATCCGCTCCTGGCGCAGTTCCACGAGCGGACCCAGTTTCACTACTGGATGCTGCGGGTGCCGATCCTGTTCTCGGAGATCGAGATCGTGGAATCGAACCAGCAGCATCGCAGGATCGTCAGCGCGCTGATCGCGCGCGACGAGGACGGAGCGGATCGCGCCGCGCGCGATCACGTCGAGAGAACGATGGCCATCGTGGAGCCGGCCATCCACATCTGACAATCCGCCCATCGAGACACGCCGCCCCCGGCAAGCGCCGCTTCCGGGGAACGGAAAGCCGCGCCCGATCGAAACCACAAGGACAGGAAAAATGACCGGAATATTCCAACAGCTTCACCACGTCTGCATCGTCGTCAAGGACCTGGAGAAGACCGTCGCCTATTACGAGAGCCTCGGCGTCGGCCCCTGGTTCGACTATCCCAAGAAGGGCGAATATCTCGAATTCGACGTGCCCAACAAGGAAGCCTCCAAGGCGATGCGCTACAAATGCGTCGACCTCGACAACGTCCAGATCCAGCTCTGCGACCCGGGCGTGCTGGATTCGCCACAGAAGCGCTTCCTCGACGAGCGCGGCGAGGGCGTCTACCATCTCGGCTTCGAGGTCGAGGATCGCGACGCGGCCGAGGCCGAGGGACGGGCGCTCGGCCTGCCGGTGGTGGCGCGCGGCAAGCGCACCGACGGCGGCGGCTTCTGCTATTTCGACACCCGCGAGAAGGCCGGTATCGTGCTGGAAGTCCGCAAGTCCTGAAACGACAGGCGGCCCGTTTCGGACGGGCCGCGTTTTTTCCACTGACATTGCGCCCGGCCTTGGCCGGGCGCTTTCGCGTTCAGATCAGCTCGCCGACATTGATCTCGCCGCCGGCCACGTTGGCGCCGTGGGCGAAGCGGGCCGAGGAGAATTCCGGGCGGACGATGTCGGCGCTATGGCCGGTGGCGATCAGCTCGGCGGTGCCCATGCCGACGGCGGGCGACACCTTGAAGCCCTTCTCGTTGCCGCCGGCGATGAGGACCAGGCCGCGGCATTCGTGATGCTCGCCATAAATGCCCTTGAAGTCCGGCGTGAAGCCGTCGACGCCGGTCCAGGTGTTCATGCCGACGAAGCGTTCGGCTGAGGGGATGCGCTGGTGGATGCGGCGGATGCCGGCCCCGACGGCGGCGGGGTCGACGTCCTCCTTGCGTCGGTCGGGCTCGATGGTCTGGCCGTAGCGGTCGTCGCGCATGGAGATCAGCGCCGTCGAACCGTCCTCCGGCCGGAAGGACGTGTCGAAGCGGCCGTCGAGAAAGGTCATCGGGTTTTTGACCTCGGCCGGCATCATGACGCGGCCGATGGTCAGCCGGCGCGCATGGACGGGCAGATCGACGCCGATGCTTTGCGCCAGCGGCGCGCACCAGGCGCCGGCCGCCAGCACCACCGTCTCGGCGTGGATTTCGCCCTGCGGCGTCACCACGCCGGTCGCCCGGCCGCCGGAGCCGATGAGGCGCAGCGCCGGCGTGCGGGTGAGGAGGCGGACGCCGCGCGCCAGCGCGCCGGCCAGCAGCGCCTCGTTGGATTTCGCGCCATAGGCGGTCCCGCAATCGGGCTCGTAGACGGCGATCGTGTCCTCGACCGTCAGATGCGGCTGCAATTCGGCCAGCTCCGCGCCGTCGATGATGCGGCTGTCGCTGCCGATCCGCCGCAGCATGTCGACATGGGGCTGCAATTGCGCGCGGCGGCTGGCCGCGTCGAGCCAGAGGAAGCCGGTGCGGCGAAAGCCGGCGTCGCCGCCGACGCGCTCCTTCCAACGGGTGAAGACGTCGAGGCTTTTCAGCGCCAGCACGGCTTCCGGCTCGTTGGCGTGAAAGGTCCGCAGCAGGCCCATGCCGCGGCTGGAGGCACCGGCGCCGGGGAAGTCGCGGTCGATGACGATGACGTCCCTGATCCCGCGCTCGGCGAGGAAGAAGGCGGTGGCCGCGCCGTTGAGGCCGGCGCCGACGATGACGACTTGCGCGGTTGCGAAGGCTTTGCTCATGTGCGTTCTCCGGTGGAGGGTTGGTTTTGCGCGCGGCGCATCGACATAAGCGAGCCGGCGCCGAAGATGACGACGCCGCACAGCACCGTGGCGAGCGACAGCCAGCCGGTGGGGCTGACGCGCTCGCCGAGCACCACCACGCCGAGCGTGACGCCAACCAGCGGCTGGAAATAGGTGTTGAGCGACGCCGCCGTGGAGCCCCAGCGATGGATGAAGTGGAAGAACAGGAGATAGGTCAGCGCCGAGCCGGCGAGGCCCAGCTCCAGTATGGCCAGCACCGAGACGAGGCTCGGCGCATGGACCTGCAGCGTGCCGCTGACGAGGCCCGAGACGGTGAGGTAGAGCGCGCCGATCCCGATCTGCAGGAAGGCGTTGACGAAGGGATGCACGCCGTTGAGGAAGCGGCGCGTATAGACGTTGCCGGCGGCGAACATGGCCGAGCTGAAGACGATGATCAGCGCCCAATAGTTGAAGCCGTCGCCCGCGCCGCGCCCGAGGCCGTAGAGCGTGGCGATGCCGGAAAAGGCGACCAGCAGGCCGAGCGCGCGCAGCGGGTTGAAGCGCTCGGTGCGCACCAGGAGCCAGGAGAACAGGAAGGCGAACAAGGGCGTCGTCGCGCTCAGCACGCTCGCCAGCGACGAATGGACGTGAAGCTGCGCCAGCGTCAGCAGGATATAGGGGACCGCGATGTTGAGCGCGCCGAGAAAGGCGATATGCCCCCACAGGACCGGATCGCGCGGCAGCGGCAATCGTCGCACGCCGACGATGACGCCGAGGGCGAGCGTGGCGAGCGCCATGCGCAGCACGGGCACGGTGAAGCCGTTGAAGCTGCGCAGGGCGAGCGCGGTGAAGAAGAAGCTCGAGCCCCAGACGCAGAACATCAGCGCATAGAGGAAGAGCTGCAGCGGCAGGTCGGGCGGCCTGCGCCATGCGGCGGAGGGGGCGGGCGGCGGATCGCCGACGGGCCGCGTGGCCTGTTGGCTGCGGCGGTCGGTGGTCGGGAGTGCGCCGGTTTGCATGATTTCATCTCTGGGTATGTTGGGGTCGTCGTCGATGGTCGGGGGCGGTCGAATCCCGTCCGGCCTGCGCGCCTTCGACCGTCCCCGATTCCGCGCGCCGGATCGGGGACGCGGCGGCGGGGAAGGCGACTTCTGGGCGGGAAATCCGGGCGCGCCTCCGATCCTCCAACAGGAAACGACGCCGTCATAAATATATTGAATAATATATTTTGTCAACGAGCGGGCGGGAGGCGGAAGATGGATTTGATCGCGCTCATGGAGGGATTTCGGACCGATTTTCCACTAATAGGTTGTTTATAAATGATTTTAAGGCGTTTAAAATTTCCGCGCTCCGCAGGTTGCCCAATACGGAGCATATTGACAGGATATATTTTTGCGTATATATAAAGTTCCCATTACGCTCGGCCGAACGCATCGCGGCGGGCGTGCTCCAACTATAACAAGGGGATCGGATATGATGAAAACAGGGCGAGCAGGCAAATCCGCCGCATTCTTCGCCATGGCCATGATGGCGGCTTCGGTTCAGGCCGGCCATGCGGAGGACGCCAAGTTCAAGACGGTGACGCCGGGCGTGCTGGTCGTGGCCACCGAGGTCGGCAATCCGGGCTGGATGAACGGCGCCGATCCCGACAATGTGAAGGGCGGCGTCGAATGGGCCATGGCCGAGCAGATGGCCAAGGACTGGGGCATCCCCAAGGTCGTGTTCCGCAACATCTCCTTCACGCCGCTGATCTCCGGCACGGCGACGGGCTACGACATCGGCCTGATGACCATCTTCAAGACGCCGGCGCGCGAGAAGGTCAACAAATATTCCGACTGCTACTATGTCGAGGATTCCGGCGCCCTGGTGAAGAAGGGCACGAAGCTCGACACCGAGGCCGACGCCAAGAAGCTGCAATGGGGCCATGTGACGGGCGGCTACGCCGGCCTCATCCTGCAGAAGCTGCAGCCCGACAAGCAGCCCAAGGCCTTCCAGGACGGCCCGACCGAATATAACGCGCTGCTGTCCGGCACGGTCGACGCCATCCTCGACGATTTCTCCAGCGTCGCCGGCCGCACGCGCGCCGCGGGCTTCGAGAACACCGAGGTCGCGGGCGTGCTCGCGCTCAAGGGCGTGCCCGCGCCCTGCGCCGGCGTGCAGCTTCCCCATTCCGCGCCCGACGGCAACGTCGCGGCCGTCAACGCCGAGGTCGCCAAGTTCAAGTCCAGCGGCCTGATGGACAAGTGGATGGAGCAGTACCTGGCCCCCAACGGCGTCGATCCGGCCAAGTACAAGCGCATCGAAATCCAGTAATGTCGCGCGGGCGGCGGCCCTGTCCGCCGCCCTCTTTTGTCTGGTTCCATGACATGGCGGGGCCACGATCGCGCCCGCAGGAGTGACAATGACCGCAATCGAAGACAACGCCGCCGCGCGGCGGCGGGAGGCGGCCGCGTCCATCCGCCGGGCGCGCTGGCTCGTTCTTTCCGTTCTCGGACTGATTTTCTGCCTGCCGGTCGGGCTCGTCGGCCTGTTCTACCTGCTGCGCGCCCGAGGGCTCGCCGGAAGCGACGTGCGCCGGGGCCGGGTCGACCTGGCGCGGGCCAAGAAATGGTCGTGGTTCTCCGTCAGCCTCGGCTGCGCGCTGGGTCTGGCGGGCCTCACCGTATTGATCTTCGCGGCCAATGGCGGCGCGGTCTTCTACACCTTCTTCGACTTCGGCCTGCTGCGCGACAACGCCGCCTATATCCTCGGCGGCTTCCTGATCAATATCGAACTCTTCATTATCTGCGAGATCCTCATCCTGATCTGGGCGATGGTCGTCGCCGTGGTGCGCGAGATCCCCGGGCCGGCCGCAGCGCCCACCCGCTTCATCGCCGCCGTCTACACCGACGTCTTCCGCGGCATCCCGTCGCTGCTGGTGCTGCTGATCGTCGGCCTCGGGCTCCGGCGCACCGGCCTGCCGGTCCTGTCCGACCTCACCGACGCGCAGGCCGCCTGCCTGGCGCTGACGCTCAATTACGGCGCCTATGTCGCGGAAGTGTTCCGCGCCGGCCTCCACTCCGTCCATTGGAGCCAGAGCGCGGCCGCCCGGTCGCTGGGGCTCAGCTACGCCAAGACGATGCGGCTGGTGGTGCTGCCGCAGGCGGTGCGCCACGTCATCCCGCCGCTGCTCAACAGCTTCATCAGCCTGCAGAAGGACACGTCGCTCGTCACCATCCTCGGCGTGCTGGACTCGGTCAATCGCGCGCAGGCGGTTTCGAGCTACAGCGCCAGCCTCGCCCCCTATACGGGCGTCGCCATCTGCTTCCTCGTCATCACCCTGCCGCTGACGCGGCTGACCGAATATCTCGCCAAGCGCGACCGCCGCGCGCGCCTGTCACGGAGCTGAAAATGGCCCTCGTCAGCCTTACCAACGTTCACAAGCACTATGGAAGCCATCACGTGCTGCGCGGCATCAGCATGGATGTCGACCGCCACGAGGTCGCCTGCCTGATCGGCGGCTCCGGCAGCGGCAAGTCCACCCTGCTGCGCTGCATCAACGGGCTGGAGACGATCGACGGCGGTACGGTCGCCTTCGACGGCGAGATCATCACCGATCCGGGCGTCGACCTCGACGCGGTGCGGCGCCATCTCGGCATCGTGTTCCAGAGCTACAACCTGTTCCCGCAGATGAGCGTGGCCGAAAACGTCATGCTCGCGCCGCGCCACGTGCTGCGGATGAACAAGGCCGAGGCGCGCGAGCTGGCGACCGAAATGCTGGCCAAGGTCGGGCTCAGGGACAAGGCCGACGCCTATCCCGACCGCCTCTCCGGCGGCCAGCAGCAGCGCGTCGCCATCGCCCGCGCGCTGGCGATGAGCCCCAAGCTCCTGCTTCTCGACGAAGTCACCTCGGCGCTCGATCCCGAGCTGGTCGAGGAGGTGCTGATGCTCCTGCGCCAATTGGCCGAGGACGGCATGACGATGATCCTGGCGACGCACGAGATGCAGTTCGCGCGCGAGGTGGCCAGCAACGTCTATTTCCTCGCCGAGGGCGAGGTGCACGAAAGCGGCCCGCCGGCGGAGTTCTTCGGCAACCCGCAGAAGCCCCGCACCCGCGCCTTCCTCAAGCGCGTGCTGGGCGCCGACGCGCTCGGCGCCAGCTAGCGGCCGCGTTTCAATAGGCGTAGGGCGACCGGGTCAGCACCTCGTTTCCGTCCTCGCCGATGATGACGATGTCCTCGACGAAGGCCGAGCCGACGCCGGCGCTGGACAGGAACGCCTCGACGCCGAACACCATGTTCGCCCGCACCACGTCGTCGGGCCGCGACATGACGGTCGAGATGCGCGGCTGCTCGAAGGAGAGGCCGATGCCGTGGCCGAAGAACGGGAAGTTCTTCATGATCGCCGAGACCTCGCCGCCGAAGGCCGCCGTCAGGCGGTCGCCCTCGGCCGCCACGTCCAGAAGCCGCGCGCCGGGCCGCATCATGCCGGTGAGGCGCTTGACGATGTCGACGGTTGCCTCCATCAGCCGGGTCTGCTCGGGATTGGCGGGGCCGCGCACGGCGGTGCGGCCGGGATCGAGGTAATAGCCCTGCCAGAAGGCGGCGTGCACCGTGCCGCGCACCATGTCGCCCATCGCCGGCGCGTCGGCGCTGGAGCCGGTGAGGGGAAAGCGATAGTCGTAGTCCATCGTCGCGCCGTGATTGGCGCCGATGGCCTGGATGCGGCCGCCGCGCCCGACGACGATGCGGGCGGCTTCGCCAGCCGCCTCGCGCTCGGAGCGGCCGGCGACCAGCGCCTGCATCATCACGGTCATGGCCTCGGTGGCGCTTTCGCCGGCGACGCGGTAGCAGTCGAGCTCGCGCGGGCTCTTGATGGCGCGCGATCGCCGCACGAGGTCGTCGCAGACCACCCATTCGATCCCCGGCGTGTTCTCTTCCAACTGCCGGTAATATTTGACGGGGACGAACTGGCTGCCGCAGAAGGCGACGCGACCCCGGACGCCCTTTTCGCGCAGCGCCCTTGCGATGGAGAGGAAGGGATGGTTGTCGCAATGGACGTTGGCCAGCGCCAGGAGGTCGGCGCGCGGCTCCGGCTCGTCGATATGCAGCTCCGGCTCCTCACCCTTGCGCAGGATGACGCCGGAGAAGGAGCGGGCCGACCAGATCAGCGAATCCGTGCCGCCGCTGACCGGATAGTGGTTGGTGAGGTAGAGGATGTCGCCGCAATTGTCCGTCGTGCCGCCGCCGCGGCCGAAGACGACGGCGGTCTCGAAGCCCAGCGCCTCCATGTCGGCGAGGGTCCGCGTCCAGCGGTCCTGATATTCTTCGAGCGGAAAATAGCGGAGCATGGTCTTCCTCCATGGGACCGGCGGGGCGAAGACGCCCCGCCGGAGTTCGGGTCATTGCGGGAGGGTGCGGATGGGCTCTTTCGGCGCGGGGTTTACCCCGATCAGCTCGGTGGTGAGCTTGGCGTAGGTTCCGTCGGCGATCATGTCGGCGAGCGCCTTGTTGACGGCGGCGACCAGATGCGGCTTGCCCTTCTTGAAGGCGAAGCCCTTCTGGATCGAGCTGACCGGCTCCTCCACCAGCTTGAGCGGCAGGTTGGAGACCTTGATCGCGTAGGCGGCGGCGATGCTGTCGGTGATGATGGCGTCGACATTGCCGTTGGCCAGGTCCTGCATGGCGTCGGATTCCGCCTTGTAGGTCTTGACGTCGGCGCCGAGGCTCGCGGCGATCTTGACCCAGTTGGAGGCGACGAGGCCGCCCACCGTGTGGCCCTTGACGTCCGACGGCTTGGTCAGCTCGGAATCCTTGCGCACGACGATGCGGCCGCCCGATTCCAGCCAGCCGTCGGCGAAGACCACCTTCTGCTGCCGCTCGGGCGTGATGTCCATGGCGTCGCTGATCATGTCGTACTGGTCGGCCTCGAGGCCGATCAGCACCGATTCCCATTTGACCAGCACCGGCTTGTATTCGAGGCCGAGGCGTCGGGCGACTTCCTTCGCCACCCTGATCTCCAGCCCGTCGAGGTCGCCGCTCGGAGCGCGCATCGAGAAGGGCGGATAGGTGCCCTCGGTGGCGACGCTGAGCTCGCCCGGGACCAGGAGTTCGAGCCCGTCGGCGGCGCGCGCGGCGGGGGCGAGAGGCAGGAGCGTCATGGCGGCGAGCGCCATAAGAAGCGTTTTGAGTTTCATGCGATAGTTCCCCATTGGTTTTGTTTTTCTGCAATCCGGCGCGGCGCGAGGGTCGCGCAGCGCCAATTCGGGCGCGTCAGCCGAGCCGGCCGTAGCGGCGTTCGAGCCAGGCGGCCAGCCGCGTCAGGATCGAGGTCAGGACCAGGTAGATCAGGGCGACCGCGATATAGAAGTCGAAGGGCCGGAACGTGGCCGAGATCAGCGTCTGCGCGTAGAGCGTCAGCTCCACCACGGTGATGGTGGAGAGCAGCGAGGTGTTCTTCAGGATCGAGATCGCCTCGTTGGTCATGGCGGGCAGGATGATGCGGAACACCTGCGGCAGGATGATCGTGCGCATGGTCTCGGCGGGGCTGAAGCCCAGCGCGAGCGAGGATTCCGTCTGCCCGCGCGGAATCGCCGACAGGCCGGAGCGGATGATCTCCGCCACATAGGCCCCGCTGTTGACGCCCAGCGCCAGCACGCCGGCGACGAAGGGCGAAAGCCGCACGCCGAGCTGCGGCAGGCCGAAATAGACGATGAAGATCTGGATCAGCGCCGGCGTGCCGCGGATGAACCAGATGTAGAAGGCGGCGATCGAGCGCACCGCGGTGGAGTGCGAGCGCTGGCCGAGCGCGGCGGCGAGGCCGCAGACCCAGCTCAGCGCGATGGTGAGGATGGTCACCCACAGCACCGTCCATGCGGCGGCGAGGAAACCGGGGCCGTAGGTGGATAGATCGGACCAGAACGTCATTTCCCGGAAATCTCCCTATCGGCGTCCCTGTCTGCAGCCTGGTCGGCGTCGTCGCCCGCCTTGACGTTGTCGTGCAGGATGCGGTGCAGGAACTGGCGCAGCCGCGGGCTTTCCGGGTTCTGCAGCACCTCCTTCGGCCGGCCTTCCTCGGCGATGACGCCCTGGTCGAAGAACAGCACGCGCGAGGACACGTCGCGCGCGAAGGAGATCTCGTGCGTCACCAGGAGCATGGTCATGCCGTCGGCGGCGAGCGAGGCCATCAGCGTCAGCACCTCGTGCACCAGCTCGGGGTCGAGCGCCGAGGTCACCTCGTCGAACAGCATCAATTTCGGCTTCATCGCCAGCGCGCGGGCGATGGCGACGCGCTGCTGCTGGCCGCCGGAAAGCCGCGAGGGATAGGCGTCGCGCTTTTCGTAGAGGCCGATGCGCCGCAGCAGCGCGTCGGCGATCTCGATCGCCTCGGCGCGCGGCAGGCCGCGCAGCCGCACCGGCGCGTGGATGACGTTCTGCAGCACCGTCATGTGCGGCCACAGATTGTAGCTCTGGAACACCATGCCGATATGCGAGCGCAGCGCCTGCAACTGGCGCGCGGTGGGATGGCCGGCCGCGCCGGGGGCGAAGTCGAAGCGAAAATCGTCGAACTCCATCGTCCCGGCGTTGGCCGTCTCGATGGCGTTGATCGAGCGCAGGAAGGTGCTCTTGCCCGAGCCGCTGGCGCCGATGATGGAGACGACCTCGCCGGTCCTGACGTCGAGGTCGATGCCCTTGAGGACCTCGAGCTGGCCGAAGCTCTTGCGGATGCCGCGCAGCCGCAGCAGGGGCTTGTCTTCGGGGGTCATCATCGCGGCTCCTCGTGGCGTGGGTCCTCGACGACGAAGGCGACGTCGCGGGGCGTGCGGGCCGCGCCGTTGATCGGGGTGACGTCCTGCGGGCAGGCGGACAGGACGACCGTCACGTCCATGTCGGCGGCGAGCGTCACGCTGTCGCCCGGCCGGCTCGCCGGCGGCAGCCGCGTCACGCCGCCGTCCGCGGCGATGGGCACGTTCATGAACAGGTTGAGCGAGGCGGGGGTGAAGGGCAGCGCCACGCCGATCCGCGCCAGCGCCTCGTGGAAATTGTCGGTGCAGCTTCGATGCGGACCGGCGCAGCCGAGCTCACGGTAAAGCTCGGCGCTGCACGGGCAGAGCTGGGTGTCGTGCCGGCCGGGGGAGGCGTCCTCCGTCATGGTCAGCATCGGCCGGCGGCGGTTGCTGACCACCGTCATGCCCTTCCCGACGAAGACGTTGCTGTTGCAGGAGCGCGTATGCTCCATCGAGGCGTATTCGAGCGGGTCCGCCGCCGACAGCGCCCATGCGTCGACCACCTGAGAGCCGTGAAGGTTCTCGATGCGGATCGCCTGTCCCCTTTTCAGGGGGACGGCGACGCCCTGCGCCGCCGGAAGTCTATGACCCGGTTGATCCATGCCCTGTTCCCCATGAGGTCCCGGTCTTCCGCCGGCTCGACCATTTCAGTATACCACTGGAATCCTAAATCGCAATCAGGAATCCCGTTCTCAGATCGCCGCCGCGCGGCGGCTTTCGACATAGAGCCGCCGCAGGTCGCGGGTCAGCGCGCCGGGCGCGCCGGTCCCGACCGGCTCGCCGTCGATCCGCGTGACCGGGACGACGAAATTGGTGGCCGAGGTGATGAAGGCCTCGCGGGCGGCCCGCGCTTCGTCGGGCGTGAAGGCGCGCTCCTCGACGCCGAGGCCGCGCCGCGCCGCGAGCTCCAGCACCGAGGCGCGGGTGACGCCGGGCAGGAGCGCATGCGACAGGTCGCGGGTGACGAGCACGTCGTTTTCGGTGACGATATGGGCGCTGGCGGCGGTGGCCTCGGTGACGTGGCCGTCCTCAACCAGCCAGGCGTCGTCCGCGCCGCGCGCCTTGGCCTCCATCTTGGCCATGGACGGATAGAGAAGCTGGATGGTCTTGATGTCGCGGCGGCCCCAGCGCAGGTCGGGCAGCAGCGCCACCGAGATGCCCGCCTCGGCGGCGCGGTTCTCCAGCACGTTCTTGGCCTGGGTGAACAGCACCAGCGTCGGCGGCGTGTCGGCGGGCGGATAGGCGAAGTCGCGGTCGGCGACGCCGCGCGTCAGCTGCAAATAGATCATGCCCTGGTCGAGCCCGTTGCGCGCCACGATCTCGCGATGCACGGCCAGGAGCGCGTCCTCGTCCAGCGGCACGGGAATGCCCAGCTCGCGCGCCGAGCGCTGCAGGCGGGCGGCGTGGCCGGCATATTCGACCAGCCTGCCGTCCAGCACGCAGGTCACCTCATAGATGGCGTCGGCCATCAGGAAGCCGCGGTCGAAGACCGAGACCTTGGCCTCTTGCTCGGGCAGCCATGCGCCGTCGAGATAAACGATTCTGCTCATGTCATCCTCGGGGTTTTGCGAAGGGCGCGATCTCCACGCCGTTTTCGATCAGCGCCGCGCGCAGGGCGCGGACGATCCCGACCGCGCCGGGCGTGTCGCCATGGACGCAGAGCGTGGCCGGCTCGACCGGCAGCCGCTTGCCGCCGGTGGTGGGGATATGGCCGCCGAGCACCATCTCCAGCACCTGGTCGAGGCTGCGGCGCGGGTCGTGGATCACCGCGCCGGGCTGGCTGCGCGGCGTCAGCTCGCCGGCGTCGGTATAGGTGCGGTCGGCGTAGATCTCGCAGGCGACGCGCAGCCCCGCCTTCTCCGCCGCCTTCCAGGTCTCGGAATAGGGCAGCGACACATAGACGAGGCCGGGATCGACCGCCTTGACCGCGCCCACGCAAAGGGCGGCGAGATCGGGGTCGACCGCCGCCATGTTGCCGAGCGCGCCATGCGTCTTCACATGCGTCATCGCATGGCCCTCCAGCGCGCACATGCCCTGCATGGCGACGATCTGGTAGACGAGCTGGGCCTCCAGGTCCTCCGGCCTCTCGCCCGAGATGCGGCGGCGGCCGAAGCCGTAGAGGTCGGCGAAGGAGGGATGCGCGCCGACCGAGACGCCGTTGTCGCGCGCCATGCGGATGGTGCGGCGCATCACCACCGGGTCGCCGGCGTGGAAGCCGCAGGCGATGTTGGCGGTGCTGACCAGCGCCAGCATGGCCGCGTCGTCGCCGATCGTATAGGCGCCGAAGCTTTCGCCCATGTCGCAGTTGAGGTCGATCTTTCTCGTCATGCCCGTGACCTGTCGCGAGGGTGTTGAAACTGCGGGAGCCGGCGCGGCGCTGATTGACAGAACGGCCCGGCTCCGCATAATGGATACATGTGGTATACCGAAATCACAAGCCCTTTTGACGGGGACCGGAAAACCGGGGAGGAATGGTCGATGGACGAAGGCGGCTTGCGCCGGCGCGCCGCGCCGGACGATGCGCCCGGAAAAGCGGTGGGAAAGGGCGGTCGCGCCGATGCCGAACGGGGCTGAGACCTATCCCGCCTTCCGGTCCTGCGGCGACGGCGCGCTGGCGCTGGAGCTGGGCGACCGCATCGACGCGGGCGTCAACGCCCGCGTCATCGCGCTGGCCGCGGCCGTGGACGCGGCGGCGATTCCCGGCGTCGCCGAGATCGTGCCGAGCTATCGCTCGCTTCTGGTCCGCTACGATCCCGAGATCGTCCGCGGCCGGGCGCTGGAGCGCCGCCTCGCGGAACTGGCTCATAACGCCGAAGCCGCCGACGCGCCGGCGCGGCGCTGGACCATCCCCGTGGTCTATGGCGGCGCGGTCGGGCTGGACCTCGACGAGGTCGCGGCGATGAAGGGGCTGACTCCCCAACAATTGATCGACCTTCATGCGGGCGTCGAATACCGCGTCTTCATGATCGGCTTCGCGCCGGGCTTCGCCTATCTTGGCGGCCTGCCGGACATATTGCACACGCCGCGCCTGCAAAAGCCGCGCCAATATGTGGCGGCGGGCGGCATCGGCATTGGCGGCCAGCAGGGCAGCGTCAATTCCGTCGCCGGGCCTTCCGGCTGGCGCTTCATCGGCTGGACGCCGGTCCGGGTCTTCGATCCGGCGCGCAAGATCCCCTTTCTGCTGCAGGCCGGCGACCGGGTGCGCTTCGCGCCGATCGGCCCGGAGGAGGCCGAGCCGCTGGCCGCCCGCGCCGCGGCCGGCGAGACGGTGGCCGAAGCCGAGGAGGCGTCATGAGCCTGGAGGTCGTCGCCGCCGGCCCGATGCTGACCGTGCAGGACGGAGGCCGCAAGGGGCTGCGCCGCTTCGGCGTCTCCGGCGCCGGGCCGATGGACGGTCCGGCCATGGCGCTCGCCAACGCGCTCTGCGGCAACGCGCCCGACACGGCGGCGCTGGAATTCGCGAGCATGGGCGGGCGCTTCGCCACCGGCCGCGCGCTCCGCTTCGCGGTGACCGGCGGCGATTGCGACATCCGCGTCGACGGCCGCCGCCTGCCTGCGGGCGAGAGCCACCGGCTCCGGCCCGGCGAGACGCTGGAGGTCGGCGCGCTGCGCGGCGCGGTCTGGGGCTATCTCGCCGTCGCGGGCGGCGTCGACGTTCCCCTCGCGCTCGGCTCCCGCGCCACCCATCTGCGCAGCGGGCTGGGCGGGCTGGAGGGACGGGCCTTGCGCGCCGGCGACGCGCTGCCGCTCGGCGAGGACCGGGCGGCGGATCGCTGCCTGCGCCCCGCAGGCCCGCCGCCCTCGGCGGAGGCGCAGCCGATCCGCGTGGTGCTCGGCCCGCAGGACGCGTATTTCGACGCGGCGACCGTCGCCCTTCTGAGTGAAGCGGAATTCACCGTCACGCCGCAGCGCGACCGCATGGCCATGGTGCTGGGCGGGGTCGAATTGCCGGCGGTCCGGGGGCACGACATCGTCTCCGACGCCACGGTGCCGGGCTCGATCCAGGTGCCGGGGTCGCGCCAGCCCATCGTGCTGATGGCCGAAAGCCAGACCACCGGCGGCTATCCCAAGATCGCCACCGTGATCGCGGCGGACCTGCCCCGGCTGGCGCAATCGCCCGCCGGCGGGCGCTTCCGCTTCGCGGTCGTCAGCCGCGACGAGGGCGAGGCGATCGGGATCGCGCATCGCCGCGCATGGCGCGCTGCGCTCGAAAGCCTGCAAATCAAGCCGGAAGGCGCGCCGACCTCGGAATATCTTCTTTCCCGCAACCTGATTGACGGTATCTTCGCCTTTGACGAGCAGCATGGGGGAGCGATATGAGCACGACCGGAAACCTCGCGCGCGACGCGCATCGCCGCATCATCGGCATGATCCTGGAGGGCGCGCTGAAGCCGGGCGACGCCTTGCAGGAGGCGGCGCTGGGCGAGGCGCTGGGCATCTCCCGCACGCCGGTGCGCGAGGCGATCAAGCGCATCGAGAGCGAGGGGCTGGCCGCGACGGAAGGGCGCTTCACGCGGGTCCGCCGGCTGGGCGCGGCCGAGATCGAGGAGATCTTCTTCCTGCGGCTGGAGCTGGAGCCGGCCTGCGCCCGCGCCGCCGCCGCCGCGCCGCCGGCGCGGCTGGCCGAAGTCGAGGCGCGCATCCGCGCGCTGATGCAGGGCGGCCCCGACGCCGCGCCCGACGACGTGCAATGGACCGTCGACAGCGACCTGCACGAGATGATCGCCGTCGCCGCCGGCAACCGCACGGTGGCCGACGTGATCGCGGGCCTGCATCGCCGCACCTGCGTCTTCGACCATACGCAGGTGCCGGAGCGTTTCGTCAGGAGCGGCGAGGAGCATCTCGAAATCCTCGAGGCCATCCGCCTCGGCGACGGCGCGGCGGCCGAGGCCGCCATGACCCGGCATCTCGCCCGCGCCCGCGACGCCATCCTCGCCCGCCTCACCCATCTGAACCAGCAGGGCCAGCCATGAAATGCCTCGTCGTCCAGCCCATCCATGAAGCCGGCCTCGATCTTTTGCGGGCGCGGGGGATCGAGCCCGTCCTGTGCCCGGCGGCCGATTCGGAAACCGTCGCGGCCTATATCCAGGGCTGCGACGCGGCGATCACCCGCGACGCGGGGCTGAAGGCCGCCGGCTTCGCCGCCGCCGATCGCCTGCGCGTCGTGGTCATCCACGGCACCGGCCACGATTCGGTCGACAAGCAGGCCGCCGCCGCAAAGGGCGTGCTGATCGCCAACACGCCGGGCGTCAATGCGCGCTCGGTCGCCGAGCTGGCGGTGGGGCTCGCCGTCGCCGCCGCGCGCGGGATCGCCGCCGCCGACCGCAGCGCGCGCGAGGGCCGCGCCGGCTTCCGCGAATCGGCGCGCTTCACCGAGCTTTCCGGCAAGACGGCGCTGATCGTCGGCTGGGGCGCGATCGGCCGCGACGTCGGCCGCATGCTGGACCGCGCCTTCGGCATGCGCGTCCTCGTCCATTCGCCGCGCGCGCCCGACCTCGACGGCTACGCCCGCGCCGCCACGCTGGCCGAGGGGCTGGCCGAGGCCGACCTCGTGTCGCTGCACACGCCGATGCGGCCCGAGAGCGAGAAAATGATCGGACGCGAGGCCTTCGCCGCCATGAAGCCGGGCGCGGTTCTGGTCAACGTCGCCCGCGCCGGGCTGGTGGATGAGGAAGCGCTTCTTGACGCGCTGCGCGCCGGCCGGCTCGGCGGCGCGGGCCTCGACGTCTATTCCGCCGGCGCGCCGACGGGGCCGCTCGCGGCCTTTCCCAACGTGATCTTCACCCCCCATCTGGGCGCTGCGACCGAGGAGGCGCTGCGCCGCGTGGCCGAGGCCGCCGCCGGCCACGTGGCGACGGCGCTGTCCGGCGTCCTTCCGCCGACCGCGCTCAACCCGGAAGTCTGGACCACGCGGAGGGCGAGCGTATGAGCACGGCCGAAACCATCCGGGAAACGCTCCGGCGCGTCATCGAGCGGGTCAACACGCTTTCGGCGGGCGGCCCCGGCTGGACGCGGCCGTCCTACAGCGATCTCGAAAGCGCCGCCCATGCGATGATCGAGGAGGAGGCGCTGGCGCTGGGGCTTTCCGTCAGCCGCGACGCGGCCGGCAACCTCTTCGCCCGCATGAAGGGCGCGGACCCGCAGGCGACGCCGCTTTATGTCGGCTCGCATCTCGACACGGTGGCGGAAGGCGGGGCCTATGACGGGCAGGCCGGCGTGGCGGGCGCGCTGGCGCTCGTCGCAGCCCTTTGCGCCGAGGGGCGCGTTCCCCCGGCGGATATCATCGTGACGGTGACGCGCGCCGAGGAAAGCGTCTGGTTTCCGGTCTCCTATGCCGGCTCGCGCGCGGCGCTGGGCCTTCTCGGCCGCGAGGAGATGCAGGCCAAACGCGTCGACACGCGGCGCAGCCTCGCCGACCATATGCGCGACCAGGGCTACGATCCCGAGGCCGTGGCCACGCTCGTCCCGCCCGGGCCGGCGCGCTTCCTCGAATTCCACATCGAGCAGGGCCCGGTGCTTTTCGCGGCGGGCGAGGCCTACGCCATCGTCACCGCCATTCGCGGCGGGCTGCGCTATCGCGCGGCCGCCGTCGACGGCGTCTGGGCGCATTCGGGCGCAGCGCCGCGCGAAGGGCGGGCCGACGCCGTCGTCGCCTTCGCCGAACTCGTCACGGCCATGGACCGGGTCTGGGCCGGGATGCTGGCCGACGGCGACGACCTCACCGTGACCTTCGGCCGCGTCGACGCCGCAAGCCCCGCCCACGCCATGGCCAAGGTGGCGGGCAGGCTCGATTTCTGCCTCGACATGCGCTCCTCGGACGCGGCCACGCTCGACCGCGCGGACGCGCGGCTCAAGGCCGAGATCGCCCGCATCGAGGCGGCGCGGCCGGGGATCGGCTTCGACCTCGGCGCGCAGAGCCGCAGCAAGCCGGCGGCGCTGTCGCCGGCGATGGCCGATTTCGTCGCGCGCGGGGCCGAGGCGCGCGGCGACCGGCCGCGCCGCATGCTGTCGGGCGGCGGCCACGACGCGGCGGCCTTCGCCACGGCCGGCTGGGACAGCGTGATGGTCTTCATCCGCAACTGGAACGGCAGCCATTGCCCGGAGGAGGGCATGGATGTCGAAGACCTCGCGCTGGCCGTCGAAGCCGTCCATAATTCCATCTGCGGGGAGGGGAGCCCATGACGTCAGAAACGCTCGCGCAGGCGGCGTATCGCCGGATCAAGCAGGATATCCTGCAAGGCGAGATCAAACCCGACACGGTGCTGTCCGAGCGCGAGCTGGCCGAGCGGCTGGGGATCTCGCGCACGCCGCTGCGCTCGGCCCTGTCGCGGCTGGAGCGGGAGCGCGTCATCGCCCGGCTCGAAAACGGCGTTCTCCTGGTGCGCTCCGTCTCGGTCGAGCAATTGCTCGAGATCGTGCAGCTGCGGCAGGTGCTGGAAGGGGCGGCCGCCGCCCGCGCCGCCGGCTTCGGCCTGACGCCGGAGCTTTCCGCGGTGCGGGAGGTGATGGCGAGCTACGCCAACGGGCGCAACGTCGCCTTCGACGATTTCTGGGCCGAGGACGACCGCTTCCATCTCGCCGTCGCCCATGCGGCGCGGCTGGAATTGCTGCCCGACATCCTCGCCGAGCAGCGCGCCATCGCGCGGCGCTGCACCATCACCCGCACCCACGACCGCTTCGCCGACCAGGCGCGCGAGCATATCGCGGTGATCGACGCCGTCGCCGCCGGCGACGCCGCCGCCGCCCGCGCCGCGATGGGCCTGCATTTCGAGCATGTGCGGACCCGCTTCCTGGGCTGGCTCTCGCGCTGAGGCCCCGCGCCGGCTCCATCCCCTCATTCCTTTCGGGAAACAAGAATGCCCCAGTCCACAGTCTCCGTATCGTCGCCTTCCGATGACCTGCCCGACGGGCTCACGGGCAGCCAGGCGGCCTTTCCCGCCGCCGAATACGCGGCCCGCATCGGCTCGATCCAGAAGTCGCTTCGCGTCTCGGGCGCGGAGGCGCTGCTCCTTACCGGGCCGGAAAACATCTTCTGGGCCACCGGCCGCCAGACCGCCGGCTATTTCGCCTTCCAGGCGCTGGTCGTCCCGGCGTCGGGCGAGCCGGTCCTCCTGGTGCGGCAGCTGGAGACGACCGGCGCGCGCGCCTCGACATGGCTGCGCGACATCCGCGCCTGGCAGGACGGCGAGGACCCGGCGCAGGCGCTGGGCGCGCTGGTGCGCGGCATGGGCGTCCGCCATCTGGCGGTGGAGCGCGAGGGCTGGTTCGTGAGCCCGGCGCTCAACGAGCGCATCGCCGCCGCGCTGGCCCACGTGCGGATTTCGGACGGCTCCGGCCTGGTCGAGGCGCTGCGGGCGGTCAAGTCGCCGGCCGAGCTGGCGGCGATCCGCCGCGCCGCGTCCTATGCGCAGGCCGGCATGACGGCGGCGATCGAGGCCTGCCGCGACGGGGCCAGCGAAAACGACGTGGCGGCGGCGATGCTGGCGGCGGCCGTCGCCGCCGGCTCCGAGGCCATGGCCATGGAGCCGCTGGTCTCGTCCGGCCCGCGCTCGGGCATTCCGCACGCCACCTGGCGGCGGCGGCGGATGGAGGCCGGCGACGGCGTCTTCCTCGAACTCGCCGGCAGCCACGACCGCTATCACGCCGCGCTGATGCGCAGCGTCTGGATCGGCCCGCCCCCGGCCGAGGCGCGGGCGATGATGGACACGGCGCTGCGGGCGCTGGACGCCGCGCTCGCCGCGATGCGGCCCGGCCTTCCCTGCGCCGCCGCCCACGAGGCGGCCCAGGCGGTGATCGACGCGGCCGGATATGCGAGCGCCTTCCGCAAGCGCATCGGCTATTCCATGGGCGCGGCCTTCGCGCCCGACTGGGGCGAGGGGGCGATCCTGTCGCTGTTCTCGGGCGTGACGCGGCCGCTGGAGCCGGGCATGGTCTTCCATCTGCCCGCCACGCTGCGCAGCTACGGAGCCTATACGGTCGGCGCGTCGGAAACCGTCATCGTCACGCCGACCGGCGTCGAGCCGCTGTCGGACCTGCCGCGCGCCATGACGATATGCTAGATCCCTATTACCAGCGGGTTTCGTCGCAGGTGCCGACGAAGGCGCGGATGGCCGCGATGCGGGGGCCGGCGCGCCGCCACAGCACGCCCACCTTGCGGCGCGGCGCGTCGGCGAGGGCGACTTTGCGCAGCCGCAACCCCTCGGGCCATGGCGGCGGCCAGTCGGGCACGACGGCGACGCCGAGCCCGCGGCTGACCAGCGCGGCGATGGCGTCGAGCGCGTCCAGCTCCAGCCATTCGCGCGCCTTCAGCCGCTTGCGGCGCAGATAGGCGTCGACGATCTGCCCGCCCCACTGGTTGCGGTCGTAGCGGATGAAGCGCGCCGCGGCGACAGCCTCCGCCAGACCGTCCGTCTCCATCGTCTCGGGCAGGAGCAGCACCAGCGGCTCCTCGCGCAGCGTCATCCATTCGAGCGATTTGGGGATCGGAAACGGCGGCTGCACGATCACGGCGGCGTCCAGCTCCTCGGCGACGACGCCGTGATAGAGGTCCACCGAGGAGCCCGGCCGGATGAAGAACTCGATCTGCGGATAGCGCTCGCTCAGCGAGGCTATGACCTCGGGCAAGAGGCCGGTGAGGCCGGTCGCGGTCGAGCCCAGCCGCAATTCCCCGGCCGGCAGGTCGCTGGCGGCGATGGCGCGCAGGTCGCGCGCGCTCTCGATCATCCGCCGCGCCGCGCCCAGCACCGCCAGCCCCGCGGCCGTCGGCCGCACCGTGCGCCCGGCCCGCCCGACCAGCGACTGGCCCAGCACCTGCTCCAGCGCCTTGAGCCGCTGCGCCACCGCCGCCGGGGTCAGGTTGAGCCGCCGCGCCGCCTCGGCGACGGAGCCGCAATCGGCGACCTCCACGAAACTCTCCAGGAAGCGGATGTCCATAATTCAGTTTTTCTATCTTCTGATGCTAGCGGAATGGAGATTTTACTTTGTATCGCGCCGCTCTACAACAGGCGGAAACCCGTTCTCATCAAGGAGCCCCGATGTCCGTCCAGGAGAAGTTCAGCAAGCTCGGCACCGACAACGCGCCCGGCCAGGAGGTGCGCCAGCGCACCGGCGACCTGCACGCCCTCATGCGCGGCGAGGCGCTGGCGGGAACGCCCGTCGATTTCTCCCATGGCGACGTCGACGCCTTCACGCCCACGCCGGGGGCCTTCGAGACCTTCTGCGACGGCGTGCGCGCCGGCGGGCGGCAGGCCTATACCGAATATCGCGGCGCCGGCCGCATCCGCGAGGAGCTGGCGGGCAAGCTCGCCGCCTTCACCGGCGCGCCGGTCGACGCCGACGCCATGATCTTGACACCCGGCACGCAGGGCGCGCTGTTCCTCGCCGTCGCCAGCGTCGTCGGGCGCGGCGACAAGGTGGCCATCGTCCAGCCCGATTATTTCGCCAACCGCAAGCTGGTCGAGTTCTTCGAGGGCGAGATCGTCCCGGTGCGGCTCGACTATCTGAAATCGGACGTCGAGGCCGGCCTCGACCTCGGCCAATTGGAGGACGCCTTCCGCCAGGGGGCGAAGGTCTTCGTCTTCTCCAACCCGAACAATCCGGCCGGCGTGGTCTATTCCAAGACGGAGATCGAACAGATCGCCGCGCTCGCGAGCCGCTACGGCGCGACGGTGATCGCCGACCAGCTCTATTCCCGCCTGCGCTATTCGGACGCCGCCTATACGCATCTGCGCGCCGCCGCCGTCGACGCCGACAACGTCGTCACCATCATGGGGCCGTCGAAGACGGAATCGCTCAGCGGCTACCGGCTCGGCGTCGCCTTCGGCGCGCCCCGGCTCATCGAGCGGATGGAGAAATTGCAGGCCATCGTCTCGCTGCGCGCCGCCGGCTACAACCAGGCGGTGCTGCACACCTGGTTCTCGGAGCCGGAAGGCTGGATGGAGGAGCGCATCCGCCTGCACCAGGCGATCCGCGACGACCTGCTCGCGGTGCTGCGCGGGGCCGAGGGCGTCGGCGCGCGGACGCCGCAGGCCGGCAGCTACCTGTTCCCGAGCCTGCCGGCGCTGGCCGTGGCCCCGAACGATTTCGTCCGCATCCTGCGGCTTCAGGCCGGCGTCGTCGTCACGCCGGGAACCGAGTTCGGGCCGCATTGCGCCAACAGCGTGCGGCTCAATTTTTCGCAGGACCACGCGGCGGCGGTGAAGGCGGCCGAGCGCATGGTCGAACTCGTCGAACGGTATCGCGCATGAGCGGGCCCGACGCGCCGAATTCGCCGCCGCCGCAGGGCCTCTATCGGCCCGCCTCGCGCTTCGGCGACCTGATCTTCACCGCCGGCATGACGCCGCGCTGCGACGGCGTGCTGCAATTCACGGGCCCGGTGCGGGCTGCGGAGCCGGTGGAGCGCTGGCGGGAGGCGGTGCTGCTCGCCGCCGGCAACGCGCTCGCCGCCGCGCGGGACCGGCTCGCGCCGGGCGAGCGCATCGCGCTGGTCCCGAGCCTCACCGTCTATGTCGCGGCCGAGGAAGGCTTCACGCTCCATTCCAGGCTGGCCGATTTCGCCTCGGCCTATCTGCACGCGGAGCTGGGCGAGATCGGCGTCGGCGCCCGCGCCGCCGTCGGCGTGGCGACGCTGCCCGGCGGCGCGCCGGTCGAGATCCAGATGATCGTCGCGGTCGGCTGAGCCGTCACGCGCCGGCGAGCAACGGCGGGATTTCGATCAGCGCCTGCGGGCTTCCGCCCCTGTCGATGATGTCGAAGACCGCGTCGAGCATAGCCGGCACGTCCTGCCGCATCATCTCGACGCCGTCGCCGAGCAGGGCCACGAACGGGTCCCAGTCGAAGCAGCCCAGCGCCGGCGCGCGCGCGCCGGTCAGCCCCGCCTGCTTCATCCAGCGCATGACGCCTTCCAGCGAGATGGTGGAGTTGACGAACATGCCGGGCGGCAGGGCGAGGCCGCTTTCCGAAAAGCCCTGCAAGGCCGCCTCGGCCTTCTCCGCCGCATAGCCGCAGGTCAGCACGAAGCGGTCGTCGGCCTCGATTCCCTCCTCGGCCAGCGCGGCGCGGAAGCCGCGCACCCGCTCGCGCGTGTTGAAATCCGTTCCGCGCCCGCCGATGAACATCATCGGCGCCGCCGCGCCGCGCCTGCGCCGGGCGTTGGCGACGATGCGCCGCGTCAAGGCGTGGGCGCCGGCGTAATTGTCGGAGATCACCGAGGGCGCGCGCGATCCCGGCAGGTCGAGATTGAGGCACTTCACCCCCGCCGCGGCGCAGAGGTCGGCGATGCGGTCGGGATCGGTCGCGCCCGTCGCCACCAGCCACTCCACCTGGTAGGACACCAGCTCGCGCGCGGCCTCCACCTCCAGCGCCGGGTCGCGCCGCGTGCAGGTGACGACCGGGAACAGGCCGCGCGCGCGGGCCATGGCCTCGAAGCCTTCCGCGATGGAGCTGAAATAGCGGTTGTCGTATTTGGGCGCGATCATGCCGACGATGCGCGATCGCTTCCGCCGCAGCAGGCTCGCCTGCATGTTGCGGGCGTAGCCCTGCTCCTCGGCGATGCGCGTCACCTTCTCCGCGAGGCCGGCGCTGATGCGCCGCTTCCGCCAGCCGCCGTTCAATATGGCGCTGACGGCGCTCGGCGACGTGCCCGCCAGCGCGGCGATATCGTAAATGGTCGTCTTCTTCGATTGACGGCTGCCGGTGCTCAATGATTAACTCCCCTCAGGCGCAGCTTGACAGCAAATCGCGCCCGTGACAACGATGCTTCATCGGTTGAGCACCCTTGCGCAATCGATGGCGCGGAGCATTTCCGGGAGGAAGGAAACGCGCTCCGGGACGGTTGGGAGAGAAGCCGGCGCAGGATCGCCGGCCTCAGAGGTCTCGGGCGCCTGCACATGGCGTCATGCCGGCTTCCGGCCGGGATGATTTTCGGGAACATATCGCTTCATGGAGGAGGAAACATGAACTATCGCACTTTCCTGATGGCTTCGGCCGTCGCCCTTTCGGCAACCGCCGGCGTCGCCCGCGCGGAGGACGCGGCCACCGTCGCCTTCCTGATGCCGGACCAGGGCTCGACCCGCTACGAGCAGCACGATTTTCCCGGCTTCAAGGCCGAGATGGCCAAGCTCTGCGCCAGCTGCACCGTCATCTATCAAAACGCCAACGCCGACATCAACCTGCAGCAGCAGCAGTTCAACTCGGTGATCGCGCAGGGCGCCAAGGTGGTCGTGCTCGACCCGGTCGATTCGGCCGCCGCCGCCGGCCTCGTCGAGATGGCGCAGGCGCAAGGGGTGAAGGTCATCGCCTATGACCGCCCGATCCCCGACAAGCCGGCCGATTTCTACGTCTCCTTCGACAATGAGGGCATCGGCTACTCCATCGGCAAGTCGCTGGTCGACCACATGAAGTCCTCCGGCGTCGCCGACGGCGAGGGCGTGCTGGAAGTCAACGGCTCGCCCACCGACGCGGCCGCCGGCCTCATTCGCGACGGCATCCACCGCGCCCTGAAGGAATCGCCCTACAAGACGCTGGCCGAATACGACACGCCCGACTGGGTGCCCGCCAAGGCGCAGGAATGGACCGCCGGCCAGATCACCCGCTTCGGCGACAAGATCAAGGGCGTGGTGGCGGCCAATGACGGCACCGGCGGCGGCGCCATCGCGGCCTTCAAGGCGGCGGGCGTCAAGCCGATCCCGCCGGTGACCGGCAACGACGCCGTCATCGCCGCGCTGCAGCTCATCATCGCCGGCGACCAGTACAACACGATCTCCAAGCCGTCCGAGATCGTCGCGGCGGCGGCGGCCAACGTCGCCATGCAGCTCCTCAAGGGCGAGACGCCGAAGGCGAGCACCACGCTCTACAACACGCCCTCGCAGCTTTTCGTCCCGGCCGTGGTGACGAAGGAGAACATCAAGGCGGAGATCTTCGACAAGAAGATCCAGACCGCCGCCGAGGTCTGCACCGGCGAATACGCCGCGGATTGCAAGAAGCTGGGCATCGAATAGGCGCTTCGACGCCGCCCGGCCGCCGCGCAGGCGGCCGGGTTCGTTCAAATCCCCCACGGAAGGCGACCGATCATGACACAAGGCGGAACGGCGATGCCGGAGAAGGGCGCGCCCATCTTGCGGCTTCAGAACGTATGCAAGAATTTCGGCGCCGTCTCGGCGCTGACCGATATCGAGCTGGAAGTGCGCAGCGGCGAGGTCGTGGCGCTGGTCGGCGACAACGGCGCCGGCAAGTCGACGCTGATCAAGGTTCTGGCCGGCGTGCACCAGCCCAGCTCCGGCACGGTGGAGTTCATGGGCAGGCAGGTGACGCTCGACAGCCCCGGCAAGGCGCTGGAGCTGGGCATCGCCACCGTGTTCCAGGACCTGGCGCTGTGCGAGAATCTCGACGTGGTCGCCAATCTCTTCCTCGGCCACGAAATGTCGCCGTGGAGCCTCGACGAGGTCGGCATGGAGGTGCGCGCCTGGACGCTGCTGCGCGAGCTGGCGGCCCGCATCCCCTCGGTGCGCGAGCCGATCGCCTCGCTGTCGGGCGGCCAGCGGCAGACGGTCGCCATCGCCCGCTCGCTGCTGCTCTCCCCCAAGATCATCATGCTCGACGAGCCGACGGCGGCGCTGGGCGTCGCCCAGACGGCGGAGGTGCTCAACCTCATCGAGCGGGTGCGCGACCGCGGCCTCGGCGTCATCGTCATCAGCCATAACATGGAGGACGTGCGCGCCGTCGCCGACCGCATCGTCGTGCTGCGGCTGGGCAAGAACAACGGCGTCTTCACGCCGGAATCCTCCAACCAGGAACTCATCGCCGCCATCACCGGCGCAACCGAAAATTCCGTGTCCCGCCGCGTCGAACGCAAGGCGGCCGAAACGGACGGGAGGCACGCATGACCAACCCGAACCTGCAACAGGGCGGCGCGCTGGACCGCAGCGACGAACGCGTGCGCCACAACGACAGCATCATGGACATGATGAAGGCGTCGATCGACCGGATACGGTCCGGCGACCTCGGCATGCTGCCGGTCGCCATCGGCCTGATCGTCATCTCCGTCGTCTTCAGCCTGCTCAACCCGGTCTTCCTGCTGCCGAACAACCTCGTCAACCTGCTGTTCGACTGCGCCACCGTCGGCATCATCTCGCTCGGCATCGTCTGCGTGCTGCTCTTGGGCGAAATCGACCTGTCGGTCGGCTCGATGAGCGGGCTCGCCTCGGCCATGATCGGCGTGCTGTGGGTCAATAGCGGCTGGCCGATGGCCGCCGCCATCCTCGCGGCGCTGGTCTTCGGCGCGGCGGTGGGCGCGCTCTACGCCTTCCTCTACACCAAGCTCGGCATGCCGAGCTTCGTCGCCACGCTGTCGGGGCTCCTGGCCCTGCTCGGCCTCCAGCTCTATATCCTCGGGCCCACGGGCAGCATCAACCTGCCTTACGCCTCGGCGCTGGTGCGCTTCGGCCAGATCTACGTCATGCCGGGCTGGCTGTCGCATCTGCTGGCGCTATTGCCGGGGCTGGCGCTGATCATCACCGGCATGCGCACCCGCGCGCGCCGGCTTGCCGCCAACCTGTCGTCGCAGCCGGTCGGCGCGCTGGCGCTCAAGGCCGTGGTGCTCACCGCGGCGCTGGAATTCGCCGTCTACTATCTCAATATGGGCCGCGGCGTGCCGTGGATGTTCGGGCTTCTCGTCGCGCTGGTCGTCGTCATGAACTACATGCTGACGCGCACGCGCTGGGGGCGCTCCATGTTCGCCGTCGGCGGCAACCGCGAGGCGGCGCGCCGCTCGGGCATCAACATCCGCGCCATCTATTACAGCGCCTTCATGCTGTGCTCGACGCTGGCCGCGCTCGGCGGCATGCTGGCGGCGGGGCGGCTCGCCTCGTCCAGCCAGCAGGCGGGCACCGGCGACGTCAACCTCAACGCGATCGCCGCGGCGGTCATCGGTGGCACCAGCCTGTTCGGCGGCCGCGGCAGCGCCTATTCGGCCCTGCTCGGCATCATCGTCATCCAGGCCATCTCCAACGGCCTGACGCTGCTGAACCTGTCGTCGTCGCTGCGCTACATGATCACCGGCGGCGTCCTCGCCATCGCCGTGATCGTCGACTCGCTCGCCCGCCGCTCGCGCGTCAGCCACGGCCGCGCCTAATTCCTACAGGAGAGTTGAAATGACCAATCTGATGAAGGACAAAGTGGTCGCCATCACCGGCGCGGCCTCCGGGATCGGGCTGGAATGCGCCCGCACCATGCTGGCGGAAGGCGCGCGGGTGGTGCTGATCGACCGCGCCGAGGACCGGCTGAAGAGCCTCTGCGCCGAGATGGGCGAGGGAGCGTTCCCGCTGGTCGTCGATCTTCTCAACGGCGAGCAGGTGTCGGGCATGCTGCCGCGCATCCTCGAACTGACCGGCCAGCTCGACGTGCTGCACGCCAACGCCGGGGCCTATATCGGCGGGGCGGTGGCCGAGGGCGACCCCAACGCCTGGGACCGGATGCTGAACCTCAACATCAACGCCGCCTTCCGCAGCGTCCACGCCGTGCTGCCCTACATGATCGAGCGCAAGAGCGGCGACATCCTCTTCACCAGCTCGGTGGCGGGGGTGATCCCGGTCGTCTGGGAGCCGATCTACACCGCGTCGAAATTCGCGGTGCAGGCCTTCGTGCACTCGACCCGCCGCCAGGTCATCCCGCACGGGGTGCGCGTCGGCGCGGTGCTGCCGGGGCCGGTGGTCACGGCCCTGCTGGACGACTGGCCCAAGGCCAAGATGGAGGAGGCGCTTGCCAACGGCAGCCTGATGCAGGCCAAGGAAGTGGCCGAGGCGGTGCTCTTCATGCTGTCGCGCCCGCGCAACATCACCATCCGCGACCTGGTGATCCTGCCCAGCAGCGTGGATCTCTAAACCTCACCCGAACCGACGACCGCCGGAGACAAGCCCATGCCGTCACCCCAGAACCAGCAGCAATTCGTCATCGGCGTCGACGTCGGCTCGGGCAGCGCCCGCGCCGGCCTGTTCGACCTGACGGGGCACATGCTGGCGACCGCCAAGCGCGACATCACCCTCCATCGCGAGGGCGGCGTCATCGCCGAGCAATCGAGCCGCGAGATCTGGCGCGCCGTCTGCGACAGCGTGCGCGAGACGATGGCCGCGGCAGGCGTCGATCCGGCGGCGGTGATCGGCGTCGGCTTCGACGCCACCTGCTCGCTGGTGGTGCTGGGCGAGGGCGGCAAGTCGCTGGCCGTCGGTTCCAGCGAGGACCCCGACCGCGACATCATCGTCTGGATGGACCATCGCGCCGTCGGGCAGGCCGAGCGCATCAACGCCATGGGCCATGACGTGCTCTCCTATGTCGGCGGGCGCATCTCGCCGGAGATGGAGACGCCGAAGATATTGTGGCTGAAGGAGAACCGGCCGCAGGTCTTCGCCGCCGCCTGGCAGTTCTTCGACCTCGCCGACTTCCTGACCTGGAAGGCGACCGGCGACCTCGCCCGTTCCACCTGCACCGTCACCTGCAAATGGACCTATCTGGCGCATGAAAAGCGCTGGGACGCGGATTATTTCCGCAAGATCGGCCTCGGCGAGCTGGCGGACGAGGATTTCGCCCGCATCGGCCAGAACATCGTCGATCCCGGCACGCCGCTAGCAAAGGGCCTAACGGCCGAAGCCGCCGAGGCCATGGGCCTCAAGGCGGGAACGGCGGTGGCGGCGGGCATGATCGACGCCCATGCCGGCGGCGTCGGCACGGTCGGCTATGACGGCCGGCCGGAGGACAATATGGGCTATGTCTTCGGCACCTCCTCCTGCACCATGTCCTCGACGCAGGACCCGGTCTTCGTGCCCGGCGTCTGGGGCCCCTATTACTCGGCCATGGTTCCGGGCATGTGGTTGAACGAGGGCGGGCAGAGCGCGGCGGGCGCGGCCATCGACCAGCTCGTCTCGCTGCATCCCCACGCCGCCAAGGCGAAGGCCGCCGCCGCCGAAAAGCGCCTGCCGCTGCCCGTGCTGCTCGCCGACCTGGCGCGCGGCAGGGTCGCGGCGCCGTCCGAGGCGGTGAAGCTCGCCAAGGGCCTGCATGTGGTGCCGGAATTTTTGGGCAACCGCGCGCCCTTCGCCGATCCGCACGCCCGCGCCGTCATCGCCGGCCTCGGCATGGAGCGCGACGAGGACAGCCTCGTGGCGCTCTACATCGCCGGCATCTGCGGCATCGGCTATGGCCTCAAGGAGATCATCGACGCGCAGGCGGAAGCGGGCGCGGCGGTCAAGCAGATCGTCATCAGCGGCGGCGCCGGCCAGCACGACTTCGTCCGCCAGCTCCTGGCCGACGCGGCGGGCAAGCCGGTGGTGGCGCCCCAGGCCGCCGAGCCGGTGCTGCTGGGCGCGGCGCTCCTCGGCGCGCTGGCCTCGGGCGCTTTCTCCGACGCGCGCGCGGCGATGAAGGCGCTGTCGAAAGCCGACCGCACCTATGCGCCGGCCGAAGGCGAGGTCGCCGCCCTGCACGCCGCCCGCTACGAGGCGTTCAAGCGCTTCCAGGCGCTGGCGCGCGAGGTCCGCGACGCGTGACCGCCGGAGCGGTTTGAAGATAGAGCGGCGGACGCAAGGCCGGGCCGGCCGCGGGGACAGGACATGCGACAGCCGCTGCTGTTTCGTTCGATTCATGGCTGGCGCGCCGCCGATCTCGGCGGCGACGCCGTCGCCGGGCTGACGCTCGCCGCCATCGCCATTCCCGAGCAGATGGCCACGGCCCGGCTGGGCGACCTGTCGCCCGAGGCGGGCTTTCTCGCCTTCCTCGCCGGCTGCGTCGCCTTCGCCCTGTTCGGGGCCAGCCGGCACATGTCGGTGGGGGCGGATTCCACCATCACGCCGATCTTCGCCGCCGGCCTCGTGCTTCTGGCGGCGTCCGGCTCGCCGCATTACGCCGCGCTGGCCGCTTTGCTGGCGCTGATGGTGGGCGCGACGGTGCTGCTGGCCGGGCTGCTGCGGCTCGGCTGGATCGCCAATCTCCTCTCGGCGCCGGTGATGGCCGGCTTCCTCGCCGGCATCGCCGTCCATATCGTCGTCTCGCAATTGCCCGACCTGCTCGGCCTGCCGGCGGGAAGCGGCAACGTCTTCGCCCGCCTCGCCGCCATCCGCGCCGCGCTCGGCGACGTCAACCTCTACAGCCTCGCCATCGGCCTCTGCGTCTTCGCCGTCGTCATGGTGTGCGAGCGGATAAGCCCGCGCGTTCCCGGCGCGCTGATCGGGCTCGCGGCCGCCACGCTCGCGGTGGCGGGCTTCGGCCTCGAGCAGCGCGGCGTGGCCGTGCTGGGCGCGCTGCCGGCAGCCGCGCCCGGCCTGCACCTGCCGGCCGTCAGCTTCGAGGACGTGCGCACGCTGGCCCCGCTCACGCTCCTGGTTGCGATCGTCATCATGGTGCAGACGGCCGCCACCTCGCGCTCCTTCTCCGGCTCGGGCGAGACGGGCGACGTCAACCGCGATTTCGTCGGCGTCGGCGCGGGCAGCCTGCTCGCCGGCCTGGTCGGGGCCTTTCCGGTCGACGCCAGCCCGCCGCGCACGGCCATCGCGGTCGAGACGGGCGGGCGCTCGCAGCTCGCCGGCCTGTTCGCGGCGGCGATCGTGCTCCTGCTGATCCTGTTCGGGGCCGGGCTTCTCAAGGACGTGCCGCAGGCGGCGCTGGCGGGGGTGCTGTTCTTCGTCGCCATGCGCATATTGCGCTGGCGCACCTTCGCGACCACGCTGCGCCAGGCGCCGATCGAGTTCCTGCTCATCGCCGCCACCGCGCTCGCCATCGTCGCGCTGCCGATCGAGATCGGCGTCGCCATCGGCATCGGCCTGTCGCTGCTGCACGGCATGTGGGCCATCACCCAGGCGCGGATGATCGAGTTCGAGCATGTGGCCGGCACCTCGATCTGGTGGCCGCCGGAGGATGGAACGGAAACCGAGGCGCGGGGCGGCTCGCAGGGCGAGCGCCTCGCCGACGTCATCGTCGTCGCCTTCCAGGCCCCGCTCTCCTTCGTCAACGCCGCCCGCTTCGGGCAGGATTTCCGCGCCATGGTCGGCGGGCGGGCGCAGAAGCCGCGCCATGTCGTCTTCGAGGCCAGCAGCGTCATCGACATCGACTACACCGCCGCGCAGACCTTGCGCGACGTCATCGCCTATTGCCGCGACGCGGGCCTGACCTTCTCCATCGCAAGGCTCGAATCGCTCGCGGCGCAGAAGGCGCTGGCGCGCTTCGGCATCGCCGCGATGCTGGGGCCGTCGGGCGTCTTCCGCAGCGTCGACGACGCCGTGCGCGCGCTGCGGGGCGAGGCTCAGCCCTGATCGGCGATGACGGCGAGGAAGGCGGGGCCGTAGCGGTCGAGCTTGGTTTCGCCGACGCCGGGCACGCCGGCCATCTCGGCGCGCGAGGCGGGGCGGGCGGAGGCCAGCTCCATCAGCGTGCGGTCGTGGAAGATGACATAGGGCGGCACGTTCTGTGTGCGGGCGATCTCCAGCCGCTTCTCGCGCAGGGCCTGGAACAGCGCCTGGTCGCGCTCGGACAGCGACGCCGTCGCCGTGCGGCCGCGCGCCACGCGGTCGCGCGAGGCCTTGGGCTTCGGCGGCACGCGCAGCATCAGCGTCTGCTTCTCGCGCAGGAAACGCCGGCCCGCTTCCGAGATCGACAGGCCGCCATGGCCGCTCAGGTCGACGTCGATCAGCCTTTGCGCCACGAGCTGGCGGATGATCGCCCGCCAGGTGCGGTTGTCGTGCTCGCGGCCGATGCCGTAGGTCGAGATCTGGTCGTGGCCGAAGCGGCTGATGCGCTCGTCCTCGACGCCGAGCAGCACGTCGACCACATAGCCCTGGCCGAAGCGCTCGCCGGTGCGGTGGATGCAGGACAGCACCTTTTGCGCCGCGATGGTGCCGTCGAACAGCGCCGGCGGCTCGGCGCAGGTGTCGCAATTGCCGCAGGGCGCGCAGGCGTCGCCGAAATAGGACAGAAGCACCTGCCGGCGGCAGCGCGCCGTCTCGGCGAGGCCCAAGAGCGCGTCGAGCTTCTGCCGCTCCATGCGCTTGCGCTGGTCGGGGGCGTCGGATTCCTCGATGAAGCGGCTGCGCAGCGCGATGTCCTCATAGCCGTAGAGCATCATCGCCTCGGAGGGCAGACCGTCGCGGCCGGCGCGGCCCGTCTCCTGGTAATAGGCCTCGATGCTGCCCGGCAGGTCGGCATGGGCGACGAAGCGCACGTCGGGCTTGTCGATGCCCATGCCGAAGGCGATGGTCGCCACCATCACCACCGCCTCGTCGTTCTGGAACCGCGCCTGGTTGGCCTCGCGCGCCGCCTTGTCCATGCCGCCATGATAGGGCAGCGCGTCGTAGCCGAGGGCGCGCAGCCATTCGGCCGTCTCCTCGGTCTTGCGCTTGGACAGGCAATAGACGATGCCGCTCTCGCCCTCATGGTCCTGCAGGAACCGCTTGAGCTGCGCGCGGGGATTGTCCTTCTCCATGATCGCGTAGCGGATATTGGGCCGGTCGAAGCCGGCGATGAAGGCGTCGCGCTGGTCGATGTGGAGATGCGACAGGATCTCGGCCCGCGTCGGCGCGTCGGCGGTGGCGGTCAGCGCCATGCGCGGCGTGTCGGGAAAACGCTCGATCAGCGCGTCGAGCTGGCGGTAGGACGGCCGGAAATCGTGCCCCCATTGCGACAGGCAATGCGCCTCGTCGATGGCGATCAGCGACAGCGGCACCTCGGCGAGGCGCTGCAGGATCTCGGGCCGCAGCAGCGTCTCGGGCGCGGCGTAGAGCAGGTCCAGCGCGCCGGCGTGGATGTCGCGCCACAGCGCGCGGCGGTCGTCGCCGGCGAGGTCGGAATTGAGCGCCGCCGCCCGCACGCCCGCCTGGCGCAGCGCCGAGACCTGGTCGGCCATCAGCGCCAGCAGCGGCGAGACGACGATGCCCATGCCCGGCCGCGCCAGGGCGGGGATCTGGTAGCACAGCGACTTGCCGCCGCCGGTCGGCATCAGCACGAAGGCGTTGTGGCCGGCTACGACATGCGAGACGATCTCGGCCTGCCGGCCGCGAAAGGCGTCGTATCCGTAGACGGTCTTGAGGATGTGGAGCGGATCGGTGGAAGGAATGGTCAAGGGATCGGTTCGTCTTTCAGTTTCCTGCGGCTTTCTCCATAGCAGAGATCGGGGCGGATTGGACGCCCCGGCCGGGAAAAAATCGCGCCGGCGCGTGGGGCGCTTGTTCGTCCATGGCCAAGGTTTCGTTCGCTTGCGGTCGAGACGGGCCGGGGCCGCGCCTCTATGATGGCGGAAACGGCGCGGTCTGGACGCCCGCGCCGCCGCCGTGCTTTACTGGCGGCCATGCTCTACTGGGGATAGGGAGCGAAAGGGTGAGGGGGATGAGTTCGGACCTGTTTCCGACGCGGCGGCTTTCGACGGAGGACGTTCCGCGGCCGGAACGGCTGGCCTTCGTGCACGATTTCATGGCGCGCCATATCGGCGGGCGCCGCTTCGCCCCCGCCGACCGCGACAATGTCCGCATCGACATGGAGGCGACGCCGCTGCCCGGCGGGCTGACCGTGGGGCGCGGCCTCTATGCGCCCATGGGCGGCGCGCGCACGCGCGAGCTGCTGCAGGACGGCCGCGAGCAATATCTGCTCCTGATCCACAGCGAGGAGCACGAGATCTCCATCGACGGCCGGCCGCCGGTCCGGGTGGCGGCCGGCGACACGGTGCTGGTCAACGAGGGCACCTGCCACGAATTCTGGTACTCGAAGCCGACGACCGTCGACCTCGTCTCGCTCGACCGGCGGGTGCTCGCCGACCTCGCGCCGCGGGTCGAACTGGAGGCGAGCTACCTGATCCCCGCCACGGCCTGCGGCATGCCGCTGCTGGCCGCCTATGTCGACACGCTGCGCCGGCATCCGCCGCTGTCGGCGCGGGCCGGCGACATGGCCTCGCGCCATGTCTACGACCTGACGGCGCTCGTGCTCGACGCCTTCGTGCGCGGCGGCGCGGCGCGCAACGAGCGCAGCAAGGCCGCCGCCCGCCGCCGGCTGGTGCGGCGCGAAATCCTCGAGAACCTGTCCGATCCCGGCCTCGGCGTCGAGGCGGTGGCGCAGCGGCAGGGCGTCACGCCGCGCTATATCCAGCGCCTGTTCGAGGCCGAGGGCACCACCTTCACCGAGTTCCTGCGTGACAGCCGGCTCGACCTCGCCTTCCGCCTGCTCAAGGAGCGCGGGGCCGAGCCGGGCGGCGTCACCGCCGTCGCCTATGACGCCGGCTTCTCGGACCTCTCCACCTTCAGCCGCGCCTTCCGCCGGCGCTTCGACGCCACGCCGTCGCAGGTGCGGCGCCCGGCCCCGTAAGCTTGTTCGTCCGGCGTCAAGAAAGGCTTCGCCATCGCCCAAGATCGCCGGGCGCGTCTCCCTCTATGGTCCGGCTGACGGAAAACAGGGGGAATAAAGCATGGCTTTCAAGGTTTCATACGGCGAGGACGCCGGCGCGGACGAGCTGTCGTTTACGGGCGCGGCCTGGTTCGGCTTTCTGGCGCGGGTGGTCCTCACCTTCATGTTCTGGTCGAGCGGGCTGGCCAAGCTGCTCGACCCCGCGACCGGGCTCCACGAGATGCGGCGTTTCGGGCTGGAGCCGGACTGGCTGTTCTATGTGGCGACGGTGGTGGTGCTGCTGGCCGGGTCGCTGGCGGTCGTCCTCGACCGCTGGGCGTGGCTGGGGGCGGGGGCGCTCGCCGTCTTCACGCTGCTGACCATCCCGGTCGCGCACGCTTTCTGGACCATGGACGAGCCGATGCGGACCATGGAGTTCCATGTCGTGATGGAGCATGTCAGCGTGACGGGCGCGCTTCTGGCCGCCGTCCACGCCTCGGCGCGGCGGGCGGCCGCCCTGCGGGTGGCGTCGTGAGGGCGCGTCTTTTGGCCGGCGCGCTGTGCCTGCTCCTGGCCGGCTGCACCAGCGACGCGCGCATGAACGCCCTGCGCGCCGACATGGCCGGCCGGCAGGCGGCGGCGGAAGCGGCGGCCCGCGCGCCCGGCGGCACGGCCGAGGACAAGGAGCGCGCCCGCGGCTACGCCTCGGCGCGAAGCTGCGTCGACAAGATCCAGGCCCATGCGCAAGGCGTGCGGGCGGCGAGCATGGCGACCACCGCCGCCATGGCCGGCGTCAGCATGGCCGGGCCGGGCGGCGCGCTGGCCGCCCGCGCCATGGGGCCGATGAGCGGCATGGCGCTCCGCAGCCAGGGCGCCTACAGCGTCGCCTGCTATTAGGGGGGGCGTCATGACCGCAAAACGCATCCTTCTCGCCGTCCTGCCGGCGTTGGCGGCCTGCCAGTCGCAGCCGTCCAGTTTCCAGGGCCCGGCCTTCTCCAACGAGACGCGGGCGCTGGAGAAGCAGTTGAACGCCGAGGCGACGGCGCTCGGCGCGGCGCAGGGCGCGGCGAGCCTCGCCGCCTCCGCCGACCCGACCGGCTTGTCGAGCTTCGTCAAGGCCCCCATCGCCTTGGCGGCGCGCAACGCGCAGGCGCGCAGCGCCGACGCGCGCATGGAGGCGCAGCTGAAGCGCGACGAGCAGGCGCTCTACCGCCGCTACGGCATGAATCCCGACGGCACGCCCTCGGGCAGGAAACCCGCCGGCGGCTGAGCCTCGAAGCGCGTCCTGCCCTCGTGCAGGAAGCAGGCCTTGGCGAAGAGCCGCGTGTCGACGGCGTTGGGCAGGCGGATGTCGCGCATGTCCGGCACGGGCTTGGCCGCCGGGTCGTAGGCGCGGTCGATCTGGGCGATGAAGGCGAGGATTACGCCCGTCTCGCGGGCGAAACCGTGCAGCGCCGAGATTTGTTCGTTCAACGCCGGCTTGTCGCGCCGCTGGTCGAGGATCTGCAGATAGTCGATGACGGCGACCGTCCCGCGCGCCGCGCCGGCGAGACGGCGCATGATGGAATCGGCGCAGATGTCGTCGGAGACGACGATCTCCAGCGCGTCGCCGGGGCCGGACGCCGAACCTTGCAGCGAGCGGATGCGCCCGCGCGTCTCGTCTTCCGTATATTCGAGCGTGAAGAACACGGCGCGCCGGCCGTCGCGGACAGCGTCGAGCAGCAGCCCGAGCCCGAGCAGCGTCTTGCCGTGGCCCGGCCGCGCGCCGAGGAGCAGCAGGTCGCCGTCGGAAAGCCTGGGCAGCATGCCGCCGGGGCTTTCCGCGCGGGCGCAGAGCAGGCTCCAGCGGGCGAAGCCTTCGCCTTGCGCCACGCGGTCGAGCGCCGCATGCAGGGGAATGTTTTCCTCGCGCGCCAGAAGCCTGGCCCGGCGCTTCAATTGAAAGATGGGAGCGGACAGTCGCATCGGAACCTCCATTGCGGGCGAAAACGCAATCCCTCCTCATGCGGCGCCCGAACAGACGGTTCGACGATCTCGAATGCGCCCCGTATGAAAGATACTTCCCCGATGGAGGGAGGAGGCGCGGGCCGAGCCTGTGGCCGGAGCATAGCGCAACGGCGCGCGCCTTCACAAGCCGCGTCAGGCCCCGGCGCAGAGGTTTTTGCGCGCCTCGTCGTATTCGCGCTTAAGCCGGTCGACGAGGCGGGCGGCGGGGACGATCTCCTTCACCGCGCCGACGCCCTGGCCGCAGCCCCATATGTCCTTCCACGCCTTGGCGCCCGGCTGCTGGACCTTGTCGAAATCCATCGCCGCGCGGTCGGCCTCGGGCAGATGGTCGGGGTCGAGCCCGGCGCGGACGATGGAGGGCTTCAGGTAATTGCCGTGCACCCCGGTGAAATGGCTGGAATAGAGGATGTCGGCGGCGCGGGAATCGACGATCATCTGCTTGTAGTCCGCCTCGGCGCGCGCCTCGTCGGTGGCGATGAAGGGCGTGCCGATATAGGCGAGGTCGGCCCCCATGGCCTGCGCGGCCAGCACGGCGCGGCCGGTGGCGATGGCGCCCGACAGAAGCAGCGGCCCGTCGAACCAGTCGCGGATTTCCTGCACGAGCGCGAAGGGCGACAGCGCGCCGGCATGGCCGCCCGCGCCCGCCGCCACCGCGATCAGCCCGTCCGCGCCCTTGGCGATGGCCGAGCGGGCGTGGCGGTCGTTGACGACGTCGTGCAGCGTCAGCCCGCCATAGGCGTGGATGGCGGCGTTGACTTCCGGCACCGCGCCCAGCGACGAGATGACGATGGGGACCTTGTATTTCTCGCAAAGCGCGAGGTCGCGCTCCAGCCGGCGGTTGGAGCGGTGGACGATCTGGTTGACCGCGAAGGGCGCGGCCGGCCGGTCGGGATGGGCGCGGTCATGCGCCGCCAGCGCCTCGACGATCTCGGCCAGCCATTCGTCGAGCTGGCTTTCGGGCCGCGCGTTGAGCGCCGGAAACGAGCCCACCACCCCCGCCTTGCACTGCGCCAGCACCAGCGCCGGGCCGGAGACGATGAACAGCGGCGCTCCGACCACGGGAATACGCAGGCGATGTTTCAGCAGGTCCGGCAGGGCCATAAGCGGGCGCTCCATAAATTGACGTTTGCGTAAACGTCATTAGAATTAGCACGGCCCGCCCCGCCCGCGCCATCGAAAAGCGCGCCGCCGGCCTGCGAAAAAGGTTGATATTTCATGAAAGGCGCCGGCGACGGGTAGCCAAAACGGGCCGCGAGCGACTAAAAATGCCATGATTCAGTCGTTCATTTCGCAAAAGGCCGATCAAGCAGACGCCGGCCGGCGAAAACGCAAACAGGGAAGATCGGCCTTTGGAAAGTATAGAACGCGCGATCAGGAGTGCTTTCGCCAAGGCGGACGCCTATAATCCGACCACCCGCCAGCGCATATACGAATCCGCCTGGGGCGCGCATCAGCGCGCGCTGGCCGCCAATGACAGCCTCAGCGAGGCGCAGAAGGAGCAGCGGCGCCAGGCGCTGAAGGAGACGATCTCCAACATCGAGCGCGAATTCGCCATCCAGCCCAAGGAGCGCGCCGAGCCGACGCTGGACGCGCCGGGCGTGCTGGCCAACGACCCCGTCTTGGGCGACGCCGCCGCCGACCGCGCCCCGGCGCTGGACGAAAGCGACCGGCGCGGCGGCAAGCGCGGCCGCAAGGGACGCGTCAAGAAGCGCCGCTCGCCCCTCTACAGCTACGGCCTGCCGGCGCTGGTGCTGGGCGTGGCGGCGCTGATCGCCTATTCGCTCTATAACAGCTTCGCCGACTTCACCCGCGCGCCCACCAACAGCCCGCTGCTCAACGACGCCAGCATGGCGCCGCTCAAGCAGGGCGAGGAGGCGGGCGGCATGCGCTGGGTCACCATCTTCACCCCGACCCAGGCGACCCATATGTCGATGCAGGGCCGGGCGACGGCCGAGATCGTGCAGGAAAGCACGGGCGCCTTCGTGCGCGTCAAGTCGCCCGCCGCCGCCGACACCGTCACCTTCGAGGTCGGCCAGGGCGTGCTGGACCAGCTCGCCGGCAAGAAGGCCACCTTCGACGTGATGGCGCGCAGCCAGGACGGGCAGATGACGCAGATGTCGGTCGATTGCGACTTCGGCGGCCTGGGCGCCTGCGAGCGCCGCCGCTACGACGTCAACGAATCCCTCAACGACTTCCTGTTCGACGCCACCTTCCCCGCAGGCAGCAAGGCGGCCGGGCCGGGCTCCATCACCGTCAGCTCCGACGTGACCGGCGGCGGCAAGACGGTCAATATCTACGCCATCAGGGTCAGCGTCGCGGCGCAATAGGGCTTTCGCTTCCGGCGGAGACGAAGCGCGCCGAAACCGGAACAAAAGTGAACGAAGCCCTTGGCGGCGGCCCGGCGGAGCACTAGATTGGCGGCGTGACGCTGAACCCGAAGCCCGCCGCCGCCTCCGCCGCCTTCGTCCTGCCGCCCCGTTTCTTGCAATGGTTCGCGGCCAAGGGCTGGTCGCCGCGCGCCCATCAGCTCGAACTCTTGGCGCGGGCCGAACAGGGCCGGTCGACGCTGCTCATCGCCCCCACCGGCGCGGGCAAGACGCTGGCCGGCTTCCTGCCGGCGCTGGTCGATCTGGAACGGCGGGGGCGGCCCAGGCCCGGCGCCGCGCCGCGCGGCGTGCACACGCTCTATATCTCGCCCCTGAAGGCGCTGGCGGTCGACATCCACCGCAACCTTTCCGCGCCGGTGGCCGAGATGGGGCTCGACATCGGCGTCGAGACGCGCACCGGCGACACGCCGGCCCACAAGCGCCAGCGGCAGAAGATCGCCCCGCCCGACATCCTCCTCACCACGCCCGAGCAGCTGGCGCTTCTGATCGCGTCGAAGGACGCGGCGCGCTTCTTCGCCGGCCTGCGCTACGTGGTGCTGGACGAATTGCATTCGCTGGTCATCTCCAAGCGCGGCCATCTTCTGGCGCTGGGGCTGGCGCGGCTGCGCCGCCTTCAGCCGGGCCTGCAGACCATCGGCCTCTCGGCCACCGTGGCCGAGCCGGACGAATTGCGCCGCTGGCTGGTCGAGCAGGACGGCGCGGGCGCCATGGCCGGGCTGGTGACGGTGGCCGGCGGGGCCAGGCCGGACATCTCCATCCTCGATTCGCACGAGCACGTGCCCTGGGCCGGCCATTCCTCGCGCTACGCCGTGCCCGACATCTACGAGGCCGTGCGCGCCCACCGCACCACGCTTCTGTTCGTCAACACGCGCAGCCAGGCCGAGATGCTGTTCCAGGAGCTGTGGCGCATCAATGAGGACACGCTGCCCATCGCGCTGCATCACGGCTCGCTCGACGCCGGCCAGCGCCGCCGGGTCGAGCAGGCCATGGCCTCGAACAGCCTGCGCGCCGTCGTCGCCACCTCGACGCTCGACCTCGGCATCGACTGGGGCGACGTCGACCTCGTCATCCATGTCGGCGCGCCCAAGGGCGCGAGCCGGCTGGCGCAGCGCATCGGCCGCGCCAACCACCGCATGGACGAGCCGAGCCGCGCCATCCTGGTGCCCGCCAACCGCTTCGAGGTGATGGAGTGCCGCGCCGCGCTCGACGCCAATTATCTCGGCGCGCAGGACACGCCGCCGCTGATCGACGGCGCGCTCGACGTGCTGGCGCAGCATGTGCTGGGCATGGCCTGCGCCGCGCCCTTCCACGCCGACGCGCTCTATGACGAGATTCGCGCCGCTGCGCCCTACGCCCGGCTGCCGCGCGAGACCTTCGACCGCATCCTCGATTTCGTCGCCACCGGCGGCTATGCGCTCCGCTCCTACGAGCGCTTCGCCAAGATCCGCAAGACCGCGGACGGGACATGGCGCGTCTCGCATCCGCGCATCGCCCAGCAATACAGGCTCAATATCGGAACCATCGTCGAGGCGCCGGAGCTGAACGTGCGGCTGACCCGCGCCGGCAAGGGCGGAAGCGTGCGCGGCGGCCGGGTGCTCGGCCGCATCGAGGAGGCGTTCCTGGAGGCGCTGTCGCCGGGCGACACGTTTCTTTTCGCCGGCAAGGTGCTGCGCTTCGAGGGCATCCGCGAGAACGAATGCATCGTCTCCAACGCCGCCGGGCAGGACGCCAAGATCCCGGTCTATAACGGCGGCAAGTTTCCGCTCTCCACCTATCTCGCCGCGCAGGTGCGCGCCATGCTGTCCGATCCGGCGCGCTGGAGCCTGCTGCCCGAGCAGGTGCGCGAATGGCTGGAGGCGCAGCGCGACAAATCCGTGCTGCCGGGGCCGGGCGAATTGCTGATCGAGACATTCCCGCGCCAGCGCCGCTTCTACATGGTCTGCTATCCCTTCGAGGGCAGGCTCGCGCACCAGACGCTCGGCATGCTGCTCACCCGCCGGCTGGAGCGCATGGGCGCGCATCCGCTCGGCTTCGTCGCCACCGATTATTCGCTCGGCCTCTGGGGCCTGCGCGACATGGACGCCATGATCCGCTCGGGCGAATTGAGCCTGACGCGCCTCTTCGACGAGGACATGCTGGGCGACGACCTCGAAGCCTGGCTCGACGAGAGCTATCTTCTCAAGCGCACCTTCCGCAATTGCGCCGTGATTTCCGGGCTGATCGAGCGCCGCCATCCGGGGCTGGAGAAGACCGGGCGGCAGGTGACGGTCTCCACCGACCTGATCTACGACGTGCTGCGCAGCCACGAGCCGGACCACATCCTGCTGCAGGCGACGCGGGCCGACGCGGCGACGGGGCTTCTCGACATTCGCCGGCTGGGCGAAATGCTGGCGCGGGTGAAAGGCCATATCGTGCACAAGCCGCTCGACCATATTTCGCCGCTGGCGCTGCCGGTGATGCTGGAGATCGGCCGCGAGCGCGTGGCCGGCGAGGGCGACGAGATGCTTCTGGCCGAGGCCGCCGACGACCTGGTGCGCGAGGCGATGGAATGACGGCGGCGATCGAGCTTCACGGCGTGGCGGCGCTGTGCGACCCCTCCGGCGCGCTCTACCTGCCGGAGCTGCACATGCTGGTCGTCTCCGACCTGCATCTGGAGAAGGGCTCGTCCTTCGCCCGGCGCGGCCAGTTGCTGCCGCCCTACGACACGGCGGCGACGCTGGAGATGCTGGCGGCGGCGCTGGCCCGCTACCGGCCGCGCACGGTGGTCAGCCTCGGCGACAGTTTCCACGATCCGCGCGCCAGCGAGCGCCTGCCGCCCATCTACGCCATGCGGTTGAGGGCCTTGATGCAGCATCGCGACTGGTTCTGGATCGCCGGCAATCACGATCCCGAACGGCCCGCCGACCTGCCCGGCGACTGCGTGGAGGAGCTGGCGGTCGGCCCGCTCACCTTCCGCCACGAGCCGTCGCACGCCGCCGGCCGCGGCGAGATCGCCGGCCACCTGCACCCCGCCGCCTGCATCGTGCAGCGCGGGCGCGCGGTGCGGCGGCCCTGTTTCGCGAGCGACGGGGAAAGGCTGATCATGCCGGCCTTCGGGGCCTATACCGGCGCGCTCAACGTGCTCGACCGCGCCTTTCGCGGGCTCTTCGTCGACGAGACGCTGCGCGCCTATATGCTGGGGCGCGGGCGGGTCTACGCCATCGCGCGCGGCTCGCTCAGGGGCGGGTAGCATTTTGCAGCCGAACGGTGACGTTCGGCGTCGCATAAATGCGGCGAAAGAATAGAGAGCGCCGATCTAATGGAATTAGATCGGCGCTCTAATCTTTTCGGAACAGGATGCGGCCGAACCAGCCGGTGAACACCGCCAGCGCCACGGCGAACAGGCCGTAGAACAGGCTGTGCCGGTGGGCGGCGTCGAAGATGCTCTGCTCGAAGCCGGCCTTGACGATCTGCAATCCGGCGTTGGCCTCACGCAGGAACACGCCGTTGCGGAACAGGAGCGCCCGCGCCCGGTGGCGGCCGGTCGGCACGTTGGCGGGCAGGCTCAGCGTGGCGCGGAACAGGGTGCGCGAGACGAACTCCACCCCGCCGATGCGCTGGCTGTAGAGGCCCTGCGCGATCTTCATCTCGCGCAGCTGGTCGCCGAAGGCGCGGACATTGCCCGACAGGCTGGCCGGGTCGGCGGGGTTGAGGTAGAAATTGCGCACGCCCACCGAAAGCTGGCGATAGGTCTTCTCGTCGGCGATGTCCTGCAGGTTGCGGGTCGAGGCCAGCGCGTAGGACAGCGGCACCCCGACGAAGCTCTCCGAGGCGGCGTTGATCCAGACGCCGAGATAGCGCTCCTTCTTGCGCACCACCAGGTTGCGCTCCGGCCCTTGCAGCACCACGACGATATCGTAGCGGCCCTGGCGCTGGATCAGCGGATCGGCGTTGTCGAGCGCGCCGAAGATGGTGAGGTCGGCGCCGCCGAAGCCGGAGGTGATGGCGATGGTCTCGGTCGAAAGCCCGATGTCGATGGTCTCCGCCGGCGCGGCCGAAAGATGCGGCGGGCCGCCGGGGACCTGCGCCGCCGCGCGGTTAGCCAAGAGAAGCAATGCGAGGAGGATCGCCGCGCCCCGCATGGCTAGAAATCCGCGATCGAGATCGAGAACAGGTTGTCGGGCCGCACGAACAGCCCGAAGGCGAGCCGCAGCCCCACCGCCAGCACCATCAGCGCGAGCAGAAGGCGCAGCTGCTCGCCGCGCAGTTTTTGCCCGGCGCGCGCGCCGTATTGGGCGCCGATCACCCCGCCGGCCATCAGCAGGAAGGCCAGCACGATGTCGATCGACTGGTTGGTCATGGCCTGCAGCACGGTGGTGAAGGCGGTGACGAAGGTGATCTGGAACAGCGACGTGCCCACCACGACGTTGGTCGGCACGTGCAGGAGATAGATCAGCGCCGGCACCATGATGAAGCCGCCGCCGACGCCCATTACCGAGGACAGGAGGCCGATGAAGAAGCCGATGCCGAGCACCGGGATGATGCTGACATAGATGGTGGAGGCGCGGAAGCGCGTCTTGAACGGCAGGCGGTGGATCCAGATGTGCTGGCCGGGCCGGCGCACCGCGCCGCCCTTGCGCGCCCGGCGCAGGGCCCGCAGGCTCTCGACCAGCATCAGCCCGCCCACCGCGCCGAGGAAGACGACGTAGAGCACCGAGACGATGAGGTCGAGCTGGCCCAGCTCCCGCAGCCAGGAGAAGACGAAGATGCCGCTCAGCGAGCCGATCACGCCGCCCGCGACCAAAAACAGGCCGAGCTTGATGTCGAGCGTGCGCCGCTTGAAATGCACGAGCGCGCCGGACACCGACGAGGCGATGACCTGGTTGGCCCCGGTGGCGACGGCGATGGCCGGCGGGATATTGTAGAAGATCAGGAGAGGGGTGATGAGGAAGCCGCCGCCGACGCCGAACAGGCCGGACAGGAAGCCCACGGCGGCGCCCATGCCGAGCAGGACCAGCATGTTGACCGACAATTCCGCAATGGGGAGGTAGATGCCCAATTCCGAACCCGGCGACGCGACGCGATGACAGGCGGGGCCAGCGGCTGCGCGGTTCCGCAGGCTCCGTCCCTCTGGTCTTGCGCCGTCAGGGCGCGGGAGTCAAACGCCTATTCACGTTAAAGTGAATGCGGCGCGAAAATAACGCGCCGCGCCGGCATCACTTGTTCTTTTCCAGCAGCGCCTGCACCAGCTTCTGGTCCACCTCGCCGGTCGGCTTCTGGCCGTGGGCGGTCTGGAAGGCGGCGATGGACTTGCGGGTCTGCGCGCCCATCACGCCGTCGGGCGCGCCGGCGTAGAAGCCGTTCTTCTTCAGGATGAGCTGGATGTTGCGCACCGCCTTCTTCATGTCCACCGAGCCGGTCGAGAGCGGCTTGGCGTCGGTCCAGGCGTCGGGCACGTCGATGGCGTTGGCGGCCTGGTTGAGGGGCTTGGCCTTCCACAGCGTCACCGCGCCCTTGGCGCGTTCGAGCTGCTCGGGCTTCAGCGCCTTGGCGATCTGGTCGCGCTTGTCGGCGGCGTCCTTGTCGCCGGCGTTGGCGGCCAGCGCGAACCACTTGTAGCTGTCCTCGAGATTGACCGGCATGCCGACGCCCTTGGCGGCGAGGATGCCGAGGTTGAACTGGCTGTCCTTGACGCCCAACTCGGCCGCGTCGGTGAACCAGCGCACGGCGGAGACGTTGTCGGGCGCGCCGTCCGCGCCGGTGGCGAACAGGACGGCGAGGTTGTGCATGGCGCTGGCGTTGCCCTGCTGGGCGGCGAGCTGGTACCAGGTCTTGGCCTTTTCGAGATTGCGGGGCATGCCGAGCCCCTTCTCGTTGAAATTGCCGAGCCGGTACTGCGCCGGGGCGAAGCCCTGCGCCGCGGCCACGTCATACCATTTGGCGGCCTTCTGGAAGTCGGCCGGCACGCCGCGCCCTTCCATGTAGCGGTTGCCGATCTCGAACAGCGCCCGGGCGTCGCCCTTGGCGGCCGCCTCGCGCAAGGCGGCGGGGCCGGCCTCGGCGGGAATGGCNNGCCATTCCCGCCGAGGCCGGGGCCTGCGCGGCCTGCGGAGCGGGAGCCGCCGGCTGGGCGTCGGCCTGCTGCGGCGTTTCCGCCTTGGGAGCGGAAGCTTCCGGCGCGGTCGTCGCGGCGGGTTCTGCGGGCGTTTCCGGCTTCGTCTCGGCCACGGCCTGCGGCTGGGCGGCGGGGCTTTCCGCCGCCGGCGCTTCGGCGGTGACGGGCGCGACCGGGGCGGCCTGCGGGGCGGGGGCTTCCGCCGTCTGCGGCGCGGCTTCCGGCGCGGGCTTTTCGTCGACGGCCTTGGCCTTCGGCGCGGGCGTCAGCGTCAGGTCCGCCGGCTCGGGGCGGTTGAGCAGCAGCGAGCCGACCTGAAGGCCGGCGATGGCGATCAGCACCGCGCCGACGCCGAGCAGGATCGGCTTGCGCTGGCGCTGGACGAGGTCGCTCACGGAGGATTTCTTGGCGCCGGCGCGCTTCTTCGCGCCCTTCTGGGCCTGTTCGGCCTCGGCGGCGGCGAGCTGGGCGGCGCGACGGGCGGCGGTGATGAAATCGACCTTGCCCACGCCGGCTTCCATGCCGGCTTCGGTCAGTTCGCCTTCGCCGTCGCGCTCGCGGCGCTCCTCGCGGACGCGCTTCATGATGGCGTGCAGGTCGGGCGCGCTGTCGGGCTGGGCGTCGAGCGCCGGCTCCTGCCGGGCGGGCTTGAGCGCGCCAAGCGCCTCCGGGGCGTCGTCGAGGACGGCCATCGGCTCGTCCGGGGTCTCGCTCCTGACCGGGTCTTCGGCGCGGCGGCCGCGCAGCGCCTTGCCGAGGCCGCCGAACAGCGAGGCCTTGGCGGCGGGCTCGGCGCCGCCGGCGGCGCTTTCGCTCTGCACGGTGGCGATGGCGGCTTCGGCGGCGGCCGCGGCCGGGCTGCGCGCGGCGTCGCGGCGCGGCTCGGCGCGCGGAACGGCGAAGCGCGGCTCGTCCTCGGCGCGGGCGGCTTTGCCGCCCATGTCCTTCTCCAGCGCGGTCAGCCGGTCGACGATGCGGCCCAGCGTCTCGTGCACGGCCTCGAAGGTACGGCCGTTGCGCTCGTCGGCGCTGCGGGCCAGCGCCTCCAGCGACCTGATGTCGCCGGCGAGCTGGCGGGCGATGGCGTTCTCGCTCTCCGAACCATGCTTGAGCACGCGCGCCACAGCGCTTTCCGCCGCCTCGCGCGCCGCGTCGAGCACGGTCTCGCGATTGGTCGCGATGGAGCGCTCGATGGAGTCGAGCCGCGGCTTGAGGCCGGCCAGTTCCGCCGCCGGCTGGGCGAGGTGGCGGGCGATGCCGGCGATCTGGTCCTCCAGGCTGCGCAAGGCGGCGCTGTCGGCCAGCGACGGCGCGGGCGCCGCCGGGGCCTGGAGCAGGCCCAGCGAAATCTGCTGCGACAGGTCCTCGAGCCGCCCTTCCAGCGCGTGGAAGGCGGTGTCGGGCCGGCTTTCGGCGTGATGGGCGTCGAGCCGCTCGGTCAATTCGGCGAAGCGGCGGTCGATGGTGTCGAGCACGGCCGGATGCGGCTGGGCGGCGCGGCGCTGCACGCTCTCCAGCTTCTCGGCGATGGCGTCGAGCCGCGCCTCGACCGAGCGGGAATCGGCGTGGCTGAGCCCGTCCATCACCTTGCCCACCTGCGTGGCGAGAAGGTTGATCTGCTGGGCGAGCTGCTCGACGATGCGGTCCGAGGCGCGCGGCTGGGCGGCCAGCGCGTCGAGCCGCTGCGACAATTCGCCGAGCTTGCGCACCAGCGCCTCGTGATTGTCCTTGGCGGGCGAGGCGGCGGCGAGGATCTGGCCGGCCAGCTCGCCGAGATGGTTCTCGATGCGGTCGAGCCGGCGCGCCTCCTCCGGGTCGGGGCGCTGGGCGCGGCTGGCGGCGATGATGGCGCGGCTGATCTCGTCGAGCCGCTCGTCGATCTGGCCCAGCGCCTCGTGGTCGGCGGGGGCGGAGCGCGACTGCGCCACCGTCTCGGCCAGATGGTCGAGCCGCGCCTCGATCATGCCGAGCGCGGTCGATTGCGGCAGCGCGCGCATGGCCTCGCGCATGTCCTCCAGCCGCTCGCCGATGGCGTCCAGCGCCGGATCGGCGGGGCGGCGCTCCAGCGCGTCGAGGCGCTCGTCGATCTGGCGCAGCGTGTCTTCGCGGGCCAGCGAATGCAGGGCGCGGTTGAAATCCTCGAACTGGCGGCGCATGGCCAGCGCGCCGGCGTCGCCGCTGCGCTCGGCCAGCATGCGCACGCTCTCGCCGATGCGGTCGATGTCGTCGCTCATGCGCTGGGCGAAGCGCTCCGCGCCGCTGTCGGCTGCGCCCTGGCGCTGCAGCCGCAGCATCTCGTCGCGCACGGCGGCCACGTCGTCCTGCGGCGGGTCGAAGAAGCGCGGCGCCTCGGCGGGCGCGCGCTCCATCTGGCTCAGGCGGCGCTCCAGCCCGTCCAGCGTGCGGTTCAGCTCCTCCATGGCGGAGGAGACGGGCCGCCGCTCGCGATGGGCGTTCAATTCTTCGATGATGGACCGTGAACCGGAAGCCTGACCTGGATTCGCCATGAGAAATTCACTTTTCCGATTAAAAAGGCCGAGACGAGCAAATCATCGACGGATCGAGCCACAAGAATTTGCTCTGCGCAGAATTGTACGAACGTGGTAAACAACTGGTTAATTTAGTTTCGCCGTCGCCTTATTTTGGGCTTTATGAAACTATTGATGGCGCTGAACGTTGGCCCGCCGCGCCGCCTGGACGAACAGGCGATGCGGCGCACGCGTTTCCGGGGGGCGGAAACAGGAACGGACCATGAGTGAGAAAACGCAGTCTCCCGGCGCGATCGCCGATCTTCTGTCGGGAGAGCAGGTAAGGCGCGGCGGGGGCGCGAAGACGGCGCTGTACCGGATCGGCGACCTGGCCGCGGAGTTCGGCCTGACCCTGCGCTCGCTGCGCTTCTACGAGGACAAGGGCCTGCTGCGGCCGCGCCGCGCCGGCGTGACCCGGCTCTACGACGCCGACGACCACGCCCGGCTGCGGCTGATCGTGTTCGGCCGCGCCATCGGCTTCACGCTGGGCGAGATCTCGCGGCTGATCGAGTTCTGGGAAAAGGGCGGCCTCAACGCCGCGGCCTTCAAGGCGCTGCGGCTGAAGCTCGCGGCGCGGCTGACCGAGCTGGAAGCCAGGCGGCTCGAAATCGACAGGACCATCGAGGAGCTGCGCGCCGTGCTGTCGCGCATGCCTTCTGCGTCCAATTTTTGACGTTTACGGAAAAGTCAATTTGCGCTAGCCTTGGATTCATCGGGCCCTATTCGGGGCCAAATGGGGCAGGAGGAATTCGATGCCGAGCTATCGCGCGCCCGTCGAGGATACGGTCTTCGTTCTGAACGAGGTTCTGAACTACCAGCGCTACAACAACCTGCCGGGCTTCGCCGACGCCTCGCCCGACGTGGTGGAGGCGATCCTTTCCGAAGGCGCGAAGCTGGCCGAGAGCACGCTGTTCCCGCTCAACCAGACCGGCGACCGCGAGGGCTGCAAGCGCGCGGCGGACGGTTCGGTGACGACGCCCAAGGGCTTCAAGCAGGCCTATGACCTTTATTGCGAGGGCGGCTGGCTGGGGCTGGCGGCGCCCGAGCAATATGGCGGTCAGGGCCTGCCCTATCTGCTGCATACCGCCGTCGGCGAATATATGTCGTCCGCCAACATGGCGCTGATGATGTATCCGGGCCTGACGCAGGGCGCGATCGCCGCCATCCTCGCCCATGGCTCCGAGGAGCAGAAGAACGCCTATCTGCCCAAGATGGTGCAGGGCGTGTGGACCGGCACCATGAACCTCACCGAGCCGCATTGCGGCACCGATCTCGGCCTGTTGCGCACCAGCGCCAAGCCGCAGGCGGACGGGAGCTACAAGATTTCCGGGCAGAAGATCTTCATCTCCGCCGGCGAGCACGACATGTCGGAGAACATCGTCCATCTGGTGCTGGCCCGCATCGAGGGCGCGCCGGAGGGCACCAAGGGCATTTCGCTGTTCATCGCGCCGAAGTTTTTGCTGAACGAGAACGGCGAGCCGGGCGAACGCAACAGCCTTTCCTGCGGCTCCATCGAGGAGAAGATGGGCATTCACGGCAACGCCACCTGCGTCATGAACTATGACGAAGCGACCGGCTATCTGATCGGCGAGGCGCATAAGGGCCTGCGCGCCATGTTCACCATGATGAACGAGGCGCGGCTCGGCGTCTCCCTGCAAGGTTTGGCCATCGGCGAAGCCGCCTATCAGAACGCCGCGATCTATGCCCGCGACCGTATTCAGGGCCGGGCGCTGTCGGGGGCGGTAGCGCCGGAGAAAAAGGCCGATCCGATCATCGTCCACCCGGACGTGCGCCGCAATCTCATGAACATCCGCGCCTATAACGAGGCCGGCCGGGCGCTGCTTTTATGGGTGGCGCTCAACGCCGACATCGCGCATCGCTCGCCCGACGAAGCCGAGCGGCAGGCGGCGGACGATCTGGTCGGCCTGCTCACGCCGGTCCTGAAAGGGGTGCTCACCGACAAGGGCTTCGAGCACGCGGTGATGGCGCAGCAGGTCTTCGGCGGCCATGGCTATATCGAAGAGAACGGCATGAGCCAATATGTGCGCGACGCGCGCATCGCCATGATCTACGAGGGCGCGAACGGCATTCAGGCGCTCGACCTCGTCGGCCGCAAGCTGGCGCTCAACGGCGGCCGCGCCGTCACCGCCTTCTTCAAGGAGGTGGGCGAGTTCTGCGAGGCCAACCGCGCCGACGAAAAGCTGACCTTCTTCACCAAGCATCTGAAGAAGGGCCTCAACGACCTTCAGGCCGCGACCATGTGGCTGATGCAGAACGCCATGGCCAAGCCCGACAATGCGGGCGCGGCCTCGAACGACTATATGCATCTCTTCGGGCTGGTCGCGCTGGGCTTCATGTGGGCGCGGATGGCGAAGACGGCGGAGGAGCGGCTCGCCAAGGGCGAGGGCGACAAGGCTTTCCTCGACGCCAAGATTGTCACCGCGCGCTATTATTTCGAGCGTATCATGCCGGAAAGCGCCGCCCATCTCGCGCGCATCCAGTCGGGCGCGGATTCGATGATGGCGCTCGACGCCGACGCTTTTTAGATCGTCATGCGCCTTATCAGGCGCATGACGATCTATCCTTTTGTTTGAGCATCGGATGACCCGAAAACCGGTTCCCACTTTTCGGTCCGATGCTCCAGTTCGGGAGAGAGAAACATGGCCGAGGCCTATATTTACGATTCGGTGCGCACGCCGCGCGGACGCGGCAAGAAGGACGGCAGCCTGCACGAGGTTCCCGCCGTGCGGCTGGGCGCGAAGGTGCTGGAAGCGCTGCGCGACCGCAACGGGCTGGACACGGCGAAGGTGGACGACATCATCTTCGGCTGCGTCGATCCGGTCGGCGAGGCGGGCGCGGTGATCCCGCGTTCGGCCGCCTTCGAGGCGGGCTACGATTTCAAGGCCCCCGGCATGCAGATTTCGCGCTTCTGCGCCTCGGGCCTCGACGCGGTCAATCTGGCGGCGGCCAAGGTCGCCTTCGGTTCGGACGATCTGGTGATCGCCGGCGGCGTCGAAAGCATGTCGCGCGTCGGCATGGGCATGTCGGGCGGGGCCTGGTACATGGACCCCTCGGTAGGCTTTCCCGGCTGGTTCATGCCGCAGGGCGTCTCCGCCGACCTCATCGCCACCAAATACGGTTTTAGCCGCGACGACGTCGACGCCTACGCGGTGGAAAGCCAGAAGCGCGCCGCGAAATCGTGGGAAAAGGGCTATTTCAAGCGCTCGGTCATTCCGGTCAGGGACCAGAACGGCCTCACCATCCTCGACCGCGACGAGCATATGCGGCCCGAAACCGACATGCAGGCGCTGGCGCAGTTGAACCCCTCCTTCGTCATGCCGGGCGAGATGGGCGGCTTCGACGCCGTCGGCGTGCAGGCGCATCCGGAGATCGAGGCGGTCAACCACATCCACCACGCCGGCAACTCGTCCGGCATCGTCGATGGCGCGGCGGGCGTGCTGGTCGGCTCGAAGAAGGCCGGCAAGGCCTTCGACATGAAGCCGCGCGCCCGCATCCACGCCTTCGCCAATATCGGCTCCGAGCCGGCGCTGATGCTGACCGGCCCGGTGGACGTGACGGAAAAGCTCCTGAAGCAGGCCAAGATGAAGCTGTCGGACATCGACCTGTTCGAGCTGAACGAGGCCTTCGCCGCCGTGGTGCTGCGCTACATGCAGGCCTTCGACATTCCGCATGACAAAATCAACGTCAATGGCGGCGCGATCGCCATGGGCCATCCGCTGGGCGCGACCGGGGCGATGATCCTCGGGACCGTGCTGGACGAGCTGGAGCGCCGCGACCTCAATGTGGCGCTGGTGACGCTGTGCATCGGCGCGGGCATGGGCACGGCCACGATCATCGAGCGCGTGTAAGGGAGTTGTTTCAATGGCTTACGAGAATTTCCGTATCGAGACCGACGCCGACGGGATCGCGCTCGTCACATGGGACATGCCCGACCGTTCGATGAACGTCTTCACCATCGAGGCGCTGGAGGAACTGAACGCCATCGTGGATGCGACCATCGCCGACGCGGCGGTGAAGGGCGTGGTCATCACCTCCGGCAAGGATACGTTCTCCGGCGGCGCGGACCTGACCATGCTGGAGGGCATGTTCAAGACCTTCCAGAAGCAGAAGGCGAAGGACCCCGAAGGCGCGGTCAAGGCGCTGTTCGACAATGTCGGCCGCATGAGCGGGCTGTTCCGCAAGCTGGAGACCGGCGGCAAGCCGTGGGTCTCGGCCATCAACGGAACCTGCATGGGCGGCGCGCTGGAAATGTCGCTCGCCTGCCATGCTCGTGTCGTTTCCGATGCACAGGGGCTGAAAATGGCGCTGCCGGAGGTGAAGGTGGGCCTGTTCCCCGGCGCGGGCGGCACGCAGCGCATTCCGCGCCTCGCCAACCAGCAGGACGCGCTTCAGATGATGACCACCGGCTCCAGCCTGACCGCCCAGCGCGCCAAGGCGATGGGGCTCGTCACCGAGATCGCGCCGGCGAAGAAGCTGGTCGAGACGGCGAAGAAGCTCATCAAGAACGGCCTCAAGCCGGTGCAGCCATGGGACGAGAAGGGCTTCAAGCTCCCCGGCGGCGCGATCTATTCGGCGGCGGGTGCGAATCTCTGGCCGGCGGCGACGGCGATCCTGCGCCGCGAGACCTACGGCAATTATCCGGCGGCGCTCGCCATCCTCAAGGCCGTCTATGAGGGGCTGCTGGTTCCCTTCGACACGGCGCTGAAGATCGAGCAGCGCTATTTCACCGAGATCCTGCAAACGACCGAAGCGGGCATGATGATCCGCTCGCTGTTCGTCTCCTTGCAGGAGCTGAACAAGGGCGCGCGTCGCCCGGTCGGCGAAAAGCCGACCAATTTCAAGAAGATCGGCGTCATCGGCGCGGGCTTCATGGGGGCGGGCATCGCCTATGTGACGGCCAGGGCCGGCATTCCGGTGGTGCTGATCGACCGCGATCAGGAAGCCGCCGACAAGGGCAAGGCCCATTCCGCCGACCTTATCGCCAAGGAAATCCAGAAGGGCCGCGCCACGGAAGCGGACAAGGAAAAGCTCCTGTCGCTCATCACCGCCACGCCGGATTACGCGGCGCTCGCCGGGGCCGATCTGGTGATCGAGGCCGTGTTCGAGGACCGCGAGGTCAAGCGCGTGGCGACCGAAAAGGCCGAGGAAGCGCTGAAAGCCTCCGCCGTCTTCGCCTCCAACACCTCGACCCTGCCGATCACCGGCTTGGCCAAGGTGTCGAAGCGGCCGAAGAATTTCATCGGCATCCATTTCTTCTCGCCGGTCGACAAGATGATGCTGGTGGAGGTCATCCTCGGCAAGAAGACCGGCGACAAGGCGCTGGCCGTGGCGCTCGACTATGTGCGGGCGATCAAAAAGACCCCGATCGTCGTCAACGACACGCGCGGTTTCTACGTCAATCGCTGCGTGCTGCGCTACATGTCGGAAGCCTACAACATGCTGATCGAGGGCGTGCCGCCGGCGATGATCGAGAACGCCGCCCGCATGGCCGGGATGCCGGTCGGGCCGCTGGCGCTCAACGACGAGACGGCCATCGACCTGTCGCAGAAAATCCTCAAGGCCACGCTCGCCGATCTCGGCCCCAGGGCCATCGATCCGCGCCATGTGGAGCTTGTCGACCGGCTGGTCAACGAGTTCGACCGCAAGGGCCGCAAGAACGGCAAAGGCTTCTACGATTATCCGGCGAAACCGGCCAAGAAGCACCTCTGGCCCGGCCTCAAGGACCTCTATCCGCAGCAGGACCCGGACAGGATCGACGTGGGCGAATTGAAGCGGCGCTTCCTCGTCACCATCGCGCTGGAGGCGGCGCGGGTGATGGAGGAGGGCATCGTCACCGACCCGCGCGAGGCCGATGTCGGCTCCATCCTCGCCTTCGGCTTCGCGCCCTATACGGGCGGAACGCTGTCTTATATCGACGGCATGGGCGCGAAGAAATTCGTGAGTCTCACCAAAGACTTGCAGAAGAAATACGGCCCGCAGTTCAAGCCGCCGAAGCTGCTTCTCGACATGGCCGAGACCGGCGACAGCTTCTATCGCCGCTTCAACCCCTACAAGGGCGAGGCGCAGAAAGCGGCGTGACCCTTTACAACGGAAAAGCGCGGCTCCAGCCCGCGCTTTTCTATCGGGTTTAAGAAAATTTTCCCTGTCGATTCCGGCGGCTTGCGTGAAATCGCGTTTTTCGCTAGTCTTGCGAAAATTCGGGAGCGGAAGTTAGGTTTAAAATCCTGTGACGGATCGAGGCGATGTTTTCCCATGAGAGCGTCTGGGCGGCGATCGACGCCCTGGCCGAGCGCCACGCCTTGAGCGCGTCGGGGCTGGCGCGGCGGGCCGGGCTGGACCCAACCACATTCAACAAATCCAAGCGCTACGCCGCCGACGGGCGCGCGCGCTGGCCGTCGACGGAATCGCTCGCCAAGGTGATGGAGGCGACCGGCGCGACGGTCGAGGACTTCACCCGCCTCATCTCGGGCGACGAGCCGCCGCCGGCCTATGGCGACTATAGGCAGGAGACGCGCTCCATCCCGCTGCTCGGCATGGCCGAGGCGGGGGCGGGCGGCTATTTCGACGACGCCGGCTTTCCGGCCGGGCAGGGCTGGGACATCGTCGAGTTCCCGGCCGGGCCGGGGGCGGGCGTCTATGCGCTGGAGGTGTCGGGCGAATCCATGCTGCCGCTCTATCGCGACGGCGACACGCTGATCGTCGCGCCCAACGCGCCGGTGCGCCGCGGCGACCGCGTGGTGGTGCGCACCAAGGACGGAGAAGTCATGGCCAAGATCCTGCACCGGCAGACGCCGCGCACGCTGGAGCTGCATTCGCTCAATCCCGACCATCCCAACCGCGTCTTCGAGACGAAGGACGTGGAATGGATCGCGCGCATCCTGTGGGCCAGCCAATGACGGCGCAGCGCAAGCATCACGGACGCTTCGTCTTCGGCGGCTTCGCCGCCGTCACGGGCGCGCTGCTGGCGGCGATCTTCATCGCGCCCTTCTTCGGCGCGCTCGACCGTCCGGTGACGGTGGTGGAAGGCGACGCCGCGCCCAAGGCGGACGGCGGCATCGTGGTCGAGAAATTCGACTATGACGAGCCCGGCAAGGACGCGGCCGACAAGCCCGCCGCGCCGGAAACTGACAACCAGCCCGACGCCCAGCCGGCCGACCCGCAGCAGGCGGCGAACGGCGACGGCGGGCTTGTCGGCCGCGTCCTTGCCGGGCTCGTCATAGTCGAATTTCTCGACCACGATGCCGCCG